>NZ_JAEMHK010000009.1 GCF_016458235.1 Geomonas propionica | reverse complement strand
TAAGTCGCGAAGATAACGACTTCGCAGTCGCTGCAAAGCAATACCTGCAGCGATGGGAGCTTCGATAAGTGTTTGGTGCAGGACCTTCCACCGAGTGGAAAGGGGCCCGACCCAGTTTGAGAAATAAAGACAGAGCGGCTGTTACCAGGGAATACGATTCTTCTAAAAAGGCGACTTCAAATCGTTAGGGCACCATTTTGCCTATTGACAGACGGGGGCCTGATAAGGGTTGGGTCGTGCTTTGTCCTTTGAACCTCAGGTGGTGTGAATGCCTAGATATCCTCTCAAAATGGACAGGGGTCGCGTCTTCCTGAGATAATAGCCATTACATTTATGACAGATGTGGTTGCTTCAACGCAAAGTGCTGCCTGTCTGAAATCTGCCGTTCTTCGGTGTTGAAGCTCAACTGCTAAATCATAGGCAGCTCTTGCATGTTTTCGCGATACTTCGTTCGACCTCCCTTCGAGAGTGGAGGATATATAACCGCTTAACATCCTCTTTGCGTCTGTTTCACTTGGCGTGACTCCATCTTCGCATTTATGGACATGTGGATCGAATACACTTTGCGCCAACGAAATCAGAGCCTCACGGCATAGAAGGCCGACAGCCTGGAATTGCTCCTCATTTTCTGCTTCTGCAAGTCGCATTCTGGCTTCGCCTATTGTTCTATCAACTTTTGGCCAGCCGGTTGTTTCTTCAATTAGTTTCGGTGGGTCACCTGCAGCCCTATCTCGAAGTTCTTTCAACAGCGGGGCGTATAATTCAGATAGAAATAGTCGCCGCGATTGATAGGTCGGTAGGTCGCCGCTGCTCCATCGACCATACCATTCCCACAGATCTGAATACGGATTGGGATTTTCAATGCCGCGACTCTTTATAGCAACGTCAGCATCTTGATAGGAGGCTAGATACTCTTGGTTAACAACTTGAATACGTTGCCCACCGGTAGCAACAGATATCATAATATTTTTCAGCTTCTCAAGAATTGGAATAAGCTCTTGATCGGTCATATTTTACTTTTTTGACCAACGGCTCGGGAAATGACCCGCCCGCCCGGCTTTTTGGGCGGTCGGTGTCCATTTGCCTGGTTGGGAATTCCCATATCTTGTCAATGCTGAGACCCTCAGCTGCGGTGTACTTTCTGGTTAAAAACGTTAGTCAGAGTACCCTTCTGTAATTACCCCGGAACCACTTAAACCACTCACCGCTGACGAGTATCCAAACACAACAATCAAGCCTTGAACAACAGACTTGAGTTCTCCAACCAACTTGATCAAATTACACTCTTTCTTATCGAACCCATTCCGGTCCTTGTCATAATTGAAGTGACATGCCAATACTGGTGGGCGGTTTGCACCGGCAAGCCATACTTGCGCGAGTGGGTTCGCACGCAGGTACTGTATTACATGGCTTCTGACGCTTGAATCGCTGCCAGAGAATAGACATTTGGATGCACTTCGGAAGTCCAGTATGATGGCACCAACCGTCTCGTCTTTGTGTGCAGGATGCAAACCTCCAATGAACTCCAGCCCACTCAATCTTGCAGCTGCTGATTCGACAAGCTTCTCAAACTTCTCCTGCTCCTCCGCCTTCCTCTGTGCCGCTATATGTTTTTGCTCTTGCACCAGCATTCTCGCAGCACCACCTAAAGCGTTGCGGACGTTGTCGATGGCGCACGGCTCCCCTGGTCTAAAGCGAGAGATGAAATACGTATCATCCAGGCCTACCAACTCATTGCTAAGAGGGAAGTCATCGTAATTTACAAAGATCAACGCACCTTCTGGACATCCGGCACGATACCGCTCATAAAGCCCTTGCAATTGCAATGACGTCATAGATATCCGCTGTTTTGCTTCAACGATTAGGAGAGTGCTTTTGGGCATAGTAAAAGGGGATCGGGCGAGCCGATAGTCAGGTCGGATACTCTGAACCGAGCCAGAGTCTCCCGTCACCACCGTTTGCAGTTCTGCCCAAAACGATATGAAACTGTCGCACTCCCTCAAGTCCGCGATGTGTGCTGGATGATGCTCATACAGTTCGAGCTTGCCGTCTGGTGCATGCACAACGAACTTCAGTTCCTGCTCTCGGAGTAAATCCAGCACAGATAAACCGACCCAAACCTGATAAAGCTGCCACCGATGCCTCCATGCAGGTAGCCGGAGAATGGAATGTATCTCCTCTGCAAGACTTTCCACGAGACGCTCAAGCGTCGGAAGATCCTTATACTGTTCTAGGATCGCAGAAAGTGAGTTGGGCTTACCATACTCGTACGTTGCAGAAAACTCGGGAACCTTGACATCCTTGGAAAGCAACCAACTCGCTTTTGCCAAGTGTTCATGGCCAGCGGTCAGGTGCTCCAGGAGTTCGGCCAGGTCCTTTTCGGATGGCGGACGAAGAGACAGCTCTTGGTTACGGAAGATGCGACTTGTTCCTTCATGTATATTGTTATCACTTGCAACAAAAGGTGATCGAGGTGGCTCATTTCCTTGAGCAGACTGTCTGATGCTTCTCTGAACGGATTCCCAAAGATCGTGCAATATATTCGCGTGCGCGGATACTGCCTCATCTGATTGTAATTCGATAGGAACTGATTGTCCTGGCTGCCATTGTGGGATTGCGCATTCTGACTCGGGGGCGGGGAGAGGATAGGCGTTAATATGCTTTGCTAAGTCTTTTATATAAGAGCGGAGTTCCCAAAGCGACCAGACTTGGTATACGACGCGTTCGTAAATTTTGTGATAGGAACGCCAGAATTCTTGGAAGTGAGAAAGGGTGAACTTCATGGCCTTGTCATCTTCGGAAAACTGGTAGCTGATCGCAAGGCTATGATAGGATCGGACAGCCCCATGCCTCTCCATGAAGATGCATATATCAGCCATCATGACGGCAAATGGTTCGAAGCAAGTGAGGAATACACGGACGAACTCTTCGACAGTAATATTCTTAGATTCAAGTTCGCGGGGAAGATCGGTAATGTCAGGATCGAATCCCAATTGGGACACGAGTTCGGCCCAGAGTGCATCGTCGCGGCCGGTGCCGTCTCGGCGTAGCATCAAACCTTCGTCACGAAGACTCCGATAGACATCTGTCGCGGTTTGGAGCGGTTGAGATCGATCTGTCGTGTGTTTTGAGGTCATAAGTTTTCTCCAGCGTTATCGATAGTGCTGTATTCATCTGGCTATACCTTCGGCTCTGGCCTTCATTCAGGGCGACCAACGGGATCGGCCATGACCGGCGGCGTTAGCCGTCAAATATTGACAAGGTTCTGGAGCATTACCGTGCAAATTGGGTTCATATGGATTTTGATGCCGTTCTTTCTTATGTGAAAACAGAATATATGAAATACTTATGACTCTAATCTTAATCTTCTTTATAAGGTTGCAGCGGCAATGCGACAGGAATCTTAAATCTGATTTTATTGGATGTTTGCACATTTTCTTTACTTTCACCTTGTGAGCCAAGGGTAAACATCCCTGCAACAACACCTATACCGCCTTTTGTTCCTTTGCCTTCTTGGGCTTCAACTGAGATATCGAAGTCTACGAAAATTACGGGCAGATTATCATTGGTTACACCGTACAATGATTTAACATCTGGGGTTCTTACATGAGGGCTGACTCTTCCGCCGCTACTGCCAGGTTTCATTACTTTGGTTTGCGCGTCAATGACACCTTCGATGAGCTGAGAAAGGGTTTCAGAGATGAAGTCTTTAAGTTCCACGTTGGATTCTCCGTTTTATCTGTATCTGCTGCATAACGGGGGCGGCCTTGACCGGCGGCGTTAGCCGTCCGTGTCTAAGGACGTTGTTGGGCTCTCCCCTGTCCCCTTTTACTCTGCCGCGATTGGTTGAGCTTTATCGAAAGGCACTCTATATCCCATATCTTACGCTTTGGAGGACGTTGGTGCGTGATGGGTTGTCAACATGGTTGTACTTAAAGTATTTGAAGTAAATAAGAGCTATGTCAGCAGCACGGACGAGCCCATATTTTTTAAACGCATCAATGTCAGATGAAATTATTTTGAAAAAGTTACAAAAATGTTTCTTTATCTCATCATTTAGGCCGTTCAACTTGCTTGTGATAATAAACTGAAGAAAAAGTGGCTCTTCAAATATGAAATCAGCATCGCCTTTAGGTTTAATCTTTGCTGTTGCCATCGTGATATATCTCTCAGCCTTACCGAAATCACCAGATTTGAGTGAAAGGTCAACGCATGCAAGCAAGTCAGTTTGAAGGAACTTGGAGTTCTTCTTTGCCACTTTATTCTCAACTATTTTCTCAAGTATCAATAGGGCATCTTGGGCTAGCAGTTCATTGTCTTTCCCGTTTATTGTCCAATTAAAACGGTATTTAAGAGCTTTTCTTAAAAATGAAGCTTCTATTTCTGATAACATCCCAGTACTTGTATTTCTGTTGTCGTTGCTTTCAGCATCAACGATATATTCCATGCAAAGAGTTGCTAGCTCTACAGCTCTTTGTGTCTCACCTAGCACCGTCAAGAAGTCGATGCGTTTATCGAGGTGAGCCGCTACCAGTAATGACCGGCGTTTTTTCATATTGCCATTGACATTAAAAATATCTAACAACTTGTCGCTTTCTTCAGACGCAGCGTCAACGTGATTCCTCAAGTGTTTCCAGTAATCATCCATCGTGCGCATGACTTCCATCAACCGCCTCGCAAGCTAATTCTTTCAGTTACTTTTGCTTCCGGTGTTTTTACCGTAGCCGATCCATCTTCTGCCCAACGTCTCAAGGGTGAGCAGCGCAGATTTTTGCGACTGCTCCACCCGATTGTTAGGTGTGGCTTGGGTAAAGACTGCTATAAGTAGGATCTGCATGTTCCCAAGTAGCAGCTCGCTCAGTCAGAAAATTACAAACTGCCTCAAAATCAGATGTCGGGGGAACGTCAACGGCTACATAACTATTGTTAGCACCTTCATAGGTGCATCCCAGATCCACTAGTGTCTGTAGTATTTGTTGTGTGTTATTTCCATCTTCGACCGGTGATTGGAAGACGACACGAACTGTGCGGTGCCCTGATTTTGTAACGACGCTTTGAAAACTTGGGAAACCTTCATCTTGATCGAAGGGAGCAAATATTATGTCTTGCCAGGAGACCCCGTAGGCATAAAACGGAGAATTTTCGAGCCGGTAATTATCTCCATCCAGCTTTGTTGCCCACAAAGTCTCTACTTCTGCGGTTCCATCATCGTTGAACACTCGAAAAAGAACCTTTGCGTTTAATTGCTCGGCATCACTCATTTTTACACCTAACGAGTCAGAGTTTATGCGGCGCGCAGCCGCCGCGTAAACTTTGGTTGAACGAAGCCGCTGCCCTCTGGCCATCTGTATTTTTAACGCCGGTTTTCGGTTTTAGGTGTGTGGATAATACGGGCTTTATGAGAGGATTTCAACAACCATTGTCACAGAGGGAGCGGGCTCTATGCCTTTACCTCAACGATCAGGGATAATTTTCCGGCAACTTAAGACAATTTTCTACCACCCCGGACACACCGATAGGGATGCACCTGATACTTCCACGCGCTGGTTCCGTTTCACCTTTCCGGTTAAGATCACCCGCCTCTCGGTGGGCTCCTCGATCTGGGGATCCAGCCGATAACAACCATCAACCCCGCGCAGCATGGGCATGCGGCGGACGAGTCCGGCGTGGTTACCGGATCTTCTTCCCGTATCCGGGGGTGCCTTGGCTCCAGCAGCAACTGCAACCGCTTCAGCGTATCTCGGTTTGCCAGGCTCAACAGTCCGTAGTAGCGCACCTTGTGGAAGCCTTGCGGCAGGACGTGTTGCAGATAGCGCCGCAGGAACTCTTGTGCCGGCAAAATCATGGTCTTCCACTGACCGGTGCCGCTATGCTGGTAGCGGAAGGTGACTTGGCCGCTCTTTAGGCAGACGATGCGGTTGTTTGTGATGGCGATCCGGTGCACGTAGCGCCCGAGGTAGCGGAGCACCTTTTTCGCCCGGTTGAAGGTCGGCCGGCAGAAGACCACCCATTCCTTCTGCCAGACCTCCGGCGGAAACGTCTCGTTTGGCAGCGCCTTCCGCGCCAGCTTCATGAACCGAGCCCGGAACAACCGAGACAGGGCCTTCACTGGCACGAGAAACTTCTTTCGGGATTGCCGCCAGTTGCCTTCATGGTCAAGCGCCCCGGCCGGTACCAGCATGTGAACGTGCGGGTGGTGCTCCAGCGCCCGCGTCCAGGTGTGCAACACAGCCAGCATCCCCAGCTTTCCACCGACGAACCTCGAATCGAGTCCCATCCGCGCCAGGGTCTCAGCGGCAGTCTGCATGAGGATGCCGTACATGATTTTCTGGTTCCTGCGCACCGGGTCCCGCAGTTCTGCTGGCAGGGTGAACACGAGGTGGAAGTACCTCACCGGCAGCAACTCGGCTTCCCGTTTCTCCAGCCAGACTCCGGTTTCCGCTCCGTGGCACTTGGGACAGCTCCGGTTCCTGCACGAGTGGTAGATGTACTGCTGATGGCCGCACCCTTCGCACCGGGAAACGTGACCTCCCATAAACTCGGTGCGGCAGGCGGCAATGTCGGTGAGCGCTCGGCGATGGCTGGGAAGGAGCTTTGCTCCGAACTCGGCCAGGTAGGCGCTGCCGTGGGCGGCGACGATGTCGGCTAGGGTGGTCACTGTTGCAGGCCGGTCATCATCCCGTCGAGGCTGACATGGATGCGCGCGGTGATCCTCTCCGTAAGGTGCGTGTAGATGTTGGTGGTGACGATGCTGGTATGACCGAGGATTTCCTTGATGGTGCCAATGTCGAGGCCGTTTTCAACCAGGTGGGTGGCATAGGAATGGCGCAGGGTGTGGACCGTCGCGGGCTTGTCGACGCCGCTCTCCTTGAGCGCCGCCCTGAAAACCTTCTGCAAAGAGTCGGCAGCTATGTGTGCCTTCTTTTGGGGGAACAGGAAGGGAGAGCCTTTGCCGTGCGCCCGGTAATAGGACCGCAAAAGCTCCAGCGGGTGGCTATGCAACGGCACAAGACGGTCTTTGCCGCCCTTGCCGGCTCGCACCCTGAGCAGGC
Source organism: Geomonas propionica (assembly GCF_016458235.1). GTDB lineage: Bacteria > Desulfobacterota > Desulfuromonadia > Geobacterales > Geobacteraceae > Geomonas > Geomonas propionica. The sequence goes on along the minus strand of NZ_JAEMHK010000009.1, from coordinate 211,183 downwards.
CGCGCTGGCCGTCAACATCGCTGGTCTTTAGGCGTATCCCCTCGGAGATGCGCAGCCCGCAGGCGTAGATGATGGTCAGCGCCATGCGGTAGACAGGACGCTTCACCCGTTTCAGGACGCTTTGCACCTCGCCCTGCGACAACACTACCGGCAGTCTCTTCTGAGGCCGCGGTCGTACTATGTCGAGAATCGGTAATTTCCGTTTCAGAGTTTTTTCGAAGAAGAACTTGATGCCGCAGAGATAGACGGTGATGGAACTTCTGGAGAGCTTGCGCTCGCTGACCAGGTGGACGAAAAAGTCCCGTATCTCCTCGTCGGTCAGCAGATCGGGCGAGCGGTGGTAATGCTTTGCCAGCACCCGCACCGTGTCGATGTAACTTCTGGTGGTCCTGGGTGAGTAACCGGCGAGTTGCAGATCCTCCATCATCCTTTTACGTAGCTCGGTCATGACTGTCTCCTTTCGTTGGTTACGGCCCTGATGCCGTACCTTGAAAGGATAGTCATAAAAAAGACAGCCTCCTCAGAGGCTGCCTACTATTGCCTTGCTTCCACCTACTTCATGTTCGTCTTTTGCTTTTTGCTGCCGCGCAGCGGCTTAGTTCAACTACATATTAGTGGGAAATTGTCGCCATCCTCCACATATCAGCAAATCATCAATGGTTTGAGGATTGTCGAGTGCAGCAACTCGTTCAAATTACTTCCTGTCGTGGCAGGAATTCATGCCAATTGGGAGGATGGCCAGAAAACTGGCCATCCTCCCTTACAGTACGGGGAAAACTGCGTTTGCTTTTCACATATCAACTTTCATTTGCGTGAACAAATCAATCGCAATATATAGAGATACTCCATCCATGTCAAAGCCGAAGTCGCTAAAACTTAACTAAAGCCATTTACACAGAATTCTTTACACGCCCATCTCAACCCTCGTCGGGCTACCGATGCCTTCCGTTGCGCAGAGAAAGCTTCCGTCGAGCGACGGATACCTTCCGTTGCGCAGAGAAAGCTTCCGCTGAGCGGCAGATGCCTTGCGTTGCGCCGAGAAAGCTTCCGTTGAGCGACGGATACCTTCCGTTGCGCAGAGAAAGCTTCCGTTGAGCAACGGATACCTTCCGTTGCGCCGAGAAAGCTTCCGTTGAGCAACGGATACCTTCCGTTGCGCCGAGAAAGCTTCCGTTGAGCAACGGATACCTTCCGTTGCGCCGAGAAAGCTTCCGCTGAGCGACGGATGCCTTCCGTTGCGCGGAGAAAGCTTGCGTCGAGCGACCGATGCTATCCGTTGCGCGGAGAAAGCTTCCGTCGAGCGACCGATGCTATCCGTTGCGCGGAGAAAGCTTCCATTGAGCGACGGATGCCTTCCGTTGCGCGGAGAAAGCTTCCATTGAGCGACGGATGCCTTCCGTTGCGCGGAGAAAGCTTCTGTCGAGCAGCGGATGCCTTTCGTTATGCGGAGAAAGCTTTCGCCGAGCGATGGAAGCTTTTCCAGAAAAAGCATAGGCGAGTGACCGAGAGGAGCATAGTCTCAAGCGGTGCTGAGGCGGTAACTACAGGTTGTGCTTTTGCTTGTTGTACAGCGGATGGATGGCGAGGAAGGTGGATGGCGGGAACCGGTCCCCCACGGCTGTGAGGGACCGGCGCTTTTTGTTCAACGTCTCCTGCTTATGTCACGATGATTCCGACGGGTTCACTCCAGGGGCCATTTTGGTTGTGGCCGATGCTCCTGACTCTGAAGTGGTACCACGATGCCCTTTCCAGATTGCCGATGACGATCCGGACCTTCTTCAGAAAGCCATAATCGGCATACGACTCATCCCCCTGCGGATGCCCTTTGCAAACCTGCAACTGGTATGAACCGGCCGCCGCGTCTTTATCCCAAGTAAGGGTGACTTCGCCAATCTCGGGTCCATTCTTGGCTTTGGCAACCAAGGCTGCGGCCGAGACAGGCCTGTCATACACCCTCTTCGCCTTTCCCTTGGGCTGATAACCGTTGTTGTGCAGCCAGGCTTCATCTTTGTCTTGCCTTGCCCTCAGTACAAGGTAGTTGGCGTTGATGTTAACATCCTCCAGCGCAGCCGCGATCGCTGCCTCCAATTCCCTGGTACTGGGCACATTGAGGACGGAGGCCCTCTCCCACTCCTTTGAGATCACCTCCTTGTGCGCCCTGAACTGAATCGATCCCGGAGCCCACGGGTCCTTTTGAGTGCTTATCTTCGGATGCGCATCCTGCAAAGTCGCAGCGTCATCAAGCCAAAGGATAAATGTCGGTGCATCCATCTCCTCATGGTTCATTTCGAATTTATCTGAGACGCTCATGCTTTCCCCCTCTCGCTTTATTGGATTTTTCCAATACTACCGACAACTCGGTGCCGGTCAAGCGGGAAAATGTGGGAGCTTTGGGCCAGGGGCAGGGGCGGAAAGAGCGGGGGAGGCGCCGGTAGCAGTAACTACGCCTTCCCCCGCTCCTGATTGGGGGATCTATTCTATTCTCAACTTCGCTTTTATTTCCGATGCGGAGGCGCTGGTCGCGTACACCGACGTACCGACGTCGAAGAGCCTGGAGGTGGTAAGCCCGCCTACCACGACCGGGTCCAGCCCGACGCTTTGGGCCAGTTCGACCGCGACCTGCACCGCTTCCTGATCGTCAGCGGCGATGGGAATGCCGATCGTGTCGCCTCTCTTGTTCACCGTCTTCTTGAGGTCCTCGAAATAGACCGAGTTGAAGGCCCGCACGATCCTCGCTCCAGGAAGCAGACGTGCCACCACGCTCCCCATCCCTCCCGGATCCTGCCGCGCCTCCACCGCCATCGCCCCGTCCCGCTCGGGGTACGGGTTGGAGGTGTCGATGACGATTTTGCCTTGCAAGGCCTGCTTGGTTTCGCTGTCTAGTTCCCGGTAGGCCTTGAGCGGTATGGAAAGCAGTACCACGTCACCGAAGGCGATCGCTTCGGCTACGCTCCCGGCACGGGCCCCGGGCCCGGCGGCCGCCACCAAATCCTGCAGGTTTTCCGGGTGCCGCGAACTGAAGCACACCTCGTAGCCTGCCTTGCCCAACATGACCCCCAAGTTCCCACCTATGTTGCCCGATCCGACGATGCCTATCTTTGTCACTCTCATATTCGGGTCCTCCTCTTTTGCGGTTTTGGTCCCCCCTTCTCCGTCATGATGCCCTCTTCACCTGAGTATACTCCCCGGCGGCATCGGGCTGCCACGGCTTATCACGTTCTTTTCCTTGTGGCGGCGTTAAGGCTGTGTTACAGCAAAGGCTTGGCAATCGGCTGGGTCATAGGATAGGCGTGGCAGACGGCGCAGGACGGGCATGGCCCGCTCGGCGCCACTTAGGCAGGAGAAACTGGCAGTAATGGAAAATTTCGTCTTGATCGGGGTGTTCGTACTTCTGGGGATGCTCTTTCGCCGCCTCGAGGCCTTCCCCAAGGACTCGGCGCAGACCCTCAACATGTTCGCCCTCTACGTGTCGTTGCCGGCCTTGATACTCCTCAAGGTGCCGCAGATCGTGTTGTCCCGGGAGATCCTGGCCGACGCGATCGTCCCCTGGGGGATGCTGCTCCTCTCCGTCGCATCGGTAATCGCCGCGGCGCGGTTTTGGCGCTGGGACCGCGCCACGCTCGGGGTGCTGCTTCTGGTGGTGCCACTGGGGAACACCTCGTTCCTGGGCGTCCCCATGATCCAGGCCTTCTTCGGCGCGGCGGGCCTCCCCTACCTGATCATCTACGATCAGATGGGGACGATGCTGATCATGGTGAGCTACGGCTCCCTCATCCTCGCCATATACGGCAAGGACGGTGAGGTGAACCTCGCCGCGATGGTGCGTAAGATGTTCTTCTTCCCGCCTACCATCGCCCTCCTGGTCGCCCTTTGCGCCCGCTCCTGGCCTTACCCGCAGAAACTCGCCCAGGCGCTGCAGAACATCTCCCTCACCCTGGTGCCGGTGGTGATGACGGCGATCGGCATGCAGATGCGGCTGCGGCTGCCGCGCAGGGTGCTGGGGCCGCTGGCCCTGGGCTTGGCGGTAAAGCTCCTGGTGGCGCCGCTGACGGCACTTCTTATCTGCCGCGTGGCGGGGCTCTCCGGCCTCGTGGCCGATGTCGCCATCCTGGAGGCGGCCATGCCTCCCATGGTGACCGCCGGGGCCCTCGCCGTCGCCGCGGGGATGGAGGCGGACCTCGCCGTGGCCATGATCGGCATCGGCATTATCCTCTCCTTCGGGACCCTCCCCGCCATCTATTGGCTGACGCGCCTGTTGCCTTGACGCTCTCGCCCCGGCACCGTTTATACCTGCGGGGGCTCCTCGGAGAAGGTGAAGTCAAGCACTTCCTCCCGGACCTCGCCGTAGCGGGAGCCACCGAAGGCAAGTAGCGGGAAGAAGATCATGGGGAGAAACACGAGACCGACCCCGAAGACCGGACTTCTCTGGAACTTCTCCGCCAAAGCGAGCATCGCCAGCAGGTAGATGGCCACGCCGACCACCGGGATGAAGAGCAGCAGGCACCACCAACCCGGCTTGCCCGAGATCTGCATCAGCACGTAGCAGTTGTAGATGGGGATGATGCTTTTCACGCCCGACTGGCCCGCCTTGCGGAAGACGACCCACAGTGCGACCATGACGATCAGGCCGCTCACCACCAGCATCAGGAAGTACTTGAACCAGGGGGGTTCATGCCCGGGTCCCTTAGCCGGCGCCGCGGCGCCACCCCCTCCCTTCTTTTGCTGCTGCGCCAGGCTCTTCTGCGCTTCCACGGCCTTCTTCATCAGCTCGGGATCACCCTTTTTAATCGCCTGCGCCATCATCTCCACGTTCTCTTTGCTGCGGCGCTCGACCCCTTCCCGTGTCAGGGGGGCAGCTGTGGGCGCGGCGGCCTCCGGTGCGGGGGCGGGCGGCGCGGCCGGCGCCGGTGCAACGACGCGGGCCGGCGGACCCGGGGGAGCCGGCGTTGCTGCGGTGCGGGCCACGGCAGCGGCCGGTGCCGGCGCTGTCCCCTGCGCCTGCTTCACGATCTGCACTGCCGGGGCAGGCGCCGCGCTCGGCACCGCGGCGGGCGCCTTGGCGACGGCCGGTTTGTTGTGCAGGGCAGCGCGGGGGGCTTTGCGTTTGGCCCGTTCCATACTCTTCTTGAGGTTGATCTCGCCCGGGGCGAACTCAAGGAGCACATCGCGGTTCACCTTGACCACGATCACGCCGTTGCGTTTCCAGAAGGATTCGCACTCGAGGACGCTGCCGTCCCGAAAGAAGACCTGCTTGGCAAAAGAAACTCCCGCCAGCCCCAGCCATACCGCCAGCACCAGCATGCCGATGCGCAATCCCTTCATAGGTCCCTCCTTCTGTTGCAACGCTTGTTAGTCCGGAGTCACCCGGTTTTCCTACTGGGCGGCCAGCACCCTTTGCACCCTCTCCAGCATGGCGGGGTGGTCGTCGAACAGCTCCCCCAGGCGGGGAGCGTCCTTGCGGTCCTGGTAATGATCCGCCTCGAGCCGCGCCAAAAGCTCGGCATAGCGCCGCACCGGGATCCCCTGCCGTTTCAGGTAGCGGACGGCGGCAGCATCGGCCTCCCACTCGAAGTCGCGTGAGTACTTGGCGTCTATGAGAGCCGTGGGGACCGTGGCGGCAAGCGAGCCGGCCGATACGATGTCCCCGGTCAGGGTGGCGACCACGAGCACGGTCACCGAGTTCTGCAGCAGATGGCGCAGCGCGTGCCGGCGCTCCAGGTGGCCGATCTCGTGCGCCAGCACGCCAGCCAGCTCGTCATCGCTCTCGGCCAGTTCCACCATCCGGTCGGTGACGATGACGATCCCGGAGGGAAGCGCGAAGGCGTTGGCCCCGATCTCCTTGGAGGAGCGGAACTCCAGGCGCCAGTGCAGACGCTGCGGGTCCCCCGCGATCATGGTGCCGAAGCGGCGGGTCACTTCCTCCCTGCGTTGCCGGGACAGCGCGCTCGGCCGCATGATGACCCGGTCCAGGACCTGCAGGGTCTCCCGGCCGATCAGCTCCTCGGTCCGGGGAGGGAGGATGGAGGCGGCCTTGAGCGCCAGAACGGGAACCAGGTAACGCAGGAAGGCGAAGACGATGCAAAGCAGTAGCGCCAGCGCGACCAAGGCCCGCCCCAGGCTCTTCTCCCAGCGGTGTACGCCCAGTAGCGCCCGCCCCCTCCCCTGCTTACTCAGCAGTTCCTCGACCAGCCCGTGCGCGTCGGTCTCGGCGCTGGCGCCGTCGGGAAAGTGCAGCCTGCGCCTCATCCTGCCCAGGGGCGGGTCGACGCCGACCTCAGCCAGCGGGTAAAGGGACTCCATCCCGTCGCAGGAAACCGCGAGGGATCCATCTACCACGCGTAGCGTCACCTCGCGTCCCCGCGAGGTGCGGCCGTCGTACCATGTCGCAGTGCAGGAAGCGCTCATAGCCCCAGGTCGAACCCAAGCATATCCCCCAGTTCCTCGGGCGCGGCGCCGACCTGCGTCTCCTGCGAGGCGAGAATGGCGTCGAAGCCCCCCGCCCCCGCAGCGGTCAGGCGCTCCAGGCGATAGCGCAGCAGGCGCACGGCGGCCCAGGGCGCCAGCAGCCCCAGGCTGCAGGTTACCGCGACGGCGTTGGAGAAATAGATCCAGAGCAGATCGCGCACCCTGAGCGTCGAGGTGAACCGGTGATCCCCCAGGCTCGTGGAACTCCAGGTCAGGTTGGTGAGGGCAGTCCGGACATAGAGGGCGGCGCAGATATAGATGACGAAGAAGAGTACCACCGGCAGCGCCATGGTGATCGCGCTCGGCTTGAGCATGATGGCAGCGACGACCGCCACCAAGGCCACGGGGGACAGGATCACCAGGGGGAGGAAGATGCGGAAGTATTGCCCCGGGGTGGCGTGAAAGCGAAAGGGAGTGGTGCCGAAGCGGCTGTTCTCAACCAGGAAGCGCCGCTGACGGTAATAGATGTACGGGACCAGCACCCCCATGGTCACCGGGAGGAGCAACTGCCACCAGAGGAAGACCCGGTAGGCCTCGCGGTAGTCGGGATTGAAGCCGAAACGTATGTTGCGGTGCGAGGTGTTCCTCAGGTTGAAGATGCGGGACCGGACCACCACCCAGGGGAAGACCCCCATGAAGAACAGCATGAGCAGCGCGGAGACCAAGGGACTGACGCGCGAGGCAAAGGAATAGAGGGTGAAGAACAGGCCGGCCAGAAGCCATCCCTTCAGGATCGCCCAGGGATCACCGAGGAAATCGAAGGGGACGCCGTCCAGCAGGGTATTGCCGTAGAAGTAGCGCCGTTTGCGGATCTTGGCCCAGGGGGAATAAAAGCCCAGGGTAACGATGCGCAGGAGGGTATTGACGATCCATATGCCGAAGTACTCCCTGGCATTGCCGGTGAACTCGAAGCGGGCGGTGCGGCGCGCGCTGCGCGCGGGCGGCGGTGCGGCCTGCGATGGACTAGCGCCAGCCGCGGCGGCAGGGGGCACGCCATCACTGCCGGGCAGGGCAACCGGCTCTTCGGATTGGAAAGGGAACAAGGACTTGCAGACGGGACAGGTGACCGTGGTACCCGGTTGCGGCACGACGGCGACCTCGACCTGCTTGGAGAAGTGGCAAACGGGGCAGGTCAGGGAGATGACAGCGGACAAGGTTCCTCCTCGGTACGGACGCGGAAATACCCGGTAAGGCGGTCGCAGCATACCAGCGGATTTAAGCGTTATCAATTTAATTTTACAAATGCTCGGGGTTACCCCTAGGGGACGGGACGCCGCGGGGACCGGCTCGGGATGCACAACCGGGGCTTTGGAGGACGATAAGGGAGGGGGAAGACCACGATGGTACACCGCCCGCTTCCGAATGGAGGCGGGCGGTGCTTGACGGACTTTAGAACAGGTAGTACAGGGAGAAACCGGCACGGAAGCCGTCGGCGGAACCGGCGCGGAACTCGCCGTCCTTGCTCCTGGAATCGGTGGCGACCACGTAGGCGACACTCGGCAACAGGTAGAAGTTGTGGGCCATCTGCAGGTAGCTCGCCACTTCGAAGGTGAAGTCCTCGTAGGCGGTGTAGTCGCGGGTAGCGGTGTTGAAGTTCGCGTCCACCTTGGCGTCAATGGTCACCGTATGGTTCAGCTCCTTCTCGAAACCCAGCGAGATGGTGTGGGTATCGGACTCGTCGTGGTTTCTGATGGTGGCGCGGTAGATGGCGTAGGGGGTGTTGTGATGCCCGAGGTTCGCGCTCGCCGCGATGAAGGGGCTCACGTCGGTGGTGCCGGTGCCCGCCTGGCTGTCCCCGGCGGTGTCGAATTTGAGGCCGAGGCCCGCCACCACGGTATAGGGTGCTTCCTCGCCGCCCACCAGGCGGTATTTCGCCTGGAGCGCAAGGTCGCCGAAGCCGTCAGTCTTGGCCTGTGCCGCACCGACTCCGTCTATCACTTCTTTCTCACGCTCGCTGAAAATGTACGGAAGCGAGGCGGACACTTCCAGGCCGTGGCCGAGGCCGACACCGACCGAATAGAGCGACTCGGCGGCGTTGATGGTCCCCTTCCCGTGATCCCCCAAATCAGTGATGTCACCTTTGATGTGGGAATACTCGAACAGGGCCTGCGCCTCAACCTGCTTCTTGTCGAGAACGTCCGTCACCAGCAGTTTGTGCTCCGCATGCGCGGTGGCCGTGGTCATGAGTATCCCGCCCAGTACTGCCAATACCATCTTCTTCATGTACGTCTCCTCCTGCAATGAAATGATCCGCCGACGCCTGGTTCGCAGGTGCAGGCCAACTCACGGGCTATGGCTCTACCAGCCCCCCGGTTGACCGCAGTGAAGGAAGCGGGGGCGAAAAAGTTTTAATACAACAGAACCCCCTGTTATTACAACCCTAAACGGTGCAGCGTCATCACCTTTTCCGGCAAAGGCGTGCGTGGGTGTGCCGCTTCCGGGCGCTAAACACCGTTTACAGGGGTCGTACTTCCGGGTGCCGCTTTGCAACGATCACCCCCTTTCCTCGCTGCAGGGTTCCGTGCTCACGGGGATTGACAAAAATCAAGAGAAATAATACATTGTTCTAGCTTGTTGAGGTGCGGGCTGCCATCAGCGCCCTCCGCAGGTACGTTACCGAACAATTCCGCAAAGGAGCAGGACAATGGGTCTCGCGTTACAATGCAAGTTTTACGGCCACATCATCACCGTCGACAAAGCCCTGGCAGTCAGGGACGGGGCGGAGCCACAACACCGGCACGACCTTCTCTTCGAGTGCGACAAGTGCGGCAAGCCGGTGCGTCCGCGCGCGGCGGGTGACAAGCACGTCGCCCACTTCGTGCACATCAGGCAGAACCCGGAATGCTGCTACGGGGAGCCCCAAAGAGAGTACTAGCGGGATCGGCGAGCACCGGCTGCCACCGCACCGTATGCCCAGAAGCGCCCTCCCCCGGCTGAAGTTCACCAGCCGGGGTCCGGATCGGCTGGAAAGAACGCGGCTCCTGTGCTAGGATCGCGCGCATGACGGTTTTAAGCGAGTCCGCCGCCAAGCGGCGCAAACAACTGCTTCGTTTCATCTCGACCGACCTGCTCGGCCCCATCGCGGGGAAGATGCCCAAGTCGTGCATCGAGTCCCTGGAAAAGGCGTCATCCTACGCCGACATCAACGCGCACATCTTGGATATCGTCCCGGTGGCCGATGCCCGCATCGTGAGACACGAGGTCGCCGCCAAGCTCCCCCCTTTCATCAGAACCGAAGCCGTATTCGGCAAAAGAAACCTCTACCTGCTGCGCGACGCCACCGTCTCGCCCCATTCCGGGATGGCCTGGATCGGAAACCGGATCATCGAAGAGAGCGTGGGCTCCCTGCGCCGCATCATGGGCTGGGGAGACGTGCTGCACGAGCCGCTGCTGCCGGCAAGGAAGCTGCTGATACCGGAGCCCGTGGTGGTGTGCCATCCCGCCACCTACTTTCACTGGCTTCTCGAGGTACTCCCCAACATCCTACTCGCCGTCGCCACCTTCCCCGGCGTCAAGATCGTACTGCCGGACAACCCGCCGCGTTACGTACTGGACGGGCTGACCACGGCGCTCGGCCCTGAGGCGCGGCGCGACTTTCTCTTCACCTCCAGCCCGATCCGCGTGGAAAGGCTCGTGGTGCCGCAGTATCACAACCAGCCGGAATTTACGCCGCCGCAGGTGCTGGAGCTCTTGAGGTCGGAGGTGAAGGCCAAGGTGGTGCCGCAGGGATCAGCGGAGCAGCGACGCCGGCACGGAACCAGAATCTATATTTCGAGGCAGAAAAGCAGGCGCCGTCTTGCCGGCGAGGCCGAAATGGAAGAGAGGCTGCGGGAGATCGGCTTTAGCGTGCTCCACTGCGAGGAGCTCTCCTTCGCGGAACAGATCCGCGCCTTTCACGAGGCGGAGGTCGTGGTTGGCAGCCACGGCGCCGGCCTCAGCAACCTTGCCTGGTGCGAGGCACCGTGTCGGGTGGTGGAGATCTTCCCGAAGAACTACATATTGGACTGCTTCGCCTGGCTCAGCTTCAGCCGCGGCTTCGATTACCGCTACGTCATCTGCGATACGGGACACAGGATCGACCAAGGGGCCATGGACGCAGTTCTCGCTGCGGTGCAGTGAGAGCAGCAAAAGACAAATCCCCTCTGTCTCCCCTTCGCAAAGGGGAGGACGCGGGGGCGCTGACTCGCCTTGGCGAAATCCTCCGCTAACCTCCTTTCCACTGCATCGCCCACCACAGTCCACGCGCAGCATGAAGTTCCTCAAACTGTGCATCAGATACTTTCCGCATATGCATTCCTATCTCGCCATAGTGTATACACATCCTCAACCACGAAGAACTTGATGCTGATCCTTTTTTCGGCTATAAACGGCCGGCACCAAATGTAATACAAAATATTCACAATCAAATCCTATACTTAAACCAATTAAACCTTTCTATCCATTGGTAAAAACCACGGTTATTCACCGGTGTTTTATCGAAAATCAAGAGATGAACAGGCTTTGTAACAGTACTTCGTGTTGTTGATAAGCAACAGCACCGGATCTATAAGGATATTTCTGTGAAAGCAAGCATTGTAAAGAAGATCACGGCACTCATTATCGTCATCGTCATTACGGCGGTAACCGTCACGACGTATATATCGCTCACGCAGATGCGACAGGAAATGGTGCGCGTGGCGACGGCATCGCAGGAAAGCAGGCTCAACACCTTCTGGGAGCTTTTGAGGCAGAAGGGAGAGCTGAAGATCGTGGACAACCGCCTCATGGCCGGCGACTACGTCATCAACGACAACAACGAACTCCCCGACAAGGTGGCCAAGATCTGCGGCGGGACGGCGACCATCTTCATGAACGACGAACGGGTGGCGACCAACGTCATCAAGGAGGACGGCACCAGGGCGGTGGGGACCAAGCTACAGGGGCCGGCCTTCGAGGCGGTGTTCCGCAAGGGAGAGCATTATCGCGGCATCGCCCCCATCCTCAACATCCCCTATTTCACCGCCTACGACCCGATCCTCGACGCCGGCGGCCATGTCATCGGCGCGCTCTACGTCGGCGTGAAGGCCGCCGACTTCCTGCAGTCCTTCGAACATACCAGGACCGTGGTCATCGCCCTCGCCATCGGCTTTACCATCCTGGCCAGTTGCATCGCGGCCTGGTTCACGAGGATGCTGCTCGCTCCCTTGGCCAAGGCGGTGGCCATCACCGAGGCCGTGGCTGAAGGTGACCTCACCGTGGCTATCCCGGCCGGCGGGGGAGACGAGGCGGGTAAGCTCCTCGGCTCGCTGAAGACAATGGTGGCGGGGCTGTGCGGCATGATCAGCCGCGTCGCCGGATCGGCCGGGGCGCTGCAGGGGATTTCGGGGCGGCTGGCTGAGGAGGCGGTGCACGCCGTGGCGGCAGCCAGGCACCAGCAGGACAAGGTGACCGAGGCCTCGGCCTACGTGCGAACCATAGCGGACAAGGCGGAAGAGATCCGGAACGGGACCCAGCGCCTGGCCCAGGCCGCCTCCGAGTCCTCCTCGGCGATCCTGGAGATGACGGCTAGCACCGACGAGGTCGCCCTCAACGCGGGGCGGCTCACCCACCTGGTGGCCGAGGTGACCGCGGCCATGATGCAAAGCGCCACGGCCACAGGCGAAATCGGCGAGCACACCAAGTCGCTGGTCTCCTCGTCGCTTTCCACCGCTTCCTCGATCCTGGAACTGGAGGCGGCTACCAACAGCGTCAAGGAAAACGCGCTGCTGACGGCGGAAGTGGCGCAAGGTGTCGAGGAGGACGCCTTGAAGGGGGTGGAAGCGATGCGCGCCATGCGCCAAGGGATGAACGACATCCGCTCCTCCTCGGGGGTCACCAACCAGGTCATCGCCACCCTCACCTCCAGGACCCACGAGATCGGCGCGATTTCTTCCGTGATCGACGACATCGCCAAGAGGACCTCGCTGCTCGCCCTGAACGCCAGCATCATCGCGGCCCAGGCCGGCACGCACGGCAAGGCGTTCGGCGTGGTGGCCGAGGAGATCAAGATGCTCGCCTCCAGCACGGCGAACTCCACCAACGAGATCGCGGCGCTGATCGAGGCGGTGCAGTTGGAAACTGAGCACGCGGTCAAGGCGATCAAGGAGGCGGACCAGCGCATCGCGGCGGGCGAGGAGCTCAGCACCCGTTCCAGCGCGGCGCTGGAAAAGATTGTGAGCGGCGTCTCCGGCGCCCGAAGCCACGTCAGCGGCATCGCGCTCGCAACCGCCGAGCAGGCCAAGGGGACCAGCCTCATCCGTGAGGCGATGGACCGGGTCACCCACATGACCGAGAAGATCGAAAGGGCGATCAGGGAGCAGGCCGGGGCCAAGGAGGCGATCATGTTCGCCGCGGAGGAGATGCGGGAGCTCGCCGCGCAGTTCCACAGCGCCACCGGGGAGCAGAGCAAGGTGGGGCGCTCGATCTCCGACTCGATCCTCGACGTGAGCGAGATGTCCAGGAAGATAGAGGCGGCCTGCGCGGTGCAGGCAAAAGAGAACCAGCAGATCGCGTCGGCGGTGACCGAGATTCACGCGGATGCGGACCGCTGCCTGCAAGCGGCCGCCCAGTTGGAGTCCGGCGCCAGCGACCTTGCCAGCCAGGTGGAAGTGCTGCAGCAGGGCGCGGGGGCCTTCCGGCTCCGGGGGGAGACCGTGTCTGCGGGGAGGATGCCGATTTAACCGGTGCTCCAGACCTAAAAGGAAGTGAAGAACAAAGAGCCGGCGCGTGGAAAGCGCCGGCTCTTTTTGTTTGCGCAGGACGCGGATGGACGGGTAAGAAGAGCAACTCACGTTTCACTGGGAAGCCTTCTGCAGCACGCCGGGGCGAATGGAGATAAATTCGCTAAAGAAACAAGCGCAAGCCGCCGATACTACGAGCACTATCCGTACCCGAACCACGACACGCCGCACCCGGCTTTGCAGAGGAGAGAGATGTAATGAAACGTTTTCGCGATTGGGGCATATTTCAAAAAATCATCAGCGCCACGCTGCTATCCTGGCTGCTGCTGGTGGCGATATCCGTGTTCCTGCTGACCCCGTACCTGCGCACGCTGATCATGAACGAGCGCGAGGAAACGGTGCGCGCCATGGTGCAGCAGGCGACCAGCAGGATGAAGTGGTACCAGGACCAGGTCGACCGGGGCACCCTCACCAAGGAGGAAGCACAGCGCAGGACGATCCAGGAGGTCGTGGCGGCCCGGTACCAGGGGACCAATTACCTGTGGATCAACGACCTATCCCCGAGGATGGTGGTTCATCCCCTCAAGCCGGAGCTGAACGGCAAGGAACTGGGGCAGTTCAAGGATCCGACGGGAAAACTGCTGTTCGTGGAGATGGTGCGGGCGTGCAACGAAAAGGGAAAAGGCTTCGTCAGCTACCAGTGGCCCAAGGGCGCCGCCGGCTCCCCGCAGCCGAAGCTTTCCTACGTGGAGCTGTTCCGCCCCTGGGGCTGGGTGGTGGGAACCGGCATCTATCTCGATGACGTGCAGGCCACGCTGTTACGGACGCAGTTCTACATCGGCGCGGGACTCTTCGTGGTGCTCGCTTTGACCCTTTTGCTGACCTGGTTCATAGCGCGCTCGATCACGCATCCCCTCCACGAAATGGTAAAGGCGGTGGAGGCGATCGCCTCGGGGGACGGAGACCTCTCCAGGAGCATCAAGGGAGGGCGCTCGGACGAACTGGGGGCGCTGGCCGGCAACATGAACACCTTCATCGAGACCCTGCATACGCTGGTGGCAAGCGTGCTCAAGGTAAGCATCAACGTGGTGATCGGTTCCAGCAAGGTGCACGGCATGGCCAAGCAGATAAACCGCAACGCCGACGACCTGGCGGCCCAGTCGGTTTCGGTCGCCACCGCCAGCGAGGAGATGTCGGCGACCTCCCAGGACATCGCCCGCAGCTGCGCCCAGGCCGCGCAGGGGGGAACCACCACCACCCGCGTCGCCTCCGACGGGGCCCACGTGGTAAACGAGACCGTGGCGGGGATGCACCAGATAGCGGAGTTGGTCCGGGAATCGGCAACAACTGTGGCCGGCCTCGGGCGGCGGTCCGACCAGATCGGGGAGATCATCGGCACCATCGAGGAGATCGCCGACCAGACCAACCTGCTGGCGCTGAACGCTGCGATAGAAGCCGCGCGGGCGGGGGAACAGGGACGGGGTTTCGCAGTGGTGGCCGACGAGGTGCGCGCCCTGGCGGAGAGGACCACGAGGGCGACCAAGGAGATCGGGTCGATGATCGGCGCCATCCAGGCGGAAACCAGGGCGGCGGTGCGATCGATGGAGCACGGGGTGTCCGTGGTCGAGCAGGGGTCCCAGGGGGCGCAGCTGTCGGGGCAGGCGCTGCAAAACATCATCACCAGCATCGAGGGGGTGACCGGCGAGCTGGCCCAGATCGCGACCGCAGCGGAGGAACAGAGCGCGACGACGCACGAGATAGCGGCAAGCGTGCAGCGGGTGACCGAGATAGCGCGCGACACTTCTTCGGAAACGCAGCGCACCACGCACGAAGCGAACCACCTGCTCACCATGGCGGAAGAGCTGATGGCGCTTTTGGGCAAGTTCAAGATCAACGAGGATGCGGCGCTGGTGATCAGCAGGGCGAGGAGCGCGCACATGATCTTCGTGGGCAAGATCAAGGGGCACCTGGACGGCAGCATCAAAATCGATCCCCAGGCACTCCCCACCCACCTCACCTGCGCCTTCGGGAAGTGGTACCAGGGCAAAGGAAGGGAGGACTGCGGCCACAGCGACCTCTATCGGCAGATCGACCCGCCGCACGCCAAGGTCCATGAACTGGGCAAGCAGGCGGTCATCGCCTGCAACAACGGCGATCGGGTCAGGGCGGCGGAACTCTGCGCGGAGATGGTCACGGCCTCCGAGGTACTGCTGGGGATACTGGAGCAGCTCGAGGGACGATGTGGGGGGAGAGGTTAGAGCACGTCCTACAGGACTAGCGGGTGAAGAACTGACGCAAACGCTCGGGCTCGTCGCCGAGCCATTGCGGATTGGCGGCGGTGCCGTCGAAGAGCGAAGTGGTCTTGAAGGGCTCGTAGTAGCCGGTGCGGGCGGCCTCGACGGTGCGCGACAACAGCGACTCCAGCTCGACGGGCTCGAATGGACGGAAACTGTCCGCCGCCTGACAGGCCTGGTCCAGAATCTCCATGCTGTCGATCCCGGTGATAACCACGGAGGTCGGAAGATGCAGGGCGTAGTGCAGACACTCGACGGGATCGACCGTCCCTGACTTGAGCAGGATGCCGTTGGCCATGGACTTCATGCCGAGCACCCCGATCCCCTCCCGCACCAGTTCGGGGAGCACCAACTGCTCGAAGCTCCTGAAGTGGGCATCCATCACGTTCAGGGGCATCTGCACCGCGTCGAAGCGGAACCCGGCGGCCGCCGCGACCCTGAGCATGTGCAGGTGGATCTGCGGGTCCTTGTGCCCGGTGAAACCGAGGTAGCGGATCTTGCCGGCCTGGCGCGCGTCCAAAAGCGCCTGATGCGCCCCCTCCTCGTCGAAGATCCGGTGCGGGTCCTCGAAACGGAGCACCTCGTGGTGCTGGACCAGGTCGATCGTCTCGACCTGCAGCCTTTGCAGCGACTGGTCGAGCTGCCGGGCGGCCTCCGCGCGGGAGCGGCCGTCGATTTTGGTCATCAGGAAAACCTTGTCCCGGTAACCGTCCCGCAGCGCCTTGCCCATCCTGACCTCACTGGCGCCCTCGTTGTAATCCCAGCAGTTGTCCATGAAGGTGATGCCGCGGTCGATCGCCGCACGCACGATGCGGATGCTGTCCGCCTCGCTGACCCGTGGCAACCCCAGGTGCCACCCCCCTACTCCGATCGCCGATACCTTCTCGCCGGTATTCCCCAAGGTGCGGTAGATCATGATCCCCTCCATTGGCGCCGACATCCCGCGGCAATGGCGCCGCATGCAACCGGGTAACTATACGCGCTTTCATCCCGGCTTCAAGTCGGCAGCTGGCCACGACCGGCGCTGCGGCCCTACTGCGTGTTGACAACGGGTGCGAACGGGCTTAGATTCGCCTTTTCCAATACACCCGCCACCCATCTTCAACCGGGAGAGAGCCCCATGACCCTTTTCACCAAGGCTGCCCGCCCACTGGCGGCACTCCTCACGGCAGCGCTGTTCAGCGCAACGCCGGCCCCAGGGGCCACAGATCTCCCCTCCTCCGGCCCAATCGGCGTGCAGATCTGCGCTCGCCCCAACGACGCGGTGCGGGAATACGCGGGCGTGATCGAGCAGACCAGGAAGGAGCAACCGGAACTCGCCGAGGCGCTGCGCCTGTTTCCCAAGGGAGCGGATCTCCACAACCATCTCTCCGGCACTGTCGCCGCGGAAAAATACCTGGCGCTGGGCGCCGCCGACGGGGTCTGCTACGGCCCCGAAGGCAAGACCGGGCGCTACACGCTGGAACCGGGCACCTCCACCGGAGGGTGCGGGGACGGCTTCAGGCCGGTCTCCGGGGCATCCCCCGCGGAGCAGGACGGGATCCTGCAGTCCCTTTCCATGTACCGCTTCGGTTATCCCGATATCCAGGCGGGGCACGATCACTTCTTCGCCACCTTCGCCAGGTTCCGCGCCGTCTCCGATAACGCCTGCGACACGCCCCTCATGCTTGCGGAGGTGCTGAGGCAGTCCCATCGGGACGGCGTTTCCTACCTGGAGACCATGCTCTCCTTCCAGTCCTCGGCGGTGAGCGCGCTGGCCCGGCAACTGAGGCAGAAATTCCCCGAGCAGGCCTTCTACCGGGACAGCCGCCAGTTCCCCGCCATGCAGCGCTTCCTGCTCGACGCCGGGATGAGCGACACGGTAGTCGCCGCCCGGACCGAGATTGCGCAGTACGTGAACAAGACCCGGAGCCTGCTCAACTGCGACCGCCCCGACGCCGAGGGGGCCTGCCGCGTTTCCTACGCCTTCGTCGCGACGGTGAACCGGACCTCCGCCTTGGGTGACGGCACCCCCGACCTCGCCAAGGTTTTCACCCAGGCGGCTTTCTCCACGCTGCTCTCTTCTGCGGAGAACCGGGTGGTCGGGGTGAACCTGCTCAGCAAGGAGGACGCCCCGGTCTCCCTGACGGGATTCCAGGACCAGATGCGGATCTTCGGCTACTTCCACCAGTCTTTCCCGAAGGTGAACATCGCGCTGCACGCCGGCGAGCTCACCCCCTGTTTCGTAGGAGCAGGCAACCCGGCTCTGAAGGAGCACCTGACCGGCACGCTCAAGGCGGGGTCCAGGCGGATCGGCCACGGGGTCTCCTTTGCCTTCCTCAAGGAGGAGGAGAAGTCGGAAGTGGCCGACATCATCAGGCGCAACAACGCCCTGGTGGAGATCATGTTCACCAGCAACGCGCAGATCCTCGGCATCGCCGGCGCTGCGCATCCCTTCACCCAGTACCGCGCCTACGGGGTCCCGGTCGCTTTCGCCAGCGACGACGAGGGGGTGAGCCACGCGAACCTCACCGACGAGTGGATCTACGGGGTCCGGAAATACGGCCTCACCCGGGACGACCTGCAGTACCTCGGGCGCAACAGCCTGCAGTACAGTTTCATGCCGGGGTCGCCGCTGTGGGCTGATGTGGCGAAGGAAAAGCCGGTCGAGGCCTGCTCCGGAGATACACCCGGTTCCGTTACCGTGACGGAGCGCTGCGGGAGTTTTCTGAGGCAAAGCGCCAAGGCGGCGGCCCAGTGGGAGTACGAGGCACGGCTGAAGGAGTACTGGCGCAACTACGGGAAGTTTTTCGGGAAGATGAGCCTTCGGGGACTCCCCCTCCCTTGACGGGAGGGGGCGGGGGGTGGGTGAAGCCGCAAGCAGCGGAAATGATGGCATCTTCCCCCACCCCCTACCCCCCTCCCGCAAGGGGAGGGGGCAACTGCAACAGCTCCCCGGAATTGCCAGAAGAGCCTACGCAAGGGGGGACGCAAAGACCGTGAGCTTCGCGGCAAGACAAGGCTGTGATTAGTACCGAATTTTATAGCACCCATACGAAAAGGGGGACGCGGCTTTGGCGGCGTCCCCCTTTTGCGTTTACCTCTGGCGGTGGCTACATGAAGAGCAGGAAGCCGTTGGCGAACTGGACCAGGCCGCAGATGCCGACGGCGACGCCGGCCACCCAGATGATCTTCTTCTTCAAAAGGGCGGCGATGGAGGAGAGCAGGATGGCGATCTGCAGGAAGATGACGGCGAGCCCGAAGGGACGGCCATGGCGCTGCGCATCATCCCTCTCCTTCTCGAGTTTCTTGGCGTCGTCCTGGATCTTGGCCTTCTCCTGGTCGTACTTGGCGATCTTTCCCTTCAGCGCCTGCACCCTGGCCTCCATGGCAGCGGCGACCTCATTCTCGCGGGTCCTCAGGAGCTCGCGTTCCAACTGCCCCTGCTCGGTTTCGGCCAGGGACTGCTTGATGCTCTTGGCCTGGTAAAAGGCCCACTGGTCGGAGGCCTGGTTCTGCGCCAGGACCGACCGGGTCGAGAAGCCGCCCCCTTTGAAGGTGGCCAGCGTGGCGCAGACGGCGAGGATCACCGTGCTGAGTGCCAGGTAGTTGAGCCAGGGTTCCTTCTTTTCTTCTGCCATTGTCATACCTCCTGCTGGTAATGGTGTTGGTCGTTGCGGCGGCAGCTAGTGCTCATGCCGGTGATGCTGGTCAGGCCAGTGCACGTGTGAATGGGTGACCGGCCGGTGAACATGAAAATGGTCGTGCGGCTCCGCCTGCTCCCCTTCCGGGTGATCGTGATCGTGATGGTCGTCCTGACGGTGCGGATGGGCGTGGGCCAACTCGTCGTGGGTATGGCGGTGGCCGTGCATCTCCACGTAGAGGAGCAGGATGCCGGCCAGCATCAGCAAGGTGGCAATCCAGTAGGCGGCGGGGGGGCGCTCACCCAAAAGCGCCACCGAGAGCAGCGTTCCGAAGAAGGGGCCGACCGCGAAGAAGGTGGCGGTCCGGGCGGCGCCGATCTGGCGCAGGGCCTCCACAAAGAGAACCAGGCTCAGGCCGTAGCTCATGGCGCCCACGGCGAGCGCCCCGGCGATCTGTCCCGGCGTCGC
This sequence comes from Geomonas propionica, assembly GCF_016458235.1. Taxonomy (GTDB): domain Bacteria; phylum Desulfobacterota; class Desulfuromonadia; order Geobacterales; family Geobacteraceae; genus Geomonas; species Geomonas propionica. Next base: position 191,635 of record NZ_JAEMHK010000009.1, on the reverse strand, counting down.
CGTACCGGCGGTGAAGAGCAGCGCCATCACCACCGAGAAGAGCCCCGCCGCGAGCCCCTTCACCGACGCCAGCACCGTGGAGGAGATCTCGTCCACGTCGCGGGTCAGGTTGTTGTCGATGCCCCAAAAAACGCAGGCGACCACGACCAGGATACCGGAGAGGGAGAAGGAGAAACCTCCTTGCGTCCTGAGCACCACGAGGCCTGCGCCGACCAGGATCAGAAGCTTGCCACACCAGACATAGGGGCCGATGTACTCCCTGAAGACGAGCCAGGCGATCAGGGTGGTGGCGACGGTCTCCAGGTTGAGCAGCAGGGAGACCTCGGAGGCGGTGCCGTATTTGATGCCGAAGGCGAGGCAGAGCGGCGCGACGATGCCGCCGGCGATGACGGCGCCGAGAAGCTTCAGCCTGTGCCCGGGGGAGAGCAGGCTCAGCTCCGCCAGGGAGCTCTTGCCCCGGACCAGGAGCAGCACCTGCAGGCCGAGCCCGGAGCCCAGGTAAAGCAGCCCGGCGAGCAGCGCCGGAGACATGTCCCCGATGAGCAGCTTGCAAAAGACCGGGGAGACGCCGAAGAGCGCCGCGGAGAGCATGGCTAAAAGTTGTCCGGTGAAGACGGGCAGGCGACACCTCCGGGAAAATCTTCCCCTTGTTGGGAGAAGAACAATAACCGAATCGGGGAGATTTTTCCAGAGCGTAAACGAGGGAAACGAAAGGCTTAACGCAAAGGCGCCAAGGCGCTAAGACGCAAGGACAGGCAAAACCGGGACTGCAGGCTTGCAGTTTCTCTTTGCGCCTTTGCGGCTCTGCGGCTTTGCGTTGAGTCTTGAACTCGATCTCACGCAAAGACGCAAAGGCGCTAGACAACACAGCAACAAAAACTTACAGAACATCGGGGTTAAAACCGTGCCCCGCTCTTCTTAGCGGCTCCGCGGCCTGGCGTTAACATTCCGTTTTTATTAACGCAAAGGCGCAAAGACGCAGAGACAAACAATCAAAGGCATGAAGAAGGTTCCTTTGCGCCTTGGCTCGGCGGCCTTGCGTTGAAGCTGTAGGAGAAAGCTGAGTATCTTTTGTGATCGGTGTTTTGTTATAATTAAATATCGGCACTAGAGGTGCCTGTCACGCTTTGCCTGATAGCAAGGGGGAACACCATGAACATTTTCGACTGCGCCATAAAAATAGAGGAAGAAACAAAGACATACTATCGAGGACTTGAAGCTGAAGCCATGGAGCCTGAGATGAAGGTGCTCTTCTCCATGCTGGCGGCATCGGAAGAGGAACATCAAAGGAAACTGAGAAGGCTCAGAAAAAGGATGGAGGGAGCCCGACTGGACGGACTGACCAACAATGTCTGCCGGTTCAGACCGCTGCTCAGCCAGCGCGAACTGCTGGAAGAAACGGGACGGGACCCGAACCTGTACCGGTTCGCGGTAGCCAACGAGGAACAGGACATCCGCTTCTACGAGGAACTGGCTTCGGCGGCAACGGACCAGACCACCCGTAAAGGACTCCTCATGCTGGCCCAGGAGGAGCGGCGCCACCTGCAAAAGGTGACCAACATCTACTCCTTCGTGGAGACCCCGAAGACCTTCCTGGCCTGGAGCGAGTTCAGCAACAGGCAGGAGCTCTAGCGCCGCCTGCGCCGGAAGAAACGAAGAAGCCCGCCGGAAACGACGGGCTTTCTCTTTTAACGGCAAGAACCATTGGCCACGGAGAAAATCTGAGGAAATCTGAGACGTCAAAAACAGAAGAAGCGTTTTTGGTTTTCTCAGAAGTTCTCAGATTTTCTCCGTGGCTAACGGTTTTCGGGCTTTCTGGTTTCACTCGGTTTCCGGCTTGGCGGGGTCGTAGGCACTGTCGGGGTCGCACTCAGGACGGATATAGCGCTCCAAACCCTCGTAGAGACGGTCCGAGGTCAGCTTGATCGCCATCACCGTGTCCATCTCCAGAACGACTCCCTGCTTCAAATAGCTCAGGTGCAGCCGGTCCACCAGCCCCTTCAACTGCTGCGACAGGCAGTAGACCTCTTTCAGCATCACGTAGTTGCTCTCGGAAAGCTCCTGCAGCCGCTCGTCTTTCAGTCCGGATGTCATGGTCCCTCCCCGGCGCGCGACGTCAACGCCCAAGCGATACAGTTGACCGGGCAACTCTCGATCGCCTGTTGGATCTTCTCCCTGTCCGCGTTCCCCTGGCCGTACACCTCGGAGACGCCCTCCCCGTTCAGCCGGAACACCCCGGGGAGGATGCTCACGCACAGCCCGCACCCTATACACAGCTGCTGATCGACGTACACCTGACTCGGCATCGTTACTCCCTCCGGATCGAAGCTGCGAAACGGATCAACGATACACGAACATCGGCAAATGTCGAACCCGTCCGGGGCGGGGGCGGGAGCAAAAGTGCGCACTGCGGAAGGGGGCTGCGGTTCTTGGGGAATGGTGAATGTGGCGACGGGCTATTTCGGCTTGTAGGTGAAGCAGTCGGGATGCGACTCGTGCATGCCGACGTCGACGGCGGGAGCCGTGCATTCGAGGGACTGGTTGTAGCTGCAGTTCTCCACCTTGCAAGCGCCGATGCCTCCCTGAACGTCGACGATCCCCCCCCTCTGGCTCCCCTGCATAAAGGTGTCGCACTCGGGGCAAATATCGGTGGGGCCGCCGACCGTGATGGCGAGCGTGTGGCAGGAATTGTGCTTATTGTAGGCGCATTGAGTCACGTTGCATGAGCTGATCTTGACCATCTGCTTCTCTTTCATGTTCTGCCTCCTTTAGCTGCCCCCTTCGCGCATTAGGAGGTTTTAACATACATAGTTTGATAGTCAAGCTGCGGCGGGGGCTATCCGCAACACCCCCCGCCGCTGAGGCCGGGGAGCTTCTTCTCCCTGAGCCACTCGTGGATCATGCCGCTGGCGCAGCCGACTCCGGCGTCCACCTTGAGCGCGGCGGCGGGGCAGTTGAGCGCACAGGCGCCGCATTCCATGCAGGCGTCCCGGTCCGCGATCAGCGCGCGTTTCTCTTCCATGCGGAACACCTGGTGCGGGCAGACCTCGACACACCTGCCGCAGCCGATGCACAGCGCGCTGGAAAGCTCCAGCGTCGCTACCCCTTCCAGATACCTGAAACCTTTCATAGCTTCCCCCTCAGACCAGCAGCCGTCCGGCTATGACGATGATGAGCGCAACGCCCAGGGCACCCGCCATGATCGGCAGTCCCAGGCGCATCTCCTTCTTCACCCCCGACTTGGAGGTGTAGGTGGTACAGCCGGTGAAGTTGAGCGTGTAGAACGCGGAGACCGCCGGAAGCGCCAGGAAGCAGGCCGCGGTCGCCGCCCCGCCCCACCTCACCCCTGCGGCGAGGGCATAGAGGAGCGCGCAGTAGAGGAGCCCGGCGCAGGCGCCCTTGACCGCGAAGCTCCTGCCGGGAAGCAGCGGCAACAAAAGCGGTCCGGCGGCGATCCCGGTCAAGACCGCCCCGAGAAAGGCAAGCGCCGTCGCGGCAGCGGCATCGGCACCCCAAAAGAGACGGGCCCCGAGGTAGAGAAGCGCTGCGACCGGGGCCACCGGCTTCGCGGCCAGGACGATTTCCACCGGGATCAGCACCAGGCGGTCGTACCAGTTGAAGCGAAGCTCGCGCATGGCAGGGGTGGCGGTGCCGCCCTGGTCCAAGTAAGCCGGGAGATCGTCCGCACGCACGGTGGCGTAGACGACCTCGAAGCCGCTTCTCTGCTTGACCCGGTGCGCCGACACCCCGGCCGCTCCCAGGATGGGGAGGATCAGGCGCCGATGGCTGACGGCCTGGGCGAGACCGCTCGCTTCGATGCGGCGCACCAGTTCGCCTGTGCCGAAGGTCCCCTTCCCTGCCGCGCACCAGACGTTGATGCCGTAGGTTTCCAGGACCAGGAGCCAGACGTTTCTGCCAGACAGGGCCCGGCGCACGATGTCGTAGCTCATCTTGTAGTTGGCGGTCACCACGACCGGCGCCTGCGCGTCGGGTGTGCCGATGGCGTAGAGGCCCGGCGGGACCATGAAGGTCATCCTGTTGATCCCCCAGCGCGCCAGGCAGGCGCCCCAGTGGTCGGCCCAGGTCAGGCTGCCGCTGATGCGCGGCGCCCGACGACTTCCCGCGGCAACCCAGCCGAGGAAACCGGGGACTTGATCGGTGATCTCTCCGCCGCCGGCGGAGGTGGGAGGGCCTCAGCAGGGGGGCGCATCGGGGTTCGCTCCGAGTTCCGACGCGCAAGAGGAGGAAGCAGGCTTTTTCATCTCGATCTTCTTGAAGCGGCGCATCTGGGTCTCTTCGCTCATGACTGTTCCTCCCCGGGGGCGCGCCCCGCAGTATCCGTTTTTTTGGATGCAACCCCGCCGGAACAGCAGGCCGGATCGCGGCGTTGCCGCAGCCGCACCAGGTCCTCCCGCGCCGTTTCCGTGACCAGCAGGAAGTTGCGCAAGACCGGCATCAGGAACTGCTGCACCGGCTCGAGCGAGGTGGCGATGGAGTAATGGTTCCAGGCCCCCACCCGCCTCCCCTGCACCCAGCCGGCGCTTTTCAGGATGCCGAGCTGGCGGGAAACGGTCGACTGGGGGAGTTTGAGCACGGCCACCAGATCGCAGACGCACAATTCCCCGGCTTCGATGAGGAGCGCCAAAAGGCGCAGGCGGGTCTGATCGTCGAGAGACTGAAACAGGAGCGCTAAGTTTTCCATGCGGGAAAACATATCCGGAAAACCGGATACGGTCAAGCGAAAAAAGGCCCGGAGGATCGCTCCTCCGGGCCGGGTTCAACATGGATTCAGCTTGGCCCCATTAGGGGGTGATGGTCGCCTGCTGGTAGCCGATCTGCGCGCCAGTTCCGTTATAGCAGTAGAACTTGATGGTCTTGGCGGTGCCGGTCGAATACAGGTGTTTCACGTTGAGCGGGTCGATAACGGCGGTGCCGCTCTTGGTGGTGCTGAAACCGTCGCCCCAGGCGACTTTCACGGAGGCGGTGCCCACGGGGAAGTTCGTGAAGGTGGCGATGTCGTTGACGCCATCCCAGCCGATGGTGATCGGCGGCAGGATGACCGTGACGTTGGTGCTGGTCCGGCTGACCTTGCCCTCTTCATCGGTTACCGTGAGGGTGATGGTCTTGGTGCCCAGGGTGGCGAACTTGACGCTGGCCGCGGTCCTGGAGCTCGGGCTGGTGACCACGCCGTCGCTGCTGCTCCAGGCGTAGGTCACGTTGCCCACCTCGATGCCGCCGTTGGTCTGTGCCGCGGGAGCGGACAGGGCGACGTCGACGCTTTGCTTCACCTGCACGCCGAGGTCGATGGCGCTGGCGTCGGCGATGGGGTTGATGGAGGCGACCGGGTCGATACCGATGCCGAATGCCGCCGGGCTGGTCAGGGTGTTCAGGTAGCCGACATAGGCGTCACGGGTGGCGTAGCTGTTGCCGCCGCGCACGATCGGGTCGGCCTTGTAGACCTTGCCCTTGAGCCCAAGCGGGCCGGAGTCGGTCTGCGAGGAGATACGGATCTCCTTGCCTGCTGCGGCGGTGATGGTGAGTGCCCCGCCCGCCTCGGTGACGGTGAAGTCGGGGTTGGTGGTGAAGCTTGCCGGCAGTGCAGCCACGACTTCAGCCATGGTGGTGGCGTTGTCCTTGCCGAGCTGAGCGGTGCGGAAGGTGATGCTGTTCACGCTGGCATCACCGGCCGGACGTACCTCGACCTTGAGCAGCCAACCCTTGGTGGAGGTCGCCTTGGACTTCACGGCATCCTGGGTGCTGACACCGGTCGGGGTGGCGCAGTAGAACGGGCTGGTCGGGCCGGAGCAGGAAGCGGCCGGGGCGGCACCGGTGATGGCGGTGTACCAGGCGGTGTCGCGGGCCTGGAAGGTCGCCTCGTAGATCACCTCGCTCCTGTCGATGTTGCGCAGGGTCTGGTTGTCGACGGCGAGGGTGTTGTTGACATACGGGCCGTCGAACTTGGTCAGCAGGGTGACCGGTACGGTCCTGTCGCCCTTCTTGGTGACGACGCTCGGGTGAGAGTCGGTGGTGTCGGCCAGGCCGTTGACCTTGGTGAAGGTGGTGACCTGGTTGGAGTAGAAGCGGAACTTGTTCTTGCCGTTGCTGTCGACGCCGCTCATGTTGCCGAGGATCGGGTAGGCGCCGTTGTAGAACCCTTTCTTGTCGCCGTGGCAGTCGGAGCAGCCGCCTTTACCCCACGCCATGGTGGCGGTGCGGGCGATGTTGTGGCTCGCCTTGAAGGGGACCATCAGGACGGACAATTTCGGGATCAGCTTGTAGTCGTTGTTGGCGTCGCTGATGCCCAGAAGCTGCTTCAGACCGCCGGAAAGCTTGGTCTGATCGCCGGCGGAGGCGGTGCCGGTGCTGTCGCCGTTGATCCTGGCGTAGAGGGCGGACATCTCTGCCTCGTTGACCCAGCTGCCGTCGGCATTTTTCTCCATGGTCACCGCTTTGGCGCCCACGGCGTTGTTCAGGTCGTTGATGTGGGTCTGCAGCAGGGTATCCATGCCGGCGTTGCGGCCGTCGTTGTTGCCGTCGAGGCCGAAGTTGGCGGCATCCATGCCGTTCATGTCGCGCAGGAACGAGGAGGTCAAGAGGTTGGCCCCATAGAGCTTGCCGTTGTTCCAGTACAGCGCGTTGCCGTCGGTGCCTTTCATGTCGCGGGCGACCTGCGGCTCGTCGTGCAGCGCCACGCGCCCTTCCAGGTCGGCACCGGTGCCGTCAACCATGGCGCCGCCATCGAAGTTCTTGTTGATGTGGCAGGCGGTGCAGTCCATGATTTCCATGTGGCTGGCCGGAGCGCCGTTCTTGTCGAAGGCAATCTTGGCGTTCAGCCCCTTGGTGGTGTGGGCGTTCTCGGAATTGGGAGCGCCGTAGGTCGGCCAGGCCGGGGTGCCGGTCGGCTCGTGGCAATCGGTGCAATGTTTGAAGTTGACGGTGTCAAGCTTGTTCCACATGGCATCGAAATCAGAAGCCCCACCCTTGGCGGGATCGCACAGGCCGAGCTTGGCATCGGTGACCAGACCGGAGGTGCCGACTTGCGGGTTGGTCACGTCCTTGCGCTGGTGGCAGGCCATGCAGCCAAGGCTGTAGTGGACTTCCTGCCCTTCCAGCCACTGTTCGCCACGCTTCTTCCAGTCGACGTTGTACTGCGACTGGTGGCAGGAGGCACAGTTGGAGGAGGTGGGCTTGCTGTTCAGGGTGCTGCTCAGGTCGACGTAGAGCTTGCCGGTGGCGTTGGTCTTGACGGCGGTGTAGTTGTAGAAGACCTGGGTGCCGCTGGCGACGCTGTTGACCAGCTTGGCGCCGACGGCGCGGGATGCGTCAAACTCGCCCTTGCGTACCGCTTCCTTGCGAGCCGCCCAGTCGTAGCCGGTCTGGTGGCACATGAGGCAGTCCATCTCCAGGACGCCGGTCTGGGCGTAGTCCTGCTTGACTACGTCGCCGCGCTTGGTCACGTCGGTGTTGAAGATGTCGACGAAGTAGTTCCAGGCGGTGACCGCGGTGCCGAAGTCGAAGCTGCGCAGGGAGGTACGGGCGGCCGGATCGTAGGCCGCGGTCGGCATGTTGGCGTAGGCGTACTCGTTCATGCCGCCGCCGACGTGGCACTCGGCGCAGTCGCGCATGACGCCCGCGTTGGAGTTGTCCACCTTCTGCTTGTAAGCGAGCTGACCGGCACCGGTGTCGGCGCCGAAGGAGAAGATTTCGAAGAACTTGCCGGTGGGGTTGGCCTGCTGGCCCGCGCCGGGGTTGGTGGCATCGACCAGCACGCTGCCGAAGGGAACGGTCACGAACTGGTTGGTGCTGCCGCTGTAGCTTGCGCCTGCGCCGTCTTTATATGCTCTCGCCAACTGGCGAGCGGAGGGCGGTCACCAGCTCCCGAAGTGGCCCGGGCTCTGCACCCAGTTCTTGCCCTGGGGGCCTGCGCCCGGACGCCACTTGTCGCCGGATCCGGTGTAGGGGTTGTAGGCGTCGGGGTTGGCCGGGTTGAAGCCCTTGAACTCGTTGGCGCCCAGCTGGGTGTGGTAGCTGTGCCTTTCGATGTCGTCGTAGCTGAACTTCGCGTTGCCGACGGTGCTGTTGCCATGGCAGGCGACACCGTTGTTGGTGCCGAAGCAGGTTTGCTTCACGCTGTAGGCGGGAGCCGCGCTGCCGTCCAGCGGACGGGCGATCTCCTGGCCCTGCCAGTCTTTAAGGATGATGTTGGTGTGGTCGCCGGTAGCGGCCAGCGCCGACCCTGCCGCGAGCCCTAACAGGACTGCGGAGGATATGGCGGCCGACTTGACGACCTTTTTCCTCGAGTGGTGCATTGGTAGCCTCCTTGAAAGATCTTTGCCATTGCAAGTCGCACAGCACGGGCGACCGATAGCAAGCACGCCGGGTTCCCCGGTGGGGGAACCGGGGTGCGGTGCGTGACTTCCGCGGGAACGGTAGAGAGCCGAACCTGTTGACCGGGTGCATAGCAGGAAGCGTACCCATGTTCTGGGGTGTTGGCATTATGCGGGTGAAGCGAGTTAAAACGGGAGGTTGCAAAAAGAAATGGTGTCGGGCGGGGTGAGGCTTTAGGGTCGGTGGTCTGAAAAACTGGGGCAAACACCCCACCGTCGCGGACAAGGGTGGGGTATTTGCCCTAGGAAGGTGGTCGTTCTATTTCCACTGCTCCAGGTCGATGAGGCCCAGGCGCGCGGCGTAGCGCACCAGCTCGATGCGGCTGTGCACGTCCAGCTTCTTCATCAGGTTGGTGCGGTGGTTCTCCACGGTCTTCGCGCTCACCTGGAGCTGTTCGGCGATGCTGCGGGAGGAGCCCCCCTCGGCCACCAGGCGCATCACCTGCTGCTCCCGGGCGGAGAGAAGCGCGTAGCGGGCGTCCTGCACGGCGCCGTCCTTTCCCTGCCCGGAGAGGTGCCGGATCACCATGTCGCCGGAGAGCTGCCCGTCCAGGAAGTGCTCCCCCTGGGAGAGCGCGTCCATGGCCTCGATGAGCCGGTCGCTGGTGGCCTCCTTGACGATGTAGCCGCGCGCGCCGGCCTTGAAGGAGTCGGTGGCGTACTCGAGGTTCTGGTACATGCTGAGCATCAGGATCTTCACCGAGGGAAGCGACTGGACGATCTTCCTGGTCGCCTCGATGCCGCTCATGTCCGGCAGGGAAACGTCCATGGTCATCAGGTCGGGGGCGAGCTCCTGCGCCAGGCGGAGGGCCTCCTCGCCGCTGCCGGCCTCGCCGACCGTTTCGTACTTGGTGCTCCTGGCGATCAGGCTCTTCAGCCCGTCCCGGAACAGCGGATGGTCATCCACGATGATCACACGGCTCTTAGCTGCCATCTCCCCTCCTCATTGCATTGCAGTTAGGCCTGGCGGGTCGAACCCCGCCCCTGGCCGTTATTTCCTCGCCGGCTCGCCTTCGGCGTCGTCCGCGATGGGGATCTCCACGGTGAGCCGGGTCCCCATGCCGGGATTGGAGTGGATCTTGAAGGAGCCGTGCAGCAGGTCCACCCGCTCCGCCATACCCACCAGCCCCAGCCCATCGCAGCGCTTACCCTTGCACGAGGCGGGATCGAAGCCGGCGCCGTTGTCCCGGATGCGCATCCTGACGATCGGGTACGAGGCCACCAGCTGGATCCCCACCTCGGTCGCCCCGGCGTGCTTGACCACGTTGTTGAGCGCCTCCTGCACCACGCGGTACAGGTTGATCTCGGCGTCTTGGGAAAGCCGCACCCCCTCCATGCCGTGGTGGGTGAAATCGACCCTGAGACCGCGGCGGCCGACCAACTGGTCGCAGTCGTTGCGGATCGCCTCGACCAGCCCCAGCCGTTCCAGCGAAGTGGGACGCAGGCCGGCGCTCAGGTGGCGCACGCTCTCCACTCCCCCCTTGAGCATCTGGGAGAGCTGCCCCAGGCGCAGGGCGATGTCCCCGGGCGTCGACGATAGGTCCTGCGCCAACAGGTCCACGGCGATCTTGGCCGCGTTCAGGCGCTGCCCCAGGTCGTCGTGCAGTTCCCGGGAGAGGTGCTTTCTCTCGTCCTCCTGGACGTTGATGAGCCGGTGCGACAGGGCGCGGACCTTTTCCTCTGCCTCCTTGCGCTCGGTGATGTCGCGGGCCACGGCGAGCTTGGTGGGGCGGTCGATGCCCGGCATGCGCACCGGCAGCTCGATGACCGAATACCAGCACTGGGCCAGTTGGTTGAAGTATTCCTTTTGCATGGGACGCTCCGAGATGAAGACATGGTCGGTGGAGCAGTCCTCGCACGGCTCATCCAGGCCGCGGCAGAGCTTGTAGCAGTACTCCTTTTCCATCTCACCGCGCAGGGCCGCCCGCATCTTGCGGTTGGCGTACACCAGGCGGTAGTCGTCGGTGACCACGTAGACCCGGTCCTCCATGGCGTCCAGCAAAAGGCGCAGCGTCTCCTGGGAGGCGTGCATCGCCTCACCGATCAGCTTGCAGTCGGTGCGGTCCAGGAAGGTGCCGAAAATGGCGGGCTCCCCCTGCACCTCGATCAGGCGCGCCTCGACCTCGATCCAGAAGGGGGTGCCGTCCACCTTGGACGAGGGCTGCCCCCAGGAAATCTTCTCGTAGTTGCCGGACAGGAGCTGCTCGTGGACCTTGCGGAACAGGTCGACGCTCTGCCAGTCCGGGTAGACCTTGGCGAACATGTCGCAGCCGATCAGGCTCTCGTGGTCCCGGTAGCCGAAGATCTCGCCAAAGCGCTGGTTCAAGAAGATCGCCCGGTCGTGTTGGATGACATAGATCCCGTCGGAGAGATTGGCGACGATGCTGGCAAAAAGGTCTGTTTTCACGTGGTCCTCTTTCGCTTGCTGCACCCGGGAGACGGAGCGACGGTAGATTACCGCATCCGCGCCTCCCAGGCAACGGAAAACCCCTTTGATCACCGGGGAAAGTGGATACGAAACGGCCCGGAGCATCGCTCCGGGCCGCGGTTGTCGTGAACGGGATTACGGCGTGATGTTTTTTTGCATGTACCCCACCTGGGTGCCGCCCGAATCGTAGCAATAGACCTTGATGGTCTTTTGCGTGGCGGTCGAGTACTTGTGTACCATGACCAGCGGGTCGGTGAAATAGGAGCCGCTTCTCGTGGTGGAAAGACCGTCGCCCCAGTACACCTTGGCCGACGCGGTGCCGGCCGGGAAGGAAGTGACGGTGGCCGTGTCGGTATCGGCGTTCCAGGCGATGCTGATCGGCGGGGGGACCACGGTGACCGTCACCGAGGAGGTGTTCACCTTCCCCTCCTCGTCGCTCACGGTCAGGGTGATGGTCCTGTTGCCCGTGCCGGTGAAGGTCACGCTGGCGCTGCGGGTGCCGTTGCCGGTGATGGCGCTGCCGTCCGAGGCGGCCCACTGGTAGGTCACGGTGCCGACCAGGGTTTCACCGCTGTCGTACTTGCCGTTGGCGTTGGCGTCCAGGTACTGGCCGGGGGGGCAGGTGAGCTGCACCTTGCTCCCGGTCACCACTTGGATGCCCAGGATGGTGGCATCGGCGTCGGCCACCGGGTCGATGACCGCTTTGGGATCCACCTCCATGCCGAACAGGGTCGGATCCTGCGGGGCGTTCAGCGCCGTCACGCGGGCGGCGTCGTACCCCAGAAACTCCCTGCGCTCGGCATCCCTGGTTCTCTTGGGGACGCTGGCCGTATCGGCGAAGGAGAAGCTCTTGCGCACGCCGGTGCGATCCCAGTAGAGCGCCTTGGTGAGGAGGTCCGAGCTGTTGTTGTACTGCACGGTAAGCGGGGTCTCCGTGTTGTCCGGGCGCTTCCCCTTGCCCAGCATGTTGATGGTGCCGTTGAAGATGCCTCCGGCGGCACCGTGGCAGTCGGAGCAGCCGTACACCTTCTTGCCGGCCCCGTCTACCCTATGCCTCCCCAGGGCGTAGCTGCCGACCTGGGCGATGTTGTGCATGAGCAGATAAGGCTCCGACTCGAGAACCAACTGGGGCACCAGGCCGGCGTCCTTTCCGGTCACCTTCGCCTTGTACGCCTCGATCTCCGCAGGGCGGCTGAACACCACGCCCCCCTCGGCGTTCTTCAGGGATTGGGCATCGAACACCGTGGAACCGGCAAGGCCGGTGGGGATCCGGTTGTTTTCCGCGTTCACCCCGTAGCTGAAGTTGTCCTTCACGTTCCTCTGGAAGAAGGGATCTGCCGAGACCACCTTGCCGTTGTTGCTCATCCCCGTGGTGAAGCCGTCGCCGTTGGCGTCCGTGGTGCCGATGTTGTTCCAGTAGATGCCGGTGACGTAGTTGAACGGGTAGATCAGCCGGCGCCAGAGCGGGTTGGGGGTTCCGTCCGGCAACAGCTTCACCGGGGTGGTCTCCTTCCAGCTGAAGGCGATGTCGACGTCGATGCTGCCATTTTCCTGATCCAGCGGGTTGCCGACCATGTTGAAGAACTGGCTGCCGGTGCTGAAGTCCACCGAACGCCCTGCCGCGTACCTCTTTCTGACATGGCACGAGGTGCAGGCGATGACGTCGAGGTGGTTGCCGGTGAATTCCACCTCCGCGCCCTGGCTGTCGATGCGCCGCGCCTTGGGCACGACGTTGATCATGAGCCCGGCGTTCTTGTGTGCGTAGTTGGGGTTGGGAGCGCCCAGGATGTCGATGTCCTTCACCCCGTCGCCGTTCAGGTCGCCGGCCAGCACGTGGCAGTCGTAGCAGAACTTCACCGTGCCGCCGAACTCGTCGGAACCGGTGCTCATCGGGTCGTACCCCTTGCCAGGGCTGTGCATGTAGTTGGGGTCCGTGGGCTTCCAGGCCTGGTACTTGCCGGTCTGGGTGTGGCACCCGGCGCACTCCAGGGTGAGATGAACCTCGTCCTTGCTCCAGATGTCGCCGCGCTTCACCAGGTCGCTCAGGTAGCGGGGGGGCTTCACGTTGCCCGGGGCGGCCGGATTGTCCGAGGGGACCGCATCGTAGGAATAAAAGCGCGATTTCCAGTCCACGTAGGGCTGGTTCTTCACCGCTGTCGGCATGTGGCAGTGGACGCAGTTTTCCGCCCGGGGCGAGCGGGTGATCCTGTCGGTGAACGAGGAATCGAGGTACAGGGTGCCGTCGCTGCCCACCTTGAGCATGGAGGCGTCATAGCTCATATTGAACCCCTCACCGCCGGCGGGGTCCACCGTGGCGATGCCCGAGCCGACGGTGCCGGCGTTGTACAGGCGCTGGTAGCGGACGATCTCCTGGTTGCGCGCGAGGTGGTCGTACCCCTGCAAGTGGCACATGAGGCAGTCCATCTGCATGGTCCCGTTCATCCCCCAGGAGGCCCAGTCGACCGTCTTCAGCGTCCCCTCGTCGTTGACGAAGAAGTCCCACGGGTTGAGCGGCACGCGGCGCGGGTAGTAGGGGCTGCTAAGCGGCAGCGGGAAGATGTAGTCGTTGGCGATGGACTGGTTGCGCTGTTCGTTGTCGAGGTTGCTGTGGATCCCCCCCGCACCGCGGTCGCGACCGAAGTAGTCGCTCACCCGCCACGGGAAGGTGAAATTGTAGGGGTTGGAGGTACCGGGTCCCCCGCCGACATGACAGACGCCGCACTCGGTGGTGAACTCGAAGGCTCCCATGTCCAGTTTCTTCAGGATGTCCGCCTCGGTGCCGTAGACGGCGTTCATGTTACCGAGCTGACGGTTGTAAAACGGCGACCATTTGCCGAACTTGCCCGGCCCCGACATCCAGGGTTTTTCCTTGTCGTAGCCGTAGCCGTACTGCGGCCAGGTGAGCTTGTTGAAGGACATGGTGGCGTGGCGGTTCATGTTCTCGTTGGCCACGATGTCGAAGTGGCACAGGTTGCAGCTCGCCTTGGTCCCGAACGGGGGGAGAGCGTTGTAGCGGCCGTTGACGGCCGGCCCGGTCGCGATGATGGGCGCGGCGTTGAAGTAGTCGAGCAGGGGGATGCCGAGCATCGCGGGGTTGAACAGCATGCCGCGCGCGCCGTACTCCCCGGGCTTGGGATGGGCCGCGTGCGCGACCAGCGGCGCGGCGATCAGTGCCAGCGCGAGTAACAGACCTGCAGCAGTTCCTACAATTTTGCTCATACGACCCCCTCTTGGTTGGGCGGTCAAGGCCGCCACGTGGTGTACGGTGCTCGGGGCCTCGCGGAAGTGCTGCAAGATCCGCGATTTCCTGTGAGCGGTTCAAGGCCGTTACAGGAAAAGCCCGGAGGGGGTACCTCCGGGCTAAATTGCATCAAAATTACAGTGTTTCAGTTACCCATTACGGCAGGATGGTTGCCTGCTGGTAGCCGATCTGGACGCCAGTTCCGTTGTAGCAGTAGAACTTGATGGTCTTGGCGGTTCCGGTCGAGTACAGGTGCTTCACGGTGAGCGGGTCGGTAACGGCGGTGCCGCTCTTGGTGGTGCTGAAACCGTCGCCCCAGGCGATCTTCACGGAGGCGGTGCCCGTCGGGAAGCTCGAGAAGGTGGCGACATCGGTGGTGCCGTTCCAGCTGATGGTGACCGGAGGTACGATCACGTTGACGGTGGTGCTGGTCTGGCTGACCTTGCCCTCTTCGTCGGTTACCGTGAGGGTGATGGTCTTGGTGCCCAGGGTGGTGAAGTTGACGGTAGCACCGGTCCTGGAGTTGGCACCGGTGACGGCCGTACCGTCGCTGGTGCTCCAGGCGTAGGTAACGGTACCGACGTCGGCGGTGCCGCCGTTTGGTTGCGCCAGAGATGCGGAAAGCGCTACCGTGTCGTTTTGCTTCACCTGCACGCCGAGGTCAACTGCGCTGGCGTCGGCGATGGCGTTGATCTTCGCAACCGGATCGATCCCGATGCCGTAATCGGCAAGTACGGGGGATACCTCCGTCTCGAGGTAGGTTGCGTATGCTGCGCCGGTCATCGGCTGGGCGCCACCGTTGACGGTGCCGTCAGCGTTGACCTGGCCAACCTTGTAGTAGATCGCGCCGTCTTCCGCCGGGTAGGCGATTTCGGAGCGGTCGATGGTGGATGCGTAGCTGTAGTCGACGCCGCCCACGTTCACGTCGTGGACGAAATTGACTTCACGCGGCTGGCCGAGCTTGTTGTAGCTCTCGAAGTAGCCGCGCAGGTCGCCTTTGTAGGCCTTGATGCGGACCGGTTCAAGCGGACGCATCATCATGTTGCCCTGGTCGCCGGGGATGCTCAACCCCTGGGCGGTGCCGCGCACCGGCTCGCCCGTTGCCGGGTCGACAATGAGGTTGCCGTTGGCGTCGGTCGCCGGGTAGGTGCTCGGGTCGTAGCTCTTGGTCGCCGGGAGGGCCGGGCCGACCATGTCGAAGCTACCTTTGAAGAACCCTTTGCCCGCCCCGTGGCAGTCGGCGCATGATTTACCCTTGGCGTAGATGTCGGTCGGTTTCACGCCGTGGGTGACCATGAACGGTGCGCCGATCATGGTGAGGGTGGTGTTCATCCAGGATTTGCCGTCGGTGGCGTCCTTGATGGCGGTGCGGTACTGCTTGTAGCCGCGGATCTGATCCGGCTCGGTGAATACGACGGCGCCGCTCCATACGGAAGCGTACTTCCAGTTGTCGTTGGAGAACATGCCGTTCGGGCCGTAGAGGCTTGTGTACGCGCCGTTGGTCGGGTCGGTCATGCCGGCCGGAGTACCGAAGCCGCCAAAGCCCGCGCCGATGACGGAGAGCGGAGCCGGCACGAAGTTGAAGCCGGACTTCAGTTCGCGCATGGCCCACGGGTCGAAGATCGGGAGTTCGAAGCCGGAGGTGTTGTTCTTGTTGGGAACGTCGCCGGTGAAGACGTCGCGGTATCCCTTCAAGGACGGCTTGGTGCTGGCGGTGGGGAGGCCGGTGGCCTCGTCGTCGCCGATCAGCATGCCGCCGGTGACGCCGTCGCCGTTGGCGTCCACGGTGCTCCCCTCGTTGTTGAAGAGGATCGCGCTGATGGGGTTTGTCAGGTACAGCTTGCGACGGAACTGGAAGCGCTGGTCGGCCGGCTTGTTGGCCCAGCTAAGCGTTCCCTCCATGTTGCCGTAAGGCTGCCACGTGACGACCGGTGTCCAGTGCTTCAATTCGCCGCCCATGCCGGTTGCTGCCGCGCCCATGCCGGTCGGGTCTTCGAAGAGGCCGAGCATACCCTTCATCGGGTCGGTGCCGACGATGGCGGGGAAGCGCATGCCGGAGGTGGCGTCGAGCGAGCGTACCGCCATGCTCACCTTGTCGACGTGGCAGACGGTGCAGTCCATGACGTCGAGGTGGTTGCCGCGGCCCAAAATGGTGCCGCCCGGCTTTTGAACGCCATCTACGGCGCCTTTTTCCTGGGTGGTGAAGTTGGACTCCCTGGGGACCCCTTTACCGCCGAAGTCGCCGTGCAGGCCGGGCTTGTCGACGATCTGGGTCAGGTTGGCCAGAAGCCCCGCGTTGGCGTGGGCCAGGTTCGGGTTGGGCGCGCCGTAGGTCTCGATGGGGTTGCCGTTGTAGTCGGTGCCGGTGACGTGGCAGAACTCGCAACGCTTCATGGTGTTACGGGTGTCGTGCTTCTTGATGGCCGCGTCCAGGGTCTGACCTTGCTCAAGTAACGGCTGGCGCTCCTTGATGGGGGGCAGGCCGTCCTGGATGGTGGAGGCCGCATCGAAGCCGCGGGCCGGGTCGCACTGGTTCTTGTCGGTGGAGTTGCCGGTGAAGTGGCAGCCGGCGCAGCCGAAGCTGCCGTGAACGTCCTGGCCGGCCTGCCATGCGTCACCGCGCTTGAACCACTCGGCGCGGGGGAACGGCATGGTGGACTTCTTCAGGGTGTTCTGGTCGACAGGCTTGCCGTCCATGGTGGAGTAGAACAGCGGACCGGTCATGGCCGGGTTGCCGCCGCCGATTTCGCCCTTGGACGCATCCAGGGTGTTGTACCCGGAGGGACCGCTGGCCTGCGGGTAGGCGAGGCCGGCCATCATGAAATTCTGGACGTTATTCCCGGTGAGGACCGGGGAGGCGCCGGACTGCATGAGCGGGGAGTTGATGTCGTAGTTGACCATCTTCTTGCCCAGGGGGCCCACGCCGTTGGCCGGGTCGTACACCATCGGGGCGGAGGAGAGAAAGCCCGTGCTTGTGCCGGTGACGCCGAACATCTCGGGGAAGTTCTTGAGCGTCTTCGAGGCGTGGCACTGGTGGCAGTTGTTCTCGTCCGGCTTGCCCTTGATGTTCTCCGTCACGGCAGCGGTCAGGAAGACGACCTCGTGCGAGGAGTAGCTCGCGAATGCCGGGGGAAGATTTCCAGCGCCGATACGGTAGAAGGCGCTCTTGCCGTTTCTCGGATCGTAACCCATGTAGGTCGGGCTCAGGGAGAACATGTCGAAGAGGCCGGCGCCGGTGGTCGGGGCGGCGGCAAGGGAACCGGCCTGGACCATGACGGAGGTCATCACGTTGTCATAGCCTTTGAGGTGGCAGAAGAGGCAGTCCATCTCCTTGACGTTGGGCATCATGAGTTGGCCGGCCTTGACGGTGTAGGGAGCCCCGCCGTTGTTGTTGGCCATGGTCATGTCTTTGGGCGCCCAGCCGTAGGGAACGATCATCGGGCCGCCGTCGGCAAGGTTTGGGTCGGGAGCGCCGCCCATCCCCATGTAGACCGGGTAGACCCAGGGGGACATGGCGACGAAGGACTTGTCCTTACCGGTGGTGGAGTAGTTCTCCCACACGGTCGCGGTGATCGGGTTGAGGTTCGGTGCCGCGCCCGTGAAGGCCGGGCCCCAGTCGGCGAGGGTCCTGGCCGGCAGGCGGGTGCCCATCCTGTCCTCTTCGTAGAAGACGCCACCCACGTGGCAGGTACCGCACATGGTCGCCTGGTCCCAAAGGGACATCTCGACTTTCGGATACGGGTTGCCGCTGGCGTCATTGCCCCCTTTAAGGAAGTTCTTGAAGCCGTCGACGCCCGGCTGCATGTAGTTGATGTACTGGCCCTGACCGTTCAGCTGATAATCCGCCACCTGGCGGAGAGAAGGCGGTCACCACTTGCCGTTGTGGCCGTGTGACTGTACCCACGGCTTGTTGGCCGCGAGGCCGGTCTGGGTGCCCTTGGGCAGGAGGTCGGCGTCGCCGGTACTGACGAAGAGCCCCCCCTTGGAGTTGTCCATCCACTCGTTGAAACCGAGGGCTGCGTGGTAGGCGTGCTTTGAGAGGTCGTCGTAGCTCTTAGCGAGCTTCGAGTTGCCGGAGGCGGCGTTACCGTGGCAGGCGGTGGTGCCCTGGTCGCCGAAGCAGGTCTGCTTCGGGGAGTACGGCATCCCCTGCTTGGTTACCCTATCGACCATGACCGGGGCTTTCGGGAAGCCCATCTGCTGGGCCACTTCTTCGTAGGTGTACAGCTGGATCGGCGGGTGCGCTGCCATGGCGATGCTTGCGCCCATGGCGACCCCGGCGACTGCCGCTGTGACCGTCAGAAGCGAACTTGTCTTTTTCGTTCTCTTCATGAGTGGTTCCTTTTTGACATTTGGATTATGAACCTTCATTGCAGTTCCTTCGCCCGTCCTTCCTGCGCTTGGGGGAGTGCAGTGGTACGGGATGCAGCGTGCTGCTACAACCAGTTTTAAAGAGAGCCGTCACACCTACAGCAATAGCAATACCAATATATTCAAATCGGAAAATTAAAGTCGCCGGCAACGTCAAATAAGCGGGAGACGACGATCCCGGCGCCGCACAAACGACTTGAATCCCATCGGATATTGCGTTTCGCCGCGAAACGCGTCGCCGGAACAAGCGGGGCCTTGCCGTTGATTCCTCCGTGCACCCCCCCTGCCCCGTCTGGGGTGAACAACCCAGAAGGGGGTGAGGCGGCACGTGACGGGTGGGGCATGCTGCGGGGGCATTTAACCTAGCTGGGGGAAAAGACGCAGGGCCGGGACGTGGCTTGCGGTTGCCGTGGCGCTAAGGGGCCGGAACCACGTCGCGCCCGGAATCCGGCTGAGAAATTGCATATTCAACTTCCAGTATTTTCTTGAACCTACAGGAGGAATCGCAGATGAAAAAATTGTGTCTGGTGCTGGCGGCGCTGCTTCTTGGCGCATGCGCGCATGCCCCCGCGCAGAAGGCCGGGGAGGCAGCCCCGAATAGCGAGAGGAATTTCTCGCCGACGTACGTGAATGAGGTGATCGTGAAAGGGAGGACGACGCGTGAGGAGATCCTCGCCAAGATCGGCACACCCAACTCGATCCAGAGAAGGTCGGTGGGTGTGGCCACCGGCCCGGCCCAGGTCTGGAACTACTGGACCGCGCCGCCGCTGCAAGCCGTGGCGAAGGGAGGACAGCAGCCCGTCACGACGCTGACGGTAAGCTTCGATGACAGCGGCGTGGTGCAGGAGTACAAGGCGGTGGATACCAGCGTGGTCATACAGTAGGGGGACCGCCAACGTTTCAAAGGCCCGCGACTGCTCCCTCAGAAGGGGCGCAGCGCGGGCTTTTTAATTCTGGAGATGGACTTTGCGGCGGGTGCGGCCGCCGGGCCGTAGCTCCTGGGGTTATCGGAGTGGCAGCTCGAGGTGCACGTCCTCGGGTAGCTGGTGCCGTCGTAGCTGGCCACGATCTTGAAGTTGGTGGCGAAGTTGATCAGGTGGGAGTTTTTCTGGTCGCTGGCCCCGGCGGCACGGCTGGTGCCGTGGGGGTCGTGGCAGATGAAGCAGGGCACCCCCTGTTGCACGACATGCACGTCGTGCAGGGCGAGCCCGCTCGCCGGCACCGAGAACGGGGAGGTGGCGGCGAAGAGGCGCTCCTGGGCATGGCAGCGAAAGCACAGCGCGTAGTTTGAGTCGCTGTAACTGCGCGGGTAGGTCTCGGTGTCGTAGCGGGCCAACAGCAGGTAGGGGTAACTGGAGCCGTGGGGACCGTTGGGGCCGGTGCCTCCGGCCTTGACGCTCTGGTCGCTGCCGTGGCAGGCGGTGCAGTAGATGATGCTGGAACTGGTGTAGCCCAGGTCGTTGCGCAGACTCTGCACCGGCGAGACCTTGCCCGGGCCCTCGACCGGGTGGTACGAGGGGTTCTCCAGGGCGAATTTCAGGCGCAGGTTGAGCGAGGGGAGCTGCCGCACGATGGTGCTGCTGGAGAAGTTCTTGTCCGCATGGCACTTGAAGCAGACCTCGTACTCGTAGAGGGCGGTGTCCTTCACCTCCCCCCCCAGGGCTACCCCCCTGACCTTGTCCAGGGCGCCGCTGACCGCCGGGGCCACGGCACCCAACGCCTGCACTGCGTGCGGGTTATGGCAGTCCTCGCACTCCACGTGTTTCTGCATCCCCAGGATGGACTCGGCGGTGTCGTGCACCCCGGTGGTGTCGCGCACGTCGTGCCTGGAGGGGAGCGCGAGCTGCGACTGGATGTCGCTGGCGCCCCCGGTGGCGGAATGACAGGGGAGGCAGTTCATCTCCTCCGGGTACCCCTTCATCAGCCGCTGCGGCATCTTGGCGTTGTGCGGGACGTGGCAGTTCAGGCACCCCTTGAGCGCCCCGAGCAGGCTCGACTTGTGTACCGAGCCCTGCCAGCCGGTCACGTTGTGACAGCTCACGCAGAGCGCGGAGTTGTCGTTGCTCATCACCAGGAACTTGCCGTAGGGGTCGGTGTGGGCATTGTGGCAGGTGGTGCACTGCATGTTCTCGTTAGCATCCAGCTTGAGCTTGTGGTCGATCTCGCTGGGGAGCTTCAGCTGCTTGTTCTTGGTGACCAGGTCGGCCCCGTACTTAAACGAGACCGGGTGGTCGTTGGTGAGATCGGCGCCGGTCTTCCCCCCGATGTTGCTGGGACTCTCGATCGGTATGGTGGTGAAGCCGCCGGCCATGGGGATGCTGACGTCGTTGATCAACGCGCCCACGGCGATGGTGCCGTCGTGGCAGGAAAGGCACAGCCGGGAGGAGCCGGTGGGCTGCCCCGGTTGCGCGAAACGCGTGGTGGAACTGTAGGTGCTGTAGACGGTGGTCGCCATGGGGCGGCTCCAGAGCGGGGTGACGCTGCTGGCATGGTGCGGTGTGTGGCAGAAGATGCAGACCTGGGTCTCGCTGTCCGTCTTGATCGGCCCGGGGCCGCTCTTGGACAGGTTGTGCTTGGTGGTCAGAATCCCTTCTCCGGTGGCCGCTGCCGCCGTGGTGGCGGACAGGGCGAGAAAGGCCAGCAATATGGCGCTGCGGGTGGTTTTGTCAAAGCCCATCGTCGTTCCCCTGCCGGCCCTAGTCGAGCCAGATGTACCCGAATAGCTGGATTCTGTTGTTGTAGCTGTCAGCGACGAAAATGTTGTCGTCCTTGTCGATGGCGATACCGGAGGGCATCCAGAACTCCCCCTTGCCGTTGCCGGTCGAACCGAAGGAGATCAGCAGTTTCCCTTCCTGGTTGAACACCTGCACCCGGTCGTACTGGGCGTCGCAGACGTAGACGTGCCCCTCGCTGTTGACCGCGACCCCCTTGGGTTTGCCGAAGTACCCGGGGGTGTCGCCGGCCTGGCCGAACTCCCTGAGGTAGGCGCCGTCCCGGGTGAAGACCTGGATGCGCGCGTTGAGCGGGTCGGTGACGTAGATCCTCCCTTTGAGGTCCACGGCCAGGTCGGTGGGCAGGTTGAACTCCCCGCGCCCCTTGCCCGGCCTGCCGAAGCGAAAGACCTCCTTGCCCTGACCGTCGAAGGCGAGCACCTGCCCCGCCAGGGTGTCGGTAACGTAGATCATCTGGTTGAGCGGGTTGAACACGATCCCGGTCGGTCGCTGCAACCCGGTGACGAACGGGGTTACCCGCCGCTCACCCAGGTTGAAGCGGTACACCGCACCGGCGGCGGAATCGGTGACGAAGGCGGTGTTGTGCTCGTCCTCGGTGACCCCGATCGGGAGGGTGAACTCCTTGCCCCCCACGAAGTAGTAGCGCTTGAACTCCCGGTCGTAGAGGTGCACCCCCTTTTTCTGGGAGTCGACCACCAGGATGCGCCGCCTGCAGTCGGCGTGGATACCGTAGGGGCGGGCGATGGTATCGGGGTTGTCCCCGGAGATGTCACGCCAAAGCCTCGCCCAGAAGCCGTTGCCGATCTCGAGGTTTTCCGGTGACTTGGCCGCCCCGGTCCAGACGATCCGCGTCGCATGGGGGCGCGGGGGCCAGTTGCGGGTCGCCTCCTGGTCGCGCGCGCCCATGGTGCATCCGGCGGCGCAGAGGGAGCAAAGGGCGAGAAGGCTCAACAGCGATAGGGAAAACGGTGTGCCTGGTCTCAAAACGATCTCCTGAACGAGAGGCTGATGGATTCGCTGGACGTGTTGCCGCCGGCGGAAAAGGTCCACAACGCGCTGGTATTGAGCAGTACGAAGAGCTTGCCGAAGGAGGCCTCCAGGTTAGCCCCGACCGAGGCAGTGTGAAAGATGCTGTCCCCGCTGGTCATGTTGGCGTAGTTGGCCTTGAACTTGCCGGCTATGCGCCCGAAGTTGCGGCGGTAGGTGCTCTGCAGGGAGAGGCTGTTGGCCCAGTACTGGTCGTCCCTGCTGTTGGAGCTCTGCAGCGTGAAGCGGTCGTTGGCGTTTAAAGAGACATCCCCGCCTGCATACGGGGTGGAGGTCCCCCAGGAGCCGGTCAGGTAATACTGGTTCTGGGCGTAGTCCTTGTCGTAGCCGAGCTCCGCGGAGAGGTTGTGGGGGGCGAGGTTTGCCGTAGCGCCCAGGTCAAAATGCCTGGTGCCGCTGGTGGTGAGGGAGGTGGCCTGCCCCTTGACGAGCCTCTGCTCGCTTTGGGTGGCGTTGGTGTAGATGCGGTACTTGCCGGCAAAGAGGTTCACCGCTGCGTTGGCGCTGTGGTTGGTCCCGACGGTGACGATGTTGGGGTCCTGGCTATAGCGGTAGCTGATCAGGACGTCGGTGTCGACGAGGTTATGGTCGGTCAGCTCGATACCCTCCGGGACAATGGTGTAGAAGGAGGGGGGATAGGGAAGCTGGGACTGCGCCCCCACCACGGTGATGGTTTCCGGCTGGAAGCTCGGCTGGTTCAGCCTGATGCGCCCCGGCGTCACGACGGGGACGCCGTGGCGTTCCTCGGAAACGAAGATGGAGCTGACCCCGCCGGTGTGTTCGTTGCGGTTCATCGTGTAGCCGTAACCGACGGTCGTGTCGCTGGCGCTCGGGAGCCTCTTGTGGTAGCCAAGGGTGAGGGTGCCGGAGATGAAGGTGTTCTGGCCCTCGTCGTAGCGGTCCCGGGCAGCCGAGGCGCTGAGCGCGGTCCTCAGGCTCCCCATGAGTTTGTGGGTGAGGGAGCCTGATACCCCCTGGCTCTGCGACTTCTGCTCGAGGGAGCTGCTCTTGGATGAGAAGTAGGTGGCGTCCGCCTGGAGCACCTTGCCGAACTCCCAGCCCAGGCCGCTGTTCAGGGTCTGGGTGGTGATGACGCTGGTGCCGGCATTTTGGTGGTAGCCGTAGGTGAGCGAGAAGTTACGCGCGAGGTTTTGCGCCGAGCGCCAGGAGTTGTGGTAGCCACAGTTCGCCGTGCCCGACGAACTGTGGCTGGAACTGTCGTTGCCGATGGCCTCGGAATCGCTCTCGGAGAGGTTGACCGACGCGCTCATCATGCCGAGGAGCCCGAGGCTGGGGCGGGTGTTCAGGTTGAAACTGTGGCTCTTTTGGGTGATGTCCCGCCCCTGGCCGGAGGTGGTCTGCGACTGTTGCGAAAGGCTCAGCTCTGACGGCACGAACTGGTTCTGAACCGTAAAGACGGTCAAGAGATCGTCGTGCTCACTCTCGTAGTCGGGCGAGAAGGGGAGCGACACGGTCTCGCGAGCGGAACTCGCCGCGATGGATACCGGATAGGGGGTCGACGGCAGCAGGTACGCGTTCAGGTTGTAGCGCAGGCGCAGCTGCGAAGAGCGGGCGGTAGTACCCCGGGCCTCCTCCTTCTTTTGCACCCCCTCGACGTCGAGCAGGGCCCTCCCTTTCCACAACAGCGGGTTCACCACGAAGTAGTCGAACTGGACGCCGTAGTCCTCGGTATAGTTCTGATCCACCACGGTGCTGTTGGCGGCGGAGGAATCCTTGGAGTGCTGCAGGGAGTAGGTCGCCCCGACGGACTGTCCGAAGTCCCTGACTCCCAAAAGGGAAAAGGCCTCCCCTTGCCCCGGGCGACAGCAAAGAAGCAGACACAAGGTTCCGAAAAGGCGAGGTACGAGCCGGCGAATCAGCAGAATCCTCCAGTTATTGCATTGCACGTGGTAGATGCCGCCCCCCGTCCTAGTCTACTTCAGGAAATACTTGCTGGTTCCGGAATGCGGGTCATGACAGTCGACGCAGACGACCCCGCTCTTCGTGATCCTGTCGTGCATGCCGGCCGCCGCGCGCCGCTCCGAGTGGCACCGGTCGCAAAGCGATGCCGGCGGCCTGGCCAGAAGAGACGGATAGCTCGCCTCGTGCGGCAGGTGACACCCCAGACATTCCCCCTCGGCGGCGGGGCCGTGGGCGAAGCGGTGCTTGAGGATCTTCGGGTGACACATGAAGCAAAGCTCGTTGGGGGGCTTCAAAAGCCCGCTCACCGAGGTCTTATCCGACTGGTGACAGCCGTTGCAGCGCTTCTCGGCATAGGGAGGGTGGCTGCTGCCTTGCAACTTCTGCTCGACCGCCTCGCTCTTTCGCGGCGGCTCCGCCGCCTTCTTGCGCACCTGCTCGTCCAGCTCCGCGCAGTACTGCTCCTGGGGGGGGAAACTGGGGACTTCGTCGAAGAAAGTCACCAGGAACCTGTGGGTGGCCGCCGGCCCGCATCCGGAAAGGAGCACGAGCGCCGCCAAAAGCCACAGTACCTGTCGCGCCGCAATCCCCATCGGCACTCCTACTGCGCCGCGCGCGGCGCTGCCGGGGCCTGAATCGCCGTGCCCGGTCCGGCGCCCTTATCCTTCCCTTCCTGGGCGGCCTTGGCCTCCTTCTCCTTGGCCTCTTGGGCGGCCTTCGCCTTCAGTATCGCCTCCTCGGCCTTCTTGATCTCATCCTGCCGCACTTTCACCATCCCCTCGTAGTCGACCCCTTTTTTCTTGCCGAACCCGTAGACGCTGATCTTGCTGGTCCCGAACTGGCTCACCGCGAAGAGCACCTGCTCCAGGACGAAGTCGGGGTCCGCGAACTGCTGGTAGTAGGGGAGGTCATCCTTGGAGATGGCGATCCCCGAGGGGACGTTGAGGCTCCCTGGGGTCCCCGGCGCGCCGAAACCCATGAGGAGTTGGAACTGGTCGGTCAGAAGCCTCACATCCTGGCTGGCCGCGTCCACGATGTACATGATGCCGTTGTCATCGAAGGTGATCGCCCGTGGCCGGTTGAACTCGGACAACGCGGTCCCCAGCTTGCCGAAGGCCCGCTGCGGGTGCCCGTCGCGGTCGAAATGCAGGATGCGGCCGTCCAGGTTGGTCACGTAGACGTCGCCGGTCTTGGTCACCCCGAGTCCCAGCGGCGTGAACAGCTTGCCCCGTTCCTCCCCTTCCTGGCCGAAGCTGCGCACGGGCGCCGAGGTCTTCCGGTCGTAGACGCGCACGAGCCCCTGTCCGGAGTCGAGGACGTAGAGGTAGAGATCGTCGCTGGCCAGCGACACCGGCTTCATGTTCTCGTCGGCGCCTATCTTGGCGAGGAAGGCGCCGTCCGGGCCGTACTTCATGACGCACTTGCGGGCGCTGTCGGCCACGAAGATGAAGCCGTCGGCGTCGACCGTGACGGTGAGGGGCTTGGTGAGCTGCCCCGGCCCCTTGTTGCCGGAAAGCACCGAGACCTTCTTGCGCGGCAGATCGAGGATGACGACCTGGGCCTGGATGGTGTCGCAGAGGTAGATGACCCCTTTATGCACCGCTATCCCGTAAGGCTTAAGGATCGGGATGGTCCGTTCCTCCTCCTGGCCCAGATCGATGAGCGAGATCGACTTCTTGCCCACCACGTCCGTGGAGTCGGTGACCTTCTTCAGGTACTGGATCCTGGGAGCGTCGGGAGGAGGGGGCCAGAACTGCTTCACGTTTTTCTCCCCGGAAGCGCAACCGGCGACCAGGGAGAGAGCAAACGCGGCGACAGCAAATCGTGGTGCTATTTCCTTCAACATAGAGCGCTCCTTATACCGTGGCGGGAAGACCATTACGAAGAGACAATTAAAACATGCGCATACATATAACAAATACGATGGAATGGGAAGCAAAAAACCACTCGGCGCGCGGCGCCGGGAGGCCCCATGGCGGCAATTCCCCCCCTTTCCGAAAAAAGGGGCCGCCACTAGGTGGCGGCCCCTCTCCGAAGGTCACAAGGACTTCACGGAGTGTTACTGGGTCAGCGGCACGGTGCCGTTGGACTTGTCGTGGCAGGTGAGGCAGAAGGCGGAGTTCACCTGTGCACCGTAGAGCAGGTAGCCGCGCATGTTGGTCAGCGGGGCGGTGTTGCCGACGGCCTTGCCGTTGTGGACATCGTGGCAGGAGGCGCAGGTCACGAAGTCTTTGACTTCCGGCAGCATGGGATCGGTGTACAGGACGCTCTGGATGCTCTTGGTGGTCGCCTGGCTGTTGCTGGAGTCCCTGAACTTGGTCCCGGTCGGCATCAGCTCGTAGTCGGTGACGTTGTCGGCGGTGTTCAGGTAGTCGGTGTACTTCATCCCGATCGGGTGGTCGTTGCTAAGCCCCATCCCCTTGGCGATGCCGATGTTCTTGGAGCCACCTTCCGGGCCGCCGAAGGCGTCGCTGGCCGCGATGTTGGCGCTGCCGGTCTGGCCGTAGTAGGAGTCGAGGGCGATGCTGCCGTCATGGCAGGTCAGGCAGAGACGGGACGGTCCGATGAGCGGATCGTAGGCTTTGCCGATGGAATCCGGGCTGAAGGTCTGGCTCTTGTACGGCTCGTACCCAACGGCCTTACCGAGGTCGGTACGGCTCCAGAGGGGAGCGTACACGTAGTACTGGTTGGCCTTTGTTTCATCCGCTGCGGTCAGTGGATCGAGGTTGGTGCCGAGGTTGGTGACTTCGGTCCCGTTCCAGGTCTGGTTGTTCTCGTTGCTATGGTGCGGGGAGTGGCAGAAGGCACAGATTCTGCCGCCCGGGTCTTTGACGCCGTAGGTGCTGCCGGCGCCGCCGAAGCCTGCGTTGCCGCTCAGGTCGTGAACCGAGCCTACGATGCCGGCGCCCTTGGAATCGGCACCGTTTGCGATAGCCGCGCCGAGCGCGAGTCCTGCGATGGCCGCAACAGCCACAAATTGCTTTTTCATTTCCTGTTCCTCCGTTTGTGATGGTAGTGAAAACTCGCTGCTCGGCTCTCTTTACGTGCAACTTCGTTTTTCACTCGATTAAAGACCGTTGCCGCCTCCCCCCAGAGGGGCTCCGGAATTATCAAAACGTAGTCACATGAGCAACCTCTGTGCCAAGCGTTAACATTTCGTCAAGTGATTGAAATCACACGGAGCAGCTGACGGCGCCCCGGAGCGGGTGGGGAATCGGGGTGGGTGAGATGCCCCACATTGGGGGTGCCATGGGGTGAGCGTACGCGGAGGCGGGCAAAAAAAATCCCCCTGGCGCGTGGCGACAGGAGGAAAAAGGATGGGCTCGGGGAGGCTTACCGCCCTACCCCCTGCGCCTTGGCGTTGTCCACCGCCCGCTCGCGATCGTAGGCGAGGGGGAGGTGGCAGCCGGGGGCGCAGCTGCCGCCGGTAGCGGTGAGCTTCAGGCGGGTCTTGATCTGCCACTGGCCGAACCGGGTCCCCTGGGGGTTCATCAACTTGTCGTCCCCGCCGGCGTGGGTTTCGTGGCAGGCGAGGCAGGAGCGCCCCTTGATCCGGTCGGTGACGTGCAGGTAGTGCAGGTTGCGCGCCCCGTTGCGGAACTTGGTGTTCACGGTGGTGTCGGGGTAGCGGAGCAGGTTCTTGTTGTGGCACTTAAGGCAGAGATCGTAGGCTCCTTCGCGGTAGGGGGCGTAAAAAGAAACGGGGTAGTTCCCCAGCAGCAGGCGCCGGTAATCCGAAGCGTGGGGATTGTGACAGCCGTCGCATTTACCCTCCTTGAGAGGGCCGTGCAGCGTCTTTTTCCCCGCCAGTTCCTTGGCGATATCCCGCAGCGGCAGATTCCCCAGGGGTTTTCCCCCATGGCAGCCCAGGCAGATCGCCTTCTGGTCGCCGGCCATGAGTCCCTTGGCGGCGGAGAAGTGGGTCGAGTGGCAGTTGCCGCACCCCTTGGCGTCGGTCAGCGGTTGGTGCACCAGCTTGGCACTGCTCATCTTCTTGCCGATCTCCTTGTGGCAGCGCAGGCAGAGGTCGGGCATCTTCTCCTTCAACAGGGACGGGTGCACCGAGCTGTGCGGATCGTGGCAGGAGGTGCAGGGGGTGTTCTTTACCGGGCCGTGCACCCGGGCCGCCTGTTTCATCCCCTTGGCGAAATCCTCGTGACACTTCAGGCACAGCTCCTTGAGGTCTCCCTTTAAAAGGGCCTTCCCCGCGGATTCGTGCGGGTCATGGCAGGCGGTGCAGGCGCCTTCCGCGACCGGGCCGTGCACGTGCGGCTTCTTGAAGGGGGCCGCGTCGTGGCACCCGAAGCAGAGCTCCTTCTGATTCTCGTCCGCCTGCGTCAGGTGCCTGCCGTTGCCGCCGTGCGGGTTGTGGCAGGAGGTGCACTCACCCTCCTTCACCGGCGCGTGCACCACCTTTTTCTTCCCGAGGGCGTCGTGGCAGGTGGCGCAGAGTGCGCTCCCTTTGGCGACCAGCTCGAAGCTCTTTCCCTTCTGCTGCGGGTGTCCCGGGGTTTTCTCCCGGTGGCAGGAGAGGCAATTGCCCTGGGCGGGTTGGTGCGGGTGCTTGAAGGAGGCGATCTTGGCATGGCAGCCGCCGCTCAGGCAATTCTCGGCGGCCGCCGCGTTGCCGGCGGCGCAGGCAAGGAGCAGGGTCAGCAGTAACAGATACGTTTTCATGGCGGCTTCCTTGGGGCCGGTCCGCTGGCGACGCCGGGGCCGGGCGAGGTCACACATATATTAATAGCTATATAGAAAGTGACGTCTTGTTAACCCATACCGCACCGGAAGTCAATGCGAAAATGGGGTAACCTCCTTATTTCCCCGAAGTTCCCGCCCGGCAAGCGGGCGACCGGGGCTGGTGCCCCAAGGTGGGTCATTTGCCCCAGCCGCCACCGGGGTGGCAGGGGAGCTGGGGGTTTTCCCGCAACCCTTCGGGGTGACGCCACCGGGCCTCCCCGCGCAAAGTATCGCGAAAACTTAATATTTAAATTCGATTCATTCTTGGCTCCGGAATTGCTATAGCAACCGCAGTCCCGGGCGGGAGACCGTCCGCCCCTCCCGGGAACTTCATACCGACAGTTAACGTTGCCAACAAAGGAGACCGTGCAATGAAGAGAATCACCACCACCATCGCATCGACCACCGTAGCGCTTCTCTGCCTCGCCGGCTGCGCCGGCGCCAACAAGGCCGCCGTCCCCTCCCCGGCCCCACAGGCACAGGCGGCCGAGGTGAAGGACGCGGTGCAGCTCGTAAATGGTGTCGCCATCACCCGCGCCGAGGTGGAGCGCGCCACCCGGGTACTGTTATCGCAAAGCGGGCAGCCGCAGCAGCTCCCCCCGCAAGCCATGCAGCAGGCGACCCAGGCGGCCCTGGACCAGCTCACCACGGCCGAGCTCCTCTACCAGGAGGCCGCCAAGACCGAGATCAAGGACCTGGACCAGCAGGTGGAGAAAAAACTCGCCGAGAGCAAGGCGCTCTACCCGAACCCGGACGCCTTCGAGGAGGCGCTCAAGGGGAGCGGGCTCACCGTCGCCGAGATGACCAGGAACGCGCGCAAGAGCATCGTGATCAACAGCTTCATCGAGCAGCGCTTCGCCGCCAAGGCCGAGGTGAGCGAGGCCGACGCGCAGAAGTTCTACCAGGAGAACCAGGCGAAATACTTCACCCGCCCCGAGAACGCCCGGGCCAGCCACATCCTGGTGAAGGTGGACGAAAAGATGAAGCCGGAGGAGAAGGAGAAGGCCAAGCAGAAGGCGGAGGCGCTGTTGCAGCGGGTCAGGGGGGGGGAGGATTTCGCCGCCGTGGCCAAGGCCGAGTCGGGCTGCCCGAGCGCCGCGGTGGGAGGCGACCTGGGGAGCTTCGGCCGCGGCCAGATGGTCCCCCCCTTCGAGAAGGCGGTGTTCGACCTGAAGCCGGGGGAGATCAGCCCGGTGGTGGAGAGCCAGTTCGGCTTCCACATCATCAAGCTGGTCGAAAAGCACGAGGCGGGCAAGGTGAGCTACGACGAGGCCAAGGGTAAGATCTTCGAATACCTGAAGGCGGAGAAGATAAGACAAGCCGTGACGAGCTTCGTGGACGAGTTGAAGAGCAAGGCGAAGATCACCCGGAGTTAACCAAGAAGCGCAAGGGGAAAGCCCCTGCCACCATACCTGTTATTCATTTATGCAGCCAGCGCCGACGTCTCCCGGCCTGGCTGCTTTTTTGTCACCCCTGGCGCAACGCGTCCAAAAGCCGGCAGAGCAGGTCCGGGTTGTAGGGCTTGACCGTGGCGGCGCAGAAGCCGTAGGCGTGGAAGTCCTGCATGACGACGTCGTTACTGTAGCCGCTGGAAACGATGAGGCACGCTCCCGGGTCCCGCGCCAGGATCTTTTGGGCCGCCTCCTTCCCCCCCATGCCGCCGGGCACGGTAAGGTCGAGGACCGCGGCGAGGAAGGGGGCGCCGCTGTCGAGCGCCTGCTGGTACAGCTCCACCGCCTCCTGGCCGCTGGCGCAGACGGTAACCTGGTACCCCTGCTCCGAGAGGGCTCCCGCAGCGAGGCTCCTGATCATCTCCTCGTCGTCCATGACCAGCACCGCGTTGCCGCGCCCCGCCTGTGCCGGCGGGTACGGCTTGTGCTGCGCGACGACCGATTCCGCCCCGAAGACGGGGAGGTACAGGGTGAAGGTGGTCCCCCTCCCCCACTGGCTGTCGAAGCTGATCACCCCGCCGTGCCTGGTGACGATGGAATGTACGGTGGCAAGGCCAAGGCCGGTCCCCAGTTGCGCCTTGGTGGTGAAATACGGGGTGAAGATGCTGGACTTGTGTTCGTCGCGGATGCCGCTCCCCTCGTCCCGGAAAGAAAGCTCCACGTAGGAGCCGCACAACGGGGCGGGCAGCCTTTCCCGCTCGCCTGAGACCAGCCTCCCGCGCACCGTGAGTCTCCCCCCCTCCGGCATGGCCTGCACCGCGTTGATGCAGATGCAGTTGAAGGCCTGGCGCATCTGCCCGTCGTCGACGAAGACCGGCGGCAGGTCGGTGGGGAGCTCGATCTTCGCGCTGACGTTGGTCCCCTTGGTAGCGAACTGCACCGACTCCTCGACCAGCGCCGCCACCGGCACCCCCTTTCTCAGGGGCGCCCCCCCCTTGGCGAAGGAGAGGAGCTGGTTGGCGAGGCCGGCGGCGCGCATGGTCGCCTTCTCCGCCTGCTGCAACAGTTCGTGGGACCCGTGGCCGGGATCGAGGAACTTCTTGGCGAAGGAGATGTAGCCCAGCACCCCGGTCAGGGCGTTGTTGAAGTTGTGGGCGATGCCGCCGGCCAGCACCCCGATCGATTCCAGTTTCTGGTTGCGGACCATCTGTTGCTGCAACAGCTCGCGCTCGGTCATGTCGATCATGATGTCGACGATCCTGGCGCCGGAACGCTGGTTGCTGCAGTTCAGCTGGCGCGGGGAGCCGTCCCGGCACAGCGCGCTCATCTCGTAAAAGGTGGCCTGGTTTCCCTGTTCCCACGCCGCGATGGCCGCGCGCCGCTTCTCGAGCACCGCCTCGCGGTACTGCGCGTCCGGGCAGATCAGGGCGAAGAGCACGTCCAGGTCGGGCGCCTGCTCGGGACCGTAGCCGAAGGTGTCCATCATGAAGGAGTTGAGGTACTCGATCTCGCCCTGTTCGTCGGACCAGACGATGCCCAGCGGTAATTGCTGCACCAGGTTCTTCAGCTCCTGGCGCGCCTGGGTCCCCTGCTCGATCTCCTGCTCCAGGTGGAGGTTGACGGAGACCAGTTGCTCCTTGGAGGCGATCTCGAAGTCCATGGCCGCCATGAGCTCCGCGTGCAGGCGGCGGTTCTCCTGCTCGCGCTGCCAAAGCGACTCGGCCAGCCCGTTCAGCGAGGCCGAGGCCCGCCCCGGCTCGTCGTCGGAGACGATATCGATGCGCGAGACGTAGTCCCCGCCGTGGACCTTCTCCAGCCCCCGCATCAAGGTGTTGAAGGACGCGGTCACGCGCCGCAGGATCAGGTAGCAGGAGAGGCTCACGAAGAGCCAGCAGACGGTGGCGAGCACCAGGCTAAGGGCCGCCAGGCGGCGCCCTTCCCGCCACAGGTCGGCGGTGCCCCGGTAAAGCCGCACCTCCCCGACCAGGTCCCCGGGGGCGTCCTGCTCTCCGGCCAGTATCTGTTCCGGCGACAGGCTCAGGGGATGGCCGTGCACCTCCGCCGTCTGGCTGAGCAGTTCCTCGCGTGAGTAGGGCAGGGAGGCGGGAAGCCGGACCAGCACCTTGCCGCGGGCGCTCACGATCTCGACGGCGCGGATACCGGGGAGGCGCATGGTGTCGGCAGCATGGGCCTGCAAAAGTTCGGTGCTCTCCGCGTACAGGGGGAGGCGCACCGCATCGGCCAGGGCGTGGGCCTGCAGTTGCAGCATCTGCACGGCGTGACTCTTGTTCTGGCGGATCTGGTGCAGCACGAACAGGGTGCCGCAGACCACGGCGATGACCGCCGAGAAAAGGGTGAAGCGCAGGAAGAGCTTGAACTGAAAGCTGGAGCGGAAGGTGCGAAAGCGCTGGGGCAGCGACAACCTGTTCATGGCGAAGGCCTTTTCGGGCTGGCCCCGGCAGCACCCCTGCCCGCCGGGGGAAGAGTGACGCGACGGCCAGGCCGTGGTCGACGCGGGACCCGGGGCACCTCATCCATCGGGATGAGATGCGGGATCAGGACCACAGTGACGGTATGGTGTATGACAAAAGCGAAGAGGGTACAGTTAAAATTGCAGCTTGCGGCCACACTTTGTCGACAGAGTCGACGACGATAAACTACAAGATAGTATTAATGTAAATTATTTTGACAGTATACTCTCAAACTGTTAGGTATACCACCTGTTTTATGCCAGTTTTTCCAGAAAAAGATGCGGCTGTCAATGTTCTTTTTTCGATGGAGCGGGATATTTGACTGGTAAATTCCTCCGCAAAGTTTTGCTCGCCTCACTGATGCTCCTGATCCCGCTGGCGCCGATTAGCGCCAGGGGAGAGGACGGGGACGAGGTGACCCGTTCGCTGGGCCTCTCCGAGGAACAGCCTGACGGCGTCTCGCGCCTGCCCCGCCCCGCATCCCTCATCGCCGAAAACGTCACCGTAGTCACCGCCGACGAGATCGCCCGCCTGAACGCCCACACCGTCGCCGACGTGCTGCAGACGGTCCCGGGCGTGCAACTGGACCTGTTGCAGACCCCGGGGGCGATCCTGCTCTACGACATCCTCGGCTCATCGAACCGGCACATCCAGGTGCAGATCGACGGGGTGCCCCAGAATTTCGTCTCGTCGGAAAACCTGGCCCACGTCGGCATGATCCCGGTGCAGATGATCGAGCGCATCGAGGTGATCAATGGGGCGGCCTCCGCGGCCTGGGGTTCGGCGCTGGGCGGCGTCATCAACATCGTCACCAAGTCCCCGGTGACGGAGCGTGGGGCCGCGGGCCTCGCCTCGGCCTCCATCGGCAGGAAGGCGACCAGCGACTTAAGGGGCGAGGTAACCGGCAGCAGCGGGGGATTCGGCTATTACCTGACCGGAGGGACCATCCGCTCCGACGGGGTGGTGCCCGGCAACGACGTCGACTTCGGCCACGGCTTCGGCAAGATCACCTACGACTTCATCGGCGGCGCCAAGGCCACCCTGGGGGTGGACGCCCGCTACGCCGACACGGGGATCATGAGCTCGGCGCGTTACGACTTCTTCGAGACCGGGGCGGTGCGCTACCTGAACGGTTACCTCGCCCTGCAGGTCCCCCTCTCCGGGCGCGCCAGCCTCGAAATGACCGGCCGCGGCGGCGTGCGCGACGCCGAGGACCGCCGGGGGGTACTGTCCCAGGGGCTCCTTTTCTTCAACGCCCAGGCGCGCGAAGTGCACCAGGGGTACACGGCGGCCCTGACTCTTGGGGACGCCCGCCTGGGGGTGAAGACCGGCCTCGAGTTCGAGCGGATCGGGGTGACGCAGCGCGAACTGGTGCGGCATGTGCCGGGAAGCGACGCCGACCTCACCCTTACCCGTTACTCCGCCTACGCCAACGGCACCGTCACCGTGGGGCGGCTCTCGCTGCTCCCGGGCGTGCGGGTCGACCACCTGAACCTGCTCGACGACCCGATCAGCGCGACCATGGGCGCCACCCTGCGCCTGGGCGAGAGCACCCTTTTGCGCGGCTACGCCGCGCGCGGCTACAGCCTGCCGCTCATCAGCTTCTACGGCTCGGCGAACGGCCAGTTGCAGCACGAGTTGCAGCAGGTGGCGACGGTGCAGTGGGGCTTGGAGAGCACCGCCGTCCCTTACCTCTGGCTCAAGGGGATGCTGTTTCACAACAACGTCTGGAACGTCCAGGATTACGATTACCAGGCCGGAATCATGCGCACGCAGAGGCAGCGCCGCCACGGCGTCGACCTGGAACTGCGCACCTCCCGCTGGCACGGCTTCGCGCTAACCGGCGCCTACACCTTCACCGACGGCAGAAACCCGAAGACCGGGGCGGAACTGGACGTCAACCAGAGCGGCCCCCGCCACGCCGTCAAGGGAGCGCTCAGCTACGACAACGCCGCAGCGGGACTCTCCTGCGTTTTGACCGGCAACTACGCCGACTGGAACGTCGGCCCGGCTGCGCACCCGGTGGCGACGCTTTTCGACCTGCACGTGAACCAGAAGCTGCTGCCGGCCCGGGACACCTCGCCGGAACTCTTCTTCTCCGTGCGCAACATCCTCGACGCCAAGCTGTACCAATACGAGTTCCGCCAGACCGCACCGCGCTGGTTCGAAATCGGGGGGAGGTTCCGCTTCTGATGCGCCCCCTTCTTTTTTGCATACTGATCACGACCCTCTCGCTTGCCGCCCCGGCGCTCGCGGCGGACCTCCTGATCCTGCAGTCCAGCCGCAGCCCGGTCTACTCCGAGGCCCTGCGCGGCCTGCGTGCCGCCGCGAGAACCAACGAGCAGCCCCTGGTGCTCTCCGACTACGCCGAGGTGGACGTACAGCGCCTGGTCCGGGAGGAGCGCCCGAGGCTGGTGATCGCGGTGGGGGACAAGGCCTTGAGCGCCTGCCGCAAGCTCAGGGAGGTGCCGGTGCTCTCCATGCTTTCCCTGTCGCTGTCCCAAAAGCCCCAGTCCGACCACGTCGGGGGGGTGGCCATGGTGGCTCCCCCGGAGCGCTACCTGGAACTCTTCGGCCAGTTGGGCGCCAAGCGGGTCGGGGTCCTCTACGACCCGAAACTGTCGGGACTCTACCTGAAGCGCGCCGCCGTCCAGGCGGCCGACCGCGGCATCATCCTGACCATGGAGCCGGTGCGCCACTCGCGCGACCTGCAGGGGCAACTGGAGAAGCTCAAGGGAGAGGTGGACCTCTTGTGGCTCTTGCCGGACAGCACCGTGGTGACCACCGTGAACATGGAGGCGCTGCTGCTCTTTTCCATGACCCAGGGCATCCCCGCCGTCACCTTCACCGGCCAGTACCTCAGAAACGGCGCCGCCGCCGCGCTCGACATCGACCCCTACGACATCGGGGTGCAGACCGGCGAGCTGGTCTCCTCCCTGTTGAGAAACGGCGTCTACCCGAAGGTTCCGGTGCAGGACCCGCGCAAGGTCCGGCTCCAGGTGAACGACAGCGTGCTGCGCAAGCTGCGCCTCAAGACGCCGTAGGGGGATATCCCCCATCGCAATGAAGGGCCGACGCAAAAGAGGCCAGCCGTGAACCGGCTGGCCTCTTCTTATTGCTGCGCTTTTAACGGCCCGTTTACCCCAGCAGCTCGTCCACCGGGGTGTAGTCGAGCCCGAAGGCCTCGGCGACGCCGCGGTAGGTGACCTGGCCCAGGGCCACGTTGATCCCCTCCCTGACGCCGGGGTTCTGGCGCGCCACGTCCCGCCAGCCGCGGTCGGCCAGCGCCACCGCGTAGGGGAGCGTGGCGTTGGTGAGGGCCGCGGTCGAGGTAAGCGGCACCGCGCCCGGCATGTTGGCGACGCAGTAGTGCAGCACCCCCTCCTCGAGGTAGGTCGGCTCGCGATGCGTGGTGGGACGCGAGGTCTCGAAGCAGCCCCCCTGGTCGATGGCGACGTCCACCAGCACCGCCCCGGGCTTCATGGTCTTCAGCATGTCGCGGGTGACCAACTTGGGGGCCTTGGCGCCGTGCACCAGCACCGCCCCGATCACCACGTCCGCCTCCTTGACCAACTCGCGGATGGTGGCCGGCGAGGACATCACCGGGAAACAGTTCTTGGGCATAACCTCGGAGAGGTGGCGCAGGCGCTCCAGGCTCATGTCGAGGAGGTAGACCTTGGCCCCCATGCCGCAGGCCATCTGCGCCGCGTGGGTGCCGACCACGCCGCCGCCGATCACCACCACGGTGGCCGGCGCCACGCCCGGGACCCCGCCCAGCAGGATGCCGCGCCCCCCCTGGGCCCGCTCCGCGTACTTGGCCGCCTGCTGGGCCGCCATGCGACCGGCGACCTCGCTCATCGGGGTCAAAAGCGGCAGCGAGTTGCCCGGACCGGTGATGGTCTCGTAGGCGACCGCGATGCCGCGGCTCTTGATGAAGGCGCGGGTCAGCCCCTCGGCCGCCGCGAAATGGAAGTAGGTGAAGACGATCTGCCCCTCGCGGATCAGGTCGTACTCGCTGGGCTGCGGCTCCTTGACGTGCATGACCATGTCGCTGCGGCGGTAGATCTCAGCCGGCGTGGCCACGACCTCGGCGCCGGCCTGGCGGTAGGCATCGTCCTCGAAACCGCTCCCCGCACCGGCACCCGCCTCCACCAGCAGGGTGTGCCCGTGCCCCACCATGACCTCCACCCCCGCCGGGGTCATGCTGACGCGATTTTCCTCCACTTTGATTTCCTTCAGAATTCCGACGATCATCTTCGTTTCCTTTCTTTTTGGTAGCGGTAAGCTGTCGGAGCAGCCGCGGCCGGACGCCCGGCGCACGTGGAAAATGATACCAAAATCGCGCCGATTTTTTCTTGCGAATCCTGGGGAAAGAGGTTATTTTTTCGCAGAACATTTCAACAAAAGGGGACAACAGTGAAGGATCTTGCGCCTGGTGCCGTAGACAAGATTGATCGGGCCATTCTCACCGAACTGCAAAAGGACGGCAGGCTCTCCAACGTGCAGCTGGCCGAATTGGTCGGGCTCTCCGAAAGCGCCTGCCTGCGCCGGGTGCGCCTTTTGGAGCAAAGCGGCATCATCGACCGCTACGTGATGCTGGTCGACCAGGGGGCCATCGGCAAGCCGGGCAACGTCTTCGTGCGTGTCACCCTGGACGGGCAGCAGCGGGAGAACCTCTCCCAATTCGAGGAGGCGATCACCACCGTGCCCGAGGTGATGGAGTGCTACCTCATGTCCGGCGACGTCGACTACCTGTTGCGGGTGATCGTCAAGGACACCGACGATTACCTGCGCCTGCACAACAAGCTGACCGGCCTCCCGGGGGTGTTGCGGGTGCAGTCGTCCTTCGCCCTGCGCACCGTGATCAGCAAGACCTCCCTCCCCCTGTAACCCCCTCCGGACCATTATTTTTCTAAAATACGAGCGTTACCTTTTCGTGGTAGTTTCATAAAGGTACTGTTACAACCCGTCGTTGCAACAGTCTGAATTTGAAAAGAACTTTCACAGCGGGGGGCTACCACTCTCATTAACCAACCGCCTTCTGAATCCGCCCAGTTAAGACAACCGCCCTGTGCCTCACGCACCCTCCTCCCGCCCTCTTTTTTTCCTCTTTGGCACCACCTCTTCCGGCACTGCATCGCACCTGCTACAGAAAGTCCATTTTTGCATGTAGCTAATTCTTGATGTTTTTTTCTTGTTGACCATTTTAGTCGTGATGATATATATCAGATCCAGAATCAACACAACTTGTGGTACACGATAATACTAAACCACCCGCGAGGGTGGGACGGAAAGCCTACAGGGTCTCACCGAGACAGCCGGGTCGCCGAAATATCACTCACGATATTCGCGCCCGGCTTTTTTGTGCGCGTCATTCGGGGGTAGATGCCTTGAAGTAACGCAACGCAGACCATATATCCGCAGCTTTCCCTGCGGAACCAAGCCCTGATACACGACAATACCAAACCACCCGCGAGGGTGGGACGGAAAGCCTAGGGTCTCACCGAGACAGCCGGGTCGCCGAAATATCTTCACGATGTTCGCGCCCGGCTTTTTTCGTGCCCGAACGCCAACTGTGTCGAACGCGCAGTCCGTATTACGCTTCCGGAGTTACAGCCTGAGCCCCCGCCACCTGGTAGCGGCAGGCAAGCGAAAAGGAGGAACTACCCACTCCGGATGTCCCGAAGCTGTATGAGGAAAAAACCGCAGTATCTCACACAAACACAAAATGGTTTCTTACAACCAAAGGAGCTCGCATGACTCAAAAGAATCAAGGAAGGTTAGTGGTGTTGTTTGTCTTCGCACTGTCCCTGCTGTCCTTTCAGCTCTGGCGCAACGAGGCGCAGGCACAGTCGTCCTATTATACGACCATGGGGTGCGTGAGCTGCCACACGACGACCGCCACCTGCAACGGCTGTCACGCCCACGGCACCCACGCCACCAGCACCAAAAACACCATCAACGTGGCGGGGGCGACCGACAAGACGTCTTACGCGCCCGGTGACACCGTGTCCGTCACCATCACCGGCGGCTACCGTACCGGCTGGGTCCGTGCCGTCGTGCTTGACCAGAACGGCACCCAGGTGGCCATCTCCAACGGCACCGCCAGCGGCATGGGGAGTTCGACCACCTTTCCCGCCATCCTGACCGCGCCGGCACCGGCCGCCGCCGGTACCTATACCTGGAAGGTGGGGTGGTACGGCAACCAGTACGATATTTCCTCCGCGGCCTTCGGCGCCGGTTGGACTCCTGACCCCAACAACCCCAACCACGGCTACCAGTACGTCAGCACCAACTCCTTCACCGTCGCCGCGGCTCCCGCCGCCGACACCACCGCGCCGGTGGTGGGGACCTTCACCCTGCCCGCCACCGCGACCAGCCTGACCGTGCCGGTTTCCGCCTTCACCGCCACCGACAACGTCGCCGTCACCGGCTACCTGATCAGCACCAGCTCCGCGGCTCCGGCCGCCTCCGCCGCCGGGTGGAGCGCCACCGCCCCGACCAGCGTCACCGCGGTCGCCGGGGTGAACACCTTCTACGCCTGGGCGAAGGATGCCGCCGGCAACGTCTCCGCCGCGAAGAGCGCCAGCGTCACCGTCACCCTCCCCGACACCATCGCTCCGGTAGTGGGTAGCTTCACCCTGCCCGCCACGGCAACCACCCTGACCGTGCCGGTCACCGCCTTAACCGCTACCGACAACGTCGCCGTCACCGGCTACCTGGTCAGCACCAGCTCCGCGGCTCCGGCCGCCTCCGCCGCCGGGTGGAGCGCCACTGCCCCGACCAGCGTCACCGCGGTCGCCGGGGCTAATACATTCTACGCCTGGGCCAAGGACGCCGCCGGCAACGTCTCCGCCGCGAAGAGCGCCAGCGTCACCGTGACCCTCCCCGACACCACCGCTCCGGTGGTGGGTACCTTCACCCTGCCGGCCACCGCGACCAGCCTGACCGTGCCGGTCTCCGCCTTCACCGCGAGCGACAACGTCGCCGTCACCGGCTACCTGATCAGCACCAGTTCCGCGGCACCCTCCGCCGGCGCCACCGGGTGGAGTATGGCTCCCCCGGCAGTAGTGACCGCGGTCGAGGGAAGCAACACCTTCTACGCCTTCGCCAAGGACGCGGCTGGCAACGTATCGATCGGCAAGAGCGCGACCGTGACCGTAACCATTCCGGCACCGACCGCCGACACCACCAACCCGACCCTGGTCGTCTCGACCCTGGCCAACGGCTCCTACACTAACAAGGTGACCCTCAACATCAGCGGCAGCGCGACCGACGCCGGCGGGCTGCAGTCGCTCACCATCAACGGCCAGGCCGTCGCCGTCGGCGCCGACGGGTCCTTCAGCGCCGCCGTCACCCTGGTCACCGGTGCCAACGTGATCACCGTGGTGGCCGTGGACCAGGCCGGTAACGCCCAGAGCGACGTCCGTACCATCACCTTCGACCCGACCGCGCCGGCGCTCGCCATCACCGCACCCGGCGACAACAGCGACTCCGCGCAGTCCTACATCACCGTGACCGGCACCGTCGATGAAAGTTCCGTGGTCACCGTGACCGACAACAGCGGCAACCAGACCTCGGCGGCCATCAGCGGCAACACCTTCAGCGCCACCGTCAACCTGGTCGCCGGCGTCAACACCATCACCATTACCGCGACCGACCTGGCCGGCAACGCCACCACCGCCAAGCGCACCGTAACCTACACGCCCAGCGGTGCCCTCACCATGGCGGTCACCTACCCGGCCCAGGACATCACCACCAGCAAGAGCAGCATCGTCTTGACCGGCACCGTGGCGGACACGGTCGGCAAGGCCACCGTCCTCGTGAAAATGAGCGGCCGCACCTACAAGCCCAGGGTCGACAGCACCGGTGTCTTCAAGCAGCAGCTCAGGTTCCTGAAAAACGGCCTGTACGTAGTCACCGTAGTCGCCACCGACGCCGCGGGCAACAGCAGCACGGTCACCCGCAACGTTATCTACCGCAAGGCGACCCTGAGCGAACTGAGGCTCAAGCGCAAGGAGCGCTACGACGACTAACCCGGGCATCTGCCCGGCATGAAAAAAGGCCACCTCCGCAAGGAGGTGGCCCGAACTTGACCCCGCTTTCTCTCTCGGAAGCGGGGTCTTTTCTTTGAGCGAGAGATGCGGACTAGCCGCCTTCTACGACTTGAACTGGTGCGCCAGGCGCTGCAGTTCAACCCAGTTGCCGTTCAACAGGGAGGCGGCGCCGGTGCATCAAAAAATTGACCGGCCTGTAACAGAACCACAAGAAACCTCGTCTATGCTGGCGGCATCGAGGAAGATCATACCGCGTCGACATGGGAGAAACGAAGATGCAAGTTCGCCAGCCCGCCGGGCACCACGAGCAACAAGCCTCAGGCACGGCAACCAGAAATCCTGTACGCCTTCTCGCTGAACTTTGCCAGCACTTGAACGCCGCACCGGACCCGTTCGAAGCACTGGGGATGCTTTTGCAATCGGCAATGGAGGCCACCAATGCAGCCGAGGCGAGAGCGGGAATGGTTATTGACGGCGACGTGGTCGTCACGGAGCGGTCGCCTGTTGCAATCCCTACCCAATTGCGTCGCAGCGATGCAGCCACCCATACCACGTATCAGCGCCTGTCGCGACAGCCGGAGGTCCGAACCAGCAGCGACGGTTCCATCACAATTCCGCTCGTGGACGACGGGCAGGGGATATTGGCCTGGATCGAGCTCAAACGCGCGGCCTCCGCCCCGTTCGCACAGGCGGAGGTTGAACTCCTGGAGGGGATGGCGGCCGCGACTGCGCTGGCACTAGAGACGGGCAGGATGAGGTGCGAGCACCGCAACTCCAGCCGGGCCAGCGACGAGGCCAATTCTCTTCTATCGGCTACCATCGAATCCACGCTTGACGGCATCATGGCCGTCGATGCCAACGGAGACATCATAGCGTACAACCGCCGCTTCATAGAGATGTGGGAGGTTGAAGACGAGGACTTGGCCCGCGGGGACAGCAACGACCTGCTCTTGTCGTTACTGGGTAAGCTCAAAGACCCGGTCCTGTTCTTTGAAAAGGTGAGCGAGCTTTACTGGCAGCCTGAAGCGGAAAGCTACGACGTCGTCGAATTACGGAGCGGCAAGTGCTTCGAACGCTTCTCCCGCCCGTGCCTTAGCGAAGGAAAGGAAGCCGGACGGGTCTGGACCTTCCACGACATAACCGAGTTGAAGAAACTGGAAAACCAGTTGCTGCATGCTCAGAAGATGGAGGCGATAGGCACGCTCGCCGGCGGCATCGCCCACGACTTCAACAACATCATGACCGCCGTGATCGGCTATACGGATCTTCTCCAGCGGGAGTTCTCCCCTCCTGCACCATACCGCGGGTTCCTCGAGAATATCCACACAGCCTCCCACCGCGCCATAGCGGTGGTAAAGAACCTCCTCACCTTCAGCAGAGAGGAAACGCTCCCCACGGCGAAACTGGAATGCAACGCCCTGCTCCAAAATGTCGGCGGGCTTTTGACCAGGCTAGTCGGGCGGGATGTCGATCTCGTAGTGAATCTCTCGAGCGCACCACAAGGAGTCCTGGTGGACCAGGGCCAGATCGAGCAGGTGCTGGTGAATCTCACCACCAACGCCCGGGACGCCATGCCGCGTGGCGGCTCCCTCACCATCGATGTGGCCGACGTCGAGCTTTCAGTTCAGGAACTCGCCGGGCAACACACCGCGAAGCCCGGCCCGTATGTGAAGATCTCCTTTTCGGACACCGGGCTCGGTATCGACGAGGCAGCTACAGGAAGGATTTTCGACCCCTTTTACACCACGAAAGAGGTGGGCAAGGGCTGTGGACTGGGCCTCTCCATAAGCTACGGCATCGTGAAGCGCCACGGCGGGATCATAGAGGTGGCAAGCCGCCAGGACGAGGGAGCGACATTCTCGGTTCTTCTACCCAAAGTGGACCTGAACCCCGTACCGGGGACGCTAACGCTATCTCCCACGACCCAATCCGCCGAGACCGTACTGCGGGCGGAAGTGCACTCCCTCACCTCTCCCCGTCCCCTCGGCTTCATCGTCTGAGGTAGCCACCCTCGCAGGCCGGCGAGCCTTTCCATAGCTCTAGTGCCTCATCGTGGTCAGCCCCGGTTAAAGCTCACCGCAGCAAACCTTTCCCCCGAGCCCCCCAAAGCAACTATTCACGGCACTTTGACGGAACCGTAACCTTTTCTAAACAAAGAAAAGGTAAGAACTATATGAGCCTCGATTTCAGTCGGCGCTATTGATAGGGGATGACATGCAAACGATTCTGATCATAGAAGATGAGCGGGACCTCGCGGAACTGCTAGCTTTCAATCTCGAACGAGAAGGATATAAGACGCTGACAGCTTACGACGGCGCCGAGGGGCTTGATACCGTACAGCGGGTGCTGCCGGATCTGATCCTCTTGGACCTGATGCTGCCCGGGATGTTTGGTACCGACGTGTGCAAGACGGTGAAGAAATCGGAACAAACCGCGCATATCCCGGTGATCATGCTGACGGCAAAGGGAGAGGAAATAGACAAAGTCGTCGGCTTCGAGGTCGGTGCCGACGATTACGTGGTCAAACCGTTTTCCACGCGAGAGTTAATGCTCCGCATCAAGGCGGTGCTGCGCCGGAATGCGCCCGAGCCGGTGGAAAGCAACATCATCACTATGGGCGGCATCAGGATCGACACCAGCCGTCACCTGGTGACGGTGAACGGTAATGAGCTCAATTTCACCACCACCGAATTCAAGCTTTTGTACACCCTGGTGATGCGCTTTGGGAGGGTCCAAAGCAGGGAGGTGCTGCTGCGCGATGTATGGGGCTACAACTTCGTCGAAGACACCACCCGCACCGTCGATACCCACATCACCCGTCTGCGTAACAAGATGGGCACGGAGGGAGACATGATCAAAACCGTGCGGGGCTTCGGTTACAAACTGGAGCTGCAATGAGGTTCAAAGTCATCCTAATACAATCCTTCGTCTTATTGGCGTTTGCCGCCGTGATCTACGGCCACAACCTGCGCCTGTTCGGACCGGGCTGGGCGCTGCTTATGACTGTCTCTATCGTGCTCTGCTCCACCTACCTGGTTTCGGAAGTCAGCATGACCCCCTTGCGCGCCATGGCGGTCATGGCGTCCAGGATCGGCAAGGGTGAGATCAGCACGCGACCTCACGCGGCGACCGATCCCCGGGTTAGCGAGCTCGCGAGGGTGATCCATGAGATGGCGGCGAAGTCGGAGGCTCAATTGGACCGCTTGCAGGCGGAAAAAAACCGGCTGGACACGATCCTGCGCGGCATGGGCGAAGGGATCATGGTGGCCGATCCGCAGGGAAGCATCACTCTCGTCAACCCGGCATTCAAGGAGCTGTTTGGGCTGCATTGCGACGTTGAGGGGCGAATGCTCATCGATATCTCGCGCCACCCCGCACTGCATGAATCCTTCCGCGACATCCTCACTTCGCGCCGGGAGCGTGTCGAGGAGCTGCAGTTGCACTCGCCGAAAGAGACCACCCTTCTGGTGCACTGGGTGCCGCTCGTGGAGTGCACGATGCTGACCGGCGTTGTGGCGGTGTTCCACGACATCTCCGATATCCGGCACATGGAGAAGATGCGGCGAGA
Organism: Geomonas propionica; assembly: GCF_016458235.1. GTDB lineage: Bacteria > Desulfobacterota > Desulfuromonadia > Geobacterales > Geobacteraceae > Geomonas > Geomonas propionica. The sequence continues at coordinate 147,285 of NZ_JAEMHK010000009.1, read as the reverse complement.
TTTCGTCGCCAACGTCTCCCACGAACTCCGCACCCCCATCACCATTATTAAAGGGTATGCCGAGACCCTGCTTCGCGGCGCACTGGAACACCCGATACAGGCGAACAAGTTCGTCAGCATCGTGCACTCGCATGCGGACCGGCTCGCCTCCCTGGTCAGCGACCTGCTCACCCTATCCCAGCTGGAATCCGGGGCAGTCCCCCTCGACGCCACGAGCGTGCAGGTCCACGACACAGCCCAGCACGTGGTGGCCCTACTGGAACAGAAGATACGGGAACGCGGCATCAGGGTCGACCTCACCGGACTTGAGGGCGCGCCGTGCGTCATGGCGGATCCGGGACGACTGGAACAGGTCATCGTGAACCTGCTCGATAACGCGATCAAATACACCCCTACCGGCGGTTCGGTGACGCTCCGCTCCACCTGCGAAGGAGGCAACGTCACCATCGCCGTTCAGGATACCGGCATCGGCATCCCATCGAAGGACCTCCCGCGCATCTTCGAGCGCTTCTACCGGGTCGACTCGGCGCGCAGTCGCGAGGCGGGGGGGACCGGCCTGGGGTTGTCCATCGTGAAGCACATAGTCCAGCTGCAAGGGGGGACGGTATCGGTGCAAAGTTCCGGGCAAGGCTCCACCTTCTTTGTCACGCTCAACCGGGCCGAAACGTCCGACAGCGCGGCACTGGCGCCGACCACGGCACAAGCCTGACCTGCGCAAAGCTCTCCTCCCCAGTGAGAAGCCCCATTTCTCTGCCAGTAAAGGTAACCGAGGTTTCACCCTTTGTTCACACGGTCTCCATGTTACTGCGGTACACAGGTGTCATTGATCGAAGCAGATCAAGTGGAAGGGGGAAACGACGTCTATGCGGCGTCGAAAGGAAGGTTCACATGTGCCAGGAAGAATTGGTGAGGCTCGAAGACATAAGCAGGAGCGCTGTGAGCGTGGGGAGCGCCCTCAACGTACAGCACGTCCTGCGCCGGTTCCAGGATGACCCGGAGCTGCCGCTCATCGCGGTCACCGAGGACGGACGCTACAAAGGGTCGGTGAGCCGACGCGAACTGCTGAACCTGCTCAGCCGTCCCTTTGCCATGGAGCTGTATTCCAAAAAACCCGCTGACTGCCTGTTGGCAGACCTCAAGGGGAAAGGCGTGGTGTTACCGCCGGACCTCGAGGTAAACGAAGCGGCAGTGCAACTGCTCGCGGTCGATCCAACCCTGCAGACGGATTCGTTCCCCCTCGTTGCTGACGGCAACTGCCTCGGCGTGGTAGCCGTCGCCGACCTGATGATGGCCGTCGCCGAGCAACAAAAGGAACTTCTGGATGCCCTAGGCCGTTTAAGCTCGAGGATCAGGGAGGAAGTAGCGCGCGGGGCGAAGATACAGCAGGACCTCCTCCCCCCGACGCAATTCCGCTTTGGGCCGCTCACCCTGGGCGCTGGCGTCACCACCAGCTCCGAAATTGGCGGCGACTTCTTCGACTATTTTCAGGCCGGTGAAAATCGTCTCGGCCTGGTGATCGCGGACGTGAGCGGCCACGGTGTCCAGTCCGGCATGGTGACCACCGCGGCAAAAGCAAGCCTCCATACCCTGGTTTCCCTTGGAATCACCACCCCCTCCGGGCTGCTGACCGGGATGAACAACGCCATCCTGGCCACGGCGCGACAGACCCTCCTCATGACCTGTCTGATTGCCACACTCGACCTGTCCGCGGGTACTATCTCCGTCGCTAACGCTGGACACAACTTCCCCTTCCTCATCCGCGCCTCCGGTGACGCCCCGCAGATGCTCGAAACGGTTTCCGGGTTTCCGCTGGGGTTCGAGCGCGACGCACAGTACCCGGAGACGACGACGACCTTCGCCCCCGGCGACTGCCTCTTCCTCTACACCGACGGCGTGGTCGAAAGCGCCGATGCCTCGGGAGAGGAATTCGGCTACCTGCGGCTGCAGGAGCTGCTGATGAAGGAGCGATGCCTCCCCCCACACCTACTCCATAAGCGGCTCTTGGAGAGCATCTTCGCCTTCACGGGCCAAAGAACGCTGGAAGACGACGTAACGACCTTGATCGCCTGCCATGGCGCCTAGCTCACAACACAAGGAGACAGAAGACCGTGAAGAAGATTGCCGCCCTATTCCTGGATGAAACCGACCGAGCCGACTGGGAAGCAACCATGTCGGAGGTGGCTGAGCTTGTTTGCCTTACCGTCGACGGAAACCTCGCATCCACGCTCGACGCCCTCCTGCAGTCCGGTACGGACTCCGAACCGGGCGTCATCGTGATTTCTGCAAAACTTTATCCGGCGGTGTACCCCGAACTGGTGGTGCGGCTGCGCGCGCTGTGCCCTGGAGCTGAATTCCTAGTCATCTCGCGCGACGGCTGTGCGCCGCCGCTCAGGCCCCTGCTGGCAGATCGCATCAGGCACCTCACCATCAGTTCTACGGCAGAGCAACCGGGAGACGAACGTCTGCCCGAGGTGCTGAACAGGCTAGCCCGGCGGCGTCCCTGGGACACCACGTCCTGCCTCAAGGCCGGAACGACCGTGCACAGCTTCGAGCTTAGCTGCAGCGACGACAAGGAACGGGTGATCGCCAAGCTGGAGCGGGTGCTGGAGGGTCAGGGCGAGGAGATGGAACTGTTGAGGCAAAAAGCCTCCCTGCTGGCCGATGAACTCCTCGAAAACGCAATGTACGGCGCCCCCCGTGCCGACCGCGGCACCCCCATGTTCACCAAGGGAGCAAAGCGCGAGATGCTGCCGCAGGAAATCATTGTCTTCAGCTTCGGTTTCGACGGCGAGGTGCTGGCCCTCGACCTCACCGACAACTGGGGCAGCTTGGAGCCCGACCAGGTGCTCGAATACCTCGCCCTCAATGCCGACGGCTTCCAGAACGCGGACGAGTGCGGGGGGCGCGGGCTCTTCATCATCTGGCGGTTTCTGGACCAGTTCCATGTCAGCGTACAGCCGGGCAGGCGCACGGCAGTCGGTGGTCGACTGCACCTCGCATCCACGCTCGACCCGACTGCGCCGCGCGGCTTTCACATCATCAAAGAGGAGATAGCAGCATGATCACAATACCCACTTCAAACGACAACTCTGCAGCGTGCGATTTTTTTGCACTGGAAGGCACCATCGACGCTCACTCGGAGGCGCTGCTCATGGCGATCCCCGCGAGGGTGAAGCACCCGGTGGTCCGTTTCGACTTCACCAACGCGGGAAGGATTAACTCGATGGGAGTGGCGCTCTTGCTGCGTTGCTTCAAGGAAATCAGGAGCAAGGCGGAGATCAGGCTTGAGGGGTTGAGCCAGATGCACGCCATGCTCTTCAAGATGACAGGGGTTTTCCTCCTGGCGACGCCGGTCGAGCGAAAAAAGGAGGCGGCGGCATGAAGTTGCTCGACCTGCTTTTCGGCGGACCGTTCGGCCGCTTCGATCGGTCGCTGGGACAACTACAGGAGATACGGGATTCCTACCACCAGCTCAATATCGAGATTTACGGCGAACAACTGGCGGCCCTGCTCAACGACTGGTAGAACTGGCGCCTTACGCTGCGCCCCTTGAGGCAGCCGATCAACAAGGGGTGCAGCGCAAGTGCCAGCGACACCACAATGCTTATCATCCCCTCCATCCCTCCATCCCTCCATCCCTCCATCCCTCCATCCCTCCATCCCTTCATCCCTTCATCCCTTCATCCCTTCATCCCTTCATCCCTTCATCCATCCCTTCATCCATCCCTTCCATCCCTTCCATCCCCTTCACCGTTCCCCACATAAAAGCCCAATCAGGGCCCTATGCCTCCCTTCAAAGCATCGAGCGGAACGTGGGACGTTCACGGCAAGCCCCCAGTGTAAGACAGCCTCTCTCCGTTGGCAAAACGGCAGCAGCAGGACACAAAAAAACCCCAGGTCACCGGTATGCGCCGGCAGCCTGGGGTCGTTTTCGCTTGAAGCGGAAAAGCTACTTGATGGTCTTGACGGTCTTCTGCACCATCTTCACCACGCTCTCCGGCAGCGGCGCGTAGAGCATCGGAGCGGCCATCTTCTGCCCTTTGGTCATGGCCCAGTTCAGGAACTCGACCAGGTGCTTCCCTTTAGCGGCATCCTTCTGCTGCTCGTACACCAGCAGCCAGGTGAAACCGACCACCGGGTACGCATCCTTGCCCGGCTGGTTCACCAGGGAGATGCGGTAATCGGCGGGCATGTGTTTCACGGCCGCAGCGGCAGCGGCGCTGGTGGACTTGATGGAGGGCTCTACGAACACGCCGGCTTGGTTCTTCAGCGAAGCGTAGGGAAGCTTATTCTCGAAAGCGTAGGCGAGTTCGACGTAGCCGATGGAGTACGGGGTGGTCTTGATCTGGCCCGCTACCCCTTCGTTGCCCTTGCCGCCGAGGCCAACCGGCCACTTGACGGAAGCACCCTTGCCCACCTTTTGGGCCCAGTCACGGTTTACCCCGGTCAGGTAATCGGTGAAGATGCTGGTGGTGCCGGACCCGTCGGAGCGGTGCACGACGATGATCGGCTTCGCCGGGAGATGCACGCCTTTATTGTCATCGGCGATCCTCGGGTCGTTCCACATGGTGATCTTGCCGAGGTAGATGTTGGCCAGGTCCTCGGAGTTGAGCTTGATGCCGGTGCCGACGCCCGGCACGTTGTAGGTCACCACGACGGCGCCCATGACGGTGGGGATGTGGATCAGCTTGCCGGGAGCGCCCTTCAACTCGTCATCGGAGAGGAACTTGTCGCTCGCACCGAAGTCGACGGTTTGTGCCGTGATCTGCTTGATGCCGCCGCCGCTACCGATGGACTGGTAGTTGAACTTCACGCCCTTGTCCACCTTGGCGTACTCGGTGAACCACTTGGAGTACAGGGGGTACGGGAAGGTGGCGCCAGCGCCGTTGATGAGGGTCTCTGCGGATGCCTGAGCTGCGGTGCCCACGGCGACCATCAGGGCCAGGGTGGTCAATACTTTCTTCATGCTCTTGATCATTTTGTAGTCTCCTTTCTGGGTTTGTGGGGACTATAAGCCAGAAATGTCGCAGTTTCGTTACAGTCAGAGCAAGAATTTGTAAATATTACCCTCCGCCCCATCCCGCCCCCGTACGCGGCTGGCTGGAAGCGCGACTGGCGCCCCGGCGCACCGGCACAAAAAGATCTTCCTCCCAATTTCGCCTGGCTCAAGGCGTTTCGTCACCCGTCGCTGCACTGTCTGTAGCCCGTGCAAGGATTCATGAACTTTTAGCGTATCTGTAACAACGCTGTAACATTGCTCCGGCATCCTAGCCACGACGCAGGGGGAAACAGAGAAAAGATCCTCGGCGCAGACGGTTCAATGACGGAGGCGGTGCTTGGAGATAGACGCACGCAGTTCCTACTGCAGCAATGAAACGGAGACAAACGTGGCACCAGTGACGACACATACACGCCCGGCTCAAAGCGCAAAGAAGGTAAATGGAGATTACGTCTTTCGTTGTCTCACCACCTTATTCGCCCTCAGCATCCTGGCGATACTGGCACTCATGATCTATGAGATGACCGGCGAGAGCATGCCCGCGATCAAGGCGTTCGGGTGGAAGTTCGTGACGTCCAGGGAATGGGACGCCGTGCAGGGAATCTTTGGCGCCCTCCCCTACCTGTACGGGTCGGTTGTCTCGTCGGTGCTCGCTCTTTTACTGGCGACCCCGCTCAGCATCGGCGCGGCCCTCTTCATAACGGAGGTAGCTCCCGGCAAGATAGGCGCCATCGTGGCGCCGCTCGTCGAGCTGCTGGCCGCCATCCCTTCGGTCATCTACGGCCTGTGGGGAGTACTGGTCATGGCGCCCTGGCTCCAATCCACGGTGCAGCCCTTCCTGATCGAGCACTTCGGTTTCATCCCGCTCTTCCAGGGAGCGCCCTACGGCGTCAGCATGCTGGCGGCCATCTTCATCCTCATGATCATGGTGGTGCCGATCATCACCTCCATCACGCGCGAGGTGCTCCTGGCGGTGCCGCAAAGCCAGAAGGAAGCGGCCATCGCCCTCGGGGCCACCCGCTGGGAGACCATCAAGATCGCCATCCTTCCCTACGGAAAGTCCGGCATCCTAGGCGCTGCCATCCTGGGACTCGGGCGCGCCATCGGTGAGACCATGGCCGTTACCATGGTGATCGGCAACGCCCCCAACATATCGCTTTCCCTGCTCTCCCCCGCGTACACCATGCCGAGCGTCATCGCCAACGAATTCGCGGAGACGACCTCGAAGCTGCATGCCTCCGCGCTCATGGAGATCGGCCTGATCCTCATGTTGGTTACTCTGGTCGTCAACGCCCTGGCGAGGCTGTTGATCTGGAGCGTGTCGAGAAGCGCCAAGGGAGGTGCGGCATGATGCAGGGCGTCACATTGCGCAAGATGAAGAACCACCTGATGAGTTTTGTCATGCTCGCCTGCACGCTGGCCGTTTTGATACCGCTGGGGCTCATCTTCTTCCACATCGTCAAGATGGGGATCAGTTCGCTCTCCCTGGACTTCTTCACCCACATCCCGGCACCGACCGGCGAGCCGGGCGGTGGTATGGCCAACGGCATGCTCGGCTCTTTGATCATGATCGGGGGAGCTTCCTTGATCGGGCTTCCCATCGGCATCCTCGGCGCCATCTACCTCTCGGAATTCGGCGGCTCCAAGATCTCCACCCTGATCAGGTTCGCCGCGGACGTCCTCTCGGGCACCCCCTCCATCATCACCGGCATGGTGGCCTACACGCTCCTCGTTGTGCCGATGAAAGGATTCTCGGGCCTGGCGGGTTCGATCGCCCTGGCGATGATCATGATTCCGATCGTCTTACGCACCACCGAGGAGCAGTTGAAGATGGTTCCCGGCTCGCTCAGGGAGGCGTCGCTCGCCCTCGGCGTCCCCTTCTGGCGCACCAGCCTCAAGGTGACCCTGAGAAGCGCCCTCTCCGGCGTGCTGACCGGCATTCTGCTCGCTGTCGCCAGGATCGCAGGGGAGACGGCGCCGCTGCTCTTCACCGCGCTCGGCAACCAGTTCTGGAGCAAGAACGTCATGCAGCCGATGGCGGCGCTCCCCCTGCAGATCTTCAGCTTCGCCATCGCTCCCTACGAGGACTGGCACAAACTGGCCTGGGCCGGAGCGCTGGTACTGGTCACCGTCATGTTCGCCCTGAGCCTCACAGCCCGCTACTTCGGCAGGACGAGACAGGCAAGGTAGCTTTTACGGAAAGATAAAGGAAAAGAGGAAAAGATGAATAACAAGGTACAGCTGGAACAGGTCAACATACATTTCGGCAAGACCCACGCGGTGCGCGACATCAGCATGACCTTCCCGGAAAACAGCGTGACCGCCATCATCGGCCCGTCGGGCTGCGGCAAGTCCACGCTCCTGCGCTCCATGAACAGGATGCACGACCTAGTACCGTCGGCGCGTGTCACCGGAAAGATCCTGGTGGACAACGGTGACATCTACGACAGAAGCGTCGACCCGGTAGCCATCCGCCGCCGGGTGGGGATGGTCTTCCAAAAGCCCAATCCCTTCCCCGCCATGTCCATTTATGATAACGTCATCGCCGGCTACAAGCTGAACGGCAGGCTGCCACGCGATGAGGCGGACGAAATCGTGGAGAGCTGCCTGAAGCGCGTGGCGCTCTGGGACGAGGTGAAAGACCGGCTTAGAAGTAACGCCATGATGCTTTCCGGCGGCCAGCAGCAGCGCCTCTGCATCGCGCGCACCATCGCCGTCAAGCCCGAGGTGATCCTCATGGACGAGCCCGCCTCCGCCCTCGACCCCATCTCGACCCTGAAAATCGAGGAACTGATCGAAGAGCTTAAGGAGCGCTACACCATCATCATCGTCACCCATAACATGCAGCAGGCCGCGCGCGTTTCCGACTACACCGCCTTTTTATACATGGGTGACCTGGTCGAGTGCGGAGAGACCAAGAAGATCTTCACGACCCCCGAGGTGAAGCGGACCGAGGATTACATCACCGGCCGGTTCGGCTAATCCGTAAGCTGCGAGCGGCGCAACCATAAAAATACCGGAGAAGACATGGAAAGAGAACATTTCAGCAAGCAGTTCGACAACGAACTGAACCAGATACGCGAGAAGCTCCTGGAGATGGGCGGCAAAGTCGAATCGATGATCGCCAACGCGATGAAGTCCCTCGTGGAAAGGGACACGGAACTCGCGGAGCGGACCATCGCTTTCGACCACGAGATCAACACCCTGGAGATGATGATCGACGATCGGTGTCTGGAGGTCCTGGCCCGCCGCCAGCCGGCCGCGCGCGACCTGCGCTTCATCACCCTGGCTTTGAAGATCGTGACCGACCTGGAGCGGATCGGCGACCAATGCGCCAATATCTGCAAGCGCGCCCGCGAACTGAACCAGGAGCCGTCGCTGAAGCCGTACATCGACCTGCCGCGCATGGCACAGGCCGCTTCGAACATGGTGACGGAAGCGCTGGACGCCTTCGTGCGCGGCGACGACGAGCTGGCCATCAAGGTCTGCCAGGACGACCAGTGCGTAGACGAGCTGAACGAGCAGATCCAACGCGAACTCCTGACCTTCATGATGGCCGACCCGAAGACCATCAGCCGCGCCATGAAGATCATCCAGGTCTCCAAAGGCCTGGAGCGCATCGCCGACCACGCCACCAACATCGCGGAAATGGTCATCTTCATGATCAAGGGCAAGGACATCCGACACACCATCGCCTGACGCGTCCGGCGCTGTCACGTTACCCGGCACGTTCACAAAAAGGACCGTAACTACGGTCCTTTTTGTTTAACCGGCCCCTTCTTCGCCGCGAGATTTCACACAATCCGGTCAGAGTGGTAACCGAACTGAAACATGAAGCTGCTATCTTTCCACCGTCACAATGAACGGAAAAAGGAGACAGCTCATCATGTGGAAAAACATCGTTAAAAGCTTCCTTGCACTTGCCCTGGCCTTTTCGGCCGCTTCCGGCTCCGCGTACGCGGAAACCGCCCTTACCGGCGCCGGCGCCACCTTCCCCCATCCGCTCTACAGCAAGTGGTTCCGGGACTACCAGGCGGTCGATTCAGGTGTCACCTTCAGCTACGACGCGCAGGGAAGCGGCGAGGGCATCCGGCGGATTCTTGCCCGAGAGGTAGATTTTGGCGCCTCTGACAAGTTCCTCTCTGACGAGGAACTGAACAAGGCCCCCGGCAAGCTGCTGCACATTCCCACGGTAATGGGGGCGGTAGCCGTCACCTACCACCTCCCCGGCATCGGTTCCGGCCTGAAGCTGACGCCGCAGGCGCTCGCCGGGATCTACCTCGGCAAAGTCACCAAGTGGAACGATCCGCTGATCGCGAAGGCGAACGGCAAGCTGAAACTTCCGGCCGAGGAGATCGTCGTGGTGCACCGCTCCGATGCAAGCGGCACCACCAGCATCTTCACCGATTACCTGAGTGCGGTGAACGCATCTTGGGCTAAGAATATCGGGAGGGGAACCACCGTAGCCTGGCCTGCGGGCATCGGCGCCAAAGGAAGCAACTCGGTGGTCAAGAAGATCGAGGAGACCCCCTACAGCATCGGCTACGTCGAGATCGCCTATGCGCTGGAGAACGAGTTGGATACCGCGGCGCTGAAGAATCAGGCCGGGAAGTTCGTCAAGCCGACCATGCTCTCCACCAGGGCCGCTGCGGTTCAGGGGATGAAGAAGCTCAAGGTGAAAGAGGGGAGCGAGCCGGACTACCGTCTGTCGCTGGTGAACCAACCTGGCAAGGACGCCTATCCCGTAGTCGGTCTGACCTGGCTCTTGGTGTATCGTGACCAGCAAGATCCGGTCAAAGGGAGGAAACTGGTAGAGTTTCTCACCTGGCAGTTGAAAAAGGCCGAGAAGATGACCTCCACCCTGCACTACACTCCGCTTCCCGACACCTGGTCCGGCCAAGTGGAAAATACCATCAGGAGCATCGTCGCGCCGCAGCAGTGACAGTCTGGCCACAACCGAACACCCCTATGACAGCAAAATGCCACGGCATCCGCCGTGGCATTGGTCACTGTGCCCAAGATTTAACCCTTCTGTAACAGGTTGTACACAATAGATCGGTATGAATGTACGGTAAAAAGAGCCTGTGAGGTAACCATGCAAACCATATTGATCGTCGAAGACGAGAGGGACCTCGCGGAACTCCTCTCCTTCAATCTCGAGAGGGAAGGATTCAAGACCATCATCGCCACCGATGGTCTTGAGGGACTTGCGAACGTTGGCCATTGCCAGCCCGACCTGGTCATCCTCGACCTCATGCTGCCAGGTATGTTGGGCACGGATGTCTGTAAGAACCTGAAGAAATCCGAAAGAACCTCCCATATCCCGGTGATCATGCTCACGGCAAAAGGTGAGGAGATCGACAAGGTCGTCGGATTCGAGGTCGGAGCCGATGATTACGTCGTGAAGCCTTTCTCGAGCAGGGAACTGCTCCTTCGCGTGAAGGCGGTACTCAGACGCACCAATACCGAATCCGTTTCCAGTCCGATGCTTCTGTTCGGGCTCATAATGATCGACACGGACCGCCACATAGTCATGGTCGACGGTGAGGAGATCTTCTTCACCAGCACCGAGTTCAAACTGCTACACACCCTGGCGCAAAGACCTGGAAGGGTTCAAAGCCGTGACGTTTTGTTGCGGGATGTTTGGGGATACAACTTCGTGGAAGACAGCCGGACCGTCGACACCCACATCACCCGCTTGCGCACCAAACTTGGATCAGCCGGTGACCTTATCAAGACCGTGCGCGGTTTCGGCTACAAGCTCGACTTGCAATGACCTTAGTCGGCGGGCTGATAAAGCCAACCATCTGGGTTTTGGTGTACAGCTCGAAAACAAAAAGGGACTTGCAGCATCTGCAAGTCCCTTGATTTGGTTGGTTGCGGGGACAGGATTTGAACCTGTGACCTTCGGGTTATGAGGGCTATTAGCCTTCCATCACTACCCCGTACAAATTTAGCAACTTACAGTTATATTAGGCGGTTATGTATCATGAGGCAACCTACCATGTCAACCATTCTTACCATATTTACCAACGTTTGGTGTACAGTTTGGTGTACAGAAGTCCTCTGATGTCAATCAGCATCCAATTTTGACCCACCATCGGCATCTTGAGCCCCACACCTCAATCTGTAAAGGCTCAATATTTCATAGGAGGGTGGTCAACGTTCGACGCCGATAGTGGGTCATTATTCGAAGCCGATCCACAAGCAATTGGGCCTTGAGTAACTTTCCCGGCGGAATCGACGGCCTACCGGCAGACGCGGAGACGCTGTCAAAGAGTTTGTCCATTCCAGCCAAGGCTTCATCGGCCATTTTTCTGATGGCTCGCAATGGATGATCCTGGGGAACGAAGGATTCAGGGGGCACATAGGTGAAAAGAGCCTCTGTCTTGTTGTCCGTTCCGCGCATAACATTACTTTGTAATTGCAATGTGTTACTCGCCGAAGTTTACCACAAAGAGGCTCTTTTCTGAACTTAGATTTTCAACAACCTGTTAAAAGTTATAGGACATCACTAGTTTGAGCGCTTATTTCAACCCTCAGACTGACTTGGCAACCTGGCCACCTCAAACCTGCCCTCCAGAGTGCTTTTCCTAGCCAAAATAATATGATCTAAATAAAGGTGGCCATTATCAGGAAGTATCTTACTTAATAGTGATGCAACAATGAATACAGGTGCAACCAACATGATTTGTGTAATCTTATAAAAGATTGGATTGATATTAAAATTTTTGTAGATATAAATACCAAACAATTGCGCAATAGTTTCTATATAGGTGCTACTCTTGTCATGCTCAATTATTTCAAAACCATGACATTCCAATATATAATTGATACCAAATTCTGTGTATCTAGCAAAGTCGTAAGGAACTTCATGCTGGTCCCAGCAAAAAGGAATCGTAATCAGAATGAACCCATCTGGCTTGATAACTCTATAAATCTCATCCAATATATGATCAAGATTAAAAACATGTTCGAGCACTTCTGAAGTGAATACAGAGTCAAAATAATCATCTGCAAACGGAATTGTAATACCGTCATAATAAACATCTATTTGTGATTCAGTGTGATCATGTCCACTTTCTACAACATCAATTCCGGTATAACTTTTAACCTCAAATAAATCGTAATAAGGCTTTTTACCACAACCGAAATCTAGTAGAGCACCATTTAGACAATTTGCATACTTCTTAATGCCTCTGTGCAGCCCTCGTCTTGAAAAGTAAAATGAATTTAGAAAGATAGATCCAAAGCACGGGTAAAATACTTGTTTCTGATATGCACTCCTTAAAAAATCAAAAATCATCGCCAACTTCTCCAAAACTGTCAATTTGCATCCAATTTTGACCACCACCGGCATTTCGAACCCCACCAGCAATCTGTAACTGCCCAATATTCGCCGAGAGGGGGCAGCCTTGGATACCGATACTGGTTTAAAATTCAAAGACGATTCACAATGTTAGTGTTATCGTCCCAGATAAAGTGTAATCCCCGGTTTGATCAGATCGATGTTCAGGTAGTGTTTCGTGCGTCAAGTCTTGATCTGATCAAAAAGAAGCCGCCAAACCCGACAGCAACCAGAATTAGCGTATGCGGCTCAGGTACAGGTTGTGCTAGAGGGGTGATGCTTCCCTGCAAGTGCCAATATGGGCCGGCTGAAATCGACAGAGAAGTCAGCTCGATTTGGGTTTGATTCTTAGGGAGCATCACACCGTCGACAATGTCTTTGAGTGTAAAGTCAACCCATAAGTGCTCGAAATATGTACTTTTCACGTCCCCAGTGAAATACAATCCTCCATCCGTGCCCATCTCAATATAGCCATCACCAGCAGAGTTCTCGAAGAGTTGGCAGATAGCTGTATTATTTCCTAGCTGCCAACTCTGTGGCCCAAATTTCAAGGAGAATAATAACATGTCGTTCGTCGGAATAAAGAATTCCGAGTTAGCTGGCAAAAGATCAGAATCGTAGATTAGGGTGCCAGTAAAGCGGCTTCCCGGTGAGAAGTTATCTCCTGGTACAAAGGTCGCACCTGCATTCAGGTCTGGCACATTGAGGTTCGTCACGGCACCTGCAAAATCAATGGTCGTTGGTGTGGCGAGCGCATTGCCCAGCATGAAAAGCCCGAATATAAGTGATAAACCGAAAAAAAGTGTTACCTTTCCAATTGCGGTAATCATGAGATCCTCCTCTAGCTTTCAGTTGTTGCTTGATTTGCTCAGGGGTGCTTTCTCGTAAATCGCAACGGTTAGAATGTTATGTGCGGCTTCCACCTATGTCAGACCTGAACCCTTCGTTCCCAGAACCATCCACTGCGTGTCAATAAGAAAATGCCAGATGGCGTGTCAATCGGCATCCAATTTTAACCCACCATCGGCATGTTGAGACCCACCCCTCAACCTATAAAGGCTCAATATTTCATAGGGGGTGGGTCACCGTTGGACGCCGATACCGGGTTAAAATTCGAAGCCGACCCACAACCTTGCACGCCGATACTGGATTGAAATCCGAAGCCGATCCACAATCTACCATCAGAAAACCCATGACCACGAGGTACATCCTCGAGATAAGCATGCTAATCCTTCCTTTCCAATCTCTTCACGAAACCGTTAAATGAATTAAACCCAACACTCGTGACAAAGAAAAACCCCACCTATAAACAATAGGCGGGGTGGGGAGTGCCTCCGGAACCGAGAAATATATCACTCGGTAACCCGGCGATCCTTAAAGAGGACCCGTGGCTTTGCGTCGCTAGATTACTCTAGGTTTGCCTTTTCGAGATATCAACTTTTATTCAATGAATATACGTAAACCTAGACAGGTGTCAAGATTATTTGGAAATGTAGTATCCATCCAAATCTCCATGAGTATTTCCCAAAGAACTATGCAATAAGGGATAACGCAGCCCTTGTCAACACGCTTGCCTCCAGTATCATCGGCTACGGGATAAGACCAGCCATGGTAAGCCTCCTGTGGCGAGGCCCCCTTGGGCTTTGGTGTACAAATTGGTGTACAGACCAAAAACAAAAAGGGACCTGCAGAATCTGCAAGTCCCTGAATTTATTTGGTTGCGGGGACAGGATTTGAACCTGTGACCTTCGGGTTATGAGCCCGACGAGCTACCAGACTGCTCCACCCCGCGTCATTGAGTCCCAACTTGTACCACAGCCTTTCCGTCACCGTCAACCTTTTTCTTGAAAAAAGTTTGAGCGATCAAAAGAACCGTCCCGACGGGATGAAGCAGGCGGAACAAAACGAACGGGGGAGCCGCCTTTGAGGCAGCCCCCCCGTCTCGTCCAGCCCAATCGGCACGCCGCCTTAGGGGAAGTTGATGTCCACCTGGGTGGTGAAGGTATTCTTGCCGGCCAACTGCTGGTCGTTGTAGATGTCGTAGCCGAGGATCACCGAGACGTTCTTGGAGAAGGCCCAGGAGGCGCCGAAGCTGAAGGCCCCGACGGTGTTCTTACCGCCCTGGTAGTCGGCGGCGAGCCAGAGCTTGTCGGAGATCTCGCTCATGGTGCGGTCCCAGGAGAGGAGCACGCCGTCATCCTTGGGCCCGATCACCTTGTCGTTGCCGAAGTAGTAGCCGGCGGAGAGGCGCCCCACGACCGGAAGGGTCTTCGCGGCGAGACCGTACATGATGTTCTGGTCGGTGCGGAAGGCGCTGTTCTTGTCGCCGTTGGTGCCGAAGCCGTAGCCGCCCACGGCGAGAGCCGGGGAGAGTTCGAACAGGGACCCTTCCGGGGTGCCGATCTTGGCGTTGAAGTAGATCGGCCTGCTGTCATAGCCGTTGGAGCCGCTGGTGATATAGTCCACACCGACCTCGGCCTGGATCTTCTCGAAGGGGAGCACGCCGGCAGTGACGCCGAGGTCGTAGACGTTGCCTACGCTGGAGTTGTTGGAGGTGCGGGTGTAGTTGTCGACACCGAGGTGCAGGCTCTTGAAGCCCTGGATGTCGGTGGAGGGGATCCAGATCTGGGTGGAGGGGGTCGCCATTGCGATCCCGCTGGTTGCGATGGTCAGCGCCGTTGCCATGATGAGGCTTTTGATGGTTCTTTTCATGTCTTACTCCTTTGTAATTGTATTTCTTTCTGTATTGGTGCTGCGTAGATCTCTCCAAAACTGCCAACCGTTACGTCCGAACCTCCCCCTTTCACTGGATTGCATAAAAAAAGGCGCCTCTCATCCATAGTGGAGAGGCGCCTTTGCCTGTCTTGCCTGCGGTCCCGTGCACTTCGTTGTGCTTCGGTACCTGATCATCATTTAGCAGAAGCTGTGCCACATTATCGTTTTCAGCAGAAGCCGTAATCGTTACACCTAGTTACGCAAAAGTGGCCGATCAACGACCTCGATCCGCCTGACCCAATACAGGCAGAACCGCCTAATACTTGTGCAACGACGGGGGCTCCCACCGCCGCCTCGTGCACCCACGCGACAACCGCGCCGCCACAATGCGAACCGGCCTGGATACCGGTTTTATGACCCTTTATTTATTTGTAAAGCGGACCAAGAAAAGGTAGATTGTCCCCGTTGCAACGAGATCCGGCAGGCGCCGGGGCGGAGGATGTACGTGGTCATCACCTTCATAACGATTTTCGCGATAGGGATCGCGGCCGGCGTGGTCGGGGCGATCCTGGGCCTTGGTGGCGGCATCATCATCGTCCCCGCCCTCACCCTCGGTTTTGGCATGCCGATGCGTACCGCGGTGGCAGCCTCGACCGTCTGCATCATCGCCACCTCGACCGGTGCCGCGGTGGCCTTCCTGCGAGACCGCCTCACCAACACCCGGGTGGCGATCTGGCTCGAGATGGGGACCTCGCTGGGGGCCCTGACCGGTGCCCTGGTGGCGGCCCTGGTGAACCAGCGCGTCCTGTTCGTCCTGTTCGGCCTGCTGCTGGCCTATTCCGCCTACAACATGTTCCGCACCCGCAAGGAGCACGCGAGGCCCGAGGTGATCCCGGACGCCATCTCCAGCAAGCTCAGGCTGGGGGGCTCCTACTACGACAAGGCGCTGGGGCGCCGGGTGGAGTACCAGGTGACCCGGACGCTACCGGGGCTGATCATCATGTACTTCTCGGGGGCGGCTGCGGGGCTTTTGGGGATCGGGGCGGGGATCTTCAAGGTGCCGGCCATGGACCAGGTGATGGGGATGCCCTTCAAGGCGTCCAGCGCCACCTCCAATTTCATGATCGGGGTGACCGCTGCCTCGGGGGCGGTAGTGTACTTCGCGCGCGGCGACGTGAAGCCGCTGGTGGCGGGGCCGGTAGTGCTCGGGGTGCTGCTCGGGGCGATACTGGGTGCGCGCCTGATGATGCGCATGCCGGCCAGCAAGATCAGGCTTTTCTTCATGCCGATCTTGGCCTACACGGCCATCGAGATGATCTACAAGGGGGTTAAGTGGTGGTAGCGATCGAACCGGAGGAAAAGACAGAGCATCCGATCGAGCTGGTGCTGGCGAGGCTGTTGCGGCTGGGTTCTCTGGTCGCTGCGGCGCTGCTGGCGGTGGGGATCGCCCTGATGATACTCGGTCAGACCGGGCTCGCGCCCAAGCTGATCACCGCGGGGCTCCTGGTGCTGCTCGGCACCCCGGTCATGCGGGTGATCGCCGCCGCCGTGATCTTCGTGAAGGAGCGCGACTGGCACTTCGCCCTGTTCTCCCTGGTGGTGCTCTGCGCCCTCGCCGCAGGAATCTACTTCGGCAAGGAGATGTGACCGGGGCTATGCCCCTTCCTCCTCCCTTCCCGCTTTACCGCTGCCTGCCAGTTTCTGGCGCGCTCTTTCGGCAATCTGCCGCCTGCGCGGCCCGCTCACCAGCTTCTCTTCCAGAAAGGCGATCATGGCGATTCCCGCCGTGACCAGCACCCCGATACCCAACAGCTTCAACACGAACATCGCTTACCCCGCTTTTTCCTTCGTCTTTACGCCTGCCCAATCTGCCTGAAGCGCCGTCGGTTGTCAACCTTCCCATCCCCATGCCCGTGAACAGCCCCGCCAGATTAGATTGGCATAACGTTTCTTTTCATGTAGAATAAAGCGGCTTTTCCCTCATGATCTGCAGTCCCTCACCGATAAGGAATGGATCTGCTTCGCCCCCAGGGGCTACATTAACGAAGGAGGAAACTATGAAGAGCAGCAAGCTAGCACGCAGGATCGCAGTAGCGGCAGCGGCCCTGGCCGCAACGGTCGGCATCGCTTTCGCTTCCAGCGAGGTAAGCGGCATCACGGCCGACCAGGCGCTTCAGAAACTGATGGACGGCAACACCCGCTACGTCGACAGCAAGCTGTCGGCATCGGCGCTGTGCGACGCCTCCGCCCGCGGCAAGCTCGCCAAGAGCCAGCATCCCTACGCCATCATCCTCTCCTGCTCCGACTCCCGCGTCCCCCCCGAGATCATCTTCGACCAGGCGCTGGGTGAGGTCTTCGTGGTGCGCGTGGCGGGCAACGTCGCCGATCCGCTGGTCCTGGGGAGCGTCGAGTACGCCGCCGAGCACCTGGGCTCCCCGCTCATCATGGTGCTGGGGCACGAGCGCTGCGGTGCGGTCACCGCGACTGTCGCCGGCGGCAAGCCGGAAGGGAACATCGGTGCCATCGTGAAGGAGATCGCGCCTGCCGCCAAGAAGGCCAAGGCCGCCTGCAAGGGCAAGGCGAAGGAGGAGATCGTGGAGTGCGCGGTGGAGATCAACGCCAAGGCCGTCGCCGCCCAGCTTCCCAAGAAGTCCAAGCTCCTCGCCAAGGAGTTGAAGGAAGGCAAGATCAAGATCGTCGCCGCCAAGTACGACCTCGACGACGGCAAGGTTACCCTGCTCAAGTAACCCTATGCGCAGACAAAAAAGCCGCCCTCCCTTGCCGGGGGCGGCTTTTTCAGTATCGAGGGCGACAGCGTCAGGGTTGCGGCCGGTGCAATTTCGGGATTAGGGCTTGGTCCAGTTCGGCCATCCGCGCTTCCCCCAGCGCCAGGAGCGCCTCGCGCAGTACGCCGGCCTGTGCCACCAAGCGGGCCACATCGACGCCGAGGCAGGTATCCGAGACCCGCATCAGGAGGTCGGGGCCGCGCCGCAAAAGCCCCTCCGCTCCCTTGAAGTTACCGTTGCGCCAATGGTACAGCGCCACGGCGACCTGCAAAAGCCCCTGGTAGAAGTCCCGCAACTCCCCCTTCTCACCCACCCACAGTTCCTCGAGCGTCTCGTGGCACTCGAACCACTCCCCCCCGTTGAACTCCTCGATGGCCTGCTGCAGCTCCGGCGAAGGCGCCTGCTGGCACGGCGTCGGCGGCATGCTCACCGCTAGTTCACCAGCACCGGGCGCAGTCCCGGCAGGAGTTTTCTTGCCTGGCTGTCGCACCCCACGCAGGAAATGCGGTCGATGTACAGCCCGTCGCCACCCGGGATGCACGAGGTGGCGGGTTGATCGGGCAGGGTCGAAGACTTGCCGCAGCCGGCGGCGCCGCTGGTGCAGATCCTGCTGATGCGCACCAGGGAGTACCGGGTCGCGGTGTGCTGCTGGTAGGTTTCACCGGGGAGGAATCCGGAGCAGTCGGTGGCGGGGACGATCACCCACCACCCGACCAATTTGCCGTTTTTGTCGTACTCCTTGTTGGAGCGGTCCGCCTGGGGATCGTACATCATCGCCTTGATGTCCCGCAAGACGGCGTCGGAGTTGCTGGCAGCGGCGAAGATTGGGAGACCGCAGACTTCCTGCACCGGCATCTCCTGGCAGACCAGGTCGGACATGGAGTTGGTGATGGTCGCCGGATGCAAAAGCGAAGTGTAGAGGTAGCGGCCGGAGAGCGAGCCGCCTGCCTTCGGGTCCCACGGGGCATGGCTCATGTGGCGTTCGGGGATACTGCAGATCTGGGGGAAGGTGCAGGAGGGCTGGCACGCCTCGGCGCAGATGGCGATATTGGAGCGGGTCCCCGGCACCAGGGCAGCGGTCGCCACCGGCGTGGAGCCGAAGTCCTCGGTGCCGCTGATCTTGGCGATGAAGCTCCCCAGGGTCCCCATCCCGACCGAACTGCTCTCAGCGGTGCGCCTGGTCCTGACCTGGATGGCGTTCACCGGGGTGGCCCCGGGGATATAGCTGCGGCTGCTCATGTTCCAGAAGCCGGTGGTGATGTCGTTGTCGCCGGTCAGGGCGTTGCCGTTGTTGTTCAAAAGCCCTACCAGTGCTGCGGCATCGTGCTTGCCGGTGACCAGGTCCACCGCGGCCGCGCGCGCCTGGGACTGGATCGGGTCCCGGGCGATGTCGAGGATGCGCGATGGGTCGGTCTGCGCCTGCGCAAGGTAGCGTTGCTTGATGTTCTGCGCCCCGGTCAGTGCCGCCATTTCGGCGGAATGCTGCAGATCCTCCTCGCTGACGTACATGTATCCGATGTCGATGGCAAGACCTGTCACGACCAGGAAGACGACCAGCATGATGGTGACATAACTGGTATCGAAGGCGGACTCTTCTTCAGGCACGATCATCTCCAGAGTGGGCGGTTGGGTGTTTAAGGGTGCGACATAATAGCATCATCGTTAAAAAAAGGGCCATGCAGAATTTGCATGGCCCTCATTTTTTCAACCTCGGCTACAGACCACGTTAGGCGGAAGCCTTGACGGCGACCTTTTCGCCAACCAGCTCGGTGGCCTCGACCTCGACCGCCTTCTTCTCACGCAGGAAAAAAGTGATCACGGTGCCCATCGCCAGGCAGGAGCCGGCCAGAATGAAGGACTTGTTCAGGCCGCCCGGCTGCGCGTTCATCATCTCGGATACGCGCCCCATGACCAGCCCGCCGACGCCCCAGGCGCTGAACAGCACGCCGTAGTTGAGGCCGTAGTTCTTGAAGCCCCAGTAGTCCTTGGCGAAGGAGGGGAACAGGGTCAGGTTGGAGCCGTAGTTGAAGCCGATCAGGGAGGCAAGCAGCACCAGCATGGCGGCGGAACCGGAGCCCACCACCGGGACGGCGGCGAACATCAGGATGGCCTGGAAGCCGAGCATGATGGTCAGGGTGGCGCGGCGCCCGATCTTGTCGGAGAGAACACCGGCGACCACGCGGCCGGAGGCGTTGCCGATGGCCATGATGGCCACCGCGACGAAGGCCATGGGGCCCATGCTCTTCTTGGCGAGACCCGCAACGGAGCCGATCACCATGAGACCCGCGCCGGCGCCGATGAAGAAGGTTGCCCACAGCATGTAGAACTTCGGAGACTTCAGCATCTCGCTCACGGTGGCGTCGTAGACGGCCTTCTTGGCCGGTGCCGCCTTCTCGCCCTCCTTCAGGGCGGGCTCGGCCGGGACATACCCTTTGGGCGGGTTTGCCAAGGCGAAGGAGAGGCCGCAGACGATGACCGCGAAGCCGGCTGCGAGGATGTACATGGACTGCTGGATGCCGTAGGCGCCCAAGAGGTAGCTGGAGAGCGGCGCGATGTAGACCGGCGCCAGGCCGAAGCCGGCGACCACGATACCGGCGATGAGACCGGTTTTCTTGGAGGAGAACCACTTGAGCGCCGGGGGGGTCGCCGCGGAGTAGCCGAAGCCGAAGCCGGAACCGGCCAGGACGCCGAAGCCAGTGACCCAGGCGGCGTAGCTGTTGGAGTATCCCATGAGGCAGAAGCCTGCGCCCACCAGGATGCCGCCGATCAGCGCCGTACGCGCCGGACCGATCTTGTCCTGGCACTTACCGGCCAGGATCATGGAGAATGCGAAGGCGAGACAGCAGAGCGCGTACGGGTCATTGATGGAAGCCTTGTCCCACTGGAAGGCGTCCGGGGCGTGGGACTCGATGGACGCCTTGACGGCCCCCTTGAAGATACTCCAGGCATACAGCACCCCGAGCGCCAGGTTGATTCCGGTTCCGGCGAAAACTACCTGCCAGCCCTTGTTAGATTTCGTCTGTGTCATGCCTTTATACCTCCATGTTGGGATTGACCGCTCTTGCCACAGACCTTAGCAACTCGCATACCAATGTTTTACGATTTCGTATATTTTTATTAAAGCAGCAAAAACAGTCACTTGCGAGCGAACACCCGCTCCGATCGGTGCAAGGGGGTCCACGTCGTTTTCGCACAACAGCAAAAGCCCCGGCCGCTGATAAAACCGCGGGACCTCCGCGATGCGGCGTGATATCAGCACGTTGATCACCGCTGCCGTACCGCCGGAGCGCATTCGCACAAATGCGAAAGGAGGTTTCGTGTTTTGCAAATTTGTAAATAAGGTGGAATTTGTATAACAGGAGGACCAACTTTGAGAGGACCAAAAGCAAAGGCCGGCTGAACGAAGAAGGCCGGCCTTGTCTCTTGCCATGCGGCGGCAGGTTTAGCAGAAGAGGACGTTTCCCCTACGTTCGGGGCCGCGATAGTTCCTGCCCCCCATACCTCTCACGCTGTCGACGCCCACCTGCACGCACTCACCGTCGCTGCGCAAGAAGGAGACGATGGTAGCCTGCTCTATCAGTTCCTGGAGTTCCTCTGCCTTTACCAGCCCGCGTCTTTCATCAGCAAACACAACCGGGATCTTCATAGCACCCTCCTCCGTGGCCGTTCTGGATAGTCCAAGCTTTGTTAGCTTATTCTAGCAATGCCAACCGGGATGGCAAGAACCGTACTGGTATATTTCCTATCCCGACAGTCATATCAGCTACGGTCCGAGCACCTGCAGCCGCTCGGAGAGCATGCCGGGGTCATTTCCTTAATTGGTACACATTACCTCCATAATCAGGAGGTACCTTATGTCCATACGGCAGCGGCAAGAGCCACCACTAAGCCTGATCAACAAGGAGAAGTGACATGAAAAGACAGCTAAAGCAACTGGCACTGTTCACCTGCATCACCGCGTCAGCCGTTTTGGGAAGCCAGAACGCGTTCGCCGGCCACGGGCCGGTGCAAGGGGAAGGCGGCAAAGGGTGTGTGGAGCAGCAAAAGCATGGCGCACATCGGGACAGGTTGCGGAAGATGGCAGCGGAGTTGGGGCTCTCCGACCAGCAAAAGAACGAGGCGCAGGCCATCTTCGCGGCGGGACGCGAGAAGAATGCCCCCCTGTCCGCTTCCTTGAGACATGAGCGGCACGAGCTGCAGACCCTGGTGCGCTCCGGCCGCGCCGATGAACCCGCCATCAGGGCCCAGGCGGCAAAAGTGGCGGCGCTGCAGGCGGACTGCGCGGTGCAAAGGGGAGCCCAAGCGAGGCAGTTCGTCGCCCTGCTGACGCCGGAGCAGGCGGCCAAGTTCCAGACCCTGCGCGAGGCGCGCCACGACGGACGCAAGGGGCCCGGTCGCGACAGGTAACCCGCAACAGGCGCTGCCGCCCCGCTTCGGCAGCGCCTTTCCCCGGCGCAGCTCCTTCCTTGACACCACCTCCCTCGCATTCTTGCCAAGCCGCATAAACTCCCGCGCCCAATTGTGCATTACCCTCCAGTGGCGTAAAATAGCTCATGGTTCAAGGGAGGTGTCACATGAGAGCACTAAGACCCATCTTTCTAATATTGGCCCTTCTCCTCGGCGCCTGCGCCACCTATCCCGACCTTCAGCAGCAACGGATGGCCGCCCTGCCGCAACACTACAAGCAGTTCGACCTCCTGATGGGATACGAAGTGCAGCCGGCCGGAGGGAACACCATGGTGCAGGGGGTCGTGAAAAACGTGCGCTATTTCCGGATGCGTAACCTGGAGATCTGGGCGGCGCAACTGGACAGCCGGGGCAAGGTGCTGGCACAGGGGATGACGTTCATCATGCCGTCCGAGTTGGGGCTGGACGAAAGCGCGGACTTCAGCATCAAGATCCCCGCTCCTCTGACTGCGGGAGAGCGGATCCGCATCACCTACAAGTACTTCGGCACCGATGGCGGCAACCACGGCCTCGGTGACGGCACCAACTGGATGCAGAGTTTCGAGACTACGGTCCCGGCGCGGTAGCCGGCCGTTCCCACGAGGCGGTAACCACAACCATAACTACAGCACAGGCACAGCCGATGGCCAACAAACGGGATGAAGACAAGATCAGCGGTGACGTCCAGGAAGCCTCGCAACGGGACAGGGATCAGCATTTCCGACTGATGGCGGAGCAGGTGAAGGACTACGCCCTGATCCTGCTCAACATGAAGGGGGAGATCGTTTCGTGGAACAGCGGCGCCGAGCGGATCACCCGCTACCCGACCCACGAGATCCAGGGGAGGCACTTCTCCGTGTTGCACCCCAAGGAGGAGATCCGCTCCGGTGCGCCACAGCGAGAGCTATCCATCACCGACAGCATGGGGAGCGTCGAGTTGCAGGGGTGGCGCCTGCGCAAGGACGGCAGCCGATTCTGGGCCGCCATCGCGATGAACGAATTGCGGGACGCGGCGGGCGAGCGCACGGGGTACGTGCTGATCATGCACGACAACACCGAGCGGCGCGCTTCCGAAGAGACTATGGCGAAGAGCCGCAACATGCTGGAGCGGCTCTTCGAAACGGCCCCCGATGCCATCGTGGTCGTAGACGGGGGGGGACAGATCCGCAAGGTGAACCTGCAGGCCGAGGTAATCTTCGGTTACATGCGCGAGGAACTGGTGGGGCAGCGCATCGAGCTCCTCATCCCGAAGCGCTTCCACAAACGCCACCGCCAGCACCTGCGCAACTACTTCGCCGACCCCAGGGCCCGCAAGATGGGGATCGGGCTGGAGCTGTACGGGCGCCACAAAAACGGTTCCGAGATCCCGGTGGACATCATGCTGAACCCCATCGAGGCACAGGAATCGACCTGGGTCTTCGCCGTCATCCGGGACATCACCATTCAAAAGCAGGGGGAGGCGAAGATCCTGGAACTGAACCTCGCCCTCAGGAACCAGCTGGAACAACTGGCGGCCACCAACCGCGAGTTGGAGTCCTTCAGCTATTCGGTCTCGCACGATCTGCGTGCACCGCTTCGGCACATCATCGGCTTTGTCGATCTGCTGAACTCGAAGGCGGGGACGGGGCTGGACGAAAAGAGCCGCCACTACCTCGAGGTGATCGGCGGGGCTGCGAAGAAGATGGGGCTGCTCATCGACGACCTGCTGGCGTTCTCCAGGATGGGGCGCAGCGAGATGATGAAGGGATGGGTGGATCTCGGGCTTTTGGTGCGTGAGATCGTGGCTGACCTGCAGGGGGATCAGCAAGAGAGGGAGGTCCAGTGGGATATCGCTCCGCTGCCGGTGGTTTTAGGTGACGCCGCCATGCTGCGCCAGGTGCTCATCAACCTGATCGGCAACGCATTCAAGTTCACCCGGTCCCGTACCACGGCCATCATAGCCATCGGTGCGGTGGAACGGGAACACGAGCAGGAGATCTACGTCAAGGATAACGGTGTCGGTTTCGACGAGGCCTATGCCAGCAAACTGTTCGGGCTGTTCCAGCGCCTGCACTCCAACGAGGAGTTCGAGGGAACCGGCGTGGGGCTCGCCATCGTGCAGCGCATCGTGCTCAGGCACGGCGGCAGGGTGTGGGCGGAGGGGGGAGTGGGCACCGGCGCCTGCTTCTGGTTCTCGCTGCCCAAGAAGGTCGACCCGCAAGAGGACTCGCCGGCTAAAGCTTGTTCCTGAGCGTTTCCTTCAACTCAAGGATCGCGAGGGTCTGCATGTACTCACCCAGGAAGTCGATGTTCTTGAACGCCACTCCCTCGCCGAAATAATCGTCGATCTCATGAATCGCCTGTTTCATCAACTTCTGCCCCGGGGTCAATCTGGCCAGATCTGGGTTCATCGTTCGCCCTCCGCGTTCCGGAATAATGAGTGTTGGGCCGATTGGACAATTCTAAATATCCTGCCCGTTGTGTCAACAACTCCGACGCTGTACCGCGAGGAGATTTGTCTTTACCCGCCGCCGCAATCGGGGTACCCTGTGCCGCACTAAACATCATCCTGGCGGCCGCCCGAGCCGCCTTACCAGCGCGAGCACGGCCCCACATGAAGATCCTGTTCGTCTCACTTTTCCTGCCGCAGCACAAGGCTTACCACGCCGGGGGGCGCTACGTAAACGAGTTGGTGCGGCGCCTGTCGCAGCAGCACGAGGTCCATCTGGCTACCCGCCTGGAACAGGGAGAGGAGCCGCTGCTGGCGGAGCTCGCTCCGTACTGCGCCCGGATCCACCCCTTCAGCTATCCCCGCCTCCCCAAGCGTGGGTTAATGGCCTCGCTGCGCCTGGCGGCCAACTACCTCGCCTTCAGCCTCTTCGCCAACCGCCTGATACGGCAAGGCGACTACGACCTGGTCCAGGTGGAATGGGTGGAGAGCGCGCTCATGATCCGCCGCGGCCGGATCCCGATGGTCCTCGACGCCCATGACGTCATCACCAAGCCCGCCCGGCGCTCCTACCAGCGCAGTAGCGGCCTGGCGCGCCTGCCGCAGTGGCTTCGCTGGCAGGTGGTGCGGTTGGTGGAAGGTACCATAATGGCCCGATTCGACCGGATCTTCACCATGTCCGACTTCGACCGCCGCTATCTGCTCGACCTAGCCCCCGGGCTGGCCGTGACCACCGTCCCCATTCCAGCGGGGATGGATCTCACCCCGACCGCTTATCCGCGGGTACCGGAACGGCTCCTGTTCCTGGCCTCCTACAAGTACCGCCCGACCAACGTGGAGGCGGCCCTGTGGTTTCACGCGCAGGTCCTGCCGCTGGTGCGCCGCGAGTTCCCCGAGGCGGAATTCGTCATCGCCGGCTTCGGTCCCCCGCCGCAGCTGATGGAACTGGCGGAGCGGGATCCGGGAACCCATGTCACCGGGTTCGTGGACGACACCGACCCGCTTTACAAGAGCGCGGGCGTTTTCGTGGCGCCGATTTTAACCGGAGGCGGCATCATCGTCAAGGTCTTGGATGCCTTGGCTGCGGGCGCCCCCGTGGTCACCACCTCGTTCGGCAACGAAGGGATCGAGGCCGTCCCCGGCGCGGACCTGCTCGTTGCCGACACGCCGCAGGATTTTGCCCACGCGGTGATCACCCTTTTACGTGACCGGGAGCAGGCCGAGCGGTTGGGAGCCAGCGGCGCCGCCTTCGTGGCCCGCAACTTCAGCATCAGCGCCGTGCTGCAGCGCATCGAGACCAGCTACCGCGAACTTACCGCCGACACGGCAAAAGCAAACCTCGCCCCCCAGCCGCGTCCTTGATCCCGACCTCGCCCCTGAATCCGATCCGACAAACGGCAAAGAGCAGATCATAGACGTTCACGACGTTGAAGACGTGGGTCGAACGTAGAACGTAGAACGGTTCTATCAAAAATGGGTTGCCTCGTTCGAGGCGTCGTTGCTATAGTGCGCTGGCATTTTTGAGTGGGGGTGAGGCATGTCGGATTTGGAAAACCAGATGGGGCTGTTTGAACTGGCGGGGATAGTGGAATCCCCCGTGCCGCAAGCGCCGCCTGCACCTGCAACAGCACCTGCAGCAGCGCCTGCACCTGCACCCCAGCGGGAGCCGGCACCCCGCCCCAAGCAGCCCCGGCAGGCGGTCGCCGCGCCACCGGCACCGAAAATGGAAGCGCCCGCGGCGCGCAGCAAGAAGCGGGGTCGCCTCCCGAAGGGGGCGGTGAAGGCAGTCTCTGGCCTGGTGCCGGAAGGGGACGTACGCCTCACCGCCAACATCAGGCAGGATTTACACCTAAAGCTGAAGATCGCCTCCGCCTACCGCAGGATCACCATCGGCGAGATCATCGAGGAACTGATAGAGAAGTACGTCTGAAGCGCCCCGCAGCATAGATGCAGCGACCGCTGCCTTGACGCCGAGCCTGCAGCCACTGCCCGCGTCGCCACCCTCCCCCAAAAGCCGGATATCGTTCGTGACCACCGATACCCTTTGCCTCCCCCGCAACCACTACCATACGGCTGCCGACGACCCAACCCAACTTGCATGGCGTAAAAAAACAACCCCGAACCGGATGGGGCGGCTCGGGATTGGAATGGCTACGGCTGAGCATGAAGTTTATTTGTCGTGGCAGGTTTTGCACAGCGCGCTGCCGTAGTCGCTCATCACCAGGTGCCCCTTTTCGGTGTTCAGAGGATCATGGCAGGTAAGGCAGCCGACCTTGCCGTTTGCGAAGATCATCTTGGTGTTGGCGCCGATCGCCTTGTAGCCGCGGCCGGCGGCGACGTACGAGTCGTAGGTCATCCCGATGGGGTGGTCGCTGTTGAAGGAAGTCACCCTGGAAGTCCTGTCGAAGGGACGGTTTCTAAGATCCACGTTTATTTGGGAGGCGCTCACGCCGTCATGGCAACTGAGGCAGCTGACCGACAGGGCATCAGCAGTATCCACCCGTTCAGCCGTGCCCTTCTTCAGCCTGTTGAAGATGGCGGAGAGGCCGCCGGTGGATTCATCATCGGAGTAGGCCGCGGGTACAACGTTGCCGTACATCTCGTCTACCGCGCCGCCGGCAGTGTAGGTTGAACCGCGTACCGCGTCGATCTTGACCAGGTAATCCCTGCGAGCCTGCACCGATTTCTGCAACTGCAGCGTGTACGCGCAGGTCTCACCAGTCGAGCTGGACCCCATGGTCCCGAAAGCACCGGCACCCTGGGCCAGGCCCAGGATCATCGCTGCCGCACATACCAACCCGGTCATCCTCTGCATCGCGCTTTTTTGGTTTCTTTCGGTTCTCATGGCCCACCTCCCGGTTCGTTACCTAACCTGTTACAAGGGAGATACCATTTACAAAAGAGGGCCAAATAAACTTATAACGCATCGTTTTTTATAGATTAAATCCGACCAGCCTCAAAGAAGTTGATCTTCCATTTCAAAAACCTCCTGTGCAAGTGTTGAACATCTGAACAGGTGCTATTTTCGGATTGATCAGGAAATGCCCTTGCGGCGGGGGCTCAGGAGAAGGTCAAGGAATGAACAGGAAGAAGTCACAGCACAACAAGGACGGGCGGAGGCAGTCAACGTTGCAGAAACAATGGTGTAAACGGCTTGAATTGCTGTTGCCACGGCAGGATTAGTGGTTGAAGTAAGTTTTTACTTAGTATAAGATGCGACAATCACACGTCTTGTATGGGAGTGGGAAGTTGCCCCGATTCTTTTGCCGCCTGATATCCGTCCTCAGCCTGTCCCTGTTAGCTTCATCCCCTGGACACGCAGTGACGGCAATACCCAAAACAGTGAAGCCTATAGATTCGTTCGGGATCTCTCCCGTCGTCGGCGGCTACTACTTTTCCTCCAGCCAATCGCTGGATCCCGCCCCTACCTATGGCTTGAGACTAAGCTACGACCATGTCGGCAAAGGGCTCATGGACAGCATCGGGGTTGAGACCACCTTTAACTACCTAAGCACCACCGTCAAGAACCAGGACAAAAAGGCAAGCGCGTACCTGTTCCGTGCCGACGCCATCTACTCCTTCAATCCGAGGAGCAAGTGGGTACCGTTTCTGGCGTTGGGCGCCGGCGGGATCTCCATCGACCGCGATGGGACCCGGGACAACAGCCCCTTTCTCAACTTCGGCGCCGGGATCAAGTACTACTTCGACGATTACCTGGCGATCCGCGCGGACCTGCGCCAGCTCATGGTGTATAGCAACGTCAACACCAGCAACGACTTCGAGCTGACCACCGGCCTGACCTACTACTTCGGCAAGGAGCGCAAGAAAAAGGCGCCCCCCACGCCGCCGCCCAAGCCGCAAGCCGCGATACCGGTTATCCCTCAAGAAGAAATACCGGTAACCCCTGCGGCCCCGGAAGCCCCCCCGGTGGCGGCACCGCCGCCCGACATCCTTGAGCTCCTCGGAGCAACAGGCGCAGCCGCCCTGGGTCTCAACACCATGCCGCCGCAATTCCCCGCCGGTGCTGCCCCCCAGGCCCAGCCCAAGATCCCGGCCAAGGCGTATCAGTCCACGCTCAAGCAGGGACTCAAGGCTGCTCCGGCACCTGCCCCGGCACCCGCTCCGGCACCCGCTCCGGCACCCGCTCCGGCACCTGCTCCGGCACCTGCTCCGGCACCTGCTCCGGCACCTGCTCCGGCACCTGCTCCGGCACCTGCCCCGGCACCTGCTCCGGCACCTGCCCCGGCACCTGCCCCGGCACCTGCCCCGGCACCTGCCCCGGCACCTGCCCCGGCACCTGCTCCGGTTGTGCCCCAGCCGGCACCGGTACAGCAGGAAACCGTACGCAAGCCGCAACGCTCGATCCGAACCCTGACCATCGAGTTCCTGTTCAGCAGTCCGGCGATCCGCCCCATCTACCAGGCGCAGTTGGCGGCATTCGCGGCGTTGATGAAGGAGAATACGGAGTCCACCGTGCTTATCGAAGGGCACACGGACAACGTAGGCGACAGCCGGTCCAACATCGCCCTGTCGCAACAGCGGGCGCAGAACGTCAAAAACGAGCTGCTGAAGCATGGCGTCGATCCCTCCAAGGTGAGCATCAAGGGGTACGGCTTCAGTAAGCCGAGAGCGACCAACAATACCAACGCGGGCAGGCAGAAAAACCGCCGCGCGGTGGTGACGCTGACCTTGGTGATAACGCAGTAATTTGCACCTGTGACCGCAGGCGCGTCAAGCTCCGGAAGGGTTCCGGATCACTTTCACGAGGAGTTTTAAATGAACATCATGAAGACGCTGACCACCGCAACGGCATTGACCATACTGGCTGCCTGCGCGGGTTGCTCCCTTCTTCCCGGCATGACGGCCAAGCCTGCCCCCACCCCGACCCATCGGTCCAACCTCCTCACCGGAAAGGTGACGGAAGCCTTCGACTCGGGCGGGTACACCTACGTCAACCTCCTGAAGGACGGCGAGAGCACGTGGGTAGCCGCACCTGTAATGAAGGTGGTCGTGGGACAGGAACTGCAACTGCTCCCCGGCGCCACGCTGCCAAGCTTCACCAGCAAGTCCCTTGGCCGCACCTTTGAAAACATCGTCTTCTCCGGCGGCCTCCCCCCCGCACCGAAGGGTTCGGCAGCGGGAGCAGCCGATGCGGCAGCGACCGGTGCGGGAGCAGCGGGAGCAACTGGGGCGGCAACCGCCCAGGGCGGCCCGACCGAGGTTGCAGAAGTCATCATGGCCGGCACGGTAATCGAAGCTATTGCCGCCAGCAACTACACATACCTGCATATCGAGAAAGAAGGCAAAGCTGCGTGGGCAGCGGTGCCGAAAACCGCCGCCACCGTAGGCGACGAAGTGCAGCTTGCCCCGGGAACGGCGATGGGGGAGTTCAGCAGCCAGACCCTCAACCGTACCTTCAAATCCATCTACTTCGCCGACGGAGTGGAGATAACCAAAAAGAACCCGAAAGCTCCGACGCCCGCCGCGACAGCGCCCGCCGCGACAGCGCCCGCCGCGACGGCTCCGGCCGATGGCGACGCGTCATTGTTCGCCGGTCATCCGAAGATCGATCCCGCAGACATGGACAAAGCCATGGAAAAAGCGATGGCCGCTGCCGCTGCCCCCATTACCGGCAAAGTAACCGAGACCGCCAACGCCGGTGGCTACACGTACATCTGCGTTGAGAAAGATGGCGCCAAGACCTGGGTTGCCGTTCCTCCCATGGAGGTTAAGGTCGGCGAAGAGGTGTCTCTTGCCTCCGGCAACGTGATGACGAACTTCTCCAGCAAGGCCCTCAATCGCACCTTCGACAAAATCATTTTCTCCAACGGCCCCACCGCGAAATAACTGTTTTCCCCATAGTTGGACCCTACCGGGGCGGAGATTATCTCTCCGCCCCTATTTCATTTTCGAGCCCCCTCTTGCCGCGCCCCCGGCAGCAGCACGTGGCGCCACCCCTCTCAAGAACGCCCCTCGGTTCCTCCCGCGAAATCACCGTCGCACCACCGTATCCATGTGATAAATATAATGTTTCTTCCAACTTGACCGTCTTGACAACGTATTCCCCCCTTCTATTTTTAACCCGTGAGAATGCATTGTATTTCAATCAGGAGGTGTTACGGACACTCACGGAAAGGGAGGGTTCGGTATGGTCAAGAAGTCGCTGCTGTGCCTATGTGCTTTTTTGTCTGGCTCCATCGCGGTCTTGTGCTGGAGTGCCACAGCTTGGCAGTTGCAAACCAAACTGTCCAACACGGGGGGAACGCTCCAGGTGCGAGACAGAGCCCCACAGACCAACGCCGGGAGCGTCATCTACAGCAACTTCACCACATCCGCCCCTGTTCCGGTGACCGTTGCCGCCAAGACCGGGTACAGGATATCTTCCCTCACCAGGAACGGGATTGCTATCCCCATCGGGAACTACACCTCACACTACCGCACCAGTTTCCAAAAAAGCGGCGGAGCCACCCAGTCACTCGTGGCGGGATTCTCCGCGCAACAGTTCATCGTAACCGCCTCCGTCTCGGGCCCCGGGAGCATCACTCCCGCCAGCGCCAAAGTGACCTACGGGGGGAGCGCAACATTCACCGGCGTCCCCAGTTCCACCGGTTGCTACCTCGCCTCGGTGAGCGGCGGCAGCGTCACCGACCTCTACGGGGGCGCCATCACATATCCCTACTACGGGCAGGTCAGGATAACGGTAAATTCGATTACCTCCCCCCGGAGTGTGTCTGCGCGATATGTCTCCTACAGCGTCAACGCCGGCGTTGACCAACTGGCGCAGGTCAATGGCACGGTCCTGCTTTCCGGGAGTATGGAGGGGAGCGGTGCTCCCTCCTGGAGCCAGCTCTCCGGCCCCGCAGTGTATCTGAACGACGGAGGCACGCTCACTCCGAGCTTCATCCCGACGAGCGCAGGCACCTATCAATTCAGGCTCACCCAGACTGTAACCGGCGTCACTGTCGCCTCGGCCACGACGCAGGTGGACGTGGTGGCTTCAATCATTGACCACATGCGGCAAGGCTGCATGGGATGCCACGCTGCCACCGGGGTCCTCCCGGCTCCCTATGTCTTCCCTGGCTGGTCCTCGTCGAGCCATAAAGTCGCTGGAGTCTCCTGCATCACCTGCCACACCACGGCAGCGATGCCGACGCCGATAAACTCCTACAGCGTGGACCAGAACACCTTCGCCTACAGTTCCGGCGCCGGCAGCTTCTGCCTGAACGGAAGCTGCCACCAACCCGGCACCACCCACCGTACCGTCGGCATGGCCTGCTCGGGGTGCCACGGCAGCTACAAATCCCACAACCCCGCTACCACCTTCTCCGTCGCGTTGAACGCCTGTTTCTCCTGCCATGGTGCTCCCAACTCCACCCACTACCAGGTCAAGGCCAGCCTCGCCTCCAGCAACTGCCTGGTCTGCCACAACCCCGCGGGGCACGACCCGGCTCCGGATGCCCGCGTGACCGCGGCACACTTCAACGGCTACACCTCCTACACCAACCCCGCCTATGCCGCGGCCTATGTGACCCCGGCCACCGGTTGCGCCGACTGCCATCAGGATGGAACTCCCAAAGGGAGTGCCGATCAGGCCCTGCTCCCGTACCGCAGCGAATGGGCGGCCTCGGGCCACGGCGACGGCAGTGCCGCCGCCTGGAAGAACTCTCCTTCTTTCAACTGGAAGAGCGCTGGCACCGCGGGCGCTACCGCCACGAAGAGCATCAGTGTGGTGACCGACTGCCAACGCTGCCACAGCGCCTCCGGCTACCTCCAGTTCGCCTTCTACACCAGCGTCGCCCCGGTTTCGGCCAGCGCCGAACGCTACAGCGAGCCACTGACCTGCAACGCCTGTCACCAAAGCGGCGACTTCGCCGCGCCCCGGGCACTCTCCCCCCGCACCGGCTACTACAACTACTCGTCCGCAGCGACGGGAAGGCTCGGGGTCACGACATCCTACCCGGATGCGGGCAGGTCCAACATCTGCTTGGGGTGCCATGTCGGCCGCCAATCGGGCACCACGGTGCAGGCGCTCTCCCAGGCGACGGCGCAAAAGAGCTACTCCAGTTCCTTCTGGCGCAACCTGCGCTTCGTCGACGCGCACTACCTCTCCGCCGGGGGCCAACTCTACGGCGCCACCGGCTACCACTACCCGGGCGTCTCCTACGATAACGCCGGGGTCAACCACATCGCCGTGGGCGCGACGGGCGCCGGCCCCTGCGTCGCCTGCCACCTCCCCGGGAGTTCGCACACCCTGTCCGCCGCCGCCGGCAACTTCACGCTCTGCAACGGCTGCCACATCGACGGCGGGATAGTGAGCGCCGGGTTCCTGGCCCAGAGAAGTGCCGAGTTCGCCTCGGGGCTGAAGGCGCTGGCCGCGGCCCTGGCCGGCAAGGGGTTCACCCCCCTTAGCGATGCCGCCGGCAAACCGCAGTACCCGTACTTCAGCACCACCAACTGGGGCGGACACGGTGACGGGCCGGGCAACCTCGGCGCCGCCTTCAACTACAACCTTTTGGTGCACGACCCCGGCGCCTTCGCCCACAATCCCGCTTATGTGAAGCGCCTGGTGCGGGACTCCATCGACTTCTTGAGCTTCGGCAGCGTCGACCGCGGCCGCGACTTGAGCTCGACCATCGACACCCTGCTCAGCTCGAGCTCCGACCGGGAAAGCGCCGCCGCCTTCCTCACTTCCGCCGGAAGCGGCGCCTCCGCCTGCCAGGTCTGCCACCGGGGCGCCACCGACCCGTTGACGGGGGGGAGCATATTCGCCGACTACGGGGCGAGCAAGCACGCGCTGAGCGCTGGGGGCGCCGCCTGCGTCTCCTGTCATGCGCCCTCCGCCACCAGCGTCCATCCCAACGGTCAGCCGATGTTGAAGGCCACCGCCGACATCAACGCGAAGTGCCTCAACTGTCACCCGCTGCATTCCTGGCCCAGCGAAGGGATCTGCACCAACTGCCATAACGGGCACCGTTTGAAGGCCGTACTTCCGGCGCCGCACCTGGCCAGCTTCACCACGGCGCAATATGTGACCCCCAACGTGCAGTGTCTGAACTGCCACCACCAGGACAACGGCCAGGGGGGCACCTCCTTCCAGGTGCTTGGCGAGCACCGCGACTGGGAGAAGAGCGCCAAGGGGAACTACCGCGCCGCCGCACTCACCAGCTTCGACTTCAAGACCATGGGAACGGCCGGTGCCTCGCCCGCGACCACCGTGCAGCAGGATTGCGTCCGCTGCCACACCGCGACCGGCTACCGCAACTACGTCGGCTCCGCCTTCACCGACATTTCCCCCTTCGGCATCCCCGGCGACGCACCCGGCGGTGACCGCACCCGCGAAATGATCGGCTGTCCTGCCTGCCACGCTCCCACCCCGTTCAACAGCACCTATGGCAGAGTGAGCGTCGGGATCGTCGACGAGCTGACCGGCACGCGGGACGTCAGGTCCTGGTATAACTACTCCTCCGCAGCCACGGGAAAGATCCTACGCTCCAAGCTCTTCTTGGACGGCAACGCCTACGACCTGGGAGACTCCAACATCTGCATCACCTGCCACGCCGGCAGGCTGGCCGGCGACGTGATCAAGCAGACGATCACCAACACCGAGACCGGGACCGTCAGCTGCTCCCCGGTCCCCTCCATCGTCTGCCGCCTCGGGAAGAACAACCCGGCCAACGGACTGGTCGACGATTTCTGGGGGAACGTCGACTTCATCGATCCCCATGGCGGCGTCGCCGCCAACATGATCTACCCCGACAACCTGCGGCCCGGCTACGAGTACATCGGAGCGGCCTTGACCACCGCCCACACCAACGTCAGCACCAGCGCCGGCAAAGGCCCCTGCGTCGGGTGCCACATGAGCGCTCCTGCCGCCAAACACGCCTTCACCGCCTTATCAACCGCGACAAACGGTGTCATCGGGGCGATCAGGAGCAAGGCCTGCACCAACTGCCACGGCGTAAACGCAGTGACCATCACCCCGTCCGATCTGCAGACAAAAAAGGAGGGATACAACGCAGCGCTCTCCTTCATCGCCGCGCAACTCACCGCCCAGGGGATCCACTACAACCGGGGACAGTCCCCCTACTTCTTCAACACCGGTGCAGTCGCCGAGCAGTCACCCGCCACGCGCGTGACCAACTGGAACAAATCCGCCACCTTCCGGGGCGCCCACCTGATGGGGGCGGCGTTCAACCTGAGGCTGCTCGACTCGGGGAGTGGCTGGGTTCACAACGGGGTCTATACCAAGCGACTCCTCTACGACACCATTGACTACCTGGACGACGGACTGCTGAACGACACCGTGGCCCAGACGCTCGAGGACCAGACGTTCATCTCCTACGTCGTCCCGCGGCGCTAGCGCCGCCCCCGGCAGCCACGAACCGGTGCCGCAAAAGAGCAGAACAAGCTGAAAACGCAAAGAAGGCTTCGAGGTCATTGCCCTCGAAGCCTTCTTTTTGTAAAAACCCTGTCGTAACGCAAAGCCGCAGAGGCGCAAAGACAGCTACTGCGTTTGTTGTCTCAACCCGATTTCGGGTTTCTTCGCGGCTTCGCGCCTTTGCGTGAAATAAGCCTTTGCTTTACTGCTTTTGCACCTTTTGCTGCTCCCTCAGATCCTCCACCTGCTTTCTCAAAAGAGCCACTTCCTGGGCCAGGTTATGGTTGCTCTCGGAGAGCCGGGAAAGGGTGACCGAGTGCCCGACGGCTACCAACAGCAGGAACAAAACGCCGACCAGGAACAGCAGGGAGGGAGGGTAGTAGATGCCGATGGAGAGTGCCGCAACTTCGAGGATGCGGCGCGACACGGTAAGGAGGATGACGAAAACGGAAGTACACAACCAGAGCAGGGCGTACTTCTCGCGCAGGCGGCGCTCCCTGACCAGCCAGACCACGAAGCAGAAAATGCCGACGCTAAGGCCCAGCGACGCAATTTTGGTTAAATCCAAGTTATGATTCCCCGACTAGGTCCCTGCCGCGCATGGCGTCCACCACCATCGCCAGCGTGACCTTCAGCATGTAGTAGGCGGACTTCCTCCTGGTGATGGAAGAATGCCCGGAGAGCCTGCCGCGCATCAGCACCGGGACCTCCACCACCCGCAGCCCGTTGCGTGCGGCGGTGATGATCGACTCGACCTCGGGGTAGTCGTCGGTGTAAAAGCGCGAGAACAGGCGAATGGTCTTCTTGCCGTAGCAGCGGAACCCGGACGTCGGGTCGTGGATCGCTTTTCCGGCCAGGCAGCGGATCAGGCAGTGGAATATGCGCGAGCCGATGAAGCGGGTGATCCCCATTTTGTAGCCGCCCGGCAGCGTCCGCGAACCGATCACCAGGTCCGCCTCCCCCTTCTGCACCAGCTCGAGGATCTTGAAGACCTGGTCGCCGCGGTGCTGGCCGTCGCCGTCGAACTGGATGGCCATGTCATAGCCATGTTCGTAGGCGTATCTCAGGCCGGTCTGCACCGTCCCGCCGATGCCGAGGTTGAAGGGGTGGCTGACCACGTGGGCGCCGAGGCTCTTGGCAACGGCGGCGGTATCGTCGGTCGAGCCGTCGTTCACCACCAGGATGTCACCGCGAAAAGACTTGAGGTCCTCGATGACTGCCGTGATATTACGGGCCTCGTTGTAGGCCGGTATTATTGCAAGAATCCTCATATCCCCACCTATGCCAACGCCATATGACGTAAAAAAAAGCCGAAAACGGATCGTTTCTGAATGAATACAAGATCCGCACCAACTTTCCTGGCATAAAACTGGAGATAACGCTTGCCAAGCGACCCGATACTAATATAAATATCGGGCCGGTAGCAATTAAAAAAATTATAGAGAGAACGGGAGCGACTGCAGCAAAGCGTTATGCAGTTTTAACCGAAGTGCTGTGCCGTCCCCTCCCCTTCCCGCAGTTCCATCAATCAGCTTTACGGAGCAGTCGTGCGCGTATCGGTCATCATCGTCAACTGGAACGGCCTTGGCCATTTGCCGGAATGCCTGGACAGCCTGCAACAGCAGACCTTCAGGGATTTTGAGGTGATCGTGGTCGACAACGGCTCCAGCGACGGCTCCGTTTCCTACCTGAAGCAGCGCCCGGAGGTCCGACTGGTGCCGTTCCAGGAGAATGTCGGTTTCGCCGCCGGCAACAACGCCACCCTCCCCGTATCAAGGGGCGAGTACCTGATCACCCTGAACAACGACACCAAGGCCGAGCCGGACTGGCTGGAAAAGCTGGTGCGGGTAGCCGACCGGCACCCGGAGGCGGGCATGGTGGGGTGCCGGATCATGAACTATCACGAGCGGGAGCGGGTCGACTCGCTGGGGATGGCGATCTGCAGTGACGGCATGTCTCGCGGCAACTTCAGGGGGAGGCGCTTCGCGGAACTTGCCGTCGAGGATGAGGCCGAGATCCTGTTTCCCTCCGCCTGCGTCGCGTTGTACCGGCGCGCCATGGTGGACGAGATCGGCTTCTTCGACGGCGACTTCTTCGCCTACTGCGAGGACAGCGACCTGGGGCTGCGGGGGCGCCTCGCGGGCTGGCAGGCGCTTCTCGCGCGCGACGCCGTCGTCTACCACAAGTACTCCATGACCGCGGGCTCGCTCTCCCCCTTGAAGCTCTACCTGGTGGAGCGCAACCACTTCTACGCGGTGCTGAAGAACTTCCCCCTGGTGCTGCTCGTATTGCTCCCCCTGTACACCCTGCTGCGCTACCTGGTCCAGGCCCGGGTGGTTTTGCGCGGCAAAGGCACCGGAGGCGAATTCATGGCCAGCGGCAGCAGGAACGATTGTATCCTCGCCCTGCTGCGTGGCATGCGCGACGCCCTCCTTGCCCTCCCCACCCTCCTAAGGAAACGCGCCGAGGTCATGCGGCACAAGAAACTGTCGAACCGGGAAACGTTGCGGCTGCTAAAACGCCACCAGCTCACCTTCCACGAACTGCTCGACGTGCAGGACTAACGCCCCGCCCCCCCGCCCCGTCGATCTCCGGAATTTCGAACCTCTCAGTGCATCGCGGCAAATTTGGTTATCAACGCTGAAAGCGAGCCACCGTATATGCGATATCAACAGCGGCTAACAAGCACCCCATGCACCGCCTCCTGTTGAGATCCCTCCATCAAAGAAAGTGGTCGCGTAAGCCAGACAATCGGCGGTTAATGTAACGATTACATGACACCATGTAACGGTTACATGATCCTCAGTAGTGGTTACAGCTCCTCCGGCCTGCCATGCATCGTCCAAATCACCGCCCCCAAATCCCAAAATGAAAGTAAATCTTGCGCCGACAGGCGTGCCGCCCCCCACGAGCGGACTACTTTCTCCTCCGCAGCCCGCTCGCCCCCCATGTCAATAGTCAAATCGTCCAAAATTGGCGTTACCAGTTCCATGTAAGCGTTACATTGCCCCATGTAACAGTTACATCGCCATGTACAGTCTCCGCAATTCGGCACAACCGTTTCCAAGACGGCACCGGACGGCTACGGCCCACCGTATCCGGTCGCAGCGGGCACCAAGCACCACCAGTACATCGCCGCTTGACACGTTAGAGAAAACTTATAAACTTCAGAAAAATGCTTTACACACTTCATAAAATATCTGGCTGGGCCGAAGGAGGTGAGAGTCTGTGGGCGCAAATACCACCACGATGATTACGCGCATGAGTCACTCCGAGGTTATCGTCAGAGTAGAACCGATCGTCGACGCCTTCATCACGGGCAATCCGATACAGGGGTCAATCCCGTCGTTTCTCGTTGTCGGCGAGCCACTAAAAAGCATGTTCGAGCATTTCAAGGAAGTGCACCGAGGAGCAGAAACGGGGAATCACACCATGGTCGCTGAACGCAACGCCCTTCGCCCCCCGTTCAACCAGGTTTTTATCGACATCATGGATTTCGTGGAATTAGCAGCACGGAAGGATTCCACTCTGCCTTACCGGGCCGGGTGCGAGTACTTCTGGCACAAGAAAGCCGCCCCGCTTCGCACTGTAGCGGTGGGCAAAAACATCCCAAGACTTACGGTGTCAAACCTCAACGAGCGGGGAGCCATCTTAGGGAAGGTGACGGGGGTGTCAAAAGCCAGGAGTTTCGAAATGCAGTACACCTATGGTGATCCTACCGTAGAGGCGAACTGGGGACATCTGGCCGTACATCCGACCGCCAGCAAGATGGTCACAAAGAATCTTGAAGCAGGAAAGAACTGTTCCCTCAGAGTCAGAGCAGTGGCCACCACCGGGGTCAGTCCCTGGTCCAACTATGTCACACTCATCATCACCTAATTAGCAAAGGGCACTCAATTCAGCAATGAAACGGGCTCAGCGTTTGACCGCTGGGCCCGTTTCATTGCTGCGAACAGCGGTATTCGCGTAAAATGGTCTTGTGTGGGGGAGTGCAAAAGGCTCAATTGCCAGAAAGGCTGACGGTATATCTAAGGTAATGGTATTGCAGGTGTGCCCCCCCAAATATCTATTGTACCGGTTCAGCAATTCAATTATATTAACAGCGATCTAGAAATTCCTGCTGCTCCTAAAATTGCAAAGGAAGTGCATGCACAGTATCAGGATGTTCATCTTTTTCCTCCAGGAGCTGCTCTCGCGCCGGAACGTCGTCTACGAGTTGACCAAGCGGGACTTCAAGACAGGGTACTTGGGCTCGTATCTGGGCATAATCTGGGCTTTCATCCTCCCCATTGCAACGACGCTCATATTTTGGTTCGTGTTTCAGGTCGGATTCAACTCGAAGCCAGTAGCCGATCATCCCTACATCCTCTGGCTGGTCTGCGGTCTTGCTCCTTGGTTCTTCATCAGCGACTGTGTCAACAACACTGCCAACTCAATCATCCAGAATGCCTTCGTGGTCAAGAAGGTAGCCTTCAGTATCGCGATATTGCCGATAACTAAAATTCTGTCGGCTCTCATCATCCATCTTATCTTCGTAGTCGTGGTATTCAGCCTCTTCCTCTTTTACGGCTTCGCCACCGACCTCTATGTCCTCCAGGTGTTTTACTACCTTTTTTGCGCCCTCGTCTTCCTGACGGGGCTGTCGTGGATCACCTCGTCGGTGATGATCTTCTTTCGCGACCTGGGTCCCATCATCACCATCGCGCTGCAGATGGGTTTCTACCTGACGCCGATTTTTTGGAATCTGGAAATCCTGCCCAAGCAGTACCACCTCTTCATACAGTTCAACCCCATATTCTACATAGTCCAAGGCTACCGTGAGAGCTTCATTCTGAAGGTGTGGTTCTGGCAACATTGGACCACCACCATTTATTTCTGGGCGGTGGCGGCGACCGTACTGGTCGCCGGAGCAGTGGTGTTCAGGCGGCTGCGCCCGCATTTCGCCGACGTACTGTAAAACATCTGAAAGGTTAGAACATGCATACCAGTTCACTGGAACATATGGGCAGGCTGGTCGCCCAGTACCTCGACCCCGCCCAGCCACTTGACGTCCTGGATATTGGGAGTTGGGATAAAAACGGCAGCTACAAACAGTTCTTCCATCACCCCGCATGGACCTATACCGGCGTCGATCTCAGCCCCGGCAATAACGTGGACGTGGTACTGGACACCCCGTACCGCCTTCCTTTCGCCTCCAACTCGGCCGATCTCGTCATCTCCGGACAGGCCTTCGAGCACATTGAATACTTCTGGCTCACCTGGCTCGAGATGGTTCGGGTGGTGAAGCCCGGAGGGCAGATCTTCCTCATTGCCCCCTCGCGCGGCAACCAACATCGCTACCCGGTCGACTGCTGGCGCTATTATCCGGATGGGTATAGCGCGTTGGCCAAATATGGCGCCATGGAGCTGCGCGAAGTCCATACGGACTGGACCCCACATGAAGCCAAGGACAGCGCTCTATGGGGTGACACCGTGGGTGTCTTCAGGAAACCCGTTTTCACTTTCTGGCAGGAGGCGAAGCAGAAGCTGCGCTACCTGCTCTCACAAAAATTGTGGCCTGGCGACAATGTCTGAAAACACAGCCATAACAGTAGAAAACCTGACCAAGGTGTACCGCCTTTACGACTCTCCGTCTCTGAGGCTCAAGGAGGCGCTCAACCCGTTCGGCACGTGCTACCACAAGGACTTCTACGCACTCTCCGGTGTCTCCTTCGAGATCCGCAAAGGCGAGACAGTGGGCATCATAGGGCGTAACGGCACCGGGAAATCCACGCTGCTCAAGATCATCACCGGCGTCATCGCCCCGACCAGTGGAAAGGTGACCGTGAGCGGCAGGATCTCGGCACTGCTCGAGCTCGGAGCCGGTTTCAACCCCCTGATTAGCGGCCTCGAGAACATCTACTTCAACGGCACCCTTATCGGGTTCAGCAAGGAGGAGATAGATGCGAAACTCGATGACATCCTCGCCTTTGCCGACATCGGCGACTTCATTCACCAGCCGGTACAGACCTATTCCAGTGGCATGTTCATCCGCCTCGCGTTTGCCGTCGCGGTGCATGCCGAGCCAGAGATACTGATTGTCGACGAGGCGTTGTCCGTCGGCGACCTCATGTTCCAGGCCAAGTGCATGGACAGGATCAAATCCATGATGGAGGCTGGTGTCACCACCCTCTTTGTCACGCACTCCATGGAATCGGTCAACACGCTTTGCAACCGGGCCATCATGCTCGACGGCGGCAAAATCTTCACGGAAGGCAAACCCCAGGTGGTGACCCTGCAGTACTACCAGCTGCTGCGCGAACAGGAACACGCGGCGCAGGAAAGCAAGAAGATGGGACACACCAAGGAAGCCCAGGATGAGAAGTACCGCAAGATAAAGGAAGAGATCCAGGTGAAGGACCAGCAGGAGGATTACCGCTACGGCACGGGCGGAGCACGCATCACCGATTTTGATCTGTTAAACGGCGCGAATCAGCAGGTTCCCGTGGTCCGCTGCGGTGAAAAATTCAAGGTGCGTATGGCGGTGGAGTTTCTGGCCGAGGTCCGCAACCCGTGCTTCGGTTTGATCATCAGCAACGTCGCCGGGCAGAACCTCCTCTCCGTTCACACCTATCACGACGGGAACGTGACCTTTCCGCCTCAAAAGCCGGGCGACGTCCTCGAGGTCGAGTTGGAAACCAGCATGCTGCTCAATCCCGGCAACTACCTGGTTTCCATCGGGGTCTCTGATGTCCGCACCCTAGGTGACTTCACCAGTCTGGATGCGCGAAAGAACATCTGCAAGATCGAGGTATACGGCAAAGAGCACCACCACGGCATAATCCACCACCAGCCGGCGGTCAGGATCGTCGGCCCACAGGCGCCTGAGTTGTGCCTGAACCAGCTGCAGGAGCTCTTCTGCAGTTGGAACGCCGAGCGGCTCGGCATCAGTGAGGCGGAAAGCAGAGAGCGCTACGAGAAGTCCTGGAACGTGCTCCCGGGTGGCCACAAGGGGGCGGCTTACCGGGAGTTCGGCGCGACCTCCCACGAGATATACAGCGTATTTTGGAGCGACAGCAAAAGCGAGATGTTCCAGGCCTGCAAGATGCATGAGTACCTGCATTTACTGCGCATGATCGCCTACTCCAAGCCCTCCTGGCCCCAGGATCACGTGATCATCCGCGAACTGCTGAAGCTGCCGTCAGTTTCCATCATCGACTACGGCTGCGGCATGGCCCAGAGCTCGATGGCGC
The DNA here is from genome assembly GCF_016458235.1 of Geomonas propionica. GTDB lineage: Bacteria > Desulfobacterota > Desulfuromonadia > Geobacterales > Geobacteraceae > Geomonas > Geomonas propionica. The sequence goes on along the minus strand of NZ_JAEMHK010000009.1, from coordinate 104,953 downwards.
TCGCCCAACGGCTGAAGGCCCAAGGCAAAAACGTCCGACTGACACTGGTTGACATCCCCTCAATCGTCACCGACTTCCTCACCTGGACCACATCGAAGCTCGGTCTCGATGCCTCCTTTGCCGGGTGCACCGGTGATACCCCTCTGCCAGAGCTCCCCGGATGCGACCTGGTCATCGCCACCGAGGTCTTCGAGCACATCCACGAACCGGTCGAGGCGTTCCGCGTGCTCGATGCCGCCCTCGCCCCCGGCGGTTTCGTGGTAACCGACGTGAGCGACCATGCCGAGGAGTTCATGCACGTCACCCCGAACCTTGCACCGCTTCGGGACGAGATCGAGAAGCTCGGCTATGACGCCCTGGAAGAGAACCGCATCTTCAGAAAGATGCGAGACTGAGGCCGCCCATGGAACCCGTGATCAAGATAGATCTCGACACCATGCTCGCCGCCGGCGCTCCCATCGTCCTGGAGCTTGGCTGCGGCAGGACCAGAAGGCCGGGCCGAATCGGCATCGACCGGCTCGATTCCGTGGCGGTCGATATCGTGGCGGACGTGGAAGAAGGGCTCTCGTTCCTCCCCGACAACTCGGTCGACGCCATCCACTCCAAGAGCTTCTTCGAACATGTCGAAAACCTGGAAGGGCTGATGAGGGAGATCGTCCGGGTGCTGAAGCCCGGTGCGCTATGCCATGTCTTCGTCCCCCATTTCTCCAACCCTTATTACTACTCGGATTACACCCACAGCAAGTTCATGGGGCTGTACACCTTCTACTATTTCGTGGACGAGCAGCATCAGCTGAAAAGGAAAGTGCCTTCCTTCTACACGGACATTCGTATCAGGGTCTCCACTCAGCGTCTGGTCATCGCGAACCCGTTCAAGAAAGGCGCCTGGTTCAAGAGGCTACTGGAGGGGCTGTTCAACCGAAGCACCGCGCTCCAGGAGTTTTACGAGGAGAACCTCTGCTACATCTTCCCGTGCTATGGCCTCCAGATAGCATTCAGGGCCGACAAGTGAACAAAATGCTTCAGCGGCTCGCAACCCTTTTCCGTCGCCCCCGACCACTGAAGGTCGGCTGGCTGCTCCTGGGCAACGTCAACACCGGAAGCTCCCGAATCCACGGGCTCAACATCCACAACTACCTGCTCGAGCAGGGCGTCGAATCGGTTATTTTGCAAAGCAGCCCCCGGATGTTCAACGGTCTGCAACTCTCCCGGGAGCAACAGGAGTCGGTACTCTCTGCGGGATTCAACGTGCTGATGTTTCAAAAGGTGCGGGACGAGAACGTACAAGCCTTTGTCCAGGAAGCCCGCAGGCGCGGCATCCGCACCGTGTTCATCCAGTGCGACTGCATCGAGACCGACATGGTCACGGGCGTCGATGACGTAGTGGTGACTTCCCGGAACCTGCGGGACTTCTACCAGGGGAAATACGGCATCGAGGCGCAGATCATAGAGGACGCCATAGAGGTCGACCCAAGTCGCGCCAAGGTCCACGCCGCAAAAGAGCCCCTTGGGCTGGTCTGGGTGGGGCATTCCGACAACTGGGACTCGGTCGGCATGGTGCGGGAGGTGCTCTCCCTTCCTGGCGGAACGGGATTCACACTGAAGACCATCTCAAACCATCCCGACGCCGACGTCCCCTGGGCCATCGATACGGTGACCGATGAAATCCTGTCGCAGGACATCGCGGTGATCCCGGCCCATCTGCAGCATTGGGGAATGGCGAAATCGAGTAATCGACTGACCATGTTCATGGCGCTTGGCATGCCGGTTATCGCCTCACCTGTGCCCTCCTACCTCGATGTGGTGCAAAACGGCAGGAACGGCTTCGTCGCGGGAAACACGCCGGAATGGCTGGACGCACTGGCAAAGCTGCGCGATGTCGAGACCCGGGCCGCAGTGGGAAAACAGGCACGGGAGGACGCCAAGAGGGATTTCAGTCTCGACACGATCGGTCCTCAATGGCTCCGGTTTCTACAGTCGTGGACGAGAACGTGAGGCGCATGTCAAAAGTAAATCGCTGCACCGACTTCTTCTGGATAGCCCCCGGCCCACACCAATCCAGCAAAACGGTGACTCGCGGAGGTACCGCTTGAACAACATACTGAACTTCTTCGGGCACGACGCGTCGCTCTCCGCTAACCGGGTGGAGTCCCACGACTGGCAGGCGGCCGGAGTGGATTGCATCTACATCATCTTCATCACGGGGCGCTGCGGCAGCACCTGGCTCACCCACCTGCTGGAAGACTCCGGGATCTGCGGGCACCCGCACGAGCTGTTCAACGAGACGCTGATGCCCCGGTTCAACCAGAGCATCGAAGCGGGCAACTTCAAGGAGTACTTCGCCGGAGCGGTGACCCAGTTTTCCAGCGGCGGCCGGTTCGGGTTCAAAATAGACGAGTGGCGCCTAAGTCACCTGCTACCGCTCGTCGACTTCAAGACCCTGTTCCCGGCGGAGATCACGCACTGTTTCTGGATGACCCGGCGCGACCTGGTGAGCCAGGCCTTCTCCTTCGGGCGTGCCAAGACGACCGGCCACTGGCACGACTTCACAGCCAAAGTCGCGGAGCAGAAGCAGGATCTCGTCGAGCTGTCGGACGCGCAGATGTGGAAGGAGATCATCGACATCCTGGCCAAGGAGCGCCGCATGGCGGCCTTCTTCGAGAGGGAGGGGATCGCCTACTTCCCGGTCGACTACGAGCAGATGCTCGCGGACCGGCTGCTCACGGTGATGCGGGTGATGATCGAACTTGGCTGCGGCCACGAAGAAATCAACGGCTTCATCCAACGGATGGAGGACAAGACGCTCCGGCTCGAATTCGGCAACAAGTACGAGGTGCTGGGGCGCTTCTGCGCCAAGTACGGCAAAGTCCTCCTTACCCTCGACAAGGAGCGCAGCCAGTTCCCCGTTGAGGAACTGAAGCGGCAGCTCGAACTCGACTACCACCTCTCCCTGTGAAAGAGGCGGGCAAATGATCCCAGCGGGAGAGTGATCGCATGGCATCACCAGCAACAGATATCATCATCGTGGCGGGTTCGGGCCGCAGCGGGACCACGTGGCTTGGCAACGTCATCGCCGGTGACGACCGCCGCATTATCTTCGAGCCCTTCGAGTGCCGACGCGTGACGGAATTCGCCGAACTCGGCATGCGCCCCTACTTCCCAGCCACCGAGCCCCAGCCGCAATGGCATCCGAAGGTAGAGGCGCTCTTCTCCGGCCGGATCGGTAACGACTGGACCGACCAGGACCGGAAGCGCCTGGCCCCGGAGCGCGACACGGGCGGGGTGGTGATCAAGGAGATCCGGGCCAACGGCATGCTGGCCTGGCTCAGCAACAACTTCCCCTGCCGCATCGTCTACCTGGTACGGCACCCGTACGCCGTCATCGCCTCGCGCGTCAAGCAGCAGTGGGATTCCCACCTGGAGGCCTACCTTTCCCAGCCCCGCATGGTGCAGGATTTCCTCGAACCGTATCTCCCGGTGATCGAGTCCGCGCAGGGGAGCGTACAAAGACACGCCGTCATGTGGTGCCTGGAAAACCTGGTCCCCTTGGGCCAGATGCCTAGCTACCCCTGGCTCTTCTGCCGCTACGAGGACCTGGCGGTACACCCCGAGGCGGAAGCGCGCCGGCTGCTCGGCTTGTTGGGGCTCGAGTTCACCGAAAGCCGCAGGCAGGCACTCGCCGAGCTCTCCAGAACGTGCTCCCTGCGCCCCACGGACCGCTCCACCGAGATGCTCACCGACCCGCGGGGCGCACTGCCGGACGAGGAGCGCCGGGAGGTGGCGCGGATTATCGATGCCTTCGGCATCCACCTGTACCAAGAACAGATGTGACCCGGGAAAGGGACGTTGCGCCGCCCTTTCCGGCAAGGTTTCGCCGGTCCAAGCATCAAGGCAACGACAGTTATTCCCGTAACCGCTTCAGGAGTATCGGATGACAAAGATAAACAGCAACATCAGATGGGAACATCGGAAGCTCTCCCGCGAGGACTACCTCGAGCGCAACGGTCATCCCTCCATGGTGCTCTGGTTCACCGGTCTGTCGGGTGCGGGGAAATCGACCCTGGCTCAAAGGGTCGAGGAAAAGCTCTTCGCCACGGGGTGGTACACCTACATCCTGGACGGGGACAACGTGCGACACGGCCTGAACAGTGATCTCGGCTTCTCGGAGCATGACCGCCGCGAGAACATCAGACGGGTCGGCGAGGTTGCCAAACTCTTCACCGATTCAGGCGTGGTGGTGCTGGCGGCATTCATATCCCCTTACCGGGAGGACCGTGACCGCGTTCGTGCCCTGTTCGAGCCGGGCGATTTCATAGAGATCCACGTGAAATGCGCGTTGGACGTCTGCGAAAAGAGGGATCCCAAAGGGCTTTACCGCAAGTCCCGGGCCGGGGAGCTGCCGGAGTTCACCGGCATAGACAGCCCCTACGAGGAGCCGCTCGTTCCGGAACTTGTGGTCGACACCGCACGCCTGGACATAGACCAGTGCGTGGCGCTGATCCTCGACCACCTCCGGGGCAGGGAGTCTAAGCGAAGAATGGTCGATGCGGCCGGTACCGGTGCAGGAGTCTCTCCATGAAGCACCTGCAAGAGCTAGAGGACAAGTCTGTCTATATCCTGCGCGAGGCCTACAAGAACTTCGACAACCTGTGCATGCTGTGGTCGATCGGAAAAGACTCCACCGTGCTGCTTTGGCTCATGCGCAAGGCGTTCTTCGGGCACGCCCCCATCCCGCTGGTGCACATAGACACCTCCTACAAGATCAAGGAAATGATCGAGTACCGGGACCGCCTGGCGCGCGACTGGGACCTCACGCTAGTGGTCGGCCAGAACAAGGATGCGCTGGAGGCGGGGATGTCGCCCGAGCGCGGCCGGATGGAATGCTGCACGGCGCTGAAGACCCGGGGGCTGCAGATGGTGCTCGACCAGAAGCGCTACAACGGCGTCATCGTGGGAGTCAGGTCGGACGAAGAAGGGACCCGGGCCAAGGAGCGTTACTTCTCACCCCGGGACAAGAACAACGACTGGGACTTCAGGGACCAGCCCCCCGAGCTTTGGGACCAGTTCAAGACCCGTTTCGAGCCCGGCACCCATGTCAGGATCCACCCTCTGCTGGACTGGACGGAAATCAACATCTGGGAATACATCAAGAAGGAAGACATCCCGGTGATCCCGCTTTACTTCGATCGTGGCGAGGGGCTTCGCTACCGCAGCCTCGGCTGCGCCCCCTGCACTTCCCCGATAAGATCCACCGCCAGGACCGTTGACGAGATCATCACGGAACTGCGCAACACCAAGGTCGCCGAGCGCTCCGGAAGAGCGCAGGACGCCGACCGCGGCATGGAAAAACTGCGCAAAGACGGGTACATGTGATGGATACAGCCAAGGAGCATTTCCAGATAGTTTTCGTTGGGCACGTCGACCACGGGAAGTCCACCCTGCTCGGACGCCTCTACGCGGACACCGACTCCCTCCCGATGGGGCACCTGGACAAGGTACGGGACATCTGCGCGAAACAGGGCAAGGTCTTCGAGTACGCCTTTCTTTTCGACGCCTTCCTGGAGGAGCAGGAGCAGGGGATCACCATCGATACCGCTCGCACCTTCTTCAGTTGGGGGGAGCGGCAGTACATCATCATCGACGCACCCGGGCACAAAGAGTTTCTCAAGAACATGATCTCCGGCGCCGCACGGGCCGAAGCGGCGGTGCTGATCATAGACGCCGGAGAGGGGATCCAGGAACAGTCCAAGCGGCATGGCTACCTGCTGAGCCTGTTGGGGATCCGGCAGGTCGTGGTGGTGGTCAACAAGATGGACCTGGTGGAGTACGGTGAGGAAGCCTTCCGAAATATCGAGCAGGAGTACCGCGCCTTTCTCGCGCCACTGGGTCTGCAACCGCAGTACTTCATCCCTGCCAGCGCCCGCAACGGCGACAACGTGGCGGCATCAAGCGGCGCCATGCCGTGGTACGGCGGCCCCACCCTCCTCGAAAGCCTTGCCAATTTCGTGAAGCGTCCGGCGCGAACCGATCTTCCGTTGAGATTGCCGGTGCAAGACATCTACAAGTTCGATCCCAGGCGCATCCTCGCGGGCAGGGTAGAAGCCGGCCAGTTCAGCGTCGGCGACACCCTGGTGTTCTCCCCGTCCAACAAGACCGCCGTGGTAAAAAGCATCGAAGCCTTCAACGTGCCCAATGTCATCCACTCGGTCCCCGCCGGGAGGTCGGCCGGATTGACGCTGGACGAGCAGATTTTCGTGGAAAGGGGCGAGGTGGCGTCGCACAAGGATGCCGCGCCGGAGGTTTCCGATCGTTTCAAAGCCAACATCTTCTGGATGGGGAAAAACCCGGTGCTCGCCGGCGGCCGCTACCTGCTCCGGGTCGCCACGACCGAGGTGGAAATGGAGGTGGAGGCCATCCTCGGGATCATCGACGCCTCAACCCTAGGACGCGGCGAATCACCCCAGCGGATCGAGCGAAACGACGTCGCCGAGGTGCTCATCAGGACCAGACGTCCCATCGCACTTGACCGCTTCGCCGACATCGACACCACCGGCCGCTTCGTCATCATCGAGGGGTACGACATTCAGGGGGGCGGCATCGTCATCGAGGTGTTCAAGGACGAGCAGGAGCCGTTCCGCGCGGAGGCCCGCCGACGTGATTTCGAATGGCGACGTGGGGAGATTCACCTCGAGGAAAGGGTGCGAAGAAATGGGCACTATCCCGGCATCATCCTCTTCACCGGCGAAAAAGGAAGCGGCAAGGCCCGACTAGCCAGGCACCTCGAACGCCGCCTGTTCAACGGGGGCAAACAGGTCTACCTCCTTGACGGCAAGAACCTGCTGTACGGGCTGGGGACCGATCTGAGCGGAGCGGACAAGGAAGAGATGGTGCGCCGTTTCGGCGAAGTGGCGCAAATCCTGCTCCGCGCCGGCCAGATCGTGGTCTCCACCACCAACACCTTCGCCTTGGCCGACCACCAGATCATCCGTGCACTGGTGCACCCCCACATGGTGATCACCGTGCACATGTCCTTTGTCGAGGGGCCACTGCCGGACAACACGGACCTCCACTTCCTCGAGTCAGACGACCTGAAGGCGGCGGCCAAGACCATCATGGAATTAATGGAAGCAAAAAACATCCTTTTGTGATACTAATCGGGGCTGCAAGACCCCTAATACCGTAGGTGGTGCACAAGGTGCCGTTGTGAGCAAGCCATTGATATCCGTAGTGATGAGCGTGTACAACGGGGAACGGTACCTTGGCGAGGCGGTGGACAGTGTCCTCAACCAGTCTTGCACCGACTTCGAGTTCATCGTCGTTGACGATGGCTCAACCGACGGCACGGCCGCCATCCTCGCGTCCTACAGCGATCCACGCCTCAGGATCATCCGCCACGACAACCTGGGACTGACCCGGTCCCTGAACCTGGCCATCGCGCAGGCACGGGGGGAGTACGTGGCGCGCCAGGACGCGGACGACCGCTCCCTCCCCGAGCGGCTGGCCATCCAGGCGGAGTTCCTTGACTCCCACCCCGAATTAGCCCTGGTCGGCACCGCCGTGAAGGTCATCAGCAGCGCGGGGGCCGAACTGGCCACCTTCCGCCACCCGACCGAACCCGCCGAGATAGCTGTCACCCTGCGCACCTACAACTGTTTCTGGCACGGTTCCATCATGTTCCGGCGCGACAGCTTCCTGGAGTTGGGTGGCTACGACGAGCGGTTCGTGACCGCCCAGGACTATGACATGTGGCTGCGCTTCAGCGAGCGGCACCAACTCGCCAACCTCCCCGAGCCCCTCTACGCCTACCGTTTCACCGTGGAGTCGGTGACCGTGAAGCGGATGGTGTCGCAACACCGCCTGGCGGTGCTGGCACGACGCTGGGCCGAGGAGCGGATAGCCGGCACCGACACGAGCGGCCGTGACGTCACCGGCCATCTCGCCGCGCCGCTCACACCCGCAGAGAGGCTCCAGATCATCAGCAATTACAAACCCTGGTGCCGGCTGCTCCTCAAAAACGGCCTCTCTGCGGAGGCCGCGACCTTGATGGCTGCCCTGTTCAAACACCACCCGCACCCCCTGTTCCGACTCACGTTTGCCATCGCCCGGCAGATGAACAACCCATCGCTGCTCACGAGGTTCCTGGAACATGCCTAAGCTGAAAATCCTCTTCATCTCCCACTCCTCGTACCTGTTCGGCGCCGAGAATTGCGCCCTGTCACTGATCGAGGGGCTGGACCGGGAACGCTTCGACACGGCGGTGGTGCTCCCGGCCAACGGCCCCTTCCAGGAAAGGCTCGCCGGCCTCGGCGTGAAGACCCACATCCTGCCGCTCGAGTGGTGGGTGAAAAACGAGGGACGGCTGCTCCACGCCCAACACGAGATCCCGCTGGCCCTGGACCGACTCCTGCGCATCATCGACGAGGAGAAGCCGGATGTCATCCACTCCAACACCTCGGTGATCTGCTGGGGAGCGGTCGCCGCGGCGTTGAAAGGAATCCCGCACGTCTGGCACCTGCACGAGATCCTGAACGGGCACCCGAGCCTGCAATCCATCCTACCCCTCCCCCTGCTCTACGAGTCGGTGAACTTCCTGACCGACCAGGCGGTCACCGTTTCGCAGGCGGTAAGCGACGAGCTCGCCGGTTTCGTCGCCCCTGCCAAGGTGCGGCTCATTTACAACGGGGTTCCCTACCATACTCCCACCGCCCCGGGAAAACTGCGCGCCGAGCTTGGTGCCTCTCCGGAGCAGCACATCGCGGTCTGCGTCACGTCGCTGCAGAAATACAAGGGGCTCGACAACCTGATGGCGGCGGCCGCAAAAGCCTGTGCGCGGGACGAAGGGCTGCTGTTCGCCATAGCCGGAGCCGGGCCACCCGAGGCCGTTGCCGCCCTGCAGCGGCAGGTCAAGGAACTGGACCTGGAGGGAAAGGTCTTCCACCTCGGGTTCCGTAACGACGTCGCGGACCTCCTCGCCGGCTCCGATTTGTTCGTGCTCCCTTCGACCAAGGAGGCCTTCCCCCTGGTGGTCCTCGAGGCCATGTCGCACGGCAGGCCGGTAGTGGCGACCGACTGCGGCGGGACCCGCGAGATGGTCTTGGAGGGGGAGACCGGGTTCGTGGTTCCGGTCGAGGACCCCGAGGCACTGGCAGAGAAGATCGTCGAGCTCTGCAACGATCCCGCGCGTGGGATCGCCATGGGCGAAGCAGGACGTCGGCGCTACTGCGACAGCTTCACCCTGGAACGGTACGTCGAGGCCTTCTCGAGTCTCTACCGCGAACTTTCTGTCGCAACGAAGACGCCGCTCACCTCGCGCCAGGCATCGCTGCTGGACAGTTTCGTGGCGGCCTACGTCGAGCACCTGAAAACCATGCGGGTGATCCCGAATCTGGAGCAGGAGCTCAATCTGCAGAAAAGGCAGCTGGCGGAGGTGAGCGCCCAGCTGTCGCGGCAGCAGGAGGCACTGCTGAATTGCGAGCAGCAGAAGACGCTCCTGGCGCAGGAGCATGCACAACAGCTGTTGTCCCTCGCCAAGGAGGTCGAGGACAGGTACGCGCAGCTCGAGTCGCGGCTGGAGATGAAGAAGCTCCAGAAGGCCGACCTGAACGACGAACTGGCGCTCGCACGCGAGCTGCGTGCGGAGCTGGAAAGTTACCTCGACTACCGCTCCACCGAGCTGGAGAGCCGGGATCAGCGGATCAGGCAGATGGAACTGGAGCTGGCGGAACGCTCGGCACTGCAAAGTGGTCTCGAAGCGGGGTTGCGCCAGCGGGATGCAGAAATTGCAGCCCTGACGGCGCGGGCGCAGGAACAGGAATCGGCTTTGGAGGCGGCGGAGGCGACACGGGTCAGCCTTGCGGCCAGCCTGGACGAGGCTACATCAGACCTCGCATCAGCACAACGCTACGCGGTGGAATTGAAAGAAGAGCTGCAGTCGAAGCACGTGGAGATTGCCGCCCTGAACCAGCGGCTGCAGCAAGTCGAGGAGGAGATGTTCCGGGAGCAGGAGCGGGTCGCGCAGTTCGTGGCGCTGCATGAAGAGAACATGGCGGCTGCGGAAACTCTCAGGGGCGACCTGGAGCGCCGGCTGCAGCAGCAGGCGGTCCGAATCCAGGATCATGAACAGCGCAACCGCCAAGCCCTGGAAGAACTGGAGCGCCAAAGCGCGCAGTCCCAAGCACATCTAGGCGAGAAGGAAGAAACCATCCGTCACCTCGGCGAAATGCTGGAGAGCACCGCGCACAAGCTCAAGGCTGCGGAACAGGGACTGGCGCAGGCTAAAAAGGAGCAGGAGGAGGAGAAGGCATGCTGCGACTCGCTGCTGCGGGAGAAGGACCAGAGGATCGACGATCTGCTCAATTCCTTGAGCTGGAAAATCACGGCGCCGCTACGGAAGGCTTACGATCTGGCACGGGGAAAGTAGACAATGAGCAGCGAATCAACAACTTGTTTTTTAGACATCTTTCCACTATAACAAGGAAGTTTTAATTACGAAGGAGACACGCATGAGAACAATTACACGCACTTCATCCACAGTAGCTATCGCTTTGATAGCCGCATCTTTTTTCACTGGCTGCAAGAAAGAAGAAACCGCGAAAGAGCCGGCACCGGCTCAGCCCCCGGCACAGCAGGTCGCGGCACCGGCTCCTTCCCAGGCAACCGGAAGCTATGACTTCGAGAGTGGAGCAGCAGGGTGGATTCCGAGCACTAAAGGGGTGACTGTTGCAACCTCGACAGAACAGAAGCATAACGGGCAGGAGAGCCTAAAGGTATCCGGGACCTCGGCCGATGTCTGGAACTTCGCCTCCTCTCCGAAATTCGACATTGAAGCCGGGAAAAAGTACAAGATCAGCTGCTGGATGTACATCGACTCGTGGGACAAGGCTGCATTCCCCCCGCTGGTGAAATACGGCGTCTATCAGGACAACAAATTTGCCAGCAACGCCTTTACCGCCAAATATGACATGACCAAGGTGAAGCAGTGGCAACAAATCGGAACCATTTTTACGGCACCAAAGGATGGCAAGATAAACGGGTACCTGTCGATCGAGAAGGGGACCAAGGATCCGATTACGGCTACCATCTATCTTGATGACGTGAAAGTCGTCGCCGCCCAGTAGCCTGTGGCGGCCAATGGGGCGGATGCGGAAACCTCACGCCCCTTTGGCCGCACTTGGAGTTCGTGCACAATGTCCAAAGCCCGCCTCATAGCCCTTTACCTCCCCCAGTTCCACCCGATCCCCGAGAACGACGAATGGTGGGGCCCCGGTTTCACCGAGTGGACCAACACCGTGAAAGCCAAGCCGCTGTACATCGGGCACCAGCAACCCAACCTCCCTGCGGACCTCGGCTTTTACGACCTGCGCCTCCCCGAGTCACGGGAGGAGCAGGCGAACCTCGCGCGCGAGTACGGCATCGAAGGGTTCTGCTACTGGCACTACTGGTTCGGCGGCGGCAGGAGGCTCCTGGAGCGCCCCTTCCGCGAGGTGGTGCAGTCGGGCAAGCCCGATTTTCCCTTCTGCCTGGCCTGGGCCAACCACACCTGGTCCGGTGTCTGGCACGGCTGCCCTGACCGCATCCTGATCGAGCAGACCTACCCCGGCGTCGAGGACTACACCGCGCATTTCTACCACATGCTCGACGCCTTCCGCGACCCGCGCTACCTCAAGGTCAACGGCAAGAACATCTTCGGGGTCTACAAGCCCAAAGACCTCAAGGAACCGGAACTGTTCATGAACACCTGGCGCGAGCTCGCCGCCAAGGAAGGGCTCGGCGGCTTCCATTTCGTCGCCATGGTGGACTACCCATGGGACCCGGTACCCGGCGGCTTCGACGCCTTCTCCTCCAACCCGCCGGTCGCCATGGTGACCCGCCAGGATGTGCAACCGCTCAACGAGGAACTCGAGAAAGAGATCCTCAAGTGGCGCTTCTTCAGCAAGGAGAAACCCGAGCTACCGCAGGTCTATTCCTACCAGTCCTTCGTCGAAAACGCTTTCCCTGAGAAGACACTGCGTCGCGATTTCCACCCGTGCGTCGTGCCGAACTGGGACAACACTCCGCGTTCGGGGAAAAACGGGTTCGTCCTGCACGGCTCCACACCTCAACTGTACGAGCGACACCTGGAGGAGGCGGTCGACCTCGTCGAGGACCGTCCGGAAGACGAGCGGGTCATCTTTGTGCAATCCTGGAACGAGTGGGCGGAAACCAACTACCTGGAGCCCGACCTCAGGTGGGGCAACGCCTACCTGGAGGCGACGCTCAGGGCCGTGACGCGGGAGACTAGCGACCGGATCAGGGTTCACTTCGTGAACGTGAGAACCGCGCATCACTCGCCGCACTCCGGCTACGATCGTTTTCTCGACTACATCCCCAATCGCAGGCTCCCCAAGGCGGTCAGCTTCGGCGCCGTCAGCGAGGAGGAACGTGAGCGCCGCTACCAGCAGGCGAAGCGGGAGGTTAGCTGGTACAACCCGAGCGACCTCGAACTGGAGAGCGCGGTGAACGAGTTCGCCGCCGGCGAGCACCGGCACGTCTGCCACTACCTGTACGGCGAGAACTCCCTTTACCACACCGAGCGCTCGAAGGATCCGAACAAGAAGGTGTTTGTTTCCTTCCATCAGCCCCCGGCGGCCCACCAGGAGTTCGTCCGGAACAGGGAGCCTCTCATGAACGTGGACGGCGTGGTCGTAGTGGGAACGAACCAGATCCCGTTCTTCTCCCAGTTCGTCGATCCCGCCAAGATCCACTTCGTGCCGCACGGCGTTGACACCGACTTCTTCCATCCCAACCCGGGACTTAGGCGGGAGGACCGGATCCTCTTCGTCGGCAACTGGCTGAGGGATTTCGACACCCTGGTCGCGGTCTCCAAAATCCTCGCGGTGAAGGCGCCGCAGCTTGTTCTCGACGTGGTGACGCTTGAGCGAAATCGCCCTCACTTCGAAGGGTGCGCCAACGTCAGGTTCCACGCCGGTATTCCCGAGGCGGAACTGCTCGCCAAGTACCAGGAGGCGATGCTGCTCGTGGTACCGATGAAGGATTGCACCGCCAACAACTCGGTGCTGGAAGGAATGGCCTGCGGGCTCCCCATCGTCACCACCGACATCGGCGGCATCCGGGACTACGTTGATGAGGATTGCACCAGGTTGTGCAGCGTCGGAGCTGCGGAGGAGATGGCTGCTGCCGTGCTCGCCCTGGTTGCCGATGCCAACCAGAGACAGCGGATGGGATCGAAATCACGTGAGAAATCCCTCGCGTTCGATTGGAGCATCGTTTCCAAGACGTTGATGGACGCCTACGAGAAAAGCTTCAGGTGAACACAGCGCCGGCGCTACGAGAGTTTGTTAGTAACTACAGTTTTTGACGTTCCGGGCGAGGGCCTGTCATGAATATCTGTCTCATTTCACAAGAATATCCACCCGAAACCAACTGGGGCGGGATTGCCACCTACACCCAGGTGCTGGCGCGCCAACTAGCCGCCACGGGGCACCGGGTGCACGTGATCAGCCTCGCCGACGCCGAGGAATACAGCAAGGATGACATGGGTGTCACGGTGCACCGCGTATCGCGCACACCGCACTCCCCCGTCGACCTGGAAGCCATGCCGGAACTCGCCGGCCTGTCGCACTGGACCCTCTCTTACAGCCAACGGGTGTACGAAAAAGTCCGGGAGCTGCACCTCGCCGCCCCCTTCGATACCATCGAGGCACCGGAAACCTGCGCCCAGGCGGTGGTCCTCTTCAAGCTGCTGGATGGCCCGGCCAAGGTCACCCGCCTGCACACCCCATTCTTCTGGGTTCGTCACCTGAACGACATGCCCGAGGCGCCGGAACACTTGGTGCGGGACGAGCTGGAGAAACTGCAAACCGAACTCTCCACGGCCGTCACGTCCCCCACCCATGCCATGGCTGAGGTGGTACGGCAGAAGTGGAGCACACCGGACATCGCGGTCATACCTAACTTCTTCAACCTCAAGGTCTACACGCCCAACACTGCCGTCTACGACGAGCTGCTGCAGGACAAGGAGTACCTGCTCTTCTTCGGCCGCCTGGAATACCGGAAAGGGGCGCACGTTCTGGCAGAAGCGCTGCCCAAGGTTCTCGATGCCGCCCCCGGTCTTGTCGCCGTCCTGGTCGGCAGCGACTCCATCCACAACTCCGTCTCCATGAAGCAAAAGCTGCTGGCGGCGCTGGCGGGGTACGAAGACAGGATCATCTTCATCGAGAACATCCCGCACGAGAGCCTCTACCCGATCATCGAGAGGTCTAAGTTCGTGGTGCTCCCTTCCCTTTGGGAAAACTTCCCCTATGCCTGCATCGAGGCCATGGCTCTTGGCAAGACCGTGGTGACCTCCGACTCCGGCGGCTTCCCCGAGATCATCGACAACGGAGTGGAAGGGATCCTCTGCCCTCCCAACGACAGCGCGCAGTTGCAAGAAGCCATCCTCGACTGCCTTGCCGGAACAGACCTCGCCTCGATGGGAACCCGGGCCAAGGAGAAGGTCAAGGTGTTCGATACCGCCAAGGTGACGGCGCAGATGGTGAAGTTCTACTCCGGTCTGGCCGCCCCGGCTGCCGGCGCGAGTGCCCTGAAGGTCGCCTACATTCTGCGCCACATCCCGGTCCCTTCGGAGACTTTCGTCATCAACGAGATCATTGCCATGCAGGAAGAGGGGCTCGAGGTTTATCCGGTCTCCATACTGCCGGCGCAAAAGTGCCATGAGACCTTGATGGCGAAGCTGAACCACCAGGTCTTCGACATCGCCCAGCCCGAGGCCCACCCGCACCGGGAGGAACTACTGGCCGCGGCGCAGGGGGTGGCGAGCGAAGCCGGCATCGCGCCAGTCCTGGCGCTGCAGGCGGCGTTGACGGCGGCCTACGTGCAACAAAACGGCATCGGCCACATGCACGCCCATTTCGCCACCGAGTCGGCTCTGGTCGCCTTCGTCACCTCGAAGATCACCGGCGTCCCCTTCTCTTTCACGGCGCACGCCTACGACATCTTCATGCGGGACCGCAAGGTGATAGACGAAGAGAGTCCGGTGAAAAGACTGACGCTTTTGACGGAAGCGGCGGCCAAGGTGGTCACCATCTCGGAGTACAACAAGGCGTACATCCTGGGCCTGATCGGCGAACGCTACCGGGACAAGATTGAAATCGTCCGCTGCGGCATCAACCCCACCCGCTTCACCTTCCTGGAGAGGGGCGACCGGGGCAAGGTGACCTTCTTGAGCATCGGTCGCTTCGTGGAAAAGAAAGGGCACGACTACCTTCTGCGGGCCTTCGCGGAAGTGAAGTGCGTCGTCCCTGCGAGCGAGCTGCGTCTTTTAGGTGACGGTTACCACCGCCTGGCAATGATGGAGCTGGCCGCGCAACTCGGCATCGCCGAGAGCGTACATTTCGGGGGCTCCGTCTCCAGCGAGGAGGTCATCGCGGAAATGGAGCGCGCAGACGTCTTCGTGCTGCATTCCGTGACCGGGGCCAACGGCGACCGGGAAGGGATTCCCGTGTCCATCATGGAGGCGTGCGCCACCGGTCTCCCCGTCGTCTCGACCCGTCACTCCGGTATCCCTGAACTGGTGCTCGACGGTGTCACCGGACTCCTGTCGGACGAAAGGGACGTAGCCGCCTTCGCGAACCACATGATTGCCCTCTGCTACGCGGCCCCCTTGCGGCAGCGGTTCGGCGCCGCGGGCAAAGACATCGTCCTGACCAAGTTCAATCAGGCCACCGAAGCGAAGAAGCTGGCCGCCATGTTCCGCTCACTCCCCCCCCCCGCCGCGGCGGGCGCCGGTGCGCAGGCCACCGATGTCGACATCATCATGCCGACCTACCGCCCGAACCTCACCTTCCTGAGAAGCGCCGTGGAAAGCATCCGGAGCCAGAGCTTCACGAACTGGAACCTCTACCTCGTGCAGGACGGCGAAGACGTCGACCTCGGGCCGCTCGTGGAGAGCTTCAACGACGGCAGAATCCACTACCGCGCGATTCCGCACAAGGGGAAACCCGCGGCGCTGAACTTCGCCATATCCTGCGGCTCCGGCAAGTACATCGCCTATCTCGACGACGACGACACCTGGTACCCGAACCACCTGGAAACCACGGTTTCCCACATGGAGCAGACCGGACAGCAGTTCGTGCACACCGATGCCTACGAAATCGAGGTGAGGATAGAGGAAGACCGGCTGGTGAAGCTCTCCAGCAAGCCGCTGAACAAGGGCGTGCTGACCGACAAGACCATGTGGTACATAAGCCACATCAACTCGGCCCACACCCGGGCGCTCCTCGAGAAGGCGGGACCGTACGACGAGGAGAAGAGCTTCTTCATCGACTGGGACATGCTGCAACGGCTGGCGACACTGGAGCGGCCGGCCCACCTGAAGGTGGTGACCTGCGAGCACTACAACTACCTGAACCGGCAGACCAAGAACATAAGCCGGGTGCACAAGGAAGACCCGGGGACCTCGGCGCAAAAGCACAAGGAGATGTTCAAGCGCGCCTTCTCCCTCCTTTCTGCCGACGACTTCGTGGAGGTGGTGGAAGAGCACCAGTCCCTGCTTTGGCACCTGGACCAGCTCAAGCTGAAGCTCGCCGCAGTTGAAAAGGAACAGGCGAACCTTTCGGAGAGCGCGGCGGCCAACGGCGAGTGCTGCAACGAGCTGAAGGCGAAACTGGTGGAGTTGGAGAGCAAGTACAGCGAGCTGAACCAGGTCGTCGAGGAGAAGGAGCGCCACATAGCGGCCCTGTACGAGTCACTCAGCTGGAAGGTCACCGCTCCGCTCAGGTGGGCGTACGACCTTGTAAGGGGTCATTGATGGCGGTGAAAGCCTCGGTAGTGTATCTCACCAAAAACGGCGGCGACCTGTTCAAGGATTCTCTGCGAGCGGTGTTGTCTCAGCAGGCGGAGTTCGAGTACGAGGTCGTCGCGGTCGATTCGGGTTCCAGCGACGGAACTCTGGAGACGCTCACGGCCCATCCGGTCGTGCTGCACCAGGTCGAGCCGAAGGAATTCAACTTCGGCCGGACCCGCGATTACGGGTTTGAGGTGGCGCAGGGCGAGATCGTCGTCGTCATATCCCAGGACTCGGTCCCGGTGGGCACCGACTGGCTCGCCAACCTGATGGCTCCCTTCGACGACCCGCAGGTGGCGGTGGTCCAGGCGATGGACGTGCTCCCCGAGTGGAGCGACGAGGAGCTCTTCTTCTGGGAGAAAGTGCGCAAGTTCTACTACACGCGTGACTGCAAGATGTGGATGGAGAATAACAACAACATCGGACTCTCGTTCACCTGCTGCGCCATCAGGCGCTCGGTATGGAAAGAGCACCCACTCGGCACCGTGGAGATGAGCGAGGACAAGGTGTTCCAGCAGAGGGTGGCGCAAGCCGGGCACAAGATCGTCTTCCAGGACAAAGCGAGGAGCGCCCACACCCACATGTACACGGTCACCAGCCTGGCCAAGCGCTGCGAGAACGAGGGACTGGGCTGGCGCAACGTGGGCGTGCACTACGGCTTCTCGGACATGATCGCGGACATGACCAACGGCGAAATCTGGCAGACGCTTCGCGAGGGCTTGGCGAAGTCCGAGGTGAAGCGGATTGCGGAGGTGCTGTTCCCCTTCATCCGGCCCTTCTTCATCTACAAAGGAAACAAGTTCACCAGATCGTACGTTAAATAAAGAAAGCGCAGGTCTATCATGAAAGCATCGGTAATCATTTGTACTTACAACAGGGTGGAGCTCCTGCGGGATTCCATCGCTGCCATTCAGAAGCAGCAGTTTCCTGCTGCCGATTTTGAAATCGTGGTGGTCGACAACAACTCGTCCGATGACACCCGTGCGGTTACCGAACAGGCGGCGGCCTCCTCCGAGGTCGCCATCAAGTACATCTTCGAAGCGCGACAGGGACTCTCCTTCGCCCGCAACGCCGGCATCGAGAATGCGGCGGGAGAAATCGTCGCCTTCGTGGACGACGACATCGACGCCGAGCCCGGTTGGCTGGCGGCTATCGTGGACGCTTTCGCCGACGCCGACGTCGCCTGCGCCGGAGGCCCGATCCGCCCGGTCTGGCCCTCCGAGCGCCCGGCCTGGCTCTCCGACGACTGGGTCCCCTACCTCACCATCAACGAGTTCGATGCAGCCAGAAAGGCCGGGGCCTTCACATGGCCCGACACCCCTTGGGGTGCCAACATAACCTTCCGCAAGAGCGTTTTCGACAGCATCGGCGTTTTCCCGACCAACCTCGGACGTATTGGCAACTCCCTGCTCTCCAACGAGGAAGTGAACATCTGCAAGAAGATCGCGCAGGCGGGCCTGCGCATCGCCTTCGCACCCGAGGCCGTCATCCACCACAAGATCGATCCGCGCCGGGTCACCATGCAGTGGTTCTACCACCGCACCTACTGGCAAGGCAGATCGGACGCCATCCTGGATGCCTCCTCACAGGCCGGCAGCTACGACGGCATCTGTCAGCGCCTGCGCCGCTACCTCGACGTCGCCGCCAAGGAAGGGGCCACTTCCTTTACGGCCCGCTGCGCCAGGAAGATCGTGATCGGCTACCTGTTCGAGGTCGCCTTCGCCGGACTGCAGGAACGGAGCGCCCCGGCGCTCCGGGCGCTGCTGCGCTACCTCGACCAGGTGCAGACGGTGCCACGGCTGCAGTCCGCCGCCACGTCGCTGCCGCAGGAGGCCTCCGCGCTGCGCGGCCAGTCGATCCTGGTGATCGACTACGAGGTGCCACAGTTCGACAAGTACGCGGGGTCGCGCACCACCTTCATGTACCTGAAACTCCTGGCAGAACTGGGCCTCAAGGTCTACTTCCTGCCGGACGACTTCGAGCGGCGCGAGCCCTACTCCTCTGCGCTCGAAGAACTGGGCATCACCATGTTAGAGGGGGAGTGGTACCGCGAGAACTGGCAGCGCTGGGTTCTGGAACATGGCCAGGAACTGAACTACGTCCTGTTCAACCGTCCCAACATCACGGTCTCCTACATCGACTTCGTCCGGGCCCACACCGAAAGCGCCCTGCTGTTCCAGGGGCACGACCTGCACTACCTCAGGCTGTCGAGAAAATACGAAGTCGACGGGAATCCCGAGACCCTGAAGGAAGCGGAGAGCTACCGCCAGATCGAATTCGATATCATCGAGAAGTCCGACGCCACGCTGACTTACAGCGACTATGAGCGACAGGTCCTCGCCGACCTGCTGCCTGCTGAAAAGATTCACGCGGTCCCCCTCTTCTTCTATGAGGACTTCCCTGCCGAGCGCCAAAGCTTTGCCGGCCGCAAGGACATCATGTTCGTGGGAGGCTGCGGCCACAAGCCGAACCTCGATGCCATCCTCTGGTTCACGCGCGAGATCTTCCCCAAGGTCCTCGCAGAGGTGCCCGACATGGTGCTGCACGTCATCGGCACCTATCCTCCCCAGGAAGTCAGGGACCTGGCCTCGGACAACATCAGCATCCACGGCCATGTGAGCGAGCAGGAGCTCGAGGATTTCTACCGCCAGATCAGGATGGTCGTGATCCCGCTGCGCTTCGGCGCCGGCGTGAAAGGCAAAACCGTGGAGGCGCTGCGCAACGGGGTGCCCATGGTGTCGACCGCTATCGGCCTAGAGGGAATACCGGGCATCGAA
The DNA here is from genome assembly GCF_016458235.1 of Geomonas propionica. Lineage (GTDB taxonomy): Bacteria > Desulfobacterota > Desulfuromonadia > Geobacterales > Geobacteraceae > Geomonas > Geomonas propionica. Next base: position 85,333 of record NZ_JAEMHK010000009.1, on the reverse strand, counting down.
GCCGTGAGCGAGGCCGCCGACAGCGCCGAGGAGTTCGCCCGGGCGCTGATCGCCCGGTACCGGGACCAGCAGGGCCTGGAGTTGACCAGCGCCCTGTACCGCGAGTTCGCCAAAACAACCTTCCATTCCTCAGGGGCCAAGAAAACGCTGGCAGAAATTCTCATCGGAGTGCCACGCAAGGAGCGGCCTGCCGCCCGCAAACCCGAACCGGAGCAAACCATGCCGCGTCTTATCGCCATGTATCTGCCCCAGTACCACCCGATCCCGGAGAACGACGAGTGGTGGGGCAAAGGGTTCACCGAGTGGCGCAACGTCGCCAAGGCGAAGCCGCTCTTCAAAGGGCACTACCAGCCCCACGTCCCCGCAGATCTGAGTTTTTACGATCTGCGCCTTGAGGAGACCAGGATCGCCCAAGCAGAGCTGGCGCGGCAGTACGGCGTACACGGCTTCTGCTACTACCACTACTGGTTCAACGGCAGAAGGCTCCTGGAAACTCCGCTCGAAGCGGTGCTCAATTCCGGCAAGCCGGACTTCCCCTTCTGTGTCTGCTGGGCCAACGAAAACTGGACCCGGCGCTGGGACGGCGAGGAGCAGCACGTCCTGATGAAGCAGGACTACAGCGAGGCGGACGACCGGAACCACATCCGGGACCAGTTCCGGGTCTTCCGGGATCCGCGCTACATACGGGTGAACGGCAAGCCCATGTTCCTGGTCTACCGCACCGAGAACATACCGGACCCCGCCGCCACCGCGCGCCTCTGGCGCGAGGAGGCCCGCGCCGCCGGCATCGGCGAACTGTACCTGGTGCGCGTGGAGAGCATCGGCAACTGCGACCCCGCGTCCATAGGCTTCGACGCCGCCCTCGAATTCGCCCCGGACTGGCAGAAGAAGGGTCCGCGCATCATGCCGGAGCAGAATGAAAAGTTGCCGGGCCTGGACCTTCTAAACGAGGTCTACCGCAACAACTACGTGCACCGCTACGACAACCTGGCGGACGAGATGATGGCAAAGCCGGACGTCGCCTACAAGAGATTCCGCTGCGCCACCCCCTCGTGGGACAACTCCGCGAGGCGGCAGGAGGGCGCCAACATCTTCGTCGGCTCCACGCCGGACAAGTACCGCCAGTGGTTGGAGCACGTCATTGCCTTTACCAGGCATCGCTTCCAGGGAAGCGAGCGCATCGCCTTCGTGAACGCCTGGAACGAATGGGCCGAAGGGAACCACCTGGAACCGGACCAGAAGTTCGGCAGGGCCTATCTCGAAGCAACGAAGAGCGTTGTCGAGGGGGTGTATGAAGTGCAGGTTCAGCCGGCCGCGGTACAGGAGGTAGATATATCCCAGTACCAGCACGAGGTGCTCGCGCTGCAGCAGCAACTGGCGGCGGTTCAAAGAGAGAAAGAGGACCTGGAAAGGACGGCGGCCCTGCTCAAGGAACAGTTGGCGGCAAAGGATGAGTTGGTGGCGGCGCGCGAAGCGCGCATAGAGGACCTGTTGCAGTCGGCCAGTTGGAGAGTCACGGAACCGCTCAGAAAGGCGTACGAAGTCGCGCAGAAGGTACAGGGAAAGAAATGAGGCCACGCCTTCTTGCCACCATGCTGCTGGTCGCGATTAGTTTGTGGCGCTGTCTGTCCCATGCCTCAGGCAGTGTCACATCGACAGAAGCCGGGCAGACGGTGGTAGAAGGAGTGCTCACACAGGTCTCGAAACTACCGAAGGCGGAGACCAACCCTTATCCCGACTGCTACTATACGGCTGTCATAGAGATCAAAAACATCCTTTCGGGCCGAAGCGTTCCAAAGAAGGCCGTTCTCGTGCTGCCCGGTTTTTTTGCCAGACAGTATGCACCCGAAGCTCACTTCAAGGCTGGGGACATGGTCCGGGCCACCGTCGTGCCGTTTGCATCCATGCCGGAAAAGGTCAGGCAGACACAGCAGGCCGATGAAGTCGAGGATACAGAACTCGAACTACTTTCCCCCCAGCAGATCACGGCGATCGGCGCGTTCACTTCCGCAGGGCAACAGCCTGCCTTTGCCGTAAGCCCTCCCGCCCCACGTGGAGCAGTAACGGACAAAAAGCGTGACAACAACGCCGCCAGTGAAAGAAGGGAGCAGATAAAACGCGATCTAAATCAGATAAACCAGCTACTTGAAGCACATGGGGGAGACTGGGACAAATGGTACAAGTCGCTTGAAAAGCATAGAAATCAGTACTGGCAACAGTTCCAGTCCAGTCCCGTCAAATGGATCGACGACAGCTTCTTCGGCATTGGGGAATTGCCGTTGGACACGGCTTATTCTCCCGATTTCGTCAGGTCCCTCGTCGCCTTCAAAAACTACCTTTCAGCCCGCAACGTGGACCTAATAGTACTTCGGGTGCCATACAAAGGAGAGATAACCGACGACCTCTTTTCCGACCTTCCCGCGGGGGAGGTGCCGAATCCATACCTTTTGCGGATGTATAAGGAACTTCTCGAAGCAGATGTGGAGATAGTGACGGACATCGTTCCCAGGGCGAAGGCGTCGCGCTTCAAATTCCCGCTGATGTACTGGTACTCCGACCGCTCGGAAAGGCACCCTGCAGAAGGAATGGCATGGGTAGCGGCAGAAGCTCTCGCGGAACGGGTCAAGCGTTACGAGACAATCGTCGCAGTTCCTCCTGCCAAATTACATCTAGAAAAAGTCTCAACCGGGATGGACCTGAACAGCTTTCTCTGGGCAACCGAGAAGTGCAATCCGTTCTGGCCTAAGGGAAACTCCAAATACAAGGCCACCGACTACGTGACCTTCCACGGAGTGTACACGGATAACCAAAAGCCGCTGGGCAGGAAACTTGGTTCCGATTCCCCCATACTAGTTGTCGGCTCTTCCTTCACTGAGTACCCGTCCTTGAAACTCGGCGGCAACATCACCTCGTACCTTGCGTACCTCACAGGTGTTGTTCCGGATATGCTGTACCGGGCAGGTTCTGACGCCAGTATCCCGCGGATGCTGGCGCGCGAAGGGGACAGTTTTTTGGAGAAGCGGGCGGTTTGTATTTTCCCGATGGTTCCCATGATAACGGCCAGTGCCTTGGACCTGCCTCCTGTTGTTGATCCGACGAAAGCCGCCCGCACCTCTGTAGCTTCCTACGCGGCGGAAACGCTCGTTCAATCAATCAAGCTACGCAATGCCCCCAAAGACGCCATTTGCACCCTCTCTCCGAGCGAAGGACTCACTTTTAAAGCCCGTGAAGCCAAGGGACGTGAAGAAGCGGAATTCATCCTTCAACTGCCCACGCTGGACAAGTACAGCTTCTTCATAATCGAACTGGAAACAAAGCCTGGTGATGCTGCCATTATAAAAGCTACCCACGGCAGCAAGGTGGATATGGTCCACAAGAGTTATTCCCAGCCCGATAAAATCGACACCCTGGTATTTCCAGTCACCTCAGAAGACAGCGTTACCTTCAATATTAGCAACATACGTTCGGATATTCCAACGCAACTGCTAAGAATCAATATCTATGGCGTCGAAAGATGAAGCTGAAAATCCAATTGTAATAGCGGCTGCGCAACTATAGATCAAGATTCAATGTGTTGCGCAGCCTCTTTACTACAAGACTCAGAAATAAGTGCAGAATCATTTACAGATTATTAAGGTAGCTTTTGCAGGCAGAAGAATGTAGTTTCTTCGGAACTGCCAGAGAGATTGAGGAAGACCTTACCGTGTTAGTCGAGAGTCAATTTAATATAGGTCACATCTGCACCCGCTACCAATGCGATCTCGGCAGAGCTGACAAAGTTGCCATGCGCTGGATTTCCCAGCACATGGAGCAAACAGATTACACGTTTGCGGAGCTCGACCAGCAGAGCAACAGGTTCGCCAACGTCCTTGCCGGCCTGGGCTTCACCCCCGGAGATATCCTTTTCACCTTCCTGCCCAAGATGCCGGAGCAGTTCTTCGCCTTCCTCGGCACCTTGAAGCTCCAGGTCATCGCCGGACCCCTTTTCTCCAACTTCGGGGAGGAGGCCCTGCTGGACCGGCTCGGGGACTCCAAGGCGAAAGGGATCATCACCAAGAAGAGTTTTCTGAAGAAGATCGGGCGCGTCCGCGACCAGTTACCCAACTTGCGTTACGTGATCGTGATCGATATAGAGGAGCACCAGTCGGATGACATCCTGAGCTACAGCCGCCTGATGCACGACGCGTCCAACCGGTTCACCGCGCCTGCCACCAGCGCCGATACCCCCTCGGTCCTGCACTACACCTCTGGCTCCACGGGGAACCCCAAAGGTGTGCAGCATGTGCACAGCAGCATCCTGTCCCAGAACATGACGGCGCGCGAGATCCTGCAACTGAGCGAGGACGACGTCTACTGGTGCACGGCCGACCAGGGCTGGGTCACCGGCACCTCCTACGGCATCATCGGCCCCTGGAGCATCGGGGTCACCCAGGTCCACTTCGGCGGCGGATACAATGCGGAGCACTGGTTCAGCATCCTGGAGCGCGAAAAGATAACGGTGTGGTACTCGGCGCCGACCGCGCTCCGTATGCTCCTGAAGGAAGAGCCTGAACTCTTCGCCAGGTGCGACCTGTCAAACCTCAGGCACATCTTCAGCGTGGGCGAGCCGCTGAATCCCGAAGTTATCCATTGGGCGCGCCGCACCCTGAACCGGGATATCTACGACACCTGGTTCCAGACCGAAACCGGCGCCATCATGATTGCCAACCGTCCAGGGATCGAGGTGCGCCCCGGTTCCATGGGCAAGCCCGCCCCGGGCATCGAGGCGGCCATAATCGCCGACGACGGTTCGCCCGTGCCGGACGGCGAGCAGGGCAACCTTTGCGTCAAGCCGGGCTGGCCCTCCATGTTCGTCACCTACCTCAACAATCCCGAGGTGTACGGACAGAAGTTCCGCGGCGGCTACTACTATTCCGGCGACACAGCCTACCGCGACGCCGACGGCTTCTTCTGGTTCATGGGACGCAGCGACGACGTGATCAACACAGCCGGTCACTTGGTGAGCCCGTTCGAGGTGGAAAGCGCCCTGCTGGAGATCCCGGAGATCGCCGAGTCCGGCGTCATCGGCGCACCGGACGAGCTGCTCTTCGAAAAGGTGGTGGCCTACATCGCGTTGCACGACAACTGCGAGTACACGCCTCAACTGGAGTTGAAGATAAGGCTGCACGTTTCCAACAAGGCGTCCACCATAGCGACGCCGCAGGAGATCTTCGTCATGGACAAGATCCCCAAGAACAAGAGCGGCAAGATAATGCGCAGGGTCCTGAAGGCTCGCTACCTGGGGACCGATGCCGGTGATATTTCTACCATGGAGGAAGAATAACGATGGATACCATGACTACCTTGAACGGCATCTTCTGCGAGGTCTTCGACGAAGAGTCGCTTCAGATCACCAGGGCGACGACCGCTGACGACGTCGACGGCTGGGATTCGCTCTCCCACACCAACCTCATCGTGGCGGTGGAGATGGCCTTCAACGTCAGGTTCAACCTGAAGGACACAAGAGTTCTCAAGGACGTCGGCGAACTGGTCGACCTGATCGACAGGAAACTGGCGGAGAAAGGCTAGGAAGCCGGATGCTTTTCAGTTCGTACATTTTCCTGTTCGTGTTCCTGCCCGCGGCGCTCCTTTTGTACTACCTCACGCCCGCGCGCGGCCGCAATCTGGCGCTGACCGGGCTCAGCTACTTCTTCTATGGCTGGGCCAACCCGTACTTCACCCTGCTCCTCTTCGCTTCGACGGCGATCTCCTACTTCTGCGCCGTCATCATGGCACGCCGGCCGGGTGATCCTGCCACGAAAGAGCTACCCCTGCTGGACGACGAGGCCCCGGTAAGCCTGAGGCAGAAAGCGGCCTTCTGGCTCTCCATAGTCGCCAACCTGTCGCTGCTCGGCTTTTTCAAGTACTTTAACTTCGGCCTGGAGAACCTGAACGCGCTCCTCGTGACGCTCGGCCTGGACCACCTGCAGGTGGAGGGCCTCTTCCGCATCGCGCTCCCGCTCGGTATCAGCTTCTACGTGTTCAAAACAGTGAGCTACACCATCGACGTCTGGCAGGGAAGCGTGCGCGCCACCCGCAACTTCGCCGATTTCGCCTGCTACGTCTCGTTGTTCCCACAGCTGATCGCCGGCCCCATCGTGCGCTACCGGGAGGTGGCGGCGCAGCTTGCTTCCCGCATCCACACCTCCGAAAAGTTCGCCCGCGGCACCTCTTTCATGTGCCTCGGTTTGGCGAAGAAGGTCCTGCTTGCGGACACGTGCGGCAAAGTGGCAGACACCTGCTTCAACGCGGCGACGCTGAGCACATTAGACGCCTGGTACGGACTCTTCGCCTACACCATGCAGATTTATTTCGACTTCAGCGCCTATTCAGACATGGCCATCGGCGTCTGCCTCATGTTCGGCTTCGTCATCTCCAAAAATTTCGACTCGCCCTATCACGCCGATTCCTTCGCCGATTTCTGGCGGCGCTGGCACATCTCCCTCTCCACCTGGCTGCGGGACTACCTCTTCACTCCGCTCAACTACATGCTCTTGACGGACCGGGTCCGTGAGCGCATGGTGCGCGAGAAGTTCCGCTACAACTATCCGGCCATCGCCAGCAGCGTCGTGGTCTTCACCATCTGCGGCATCTGGCACGGCGCAGGCTGGACCTTCGCGGCCTGGGGGGCGATGCATGGGATTTTGCTGGCTCTGGAGCAGCTGAGAACCAAGAAGAGCGCCTACTGGAAGTGGCCCAAAGCCCTCCGCGTCTGTTGCACCTTCGTGCCGATATCGCTGGCCTGGGTCTTTTTCCGCGCCGCCGACCTCGGCTCCGCCTTCGGCTATTTCGGCAGCTTGTTCGGGCTGGCCCCCAAAACGGCAGGCACCGACCTCGTGGCAGGAGTGATCTACCAGCCCTACTACCTGTTGACTGTGGCCGCGGCCGCGGTGCTGGTCTGGAGCGCACCGCAGACCTGGGACTTCACCCGCGCCCTGACCTGGAGGAAAGCGACCTGGTGCTACGTCCTGCTGCTGATCAGCATAGCGACCTTGGTAACCAAGGCCCACAGCCCCTTTATCTACGCGGCTTTTTAAGACCTTGGGCCACGGAGAAGATCTGAGGAAGTCTGAGAGAACCAAAAGCGTATGTCCGTGAAAAGGTCACGCCCGGTTCCCGTCTTGTTTTTCTCAGAAGTTCTCAGATTTTCTCCATGGCTAACGGTTCATGTTTTTTTCGGGAGTTACTGCAATGTCCAAGAATAAGGCGGGAACCGGCATAGAAAGCACCGAGGTAAACGCTGCGGTGAAATGGTTTCTGCTGCTTGCCTTCGTCTGCACCATCGCCGCGGTGCCGCTCTTTCAGTACATCTTCGAAGCCCCCTCGCTGCAAAAGTCGCTGGCCGCTTTCTCATATCAAGAACAATCCTTCGATCTGGAAAGGCTTCATGCCAAGCACAGCGGTGTGGGTTACGGCCTTGCGGCGACGCGACTGATCAACGATAAAACCATCGAAAACGCAAGGAAGTTCGAGAGCAACATCGAGGAGGACTCCTGGCTTCTCTCCGCGCTTGGCCCCGCCGTTGAGAAGGTCCTGATCGGCAACCTGGGCGCCGGTAGCCGCGACGTCTACTGCGGGCGGGATGGCTGGCTCTTTTTCCGCCCCACCATCGACTACCTGACCGGAGCCCCTTTCCTCGCCCCCGCGGTGCTGAAAGCCAGGAGGGATGTGCAGCCAGACCCGGTGAAGGCCATCATCGACTTCAAGAAGCAACTGGCCCGGCGCGGCATCGAACTGGTGGTCCTCCCCTCCCCTGCCAAGGCGAGCATCTACCCCGAGTACTTTTCCAGCCGCTACGATAAACCGGCGGCCCCGCTGCAGAACCCTTCCTTTCCTGAGTTCGTGCGCCGGCTTGAAGCGCAGGGAGTGCGCGTGCTCGACCCTGCGCCCTTGCTGCTCCAGGCCAAGGGGAAGGACGATCTGTTCCTGAAGCGGGACACCCACTGGACCCCATCCGGCAGCGAGTTGGTGGCACGGCAGCTCGCTGCTTATCTGCAAAAGAACAAGCTGCTGCAACAGCTTGCCCCGGCTCCCTACACGCGGGTCGCGAGTTCTGCAGAGAACAGGGGCGACCTGGCTGCGATGCTGAAGACCGCTGCCGATTACGGCAAGCAGCGCGTGGCGCTGCACCAGGTACGGCAGCCGGACGGCGCCCCCTGGTCCGCCTCGCGCGACGCTGACATTCTCTTCCTCGGTGACAGCTACGCCAACATCTTCTCGCTCGACGGCATGGGCTGGGGCACCGGAAGCGGCTTGGTGGAACAGTTGAGCTTCCAGTTGCGCCGCCCGGTTGACGCCATAGTGATTAACGACAAGGGCTCTTTCTCCACGCGGCAACAGCTTGGGAAGGAGCTGAAACGGGGCGAGGACCGGCTGGCCGGGAAAAAGGTAGTGGTCTACGAATTCGCCGCGCGCGAACTCGCACTCGGGGATTGGAAGCTGGTCGACCTCGGCGTGGGCAGGCGTGCAGGGGCCGAAAAACCGGCGGCAGCGCTGCGCGCCGTCGACGCAGCCAAGGAGGCGCCGGACGGGGTGCAGGTCGAAGGGATCATAGAAGAGATCACGCGGCCGCCCCGCCCGGGGAGCACTGCATACAAGGACGCCGTCATCGCCATGCACCTGAAGCAGGTGACCTCCGGCGGCAAACCCTTCCCCACCGGCCAGATCGTCGTTTTCGCCTGGGGCATGCGTAACGATGCCCTCACGCCCGCCACGCGTTATCGTCGGGGCGAGCGGGTCAGCTTGAAACTGCGTCCCTGGGCGCAGGTTGAGAAGAAGTACGGCAGCTACCAGCGCAGCGAGCTGCAAAACGAGGCGACCATGCTGCTCGACATCTTCTGGCTGGCACAGCCCGACGATGGTGTCGCAGGGGCGGCTGCCGCAGCGAAACCAGCCGCAACGGCAACAACCGAAGCGGCATCCCCCGCCCCCTCCCTCGCCGCTGCAGTTAATCGGAAACTGGATGACAAAGGCGCCCTGCCGGTTCCTGCAGGCGATGCGAAAGCATTGTTTCTGAAGCGGGTGGCGGAGCTGAACGCCGCCAAGGAGGAAGGAAGGGCCGTCGCTGGCGTGGAGGGGTGGCTCTTCTCACGCCAGGAGCTGAACCATATCGGCAAGGGTGAGTTCTGGGGTGACGCCGCCCAGAACACCAGTCTCGCCGGAAAGCCGGACAGCCGCGACCCGCTTGCGGCAATCGCGGACTTCAAGCAGCAGTTGGACCGCGCCGGCATAGAACTGATCCTGGTGCCGGTGCCAGCGAAGGCCCATGTCTACCCCGACAAATTGGTACCGGGAATCAACGCCGGCCAGGTGGGGCGCTGGGACTCGTCACACCAGCAGTTCCTGCAGTTATTGGGCAAGGCGGGGATTGACTGCCTGGACGTAACCAAGCTCTTCCTCGAAGCGCGCAAAAGCGGCTCCCCCCCCCTCTTTCTGCAAAAGGACACGCACTGGTCGCCGATCGGCATAGCGGCCGTGGCGCGTGCCCTTAAGGAGAAGATCGCCTCCCGCCCGTGGTACCAGGGGCTCGAGAAGCAGCAGTTTGCCAGGAACAAGGAAAGCGTGCAGGTGGCGGGCGACCTGGGCGACGGGAGCGGTGCGGCCAGCGAAACGGTTACTGTGACTCGCATCTCTCCAGCTCCGCAGCCGGATCGCAACAGTCCGATCGTGCTCCTGGGTGACAGCCACACACTCATCTTCCACTCCGGCGGCGACATGCATGCCAGGGACGCCGGGCTACTCGAGAACCTCGCAGCAGAGCTGGGGCTGCGCCTCGACCTCGTTGGCGTACGCGGCTCCGGTGCGACACCGGCGCGCGTCGAGCTCGCGCGCAGGAAGGACAACATGGCCGGCAAAAAACTGGCGATCTGGTGCTTCACCGTGCGGGAGTACACCGAATCCCAGACCGGCTGGCGCAAAGTGCCGGTGATCCGCCCGTGACGTGAGCTAAACACCTTGCACGGCCCGCATCTATGATGTATTTTGGCCAACGGCGCAATCCTCCATCTACCTGACATCAGTGGTTTATCAATGAAGATATCTGTCGTCGTATGTACCTACAATCGATCCGCCCTGCTCAAGGATTCCATCGTGGACCTGCAAGCGCAGGATTTCCCGTCCCCTGACTTTGAAATCCTGGTGGTCGATAACAACTCCTCCGACGACACCCGCTCCGTTGTCGAGTCGCTGGCCGCCTCCTCCAGCATCACCATCCGTTATCTTCTTGAACCGAACCAAGGCCTCTCCTTTGCCCGAAACACCGGCATTCTCAATGCCCGGGGGGAGATCGTCGTTTTCACTGACGATGACATAGCCGCCCCGACCAACTACCTGCGGGAGATCGCCAAGGTCTTCGCCGACCCCGCAGTTGCAGCGGCGGGCGGGCCGATCCGCCCCATCTGGCCCGGCCCGGTGCCGGAGTGGCTCACCGGCGACTGGCACGGCTTTCTTACCATCAACGAATTTCCGGCTGCCGCCGAAACCGGTTTCTTCAAAGGGCCGCACGAGTACCCGTGGGGAGCCAACATCGCCTTCAAGAGAGAGGTCTTCCAGCGCATTGGGACCTTCCCCACGGACCTCGGCAGGGTGGCTAAATGCCTGCTCTCCAACGAGGAGGTGGGATTGTGCCGCAAGATCGAAGCAGCCGGGCTGAAGATCGCCTGCGCCGCCGATGCGGTGATCTTCCACAAGATCCCTTCCGAGCGGCTGACCAGACAGTGGTACTACCATCGGACCTACTGGCAGGGACGCTCCAACGCCGTCATGAACGCGCAGGACGACGCGGAACTGTTCAAGGGGTTGCAGCGCTACCTCGACCTGCTAGCGGTCTACCGCTTCGGCTCCTCATTCTCCAACTTCGACAGGGAATGTATCAGGCGCGAAGCGGTGGGTTATATCCTGCAACTCACGCAGCAGGAAAGCGGTAGCGCTGCCCCCGCTCCCAGCCTGAAGCACCTCAGGTGGGTCGTCGGCTCACTGGAGGCCATCGTCGCCAGTTCCGCGCGCTGTGCATTGCAGCCGGGCCTGGCGGATAGGAGCCTTGAGCTGCAGTCCGAGCTGGAAGTTTTGGTCAAGGAGATTGCCGTGCTGCGATCAGAATTGGACGGCCAAAAGAGCCTGGCGCTGGAGAAGGCAGAGGAAGCAAAGTCAAAGGGCGAACAGGTCGAGGCACTTTTGAACTCCCTGAGTTGGCGCGTCACGCAGCCTCTGCGGTATGTCTACGATCTGCTGAAAGCCGGCTCGGTGTTGGTTTTCCTGAAGCTGGCCCTGAACATCCTGCGCCACCCGAGGACCGTGCTCGGTGCCGTCAATCGCGATACCCTAAAGCTGGCCTGGGGCTACCTGAAGAAAGGCGACCTGCAGGGGCTGGCCGGCGGCGTCACCTACTTCGTCGGAAGGACATCCCCCTCTACCCAGTTCCACCCCGAGATACTACACGGCAGCCTCGACCCGGCCGCGCCGCTTTCGCTGCCGCTCTGCGACCAGCCGCTGGTGTCCATCATTATCCCAGTGCACAACCAGTGGTCCTTCACCCACTCCTGCCTCGCCTCCATCATCAAGCAATCAGGGAGTGTTCCCTACGAGGTCATCATAGCCGACGATCTCTCCAGCGACGAAACCTGCCACATCGCGGACCTGGTGCAGAACGTGCGTGTGGTCAGACACGAAACCAACCTCGGCTTCCTGCGCAATTGCAACGAAGCCGCCAAGCACACCAAGGGAAAGTACCTGCTCTTCTTAAACAACGACACCAACGTTCAACAGGATTGGCTCGCCCCCATGGTCGAGCTGATGGAACGGGATTCCTCTGTCGGCATCGCGGGCTCCAAGCTCGTCTACCCGGACGGCATGCTTCAGGAGGCGGGCGGCATAATCTGGCAGGACGCCTCGGGCTGGAACTTCGGCTGGCGCGACGACCCGGAGAAATCTGACTATAACTACATAAAGGACGCCGATTACCTCTCCGGCGCAAGCCTCATGGTGCGCCGGGAGCTCTGGGAAAAGACCGGCGGCTTCGACGAGCGCTACGTCCCCGCCTATTTCGAGGACACCGACCTTGCCTTCCAGGCGCGCAGTCTAGGGTACCGCGTCGTGTTCCAGCCCAAGTCGGTGGTGGTGCACTTCGAAGGTGTCTCACACGGCAAGGATGTGGGATCCGGGATCAAATCCTACCAGGAGACGAACAAGCAAAAATTCCTCGAACGCTGGCAGGATGTGTTGCCGCGCGACCACTTCCCCAACGGCCAGCACGTGTTCCAGGCCCGCGACAGGAGCCGGTTCCGCAAGACCCTTCTGGTCATCGACCACTACGTCCCGATGTACGACAGGGACGCCGGCTCCTTCTTCATGTACAGCCTGCTGCGGGCGCTGGTGGCGCTCGACTACAAGGTGGTGTTCTGGCCGGAAAACCTTTACGCACACCAGCCGTACACCGACGAGCTGCAGCAGATGGGGGTGGAGGTGATACTTGGCTACCACGACTTCGAGGCCTACCTCTCGGAGTTCGGCAGCTACTTCGACGGCGCTATCTTGACCCGCAACCACATCTCCATCAAGTTCATCGATGCGGTGCGCAGGCACATACCCAAGGTGATCTACCACGACCCGGACCTGGAGTTCCTGCGGGAGCAGAGGCGCTTCGAGCAGGAAGGGGGCTCCCCCGCTCAACTACAGAAGATAAAGGAGCGGGAGTTCTATCTCTTTCGCAACTGCGACATTATCGGCATCCATAGCCCGGTGGAGCGCGACATCATCCTAACGGAAATGCCCGGTGCCGATGTGGAGGTTATACCGCTTCCGATTCAGGATACGACGCCGTCGTCGACACCGTTCTCCCAAAGAAGCGGCCTCCTCTTCGTCGGGGGAACCCATCCCCCTAACGTCGACGCGCTACGCTACTTCATCCAGGAGATACTTCCCCTCCTGCTGATCGAGATCCCGGACCTCACTCTTACCGTGGCAGGCGCCGTCTCGCACCACGAATTGAAAGGCCTCGACCTCAGTCACGTGACCTTCACGGGATTTGTCGACGATCTTCGCCCGCTCTTTGAGAAGGCGCTCGTCTATATCGCCCCGCTGCGTTTCGGGGCCGGCATCAAGGGGAAGGTACTTGAGGCGGCGAATTACGGCGTGCCAGTGGTAACCACCTCGGTCGGCGCCGAGGGCATCGGCCTGACCAACGGCAAAAGCGTTGCCATAGCGGACAGCGCGCATGAATTCAGCACAGCGGTATTGACGTTACACAGGGACCAGGAACTGTGGGAGACTATTCGAGAGGAGAGTCGCAACTACGTCGAAGGCAACTTCTCACAGCAGGCTCTAAAGGCCAAGGTCGAGCAGGTGCTTGGGAAGCTGCTGAAGAGGGACGTAAAGAAGACGGCATAGCAGCAAACAGCTGCCACAATAGCTTCCATTAGTCAAAAAAACGAGAAGGGGTGACACATCAAGTGTCACCCCTTCTCGTTTGCTTTGAGTCTTTTCAGGTCTAGTAGAGTGTCTTCCAGGAATACGCGTCAGCGGCGTCCTTCACGCAGACTTCGACGGTGTCCGCCACGCCGGTAGCGCCCTGGGCGACCCAGAAGGTGCCCCTGATGGTGCTGCTGCAGGTCGGTTTGGCGGTGACGGTATTGAGGCGGATACCGCCATTTACCTCGAGCTTTTGCGCCGGGGTGGTCACGCCTATGCCAACATTGCCTTCGCCTGTAACGCGAAACTTTTCGGTGCGACTCGTGGTGCCGGGCGCAGTTGTCAGGAAGGCGATATCTGCACCTTTGGCGGTGGTAGTGAAGTTCTCGCGGGCAGGCATCATGATCGCCGTAGAAGCGACCGGATATGTAGTGCCATTGTGACCAATCCCGCTAAGGGTGAAGAGGTTATCGCCGGCTTGCGTCGCTGTCGGCGCTGTCAGGGTGCCGCGTGCCTTGCGCCCGATAAAGCTGGGGGCTTGTCCAGCGGTGTCGGTGGCGGAAGTAAGGATCATCTGCGGGGAAATGCCGTAGCTGTCGACCCGGAGCACACCGTCAGGTGTAAAGGCAATCTTGTCGACGCCAGAAGGATCCTTGATGGAGAACTTGTTGTTGGTCCCTAGTTCACCAGAAGCCTGCTGGACCGTAAGTACGGCACCGGAGGTCTGGGTCTTAATCTTGTTCAGGATGTCGGTCTGGGTATCGGGAGAGCCGGCCGGTCCCTGAGGCCCTTGGATGCCCTGCGGACCCTGGGGGCCGGTGGCACCGGTAGCGCCGGCCGCGCCGTCGGCTCCTGCAGCGCCTTTTTGTGCCATCACGCTCCAGCTTGTGGCGGAGACATCGGGCTGCGCGTTGGTGCTCGCCTGGAGAGCGATATAGGTGCTGCCGCCGTAGGAAACGCAGTCGTCTTTGGCGTAGACGGTGGCGGAGCTCCAGGCCCCTTTGAAGTGGGCGACGTTGGCGAGCTTGGCACCGTCTCCGTTGTACTGGGCGGCGGTCACGTTACCATCGGAGGTGACTTTGAACTTAACGGTCCCAGTTGAGGGGTCCTCGACGGTGATCCTGTCGGTCTCGACGGCTCCGGCCACTACGGGGAGCACACTCAGGGGTACGGCGCACAGCGCTGCGATAATCATCTTCCTGCTGTTCATGTCTTACTCCTTTTCCGCAATTTGATTAAATGGTTTAACCGCAAATTGATTGCAAAGATTACTTGAAGGCCAGTTTGTCAATGGCGACGGTTCCCTTACTGACGCGCAGCTTGCCGAGCACACCGGTCTTGTTGGAGTTGTCGGTATAAGCGCAGTCGTTGCCACCGCTCAGCGAGACAGTGATATCCCTGTCAAAAACGAAGTCGGCATTGAAATCCAGAGCCTGCAGCTGGAGATCAGCCCCGGTGGCCGCGGCCGCATACGCCGAGCTGAAGTCGGGGTAGAGAACGGGGGTGGCGCCGGAGATCTCTACGGGCTGGTTGCTGCAAGCCGTGGCGCTGACGGCGTGGGAGAAGCTCTTGGTGACGGTGGTGTTGATCGAATCCTTCACCTGAACGGTGAAGCTGAACACGCCAGTGGTGGTCGGCGTTCCGCTCAAGGTGCCGCCGCTGGTGAGGGTCATGCCGGCGGAGAGACTGCCGCTTATGACGGTCCAAGTGTACGGAGCGCTGCCGCCGGATGCGGAGAGGGAGGTACTGTAGGCGACGCCCTGGGTGCCGTTGGCAAGGGAGGCCGCAGTGATGACAAGCGGCGGTGCGGAGGGCCAGTTGGCGGCCAGTGCGTTGGCATCGACCGAACCGAGGCCGGTAACAAGGTCGTAGCCGGTGGTGCAGGAGTAGCCGGTGACTCCGGGAACGGAGCTGGTGCCGGAGGTGGTGTCGTGGAAGACGGTCGGACCGGTGGAGGTGTACTGCGCGTTGGCCAACTGGTACAGCTTGATGTTGGCGTTACCTTGGCGTACCCCGGTCTTTTGCACGATGAGCGCCATAATGCTGGCAAAGGCGGGCGACGAGGCGGAGGTGCCGCTCATCATGTAGGTCGCGTTCTTGCTCCTTACCAGGTAAGGAATGTGCGCCGACGCGGTCAGAGAGACGTCCGGGATGCCGCGCATGCCGCTGGCCGGTACGCCCGGCGCCACCTGCCAGGAGGGCTTGGTATAGATGCTGGAAAGACCGCTGCCCGTGGCCCAAAGCTGGTAACCACCGGAAACCGTGCCGCTTTCATTCCATGCGCTTTCCGGGATGTAGCCAAAGGCCGAATTGTAGTAGGGGCCATTGACAGGACTCCAATAGCCGCCCCCTTGGTCATTGAAGTTGGTACCGCCAACTGCGACGTTGTAAGGGGTTGAGGCAAGACCGTTGATACCGAGGCCGGAACCGGAGGCGGCGTCCGGGCTGCTGCAACCGGCCGCACCGGAGTCGCCGGCGGCGACGAAGGAGGTGATCCCCTGCGCGGCGGCCTGCTGCCACAGGTTGTTGTAGAAGCTGTTTTGCGCAGCTCCCATGGAAGCCTCGCACAGACCGAAGCTGGTGGTCATGACCGGCGCAATGTTGTTGTCGACGATGTACTTGGCGGAGAGGTCAACGCCATCGGTGGTGATTGTAGTCTTGGAGATGACGAACTGGACGGTGGCGTTCTTGGCGATGGCGCCCGCCCACTCGACGTCCAAGTCCGCCTCGTTAGCCTCTGCGGTCCCGATGTCTCCGGGGTCAGTGCCGTTCACTATCACCGTCACCGGTTTCGGGGCCAGTCCCATGATGCTGCGGAAATCGGACCAGTTGCTGCCGGTCGGATGGGTGCGACCGACAACGGCGATGCTCTGCCCGGTACCGTCGTAACCTGCCGTGTAAAGCGGGTTGACGTTGTAGATGGCGGCGAAGTCAATGGGCGACATGTAATGAATACTGGAACTGTAGGTGTATTCCGGCTGCACCTCGTCCAACAGACGCGCACCCGTGTTCATGGGGGCATGGCCGAAGTCGTGCAGGGTCACGATACCGGCGACGACGTCGGCAAGCCCACGCGGAATTTCCGGGTCCTTCGAGTTCGCGTGACGCTCTTTGCCGTCGACCTTGTATTTCCGGATCTTGGTGCGGAATGCCTTTTCCACCTTCTCGACATTGCCGGTGAAGTTGATAGAGGTGCGCCCGCGGGAAACCTCGTCGATGGTAAAGCCCTGCGAGGTGAGCCACCCCTTGATGGCACCGATGTCTTCCGGGTCGGGCGCAAAGCGCTCGGCGAACTCTTCGGGGGTAAGCCAGTGCTGGTAGTTGGGAGAAGCAGGATCGTGCTGCTCCACCAGGAACCGGTCCAGCTTCTCTTTCTTTTCAGGCGGCAGATGCAGCGTGATGATCATGCGCTCCATCGGGAGTGCCGGATCGACTGGCCCGGCGTCGAATTCAGGACGGGCGTTGGGGTGAACGTTGCCCCGCAGGGAGACCCTGTCGTTGTCGTCGATGACACGCGGCGAACGAGCGAACGCAGGGACGGCAGCCAGCAGGAGTGTTACGGCCACAGCCGTGGCAAGACATTGTTTTTTGCGCATCGGGTCACCTTCGCCCGCAAACCGCACGGGCATAATTTTATTGCATAAAAATATTGTTACGGACTGGCGAACAACCATTCTCACAGTTTTGATGCCGTTTCGATACCAAAGGCCTCGCGAAAACACCGGGTGAAAACATAGCTAAGTCGCAATATGGCGTAAGCACCATGACAATCATCGTATAAAATTAAGGGAATTAGGGTACGCCGAACATCTATGTCTACGCCTTTGCCAAAACCGTACCCGTGAAAGAGCGTTACGAAAAACCTGTCACCCCAAAACCTAAAAAGCAGTTACGCAAAGAACGCCGAGTCGCCGTGAAGGACGGGAAGGAAAGCTGTTTTGGATGACAAAGCTCAAGCTGTAGGGACTTTTCCAAATCCAATCATGCATTAAACTTATCCAATTCCACCTACAGGAGGTGTATGCATGGAGAAGATCGAGGAAGTGGGAAGGATTATCCTGGGCGCCGCGATCAATGTGCACAGCCACTTGGGCCCCGGGCTGCTGGAGTCCGCCTATGAGCAATGCCTCTGCTATGAACTCAAATTGCAAGGGCTCACCGTCCAGTGCGAGGTCGCGTTGCCGCTACGGTATCGCGACCTCTGCCTGGACGTCAGCTACCGAGTCGACATGATCGTTGACAATTGTGTCCTGATTGAAAATAAGTGCGTGGACAAAATCAGTCCTGTGCATGAAGCTCAACTTCTGACCTATCTGAGGCTGACCGGCTTGAAGCTAGGCTACGTCCTAAACTGGAACGTATCACTCATGAAGGATGGCATGAAGAGAATGGTCAACAACTTGGGCGGCAAAGCGTAACTCCGAAAAGCGGTTACGCGAAGAACGCCGAGTATCTGCGAAGGACGGGAAGAAGGACTTTGGGTTAAGCCTCAAGCAGGAGGATTACCTTGGCGCCCATCGTGTCTCCTTTGGGCACTTTGCGTAACTGCTTCTAAAAGCGGTGCTTCGAAAAGCTGTTACGCAAAGAACGCCGAGTCGCCGCTATGAACGGGAAGAAGGACTTTGGGTTAAACCTCCAGCAGGAGGATTACCTTGGTGCCCTTCGTGTCTCCTTTGGGTACTTTGCGTAACAGCTTCTAAAAGCGGTGCTTCGAAAAGCTGTTACGCGAAGAACGCTGAGTATCCGCGAAGGACGGGAAGAAGGACTTTGGGTTAAACCTCAAGCTGGAGGATTACCTTGGCGCCCTTCGCGCCTCCTTTGGGTACTTTGCGTAACTGCTTCTAAAAGCGGTGCTTCGAAAAGCTGTTACGCAAAGAACGCCGAGTCGCCGCTATGAACGGGAAGAAGGACTTTGGGTTAAACCTCAAGCAGGAGGATTACCTTGCGCCCTTCGCGCCTCCTTTGGGTACTTTGCGTAACCGCTTTTGCCTGTTTAGCTCTTTAAAAGTCCCATCTTTTTGTGCTAGATTACCCGCCATGAAAAAGTCAGCTCACAGCTTATTACTTCTCCTCTTCGCGCTCCTTACCGCCGGCACGGAGGCACCCGCCTCATCCATTCCGGAAACGCTCAACTACCAGCTGACCTGGACAGGGGTAAAGATCGGCACCTCAACCCTCGCCACGGTGACCACCGGCGACGGGATCGAGATCACCTCGAAAGTCCGCTCTGAAACGTGGTCCGCCCCCTTTTACAAGGTGGACGACCTGGAGACCAGCAAACTCGACAGGGATGGCAAGGGCTATGCGCTGCACAGCTACAAGATGAAGCTTCGGGAGGGGAAAAACGACTGGTACCGCGCCGCCAGCGTGAACCGTAAGAGCAAGCGCTTCGAGTTCGTAGACCTGAAGAGTTTCGAGAAGTCGTCCACGAAGCTGGTCGAGCCGGCCTGGGATCCGGTGTCCTGCATGTTCTACCTGCGCCAGCTGCCGCTTACCGTCGGCAAGGAGGTCGAGGTGAACGTGCTCGACAAGGGGAAGCTGAACCGGATCAAGGTGAGCGTACTGCGGCGCGAGACGGTCCATACCCCGGCCGGCAGTTTCAAGACCATCGTCGTGGCGCCGAACATGGACATCGAAAGCCAGGGGCTTTTCTACGCGCGCGGGCCGCTTACCATCTGGCTTACCGATGACGCCAGAAAGGTGCCGGTCATGATCGAAAAGAGAATCAAGGATCTCTTCCGTGACGGCATCCCGCCCTACCTGCAGCAGTTCACCCCCGAAAGCGTGAGGAACAACATCCCCCGCATGGAGACCATCAAGGCGGTCCTGGTCGGCGGCAGTTACTGACAGGGCATGACACACCCGACGGCGCGGAGGCACCAGACTCGCGCCGCCTTTTTATCGTTCTAGGTTTTACTTTTTTGTGATAGATTACGGCCTATTCTGCCGTCCACGAAAGGTAAGCCGATGTCGAACAAATCTGTCTGGTCCCGCCTTCCCCTGCACCTGTTCCTTATCGCAGCCGTCGCGCTGCTCGCCTATAGCAATTCTTTTCACGTCCCTTTCATCTTCGATGACGAGGGGTCCATCGTGACCAACAACGTCATCAAGGATCTGCATCGCTTCTTGTATGATGACGGGTACATCTACAATCCCCGCCGCTTCCTGGGTTACCTCACCGTGGCCCTCAACTACCGCTTCGGAGCCCTCGACGTAACCGGCTACCACGTGGTCAACCTGGCGATCCACATCGGCACCGGGGTCCTGAGCTACCTCCTGGCGCGGCTCACCCTCTCCACGCCGGCGCTCACGCGCGAGGGCGAAGCCGGCGACGCATCGTGGTTCATCCCGCTGTTCGCCGCGCTCTTGTTCGTCGCCCACCCGGTGCAGACCCAGGCCGTCACCTACGTGATCCAGCGCCTGGCATCGCTGGCCGCCCTTTTCTTTGTGGCGTCCATTGCCAGCTACGCCAAGGCCCGCCTGCTCCAGGAAGAGACCGGCCGCCCCTTTGCGCTCAAGCCGCTCAGCTTTTACATCCTCGCCCTGGCAGCAGCGGGCTGCGCCATGAAGACCAAGGAAATCGCCTTCACCCTCCCCTTCGTGGTGGTGCTCTACGAGTTCATGTTCTTCCGGATGACTGCTGTGAAAAAGCTCCTCTTCCTGCTGCCGGTGGCCCTCACGGTGCTGATCGTGCCGCTGAGCCTTCTGGGCACCAACAAGCCTATCGGACAGATCATCTCCGACGTGACCGCGGCGACCCGGGTGGACAGCGAACTGTCGCGCCTGGATTACCTGTTCACACAGTTCCCCGTCCTCGCCACCTACCTGCGCCTGCTCGTTGTGCCGGTGCGGCAGAATCTCGATTACGACTTCCCGGTGTACCACTCGCTGGCGAGCTTGCCGGTCCTGTTCTCGCTGCTGCTTCTGCTGGTGCTCTTTGGCGCTGCGCTGGTGCTCTGGTACCGCTCGCGCGCACCCCAGGCAGAGCCGGAACTGCGTCTCATCAGCTTCGGCATACTCTGGTTCTTCATCACGATCGCCGTCGAATCAAGCGTCATCCCCATCGCGGACGTGATCTTCGAGCACAGGGTGTACCTCCCCTCCGTGGGCGCCTTCATCGCGCTGGCGGCCCTCTTCTCCCTCTGCTTCAAAGGCGGCATATCACGTAGCGCTGTGGCGACCGCAGGCGTGGTAGTCCTCGCGCTGACGGCCACCACTTTTGTACGCAACCTGGTATGGGGGAGTGAACTGAGCCTGTGGGGGGACACGGCGCTGAAATCGCCTAATAAGGCGCGGCCGCACTACAACCTGGCGTTGGCCCTGGAGAAATCGGGGCGGCTGGACGAATCGCTGCAGGAGGCTCTCATCGCCACCAGGCTCTCTCCCAAGGAGGCGCCCCCATTCAACCTGATCGGCACCATCTTCGGGAAGAAAGGGGATTACGACCAGGCTATAGCCTCCCTCTCCCAGGCTGTGAAGCTCGACCCCACGCTCGCGGAGGCGCAGGTGAACCTGGGGGACGCCTACCGACTCAAGCGGATGCTGCCGCAGGCGATGGACCAGTACCAGGCCGCGATGAAGCAAAGACCCACCGATGCCAGCATCTATCACAAGATCGGGGTCACCTTCGCCCTGCAACAGAACCTCCCGAAGGCCGCCGTCTTCTTTCAGTGCGCGGCGAGCCTCGACCCTGCCACACCGCAGTACCGGCTGGACCTGATGCGGGCCAAGGCGGGCGCACAGGGTCAATAGACAAAAGAACAGACCTGATTCACAGGGATAAAAGGGATAAATGAAAAGGCATCAGGCTTTTGGTACTCAAAGACTTTTTTTGCCGTTATCCCCTGCAACCCCTTTATCCCTGTTAAACGATTTTCGACTTTACGTTTAGACGGGAACTTTTTCCCGTGAAAGCAGCTACACCTGAAAAGGAGCAAATGACTATGTGGCATCACCTGAAACCGTTGGCACTTTGTGCAGCAACCCTCACTCTCGCAGCAGGATGCGCCCACACGACCGGCCAAGCACCGGACGCTGCACCGACCACGCCTGCCGCCGAACCGGCTCCCGCCGCGAAGGAAGCACCTGCCGTCCCTACCGGTAACATCAACAAGGGGACCATCACCGAGGTGTTCCAAGCCGGCCGGTACAGCTACGTCAACGTCGACAGCGGCAGCGCCAAGACCTGGTTCGCCATTCCCACCGCCGACGTGAAAGTGGGGCAGCAGGTCGAGGTGAAAACGGGCATGCTGGTGACCAACTACCTCGCCAAAAGCCTGAACAGGACCTTCGACACCATCTACTTCAGCGATGAACTGGTGATCAAGGAAGTGGTCAAGCCGGCGACATCGGACAAGAAGCTTCCGGCGTGGCACTCGCCCCTCACCCCGACCACCAAGACCACGGGCAGCGTGAGCGTGGCTGGCAAGATCCTCGAGGTGGTCAATGGCGGTGAGTACACCTATGCGCGGGTGGACCAGGGTGAGACTGATATCTGGGTCGCGGTCCCGGCAAGTAACAAGGTCGAACAGGGACAGGTCGTGAAGTTCCTTCCCGGCTCCCTGGTCAAGAACTTCGGCAGCGCAGCTTTGAACCGCAACCTCGACAAGGTCATCTTCTCCGGCGGCATCGACAAGCAGTAGTTCCCATCTGAAAGTCCCCTCCCCCGCCATGGGGGAGGAGCCCTCCTCATCTGAACCTTTCCCCGCAAGAACCCACGTCAAAAGCAGTCACGCAAAGTACGCGCAGTACCCGCAAGTACGCGAAGGTCCTGTCAGCCTATCCCAAGACAAAGATTCTCCTAGCGTCCTTTGGCGTGAACCCAGCGTTCTTTGCGAACCTGCTCTTGAATGTTTCAAGGTTTCTACGGCCCCAATAAAAAAGCCCCCCGTCTCACGACGGGGGGCATTGTATGGCATTGCTTCTGATTACAGGTTACGGACGAGCATCACCCAGCCACTTAGCAGCGAAGGGATACCTCAAGGAGTCGATCACGACCGAGTTGTCCATCTGGTTGTTGTCGAGCCAGTCGAGGGAGTCGTAGATCAGGCGCTTGGTGTAGAACCTGTTGTGGGCGTATGCACCCGGCTCACGCTGGAGGAAGTTGAAGTTGTGAGCCGCACCGAGGTCACCCTGGGTACGCCACTTCAGAGCAGCTTTAGTGCTGTCTGCGCTGGTGAAGAGGAAGTACGGGTAAGCAGTGGTGTAGGTGTAACCTTGTGCAACAAGAGCGCCGTTGAAGGCGGCGAGGGCGTCACTGAAGCCCCTCTCCTCTTCCTTGAGCTTAGACACGGTCATTGCGTAGGTGCCGCTGTGGCACTCTAAACACTTCGCGGACTTGATCTCGGTGATCACGCCTTTGCTGTCTTTCTCGACGACTTCGAACTTGTGGTTCTTGCCGCCCATGTGGCAATCGTTGCAGCCCAGGGTGTTGTGCTCGAAGTAGACCGGTGCAGCGTAGCTGCGGCCCGGGAACTCGTAGCCGGTCTTGGTCTGGGCAGCGAAGATGGAAGCTGCAGCACCAAGGTAGTGGGTTGCGGTTGCAGTTGCGCTGTTCTTCGGCGTGGTGGTGCCGGAGAGTACAGCTGCCGGGTCGATGGTGGATGCACCGAACAGGGTTGCTGCGTTGCCGCGGCCTGCATGGCAGGACACGCAGACTGCGCCTTTGCCCGGCACGTTGATCACGATGTTGCTGGTGTCGGTGGAGGCTGCTTTGTAGTCGAGGGTCATGTTGCCTTCGACGCGCAGCGCGCCGGTCTCAGCGTTGTTGTGGCAACCCCAGCAGTACAGCAGTTCGTTCTGCGGGGAAACCTTGGTGGTAGCCCAATTTGCCAGGTGGCTGAAGTCGTTGTTGGCTGCGCTGTATGCGACGGCAACGGTCTGGTCGCCGCCAGCGTTCTTGGTGGCCACAGCGTTCAGGTAGTTGGACACACCGGTGGAGGTGTGGCACTTCTGGCAGGCCTGGCGGTCGGTGGTGCTGGCAGCGTTGATCAGCTTGGTGCTGTCATCCCAGTCGTAGTGCTCCCAGGCGATGCCGGTTGCACCGGTAACGCCAACGGACTGTGTTGCTGCGTTGGAAGCCGCGGACCTCTCCCTCTTGAGGTAAGTGGTGCCGTTGAAGGACCCAGTGGAGGTGGTGAATGCTGCGAATTTCACGCTGAGGATCTTACCAGCGTGACCGGACTGTGCCCACTCGGTCTGGATGGTTTCCTCGGTCGCCGGGGAGGCTACAACACCATTGGTGTTGGTGTAGAAGTTGTGACCGTGGCAGTCGGTGCAGGCGGTCGTGCTGTTGTAACGGATGTTGTAACCTTCGATGGTGGTACCAACATTGGTGACGGTACCGGTGCTCGGAAGGTCGTAGTGGGTGGATGCGATGTTGCGGTAGAAGTCTTTGTAGTGCTGCTGCATTGCGACCGTCTGGGTGCCGTTAACGAGCAGGCCGGAGGCCATGACGTTACCAGCTGCATCGGTCAGGTTGTGGCAGGAGGTGCACAGTTTGTACTGGGCAGAAGCTGCAGCTGAGGTGTCTTTCGGCTGCGGAGTCCAAGCGACGTTGCGGGTGCCGCCGTGCGTATCGTGGCAAGCAACGCAGGAGACGTTCTGGGAACCGTTGTAAGCATTGTCGAGGCCGTTGAAGCTGGGGTTACCGGCCAAAGCGGTCTTGGTGTAGTTGCCGGTCGGGCTGTTGCCGGTTGCAAGGAAGGCAACGTAGCCTTCAGTGGTGTGGCAACGGCCGCAGGTGCCGGAGTGGGTGGAAACTTCGTTGGCGTGCTTGCCAGTAGCAACGAGGGCGTCTTTAGAAGCGTGGCAGACTGCGCAACCATTGCTGGCAACGTATTTTTCTGCTTTTTCTTTATCGGCTGCAGTAAGAGCGCTGGCAGCGATGGTAGCTTCTGCAGTGCCGTTGATCTTAGCATCGTCGACGTAGTCGATGGTTTCCATCAGGATCTGACGTGCGAGGCTCGGGTTGTGAACGAAAGCCGCTTTGTCGTAGGTGGCAAGGATCTGCCAGTTGTACCATGCGCCGTAGGCGTTCTTGGCACGAACCTCCGGGGCAAGCGGATAACCGGTGCCGGTCAACTCAGCGCCGAAGCGGCCGAAACGGACGTAAGCGCGCTCTGCGGCGAGGTCGCCAACAGTGATCTGCAGCGGTGCGAACTTCGTGCGAATCAGGGCGTCAAGAACTGCTACGCCTGCATCGAACTCAGCCTTCTTCTCTTCTACGTCAGTGGCGCCGAAACCAGCACGGTGGCAGAATCCACAAACCTCGGTGTAAGCGGTAACCTCGAGGGAGTGGGTCTTGTCAGTGGTGCTGTAGTGGCAACCAACGCAGGGGCCCTGCGTATCAGTGAAACCATTCTTGACGTTGGCATGGGTGTTGTTGGTGCCGACGAAATCGGTACCGTCGAAGTTGTATGCGCCTTTGCCGATGAAGGTCTGGCCCATGTTGGCAGCGTGCTGGTAGTAGCTGGTCTGGATGGTGGTGTAGTTCTTGTTCAGTGCTTTGGCCTGGTCGATGACCGCTACAAAGACATCATCGGTGCTGCGGCCGGAGTGGCACGGAATGCAAATCGAAGACTTCTTGAACCCGGGGAACTGAACCGTGATCTTGGTCTTGTCGGCAGCAACGAGGGTGCCCGAGGTGGAGAACAGCGCGAAGTAGCCGCTGGTCAACGGAGCGGAGAGACCTACCGGCGTAGCGCCAGTGCGAAGCTCACCAGTTGCGTAGTTGCTGGTGTGGCAGCTCTGGCAGCCCAGGACGTTCTGGGCGCCTGCGACCGGCTTGAACTTGGTGTACGCAGCGGTGTCGCCGAGGAACTGGGCGAAGCCACCAGTGGTGTGGCAGCGGATGCAGTTGCTGTTGCCGCGCAGAGTGGTGTTGGTACGGCTCGCTGCGGACCAGTCATAGTGGGTGAAGGCATTCAGGGCCTCGTCGGAAATCTTGCCGTGGCCGCCTTCAGCGTAGCCTTTGTTCATGCCGTTGGAGAGCGGGTTGTGGCAGTCGGCGCAGGTTGCGCCCTGGGTCACGTACGCGGTCCTGGAAGTGCCGTCGGCGACAGCACCGGTAGCGGGAGTTGCCAGGCCCGCGAAGTGATTCTGGCCGATCTGGTTGAAGTAGTGCGGGGTGTGGCAGCTGCTGCAGGTGGTGGTGGGGACAACGCCAACGCCTGTCGAATGGTCGTAAGCCCTAACACCGTTGTGGCAAGTGTCGCAGTAGTTGTCGCCGAGGTTTCCTGCGGAAGCACCCGTGATGGTAAAGGTATCCTTGTTTACCGTCAGGGTGTTTACCGGGGTCGGCATGAGAGCGTCGGTATGGCAGGTTATGCAGGTAATACCGGCGGTTTTGTGGTCGGAAACCTTCCAGCCGTTGTTCGCGGTGCTCGGAACCACACCGGTGGTGGCATTGTGGCAGCCACCGCAAGTCGAATCCATGTAAGCAGCCACGTCGCTGGCGACGGTAATCTGAACGGTGTCAGTCAGGCCTTTGAGGGATTCAGTTGCCTGGAAGACATAGGTGCCGGCAGCAACCGGGGTGAAGCTCGGCGTGGCGGTGGTCGGACCTGTGAGGGTAACAGTGTCGCCGCTCACCTGGGTCCAGGCGATGGTGTCGCCAGCGGCAACACTGCCC
The DNA here is from genome assembly GCF_016458235.1 of Geomonas propionica. Lineage (GTDB taxonomy): Bacteria > Desulfobacterota > Desulfuromonadia > Geobacterales > Geobacteraceae > Geomonas > Geomonas propionica. The sequence continues at coordinate 59,259 of NZ_JAEMHK010000009.1, read as the reverse complement.
TTGATGGTGACCGGCTTGTTGATCTCGACCACGCTGTCAGGACCAGCGGAAACACTGGCAGTGGTGAAGGTCGCGGTGACGGTCTTGGGAGCCTGAATGTTGGTCAGAGTAACGTAGACGGCGCCGCTGTACGGCAGAGTGACCGTCTTGCCCAGGTTGTCCTGAAGCGTAAGTCCGCTCGGCGAAATCTGGGTCACAACGTCGTAGTTGTTCTTGGGGACAATGGTCAACGTGCTCGATCCGCCAGGATAGACGGCAGCGGGAGTAGCTGTGACGGTGCCCGAGCCGGAGCCGATGGCCGTGCCGGTAATGGTGAACTGGCTGGCGATAAAGCTGGCGGTAATGTTCTGGCTAAGGCCGCTGGTTTTGTTGAGGCTGACGGAGTAAATCCCAGAGGAAATCTGGTCGCTGGTCAAGGTCTGCGCTACACCACCCTTGTAGATGGTGCCGAGCTTGTAGCCGGCTTTCGCGGTAACCGTGACAGGGATGTCGGCGGAGGTGGTGAAGTTGTTATAAACTAGTGAGCCCACGGCGGTTTGGAGCGCTTTATTGCGCACCTGGATTGTACCGCCGGTATTGCTGAGCTTGGTCTGCACCTGCCATGTCGTTGCCGCGTAGGACCACCCCGCAGCAACTATGGCTAGGCACCCCGCAGCTGCAATGCCTTTCTTTAACATAGGTGTCTCCCTTTCATTGAATGATTGCCCGTGACTAGAGTAGTCACGGGCAGCCAATTTCATCAACGGAGGGGGCTAAACGCCCCCTCTGCATGACCAGAACAACCTTACTTGATGTGGCAGGAGAGGCAGATCAGGGACTGAGCTTCCTTGGCATACAGGAAGTAGTTCGGAGCGCCGGACATGCCGCTACCAGCAACGTAGTTATCCTGAATGACGTTCTCTTTGTTGTGAACCTCATGGCAGGATGCGCAGGTCATGATGTTACCCTGGAAGAGTACATCCTTGATCTTTTTGGTGCCGAGACGCTCAACCGTGTTGTAGGTACCCTGGGCGACGGCGGTGTCAACAGCAGTAGCAAACTTCTGGTCGGAACTAACGATTTCGGTATCGCCCGTAGTCGCATCAGCGAGCCCGCCGGTAGCAGCAGTGTTACGCAGAGTCCTGATGTCCTCGTAGTTGAAACCGATCGGGTGGGTCTTGGTCAGGTCGCCGGTAAGGTTAGCACGTCCGCTATTGATATCACCCATCTTCTTGGTGCCGATCTGCTCCACGGCCTTGCCGTGCTGGTCAACGGCAATGGAACCGTCATGGCAGGTCATGCAGAGACGGCTCGGCCCCTGCAGGGCCTCAGTACCGCTGAGCGGCCCGAAGTCAGCACCGCCGCTGTCCTTCTGGTTGAGCGGAGTGACCCAGACATACGGAAGGTAAGTTGCGGTTCCGGCTTTGTGGTTCCAAAGCGGCGCATTGGCTTCCGGGTTGAGGGCCGAGTTGGCTTCCGCGTTGTGCGGGGTGTGGCAGAATACACAAACTCGGGCCATGCTGTCCGCGTTGGTGACGACTGCGTTCATGTCGTGAAGGGAACCGTTGACACCTGTCCTTGCCGACATGCCTGCCATTGCAACGCCTGCTACAGCCATGGAACCGAGAACAACTGCACTAACCAGAACCTTTTTCATTTCCGTCTCCTTTTTTTGGTTGATAACAACCAGGTTTAATGTCAGCCCCATGCGGGGCCAAACGACATGTTCTGAATTCCTATCAGCAAACCTCGTTCCCAACTGCGGCAAAAAATGCATACATTTTTCATCTGCCCCGCAAAGACCTGTATTTTAGATCACTTAGTTTTTTCTGTTTGCCATTATCGCGGCTTGTCAGGAGGTATCGCGCAGGAAAACGAGCCATGACGTACCGGTGTCTTGGCGAAATAACGGAGAGTGATGCGGTCTTTTAACCGCATTGGAAACGGCGATTACGCGAGGGGGCGAAGCGGTGTTGTGCCGGACGAGGATTGTGCAACTGCAGTGGGGGAAAAGGAGGTGAAGTAATGCTCCCGCCCCGTCAGGGGGGGGAGCATTCGGTGTCACGAAAGGGGATTACTCAGCGGGATTTGGGAACGGCGGCCGGCCTGAAGCGCAGTAAGGACTTGGCCGCAGACTTGGCATAGCTGTGGGTGTTGCCGGCGACGGCATGGCAGTTAACGGTGCAACTACCGGAGCCCGGACTGTTGGTAACGTAGACGGGAGTGGTTACTTGGGCACCCACGGTGTAATCCTTGTCGAAGTTCACCAGGTGCGCGTTGTTGGTGGCCGTCCCGCCTAGCTTCCAGGGAACCCCGTGGGGGTCGTGGCAGGCGAAGCAGGGAATAAGGCGGTCACGCACATGGGTGGCGTGCTCGTTCACGCCGGCGTCGTTGAACGCAGTCCCGGTCACCATCACGTAATCCTCGGAATGGCACCGAAAACAAAGGGCGTACTGCGACTTGTTGTAGGAGGTTGTCGCCGACCCGGCTACTGGCATGTCGTACTGGCCGATCAATATGTGCGGATACTGTGACCCGTGAGGCCCGTCCGGGCCGCTCCCCCCCGCCTTGGTGCCAAGGCTGTTGCTGTGGCAGTCCGAGCAGTAGATGCGCTTCATGGAGCTCTGCAACTCAACAAGCAGGCTGGCGCCGGAGGTCTTGCGGTCGGCCACGACCGGGTGAAAAGACGGATTGAGGATGTCAAAACGAAACGACTGGTTCTGCTCCGCGATGATGCGGTTCGGCTTGGCCTCAAGGACGCCGGAGAACTTGTAGGAGTTCGCCCCGGAATGACACTTGAAGCAGATCTCGTACTCGTAATCGGCCTTCGCGCCCAAGCTGTCCTTGACGACCCCTTTCAGGGTGCCGTTTACCAGCGGCGGCAGCGAAAGGGAAGTCGTCTCGACCATGGCTTGATGCGGGTTGTGGCAGTCGACACACTGGACATGGTGTTCGACGGCAGGCAGCGACTCCTTCTCGTCATGCCCGGCACCGCCCCCTCCCTCACCTACCGGATGCCGGTGCATGCCGACCCCAAGGAGTGACTTTATGTCTGCCCCGCCCCCGGTGCCATTGTGGCAGCTTAGGTAACAGGTATCCTCGAGCTTTGCGCCGCGCAGAAGACGCACGGGCCCAGGGGCGTTATGCACCACGTGGCAGGTCACGCAGCCGTTGGGAAGGGTGGGGGTGCGGACAGGATTGTGGGCAGCGGTGTCCCACCCCAAAGGACGATGGCACGCCGTGCAGAGCGGTGAGCCGGGCTGGTAGTTGGGGAGCGCGGGGTCGGTGTTGTTGATAACGAGAAAATTGCCGAATTGATTATCATGAGGGTCGTGGCACGAGGTGCATTGCAGTACGGCCCCACCCTCAAGACGCACCCGTCCCTGCAGGGCGGATGGCGACACGAGCTGGCTTTGCTGCGCCACGGCCTCTGTGTACTGGATGGATATGGGGTGGTCGTCCGTCAGGTTGATAGTGAGGTTGGGGTTGTCGGTTGCACCGCCGGGCATGGTGACCGCGGTCGTGATGCCGCTGCCGACGAACTGACCAAGGGCGATGGTGCCGTCATGGCAGCTAAGGCACAGTCGCGAGGCGCCAGTGGGCTTTCCCGTCACCGCAGCGGCGCTGAGGGTAGAAGACTGGTACAGCTTGTAATCGGTGGCTTCAGGGGGAAGCGGGCGGCTCCAAAGCGGCAGACCGGGAGTAGCCTGGTGGGGAACATGACAGAACACACACACCCTGTTTTCCTCGCTGAAGCTGACGCCGGGGCGGCTCCCCCCTTTGCCTCCGCTGGCCGAGAGATTATGGGGAGAGCTTAGCACGCTCAGCTTGGCGTGGGCCTGCGTGACGGCAATGCAGGCTGCCAGTGCAGCGGTTATGAGACAACGGCCCATCCGCGTCAATGTTGGGGCGCTCATCGGATTCACCTCTTATCTTGTTGCCGCACGGCCGGTTCGTCATTCGCTGAGTCCTCGTCAGAGAGGATCTGGAACACCTGCACGCGATTGTTATAGGTATCGGAAACGAAAACCCAGTTATTGGCGATCTGTATGCCCGATGGCATCCAGAACTCACCGGCGCCGGTGCCGTTGGCGCCGAAGCTGAACAGGTACGTGCCGCTGGGATCGTAGAGTTGCACCGTATCGAGGAGGGAGTCACAGACGAAGATGCGTCCCATGGAGTCTACCGCCACCCCTTTGGGCTTGTTCATCTGTCCCGTACCGTCCCCCATTTCGCCGAACTTGTGCTGCAGTTTGCCGTCCGGGCTGAAAATATTGATCTTGTAGTTGAGAGGGTCGTTAACATAGACACGCCCTGCCCCGTCAACAGCGAGGTCGACAGGCCTGTTGAACAAGCCGTCCCCATTCTTCGAGGTATAAATGGTAAGTTTCTGCCCACCGCTGCGATCGACAGCGACCACGCGACTGTAACCTGTTTCCGCTATGTAAAGGAGTTTGTTCAGCTTGTTATAGGCAATGCCGGTGGGACGGGCAACCTCGCGGAGAAAGGGGGAGATTACACCGCTGGCGAGATCGTAGCGGTAGACGGTATCGGCGCCGGAATCGGAGATAAAGAGCCCGCCGTTTTCATCCCGGGCAAGACCGATCGGCGAGCGGAAAGGGGCCCCCGAAGGTGCCGTTATGCGCTTGTAGAGACTATTGCGCGTGTCGTACACATGCACCACCCCCAGGCCGGAGTCCGCCACAAAAAGCCGACCGGCATCGTCGTAGTAGACCCCGTGGGGCTTGACGATGTTATCCGCCTCGGAACCAGTAAAAAATTCCAAGGCGTGCTTCCAGGCGCTGCGAGCGACCCCCGCGTCTCGAGGAGTGACGACGTTTTTGACCCACCGGATCTTGGCGTGCATCGGAGGCTCCGGCCACTGGGGACCGGGGGCGTCGCTACGCTGTAAAAGCGGCACCACCGGAGTCGCGCACCCCCCCACGAGCAGCATCACACCGATTAGCACACCTGCCTGAACAAGGCGTACCACGTTATTGCCAATCCCCCTGCTGAAACCGCAGCGACGCATCAGAAACTCCTTACCACACGCACTATGACGTTGGTGTCACGGGTGGAGGTCTTTTCGGTAAGACGAAATAAGTTGGTGACGTCAACTGAACAACTCAGTTTGCGGAAGACCGTGCTCAGTCCGAGCCTGGTCATAAGCGTATCGGTGGTGCCGTATGGATTACGGCTGTCAGCCCCTGTCACTGAGGCGGTGGTCCTGACGCTCTGCCAGAACAATCCGGTATAACTAACGGCGGCAGAAAGGGTATTTTCAGTATAGCCGCGCCCCGTGCTGCCTCCTTCGGGATACATGTAGTAGTTGTCTTCCAGGTTCACCCCCAGAGAATCGGTCGTGGTAAGAGCGGTGTTGTAACTGGCAAAAGATTGAACCTTGGAATAAGTCTGTGAGACGGTATCAGAGTAAGAATACTCTCCCCCGCACTTCAGGTTGCCAAAGTCAGCGTTACCACGCAGGCTGTAACTGGTGCTCTTGCTGAGTGGCACGACAACTTGCCCCCCCACTTGTCTCTCGTTGTGCACCGACATGTTGCCCGAAATGGTGTAAAGGCTTCCGAGCAAACTGAGAAGGAACCCGCTGGAGTACCCAGTTGACTCGTAGGTGAGATTTGGATTGACCGCCATCGCGTAGGAGACCAGCAGATTGGTCCCGGGCGGGATATTCCCTCCAGCCAGTATCTCTATGGCCCCTTGGGCCAGATGTACCCGGTAGTCGATGTTTTCGACCCATGTGGTATCCGGGTTCAGACTGCGGACACTGACGACTCGGGTCAGCACGCCTTGCATTTGCAGGAGGATGAATTGTCCCGGTTGCGTCACCTGGTGTTGTTCATCGTTTACCGCTATTTCGGACGTGAGAAGCTTCTGGTCAGTCATGGTCGCAGCGTAGTTGAAGTTAAGCCCTAGCACGCTCTTGGCGGGAAGTATCTTGGTATACCGAAAATCCACTCCGCCGCCATAGGAAGAGGCCCCACCGCCGTAGGCGCTGCTGTCACTCATGTGAGCAGAGAGGGTCGTGCTCAGGCTCTGAAAGAGATGATGGGAAAGCTGTCCACTGAGTTGCCTGGTCGTCTGGCTCTGGTTGGCGCCGAAAAAGTCGACCGTGGAACTGTCGGAAAGATCGAAAGCCAGCGAACCGGTCAATGCCTTCCCCAGATTCGCGTTGAGGGTCTCTGCCCAGGTGACGGTCCTGTTTAACGCGTCGAGAGGCTTCGTGTCGTTGATGCTGACCGAGGATTTGAGCTGGTACCCCTTGATCAACTCGCTCGTGTTGTCAATGTTGGCCCTGTAGGATCTGCTGTCCCGCTCACCTGAGCGGTCCGAAGTGAAATTGATGTTAAAGGTAGTGTTGCTCGATTGGAGATGATGCGTACCCGCGAGCATCACGGAGTCGCTAGCAGAACTGAAGTCTACGGGGAGGCCGCTGGATGTCGAGGTCCCATGCATGTAGTTAAGCTGCAGCGGCAAGACGTCGTGCACGAACCGCCCGTAAACGGAAGTGTTGGTAGTGGTAACGGTATGAGAGGGGGAATAACCGTCAGCAATGAAGTTTGAATTGCGGGAGGTGCTCACGCCGAAGGGGGTAGAACTAGCAGAGAGGCCTGTCGCCAGGATGTTGTACTGTGCATCGAGCCTCGAAGACCGGCGACCACCCAACTCGTTCTGGTAGCTACCACCGAGGTTGATGTCAAACAGCATCAGGTTCGGGTCCAGTAAGGCGGCAGTCGTCATGAGCAAGTATCGCTCACCGAGGGACTGACCGGTGCGCTTGGCGTTGTCGGTGACATGCTGGCTGGCCGTATAGGTCACCGCAACGCGCTGCTCCACGTCGCCGAACATGAGGAGGCTTGGCTGCTGAATGACCTCCACGTTGCGCGCGGCGCTGCATGGGCGTGGCAGTGCCAGACAGATCAGGATGTAGGAGAACAGAACGCGAAAGGACATGGCGCTAGCGGAGAAAGTACGCCGATGCGCCGCCATGGGGATCATGACAGTCCATGCAGAACATACCGTTGCTGGAGACCTTCTGGTGCATCGCCAGTGCGAGCCGTTTCTCCTGATGGCATCCGGCGCAAAGTTTGCCTTTTTCAGCCTTCAGGAGTGCCGGATAATTGGATGAGTGTGCCTCATGGCACTCCAGGCAGCTGCCGACAGCAGCCGGCCCGTGGGCCATGCTCCCTTTGATGATGTTGGGGTGACAGACGAAGCAAAGTTGCGCCTTCGGCTTTATCAGGCCGGATTCCTGGGTTTTGTCGTGGCAGCCATTGCAGCGTTTCTCGCGGTAGGGTAGATGGCTGGAACCGCTACCCGAGCCATCAGACGGCAGCTTCGCATTCTCCTTCTTTTTCTCCTCTTCCACCTTTGTCACCTGGTACTCCTGGCACAACTGCTCTGCAGGTGGCAGACTTGGCACCCCATCGAAGATGGTGGACGTGACCTTATGCAAGGTGACCGGATCGCAACCCCATAGCATGCTCATGACATACACAACAAAAATAATGGTCGCTAGCTTCTTCCGCATCGCCACTCCAGGTACCTGATGATCAATAAAAGGGGGCTACTTCTCCCCGGTCTTTCCGCCTTTCGCCTTGTCAGCCTTGTCAGCCTTGTCAGCCTTGTCAGCCTTGTCAGCCTTGTCAGCCTTGTCAGCCTTATCAGCCTTATCAGCCTCCTTGGGCTGGGCTTTCCCGCCGGTCATCGCTCCCATCCCATAGATGGAAATTAAGTTATTGACGCTGCTCGGGAACTGATTGGTGACGAATATCAGCTCCTGCAGTTTGAAGCCCGGAGCCGCGTATTTCTGGAACAGGTCCAGATGGTCTTTGGTCGTGGCCACTCCTGCGGGGAGATTGAGGGAACCTTGCAGGAGCCCCGATCTGCCGAAATCGCCAAGGATGCGACGCTCGGAGTTGAAGACCTGAACGACACCGTGTCCCGCGTCCACCACGAAAATGTTGCCGTCATCATCCACGTCTACCCCCCTGGGGCGGGTGAACTGACCGGGAACGTCCCCCAAGCTGCCGAAAGAGGAGCGCAGGTTGCCATCCAGGTCATATTCCTTGACTGTGCCATTGCCGATGCTAACCACGTGAATGAACCCCTGCTTGTCCACCGTCAACCCGTTGGGAAGAGCCGGGTTCTTGGAAGAGTCGGGGCTGTTCCCCAACGTGTTGATGAGTTCCCCGCTCTTCCGGTCCAGGACAAAGATGAGCCCGCTGGCGTTGTCCACGGTAATTACGAAATCCTTGTAGACGGCCACAGCGACCAGCGTCCTCTTGGCAAGCCCCTTCCCCATTGACTTTATGAACTTCCCGCTTGCATCGAAGACGGCGATGTCTTTCCGGCCGGAATCCGCCACGTAGACGTTACCGTCGTCATCAACCCCGACGCTGATCGGTTTTTTCAGTTCCGCTGCACCAGCCTCGTCGCTTAGGTTGCGCATAGTGTTCTGCACAATATCGATCACGATGACCTGTGCGGATTCTATGTCGGCGACGTAGATTTTCCCTTTTTTGTACGTGATGCCGTAGGGCTTTCCGATCCGCGTTACGACTTGCGAGCCGCCCAGGAGCAGTTTGCCGACTCCGCCGCTCGAGCCCCCCAGGTCACTCGAGTTGCTAATCCCGGTGAGGTACTGGATGTGCGGTTCGTCGGGCGGTGGCGGGAAGAACGCCGGCGGCAGGTCCGGTTTCGAGGTCGCGCAACCGGAAAGCGCAGCAGCCACGCAGAAGAATGCAATGAGACGCTTGAAGTTTCTGCTCAAGTTGTACGTCAGGGTCATGTCACTGCTCCTTTTGCATCCCCTCCCTGCGTCAGTGCTCGGGAGGGGGGTGAGTGGTCACTAGTTGTACTTCACCGGACTCTGCCGGTCATAACTGAAGGGCTTATGGCACCCGGGCGCACAGCTGCCACCGGTCCCATTTACAACGAAATTGATGGGGATCTTCCAGTCTCCGAAGCGCGCGCCGTCCTTGTTGATCAACTTTTCACCGTCGCTGGCATGGGGTTCATGGCAGACGCGACAGGTGCGTCCCTTGCGGATTTTGACGTGAACGATGTGCAGGTTGCGGTTGCCGTTTCTGAACTTGGTGTAGATGGTCGTTTCGGGGAACCGGAGCAGGTTCCTGTCGTGGCACTTGAGACAGGCGTCGTAGAGGCCGTCCTGGTACGGAGCGTAAAGATCCTCCGGATATTTGCCACGCAGAAGGCGCGTGTTGTCGGAGCCGTGCGGGTCGTGGCAGGCGCTGCAGGAACCCTTCTGGAGCGGGCCGTGCAGAAATTTCTTGTCCTTGATCTCCGCCTGGATGTCGCGCAGGTTGCCGGCCTTCCCCTTGACATGGCAGGAAAGGCAAACCTCCATCTCACTGCCGGAGAGAAGCTTCTTCGCCTTGGAGAAGTGAGCGGAATGGCAGTTGGAGCAGCTCCCTTTTTCCAGCATCGGCTTGTGCGGCACTTTCACCTGTGCGATCTGTTTGCCGATTTTTGCGTGACATCCGACGCAGAGGTCCGGCGACTTGACCTTCAGGAACATCTCGACGGCGGAACCGTGCGGGTCATGACAGGCCGTGCAGGGATCCTTGGACACGGGAGAATGCACGAAGGTCGCCTGCTTGAGTTGCGTGGCGAAATCGGCATGGCACCCAAGGCAGATGGTGCGCGTCGGTCCCTTCATGAGCCGATTTTCAGCGGAAGCGTGAGGGTCGTGACAGGTATTGCAGGAACCAACGGCGGCCGGGCCGTGCATGAACTTGACCTTGAAGGGTGCGGCGTCATGACAGTTGAAACAGAGCTTGGAGCGATCCTCTCCCACGTCGAGGAGGAAACGGTTGCTGGCGCCGTGAGGCTGGTGGCAACTGGCGCAGTCACCTTCCTTCACCGGTGCATGCACCACCCTCTTCTGCCCGGGCACGTCATGGCAGTCCTTGCACAGGGCCGCCCCTTTGGCCGTCAGCTCGAAGCTCTTTGCCCCCTTCACGGGATGCTCTTTCCCCTTCTGGGTGTGACAGGGGGAGCAGTCGCCCTCCTTGACGGGAGAGTGGGGGTACTTGAGGGCGGCGATGGGGGCGTGGCATTCCGTTGTCGTACAGGACGCACCGAAGGCCGCGCCACAGCAGGAAAAGAGGACGGCAGCCAGCGCAATTGACGCTAAAGACAGCACTTTCATGGAAGGGCTTCCTAATCCAGGTGGTTAATGGGGTTAAGGGTATAACTGTGCGGCGCGCCAGCGGAAAGAGCCTCACCCTTCAGAGCGCGGAACAGGACGACCGCACAGTCCACCGGGATATGAACAGCTGCCCGCAAGGGAAATAGGCAACAGATACATAACACTAACGGAAAAACATTTCAATATTAAAGATCTCGCCGCGACGCGCGTAGATCCAGTGGTGGCGGGAGGAAGGAGGTACCCCGTGGGGTCAGCCTTCGGGGTAGTCGGAGAGGGCGAGGAAGGTCTCTTTCAGCTCGAAGGAGAAGATGGAGAACATCCGTTCGGCCAGCCGGGCGGTGAGCACCGGTGGGAAAAGCGGCACGGCCAGGCGGTAGATCAGGTCCAGCATCCCGTCGTGGGGGTTCTCCTCAAGGAACAGGGCGCCGTACTGCAGAACGGGCGCAAAGAGCAGCGCCTCTTCCATGACCGCGTCGTCCTCGCTGAAGTAGGGGAGAATCATCTCCAGTGAGAAGCAAAGCCCGGAGCCGCCGGCGTCTTCGGAGATGCTCAGAAGCAGTTCGTCCTGCGGCGAGCCGTACTCCAGCGCCTCGGGGGAGACGTTCCCCGCGGGAAGCACCATTACCTTGCCGTGCACGGGATCGATACCATAGGGGGCGCCGCGGTTGGCCAGGTAGCGTTCCAACTGCTGATACCCCTTGGTCTGCAGCCTCCCCATGCCACGGTAGAAGGCGGGGCGGAACAGGTCCCGGTTGGTAATCAGCTCCTCGAGAGGAACGAACTCCTGTTCGGCGCCTGAAGGCCTGGCGCTCCTGATTTCCGGGTTATTTACCACGAGCTTGAGGTGCGACCTCTTGCGCTCGTCCTTGTCCTTGCTCACGTGTTACCCCCTGATGCTGACTGCCCTTCTGTAATACACCTCCGGCCAGACGGGTGTCAACCAGCAAAACCGGTGCGGGTCGACGGCCCGCCCCGCCGCGCCGGAAAGGGGACAAAAAAACGCCGGGCGCGCTCGTGGGCGCGTTCCGGCGTTATCACTGTTTCGGTGCGGTTCGACTCGCGCCGCCCCTAGAAGAAGCGGGCACCCGCCTTGAGTTCGCTGACCGGGATGGTCACCTTGCCTCCGTCGTACTTGGCGGGGAGGTGGGAGGGGTTGCAGCCGCCGGCGGAAGCCGCGCCGATCTTGTTGATGGCGAATTTCTGATTGCAGTTCAGGCAGTTCATCTTGTCACCCGCCTGCTCGTACCCCTTCTTCTCGCGGTAGCAAACGTCGCAGGCGTCGAAGGCGACGTGAAGCTGGCCGTCGCTTCCTTTGACGATGAAGAAGTTGATCTCCTTGCCGGCGTCGGTGAACTTGTAGTAGTGCGCCTTGCCGTCGCTCACCTTGTCCGCCGGGATGATGACGTTGCCGCCGGACGGCTTCACCTTCTCGTATTTCCCCATACCGGGGAGGCTGAAGGCGAAAGCGACGCTCGCCATGGCCGCCAGGGCGACCACGATGAGAAGGAGGGTCTGGAATCCTTTTTTGCTCGAGTGAACCATGTGTTGCTCCTTTTGGGGCCTGCAGGCAGGCTCGTGCTGAATCGCGCCACGCGGGCGTGACGAAAAAACTTTACTGGGCACCGCCGCAGCCGCGCGGGCCGCAGCACCCGCCGGGGGCGGCCTTGCCGCCGACGTCCCGCCCGACCACGCTGCGGAACTGCTGCGGGGTAATCACTTGGGCCACCTGGGACTGAAAGCCGCTCTTGCGCACGGCCTGGGCCAGTTTCTCGGGCGCGGTCTTTTTCGAGTCGTACCCTGCGACCACCAGGCCCGACTCCAGGTCCACCTCCGCCGCCGCCACCCCCCCTTGGGACTGCAGGGCCTCGGTGATCTTCTTGACGCAGCTGCCGCAGGTCATCCCGGAGGTGCGCAGCACTACCACCTGGTCGGCGGTGGCCCCCACCCGCACGTAAAAGGCGAAAATGGCCAGGACGGCGACCACGATCAGAATGAGCGCGGTGTTCAGGATCTTGTTTCTCATGGGCTGCTCCCGCTCGGGCGCAGCAGGCGCGGGTTGCGCCGGCTTGGCCCGGACGGTCGACCTGTTACAAGGAGCGTGCCACGGCACCGGCAACAGCTAACCTCCGGAGATCACTGCAACGGGTGTTGCCGGAACAGCCGAGGGGGGACGCACGGGTGCCGAATATCCCACACGCGCAGTAGAATTCTCCACAGCTTCACTCCGCTGCGGGGAGCAGCACCGTGAAGGTCGCCCCTCGCCCCGGCTCACTCGCCACCTCGACGCTCCCCCCGTGTCCCTCGACGATCTTCTTGGTGATCGAAAGCCCCAACCCAGTGCCGCTCCCCTTGGTAGTGAAGAAGGGTTCGAAGATCTGGCTGATGGCGTCGGCTGCGATGCCGCCCCCTTGGTCGGCGATGCGGATCTCGACCAGACCGCTCTCGCGGTTGTAGGAGGTCGCCACCTGGACGGTCCCCCCTTCCGGGGAGGCCTGGATCGCGTTGAGCATGAGGTTTAGGAAAGCCTGGCGCAGCTTTTCCGGGTCCGCCACCAAGCGCGGCACAGTCCCGCGTGAAAATTCGAGGTGCACGCTGCAGCCGCGCGCCTGGGCGGACAGCAGCGTAACCATGTTGGCCAGTTCCTCGTTGATGTCGCATTCCCTCTTGTCGGCGGGCTCGGGGCGCGCCATGCGCAGGAAATCCTCCACCACCCGGTTCAGCCGGTCCGACTCCTTGACCAGGATCTCCAGGAACTCTCCGCGCCGCTCGGCCGGCACCCCCTGCTCCATCAGGATCTCGGCGGTGCCGCGGATCGAGGCGAGCGGGTTTCTGATCTCGTGGGCCAGTATGGCGGAGAGTTCGCCCAGGGCGGAGAGGCGCTCCGCGCGCCGCAACTGCTCCTCGATCCTGATGATCAACTCGGACTGGGTCTTGAGCTGGCGGTAGGAATCCTCGAGCCCCTGGGCGGTCTGCTCCAGTTCCTCGCGGCGGCAACGCTCCTGCTGCGACAACAATCCGGTGATTCCCCCCACCACGTTGTAGAGGATCACCTCCAGGTACTTCTCCATCTCCATGGAGATGTGCCCTCCCCACTGGAACAGGATGTGCGGCGCGTACGCCACGGTCACCAGGATCGCGCAGCCGATGCCGCCGCGGAACCCGAACCAGTAGGCTGCCAGGATGATGGGGATGTAGTACAGGCGCTGGAAGATGTCGTGCAGCATCCCGAGCCTGAGCGGGGTCAGGTAGTGCAACAGGCTGATCGCCACCACGCAGGCGAACAGCGCCGCCCCTTTGATGAGGCCCGCAGGCCGGTTCGCGATGGGCACCCTACGCCTCCTCCCACCCGATGCACGACACCGGGCAGAGCTCCACCGCCTGCGTCTGGATCACGTCCTCCGCGGCGCCGGCAGGGTCGTGACATTCCGACTTGCCGTGCGCGTCAAAGCGGAACACCTGCGGGCAGTTGGCGACGCAGATGCCGCAGCTGATGCATTGTTCCTTGTCCACCCATGGTCTTTTTGCCACCGAATCCCCCTTCTCTTACCCAGGACCCCGGCCGGACACCGGGACCATTCGCCACTATAACGCAGATGGTTGTCAACTTCCCAATGAAAAATGGCTGAAGGCAACCTTGACAATCACACCGGCCACCGGAGAATCGTTAGATTGTTTTAAAGCGCAGAACGGGGGGACGGGATGCGTGAATGGAGTGACATGACCGGCAAGATCTGCCTGGTGACGGGAGCCAGTTCCGGGATCGGCAGAGCCACCGCCCTCGCCCTGGCCCGGCAGGGGGCGACGCTGATCGGGGTGGGACGAGACCGGGTGCGCTGCGAGAGGAGCGCCCAAGCGATCATGCGGGAAAGCGGCAACTACCGGGTCGAGTTCTGGCTGGCGGACCTCTCCCGGCAGGAGGAGATCCGCGGCCTCGCCCGCCGCTTCCACGCGGTCTATCCGCGCCTGGACCTGTTGGTGAACAACGCCGGAGGGAGATTCGCCCGACGTTTCACCACGCCTGAGGGGGTGGAGATGACCTTCGCCCTCAACCACCTGGGGTACTTCCTCGTGACCCTGCTCCTGATGGAGCGGCTGCGCCAGGGGAAGCAGGCCAGGGTGGTGAACGTGTCATCCGCCGCCCATCGCGGCTGCCCCGGGATCGATTTCGACGACCTGAACCTGGAGCGCGGGTACGACGGCAGGAAGGCCTATGCCCGGTCCAAGCTGGCGAACCTGCTCTTCACTTACGAACTGGCCCGGCGTCTGGCGGGAAGCGGCATCACGGCCAACGCGGCCGCCCCCGGCAACGTGCTGACCCGCTTCTCGCTCAATAACGGCTTGGGGAGCTGGCTCTGCCATGTCGCCGGCTCACTGAGAAGCGGCCATCTGGTCGGACCCGAGCGGGGCGTGCGCACCGTGCTCTACCTGGCCTGCGCCGGCGAGGTCGCCGGCAGAAGCGGCGGCTACTACGCCGCCCCAAAAGAGACGCCGTCCTCGCCCGCCTCCTATGACCAGGCCGCCGCGGAGCGCCTTTGGCGGGCCAGCCTGGACCTGACTGGGCTGGCGGACCAGGCGCGGCAAGGGAGGCTGCCATGAAACGACTCTGGATCTTGACGCTCACGCTCACCGCCGTGGCCTGGAGCGCGCACGGTGGTGAGGGCACCTACTACCCGTACCAGTACTACGACGAGTACTACCGGCAGCAGCAGGAGGAGGCTCCCCCCGCTGCCGCGCCCCGGGAGAGGGAGCCCTCACGGGAGGTGCCGGCGACGACGCAGCGGGCGCCGCTCTTTTTATTTCCCGCCGAACTTGGTTTCGGCATGGCGGCCGGCAGGGACGAGAACCTCTTCTACCTCTCCCAGACCTACTTCAAGGTCAGCGGCGGGGTCTGGTACCGTTCCGGGTCCTGGCGCGGCCCCTGGATCCGGGTGCCGCGCGGCAAGCTCCCGCCCAAACTGGCGAGGCACCCCCTCGCCCAGATGCGCGTGCTGCGCAACCGGGAGTTCCGCCTGTTCTGGGAGCAAAAGGGGAGCTACCTGGGGCGGGTGTTCCGCCCCGGCGTGGAGCCGGCCCAGCCGGCAGGGAAGCGGCCTAACTAGGCCACGATGCTGCCGCCTCAGGTGAAGCCGGAGCCGACCGTGCAGGCGAAGCAGTGATCGGCGGCGGAAATGGGAGTGCCGGTGAGGGGAAGCTCGGTGAGCGAGGCGATGAAACGCTCTCCGCCGCCAAGGAAGATCCCTTGGGCCAGGTGGAAGTCGCAGTCGTAGAGCCGCCCGTGCCAATCCACGGAGAGCTGGCTGCGGCACATGAGCCCGGCCACGGCGCAGGGGTTGAAGCCGGTGCTGAGCGTCTCCAGGTAGCGATCCAGGTTTCCCGAACGCTCCAGGAAACGGCGAAACCGCCCCAGCGGGACGTTGGCGAAGGTGTAGAGGTTGTGGAAACTGACGCCGTGCTTGCGGGCGAGGTCGCGCTGGAACTTCACCTGGGCCTGGAGCTGCGGTGGCGGCAGAAAGGCACCGGAAGGGTTGCTGACCAGGTCGAGTTGGAGGGGGCTGTCCGGCAGGCCGTATCCCAGCGCGTTCAGCCGCTTCAGTGCCCGAATGCTCTTCTCCCACACCCCCGCACCGCGTTGGGCATCGGTCTGGGCCTTGTTGCCGGCCGGCAGCGAGGCCACCAGCGCCACATTCAAGTCGCGATACAGTCCCAGGAGTTCCTCGCCCCGCTCCCCCTCCAGCGAAACCAGGTTGGTCCGTACGATCAGCCGCGGGGTCTCCGGCGCCACCCCCCGCACCAGGTAGGACAGATCCGGGACCAGTTCTGGGGCGCCGCCGGTCAGATCAATACTGTCGAACCTGAACCGGCGCGCACAGGCGATCACCTCCGCCATTACGGCCCGCGACATCATCTCCCCGCGCGCCGGCCCCGCCTCGAGGTGACAGTGACCGCAGGCAAGGTCGCAGGCAAGTCCCACGTTCACCTGCAGCGCCGTGGTCCGCTCCCGGGTGAGCGAAAGCCCGTGGCACGCCAGCCGCTCTGCGAAACTCTCCCCCAGCCTCTCTTTCGCCCCGTCCATTCCGTCTCCTAAAGCGAGAGTTTCTCGGCGATCTTGCGCATCTGCACGCCGTGCACCAGGGAAGCGCCGCCGCGGATCGCCGTCACCACGTGCAGCGCCTCTGTCATTTCGCCCAGGTGCGACCCCTTCTCCAGGCAGGCCCGGGTGTAGGCGTCGATGCAGTAGGGGCATTGCACGGTGTGGGCGACGGCAAGGGCGATGAGCGCCTTTTCCCGTTCGGTGAGATCCCCCTCGGCGAATACCTCGTTGTAGTAGTCGAAAAACTTGCCGGCCAGTTCCGGCGCGTCCTTGCCGATCTCGGCGAAGCTCCCCAGGTCTTTGGGATCGTAATAAGTTTCCATCGGTTCTCCTTGGTGTAAGGGTGCGGGCGAGTGGGCCAGCATACCGGAAAACCCCGGCGGGGGTAAAGAGGGAAAGGGCTATCGACTCATTAGATTTGCGACGCCCCTTGGGGAACTGCAGCCCCGTACCGCGCCGGTGGCGGCGCGACAGCCGTCACGTGAAGGCTGGCACCACCCCAGCTTCATGAAAAAGTCGCTTGAAATGGGGCAAGCTATCATTATACTTGAGCCGAATCGACAGACAACAGCAGGGAGGATGCATGGAGAACGAGGGGAGGAGGAAGTTTCTGGGAGTCTGCGTGGCCGGGGCCACGGCCGCCGCCGCGGTCGCCGCGGGCTACCCGGTTTTCCGCTACCTGGCGCCCAGATCGGGCCAGGGTGGGGCTGCCAAGCTGGTGATACCGGCTGGCGAGCTCAAAGAAGGAGACGCCAAGTTTTTCGAGTTCGCCGGCTCCTCGGCGGTCCTGATCAAAACAAAGAGCGGCGAGTTGGTCGCCCTCTCCGCGGTCTGCACCCACCTGGGCTGCATCGTGCAGTGGGTCAAGGAGAAGCAGCAGTTTCTCTGTCCCTGCCACGGCGGCCAGTTCTCCACCGACGGCACGGTGCTGGGAGGCCCCCCGCCGCGCCCGCTCGCCAAGATCCCGCTCACCGTAACCGAAGGCAACATCACCATCGGGTAACCGTCCAGGGAGGCAAAGTCCATGCTAAAAAGGCTGTACCGCTGGCTCGATCTGCGCATCGGGGTCGGCGAGATCGTGGAGAAGGAGCTGACCGGCTACCTGTTGCCGCGCAATATCAACGAGTGGTATTCACTGGGGAGCGTGCTCCTGCTCATCTTCGCCCTGCAGGTGATCACCGGGATGCTGCTCATGATCTACTACGTCCCCGACGCCGACAAGGCTTTCAAGAGCGTCACCTTCATCATGAACGAGGTCCCCTTCGGCTGGCTGATCCGCCTGTGCCACGCGGTGGGCTCCAACATGATGGTGGCGGTGCTGATCCTGCACATGCTCTCCACCCTGCTCATGGGGAGCTACAAGGCGCCGCGCGAGCTGAACTGGGTCACCGGTTTCACGCTGCTCGCCCTGGTGCAGGGGATCTCGCTCACCGGCTACCTGGCCCCCTGGAGCCAGCTCTCTTTCTGGGCCACCACGGTCGCGACCAACAGCGCCAGCGCCATCCCGGTGGTCGGGCCGTACCTGGTGGAGTTCCTGCGCGGCGGCAAGCTGGTCGGCCCTCCCACCCTGGGACGCTTTTTCGCCCTGCACGCCGCCGTGCTCCCGGTGGTGATCGCCGCCTTTATCGGGGCGCACCTGTTCCTTTTGAAGCGCACCGGCATCTCGGCGCCCCCCTTCGGCAGGGAGGGCACCGCCAATCCCTTTGAGGCACAACAGTACCACTACCAGGGGCACCCGGGCGGGATACCCTTCTTCCCCAACTACGTGCTGCAGGACCTGACCTCGATCTCCATCTACTTCGCCATCTTCCTGGCGGTGGTCTTCTTCTGGCCGGGCATGCCCTTCACCCCGGATGCCTTCGTGCCGGCAGACCCCTTCAGGACACCGGCACACATCAAGCCGGAGTGGTACTTCCTGGCCAACTACCAGACACTGAAGATCTTCCCCAGCGAGCTTTTTGGTCTCTCCGTGCAGGCGGCGGCCATGACCTTCCTGGCGTTGCTTCCCTTCATCGACCGCTCCCCGGAACGGCATCCGCTGAAGCGGCCGGTATTCCTGACTCTGGTGATAGCGGGCGTCCTGCTCTGGATCGCTCTTAGCGTATGGGGGCACCTGTCATGATTCGCACAAACACCTTGGCCATCCTGCTGCTTGCCTCGCTCGCCTTCCTGAAGCCGGCCCAGGCCGTCCCGGTGGAGCAACCGGAAACGGTCTGCATCCAGTGCCACGGGACGCTCCCGGACCCGCTTGGGACGCCGGTCAAACTCTGGCGCAGCAGCATCCACGCCGAGAACGGCATCTCCTGCAACAGTTGCCATGGCGGCGACCCCAAGGACGCGGCCAACGCCATGACCCCGCAACGAGGCTTTCTCGGCGCGCCCAAGGAAAAGGACATCCCCGCCTTCTGCGGGCGCTGCCATCCCGGCGTCTACAAGGACTACCTCTCCAGCGCCCACGGCAGGGCTCTTGGTGCCGGCGGTCCCACCTGCGTGACCTGCCACGGCAACCACCAGGTGGTGAAGGCGTCACTGGCACTGATCAACGAGAAGAGCTGCACCCGCTGCCACAGTTTCGAAAGGGCTAAGGCGATCCGGGACGCCATGCAGCAGACCGAAGGGTACATCGACAACATCTCGAGCAGAATTGCCGACTTCCAGGTGAGCGGCGTGGACACCGAAAAGATGGGCAGATCGCTCTTCGCGGTAAGGAACCGTTTTCACACCCTGTTCCACGACGTGGACGTGGCCCGGGTCAAGGGTGAGTCGGCGGCCATCAACAATGAGCTGGGGAAACTGGACGCGGCCCTCAAGGAGATCGAGCGGTCGCACGAGAAAAGGCGTCTTGCAGGGGGGATCGCGGTCGGCTTCATGGTCCTGCTCGCGATCCTGTTTCACCTGATGAAGAAGAGCTACGACTAGAGCTTCTTGAGTCCGAAGAGGAACTTCTGGTACTGGACCTGGCCGTTTTCCGTGAGCGGGTGGGTGATCCGGGCCAGGGGTTCCGCCGCCGGGGGGCCGTAGAGGACGCCGGGGGGGATGTTGCGGGTAACCACGCTCCCCGCCACCACGACGGCCCCATCGCCGATAGTGACCCCATGCAGGATGGTGCAGTTGGGGCCGATGAAAACGTCCTTTCCGACGACCACGCCAGACTTGACATCATCTGGAGCGTGGTCGCCGAGGTAGAAGTGGGCAAAGATGGTGCAGCGCAACCCAATGGTAACGTTGTCACCGAACTCGATCATTTCTGGATGCTGGTCGTCCAAGTAAACTAACTGGCTGATCCACACGTTTTTTCCCATGCGTACACCGCGCAACTTGTGCAGCCAGGGACGCAACGAGTATCCCCCTGGGACAATCATCGCGAGCTTCCCCAGCACCCTCTGCAGGATCCTGCCGCTCATCGTCGCACGCATCGCCTTCCCCTACCCTTCGCCGCCGGCGCAGGACCCCCCACCACGCTTCCCTTCCACGAACGTGGCCACCCGCTGCACCGAGTCGAGGTTTTCCGGGATCAACTCCTCGTCCGCCACCGCGACCTGGTAACGCTCCTGGAGGTAGGCCACCAGTTGCAGGATTCCAGTTGAATCGACGATCCCTTCCCTGATGAAGGAGCTGTCGTCGGTTAGTCCCTCGGCATCGCCGAACAGAAAATTGTCCACCACGAAGCTTCTGATCTCATCCTTTAGGTCCATCTGTTGCCTCCTTTGTCTGCACTGTCACTCCCACTCCACATCTTCGATCAGCAGCGGCGGGAGGTGCAAGTAGCGCGTCGTCTTTCGCTTGGTGTCGATATCCCGGTACACCATCAGCACCTGCTGCGGCTCAAGCCCCAGGACCGGGGCGGCGCTTTCTGCAGGAACTCCGTGGTTCCGGGCATAGAGGCAGAGGTCCATCATCTGGTAGGGAAGCGAGAAGTAGAATTCGTCCTGTCCTTGAGCCAACGAATAGGTGTCGGTGGTCGGCTTTCTGCTGCGAATTTCTTCCGGGATACCCAGGAACTCAGCGAGTTGGTAGACCTGGGACTTGTACAGGTGGGCAATCGGCTTGATGTCGGCTGCGCCGTCACCGAGCTTCACGAAAAACCCCTGGTCGTACTCCAGGCGGTTGGGGGTGCCGGCGACGGCGTAGTTGAGGCGATCGGCATGGTAGTACTCCAGCATCTTCCTGATGCGCTGCTTGAAGTTGGTGGCGGCCACAATCTCCAGGTAGGGTTGCAGGGGTAGACGCACCGTGGACTGCACCTTCTGGCTGTTCTGGGTGACGAGGTAAAACGAGGTGAAACGGGGCTGATTCGCCACTGCGGAGATCACGATCTTGGAGGTCCAACCATCACCGTACTCCGGCACGACCATCCTCACCGCGTTGTCGTACTTCTCGTAGAACCCCACCGACTGCAGGATCCCCGAGATGTCCTCGACCAGGGTCGGGATGCCGAGCGCGCGGGCGACCTTGCCGCTGAGCGCCAGTGTCTCCCGCGCCGAGTGCCGTTCGGGCATCTCCAGCCCGATCACCCGCTCCCTTCCCAGCGCCCGCACCGACAACGCCGCGGTAACGCTGCTGTCTATCCCGCCGGAGAGAGCCACCACCACCCCTCCCCTCTTCACCTGGTTGCGCATCAGACCCCTGATCCTGGTGCAGATCCGGTCCGCCTCCTGTTGATGGTCGAGCCGGAGCACCTCGGGGGAAAATCCTTTTGTCATTGTCATAAGGCACCTTTCTTTCACGCCCCTACACCATGGGTCGTGCAGCATAAGTTGATGTTGTCGCAATGGTGCGCCTCTACAGGCAGCCTCAGCCGCACAGGCTCAGGCAGGATACACGATCGATCTTGCCGCTTGGGTATTTGGGTAGCGCCGCGACTAGCCGGATCTCCCCCGGGACCTTGTGCCTGGGGAGCTTGCCATGGCAAAAGGAGATCAGGGACCGGTCGCTGGGATTGCCTCCCAGGGGAACCGCCAGCGCCACCAGCTTCTTGCCCAACAGCGGGTCATCCAGGCCGAGCACTACCACCTCCAGCAGCGACCCGCTTGACATGAGCACCTCCTCGACCTCTTGCGGGTCGATCCGGTGCCCCCCCACCTTTAGCAGGTGGTCCTTCCTCCCCGTGACGTAGAGGTAGCCTTCGGCGTCACGGTAACCGAGGTCGCCGGTGTGATAGCCGTTGCTATCCAGCACCCGGGCGGTTCCCTCGGGATCGTTCCAGTAGCCGATCATGATGTTGGGGCCCGATGCCACCAGTTCACCGCACTCCCCGTCGGGTAGTTCCTCACCGTGCGGGTCCAGTACACGGACCGACACGCCCGGTATGGCCCTGCCGATGGAGCCCAGCTTTTCCGGTAGCCGCTCCGGCTCAACGTAGGTGAGCCGCGCCGCAGCCTCGGTGGCACCATACATGACGAACAACTTGGTGTGCGGAGGGAGGACCTGCAGCAGTCGTTCCTTGATGTCGCGCGGCATGTGGCCGCCGGCCTGGGTGCAGTAGCGCAGGTTCGGGAGCCGGTCCCGGAAAGAGGCTAGTGGTGATCGGTGCAACAGGTAGGCGTAGGTCGAGGGGACCCCAGAAAAACCGGTCACCCCCTCTTCGGCCATCTGCCTGATCACCGACGCGGTGTAGGCGAAGTTGTTGTTGATCACTACCGTTCCCCCCACGGCCATATGGGTGTTCAGCAGCGACTTGCCCATGACATAAAAGAACGGGAGCACCACCATCTGGATATCGTTTTCGGTCAGGCGCAGATACTCGGTGATAGAGCGGGTGTTGCTCACGATGTTACGGTGAGACAGCATCACCCCTTTGGGCTGTCCGGTCGAGCCCGAGGTGTAGATGATGCTGGCGAGCGCATCCGGAGCAATGGTGCGTCCCCCTTGGGGAAGCTCCTCCCCCGTAAGCGCCTCGTCCCATCCCCATACCAGGTGCGCCCCCCCTTGCGCGAAGGAGGCGTCCGCGGCCAGGAGGAAACGGACCGAAGGGGGCGCCAGGTGGAACTGCTGCAACAGGTGCCCTGCCCCCTGCTCCAGGACAATCCCGGCCGGTTGCAGTTCGTCCAGCAGGCGACTCAGCGTTTCCTGCCCGGTTTCCAGGTTCAGCGGCACGGCCACCGCTCCTGCTTTCAGCACGCCGTAGTAGCTCGCTACGTACTTCACACCGTTACTTAACAAGATCACCACCCGGTCCCCGGGGAGCACGCCCCGCTGTACCAGGAACCCGGCCAGCAGGTTCGCCGCCCGGTTCAACTGCCGGTAGCTGACCCGCTCGCCGTCGTGGACCAAGGCGACCTTGTCCGGTCGTGCCGCCGCGCTCGATTCCAGGAAACTATGCACCCTCTGCAGTTCCATGGTCTCTCCCGTCAACAGGGGGCATCGCAGATGTCCACTCCCGCCCCTCTATTGTCCGCTCAGCCCCGTAGCGTACCAGGTCCGGGCTCACCCTGCGCACCCCTTTGTACGACGCGGATGCGAGGAACTGCCGGTGCAGGATCTCGGTGGAGATCACCCCCATCAGGGCCATGTTGGCGAACTCCCCGACTGTCCCCGGCGGAGCCTCCAGCACGCGTTGGTAGAGACGCGCCACCTTGGCCGCATCGAAGTACCCGCTCGCCCTCAAGCTCTGCCCGGACAACAGCTCGTCCACGTAGTCCGCAGGCGCGGCGGCAGTGAAAAGTGCGCTCACCGGCGCCCGGTAGGGGTGTTTGCCCCTGCTGGCTATCCCCTGCGGCAGAAGGTCGCGGCAGGCCCTGCGCAGTAAATACTTCTCCTGCAGCCCCCTCATCTTCCACTTGGCCGGCAACCGGAATGCAAAGTCGATCACCCGGTAGTCCAAGAAGGGGTGGCGCATCTCCACCGAGTGAGCCATGGCGACCCGGTCCCCCTGAGAGGAGAGGAGGAAGCCCGCCAGAAAGAGTTCGATCTCCAGCACCTGCGCCCGGCTAAAGAGGTCCCGTCCGCCGAAGCTCTCCGGCAGCCAGCGGGCCAGTTCCTCACGCGGGTCGTAGCCGGAGAGGCAGTTGCGGTACTCCGGGGAGAGGAAGGCGAGGTTACGGATCCCTCCCCCCCAGCGCACGGCATGGGAGAAGAAGGGATCCTCCAGCTGCTCCGGCCTGGCGGCGAAAAACTCCTGCAGGAAGGAGCGACCGCGCGAGGGGTTGTTGAAGATGTAGGGGTAGAGCCGCTCCAAAAGCCGCGGCCGCCGGAGGGAAGCAGGGCGCTGCCCCCAGTAGTCCCTCACTTTGGCCTCTTTGAACGTCGACGCGAGGCTCCCCGACGGCTCGCGCGTGAACGCCATCATCCCCCCGCTGGCCCTGGACGGTCCCGTCCTATCCATCCGCCGCTTCGGCCGCGAACCGCTGACCATGAAAGACCTGATCCAACTGGAAACACTCGACGAGCGGATGGCCGAGCTCCTGGAAGGTGCGGTGCAGACCCGGCTCAACATCCTCGTTTCCGGGGGGACCGGCACCGGCAAGACCACGATGCTGAACGTCCTCTCCGCCTTCGTACCTTCCGACGAGCGCCTGGTCACCATCGAGGATTCGGCGGAACTGCACCTGAAGCAGGACCACGTGGTGCGCCTGGAAACGAGGCCGCCCAACCTGGAGGGAAAGGGAGAGGTGACCTCGAGGGACCTGTTGCGCAACGCGCTCAGGATGAGGCCCGACCGCATCATCATCGGTGAGGTGCGCGGCGCCGAGGCGCTGGACCTGCTGCAGGCGATGAACACCGGGCACGACGGCTCCCTCTCCACCGTGCACGCCAACACCACCCGCGACGCGCTCTCCCGCCTGGAAACCATGGTGCTCATGTCCGGAGTCGACCTGCCGGACCGGGCCGTGAAAGAGCAGATGGCCTCGGCCCTGAACATCGTGCTGCAGTTGGTCAGGTTCTGCGACGGTACCAGGCGGGTGGTGAAGCTCTCCGAAATCACCGGCATGGAGGGGGGGACCATCATGATGCACGACGTGATGGTGTTCCATCAAAAGGGCATCGACCGGGACGGCAGGGTGGTCGGCGATTTCCGCGCCACAGGAGTGAGACCACTCTTCGCCGATCGCTTCAGGCTCTACGGGCACGAACTTCCCGAGGCGATGTTCCGGAACTAGGAGTCGACCATGATCGTTCCCATCGTGGCACTTATCTTTCTCACCACCTTCTGCGCAACGTGCGCCGTCTGTCTCTATGTCATCAGGCGCAGCGCCTCCGCGAGGACCGAGCTCCGGAGGAGACTGCACCAAATGACGCCCGGGGGGACCGGGGATTACGAACTGCGCGAGGCGCTGACCAGAAACGCGCACCGTGCCGGAGAGCTGCTGGTCCGACTGCCGCAGGCACACCGGCTGGGCAAACGGCTGGAACAGGCAGGGCTCGGAATCTCCGCATCGCTGTTCATGGTCGCGACGGTTTCGTCCGCGCTCCTGCTCGCCTTGCTGGTGGGGCTGCAGACCCATTCCGTGCTTGCGGCCGTGGCGGCCGCGGCCCTTCCCCCTGTGGCCGGGGAAATCACCATACGGATCACCACCTCGCGCAGGATAACCCGGTTCACAGAACTCTTCCCCAGCGGGCTCAGCATAATCGCGCGCTCGCTCAGGGCCGGACACTCGCTCACCGCCGCCATTCAATTGGTGGGCGAGGAGGTCTCCGACCCGGTGGGGGCGCTGTTCCGAACCGCCTACGAGCAGCAGCAACTGGGACTCAGGCTGGTGGACGCCCTGGCAGCCATGAATGAGCGTATCGACAGCCTCGACCTCAGGTTTTTCACGACCCTGGTGACCATCAACTCCGACATCGGTGGGAACCTCTCGGAGCTGCTCGACAAGCTCGCGGCCACCATCAAGGAGAGGCTCAAGATCCGCCGGCAGGTCCAGGTTTACACCGCCCAGGGAAGGCTATCGGGGTACGTGCTGGGGGCGCTGCCGGTAGCCGCCTTCTTCTGCTTCAACATTGTCAGCCCCGAGTACGAGGGCGAACTGATCAAGGAGCCGCTGGGCCTTTACATCCTGGCCTTCGCGGCATTCATGCAGCTGGTCGGACTGATGATCATCCGAAAGATCATCAGGATCCAGATCTGAGGTGCCACATGCTCTACCTCATTTCCTTCACCGTTTTCTGTTCCACCCTGCTCCTGGCGCTGGCCCTGTCCCGGCTGCTACTGGGAAGCAGGAGCATCGTGGCGGAACGCATGGCGGCCCTGCTCCCGACGCACAAGGCGGCGAGACTGTTTCCCGAGGTGGAATCGGGCACCTGGGCCGCAAAACTGCGCCGCATCGGGGAGCGGGTGAAGCTCCCCCAGAAGGAGCATTCCCGGTACCGCAAGAACCTTGTCGCCGCAGGGTTCCACCGGGACAGCGTCTACGTCTTTTTGGGGAGCAAGATCCTGCTAGCCCTGCTGCTGCCGCTCCCCTATCTGCTCCTGATCGCCGCGCCCAGGCAGGCCTATTTTGACAGCGTCCCCCTGCTGATCCTGTTGGGGTGCGCCATCGTCGGGTACCTGCTGCCGAGCTACTGGCTGTACGCCAAGGTAAAAAGCCGCCAGTTGGTCATCTTCCACACCCTGCCGGACCTGCTTGACCTGGTGACGCTCTGCGTGGAGGCGGGGCTCAGCATGGACGCAGCGTTAGTGCGCGGCGCCGACACGCCGCAGTTCGAGCAGAACGCGCTGACCCAGGAGATACGCCAGGCGACCATGGAGATCAGGGCCGGGAAACCACGCACCGAAGCCTTCAAGGACATGGCTGAGCGCACCATGGTGGAGGACATCAAATCCTTCACCACCATGCTCTCCCAGACCGAGCGCTTTGGGACCAGCCTGAGCCAGGCGCTGCGCTCCTTTTCCGATGAACTGAGGACCAAACGAAGGCAGCTCGCCGAAGAAGCCGCCGCGAAGACCACCATCAAGCTGATCTTCCCCCTGGTATTCGCCATCTTTCCGGCGCTGCTGGTCGTGGTCCTGGGGCCGGCGGTGGTCCAGATCGCCCGGGTCTTCAAATAACGCGCAAAGAACTGAGTGGAGGTAAATTCTCGAGCAAGGAGGTGATGACATGAAAATCGACTTCAACACGTTCATCCTGCTGATAATTTCCGTCCAACTGGCACTAGGCTACGTGCAGCAATCCAAAAAGTAGAAGCCCCACCTTGCCGGCATGCACAGCGCCGGCAAGGCTGGCTCTCCCCTCCTCCACACTGCCGCCCGCGTCCCGCGGCACCCGCACCAATCCCGGCCGCACGATCGGCCACACCGGACCGCCATGCAGAGCAAACCACGCCTGGTACACTGCCTGATCCCCTCGGTCGCCGACCTGTTCCTGGTGACGGTGCTCTTTGCGCTGTTCTTCACCACCCCTTCCCAGCTGCTGGTCGACGGCGACACCAGCTACCACATCCGCGCCGGCGAGGAGATCATCAGGACCGGTGCCGTTCCCCTGTTCGACATGTTCTCGCAGCACGTCCCGCCCCTTCCCTGGACCGCCCACGAATGGCTGGCCGAGGTGATCATGGCGCTTTCACACCAATGGGCGGGGCTGGCCGGCGTCGTCGCGCTGTACGCGCTCTTACTGGCGCTGACCTTCCGGCTGCTGTTCAAGGCCCTGCTGAGCCTGGACGCCGGGGTCCTCCCGGCCGTGGCCGTCACGCTCGCCACCCTCATCTGCTCCCAGATGCACTGGCTGGCGCGGCCGCACCTTTTCACATTCTTGTTCCTGGCCCTCTTCCACCACCTGCTGGAGAGCTGGCGCAGGAGGGGGGGCAGAAAAGTGTGGCTGTTGCCGCCCTTCATGCTGTTGTGGGCCAACCTGCACGGCGGCTTCGTTGCCGGGTTTCTGTTACTGGCCGCTTACCTCGCCGGAACGGCGGCAGGGACGCTGGGCGGCACAGCCGAGACCCGGCGCGCGGCGCGGGGGAAGAGCACGCAGCTTCTGGCCCTGGCGCTCGCGTCCTTGGCCGCCACCCTGGTCAACCCATACGGGTGGCGCCTCTTGCTGTTCCCGCTCAGGCTGGTGTCGGACCGTTACCTGATGGAGCACGTGGCGGAGTTTCTGCCGCCGGCGGTGCATGGCTGGCTCCCCTTCAACTGCCTGCTGCTGCTCCTGCTGGCCCTTTTCGCCCTGTCCCCCAAAAAGCCCGAGCCAACGGAGTTGCTGCTGGTGCTTGGTTTCGGCTACATGGCCCTCACCTCGGTGCGCTACATCCCCCTGTTCGCCCTGGTGACGGCGCCGGCGCTGGCGGCCCGGCTCGGGGAACTGGTGGAGCGAGGCAGGGGCAGGTGGGGGCGCGCGCTACGTGACCTCTCTGCCCGCCTTGCCCCCCTGGAGCGGCGCGCCCGCCCCCCGGTTTGGGGAGCGGTGGCCGTGGCGGCGGTGACGGTGGCCACGGCAGGCGGTCTCTTCCGCCACTCCTTCGACCGGCGACTGATGCCGGTGGACGCCTGCGAGTTCGTGCTGCGCCAAGGGATCACGGGCAAGGTGTTCAACAGCGACGAGTTCGGAGATTACCTCATCTACCGCGGCTACCCCGCCTGCCGGGTCTTCATCGACGGGAGACTGGACATGTACGGCGCGCAGCGGCTCAAGGAATACAACGAGATCATCGATTTCCGGCCGGGATGGGACCAGGCGCTGGAGCGATACGGCATCAGCTGGATCATCTTCGAAGCCGACTCGCGGTTCGCCAGGTTTCTGCAGCAAAGGGGAGAATGGCAACTGGTGTACGGGGACCAGGTCGCCAAGGTCTTCCGGAAAAAACCCGTCTCGCGCTAGCTCTGCCCTTCCCCTTCCCGTCCTCTTTCCGTCTTATGATCCCCCCGGATTGCCTCAGATTCCGCCCGCGCTTCGCCCCCATTTCGCTTCATTCCCGCCCCGCTTTACGTCCCACTTCCACCCGCTTTTTCCATGGCGATTCCTTCACGCCGCTCCCGCCCAAGCCGCGATGCCAGGTCGTCCCGCCACACCCACCTCCCTCAACGCCAGATGCCGGGCATCAGGAAATACCTTCCCAACCATAAACGCCTAAAGTAAGCGCCCTCATTGCCGATATGACCAGTACATATAACACTGGTTGCAAATCTCCCCCCAGAGGTTTGCCCGAAAACAAAAACCCCTGAAAGGGCGGCACAAAATGGGTAAAAAAGTTTTTGTTAATAATAAAAACATCACACCCAATGGACCGATAACGATCGAACGCGCCAAGGAGCTGCACCAGTTCTTCGCCGAGCGTCTCGACGGGCTGCCGGAGCAGCCCCTGCAGGAGACCATCGACCTCTCCCGGGTGGACGACATCGATGCCTGCGGCTGCCAACTGCTCGCCCTCTTCCTGGAAAGTATGAAAACTCGGGGGGCCACCCCTATTCTCGCCGCAGCGCCGGCCGCCCTGAGGGAACGGATCGACGCCCTCGGGTTCCACGACCTTCTGGCGCTGCAGCCCGAGCCATGAACCGGCGACGGCAGACCGCAAAGGAACTGGCATGACGACTCCCAGTGGAGAAAACAACAGCATCGACCTGAACCGCTTCAATCAGGTCTTCTTCGAGGAATGCGCGGAGAACCTCGCGGAGATGGAGCAGATCCTGATCTCTCTCGGCGACCGCGAACCGGACCAGGAGCAGATGAACGCGATCTTCCGTGCGGCCCACTCCATCAAGGGTGGCGCTGGGATCTTCGGCTTCAACGACATGACCGTGGTGACCCACGTCATGGAGTCTCTGCTGGACCGGCTCAGGAACCAGGAGATTCCCTTCGCCCCGGGCATGATTGACCTCTTTCTCGAGGCCGGCGACGCCATCTCGATGCAGCTCGCCTGGCACCGCGAGGGGAAACCGGTGGACCAGGAGGCGATCGACGGGGTGCGGGCCAAGCTGCAACAGACCATCGATGCCGGCGCCCCCGCTCCAGTGCCCGCAGACGCGCCGAAAGAAGGGACGCCTCTCTCACCCGAGGAGCTCCTGCCGCGCCGCTGCCGGCTTGCTTTCACCCCTGACCCGGAGATCTTCGCCAGGGGGATCCGGATGGAGAGCATCGTTGCGGAGTTGACCGAACTGGCCGAGCCCGGCGAGTTCGACTGCCACGCGCAGCTCATGGAAGTCCCGGAATTCGCCGAACTCGACCCGGAGCGCTGCCTCACCCGCTGGGATTTCACCCTGCTCACCCGGGCCAGCCGGGAGCAGATCCTGGACGTTTTCATGTTCGTGGCGGACGAGGAGCAGCTCTGCATCGAGGAGGAGCCCGTAGACCGGCGCACCAAAGCGGCAGAGCCCGCGCCCGAGCAGGGTGTCATCCCCGCCGCCGGCAGACGAGCCTACGACAACGGTGAAACAGCTCCCGGCGCCTTCGGCAGGCGCGGCGGCGAAATCGAGTCTTCCATCAGGGTCAACGTCACCAAGGTGGACCAGTTGGTGAACCAGGTCGGCGAGCTCCTGATCACCCAGGCCATGCTGACCCAGATCGCGGCGGGGCTCGACCCCATCCTGCACCAGGCGCTGCAGAGGGGGCTCGTCCAACTGGAGCGCAACACCCGCGACCTGCAGGGGAGCGTGATGTCGATCCGGCTGGTGCCGATCAGCATCGTCTTCAGCCGCTTCCCGCGCCTGGTGCGCGAGATCGCCGCCAAGCTCGGCAAGCAGGTGGAGTTGAAAACCACCGGCGACAGCACGGAGCTGGACCGCGGCCTCATCGAAAAGATAGCCGACCCCCTGGGACACCTGGTGCGCAACGCGCTGGACCACGGGCTGGAAACGCCGGAGAAGCGGGTCGCCTGCGGCAAGAACCCCATGGGGACGCTGCAGCTTTCCGCCTCCCAGGTCGGCGGCAGGATCGTCATCGACGTGACCGATGACGGCGCCGGGCTGAACCGGGACCGGATCCTGGCCAAGGCGCTCGAGTGCGGCATCCCCTGCTCGGAGGCGATGAGCGACGAGGAGGTCTGGCCGCTCATCTTCGCCCCCGGCTTCTCCACGGCCAGCGAGGTGACCGACATCTCCGGCCGCGGCGTGGGCATGGACGTGGTGCTCAAGAACGTCCAGGGGATCGGCGGCCGGGTGCAGATCGCCTCGGAGGCGGGCAAAGGCGCCCGCTTCACCATCAGCCTGCCGCTCACCCTGGCCATACTGGAAGGGCTCTCGGTAGCCATCGGGAAGGAGAAGTTCATCATCCCGCTCAACGTGGTGATCGAATCGCTGCAGCCCAAAGCCGAGCAGTTGAAGAGCGTCAACGGCCGCGAGGTGGTCCAGGTGCGCGGCGAATATCTACCCATCCTCAAGCTGCACCGCATCTTCAACCTCGAAGCGGAGGTGACCGAGCCGCAGCGTGGCATCCTGGTGCTGGTGGAGGCGGACGGGGAACGGGGCGCCATCCTGGTGGACGCCCTCCTGGATGAGCAGCAGGTCGTAGTGAAAAGCATCGAGACCAATTACCGGCAGGTGGAAGGGAGCGCCGGGGCCACCATCCTCGGAGACGGGCGCGTTGCGCTCATCCTGGACCTTCCCGAGCTGTTCGCGATGCACAAGAGGCTATAGCAGTGGAAAGGAGAAGAGACATCATGCAGACGGCACACGGCAGTGCGGTAGAACAACTGACAGCGGAAGGGGGGGCGGAGTACCTCACCTTCACCCTGGGAGGCGAAAGCTACGGCCTCGACATTCTCAAGGTGCAGGAGATCCGGGGATACGACTGCGTCACGCGCATCGCCAACACCCCTGCCTTCATCAAGGGGGTCATCAACCTGCGCGGGGTGATCGTCCCCATCGTCGACCTGCGCATCAAGTTCAACATGGGCGAGGTGACCTACCACGAGTTCACCGTGGTGATCATCATCAACGTGCTGAACAAGGTGGTGGGGATCGTGGTGGACGGCGTCTCCGACGTGGTGGCTCTTCCCCCACAGAGCATCAAGCCGGCCCCGGAGCTGGGTGCGTCGCTGGACACCCGCTACATCACCGGGCTGGGGACCTTGAACGACGAGATGCTGATCCTGGTGGACATCGAGAAACTGATCGGCAGCGATGAGCTGCAGATCGTTGACAGTACGGCGGAGAATACTCAGAAAGAGGCGGTGAACCTATGAAAATTGCGCGATTTAAAGACTGGAAGATCCTGACCAAAATCCTCAGCATCTCGGTGGCCACCATCGTCATGATGGTGCTGGGTGTCATGCTCTACGTGCTCCCCTTCATGCAAAACAAGCTCATGGACGAGAAGATCCAGGCCACCAAGGCGGTGGTCGACGTGGCCTACGACGTGCTGACCGCGAACCAGAACGCGGTGAAGGAGGGTCGAAAAACCCTGCCGCAGGCCCAGGCCGACGCGCTCAAGCAAATCTCCGAGATGAGGTACCACGGTAGTGAGTACTTCTGGGTCAACGACCTGGACACCAAGGTGCTCATGCACCCGATCAAGCCGGAGTTGGTGGGCAAGACCCAGTACGACAACAAGGACCCCAACGGCAAAAGGCTCTACGTCGAATTCGTCAACGTCTGCAAGGAGAAAGGCGAAGGGGTGGTGGATTACATGTGGGCCAAGCCCGGCTCCACGATCCCAGTCCCCAAGATCTCCTACGTCATGCTGATGAAGGAGTGGGGCTGGATCGTGGGTAGCGGCATCTACGTCGACAGCGTGACGGCCGAGATGAACAAGATGAAGTACCAGATCATCGGCGGCACCGCGCTGCTCGCTGTGGTCATCTTCGCGTTCGCCTGGTTCGTTGCACGCCGGATTAAGCTGGCGCTGGACCAGGCCATCGGCGCCTCCCGGCGCATCGCCTCGGGCGATCTCACCGCCCGCATCGCCGTCGACAGCGAGGACGAGACCGGAGAACTGCTCGCCTCGCTCAAGGAGATGAACGAGGGGCTCGCCCACATCGTGGGCGACGTGAGAAACGGCGCCGAGTCGATCGCCACGGCGACCGAGGAGATCGCGGCGGGCAACGCCGACCTCTCCCAGCGCACCGAGGAGCAGGCAAGCGCCCTGGAGGAGACCGCCTCCAGCATGGAGGAGCTCACCTCCACCGTGAAGCAGAACGCCGACAACGCCCAGGCGGCGAACCAGCTCGCCATCAACGCCAGCGGCGTGGCGGTCAAGGGGGGCGAGGTGATCACCCGAGTGGTGCGCACCATGGAGAGCATCACCGACAGTTCCAAGAAGATCTCGGACATCATCGGCGTCATCGACGGCATCGCCTTCCAGACCAACATCCTGGCCTTGAATGCCGCGGTGGAGGCGGCGCGCGCCGGCGAACAGGGGAGAGGGTTCGCCGTGGTCGCGGCCGAGGTCAGAAGCCTCGCCCAGAGAAGCGCCGCGGCGGCCAAGGAGATCAAGACCCTCATCGAGGACTCGGTGTCCAAGGTGCAGGACGGCAGCCGCCTGGTCGAGGAGGCCGGACGCACCACCCAGGACATCGTCACCAGCATCAAGCGCGTGACCGACATCATGGCGGAGATCTCGGCGGCCTCGCTGGAACAGTCCAGCGGCATCGAGCAGGTCAACACCGCCATTACCCAGATGGACGACGTCACCCAGCAAAACGCGGCCCTGGTCGAGGAGGCGGCGGCCGCCGCCGAATCGCTCGAGGACCAGGCCCAGCAGCTGGTGGCGGTGGTGGCGCGGTTCACCCTGGAGCAGGGCAATAAGAGCGTCCATCCGGCCCCGGCGGAGAAGCGCAAGCTGACCCACGCGGCGGTACGCCCCAAGGCGCCCGAGAAGAAGATGAAACCCGTAGCGGCGGCAGCAGGGGTAAAAGCGCAGGAACAACGTCTCTCCCGGTCCGCCGAGGCCGCCGAGGTGGACGATGATTGGAAGGAGTTCTGAAAACCGTGATGCGCGCAGAGCCGGCGCACCCCCTGACGGGGGGGGGAGGCGCCGTGGCATTCGGCGCCGCAGAACCGGCCTGGAACAACTTCCAGTACCGCTTCACCGCTGACGACTTCGCCCGCGTGCGCGGCTTCATCTACCGCAACGCGGGGATCTCGCTGGCCCCGGGCAAGATGGACATGGTCTACAGCCGGCTGGCGCGCCGGCTGCGGGCCACGGGGGTGGAAAGCTTCGCACAGTACCTGGACCTGGTGGAAAGCGGCGATCCCCAGGAGCTGGAGGCGTTCATCAACGCCCTGACCACCAACATGACCTCCTTCTTCCGGGAGCCCCACCACTTTCGGCTCCTTTCCGAGCGCCTGCGCCAGCATCGGGACCAGAGGCAGGTGGCGATCTGGAGCTGCGCCTCCTCCAGCGGCGAAGAGCCGTATTCCATAGCGATGACGGCGCTGGACGCGCTGCCGGCCGGGGCGGGGGTCAGCATCCTGGCCACCGACATCGACACCAACGTGCTCGGCAGGGGGAGCGAGGGAATCTACCCGGTGGACCAGTTGCCCAAGATCCCGGAACCGTACCGGAAGCGCTTCTTCCTCAGGGGGGAAGGAAACAACGAGGGGTTCATCAGGGTGAAGGAGGAGCTGCGCCGCGTGGTGACCTTCAAGAGGCTGAACCTTTTGGACGGGCAGTGGCCCATGCGGGGGAAATTCGACTTCGTCTTCTGCCGCAACGTGATGATCTATTTCGACCGGCCGACCCAACTCGCCATCCTGGAACGGATTTCCCGGGTGCTGCACCCGGACGGGCTGTTGTTCGTCGGTCATTCCGAGAGTCTGCACCACGCCCAGGAACTGTTCCGGGTCTGCGGCAACACGACCTACGCCTTGAGGAGCTGACGGTGCCGCACAAGAGTACAACGGGAGCGACAAGGCCGGGGCATCCCGACCGCGGGAAGCTCAGCTACTTCGATCCGGAGTTCAAGATCGTGGCGGTCAAGATCGTGGCGGGGGAGTTCTTCGCCACCGATGAGGCCGTGGCCATCACCACCGTGCTCGGCTCCTGCGTCTCGGTCTGCCTGTACGATCTGGAACTGGGCATCGGGGGGATGAACCACTTCATGCTACCGGAACTGCAGCAAGGGGTGAGCGCCCCCCCCTGCTTGGGCGCCTGCGACGACAACGCGCAAAGCTGCGCCCGCTACGGGGCCTGCGCCATGCGCCGGCTGCTGGAACAGCTCGAGCTCTTGGGCGCCAGCCGCAAGCGCCTCGTCGCCAAGCTCTTCGGCGCCGGCCGGGTCATGCAAAGCAGCACCGACATCGGCGCCAACAACGCGGCCTTCGCCGTCGATTACTTGAAGAAACAGGGAATACCGATCATCGCCTCGGACCTGGGGGAGCGTTGCCCCAGGAAGGTGATGTTCTTCCCCCAAACCGGCCGCGCCCTGGTCAAAAGGATTCGCGCCCTGCACGCAGGAAGACACTGAATGCCCATAAAGGTGCTGATAATAGACGACTCGGCCCTGATCCGATCGCTGTTGACCGAGATCATCAACAAGGCCCCCGACCTCCAGGTGGTGGGAACCGCACCGGACCCGCTGGTGGCCCGGCAACGCATCAAGGAACTGAACCCGGACGTGCTCACCCTCGACGTGGAGATGCCCAAGATGGACGGGCTCGCTTTCCTGGAAAAGCTGATGAGGCTGCGCCCCATGCCGGTGGTGATGGTCTCCTCGCTCACCGAGAAAAGTTCGACCGTGACGCTGAAGGCGCTGGAACTGGGCGCCTTCGACTTCGTCACCAAGCCGAAGATCGACATCCGCAACGGTCTGTTGGAATACGCCCAGGAGCTCACCGAGAAGATCCGCTGCGCCCATAGCGCCTTCAGAAGACGGGGTGCGGCCAAAGCGGCCCCGCTGCAGGTGGAGGCGAAGCTCTCCGCGGACGCGGTGCTCCCCAGCCGCCACCAGAATTTTTCCACCACGGAAAAGGTGGTGGCGGTCGGGTCCTCCACCGGCGGCACCGAGGCGCTCAAGGTGCTCCTGAGCGCGCTCCCGGCCGACTGCCCGGCGATACTGGTCACCCAGCACATGCCCGAGACCTTCACCCGGACCTTCGCGGCGCGCCTGGACAGCCTGTGCGCCCTGGCGGTCAAGGAAGCGGAGCACGGGGAGCGGGTGCTCCCGGGGCACGCCTACATCGCGCCCGGCAACCGGCACATGATGCTCTCCCGTAGCGGCGCAAACTACACCATCGCCCTGGGAGACGGGCCGCCGGTATCCCGCCACCGCCCCTCGGTCGACGTGCTGTTCCGGTCGGCCGCCAACTGCGCGGCGGACAACAGCCTCGGCATCATCCTCACCGGGATGGGGGACGACGGGGCGGCGGGGATGCTAGAGATGCACAATGCCGGCGCCAGGACTCTCGCCCAGGACGAGGAGAGCTGCGTAGTGTTCGGCATGCCGCGCGAGGCGATCGCGCACGGGGGCGTGGACGAGGTGGTCCCGCTCTCCGAGATGGCGGGACGACTTTTGGGGTGGCTCGCCTCGCACGGCAAGCGCAGTTTCAGGGTGTAAAGCGGAAAAAAGAGGCTCACCGCCGGGAGAAGCACGTGAAGTTCCCCAATGCACGCGACAAGATATCGCTTCCCCTCCTCATCAGCGCGCTGACCGTGGCCGTGGTGATGATGGTCGGCAACCACCTCATGCTGGACCAGATCCATGAGGAGGCGGTGCGCCAGGCCAACCGGCAGCAGGAAAACAGCATGATGGCGTTCTGGGAGCTCATGAACCGGCGCGGCAGGAACTTCCACATCGACAACGGCAGGATGATCCTGGGCGATTACTACGTCCTGAACGGCGCCAACGAGCTCACTGACAAGATCTTCTGTATCACCGGGAGCAGGGCCACCATCTTCATGGGGGATACCCGGGTGGCCACCAACGTGCTCAAGGAGGACGGCACCAGGGCCCTCGGGACCAAACTGGCCGGCGCCGCCTACGACGCCATCTTCAAGGAGGGGGTCCGCTACCGCGGCGAAGCCGACATCCTCGGTGCCCCGTACTTCACCGCCTACGACCCGATCCGCGACCTGAACGGCAAGGTCGTCGGCGCCCTGTTCGTGGGGGTGAAGCAGAGCGAGTACCTGGCGCGCTACGACCGGATCAACGTGAAGATCGGCATCATCAATGGTGCGCTGGCGGCCGTATTCGTACTGTGCGCCGTGATCCTGGGCCTGAACCGCAAACGCGCCGAGAACGAGATCAAGAGACAGCTGAACTTCCAGCAGCAGCTCATGGATACCATACCGAGCCCGATCTTCTCCAAGGACGCGCAAGGGCGCTACAACCTGTGCAACAAGGCCTTCCAGGGGTATGTAGGGCTCAGCCGGGAACAACTGATGGGACACTCGGTGTACGACCTGTGGGAGCCTGAACTGGCGCAAAAGTACCACGACATGGACCAGGAAATCATGGAATCGCCGGGTATCCAGGTCTACGAGTCCCAGGTCGGCCACGCCGACGGCAGCGTGCGTGACGTGATTTTCCACAAGGCTGCGGTTCGGGACGACAGCGGCGCCGCCCAGGGGCTGGTCGGCGTGATCCTGGATATCACCGAGCGTAAGGCGGTCGAGCAGGAGAGCCGCCGGCTCGAGGCCCAGAAGCACCACTCGCGCATGATCGAATCCCTGATGATGCAGCTGAACCACGACCTGAACACGCCGCTCACCCCGCTCTTCGCCCTGATCCCCATGATCCGCGCCAAGGTGAGCGATCCGGGGGTGGAGCGGATGCTGGAGATCTGCCAGCAGTGCGTGAACCAGATCCAGGGGCTGGCGGGCAAGGCCTTCGACCTGGTGCGTATCTCCTCGAGCCGTCCCCGTTTGATCCCGGTGAGCCTGTGCGCTGCGGCCGAGAGCGCGCTCGGTGAGATTTCCTCCTCCCTCGCCGAGCGCGGCGTGATCTGCTGCAACGCGATCAGTCCCGATCTCCAGGTACTGGGATCGGCCGACCAGCTCACGCTCTTGTTCAAGAACCTGCTCAGTAACGCTGTGCGCTATGCCGCCCAAAAGGGAAAGGTGATCATCAGCGCCGAGTTGAAAGGGGCGGAGGTCGAGGTGTCCGTCCAGGACGACGGCATCGGGCTGGACCACGAGCAGCTCACCCAGGTGTTCGACGAGTTCTACAAGGCGGACACGGCGCGGCACGACCTGAACACGCAGGGGCTTGGGCTCGCCATCTGCCGCAGGATCGTGGCCAACCACGAGGGGAGACTCTGGGCGGCCAGCCCGGGAGCCGGGTACGGCACCACCATGTTCTTCACCCTGAAACAGGTGGGACACGAGTCAC
Source organism: Geomonas propionica (assembly GCF_016458235.1). Taxonomy (GTDB): domain Bacteria; phylum Desulfobacterota; class Desulfuromonadia; order Geobacterales; family Geobacteraceae; genus Geomonas; species Geomonas propionica. Next base: position 21,868 of record NZ_JAEMHK010000009.1, on the reverse strand, counting down.
CGGCGATCGTCGAAGACGAGCCGTTGCAGGAAAACTATCTCGAGAGCTATCAGATATGAGACATTTCTCCCTTACAGAGCTGAAAAAGCGCATCGGCATAACGGTGGCCATCACGATAGCCGCGGTAATCGGCATCTTCGCCCTGGGTGAGAGCGGGATGACGGCCGGCCAGCCGCTGCAGCAGTCGGTGCTGATCCTCGTGCTCTGCGTGGTAATCGTGATACTGACCCGCATCCTGTTCTCCCACCTGGACCACCTCGAGGAAGCGCAGCGGATCGTCCAGGGGCAGCAGTCGGAACTGGCGCTTGCCGAGCAGCGGGAGCGCAGCCGGCTGAAGGCGCTGGAGCGGATCGCCACCGACGCGGCACTCGATGACCTGCTGGTGGACGTGGTGCAGTTCGTGGAGGATTGCCTGCCGGGGTCGCTCTGCTCGATACTCCTCGTCGACGAGTCGGGGACCAGGCTGCGCCACGGCTGCGCGCCGTCGCTCCCGGCGGAGTACAACCAGGCGGTGGACGGGGTGAAGATCGGCAAGGGGAAAGGTTCCTGCGGCACCGCCGCCTTCCTGCGCCAGCGCGTGGTGGTCGAGGACCTGGAACCGCACCCCTACTGGCACAACTTCCAGCCGGCCCGGGACGCCGGCCTCAGGTCCTGCTGGTCGGAGCCGGTCTTCGCCAGCAACGGCACCCTCCTGGGTACCCTGGCGGTGTACCACCGTGAACCGCGCGCACCCGGGAAGGAGGATCTCCACCTGCTGGAGTCGGCGGCCCATCTGGCCGGCATCGCCATCAGCCGGGTGCGGGCCGACGAGGGGCGCCACGTGCTGGAAGAGCAGCTGCGCCACACCCAGAAGATCGAGGCGGTGGGACAGCTGGCCGCGGGGGTCGCCCACGATTTCAACAACCTGCTGACCCCGATCATCGTCTACGCCGACATGCTGCTGCGCGTTTCTCCCGAAGGAAGCCCGCAGACGCGCATGATCCAGTCCATGAGCTCGGCCGCCCACAAGGCGAGCGACCTGACCCAGAAGCTCCTCTCCTTCGGACGCAAGCAGGTGCTGCACATGAACCTGCTGGACCTGAACGAGGTGATCGGCTCCTTCAAGGAGATCATGCGCGCCACCGTCAGGGACAGCATCGAGATCGACCTGCTGCTCTCCCCCGGCGCCACCAAGGTGCAGGCGGACCGCGGCCAACTGGAACAGGTGCTGTTGAACCTGGTCCTGAACGCACAGGACGCCATCGAGGGGAGCGGTTCCATCTGCATCGAGACCGGCCACCTGATCCTGGACGAAGAGTTCCACCGGCAGCACCCGGTCGCCAAACCCGGCCATTACATCCTTTTGGCCTTCAGCGATGACGGCTGCGGCATGAGCGACGAAACGCTCAGGCACATGTACGAGCCCTTCTTCACCACCAAGGAGAGCGGCCGCGGCACCGGCCTGGGCCTCGCCACCGTCTACGGCGTCATCAAGCACCACGGCGGCTGCATCGACGTCAGGAGCCGCCCGGGGCAAGGGACCAGGTTCGCGATCTACCTCCCGGCCAGCGCGAGTGCCGCGGAGCCGATCATGCGCCCCTTGGCCGACGTCGCGCCGCCGGAGCTGGACAACGCCGAGCGGACCATCCTGCTGGTAGAGGACAACCAGATGATCCGCGAAGTCGCCGCCGACCTCCTCACCTCCTTCGGCTACCGTGTCCTGGTTGCCGAGACCCCGTCGCGGGCGCTGGAGCTGGCGGACGCGGAGGAACAGACTATCGACCTACTGGCGACGGACGTGGTCATGCCGGAGATGACCGGCCCGGAACTGTACGAGAAGCTGCAGGAGCGTCACCCCGCGCTGCCGGTGCTCTACATCTCCGGATACACCAACGCCTTGGCGCCGCAGGAGGATCCCCTGCGCCAGGAGGCAATCTTCCTGGCCAAGCCCTTCACCCTGGAGCAGTTTATGGCCAGGATCAACGAGATGCTGTACCAGGTGAAAGCGCCGCAGGACGACCCTCCGCCGCTGGACCACCGCACCATGGCCCAGCTCTTCGAAGCACATCAAGGCGCATCCGCGCCGGAACATAAGGAAACGCAACCATGAACAGACGGGTAATGATCGTAGACGACAACGAGTACGTCAGGGCGTCGGTGGACATCATCTGCGAATCGGCGCAGCTCGAATTGGCCAGCTCGGCCAGCGGCGTCGAATGCCTGGAGCAGCTGCAGGGGGGATTCCGCGGGGTCATCCTCATGGACATCATGATGCCCGAGATGGATGGTTGGGACACCATCAGGGAGATCGTGGACCGCGGACTCTACCCGGGCAACATCATCGTCATGCTGACCGGGATGGGCGAGCCCGACTCGAAGATGGAGGGGCTCCAGGAATACGTTTCGGACTACATGACCAAGCCCTTCGGTCCGGAGGAGTTGCTGGATTCCATCGAGTACTACCTCACCCTGCTGAACGCGCCGGCCGACCATGACTAGCAGGAACCTGGTGGTCATAGGCGTCTCCACGGGGGGGCCGCTGACGCTCAAGGCGCTGTTCAAGGAACTGCCGCCGCTGGACGCCGCCTTTCTCATCGTGCTGCACATCACCCCGCAGATGGATTACCGCATCGCCCAGGGGCTGGGAGCAGCCGCCTCGATGCCGGTGAAACTGGCCGAGGACGGCGAATTCCTGAAACGCGGCCACGTCTACATGGCGCCGGGGGGGCTCCACCTGCAGCTGACCGGCAACAACAGGGTGGTCCTCTGCGAAGGGCCCCGCGTCAACTACGTGCAGCCGGCAGCGGACGTCACCATGCTCTCGCTGAGCCGCCCCCTGAAGGGAAAGCTGATCGGCATCGTGCTCACCGGCATGGGGCGCGACGGCGCGGACGGGATCAAGCACATCCATGACATCGGGGGCATCACCATTGCCCAGGATCAGCAATCCTCCACCATTTACGGCATGCCCAAGGCGGCCGCCCAGACCGGTGCCGTCGATTACGTACTCCCCCCAAAAAAGATAGCCGGCAAGCTGATGGAGCTGCTGGCTCCGATCTGACGGCAGGCTAGCCAAGGCCGCCACCAGGCTTCCCCGGGGCATGTTCCAGCAGGAAGTCGACAAAGGCGCGATTGGCCAGGGAAAGGTAGGTGTCCTTCTTCCAGGCGATGAGCAGATCGAGGTGCAGCGGAGGATCGAAGGAAACCGCGGCGAGGTCGTTGTCCTCGGTGACCACCATTTTTAGGAAGATCGAAATCCCGGTCCCGTTGCGGACCAGCGATTTGACCAGCGAGAAGAGGTTGGTCTCGAAGATGATCCGGGGCGCGCTGCCGATCCCCTTGAGCGCCTCCAGGAAGAATTCCCTGATGTAATATCCCTCCTTGTAAAAGACCAGCGGCTCGCCGATGAACTCGGCCAGCGTGACGGCCTGACGGCCGGCGAAGGGATGGTCCAGCGGCACGCAGACCACGATCTCCTCGCGGAGGAAACGGCGCACCTCCAAGGTGGCGGGAAAGACTGCGCTTCCCCCGGCCGCCACCACTCCCATGTCCAATTCTCCCTCCCCTATCATCTTCTGGATCCGCCCCGAACCCTCGCCAAGCACCGAGATGCTCAACTGGGGATAGGCCCTCTTGAAATCGCGGAAGATGTCCGGAAAGAAATAGGCGCTGATCATAGGGGTGATGCCGATCCTCACCTCTCCCCTGGTGAGCCCCTTGAGCTCCGCCATCTCCAGCTCGGCGCCGCGCAGGTCGTCCAGGATGCGCTTGGCATGGGCCAGGAAGATCTCCCCCTCCGCGGTGAGGGCGACCTTCTTGTCCTGGCGGCTGAAGAGGACCAAGTCCAGTTCCTCCTCCAGCTTCTTCACCGCCATGCTGACGGCAGGCTGCGCTATACGCAGCGACTCCGCCGCCTTGGTGAAGTTGTTGAGCCGCGCCACCTCCAGAAAATACCGCAACTGCCTGATGTCCATGCCGCCTCCTTTCATAATTAAATACTATCGAAGCGATAAGCATTATATATTTTTCTTATGACACGGCAACGATTATAGTAGCTTCGAAAAGGGCGGGTAACAGCAGGGGAGAATTACGATGGGATCCATCAAGAGCGGCACCAAAAGATACCGGCAGATCAACTGGGCCTTTTTCTTCGCGGGCTTTGTCACCTTTATCACTCTGTACGACGTGCAGCCCCTGTTGCCGGTCTTCACCCGTGAGTTCAGCGTCAGCGCCATGTTCGCGAGCCTCCCCCTTTCGGTCACCTCCTGCGCCCTCGCCATCTCCATGCTTTTCGCCGGCACCATCTCCGAGACTCTGGGAAGAAAGACCGTCATGGTCGCTTCGCTAGTGACCACCTCCATACTGGCCTACCTCACTTCCCAGACCCACAGCCTGGAGCAGCTGGTCGCGGTGCGGTTTCTACAGGGGATCGCGCTGGCAGGCCTTCCGGCCGTCGCTTTGGCCTATCTGAGCGAGGAGATCGCCCCGGCTTCACTCACCTCGGCCATCGGGCTCTACATCAGTGGCAACGCCATCGGCGGCATGACCGGCAGGATCTTCACCGCCACCATGGCGGAAGCGACGTCGTGGCGCACGGCCCTTGCCGTCATCGGTGTGGTCTGCTTCGTGCTGAGCCTGTATTTTGCCAAGAGCCTCCCCCCTTCCGAGAACTTCAAGAAGCGCCCCTTCGTGGCGCGCTACCTGTTCAGTTCCCTGTACCGGCAATTGCAGGACCCGGGGCTCATCTGCCTGTACGGGATCTCCTTCCTGATCATGGGGAGCTTCGTGACGCTGTACAACTACATCACCTTCAGGCTTCTGGGTGCACCGTACCACCTCCCGGCCTCTCTGGTGAGCCTGATCTTCCTGGTCTACATGCTGGGCTCCTTCAGCTCCTCCATGATCGGGGTGCAGGTCGAGCGTTTCGGACGCGGCCGGATGCTGTTTCTCACCATAGCCACCATGGTGGTCGGGGCGCTCTTCACCGTGAGCCGGGACCTGGGCACCATCGTCACCGGGATCGCCATTTTCACCTGCGGTTTCTTCGGCGCCCACACCATCGCCTCCAGCTGGGTCGGCAGCCGCGCCAAGACTGCCCGGGCCCAGGCAGCCTCCCTCTATCTCTTTTTCTACTATCTCGGTTCCAGCGTTTCCGGCACCGTCGGAGGCGTCTTCTGGACCTCGTTCGGCTGGCAGGGTGTGGTGCTCCTGATACTGGGGCTCCTGGGAGCGGGGCTGGTACTTTTGAAGTTCCTCACCAGTTGCGCCGAGGGCGCCTGTCCCGCCCGCAGCGCCGTTGCCAGCCTCGACGTCCTGCGCAGTTAAGCACTCAAGTTCCCGGCGTGCATGCCGATAAATGCCTCAGTAGTCAGGAGGAACGCGCATGCAGGAACTCATTCGAGTAGCGGACGGGGTAGCCATCCCCCTGGAAATGTTAGGCACGTGGGACAAGGTATCTGAGTTGGCGTCGAAGTACGGTCGTGTCTTCGAGGCCGACCTGGCGCGGCTCGGTTTCAACTTGCGTCCCATCTACCATCTGAACAACTACATCGGCGGCCAGGAAGCGATAGCCTTTGGCACAGCGACCTCATCGAGGTTGCAGTTCGTGCTCCGTCCCGACATCTACAAGGCCATGGTAGGGAGCATAGTCCACTAAGCGCGGCGTCGCATGGTAGTGCCCGTGCGGCGCCCAGCCTCCTCAGCCTCCTCAGCCTCCTCAGCCTTCCCAGCTTCACAGCGTGTCCAGCTTATCCCCCCCGCTTCTCGCTCAGCTCGCTCCCCCCAGCCTCTCCCATTCCGCCCAGCCCCTCCTATCCCCCTAGCTCCCATCAACCCACGCTTCCCATCACTCCCACAACTCCCATCATCCCCCAGAAGACAAAAAAGATCCCCAAACCCACAAACCCCGTTTTTATGACTTAGGTCAAGGTTGCTGGCGGCATTAGCCGTTACAGTCACAACATCGAAGCGGCGCACAGGAGCCGACGGCTGCCAGAGGGACCGCTTCGACAGATCAAAGACAAACCAGGAGATTGGATGAAGAGCTTTTTGAAGAACCTTTTCGGTATGACAACCCCAACTCAAACCAATGCTAAGGAGGAAGTGATGGACAACATGTTTTGCTACCAGTGTGAACAAGCCGCCAACGGCGGTTGCTCTAAAGTCGGTGTCTGCGGCAAGAAGCCGGAAGTAGCGGCTCTGCAGGACCTGCTCATCTACAACCTGAAAGGGATCGCCTTCTGGGCCAACCTGGCCCGCGAGAAAGGCGCCAAGGATGCAGCCATCGACCGCTTCATGCTGGACGGCCTCTTCACCACCGTAACCAACGTCGACTTCGACGCCGAAGAAATCGCCAAGCTGGTACGCGATGCGGCCACCCTGCGCAACCAGGCACAGGCACTCTACGAGAAAGCCAACGGCGCCCCCTACACCGGCACCGTACCCGAGGCGGCACAGGCATTCCACGCCGGCACCACCTCCGAACTGGTCGCGTTGGGCGCCAAGCACGGCGTCAAGAGCGAAGAGATCGACGCTGACGTCCACTCCGTCAAGGAAATCCTCATCTACGGCATGAAAGGGTACGCCGCTTACGCCCACCACGCGCTGGTGATCGGCCTCGAAAGCGACGAAGTCTATGCCTTCACCCACAAGGCTCTCGCCGCCACCCTCGACCTCACCCTCGGCCTGATGGACTTCGTCGGCCTCTCCATGGAGTGCGGCAGGATCAACCTGGTCACCATGGAACTCCTCGACAAGGCCAACACCGACAGCTTCGGCCATCCGGTACCGACCCCGGTACAGCTCGGCACCAAGGCAGGCAAGGCGATCCTCGTTTCCGGCCACGACCTGCGCATGCTCGAAGAGCTCCTGAAGCAGACCGAAGGCAAAGGGATCAACATCTACACCCACGGCGAGATGCTCCCCGCCCACGGCTACCCGGGCCTCAAGAAATACGCCCACCTGGCCGGCAACTTTGGCGGCGCATGGCAGGACCAGGCCAAGGAATTCGTCGAGTTCCCCGGCGCCATCATCTTCAACACCAACTGCATCCAGCGCCCTGCCGAGAGCTACAAAGACCGTCTCTTCACCTGGGGCCTGGTTCAGTGGCCGGACGTCAAGAACATCAACGGCTGGGACTTCTCCCCGGTCATCGAGAAGGCGCTATCCCTCCCCGGCTTCGAAGAAGCCCCGGGCAAGGAGATCCTCACCGGCTTCGGGCACAACGCGGTGCTCGGCGTGGCAGACAAGGTCATCGACGCGGTGAAAGCCGGTCAGATCCGTCACTTCTTCCTGATCGGCGGCTGCGACGGCGCCAAAACCGGCCGTAACTACTACACCGAGTTCGCCGAGCAGGTACCGAGCGACTGCGTCATCCTGACCCTGGCCTGCGGCAAGTACCGCTTCAACAAGCTCGACTTCGGCGACATCGGCGGCATCCCGCGCCTGCTCGACATCGGCCAGTGCAACGACGCCTACTCCGCGATCCAGATCGCCGTGGCCCTCGCCGGCGCCTTCAACTGCGGCGTCAACGACCTGCCGCTCTCCTTCATCCTCTCCTGGTACGAGCAGAAGGCGGTGGCGATCCTGCTCACCCTGCTCCACCTGGGCGTGAAGAACATCAAGCTCGGACCGAGCCTGCCGGCCTTCATCACCCCGAACGTGCTGAACTTCCTGGTCGAGAACTTCAACATCGGCCCGATCGGCACCGCCGAAGGCGACCTGAAGCAGATCCTCGGGTAATCGAACAAACTGCAGCATGAACAATAAAGGCGGCCCCGGTAACTACCAGGGCCGCCTTTAGTTTTGCCCTCTTTTTAACGAGCTCCTCCCCCGGAGGGGGGAGGCTGAGTGGGGGGAAACTTCATGCGGATCCCCCTCCCTAGCCCTCCCCCTCCGGGGGAGGGTACTTACTCTTCCTTCTTATCCACGGTCACGCTCTCGCAGATGATCTTCTTGCTGTCCTGCATGTCCGAGTATTTGAAGCCGCCTCCCAACGTGGTCGGCGAGCAGACGTTGTCGGGTGAATTGGCGTTGACCAGGCAGATGGCGCAGGTCACGGTGGGATTGTCGGTCAGTTTTTCCACTTCCTCAACCAACCCTTTGCTGTGCAAAAAGCAGATGTGGTGTTCGTGGTCCCCTGCACAGATACACTTGTCGTTGGCGTCCATCGGGTTCCCCCTGTTGTTTTCTCTTAAGCGCCGTTTCTGAAACCGGCACATCGGGATATGCTACCCCTTCTTGTTTTCCCTGTCATCTCTCAACTTGTCCATGTTTCTCCTGCTACTTCTGCATCGGCTTTTTCTTCTGCTTGAGTGCTTCCTTCAGCCGCTGCTGTGCCTGGGCGATCAACATCTGCTGCGTTCCTTCACCGCTTTCACCCTCCACCGGCTGGCGCTGCAGGTAACTGCCGTCGGCCTGCATGTCCCAGGCGGATCGGCGGTCGGCATCATGGCAATCAAGCACGGCCCGCAGCTCCGCGGTCAGCTCGGGCGCCGCAACCGGACAAAGGACTTCCACGCGCGCCTCGAGGTTGCGCTTCATGGCGTCGGCCGAAGAAATGAAATACTCCTCCGCGCCGTCGTTTCTGAAGTAGTAGATCCGGGCGTGTTCCAGGAAACGGCCGACGATGCTGGCCACCCGGATGTTGTCCGACAGCCCCGGGATGCCGGGGCGGAGCCGGCAGGTGTCACGCACGTACAGGTCGATCTTCACCCCCGCCATGGAGGCGCGGTAGAGCGCCCGGACGATGTCCCCATCCTCAAGCGCATTCATCTTGAACCTGATCAACCCGCCGCCGTTTTGCCGGTGCATCTCGACCTCCCGCTCGATGCGCGTCAGGAGGGCCTTTTTCAAGAGCTTGGGCGCCGGCATCACCGCACGATAATTGCGCTTGGCGGTGAAGCCGGTGGTCAGGTAGTTGAACAGTTCGGTGACGTCCTGGGCGATGGCGTCGTCGCAGGTGATAAGACCTACGTCGCTGTACATACGTGCCGTGTCGGTATGGTAATTCCCGGTGCCGATGTGGACGTAGCGCCTGAGTCCCTGGAAGTCCTGGCGCACCACCAGGATCACCTTGCAATGGGTCTTCAACCCGACCACGCCGTAGGTGACGTGGATCCCAGCCTCTTCCATCACCTCGGCCAGATGGATGTTGGTCGCCTCGTCGAAGCGCGCCTTCAGTTCCACGACCACCGCCACCTGCTTGCCGTTTTGCGCCGCCTGGACCAGCGCGTCGATAATGCGCCCCTGGATGGAGGTGCGGTACAGGGTCATCTTGATGGCGCGGACCTTGGGGTCGTTGGCGGCTTCGCGCAAGAAGCGCTCCACCGAGGTGGAGAAGGAGACGTAAGGGTGCTGCAGCAGCACCGAATCGAGGTCGCGGATGGTATGGAAGATGTTCCGCTCGGCGATTAGCTGCGGGTGGTCGATGGGATGGTGCGGCGGGTCGTGCAGGCGCGGGTAATCCAGCTTCGAGATCTCGAACAGGTCCCGCAGGGCGAGCATCCCGGAAACCTCCAGCACGTCGTTTTCCTCGTCCAGTTCCAGTTCGGCGGCAAGCCGGCCGCGATGGAGGGGCTCCATCCCCTCCCCCACCTCGAGCCGGACGATGGGCGCGAATTTGCGCTCCTTCAACTCCGACTCGATCATGGACATAAGGTCGTCCGCCTCTTCCTCGTCCTTTTCGGTATTGGCGTTGCGGGTGACCCGGAAAATCTCGCAGGAAACAATCAGCATGCCCGGGAAAAGCATGTCCAGGTTGTTCATCATGACCTGCTCGATCGGGATGAAGTGGTCCCCCTTGCCGACCCGGATGAAGCGCGACGTCCCCAGTCCTATCGGCACCTTGACCCGCGCCAGGGTGTGCTCGCGCGATTTCGGGTAACGCAGCGTCACCAGGAGGTTTAGTGACAGGTTGGAGATGAACGGGAAAGGATGGGCCGGATCGATAGACTGTGGCGTCAGCAGCGGATAGATGTTGCTGTAGTAGTACTCGCGCAACAGCTTTTTCTCTTTGGGCGAAAGGGTGTCATAGCTTTCGATGACGATGCCCTTCCCCTCCAGGAGTTCCCTCACCTCGCGGAAAGCTTCCCTCTTGGCGGCCTCGATCTCCCGAACCGAGGCGTTGCATTCGATCACCTGCTGGCGCGGCGTTCGGCCATCCGGGGTCAGCTCGTGCAGGCCGGCACCGATCTGCTGCTTCAGGCCGCCGATCCTTTTCATCGCGAATTCGTCGAGATTGGAACTGACGATAGCGATGAACTTGAGCCGCTCCAGCAAAGGGGTTCGCTCGTCCGTCGCCTCGTGCAGGACCCGGCGGTTGAACTCGAGCCAGGTCAACTCGCGGTTCAAGTACCAGCGGCTCTCGCCCAGATCGAACTCCGGGTGCTCCACGCCGGCGGGACCGCCCGGTTTGGCAGGCTGCTTCGCCCCCGGCTTGACCGCCTTGGCGGCCTTGGGCTTGGCGCTCTTTGCCTTGGCTGCCTTCGCAGCGGCGGCCTTAGGCTTGGCGGCTTTAGGCTTGGCAATGTTGGCCTTGGCCGTCTTGGCTTCAGCATTCTTGGGGGCAGCAGCTTTGGCAGCTTTAGTCGCTTTGGCGGGTTTGACAGCCTTGCCGTCTTTGCTTGCCTTACCTGTTTTGACAGCCTTGGGAGCTTTCACGGCCTTGGCCCCTTTGCTGGTCTTGGATTTGCCCGCCTGGCCCTCTTTTTCTTGCTGCAGCGCCTGCTGCTGCACGACTTCGGGCCGCTGCGGGGCGCTGGCAGCGTCAGAGGCAGTGATCACCGTCATATTACCGTCAATGAAATGAGGGTTGCTCTCTAAGGGATCACCTGATGACTCAGGGCCCTGAAGCGGGTACATCTGCGGGATCTCGAGCACACTCTGAACGGCTTGCTCTTGATCATTTATGAGGTGGAAGACATCGTCTTCTTGCTCTGTTTTCTGAGGTGCGACAGGCTTGGTCTCCATGACCTTACTCTCCGGATCTGTAGGATAGTAATATTATTTCATTATTATCTGACTTAGGCAACTGGCGCACTTGTTTTGCCTGGCACGGACAAAGAAAAGGCCCCCGCCGGTCCTGTTTACTGTCACCGGTTCGGGGGCCTTTCCCTGTTGCTGTTGCCGATGCCGCTTCTTTATTCCACAGGCGGAATTTTTCGCGCCCGCGCCGCCCTCTTTCTCAAGATCCTCATAACCTCAGTTGAGCTGAACTCTCTCTCCTTCTGCTTGCGCCGCTCTACGATGACCACCACCGGTGCTCTCTCTTCCTTGCCATCCCTTTCACCCATGGTCCACCTCCAGCTGCGGCGGCATCCACGCCGCAGCATCCGGTTAATGACGAATATTTTATCTTCATTGCCCCTCCTCGCCACCCCCCGAGCAAATTTGCTAATCCCGTCCCCCCTTCTATAATCCTTAAGTTCCAATCACACCGCCCCCCAAGGAAGCCGATGAAGATACTCCTTTTGGCGATGCCGGACGCCGCCAACAACTTCCATCGCATCATCAAGGTACCCAACCTGGGGCTCTGCTCGATCGCCGCCCACCTCACGCTGCACGAGGTGAAGGTAGTGGACCTGGTGCTGGTGCACCGCGACATAGAGCCCTGGCTGCAGCGCTTCCTGCGCGAGTTTCAGCCGGAGGTAGTGGGCATCAGCAGCATGAGCTTCCAATACGAAAGCGCCCTCAAGGTAATGTACATCTGCCGCGCCTGCCTCCCCCGGACCAAGCTGGTGCTGGGCGGCTACCACGCCACGCTCGCCTTCGGGGAACTGACCGCTGAGTCGCCTCCCTTCGATTTTCTGGTGCGCGGCGAGGGAGAACACGCTTTTCCGGCACTCTTGGAGGCGCTGGACGGGCAACGCTCCTTCTTCGATGTCCCCGGCTTATCCTGGCCACACCATGGCACTTTCATTCACAATCCCCCCGCAGCCTTGCTCGATCTCGCCCAGCTCCCGCTACCGGCCCGCGACGCGCGCGTCCTCGACGGCTTCACCTATTTCGACCGCAAGCTCGACTGCGTGGAGACCTCGCGCGGCTGCACCATGACCTGCACCTTCTGCTCGATCACCGGGATGTACGGAACCAGCTTCCGCTGCCACCAAGTCGATCGGGTCATCAAAGACCTGAAGGCGCTGCAACAAAGGGGAACCCGGACCGTGCTGCTGGTGGATGACAATATCACCCTGGACAGCCGCCGCTTCACTAGCCTCGCCCGGGCCATCGTGGAGCACGGGCTGAACAGCATGGAGTACCTGGTGCAGGCTTCGGTTGCCGGCATCGTGGCCGATCCGGAGCTGATACCGGCACTGGCCCAGGCCAACTTTGCCATGGTGTTCCTGGGCATCGAGTCGGTGCTCCCTCAAAACCTGGCTCTTTTTCAGAAGGGGGACATCCGCGAGAAAACGGAACGGGCGGTGGGCTTGCTGCGGCAGCACGGCATCGGCGTCATGGGGGGATTCATCATCGGCAATCCGGACGACGGCCCGGAGGAGATCCGGGAGGTGTTCCGCGCCTCGCGCCGGCTGGGCATCGACCTCCCCTACGTGCAGTGCGTCACCCCGTATCCCGGCACCAGGATCAGGGAGGAACTTTTACAGGCGGGCCTAGTGACCAATCCCGACCGACTGAGCAGGTACACCGGGTTCATGTGCAATGTGAGGACGAAACGCCTGACGGTAGGGCAGTTGAACCGGATCATGAACTGGGAGAACCTGAAGGCGTTTCTGAGCCCTTCCATGTTCGTCGGCAACTACTTCGTCAAGAAGCGCGAGAAGGGCGGCTTGAAAGTGCTCTTGAACAACCTGGATCTGGTCAGGGGCTTTTTCACCGGCGACCAATTCCGCTCACGGCACAGGTTTTAACTGCGGTTCTACGTTCTATGTTCTACGTTCTACGTTCTACGTTAGAGTCCCCGGCAGTCCGCAGTCCGCAGCCCTAGCCTCTTTCTTACACCTTCCTCAAAAGACACGCATGCGCCGATAGGCCGGCGCCGTATGCGAGGAGGACGCACCACTGGCCGGATGGCATCCCCTCCTGCAGCATCTCGTCCAGCACAAACCACACGGTCGGTGAGGACATATTGCCGTATTGCGACAGGACGCGCCGTGTCGCCCGGAGCAGCTCCTCCGGTATGCCCACTTGGTCCCGAACCGCGTTGATCACCTTCTCGCCACCGGTGTGCAGCGCCCAGCCTCCGATCTCGTCCTTACTGACCGGCGACATCGCCAGCAGATCGTCCACCACGTCGGCGGCGGCCTTACCGACCAGTTTGGGGAGGTCGGTCGACAACTGGTTGTGCAGCTGCCCCCCCTTGTGCACGAAGCGAATCGCCTCCCGCTGCTCCGGCACATGGCGCCCGGCGGAACTGTGCAACTCGAAGCCGGACGGCTTTTCCCACAGCACCGCGGCGGCAGCACCGTCGCCAAAGAGCGCGTTGGAGAGGATCAGGCTCAGGTCGTTGCCCATCTGGAACGCAGCGCTGCAGATCTCCACCGCCACGCTCACCACCACCCCGCCCGTCATCCTCAGCATCGATTCGGCCACCTGGAGATTGGGAATGGCGCCGCCGCAGCCGCTGCCGACCAGGTCGTACAGCCTGGCACGGGGGGAGAGCCCCAAACGCTGCGCCAGGTAAGTCGAGATGCCGGGGCAGATGTATCCGGTGCAGGTATTGACCACCAGCCCGTTCACTTCCTGAACGGACAACCCAACCTTTTCCAGCGCCTGGGTTACCGCCTGGGCTGCCAGGTTCACCGACTCCCGCGTGAAGCGCTCCACCCTCTCGTCCTGGCTTTCGTTGAAGATGCGGGCGGGATGATCCACCGCGAAATGCCGCTTCTCGATGCTCGGATGCTCGAAGGTGGCCCGGATCAGCCCCACGCTTCTAGGTGTCAGCGTTTCCTTGAAATGATCTCGAACCAGGTCCGCAGCGAATCTCTGGCACGCGCTGAAGCGCGGCACAGCGGATGCTATCGATGCGACGTAGGCTTTTGCTCCTGGTGGCTGTCCCCCGGTAACGGCTTCGTTCCTCATTCTCCCCTCCTCCCTGCCATACCCCACAGTGCGCCGGAATACATATCATCGAAAGCTTCCTGGTAGAGCTGCAGCATCTCCCGCCGGTACCCTTCATCCACCCGCACGGCCTGCCTGGTCCAGTGCTCACAGTAGCCGCACCGCGAGCAATCGCTGTTTCGGCAATCAATCTCCCTCATGCCGTCCAGGAAACCGTCCAAAAAACTGTTGTCGATGAAAACCGGATCCCACTCAAGCCCCGCCACCAGGCCGCGCTTCTCGGCCAGCCGCTTCAGGCGAAGCAGGCCCGTCTGCCTCACCGCCATCGGCCGGAAGAAGAACTTGGCGAACCGCCTGATATCCAACAGGGCGCCTCCCCTCGGCGAGGATTTCTTGTAACCGTAGGGCTGGATCAGGTCCAACAGGTTGCCGTCGAAGCGCCCCTCGGCATAGGCCCGGACCCGGCGCGCCAGCACCGCGGTCGGCGCCCCGCGCTCCAGGATCTTGAAGGAGTCGAAGCCGAGGTCGGTATATGCCTTGAGGTCCTCGGGCCTGATGAACTCGGAGCGCAGGTAGTGCGACGGCTCAGCGAGTTTCAGGGCGGAACATCTGAGCGCGCAGTAGTCGATCATGAAGCCGCGGCTCGCGTGCCCCCGCTGCGAGGCGTGGGATAGGTTCACCATGTGCTGGCCCGACAGCGGACAGAAGATGAGGCAGTTGGAGTTGGCGATCAGCTGCAGTTCCAGTCCGACCGCCTGCCGGATCGAGCGCAGCATGGTGAAGTCACGGTTGATAGCGATCGATTCCAAGGTGATGCAATCCGCCCCGAGTTCCTCCCAGAACTTCGCCTTCGCCACGCAGTCCACACGGGCGTACACGCCGACGCGCACCTTGAGGCGCGGATGCCGCTTCTTGATGATGGGGAGCAGAAGGGGAAGGGAAACCGTGACCGAGGTAACGCCGCACTCCTCCACAAAACAGAGCAGACGCTCCAGTTCCGCCTGCCCTTTGCGGACGAACTCCCGGTTGTCCATGCAAGCGGGGTTCAACAGGTAGTTGAAGCCGATGCCGCGGCGCGCCGCGTCCTGCACGTGCGCACGAAACCGCGCCTTACTCAGGGGCGCCAGCATAAATGAGGCCCGGCCGCCCCCGATGCTGTCGGAAGGGAGCTTGCCGAACAGCTCGGCGACCGGGTACCCTTCCAGGGCCGGCAGGAGGTCTGCTTCGAAATTGGTAGCGACCGAAAACTTCATGCCCCCTCCCCGGAAACCACCAGCAGCCAAAACGGCTCGCGGTGAACCTCCACCGACCTCGCTCCCGCCTTCACCGCACATTGCCGAAGTTCGTCATCGGTAAAGGCCTTGAGGACGGAGAGAGGGCCGTCGTATCGAGTCATCCGGTTGCTGGTGAAGATCCTGGTGAGTAGGTAGATGAGGACGTAGGCGATCCAACTCCTGCGCAGGTCCATGACGATGAAGCCGCGGCGCGCCACCCGAAGCATCTCCTGCATCGCCTTGACCGCTTCTGGCTCCTTCAGGTGATGCAGGGTCTTGCTGCAAAGGACGACGTCGAAGCTATGGTCCCGGAAAGGGAGCTGCAGGGCGTCCGCCACCAGCAGCTTGATCTCGGGGTATTCGGAAGTGTAATCGTGCGCGATCTCGATGATCCTGCTGTTGAGGTCGACGCCGGTCACCTGGATGTCGATCCCGTGTTTTCTGGCCCACTCCACGATGGCGACAGGCAGGTCGGCCGAACCGGTCGCGACATCGAGCATGGAAATCTGCCGCTGCCCCTGTATCTTTCGGGACAGGTACTTGAACAGCGCCCGGGTGTCACCCAAGTAACGGTTCACCGTCCTCAGGTCGGCCAAGCTCCCGGCCAATTCCTCCTGGGTGCACACCTCGGGAGGAAGGTCGAGAAACTCAAGGGCTGTTCTCTTGCGGGGGATCAGAGACATAGGGCTGACAAACCTCCACGTTCTATTGCCGCCGTTCCGGGATACCGCACGGCCCTCGCCACCCGAGCACCCCTTTGGCATATCCGGCGTAGCGCCAGAAAGGAGTAGGCAGACCAACGGCGGTGCCAATGCGGCGCAGGGTGTTCAGCACTGGAGCCTCGGTATCGGTTAGGTGGATGCAGCGACCGTGGCGCACCCCCTGGTCCAGGAGGGACCGGGCCCGTTCCGGAGTGAGCTTGGGGGAGAAATAGAAGGAGGGCATCAGCAGGTCGTCATCTGCCTGCACCGTCCCCTCCCGCACGGCGAGCCGATGCAGCCCCGTCCCCGGGTAGATGCGTATCCCGGTGGTGATGAAGGCGGCGTCCTTGCTGCCGACATGGCGATTCAGAAAGGCCACCGTCCGCCCCAGCGTCTCCTCGTCCTCCTGGGGCGCGCCGAGAAGGAAGCACCAGAGCGCCCGCAGTCGGGAACGCCCCAAAAGCTCCGCGGCCCGGTGCACCTCGTCCTCGTCGAACCCCTTCTGCAACGCTGCCAGGGTGGCTCCGGCCGCGCTTTCCGGGGTGATCACGAGCGAGGTCATGCCGGCCCGCTCCATGAGCCGCAGCTGCCCCTCCGTCAATCCTTTCGGTGAGAGCGAGGAGGCGCAGAAGCGGGCCTTCACCCCGCGCCTCAGCACCTCTTCCAGCAGCAACTCCAGGTACCCCTCAGGCTCGTTGAAGATGCTGTCCACGAACTCGAATTCCCGCGCCGGGGTGTGACGCATCATCTCGGCAATCTCGTCCACCACCGCAACCGGATCCCTCACGCGCCAGGAGGATCCTTCTATAATGCGATAGGTGCAGTAAAGGCAGCGCTGGGCACAGCCCCGCTTGCCTTGTACCGGGAGCACCGGCTCCCGGGCCAGGTATCTTCCGACATCCACCCAGCCATGCAGGCGCGGCATCACGATGTCCCCGGCGGCTACCGGGGTCGTATCGTTTTCCTGCCGGAGTGCTCCCTTCCTGCACACCACCCCCGCCACGTGTCCGGCGGCGTCTGCATCCGGGGCGCTGAAAAACTGAACCGCCGCCCGCTCCCCCTCCCCCACCACGGCGAAGTCGAGTTCCAGATACTCCAGGACCTGGTGCGGCAGGATGCTGACCCCGGCTCCCCCGATCAGGATCCGGGCCTCGGAATGCGCCTTGATCAAGCGCACCACTTCCCGTAGCTCACGGAGGTACGACTTCGGCGCGAGGAGGTTGCAGTTGTCAAGATTCCTGACGGAAAGGGCGATGCCGTCGGGGGCGAACCCGGCAAGGGCATCGGCGACCGCGGCGACCGGGTCCGGCAGGAAACAAAGGTCCAGGAACCGGACCTGGAACCCCGCCAGCTGTAGCGCTTCGGTCACCCAGGCAGCCCCAAGCGGCACCACCGGCTGAGGCGCCGTTTCCCGGTTGGTGCTTATCATGAGGATACGTGACTGCACCTGATTGTCCTCCCGGGAATGTACTTTGCGGTACCGTGACGACAGAAAAAAGGTATTGAACGCCGTAAGGGCCGGTAGTACAATGGTTCTTATGGAGGGAAGCAAAGACCAACGAACCTTGACAACCACATAGATACAACTCCGAGATGCATGAAGCGGCATCCGGAGTTGGTAACTGACGTCCGGTAGGCCAAGCCGAAAGGCTCTTATATCTCGTCTGTTATGGCATAAAAAGACCAGACAAGGATGGAATCCCGAACAAACTTCCCAGCAACAACCCCATCCCTACGGACTGAGGAGGTTCCACTGAACGTCAGTTATTTTTTCGGAAAAAGCTCGATGATCCACATCATCGGGCTTTTTTTATGCCTGGCGTTATCCGCTGCACCTTTCTTTGAGCCGCGTTTGAGTCGCGCAGTCGGCCAGCGCCGTCGTGCCAGGTACAGCAGCGCCTGTACAATTAATAGAGTTTCCCAATAGTAGCAGACTTCGCAAATTTTGCTGCTGCCTGTCACGATTCCTTCCGCTTTCTGTTAAACTACCCGACATGGACTTGGTCGACCTTCCCCTGCACCAGTGCCGTCTTTCCGAACGGGAGATCCTGGCGTACCGCCGTTACGGCAGCGGCCCCGTCGAGGCCATTCTCGTGCACGGTCTTGCCGCACGGTCCGAAACGTGGTCCGACTTGGTGCTTTTGTTCCCCCCCGAACGCTACACCCTCTACCTCCTCGACCTTCTCGGCTCCGGGGCATCGTCGAAGCCGAAACTGGCCGACTATTCCATCCGCGGCCACAGCGCGAGGCTGCTGGACTTCCTCTATCAGACGGGATTGCAGCGGGTAACCCTGGTCGGCCATTCGCTCGGCGGGGCAGTGGTGCTGCTTACCGCGGTGGAAGCGATGCTGCGCAAGACGGACGACCTGCTGGCGGCGATAGTGATCATGGCCGGCCCGGGCTACATCCAGCGGCTTCCGCTCATGGCGGAAATCTTTGCGAACCGCTTGGCGGCGGCCTTGTTTATCGCCCTTTACGCTCCGGACATTTGGGTCAAGGCCGGGCTCAAGATGGCCTACTACGACCAGAAACTCGTCGACCGGGAGCATATCGCCAGGTACGCCCCCTGCTACCGCGACCGGGAGGCGAAACGCGCCCTGGTGGCAACGTGCCGCAGCTTGGTCCCGCTGGACCAGGAAAAGATTGCCGCCCGCTATCGGGACCTGCGCCTGCCGGTACTGTTGCTCTGGGGAAGTCACGACCAGATCGTGCCGCTATCACAGGGAACCCGGTTGCAGGAGGCTATTGTCGGGGCAAAACTTCAGGTGCTGGAGGAATGCGGCCATAACCCGCAAGAGGAAAAGCCGGCGCAAACTTTCACGATCCTGCACAGTTTCATATCACAGGTCACGGAATCTATTGGTTGAGCGCAAAGAGGTCATTGATCTTGGACAGATGAGGTGATATCTTTTGTGTGTTCTGTGACTATTACATTCATTAAGGAGATGGAGCAATGAGAGCACGCTTGATCGCAAGAATTATCGTTGGTATGACAGCCGTTGCCTTGTTAGCAACCGGCTGCGCCACCAATCCTGACGGAAGCTACGAGTACAAGAGAACCGGACTGGGTGCATTAGGCGGCGCTGTGCTCGGCGCAGGTGCCGGTGCGCTCATCGGAGGGAAATCGCATCGTGGCCGCAACGCAGCTATCGGCGGTCTCACCGGGGCTGTGGTCGGCGGCGGCGTCGGCAACTACATGGATCGCCAGGCGGCGGCCCTCAAGAAGGAGATGCCGCAAGCCGAGGTCGTGCGCGACGGCGACAAAGTCTATGTGGCGCTTCCCTCCGGCATCCTGTTCGACCTGGGCAAGGATACCCTGAAGCCTGAGGCGAAGGACGCACTCAGCAAGGCGGTCCCGACCCTGCGCGACTCCCAGACCACCATCGTCATCGAGGGACACACTGACTCCAGCGGCTCCGATGCGGTCAACCAGCCCTTGAGCGAGCGGCGTGCCGGCCGGGTACGCGATTTCCTCGTCTCGCAGGGCGTGCCGGCATCCAAGATGGCGGCAGTCGGCTACGGCTCCACCCGCCCCGCGGTCCCCAACGATTCCGACGCCAACCGGGCCTTGAACCGCCGCGTCCAGATCGAACTCTCCCCGAACGAGAAACTCAAAGCCCAGGGAACCGGCGGAAGCGGCAACAACTGATCCACCTGAGATACCATCCAACACAAAAGCGGGGCGCCTGTAAAGACGCCCCGCTTTCTTTTCCCACTACCGCTTCCAACCGCGCTACTTCACGAACGTCCCTTTCTGGTACTCCTCGAACGCCACCTGCAGTTCCTCCTGGGTATTCATCACGATGGGGCCGTACCACGCCACCGGTTCCCCGATGGGTTTGCCCGAGATGAGCAGGAAACGCACCGGTTTCCCCTGGGTGGTGATCGAGACGAGGTCGCCATCTTCGAACAGGATCAGGTTCTCTGCTCCGCATTCGCAATGGCGCTCCAAGTCGAAGTAATTCGTGCCCACCACTTCGTGTTCATAGGCGTTGCGTTCATGGTCGAAGTACGCCTCGCCGTCAATGACGTAAGCCAGGACGGTGTAACCCCGCTTAATGGCGTGGGTGAAGGTGGCCCCTTCCGGCATGGTGACGTCGAGGTACTCCGGATCGGCCACCACGTCCCGCACCGGCCCCTGGACACCGCCCGCCGTGCCGGCGATGACCTTCACCTTGATCCCGTTCATGGTCACCTCCGGGATCTCCTCGGCCAGGATACCGCGGTAGCGTGGCGTCATCATCTTGTGGGAGGCGGGAAGGTTGGCCCAGAGCTGGAATCCCCACATGAGCCCCTCGTCGTCCCCCAGCGGCATCTCCTGGTGAATGATGCCACTGCCGGCGGTCATCCACTGCAAGTCGCCCGGACCGATCACCCCCTTGTTCCCCATGCTGTCGCCGTGTTCGACCCGGCCGTGCAGCACGTACGTGATGGTCTCGATGCCGCGGTGGGGGTGCCAGGGGAAACCTTTCAGGTAGTGGGGCGGGTAATTGGAGTGAAAGTCGTCCATGAGCAGGAACGGATCGAACAGGGGTACCTCGTGGTTTCCGAAGGCACGTTTCAGGTGCACGCCGGCCCCCTCGATGGTTGGCTTGCTTTTCCAGACCTTTTTTATCTTGCGCAAAGCGTCCATAACGTCTCCTTTCCCCTCACTGTAGAACGGGATCGCACACTTTACCGACCTTATCGCGGGGTGAGCAGTCGCAACAGGGCCTCGGCTGCCGGTGCCGAGGATGCAGGATTTTGCCCCGTCACCAACTTGCCATCAACCTCGACGTAGGGGGCCCAGTTGTCACCGTGTCTGAATTGCGCACCCCGCTCCTTCAACCGGTCCTCGAGCAGGAACGGGACCACGTCGGTCAGCCCCACAGCTTCCTCCTCTGCGTTGGTGAACCCGGTGACACGCTTACCCCTGACTAGGAAGTCATCATCCTTTCCCCTCACGTCTCCCAGCGCCGCCGGTGCGTGGCACACCGCGCCGATCGGCTTGTCGGCCTTGGCGAAGGCGGCAACCAAGGCTATGGCATCGGGGTCGGCGGCCAGATCCCAGAGGGGGCCGTGGCCTCCCGGCAAGAAGATGGCGTCGTAGTCATTTACCGACACCTCCCGCAGCCGAATGGAATGCGCGAGGTCATCCTGGGCCGCCTGGTCCGCCTTGAAGCGATGGGTCGCTTCCGTCTCGCTGTCAGGCAGGTTGCTTTTCGGGTCCACCGGCGGCATCCCCCCTTTAGGTGACGCTATGGTGACTTTGGCTCCGGCGTCCCGGAACACGTAATAAGGGGCGGCGAATTCTTCCAACCAGAAACCCGTCTTCTCCCCGGTTTCCCCTAGTTTGTCATGGGAGGTTACTACCATCAGAACTTTCATGGCTGACTCCTTTGCCTCAGCTAGCACAGTATGGTTGGTGCGAAGATCGGACTCGCACCTGTATGTGTGTACAACATTCGCGGGGATTATCAACCAGGACATGCGGGTGGGGGCCGCCTCCGGTGGGGGCTCCTCAAGGGGGGACGGGGTGAGAATACGGCCGCAGCCAGTAGGGTTGGAGGGTGACCGCACATAACCGGGGGCTGGACGCGAAAAAGCCCCGTCTGTAATCAGACGGGGCTTTTTCAATTAAATTCCCTGCGGCGACCTACTCTCCCACATCGTTACCAATGCAGTACCATCGGCCCTGAGAGGCTTAACTTCCGTGTTCGGGATGGGAACGGGTGTGACCCTCTCGGCATTGCCACAGAGAAACTCTTAGCTTGGACTTTCGCCCGCGCAATTTATTTCTCACAATCGCATCATCATGAATGTAGGTTTGCAGCATAAGCAGTTATGATCGGGGGGTGGAGAACCACCCCCCTCTCTAAGAATTTTTTATGGTCAAGCCTCACGGCCGATTAGTACCGG
>NZ_JAEMHK010000008.1 GCF_016458235.1 Geomonas propionica | reverse complement strand
GGAAAGAACCGCGTCTGGCGCCTGATGCGTGAAAATGATCTGCGAGTGAAGACTAAGCGGCGATTCAAAGTCACCACGAACTCGGATCATAAACGGCCTGTCGCGCCAAACCTTTTACAGCGCCAGTTCTCGGCTCCAGCCCCTAACCGGGTATGGACCGGAGATATCACCTATATCGAGACTGCTCAGGGCTGGTTGTACCTGGCAGTGGTGCTAGATCTGTTCTCCTGCCGGATCGTTGGCTGGAGCATGAGCGATCGAATGACAGATGACCTAGTCGTAACGGCTTTTGCCAATGCAACGGTGAAGCGCCGACCACAAGGTGGTTTTGTTTTCCATAGCGATCGTGGTTCTCAGTACTGCAGTAAGCGCTTCCGAGCCACGGTAAACAAAGCTGGCGGAGTGCAAAGCATGAGTGGCACCGGATGCTGCTACGACAACGCAGTGACGGAAACGTTCTTCTCAACGCTGAAAAGAGAACTGGTCTACCACTGTTCCTTTAAGACTCGGCAGGAAGCGCAGAGCCGGATTTTTCGCTACATCGAAGGTTTTTACAATCGCAAGAGGCTTCATTCTGCCATCGGCTACTGCTCCCCAGAAGAGTTCGAGCAACTGGAGTTGAGGTTGGCAGCATAAGGGTTTCTAACGTGTCCTCCATTGTGAAGACAGGTCACCCTAAACCGCTGATTTTTCTTAGCCGCAGAGGTGGATTTTGTGCCAATTGGGAGAATGAGCAGTTTTCTGCTCATCCTCCCACCCAGACACAAGCACGATGAACCGCAATATATAAAAATATTCTATAACTGTAAAGGCGAAGCTTGTACGTGACGTGACTTGAGAGCTACAAGACGTGGTGGGGCAGGGGAGAGGGGTAGAAAGGAACCTTCGTCTTAAGATCTGGCCTATGGTGGCGCAGACTGTCTCAGGGCAGCAGAGGGACGCCCATGAAATCAGCCGATTAGCGTTAATCTTCAGCAAGACGTAACCACCGCTCAGTTCGTTTACCGGTTCTTACGCCTGCAAAGAGAAGGCATGAGGACATTGATTTCAGGTAAAAACGCCTGTTGAAACGATACTGGATCTCAGCGAGGTAACGCTTTATGTACTTGCTAAAATCAAAAGAATGATAGGTGCCGTCAATAGAATTCTTTACGTTACTAAGGACCGTATTAACACAGTAGAAACAACCTAGTGCTGTGCTTTTTCGTTCTTTGCCAACTACTTCAAAAGAATACGTGCATCTTGATGCTACTACAGCTCTAAAAGAGGATAAACCGTCGGTTATTACCGTTGTGGACTCTGACAATGATGCACAAGCCCATTTTGCAATCTCTGTTAAGTTTAGAGCCTTTACTGGCGAGAAAACGGCGCGCTTAGGATGCCCTTGGGAGTTCGTTTCGACGGCTGCGATAAAAGGTATTTTGTTCTCTGATCCCCGACCGCCTTTACCTTCATGACGGCCGCCCAGGTACGCATCATCTACCTCGACACGGCCGGAAAGAACAGTTGCAGCTTCTCTCTCCCACATTACCTGCATCAGCTTGTGCTTCATGCGCCAGGCTGAGCGGTAGCAGATACAAAGAAGACGTGTTAGCTCCAATGCGGATACGTTGTTTTTTGTTTGTGTCAGGAAGTACATTGCCTGAAACCAGATTGTCAGAGGCAGCTTTGACGAGTGAAAAATCGTCCCGCTGGTTATTGTAGTCTGGCGATGACAATCCTTGCACTGGAAGGTCTTTACCTTGCGATGTCACACTACACTGAAACCTGAGCTACTATCGCAAGCTGGGCATGCAAATCCCTCTGGCCATCGCATCTGCTCAAGTGCGGTTACGCATTGCTCTTCAGTACCAAAATCGCGAAGGAAATCCGGCAAGCTAAGGCCCTTCTGAAACTGGATCCGATTCTGCGCCATGTGTGACTCCTTGTGGGTTGATCATTCATGGCGATCCTATTGCGATGGTGCGACAGAAAACGTCTTAAAAAGCATGCTGCTGAAGATTAGCGCTAATCGGCTAAAATCATGGGCGTCCCTATGTCCCGCATGGGCGTCCCTATGTCCCGGGGGAATAAAGGGACGCAAACGCCTGTCCCGCCAGAGTAGCCCGACTTTCCCGGCTTTGATATCATG
Organism: Geomonas propionica; assembly: GCF_016458235.1. GTDB lineage: Bacteria > Desulfobacterota > Desulfuromonadia > Geobacterales > Geobacteraceae > Geomonas > Geomonas propionica. The sequence goes on along the minus strand of NZ_JAEMHK010000008.1, from coordinate 238,086 downwards.
AGGCAGTTTGGAGTATGATGACCAAACAGGTGATACGAAATAAGGGGAGTGTGGGTTATGGCGGTTGGTTGGTCTCGTGATGGAGCGGTGCAGGAGCAGATCGATGCCACGGTGGAATCGGCAGTCGAATTGGCTAAAAGCCGGCTGCCCAAAGGGGAAAGCTCGACTCATTGCGAGGAATGCGAGGTCGTGATTCCTGAAGCGCGTCGCAAGGCAATGCCGGGAGTCCGGCTTTGTGTTGCATGCCAATCGGAACTCGAAAAGAGACTAAAGACCTTGTCGCCCTACAACCGGAGAGGTAGCAAAGATAGTCAATTGAAGTAAGTGAGGGGAGGGCAAGGGGGCAAGGGGACGCGTATAAGATTATAAGTTTATCCTGCTGAATCTAATAAACTTAGAGTATCAGAGGGTCAGGCTTGCGAAGTTGCAAGCTCTGATGGTTTAGCAGTTAAGTCTGCGACACTGCAAGCCTGACCCGGAATTGATCTATGGGGATCAGGTCACTAAGATATCGAGGGTACCTTCCCAAAGACCATGGAGGTTACAGTGCTGTTTCGCCACTAGGGTCACCTTCCCAGTCGGCGCGGCTTCTTTGGGGACCACAACGGTGAAGGCAACTTTTGGTACCAGGTACCCCCGGGGCTGCAGGTCCACTCTCCCCGCCGGCTCGTTGCCAAGGCTGAGATCGATAAAGCCTATCCAGTGGGCCGGTGTCATGCCGTGGAGCGTTTCCCCTACCGATACTTCCACGGTGAAAGGCTTGCCGGCCGTTACTGAGGTGGGAGCGGTAATGACAGGTGCATGGCTTCTCTCAAGCGGAGTCTTTTTAGTTGGGTCCTTCACCCTGTTGATTGTCTCGAAGAGCTTCATGTCCACTTGGTCCGGGAAATAGCGCTCTGCTGCCGCAACCGTTCCAGCGAAACCTGCGACAAGGGATCCGGCAACTGTGGTTTTTAGAAATGCCCGCCTGTTCATCTTGAACCTCCTCATGGCATTGCCACCTGTCTGTTACCTCTGTAACTCATCTGAGTCTAATTGCTGGTCGAGACAAGTCAACAGGAGACTGCTCGAACAGCAATGCGAAACGCGCTGTGTAGGGATACTGACTGAGCCTACCAAAACAAAAAGAGCCATCCGGTTTATGCCAGAGGGCTCTTTTGCTTTGTCTATAGTTGGCTTGTTTGAAACCTCGATTAGCTTTCCATCGTGGTTTCTGACATTCTGAGTGTTTTCACCAACAGATTGTGGAGGCTGTCCACCGCTTCGTCTCCCTGTGAAGCCTGACTTCGATAGACCGAAACCTCCATCGGCTGCAACGGCCCCAAGCCATGGTCGCTGCCTAGGATCTCCAAGTGGGGCGGTGCGCTGCACTGGGTCAATGCGGCGACGGCAAGGCCGCTTTCAACTGCTGCGATCTGTCCTGCCAGACTGGAGCTGTTGTAGACGACTCGATAGCGGCGCCCCTGCAGGCCAAGCGAGTTTATTGCACTGCGTCTGGCAAGGCTGGCGCTCTCGTAGACGGCTATGGGTAACGGGTCGCGCCTCCAGGTCTGGAATTGTGGTGATCCTACCCAGACCATCGGCTCGTAGAACAACAAGGTGCCGTGCCTTGGGTGATCCCTTGATACCAGTGCTAGATCTATTTCGCCGCGTTCCACCAGGGGGATCAGGGCCGTGGATTGCTCGCAGTTCAGCTCGATTTCCACGGAACCGTAGTGCGAGGCGAAGCGTTTGAGTACGGGGGTCAGGTACTTGGCCGCATAGTCGTCCGGAACGCCAAGGCGAATACGGCCGGTGAGTTCTTCACCTTGAAAGGCTGCCTGAGTCTCGGCATGCAGATCGAGCATCCTGCGGGCATAACCCAGCAAACGCTGACCTTCCGCCGTAAGCTGGTGCTGACGCGGTCCTCGCATCAGAAGCTGACACCCCAAGGCCGACTCCAGCTTTTTTAACTGCATACTCACCGCTGACTGGGATCGGCACAACTCCGGCGCGGCGGAGGATAACGATCCTGAATCGACAACGGCTACGAAACACTTCAGCCAGTCAATCTGGAGATCCTGCAAAGCCATTTGGTCCCTCCTTGTATTCGATTTTCGAATGTCATATAGCAATTATATTTGCTTTTATCAAGTTTCGCCCTGAGATATAGTCCCGGTGAAGATTTTAGGGGACGGAGGAGCAAGGGATGAGAGAAAGCGATACGAAGTTGCATCACCTTGACGCCCGATTAATTTGGGCCGGCTACAGGGAGATGATTCCCCTCTCGATATTCGTTAGCGCCTTTGGAGCTGCGTTTGGCTTGGCTGCTATACAGGCAGGGTTGAGCGGTTCGTCGATTATAGCCATGAGCACGCTGGTCTTCGCCGGGGCCGCGCAGTTTGCGGCACTGAAGTTGTGGGGGGCGCAGGTACCGTTCTTCACCATCATGATTACTGTGTTCGCCGTCAACGCACGACATCTTCTGATGGGATCCTCGCTCTATCCTTGGCTGCGTCACCTGTCACGACCCAAACGGTATGGGGTGATGGTCGTCGCTTCTGATGCCAATTGGGCGATGTCGATGCGGTCGTTCAGCGTGGGGGAGCCCGGGTTAGGACTCCTATTCGGTGGCGGCGTAGCCCTGTGGTCCTTCTGGGTGCTGGGCACCTGGTTGGGAGTCTACTTTGGCAACGCTGTCCGAGATCCCAAGGCTCTTGGCCTGGACATGGTCATGGGATGTTTTTTGCTCGCCATGGTCGTGCGGGGTGAAAAGAGCTTGAGAATGTCGGCTGCTTGGGCGGTAGCGGCTTTCGCGTCATTACTGGCTTACTGGTATCTGCCGGAGAATAGCCACGTAATCGTAGGAGCGTTGGCCGGCGGCATCACCGGAATCTTCTGGAAGGAGCAAGGCGATGAGCGTTGAAACGGCGGGCATGGGAACGCTGGTCATCGTGCTGGGCATGTCGGTAGTGACTCTGGCGACCCGGTGGGGCGGGGTATATGTCATGTCTTTCGTGCCGGTCAGCAAGGTGAAGCAATTCATCAACGCCATGTCCGGTTCGGTACTGATCGCGGTTTTGACGCCGCTGGCCGTTACCGGGGACCATGCAGCCAAGGCGGCTTTGCTGACTACTGCATTTGTAATGCTTCTACTCAAAAAGCCTCTCCCCGCAATCGCCGCCGGTGTAACGGCTGCAGCAATTCTCCGACAGATGTGACGATGTGACGCATTCCGTCAATATGTGACGTATTTCGTTGGGATATGACATATTTCGTTCAAATGTGACGCATTTCGCTGGGATGTGACACATTTCGTTCAAATATGACGTATTTCGCTGGGATGTGACACATTTCTTTCAAATATGACGTATTTCGTTGGGATGTGACACATTTCTTTCAAATATGACGTATTTCGTTGGGATGTGATAACATTTCGTTCAAATGTGACGTATTTCGCTCAAATGTAACGTATTTCGCTCAAATGTAACGTATTTCGCTCAAATGTAACGTATTTCGTCGGGATGTGATGTATTTCGTTCAAATGTGACGTATTTCGCTGGGATGGGACGTATTTCGTTCAAATGTGCCGGATTTGATTTGAATGCGACGGATTTCAGCGGGAGGTGACGTGACCAATTGGAAAGACGCACGATTCGCTAAGTGTGGACGATGTGCATGAGCCTACGCGGTGGGATAAACACCTGGTGGAAGACGACGGAGGATTTCAAGGCGGGAATCCCCCTGGCTTGCACCAGGGGGATAACAGGGGATCTGCTAAACTGGTGGCAAGACCACCATGTTCGACCAAGGGCCTAGCGTGTTGCCTCGCTTGCCTCTGATTTTCAGGTAGTTCGTCTTTGTCCGGTTCAGCCCGGCGAGGGAGATCCCCTGGCAGTTGCTGGACCATTCAAAAAAATTCCAGTTGCTCTCAATGCCCGGTTCTTCCTCGCAGAACCATAGGTCATACCCTCTCGCACCTGGCAATTTGCTTACCGAGCAGTGTGGACGGCCGTTTTTGTCGTATTGCACTTTTAGATCCTTGGCGGCTGTCAGCGCGGGAGAGTTTGTAGAGGCTTTATGTTTGGCAGCCCCGAACTTTTGCTGTACCGTCGGGTCGATTGGGCTCACAGCTTTGCTGACGCCGTGCACGACCGACCACGCCTTGTTCAACTCGTCACGAGCATCCTCGCACTCCTTGACCATCGCAGGATCACCTTTAAAAAACCCAGTAACGCTATCCTCGAACCGCTTGTGTAATTCGGCGTACCTTTCGGGAGTCGGGATGAGGGAGATCATGTACGCGTATAGATCAGGGGTCAAGATCTGGCGCGTCTCCTCTGACTTCGTGATCATATCCGGATGGGGAAGGTTGTTGTGCGGCATCGGCAGCCTCCTTTTCGAAAAGGATGTAGTGTTAGAACGCATTAACCTTATCATCCTTTCGCCACTTGGCAACACCATCAGGAGTTATGCTATCAATGCACGCTGCCGGCTTGGAAGGTTCGGCGCCATTCGGTCGGGGTGACGTTGAACCTTGATCTAAAGTGCTGACGGAACGAGGCGGCGGATTGAAAACCGACCAGCTCGGCCACGCTCTCTATGGAGTGACTGGTGGTCTCCAGGAGTTCCTGGCTCCTCTGCAGGCGCTCGCTCATGAGCCAAGCGCCGACAGACCTGCCGGTTGCCTTCTGGAAGTGGCGCGTGAAGGTACGGCGGTTCATCAGGCTGTAGTCGGCCAGTTCGTCCAGGCTGTGCGCTTTGTTCAGGTTGTTTCTCAGGTAGTCGAGCAGGTTGTTGATGTTGGCGTCGCGGGTGGAAACGGGAACAGACTGCTCGATGAATTGAGCCTGCCCGCCTTCTCGGTGCGGGGGGATAACCATGCGCCGGGCAACCTTGTTGGCGATGGCCCGGCCATGCTCTCTGTGCACCAGGTAGAGGCAGCAGTCGAGGCCCGCCGCGGTTCCCGCCGAGGTCACCAACCGGTCGTCTTCTACATATAATGCGTTGGTGTCCAAGTGGACTCTCGGGAAGCGGGTGACAAAGTCCTGCTCGAATTCCCAGTGCGTGCCCGCCTTACGACCATCCAACAAACCCGCGTAGGCGAGAACGTAGGTGCCCAGGCAGAGCCCCACCACCAGCGCGCCACGCCTGTGCGCGGCGACCAGGACGTCGAGCAGTTCCTGGTTTGGCTTTTCAGCGGGGTCACGCCAGTAGGGGACGATGACGATGTCGGCCTGCGCCAGTTCTTCCAATCCAAAGCTGGTATCGATGCTGAATCCCTGGCGGGAGCGTTTTTCGCCCGGCTCTCCAGCGCATATCTTGAGATCGAAGAGCTTGTGACCAGGCAACACGTCGCCAAAGACGATGCACGGCACCGAAAAATGAAAGGGGCTGAAGTGGTTGAAGGCGACGACTGCGACAGACGGGACCGGCATGTAAACCTCTCTTTCTGCTTCTCCGTGCCTCGCTCCGGTTCGTCACAGCTCGCAGGGCTCCCCATCCTCAGGCACCAGTACTCGCCGCATCATGCCATTTTCGTTCAGGAAGTCACGCAATTCTTTGCGGGACAACATCGCGTGGTTCATCGCCTCCATGTGGCTGGCAATAACGGTCGCATCGGGCATCGTCTGGCAGACCTCCATGACGTCCCGCTTACCCATGATGATAGAGCCGCAGCCGATGATCTGGGCGTCGCCGCAGTTCACAACGATCACCTCGGGCGCGTACTTCTGCAGCGTTTCTGCAACTTGTTGGTTCCAGATGGTATCTCCGGCCAGGTAGAGTGTTTTCTCGTCCGGATGCCGTAACACCACCCCGCACACCTCTCCCAGTCGGTCACCTAACTTCACCATGGTCTCGTCGCTGCCGTGTTGGCCCGGTGTCTTGGTCAGGGTGATTCCTCCGAAATGACTTTCCTCCGTGAGAACCGTCACCTGCTGGAAACCCGCCGCCCGGAACCCGGCCGCATCTTTGTCGTGCTGCGCGAAGATCGGCAAATGCTTCGGTAGCAGCTTTGCGGCGGCTTCGTCCCAGTGATCGAGATGGGTATGAGTGACGATGATTGCGTCAACCTCGCACAAGGTCTCGACAGGGACCGGCAGATCCACCAGCGGGTTGCGCAGGTGAGAGTTGACAGTCCCCGCAAACGGGGGGTAGGCACCCTTGTCGGCTAGGACCGGATCGATCAGAAACCTATTCCCTGCATACTCGATTATGGATGTGGCGTTGCGCAGTTGCATGAACCTCATGGCTTCCCCTCCTTCAGTTGATGGCCGCATTATTGCCTATTGCGCTGCTGTTGGCGAGTGTCCCGCAGGACATTTTACGCATGATGCGGGACATTGGGCGATCGGTGGAACAAAGAGCAAATCCCCCCTGTCCCCCCTTCGCAAAGGGGGGAACTCTTTGCCAGATGTACTGGTAGTGGCTAACACTCCACGCTATCCGAAATTCCGCAATGAACCTTCACTCAGGGGAAGGGGAGGTCGCGCCTTGCGTCGTTTCTTGACAAGACTCCCCTGATCAGCAAAATTAAACATCTTCTAATTCTTGTATGGGGTTACCATGGACAACCTTCTCGCCGCCCGCGCCCTGATGGGCGTTTCTTTCGTATTTCATATCATCTACGCCACTTTGGGAATAGGGCTGCCGCTCTTGTTGATGCTCGCCGAGGGGCTCGCGCTGAAAACCGGTGATGAAAGCTGGCACCGGATCGCCAGACGCTGGGTCCTGCCGGCCGGGGTGGTGTTCGCCATAGGGGCCGTTTCCGGTACCATCCTCTCCTTTGAACTCGGGCTGCTATGGCCGCGCTTCATGGCCTTCAGCGGGGCGATGATCGGCCTCGCCTTCTCCATGGAAGGCTTCGCCTTCTTCACCGAGGCGATCTTTCTGTCCCTATACTTTTACGGCGAACGACGGCTTTCCAGGCGTGCTCTTTTCCTTTGCACCATACCCCTCACCCTCGCTGCTGCTATTTCCGCCATCTTCGTGATCAGTGCCAACGGCTGGATGAACACCCCGGACGGCTTCCGGATCGTCAACGGGGCACCCTCGGATGTGCTGCCGCTGCGGGCCTTTGCCAACGCCGCGTGGCCCCACGAGGCGCTGCACGGAACACTCGCCGCCTATGTCGCCACTTCTTTTGCCGTTGCCGGCTACTACGCCGCTCTGGTCTTAAAGGGGAGGAATGTGGCGGAGTCGAAAAAGGCGCTCGTGTTGTCGCTCTCGGTTGCTGCGGTGGCGGCGCCTCTCATGCTGGTAACGGGTGACTGGGCGGCAGACTCGGTGGCCAAATTCCAGAAGGCGAAACTGGCCGCGATGGAGGCGCACTTCAAAACTTCCGCCGCAGCTCCACTGGTGATAGGGGGGTGGCCCGATCCCGCTACCGGAAAGGTGCGTTACGCGGTGCGCATCCCCAAGCTCTTGAGCGTACTCGCCGCGGATGACCCCAACGCCGTGGTGCAGGGGCTCGATGCCTTCCCGCAAGGGACCACGCCCGACCCAAGGCTGGTGCACCCATTCTTCGACCTGATGGTCGGCTCCTTCTTTGTCATGGCAATCGGCCTTGGCTGGTTCTGGTGGCTGCGCTGGCGGCAAAAGGCGGTGCCCGATCAGCCGCGGCTGCTGAAATACCTCATCTTCGCCTCGCCCTTCGGTATCATCGCGCTGGAGAGCGGCTGGCTGGTAACCGAGTTCGGCCGGCAGCCCTGGGTGGTGCAGGGGTACCTGCGCACTTCGCAGGCGGTGACTCCCAACGGCGGGATGGTTACGGTCTTTACCACCTTCGTCATTGTCTACCTATGTCTCACCGCGGGGATGCTGAAACTGTTACTGCGTCACCAGGGGCGCCACACCGGGGAGGTGCGCCATGTTTGACCCGGTATCGCTCGCCGCGCTGGTGGCCGCCCTGGGGCTGGTGCTCTACGCGCTGTTCGGCGGCGCCGACTTCGGCGGAGGCATCTGGACTGCACTGGCGTTCGGCCCCCGCGCACGGGAACAGAGGGAGGCGCTTTTCAACGCCATAGGACCGGTCTGGGAAACGAACCATGTCTGGCTCATCTTCGTGGTGGTGACGCTTTTCACGGCTTTTCCCACCGGCTTTGCCGCATTGTTCATCGCACTTATGACCCCGCTGGTGGTCGCCCTGGTCGGTATCAACTTCAGGGGCGCCGCTTACGCTTTCCGGCACTACGGCAGGGCATCCGGCAGGGAAGTTCCCTTCAGCGCCCGGGTTTTTGAAATCGCCAGCGTGCTCACCCCCTTTGCCCTGGGCATGGCGGTTTCGGCGACTGCGGCTGGCACTATTACCATCGACAACGACGTGGTCGCCACCGGAACCGGCGTCTGGCTCAACCCTTTCACCGTCATGGGTGGGGTCGTGGGAATCTGTATCTGTGCCTGCCTCGCTCCGGTGTACATGACGGTGCGGGTGAGGGGGGCGCTCCAGGAAGATTTCCGAAACGCAGCGATAGCCGCCGGCGTGGCCCTCGGCGTGGTGACTGCGGCCATGATCCCGCTGGCCTTGCAGACGGCCCCCGAGTTCTCCCACAGGCTGCTTGGGTCCTGGCCCATGCTCTGCGTCGTCCTGGCGGTACTCGCCGGTGTTGCCACGCAACTGCTGCTTTTGTTAAGACGCTACCGCCTGGCACAGATGACGACCGGGGCAACGGTCGTTCTTACCCTGGCCGGATTCGCAGCCGCGCTCCATCCCGATCTCATCATACAGGAGATGCCCCTGCACGCGGCCGCCGCTCCACGCAGCACCCTGATCGCCTACCTCGCCGTGCTTCCCATAGGGGCCGTGATCCTGGTGCCCTCGCTCTGGTTTCTGTATTGGACTTTCCGCGGCGAACCAGCACCGGAAATCCCTCCTGAGGGGAAAGAACCCTAATTAGTGAAAAAATGTGAAAAAATTAACATTATGCTATTCTGGTTTAGGCGATGAGCCCAAAACTACGACCAAAGGAGTGCAGCTATGAAAAGGATAATACTCATCGTAAGTATGCTCTTGTCTGCATCGCTCTCCGGGTGTGCATCCCGTGAAGGGAGTGCGGTTGGTGGCGCCTTAGGTGGCGCGGCGGTAGGCGTCGGGGCTTATGATCCGGCAGATGCAGCAGGTGGAGGATGATTACAAGGCCGGCAGGATCAACAGGAGGGAATACGAGATTCGCAAGAGCCAGATCGAGAAAGGGTCTATTTTCCAGAAGTAGCCTTTCCACCAAGAGTATGTTCACGCAGAGCCGCCCAAAAAAGGGGCGGCTTTTTGTTTGCGAGATCAAACTTTTCACCCGTCGTATACAAACAATTATGGCATCCGGAACCGAAAAATAGTAAAGTTGCTGGTCTTGTCACTCGACCAGGTTCAGAGGCGCCGTGATACCTTTCCATTGCGAAACAGTTCTGCAGACGACGACTGACAGGGTATGGGATCTCCTATCCGATTTTTCCCTGTACCCGCAGTGGAACCCCCTGTTCCCAAAGGTCACCGGACCCGGGACGGTGGGAGACCGCCACGAACTCGTGGTTCATCTTCCGGGCATCGACCCCTTCACCGTACCGGCGACCCTCGAGCACAAGGCGGAAGGGGTACTCACCTGGCGCAGTACTTTCCTCGGGCGTCCGCTGCTGGTCTGGACTTTTACCTGTCGTATCGAGCCGGTGAGCCCAGAGCGCTTGAAGGTCCGGCTCAATTGGGAGTTTGGCGGCGTGCTTGCCCCGCTGTTCCGTTTTGCCCTGGGCAGACCGGTGCAAGAGGGGATGGAGCAGCTGAACCAGGCGCTGGGGCGCTGGGGCGAAAAGGGGAACGTGCGCTGCATGCGGTGCTGACCACTGCCGATCAAGTTTATTTCCAGGAGGAAGCGATGAATGAATGTTGCAACGCGGACCATCATGCGTCCGTCTTGAACCTGCCGCCGGTACAGGGACGCTGGCCCGGCTCCTGTTTTGTCTGCTCGGAGGGGCACCCCCACGGACTGGGGCTTCGCTTCCACCATACCGCCGACGGCGTCGCCTGCCTGACCACCGTTCCCGCCAGCTACTGCGGTTTCGACGGCATGGTGCACGGCGGGATCATCTCCGCGCTCATGGACGAGGCTGCGGCCTACGCGCTGTTCGCCTGCCACGGCAGGCTCGGGGTGACGCGGGAGATCACCGTCCGCTTCCTGAAGCCGGTCGCCACCGGCACCGAGATCAAGGTGGTGGGGCAGGTGCTGAAGTTCGATCCGCCTGAGGCGGAGGTGGTCATGGCCATTTACGACGCCGGCGGCCAGCGTCTCGCCGAGGGGCGCACCCTGTGGTCCTTCCCGCGCCTGTCCCGCATCGCGTCCCTGGCCGGTGTCGAAGAAGGCGTGCTGCAGACGTTCCTGGATGACTGCCAAAAAGTTTAACCATCGCTTCAACGAGGAGGCTCTAGATGAGTGATTTGCTGATTCCCCGCACCCCGTCCGCTTACGACTACCCGCTGCTGATCAAGAACATGCTGCTCTACCCGGTGGTTGATAACCCGGACCAGGAGATCGTCTACCGCGACCACTACCGGGGCAACTACCGTCAGCTCCGGGAGCGGGTAGGGCGTGCGGCCAACATGCTGACCAGCCTCGGGGTCCGTCCCGGGCAGACGGTCGCGGTGATGGACTGGGACAGCCATCGCTACCTGGAGCTCTTCTTCGCCGTCCCCATGATCGGCGCCGTGCTGCACACCATCAACGTGCGCCTGTCTCCGGAGCAGATCCTCTACACCATCGACCACGCCGAGGACGACGTGCTGCTGGTGAATGCGGAGTTCCTCCCCATCCTGGAGCAGATCCGCGGCAGGATCGACAACGTGCGCACCTACATCCTGATCAGCGACGAGCAGGCACAGGATGACGACACCGTCCCCTTCGCCGGTGAGTACGAGACGCTCCTGGCCAACTCCTCGCCGCAGTTCGATTTCCCCGACCTGGACGAGAACACCCGCGCCACCACGTTCTACACCACCGGCACCACCGGGATGCCCAAGGGGGTCTATTTCAGCCACCGCCAGCTCGTGCTGCACACCATGGCGCTCATGGTCACCCTGGGCACCGCCACCGCGCACGGCTGCCTGCACCGCGACGACGTCTACATGCCCATCACGCCGATGTTCCATGTCCACGCCTGGGGCGTCCCCTACATCGCCACCATGCTGGGGCTGAAGCAGGTCTACCCGGGGCGCTACCTTCCGGAAACGCTGCTCGAATTGAAGGAGAGGGAAGGGGTCACCTTCTCGCACTGCGTGCCGACCATCCTGCACATGCTCCTGAAGCACCCCCACGCTGCGCGCATGAATCTCAAGGGCTGGAAGCTCATCATCGGCGGCGCCGCCCTGTCGCGCAACCTCTGCGTCGAGGCGCTGAAAGCGGGGATGGACGTCTTCACCGGTTACGGCATGTCCGAGACCTGCCCCATCCTTACCATCTCGCAACTGACGCCCGAGATGCTGGAACTCTCCCCCGAGGAGCAGGCGGAAATCCGCTGCAAGACGGGGCTTACCCTGCCGTTGGTGGACCTGCGCGTGGTCGACGCGGACCTGAAAGAACTTCCCCGCGACGGCGCCAGCGCCGGCAACGTGGTGGTCCGCTCTCCCTGGCTCACCCAAGGGTATCTCAAGGATCACAAGGCCTCCGAGCGTCTCTGGGTGGGAGGATATCTGCACACCGGCGACGTCGCCGTGCGCGACGAGTTGGGCTACCTGCGCATCACCGACCGTAGCAAGGATGTCATCAAGGTGGCAGGTGAGTGGGTTTCCTCGCTGGAATTGGAGGACATCATCGCGCACCACCCCGCAGTCGCCGAGGTGGCCGTAATCGGCAGGGCCGACGAGAAATGGGGCGAGCGCCCGCTGGCCCTCGTTGTCCCCAAACCCTCCGTCAAGATAGCCGAGAAGGACATCTCCCACCACGTCAGGCAGTACGCCGACAAGGGGGTGGTCAGTAAGCAGGTGGTGCTCGTTAAGGTGAAGTTCGTTGACGCCATTGACAAGACCAGCGTGGGCAAGATCAACAAGGTCGCTCTCAGGGAGAAGTATCTCTCTTAGAGGTTCAGTACCGATACGCATGGCACCGGGGCCGTCCATACTGGATCAGGCCCCGGTTGCTTTGTCTCAGCCGATTCGCGCAGCTCTCCTTGCCTAGCAACCTCCCTGTATGGTATCGTTTGCGACCACCAGCGATTGCTAAAACTATCCCTCCGCACGACAAAGGTTGATCATGCCGCCAGCTAAGAAGAAAGTCTTCGAGATGAACCCCCTGGAAATCGAGGTTGCCATCGCCTCGCTGCACTCGACGGGCGATTACCAGGTGCTGCGCCGCCTGAACCTGGCGCGGGACACGCGGCTCGGGCGCCCCGGTCCCCGTCACGCCAAGGTCGCGCTTTGCCTCGACACCGAGACCACGGGCCTCAACCACAAGCAGGACAAGGTGATCGAACTGGGCATTGTCGCCTTCGAGTTCGACCCCGACAGCGGCGAGATCTTCCGGATCACGGACCGCTATTCCGGCTTCGAGGATCCCGGCTTCGCCATCCCCCCCGAGGTTCAGGAGATAACCGGCATCTGCGATGACATGGTGCGCGGCCAGGCTTTCGACGACGCCTTCGTTAACGCACTGGCAGATAAATCCGACCTGGTCATCGCGCACAACGCTGCTTTTGACCGCAAATTCGTAGAAACCCGCTTCCCCTCCTTCGTAAAACTCCCGTGGGCCTGCACCGTGTGCCAGGTGGACTGGAGCGCCGAGCGGCTTTCCTCACGTACCCTGGAATTCCTCCTGTTCAAGACCGGTTCCCTCACCATCAACGCGCACCGCGCGCTGGATGATGCCGAAGGGGGGCTGGGGCTGTTGCTGGAGCGACTGCCGGTGAGCGGTGCGCCGATCTTCCTGGAGCTTCTGAAGCGGGCCCATGAGGTCACTTCGCGCATTTATGCCGTGTCCGCGCCGTATGACAAGAAGGATGTCCTCAAGGAGCGTGGCTATCGCTGGAGCGACGGGACGCAAGGGGGGAGCAAGGCTTGGTGGCGCGATGTGCCGGCACACGAGGAGCCGGAAGAACTCGCCTACCTGGCGCGGGAGATCTATCCGCGCGGCAACACGAGCGCGGTCCAGATCATGCGCTGCGACGCGTACGCCAGGTTCTCGGTGCGGGAATAAGACCTAATGCGCCTCACGCAAAGCCGCAAAGCCGCAAAGCCGCGAAGAAAAGTGAACCTGGCGAAAAACCAGGCAAAAGGCTTCAAGGCTTTGTTAACGCAAAGACGCAAAGACGCTAAGAAAACCTTTTGGGGGGAGAAGCAAAGGCTTTAATCCTCACCATGCTCTTTGCGTCTCTGCGGCTTTGCGTTACTCAAGAAGTAAAGTATCTGGCTTAATGGTTTTGCAGTTCCGTTAGTCTTGGCTTTGCGGCTTAGCGACTTGGCGTCTTTGCGTTGAAGCTTTTAAAACCGATTGGATACGGAGATGACATGAGCATCGACAAGGCTGAGATACTGATCGTCGGGGCGGGCATTATCGGGCTCACCATCGCACGGGAATTGGTGCGGACCGGACACGGCGACATCGTGATCATCGAGAAGGAAGCGGAACTCGGCGTGCACGCCTCCGGCCGCAACTCGGGTGTGCTGCACGCCGGCATCTACTATTCACCGGACAGCCTGAAGGCGAAATCCTGCCTGAACGGCAACTTCCTGATGCGGGCCTACTGCAAGGAGAAGGGACTGCCGCTGCTGGAAAACGGCAAGGTGATCGTGACGCGCACGGAGGCCGAACTGCCGGTCCTGGACGAATTGTTCCGGCGCGCCACGGCCAACGGCGCCAAGGTGGACATGATCGACGAGCACCAACTCGCCGCCATCGAGCCCAACGCCCGCACGGTGCAACGGGCGCTCTTCTCGCACTACACCGCGGTGGTCGACCCGAAGGCCGTGCTGAAGAGCCTGAAAAAGGACCTGGAAGAGAGCGGCAAGGTCAGCTTCGTGATGGGGTGCCGGATGACCGGCCTCAAGGGGAGCGGCGTCGCTCTCACCACCAAGGGCGAGATCGGCTTTAACAGGTTCGTCAACGCGGCCGGGGCATACTGCAACAAGGTGGCGGCTTTCTTCGGCGTGGGGCAAAACTACCGGCTGATCCCCTTCAAGGGGGTGTACCGGCTTCTTAAAAAGGACGCGCCGTACACGGTCAATTCGAGCATCTATCCGGTCCCGGACATCCGCAACCCGTTTCTCGGGGTCCATTTCACCCGCAGCGTGCACGGCGACGTCTACCTGGGCCCCACCGCCATCCCCGCTTTCGGCAGGGAGAATTACGGCATCGTTAAGGGTATCGACGCCGAGGGCCTTTCCATCGCTTTCCAGGACCTGGTGCTGTTCTTGACCAACAAGCCCTTCCGCAACGTGGCGCTCACCGAGCCCGCCAAGTACATCCCCTCCGTCTTCTTCAAGGATGCCGCGCGCCTGGTCAAGGAACTCTCGCCGCAGGACGTGGTCGCCGCCTCCAAAGTGGGGATCCGGCCGCAGCTCGTGGACTGGGACACCAAGCAGCTGGTGATGGACTTCCTGGTGGTGGCGGACGGGCCGACGGTCCACGTGCTGAATCCGATCTCTCCCGCCTTCACCTCGTCGATGGACCTCGCCCAGGGGATCGTGGCACAGCACTTTTAGTAAAGGCAAGGACAGGCAAGAACCCAAAAAGCAGTTACGCGAAGTACGCGGAGTATCCGCAAAGAACGCAAAAGAGAGGCTTTTAGGGGAGTAACCCTTCAGCCTCTCTCGGTGCGCTTCGCGAATGCCTTGCGTTTTCTGCGTAACTGCTTTTGTCTTTTCAGGCCGACTGGGCCTTGAGGCGCTTGTTGAGGGTCTGGCGACCCATGCCGAGGATCTTGCCGGCCAACCCCTGGTTCCCCTTGGCCATCTTCATCGCCTCGGCGATCATGTACTGCTCGACCTCGTCGATGGTGGGAAAGTGCCCGAAGATGTCGCACAGCGCGTTGCCGCAACCGCTCGTGCCCGCGCCCGCGGCAACCTGCTGTGCGGGACGCTGGTCGCCTATCACAGCCTTGAAGGTGTCCATGGAAAGGACGCCCGAGGTGTGCCGCAGTACGGCATCGGAGACTAGGGCCTCGAATTCCCTCACATTACCCGGAAAAGGGTACAGGGTGAGCATCACGGCCAGCTCCGGCGGAGGGGTGGGCTTCTTCTTGCCCAGGCGCGCGGCCGCCTTCTCCAGGAAGTGGTCCAAAAGAAGCGGGATGTCGTCCAGGCGTTCACGCAGGGGAGGGAGGTGCACCCGGTGGCCGCAGAGCCGGTAGTACAGGTCGTTTCTGAACTTGCCCTGCTTGATCATCTCCTGCAGGTCACGGTTGGTGGCCAGCACGATACGGGCGTCGCTTTTCTTGATGAAGTCGGATCCGACCGGGTAGTACTCCTGTTCCTGCAACAGCCTGAGCAGCTTGATCTGCGACATCTCGTTCAGGTCGCCGATCTCGTCGAGAAAGAGCGTGCCGCCGGCGGCGCGGGTGATCAGGCCGTCGCGGTTCTGCTCGGCGCCGGTGAAGGCCCCCTTGCGGTGGCCGAACAGGGTGTCGGAGAACATGTTGTCGTCCAGCCCCGCCACGTTGAGCGCCACGTAGTCGCCGCTGCAGCCGCTCAGGTCGTGGATGGCGCGGGCGATCAGCTCCTTGCCGGTACCGGTCTCGCCGGTGATGGTGACCGGCTGCCGCGTCGCGGCGATCACCTCGAGGTACTGGAAAACCGCCCGCATCGCCTTGTTGCCGGTGACGATCCCGTCGAAGCTCTCCGGGTGGTCCAGGCGGTCGGTGAACATGTAGGTTTTCAACGCCGACAGCTCGTTGGCGAGGCTGCGCATCTCCATCGCCTTTTTCACCGAGGTGAGCAGGCGCTTCACGTCGATGGGCTTCACCATGTAGTCGTAGGCGCCTTCCTTCATGCAGTTCACCACCGTCTCCACCTCGTTGTTGGCGGTCGAGACGATCACCTTGATCTGCGGATGCTGCTTCACGATCTGGGGCAGCAGTTCCACGCCGGTGATGTTGGGCATGCGCAGGTCGAGCACGATGACGTCGACTTCCTCCCGCTCAAGAAGCGAAAGCACCAGGCGGCTGTCGCTTTCGGTAAGGACGTCGTGCCACCCGGCGTTGTTCAGGCAGGCGCGACATCCTTCGAGGATCAGTTCCTCGTCGTCGACCAGCAAAATCCGTTGTGAGTGCATGTTCATCGCGTTCACTTATGAGACCTCCTGCTAACTGTAAGAACTCCCGGCGCCGCCGTCATGACTGCGGTTCCGGAAGGGTGAAGTAGAAGCAAGCACCACGGTCAACCTCGCCCTCGGCCCACACGCGCCCCCCGTGGCGCTGTATGATGCGCTGGACGGTGGCAAGGCCCACGCCGAAGCCGTTGAACTCCCGCTCCGTGTGCAGGCGCTGGAACGGGCTGAAGAGCTTGTCCGCCTGGGCCATGTCGAATCCCGCCCCGTTGTCGCATACCTGGTACACCGTTTCAACCTCCAGCTTGGTGCTGCGGAACTGGACCAGGGACTGTTCCTTCTTCCCGGAATACTTGCAGGCGTTGGAGATGAGGTTCTCCAGCACCACCTTCAAAAGGTCGGGGTCGCCATAGGCGGTGATATCGGGCTCGATGGTGAAGGAGAGCCTGCGTCCGGGGGCGGCGAGCTGCTGCGAGGCAGCTATCAGGGTGGCCATCTGGCTCAGGTCCACGGGCGATTTCATCATCTCCGCACGGGTGACTCGGGAGAACTCCAGCAGGGTCTTGATCAGCTGGTTCATGTTGATGGTTTCGTTGAGAATCGTGTTTATGAAATCCTTGCACCCGGTCTCCAGGGTCTCGCCGTAGATTTCCAGGATCACCTGGCAGTAGCCGTTGATGTTGGTGAGCGGCGTGCGCAGGTCGTGGGAGACCGTGTAGCTGAAACCCTCGAGATCACGATTGGCGATTTCGAGTTCCTCAGCGCGTGCGGAAAGGCTCTGGTTCAACTGCGCAATTTTTCTCTCGTTCAGGACCCGCTCGGTGATGTCCTCCAGCACCGCGACGAAGTTGGTGGTTGCCCCGGCCTCGTCGTGGACGGGCGATACCGAGCTGGATTGGTACAGGGGGCGGCCTTCTTTTCCCACCCCGGCCACCTCGCCGTGCCAGGTGTCGCCGGAGGAAACCCGGGCCCAGATCTCATCGCCACCAGGCAGCAGCTCGGCCAGGGAGTGTCCCAGCACCTCCGCCTCCTCCCTGCCAGAGAGCTCCGTAAACTTCGGGTTCACGTATTCCACGGTCCCTGCGGGGTCGGTGATCACGATGCAGCTCGGGCTTTGCTGCACGGCGCGCGACAGCTTGCGCACGAAAGCCTGCTGCGCCTGCAGCTCACGCTCGGTCGACAGGGTGCCCAGGCAGGCTTCGATGGAGGCGAAAAGTTTGCCGCTGTCGATCGGCTTCAGGACGTAGCGTGCGATCCCCAGTTCGATCGACTCCATGAGGTACTGCATGTCGCTATGTGCGCTGGTGACGATGATGGGCAGGGACGGCTTTTGCACTAACATGCGCCGCGCCATCTCGATGCCGCTCATCACCGGCATCCTGATGTCGGTGACCACCAGGTCGGGTACGAAGGTGCCGTAGAGATCCATCGCCTCGCCGCCGTTGGGAGCCGCTTCGATGGCAAGGTCGGGGAACCGGCGGGTCAGCAGGGTGAGCACCGTCTGCCTGGTGATCTCGTCGTCCTCTACGTATAAAAGCTTAAATCCGCTGCCGGGTGCTGCCGTTACCGCCATGTCAAACCTCGATCCTGAACTCGGCGCCTTCCCCGGTGTTGCACACGGTCAGGGAGCCGTTCATGCTCTTTTCCACGATATTTTTCGCCATGAACAGGCCGATGCCGGTTCCTTTGCCCTGCTCCTTGGTGGTGAAGTAGGGCTCGAAGATGCGGTCGATGATGTCCTCCGGGATTCCCCCGGCGTTGTCGGAGATGGTGACCACGGCCCGGTTCTCGTGGCTGGCGAGGGTCACCTTCAGCCTCGGCCCCCGGGTCTTTCTCTCGCCGAAGGCGTCCATGGCGTTGTTCATGATGTTCAACAGGACCTGGGAGAACTCGTTGGGGTGTCCCACCACGGAGGGGACCTCGCCGGTCACCAGCTCGATGACGATCCCCTTGTCGTTGAGGCTCCCATCGATCAGGGCCACGGTGCGCCGCAGCACGTGGCCCAGGTGGAACTCCGTCTTCTCCTTGTCGGGGGTGAAGAAGTTCCTGAAGTCGTCTATGGTCTGGGACATGTGCCGCACCATCTGCATGATCTTGCCGGTGCTGGACTCGAGGTACTCGCGGCTGAAATTGCCGTACTCGTAGGAGAGGGTGAGATCCTGGACCAGGAGCCCGACCGCGTTCAGCGGCTGGCGCCACTGGTGCGCGATGTTGCCGATCATCTCGCCCATGGCGGCCTGCCGGCTTTGCTGCATGAGCACCTCGTCCTTCTTGCGCAGTTCTTCCAGCGCCTGCAGGCGCTCCGCCGTCTCCAGGGTAAGCGCCGCGGTCCGCTCCAGCACCCGCTGCTCCAATTCGCGGTTCAGGTTGGACAAAAGCGCCTGCGCCCCGAGCAGTTCCTGGTTCTTTTCCGCCGCCATCTCGTAGGTCGCCAGCAGCAGTTCCAGGGTGTGGGCGCAGTCGGCGTGGACATGGTACTCACGCCCCCGGTATCCGACTGAAACCGCCCCCTCGGCATCCCCCTGGCGGCACAGGCGCTCCCCTTCGAGCACGGCGCGGATGCGGGATAAGAGGAGCTTGCGGCTGTAGGGTTTGGAGACGAAATAGTCCGCCCCCACCTCGAGGCTGTGCAGGACGTCGGCGGGGTCGTTCAGGTGGGTGAGCAGGATGATGGGAAGCCGCTCCTTCCCCTGCAGTTGCCTCACCTGGCGACAGAGCTCGAAGCCGTCCATCTCGGGCATGAGGATGTCGCTGATGACCAGGTCGGGGCAGTCGGACCGGATCACCTCCAGCGCGGCGCTGCCGTTGCGGGCGCTGAGCACCCGGTAGCCCTGCTCGGCCAGCATCTGCTCCAGGAGCTTCGCCTGGGTCGGGCTGTCGTCGACGATCAGTATGTGGTGCCTTGCGGCGCCAGCGGTATGGTAGGTCTGCATCTTTTCTCTTTCCTTAGCTTGAAACGGCGCTTGCGCCTTTACTGGTAACTCTGCGCAACAGGTCGATGATCGCCCCGGGCGGCAGCACGTGCTGGGCCGCGTCGATCTCTATGGCCTCTCCCGGCATGCCGAAGACCATCGAGCTTTCCCGGTCCTGGGCGACCGTAATGCCGCCGCGCCCGCGGATCGCCTTCAACTCCAGCGCCCCGTCCTTCCCCATACCGGTCAGGAGCACCCCCATTGCATGCCGTCCGTAGCTCTGCGCGACGGACCGGAACAAGACCGCGACCGAAGGGCGCACGCCATGTTCCTTGTCGGCGTCGCTGAGCAGAATCTTTCCGGCCGAGGTGACCTCCATGTGGCAGTGGTCCGGCGCCACGTAGACCTGGCCCGGTTTGAGCTGCGCGCCGTCGGTGCCCAGTTGCACGGGGAGCTTCGAGGTGTGGTTCAGCCAGTGCACGAAGTTCTCGGTGAACCCGACCGCCATGTGCTGCACCACCACGACCGCAGCGGGAAAGTCGGGGGGGAGCCCGGCGAGGATCTGGCGCAGCAGTGGCGGTCCTCCCGTCGAGGCCCCGATCGCCACCACCTTCACCGTCTGCGCGGGGGGGAGGGGCACCGGGCGCTCGGGGTGGGGCGCCACCTTGCCGGAGGGGAAGATGCGGCGCACCACCTTGATCTCGGCCATCAGTTTCAGGTGATGGATCAGGCTCTCCACCGAGGCCTGGTAGCCGGGGCTTCCCAACGGATCGGGCTTGGCGAGGACCATCAGGGCGCCGGCCTCCATGACCCGGAACAGGGTCGCGCTGTCCTTGGGGTTCATCTTGCCGGTGACGATGACGATGGGGACCGGGCAGGTCGACATGATGGCCCGGGTGGCGTCGAAGCCGTCCATGCCCGGGAGGTTGATGTCCATGGTGATCAGGTCGGGACGTAGCGTTCTGGCAGCCTCGACGGCCTCCTCGCCGGACTCGGCGGTGCCGATCACCTTGAGCTCGGGATCGGCCTCGAAGGCAGCCACCAGCGCGCGCTGCACCGTTTTCGAATCCTCTACCACCAACAGTCTGAACACGCGGTTCCTCATCAGCTTAGTTTTTGAATGACCTCGACCAGGTTCCCCTGATCGAAACTGCTTTTCACCAGATAGGCGCTGGCGCCTACGTCGATGCCCCGCTCCCGGTCGCTGCGCGATTCCAGCCCGGTCACCAGGACCACCGGGAGCGCGGCGAGCTTATCGTCGGCGCGGATTGCAGCGGTGAGCTGGAAGCCGTCCATGCGCGGCATCTCGATGTCGGAGACGACCACGTCGCAGGGGTCGGCGCGCAGCTGTGACAGAGCGTCGGCCCCGTCCACGGCAGTGCGCACCTCGTACCCTGCCGATTCCAGGATGTTCTTTAACAGCGTACGCGACGTGATCGAGTCCTCCGCCACCATGACCGTGAGCCGCCTGGCCAGCGGCGATGGGGAGGGGGGCGTCACCGCGGGCGCCTCGACGGCAAGCGCGGAGCGGAACAGGTCGGCCACGTTCAAGACCGGCACCACCCTGCCGTTACCGAGCACCGTTCCCCCTGACACGTTGCGCACCCGGGAAAGCTGTCGCCCGAGGGGCTTGACCAGGATCTCCTGGACTCCAAGCACCTGGTCCACGGCGAAAGCGATCCTCTTTTCGCCGGTGTGCAGGAGCACGAAGCAGAGACTCTCCTCGCCCCCCGGCGCGCTTCGTTCCAACTCCAGGATGCGCGCCAAAGAGACCAGCGCGACCACCTCGCCGTTTACGAGCACCGTGTCGCGGTTTTCCACCCGTTTCACATCGGTAAGCGGCACCCGGGCGCTCACTTCCACGTTGGTGGCAGGAATGACGCAGTCCCGGCCGCGCACCTGCACCAGCAGCCCGCGGATCCGCGCGAAGGAGAGCGGGAACACCAGCCGGAAGGTAGTGCCCACCCCGGGGGCGCTGGTGATGGCGACGTGGCCTCCCAGGCGCTCCAGGGACTCGCGCACGATGGCGAGACCGACTCCCCGGCCTGACACGTTGCCGACCGACCTGCTGGTGGAGAGGCCGGACTCGAAGATGAGCTGCAGCGCCTCGTGGTCCGGCATGCGCTCGATGACCTCCGCCGGCGCGACTTCGAGCAATAGCGCTGCCGCCTTGACCCGGGCCACGTCGATGCCGGCGCCGTCGTCTTCGAGGATCAGTTCGGCACGGTTCGCGTCCTGCAGCCTGGCCTCGATGCGGATCGACCCTTTGCCATGTTTGCCCACGCGCTCACGGCGGTGCGGTTCCTCGATGCCATGGTCGACCGTGTTGCGCACCAGGTGCAAAAGGGGTTCCTTCAGCTCGGCGAGGATGCGGCGGTCGATCTCGAGTTCGCCCCCGCGCAGGCTGAACTCCGCTTCCTTGCCCAGCTCGCGGGCCAGGTCTCGCACCAGCTTGGCGAAGGGGTCGCAAATGGTGGAGCAGGGGAGCAGCTGCAGCTTCTTCATCTCCTCCAGGAGCGGGTCGAGCAACGACTGCAGCGACCTCAGGTGCTTTTCCGCGCCCTTATCCAGCAGGCGCAGGCGCCCCTCCAGGTGCCGCTCTGCCTGGCAGCTCTGCTCCAAGAGGGCGGCCAGCGCCGCCTCCCGGCCGCTGGCTCCCTTCATCCCTCTGCGGGCGATTTCCTGGGCGCGGCTGCGCTCTCCCTGGCGCATGGCGAGTTCGCCGGTGACGGCCGCCATCTCCTCGTGCAGCGCGGACGCGGAGAGTTTGGCGGAAACCAGCTCCTCTGACTGCAACAGGAGTTCTTCCAGAAGCCGCGCCGATACCCGGACCGTCTCGTCCCCCTGCGGGCGCGCTGCGGCGTGAGGCGTTTCGATCGGCCGCCTTTCCGGGACGCGGGGAGGCGGCTGGTGGGCCTGAGGACCGGCCCCGGTTGACAGCGCCGGAGCAATGGAAGGCGCCGCGGCTGCCTTGGCAGGTATGGCAGCCTCCACGGACGCCGATAACAAAGCAGGGGCGGGAAGGGAAGCCTCTGTTTCGCGCCGGGGAGCCACAGCCGCGGCGGGCGGCAGGCCAATGGATACCCGCTCGCCCAGATCGTTGATGCTGGCGTGGAGCGCGTCGAACTGCTCCAGTCCGAGCGCGAGGTCGCCCCGCTTCAGATCGGCGAGTACGTCCTCGAGCCGCTGGCAGGCAAGGGCGACGTCGGGGAGGTTCACGGCGTGCGCCGCCCCCTTCAGGGTGTGCACGCGGCGGAACACCGACTCCATGAGCCGTTTGCGTTCGGCGAGCTCCGGGTCGCGCTCCAGCGCGAGGAGCAGGGAGGAAAGCTCCCCCAGGTGCTCCTGGGCCTCCAACTCGAAGGTCGCCAGCAGTTCTTTGAGCAGGGCGTCGCTGTCAAACATGCTGCGCACTCCCCCTGTTTTCTGCCGTCATGGGTGTCATGCCACCTTGTAGCCGCTGACCAGTTGCTGCAGCTTCTGGTTCAGCTCGTAGAGATTGCGGGCCGCCGCCTCGATCTGGCGCGATCCTTCCACGTTCTGGTCGCTCGCCTGGTTGATGCTCTGGATGGCGATGGCGATCTGGTCCATGCCGATCGCCTGTTCCTGGGTGGAGGTGACGATCTGCAGGGTGGCGTTGGAGGATTCCTCGATGCTGGCGGCCAGTTGCCGGATCGATTCCCCCGCCTCGCTGGACTGTTTCACGCCCGCCTCGACCGCCTTGCTCCCCTGCTCGGTGGCGAGGACCGCGGCGGTGGTGGCCTTCTGGATCTGGCCGATGATGCTCCTGACCTGGGAGGTGGCCTGCTTGGACTGGGTGGCCAGGTTTTTCACCTCTTGCGCCACGACGGCGAACCCTTTGCCGTGCTCGCCCGCCTTGGCCGCCTCGATGGCCGCGTTCACCGCGAGCAGGTTGGACTGCTCGGCCAAGTCCGCCACGGTGGCGATGATCTCGCCGATGGCCTGGCTCTGCTCGGAGAGGTTGACGATGCGCTCCGCGATGAAGCCCATGCGCTCGTCGATCCCCTGCATGCCGCCGATGGCGCTGTTGACCGACTCCCTGCCGGTCCGGGCGATCTGGGCCGAGCGGTGGGCGCCTTCGTACACCTGGCGCGACTTCTGGGAGGTGAGGTCGGTGGTCTGACGGATCTCCTGCACGGTGGCGTTGGTTTCAGAGATGGAGGTGGCGGTCTGGGCCGAACTGGAGGCGAGCTCGCTCACCGTGGTCATGATCTCGGCGGCGGAACCGGCAAGGACGTTGACCACCTCGGCGATTTCGACGGTGAGCTCCCTGACGTTGCTGGTCATGGTCCGGAAGGAGTGCCCCAGCCGGTCCTTGGGGGAGGCGGGGAGCACTTCGATGGTGAGGTCGCCGGATGCGATGCGGTCGGCGTTTTCGGCGAGGCTGTTGAGCGACGCCACCATGTTGCGCATGGCGGAGCCGAACACGTCCTGTTCCGACAGCAGCGCCACGTCGACATCGAGGTCGCCCAGCGCGATGCGGTTCGCTGTTTCGCCGAGGCGGCGCATGGAATGCACCATCTTGCCCATGGCCCGAAGCAGTTGCCCCAGTTCATCCGCCGAGTCGCTGCCGATCTCGACCGAGACGTCCCCCTGGGCCAGCCGCTCGGCCGCCTGCACCGCGTCGGTGAGCGGCTTGGTGATGGAAGCGGTGATGGCGAAAGCGATCAGCGCGGCGAGGATGCCGGCAAGTGCCACGAGGACGGCGGTGAGGGCGAAGGTGGAGCGCTGGTTGCGCTGAGACTCTTGGGCAAAGGATTCCGCCTTGCCGAAGGAGAACCTGAGCACCTCGTTGACCTGCGCATCGATCTTGGTGACTGTACGGCGTGCGTAGGTCTTATGGAAGGCGATGGCCTCCTTGATCTTGCCCTGACGCACCAGCGCGATGGTTCTGCCCCTGACCTCCTTCCACTGGTCCATGGACTCCTTGATCTGGTCGATCTTCCCCTTGTCTCCAAGGAATCTCTCCCGGGCGAGTGCGAGCTGCTGATACACGATGCGCTCGCAGCCGTCGATCTCGGCGAGAGTGACCTCCATATCCTCCCGGTCGCTCGCGTAGAGCACCACGTCTTTCATGCCACGGTGCATACGCACGATATTGCTGTCCACTTGGTGGATGGCATTGGTGACCGCGAAGGGATGTTCGTAAAACTCGCTCAGCAGGTCGCCTTCGGCAGCGATGTTCTTCAGGGAGAGCCCCCCGGTCAAGATGAGAAACAGCACCAGCACGGAAAAGCCGATGGCCAGTCGGGAACGGATCTTCATATTACTCAGCATGGAACCCCCTAAAGACAGGACCAAGAAAAAGGTTAAGACTAAGAAAGTCTCTCAACCTAACCTGAACTCGACCTCACTCATCAAACGTCACAATCATATTCTCAATCTTAATCTTGATCTCTACCTGCTTTTTCACCCCACCTCTTCGTGCACCACCATCCTCGGATCGGACAGGATGCGACCCATGTCGAGCAGGGCCATCCGCTCGGCGGTCACCCCTGCCGCGAATTCCTCCCTGGGGCCAGTGAAGGTGTCGGGAAGGGGGAGCAGTTCCCCATCGGCGACGGACCTGGTGCCGACGATGCTGTCCGCCAGGACCCCGAACTCCATCCGGTCGTCCGCCACCACGATGACCCGGTTCAGGTCGGAAAGACCCAGCGCCGGCAGTTCGAAGAAGCGGCGCAGGTCCAGGATGGAGATGATGCGGCCGCGCAGGTTGGTGACCCCCAGTACGAAGGAGGGGGCGCAAAAAAGCGGCGTGAAATCGGTGAGCGGCAGGGTGGCCGCTATGTAGGAGAGTTCGATGGCATAGCGTTCGCCGGACAGCAGGAATTCGAGGCACTCGATGCCGGTCGCGCCGGCTGCGCGCTCGGGCTGCCGGCTCAACTGGCGTGCCCGTTCCTCAAGCAGCGCCTTTTCGCGCTCCGGGTCGCGCGAGGGTGCATCCGCCGCGGCGAAGGCGGCCTCCTGGCGCTTGAGCAGGGCCGCCCAGTCTATGCTGGAACTCTTTACCGACATCCGTCATCTCCAAAAACAGTGCTGCCGCTGGAACTAGCGGCGGTTCAACCCGGCGTTCATCCCCTTGATCAACTGCGTCAGTAGCCCCGCGGTGATCCCTTCCGCGTCCGGCAGGACCTGCGCGGGGTCGTAGCGCTGCAGAAGGCGCAGGGCGTTGGCGAAACTCTGCTCCGCCTCCCGAAGCTCGCCGCGCTTGCGGCAGAGGTTGCCCAGGGCGAAGTAGGCGAGCAGGTAGTCGTGGTCTAGGTAGAGCGTGTGCTTCAAGGCCGCCTCGGCGGCGCTTCCTTCACCCATCTGCTCCAGAATCATGGAGAGCAGGTAGTGCGTGTGCGCGTCTAAGCGATCCAACAGCAGCGCCTTTTCGCATTGCTCCCGCGCCTCCTGGTAGCGCCCGAGGTTCGCGTAGCAGCGCGCCGCGAGGGCGAGGGACTCCGGGAGGTGCGGCGCTGACAGGGCCAGGCGCGCGGCCTGCTGATAATCACCGCACTCGTACGCGGCGCGGGCCTGCTCGACGCTCCCCGGCAGGTCCACATGTGGGGCGGAGGCGCTTGCGTCGAACCCGGGGCGCGCCGGGGAGACATCTGTCAAGAGGGCACCCTCGGCCGCAGGCGGCGCACCGGCGCCTTTTGTGGAGGGGCGCGGCGTCTTCCGGCGCTCCCCTTTCCTGAGCACCAACGCACCGTCGTAATGGTGGCAGTTGAAGCCGACCAACTTCTGGTGATCCACCTCGGTCGGGCCTACGAAAAGCCAGCCGCCTTGATTTAAGGCCGCATAAAACCGGGCTACCGTCGTTTCGATCAGCTCGGGATGGAAATAGAGCATCACGTTGCGGCAGAAGATGATGTCCGTGCCGCTGGTGAGGGCGCTCCCCAAGTCGCCGGCCAGGTTCAGTTGGCTGAAGTGCACCATGTGACGGATACGGGGGACGATCTGGAAATGGCCCTCCCCCAGCGGGGTGAAGTACTCCATGAGCCATTCCGGGGCGTTACGGAAGGACCATTTGCCGTACACTCCCCTTTGGGCGCGCTCCAGCGCTTCTTCATTGATGTCGGTTCCCAGGATCTTGATCTTC
Organism: Geomonas propionica; assembly: GCF_016458235.1. GTDB lineage: Bacteria > Desulfobacterota > Desulfuromonadia > Geobacterales > Geobacteraceae > Geomonas > Geomonas propionica. The sequence goes on along the minus strand of NZ_JAEMHK010000008.1, from coordinate 211,852 downwards.
CACTCGGGGAGATCACGCAGCAGCCGGCTCAGGATGATGGCGATGGAGTAGGGCTCCTCGCCGGTGGAACATCCCGCGCTCCAGATTTTGAGGGTCTTACCGCCGCGTCGCCTGGCCGCGATGAGCCCGGGGAGTATCTGTTGCTCGAGCGCGCGGTAGCTCTTCGGGTCGCGCAGGAAATAGGTCTCGCCGATGGTGAGTGCGCCGCACAGCGACTTCATCTGTTCCTGGGTCAGCGGAGCGGACATGAGTTGGAACAGGTAGTGGTCCAGATCGTCGAAGCCCGCCTCCCTTCCCAGCGCGGTCATCTTCTGCGCCAGGTCCGGCAGCCGCGACTCGGGGAAGTGCAACCCCATGTTCCTGCCGATGAAGCGGGCGAAACTGCTCAGTGCGTGCTGATGATGGCCGCTCACGCTACACCTGTTCCAGCGCCGCCCGGATCTGCGCTTCTTCATCAGGGAAGAGCAGGGTGTCCAGGTCGTGGATCAGCACCAGGCCGTCCGGGGTTCGGGTCACGCCGGCCAGGAACTCGGTTCCTGTGATGATCCCGTCGGCGGGTACCAGCGCCCCTTCAGCCTGTTCGCATACCGCCTCGGTGGCGTCCACGTGGAGCGCCAGCGCGAGCCGGTCGGTGCGGGCCACGACGAACTGATCCTCGCTGCCGATGCCTCGCTCCGGCAGCCGAAACCGTTTCCTCAGATTGATGACGGGGAGGACCTCCCCTTGCAGATCGAGAATGCCGAGTACGATGTCCGGGGCATGGGGGATCGGGGTGAGCGCCGCGGCCCTGATGACCCTGGTGACCTGGTCGAGTCTCAAGGCGTAGCGTTTGCCGTCGAGGGCGAAGATGAGTAGGTGGATCGTATCTATCGGTCTTCTCCAAGTAAGACTTCACTACGGCGCTTTAATTTACCGCGAGCCGGGCTTCTATTCAAGCGGATTGTTGTCATTTGACGGGCTGTCGTGTGATTTTTTGCAGTGGAAGCTTCTTGTTGGAGTATTGGCAGGAACTTCCTTTCTTTAAATCGTGATCGTGAGGATGCGGCGGGCAGGCGAAATACAGTTACCGGTGTTGCTGTGACAATGCCAGAGGTTTGCAATTCATGGAATTATCCAGGCGCTGACAGTAGCAAAGGGGCAACTGCGGAGCCTGTGTCAGCGTAGCCGGAAGTCGCTGGCGTAGCGCTGTACCTCGGGCAGGAATTCCAGGAAATCCTGTTGCAATGCCTGGTAGTTGCGGGTAAGCTCCTTGCCGCCCCCCCCCAGGGGGTTGGCGCGCGGCACGCGCCTGGACATCCGCTGCAGGGCGCCGGCGATGCCGTCGGTGGTGAGGTAGGAGGGAATCATGTCCTCGAAGATGACCGGAACCAGCCGCTGCAACGCTTCCGGCAGCAGGGCCCGGTTCCCCTCTACGATCTTCCTGACCCGCTCGAGGTAGACCGGCAGCGGTTCCTCGTGCCACTGACGCCAGCCGCTGGCGAGGAAATGGTCGTAGTACAGGTCGACCAGGATGCCGCGGTAGAGCCCGAACTCCGACGCGATGCGCAGTCGGCTGGCGGTGAAGGCGGGATGCCCCTGGGCATAGGAGTCGATGCGCCGGTGCAGCGCGAGTCCTTGGCTCAGACGCTCCGGGAATCGGTCGGACAGCGGCCCCTTGACAAAGTCCCCCATAAAGTTGCCGGTGAGGATGGCGGGGTCGTCCCCGGAGAGGTATAGATGGAAGAGGTAGTTCATGGCAGGAAATGATACCAAAACCTCGGCAGAAGGGGTAGGGGGAGTGACATGCTTGGGGCGCTGACCGGCGACATCGTCGGATCCATCTACGAGTGGAACAACATCAAGACTACCGTCTTCCCGCTGTTCCAGGACCACTGCCGCTTCACCGACGACACCGTGCTCACCGTGGCGCTCGCCGAGGCGATCATGAGCGGTGAGCCATACGCGCAGGTCATGCGGCGCTATTATCGCAGCTACCCCGAGGCCGGGTACGGCAAGAACTTCGCCCGCTGGGCGGCAAGCGAGGACGCCGCCCCCTACGATAGTTGGGGTAACGGTTCGGCGATGCGCATCGCGCCGGCGGGGTGGGCCTTCGATTCCCTCGACGAAGTGCTGCAAAAGGCCAAAGAGTACTCGCTCCCCACCCACGGCCACCCGGAAGGGGTGCGGGGGGCGCAGGCCGCGGCGGCGGCGATCTATCTCGCGCGGACCGGCGCCACCAAGGAGCAGATGCGCAGTTTCATCGCCGGTCGCTTCGGCTACGATCTTTCCCGTGACTGCGATGACATCCGCCCGGATTATCGTTTCGACGTCTCCTGTCAGGGGACGCTCCCCCAGGCGCTGGCCGCTTTCTTTGATTCGGAGGATTTTGAGAGCGCACTGCGGCTGGCGGTGTCCCTTGGGGGCGACTCCGATACCCTGGCATGCATCACCGGGGGCATCGCACAGGCCTTTTACGGCGGGGTTCCGGCCTATATCGCGCAGCGCGCGCTTGGGTTTCTGGACGAGCCGCTGAGAAGGGTGACGCTGGAGTTTGAGGGGCGGTTCGTGGCGGGGAGAGGGGCGGATGATGGGCAAATCCCCCCTGTCCCCCCTTTTGCAAAGGGGGGGACGCTAGGGCACGCGCACTGACAGTGGTCAAGAGTCGGAGTAGTTTCGGTCTTTGATGAAAGGCGGGGGGAGTGTCTGGGTGCATTTTTTGGGGGGGGGAGCTCTGGGAGTGTTGGTGTTTAGAGTCGCAGGTGAACTCGGGCGCCCCCCTTTGCGAAGGGGGGACGGGGGGGGGGTGCCTTAGGCATAAAAGAAAGGCCGGTGGCCCTTGGCGCAATTAGGCGCCGGACCATCGGCCGGTTCCTGCGCGGCAGCGCCCTGTTAGGCGCTGCCGTGTTTCTGGTTCCACTTTTCGAGGGCGGACCGGTAGTCATCCTGCATTTCCTCACCGATGCCGTACGGGTTGTGCGCCTGCTCCGCCTCAATTCGAGGAAGGGGGGCGGGCTCTTCCTCAACTTCCTCGATGCACGCTTCCGGAAGGACGGAGGCCAGCATCTCCATGATCTGCTGCAATCGGCCCAGTACTTCGTTCTTGAAGGTCTCGTCGTCCATGGTCGTCCCCGGTTCGGGCCATGCCTGCCATCGGCAGGGTATGGGCACCCCTTGGTTTAAAGACGGGAACGATTATACCGTAGGAACGGCAACCATCCAGTTACTTCATCATCTCTTTGCCGATGTCAAATCCCTTGCCGACCGCCTCGCCCAGCCCGTAGTAGATGCGATTGGTGGGGCTGTAGATGAGCGGCAGCACCTTGGCCGGGTCGGGGAGTCCCGCGGCATCGAGAACGGACTCGTCGGCCTTCACATCCACGATCTCGCCGATGAACTGTGTGTGCACGCCGATCTCGACCGTCTGCAGCAGACGGCACTCGATGACCAGCGGGAATTCCGCCACGTACGGCGCATCGACCAGGTCGCTCTTCGCCGCGGTGAGACCCGCTTTTGCGAATTTGTCCTCGTTCTTGCCGGACGCAATCCCGGCGTAGTCGGCCGCGACGGCGAACTGCTGCGACGGGATGTTCACGGTGAAGGCGCCGCGCTTGAGGATCGCGTCGTAGCTGTAGCGCGACTTGCGCAGGGAAATGGTGACCGCCGCGGGGTCGGAGCTGCAGACGCCGCCCCAGGCCACCGTGGCCAGGTTCGGTTTGCCAGCTATGTCGTAACTTCCCACCAGCCAGACCGGGGTCGGCATGACGTGGGTGCCTATGCCCAAGCTCTTTTTCATATGGCCTCCTATGCCTTTATTTGAGGATGTCCGACAGCAACTTGCCGCCTACGCCAATGTTCTCACGCTCCATCTCCTTGATGAAAACGATGAACTTGTCGGCGGGGATCTGGGTGACGGAACTGGCGGCTTCGGTCAACGCCTGCACCAGTTGGCCCTTCTTCTCTTTGTTCTCGATGATGCCGAGATCTATGGTGATAACGGGCATGTTCAACTCTCCTTGTAGCGGATGTAATGTTGAAAGAGTGCCAATGTAGCAAATATTGCCGGTTACATCAACCGCTGCCCTATTGTCGTGGTGTGACGGAAGGGGGGGGATGATTATTCGCCCCTACACATACGTGGTGCGTAGTGCCTGTGCAGGTAAGTATCTGTGTGTCGAGTTTGTAAGGCTGATAAGAAGGCTTGGGAGCATGCAGCAGTCGTGGTATATTCACCGGATTCGGCAGCAACAAGGAAGAGGAAGATGGCAGAGATAAAGGAATCTGAAATAAAGGTTGAATTTTACCGCGCGTCGGGGCCGGGAGGGCAGCATCGCAACACGACTGACTCGGCGGTGCGGATCAGGCATCTGCCGACCGGGATCGTGGCCCAGGCCAGTGAGAGCCGCTCCCAGGCCCAAAACAGGGAGAAGGCGCTCGAACGACTGGCCGAACTGTTACGCAGGCGCGAGCAGAAGCGGAAGAAGCGGGTCGCAACCAAGGTGCCGCGCGGCGCCAAGGAGCGGCGGCTCTCCGACAAGAAGGCGGTGGGGGAACGCAAGAGACAGCGGTCTGTGATTGATAATTGACACCTTAAAGCCTCGAGTCGGCAATACCGACACCTGAACAACCAGAAACCATCGCGATGGGGAACAAAAAGGGTGGTAAAGGGCGGGCTTCAGTGTGAGGAGGATGGGGCGTATGATTATTCGCCCCTACAGAGTTATGCGTAAAGAGAACTTTCCCTCCGCTCTCGCCCGTGCAGTCTGCGAACTCAATTATCGATTGCGGTCAATTGCCCATCGCCCTTAAACATCTCCAGCATGATGGTCTTGAAAGCGACTGCCGCCGGTGACAGTTCGCGCCCCTTGCGGCTGGCGAGATAAAATTGTCGCTTGATGGAAACCTGGTCCACCGGAACCTGGATCAGCGTCCCTTGTTCCAGTTCGTGCCGCACCGATATCGCGGAGACGAAGGAAACACCGATGCCGGCAATAACCGCCCGCTTCACGGCCTCGTTGCTCCCCAGGTGCGCCGCCACCCGCAGCCGTGCGGGATCGATGCCCGCCTCGCGCAAGGCCTGCGCCGCTGCCTTCCCGGTCCCGGATCCGGTTTCGCGCAACACCACCGACTCACCGAGCAGTTCCTCCTTGTTGATCGCCTTTTGCTTGCCCCAGCGGTGCCCGGCTCGCGCTATCAGCACCAGTTCGTCCTCGGCAAAGGGGGCGAACTCCAGCGTTTCCTCGTCGAAACGGCCGCCGACCACGCCCAGTTCCACCTCCTCCGACAACAACTTGCCGAGCACGTCGCGGCTGTCTCCCTGCCTGAGCACGATGGTCACACCGGGAAACCGATTGATCAGCAGGGGGAGGGCGGCCGGGATCATGTACTCGCCGGGAATGCTGCTCCCCGCGATGTTCAGCTCCGCTTCCTCGATCCCCTTGAAACGAGCCAGCGCGACCGGTATCTCCTTGGCGTACTCCACCAGTTTGCGCGCCCGTTCCAGTAGGATCTTTCCTCCTTCGGTGGGGAGGGCGCCCTTGCCGGTGCGGTCGAGCAACTTCATGCCGAATTCGCTCTCAAGGGCCGAGATATGCTGGCTTACCGTCGACTGCGTGATGAAGGTGGCCTCGGCCCCTTTGGAGAAGCTGCCGCTTTCCGCGACCTTGATGAAGACTTCCAACTGCTTCAGGTTCACAGTACCTCCCATTAAAGAATGCGATCCAGGTTATTTATTTTATCGAATTTATCAATTTGACTCAGGACGGTCAATAAGTTATTCATGTCGCTGGTTTTTTACGATTTCTCAAGTTGTTCCGACACTCTTTTTTCAATGAGATACACCGATGACAGTAGCTGGTAACGATAGGACCGAGGTCTGTGCAGCCTTCAGCGAGATATCCGGGCTCAGAGAGCGCAACGCCATCGCCGTAAAGGTCGCCAAGGATCGCGGCAGGAAGGTCGTCGGTACCTATTGCCTCTTTTCCCCGGTAGAGTTGATCGTCGCCGCAGGGGCCATACCGGTCTCCCTGTGCGGCAGCAGCGCGACGCCCATTCCGGCGGCAGAGAAGGTACTGCCCCGATCGCTTTGTCCGCTGATCAAATCAAGTTACGGTTTCGCGCTCACCGATACCTGCCCCTTCTTCCACTTCTCAGACCTGCTGCTCGCCGAGACCACCTGCGACGGCAAGAAGAAGATGTACGAGTTGCTTGCCGAGATCAAGCCGCTGCACCTTATGCAACTCCCCCAGGTGCGCGATGAGGTGGCGCTCGATTACTGGGTTCTGGAACTGAAACGGCTGGTGGCACGCCTGGAGCAGGAGTTCGAGGTGCAGATCACCCCCGAGAAGCTGGCGGCAGCGGTCCTGCTGCTCAACGAGGAGCGGCGCTCTCTGAAAAGGCTTCAGGACCTGTTGAAGCGCAAACCGGCACCGATCTCCGGTCTCGATCTGCTGACCGTGCTTCATAACCGTGGCTTCACTGTGGACAAGAGGGAATCCATCGAACTGATCGATCGACTGACCGATGAGCTAGCGCAGCTGAGCGACCAGGGTGTTTCCCCCTTCACTGCCGCCACGCCGCGCATCGTGCTGACTGGTGTCCCGGTCGGCATTGGTTCCGAGAAGGTCGTGCGCCTGATCGAGGAGGTTGGCGGGAGCGTGGTCTGCTTCGAAAGTTGCGGCGGTTACAAGAAGGTCGATCCGGTGCTCCCAGGCCATGACCTGCTGCGCTCCATAGCCGAGAAGTACCTGCGCGTTCCCTGCTCGTGCATGTCTCCCAACACCGGGCGTCTGCAACTGCTCGAGGAACTGGTCCGGGAGTTTCAGGCCGACGGTGTGATCGACCTTACCTGGCAGGGATGCCATACCTACAACGTGGAGTCGTTCACGGTGAAGCGCCACCTGCAGGAGACGGCCCAGGTTCCTTTCCTGCAGATCGAAACGGATTATTCCGAATTTGACACCGAGCAACTGAGGTTACGCATCGAGGCATTTCTGGAAATGGTCGTCGCCGGGAAGGGAGGGCGCCCGTGACAGGTATGTCGCACGGTATGTTGTTCCACGACTGCAGATTTCATCTCGAGTTTGTTATGCCATGTACATCAAAAGGAGATCACCATGAAAAGCATCACCCGCTTGCTCGGTACGTCGGTCCTTTTCCTGTCAACGCTATTTCTGGTCCTCGCTGCTGCGATGCCGGTGTTTGCCGGCGATGCCGACTTCAAAACCGTCTCGAGCGAGGTTTTGAGGGACATGCTGGAAGAGAAGCGGGCCTTCACACTGGTTGATGCCCGCACCAACGACGAGTACCAGGTAGCCCACCTCGTGAGCGCGGTCAACATCTCGGACAAGGAGTTCGAAAAGAACATCGCGCTGCTCCCCAAGGACAAGGGTGCGCAGATCGTCTTCTACTGTAATGGGGTCAAGTGCGGCAAGAGCAAGAAGGTCGCCCTGAAAGCGAAGGAGGCGGGTTACACCAACCTCGTCATCTATGCCGACGGCTTCCCCGTGTGGGAAGAGAAGGGGTTCCCGATCGTGGCCGGCCCCGAGTACGCCAAGAAGATCGATACCACCAAGCTCAGCCCGGCCCAACTGAAACGGATCCTGGCCGAGAAAAAGGTCGGCTACGTGCTGGTTGACGTCCGCGACGAGTTCGAGTTCGCGGAGGGGCACATCGAGGGGGCGATCAACATTCCCGCGGAGACCTTCGCAGCCAAGTCGGGCGTCCTCCCCAAGGAAAAGGGGATCATCGTCTACTGCAACAGCGGCGGGCGCAGCTACTCCGCCTATAGAAAACTGACCAAGCTCGCCTATCCCTCCATCTTCCAGGCGATCCTTGCCGAGTGGAAGGAAGCCGGCTTGCCGGTCGTTAAATCGCAGCTTTAAAGACCGTAGTTAATCCAATACTTCGAGAAACAAAGGAGCATCGATGAAAAGGTTGTTGTTGACCATGCTGGCGCTTTCACTCTGCGTAACCCCTGCCGCCTGGGCCAAAAGCCGCAGCGGGCAGGTCACCGTAGAGGTCGACCTTTCCAAGCAGGAGGCGGGCAAGGAGACCAGGCTCTGGATCCCCTACGCGGTCTCCGACTCGTATCAGAACGTCACCGACGTCAAGGTGAGTGGCGATTTCGCCTCCTCGGCGGTCTACACCGACCGGGCCAACGGCACGCCGATGCTCTACGCCCAGTGGGACAAGGACGCCAAGAGCCGCAAGCTTACCTACAGCTTCAACGTCCAGCGCGACGAGGTCCGGATCAAGGACCTGGCTGCAAAAGAGCCCGCCTGGAACCGTGCCGACTACGCGGAGTACCTGAAGCCGACTTCGCTGGGGCCGGTGGACGGCGAGGTGAAGAAGCTGGCCGAAAGCATCGTTAAGGGGAAGACGACGGTACTCGACAAGGCGAAGGCAATCTACGACTGGGCCTGCGAGAACATGTACCGCGACCCGGCCACGGTCGGTTGCGGCAAGGGTGACGTCTGCGAACTGCTGAAAAAGCCGGGCGGCAAGTGCACCGACATCTCCTCTGTGTACATCGCGCTGGCGCGTGCGGCCGGGGTGCCGGCGCGCGAGGTGTTCGGCCTGCGCCTGGGCAAGAAGGCGGAGGAGGACGTAACCACCTGGCAGCACTGCTGGGTCGAGTTCTTCCTTCCGGGCACCGGCTGGGTGCCGGTCGACCCCGCCGACGTGAGAAAGGCGATGCTGGTCGAGAAGCTGGAACTGAAAGACGCCAAGACCCGCGAGTACCGCGATTACTTCTGGGGCGGCATCGATGCCTACCGCTTCAAGCTCGCCTCCGGGCGTGACCTGGTGCTGAACCCGCCGCAGGCGGGCGCGCCGCTCAACACCTTCGGCTATCCCTACGCCGAAGTGGGGGGCAAGGTGCTCGACTGGTACGACCCGAAGGGCTTTAGCTACCGCATCACCTTCAAGGAAAAATAGGGTAGGGACTTCCGACCCGACCCGGGCCGCGCCGCAAGGCGCGGCCTTTTTCGTGAAGAGGGAGCGCGGCAGAAGGGACAGGCTCCGTCAGGTGCCTGTCCCTCTAGCGGAACGCTCCTTTCAGCTCAGCCACCTTCCGCAAGCGGTAAGGGGACCGGCACCTGGCGGAGCCAGTCCCCTGCTTCAGCTCTTTTGCCTTGTCTCGCCGGGGCGATTGCGAAGCGGTAAGGGGACCGGCACCTGGCGGAGCCAGTCCCCTGCCTCAGCTCTTTTGCCTTGTCTCGCCGGGGCGATTGCGAAGCAGTAAGGGGACCGGCACCTGGCGGAGCCAGTCCCCTGCTTCAGCTCTTTTGCCTTGTCTCGCCGGGGCGATTGATGTATCGTTCCTAGCGGTCCGACATTAACGATCCAGGAGTTTACCCGTGCAGATTCGCACCGTTATCGCACTTTCATTGCTCACCGCCTGCGTGGCAGCGCCCTTTGCTTATGCCGCCGACGCCGTGCCCCCCGTCCAGGCCAACCCGGCGCCTGTTGCCGCCGCAGCACCCGATCAGGCGGCAGCCCTCGCGGCGCTCACCAAGGAGAACGCGCTCCTACAGGAGAGGATCAAGGCGCTGGAGAGCTGCAGCATCAGTTCCACCGACCTCGCCGCCCGCAACTCCAAGAAGCTCAAGGAGATCACCGCAGACGTGCGCGCCCAGCGTCAGTCTATGGCGGAGTTCGAGAGCTACGTGAAGTGGATGTCCGGGCACGTGGCCGGCTACTCCAAGTACATCCAGGCCAGTTCGGTGGCCGCGCGCTTCGTGAAGTTCTTCCCGATCCCGTATGCGGGGCAGGCCTCGCTCTTCACCAAGTTCGTCTCAGACTCCGCGGTCTCCCTCGGCGCCGCGTCGGTCTCCATCAACAAGTACCTGGGCACCTCGCAGCAGTTCCTGTCCCGCGCCGACGCGCTGGACCCGAACAAGCCAACCTACAACCAGGACGTCTCGGAACTGGTGCGCTTTGCGGACCAGGACCTTTTGAAGGGGATGACCGAGGTGCAGGACCGCTTGACCACCACCTCCCAGTTGTCCGCTTCCTCGCTTTCCTTCCTGGAGAGCGTGAACCACTACGTGGGTTCAGGCGACGAGGCGCTGACCAAGGCGAAGTCGTTTTTGAAGAGCGACGAGAAGGCAGAAAAGAGCTTTCTCGCCGAAAGCACCACCTCGCTCAGGAACAAGGCCCATACCTTCAACGGCAAGCTGCAACTCTTCGACGCTACCGTGAAGAAGACCACCCCCCAGATCAAGGCGCTGGTCGCCTACGACGACCTGGCGCGCAGCCTGGACCCGAAGTTCGCCAAGAAGTAGTCGAGGCGAATTCGCCCTGAAAAACAAAAAGGCCTCTCCCGATCCGGGAGAGGCCTTTTCTCGTTGGCGGTGGCGAAGGGCGAGCTAGAACTTATATCCGAGCGAGAGCGCCACGAGGTGCGCATCGCTTTGGTACGTGCCATTGGCGGTGCTGGTGGGGACGAAGGGGTTGAAGCCGACGTTGTTGTTCTTGTCGCGGTTTTCGTAGTACTGGTAGCCGTAGGCAAAGGCGACAGTAAAGGGCTTCAGGTCCACGTCGGTGCCGACGCAGAAAACGTGGGTCTTGGCATCGGGGATGGAGGGGTCGAAGGTGCTGTTGGGGACCGCGCTTCCCCCGTAGACATAGCCCGCCGACAGGGCGACCCTCGGGTCGAGCTGGTATCTTCCCCCAAGGTTCACCCCCCAGCTATCCTTCCAGTCCCTCTGGGTGACCAGGGACTGGCCGTTGTCGAGACGAATGTCCAGATTCTTGAACTTGGACCACCCTTCCCAGCGGACACCTGCTTCCACGGTGAGCTTGTCGATCCCCTTGTAGGCTAAGCCAGCCGTGAACTGCGGCGGCAGGGTGAGGTCGGTCTTGCCGCCAGTGTTGAGCGCCGGCACCGAAAAGGTCGCATCGCCGGAAATGTCGACGTGGACCTGGCTGCGATACGATGCGCCCAGGGTGAGGTCGCGGGTGATGTCGTAGGCCGCCCCGAGGTTGTAGCCGACCCCGGTGCCGTTCCCTTTGAACTTCGACCCCACGTCCGGGCCGCCGGTGAAGACCTTGCGCTCCAGCGTGGCGTCGAGGAGCATCACGTCGAGGCCGGCAGCCAGTGTGAGGGAAGGGATCACCCTGTAGGAGAAGACTGGGTTGATGTCGAAGGTCTTCAGGGTGGAGTTGGTGGCGATGTAACGGCCGTCCCAGTTGGTGTCCCACTTGGTGCCCAGGCCGAAGGGGTTGAAGATGCCGAGGCCGGCGCTCATTTGGTCGTTGAACTTGTGGGTGACGTAGAGGTGGCTCGGGAAGAAGACCGAGTCGTCGGAGTCGGCATTGCCGCCGACGGAACTGGTGTACTCGCGGGCGGAGAATATGGCGGTGGTGCCGATCAGCATCTGGGTCCCGTCCAGCTTGTTCATCAGGGCCGGGTTGTAAAAGATGGTGCTGGCGTCGGCTGCGTGGGCGGTCACCGCGTTACCCTGGGCGAGGGCGCCGGCCCCGTGGGTGAATACCGCATAGCCTGCAGCCAACGCGGACGACGGCATACCTGCCCCCAGCGCGACCGCTGAGGCGAGCATCCCCGCCATCAGGCTCTTCCTGTAGTTCATAAACCCTCCTGGTGAAGTACGATTTGGGCTACCGTGGTGCGGCGACGTTGACGAATCGCCATGGCAACGGGTAACATGGCTGTCGTGGTTGACTACGCCAAGTGCTATGTGTTAAAACCTTAATTATTCAAAATGTTTAACGGGAGCAGTTGATGCGCTCAGAAAGACGGTACCTGATGGAACACGCCGAAGAATCCGTTCGGCTTGATATGAAAACAGACAACGCGGTGACCGGGAAACAGGCGCGCTGGGCGGGGCTCGCGCCGGGCATGAGCGTCATCGACATCGGCTGCGGCCCCGGCAAGACGACCAGCATGCTCGGGGAGTTGGTGCAGCCGGGCGGGCGTGCCGTCGGCGTCGACCTGTCCGAGCAGCGTCTCGACTTTGCCCGCCAGCACTACGGTTCAAGCACGGTAAGCTTTGAGCGCTGCGACCTGTACCAGCCGCTCACCGGGTTCGGGCAGTTCGATTTCGCCTGGTGCCGCTTCGTCCTCGAGTACCACCTCTCCAACTGCTTCGAACTGGTGCGCAACATCTCGGCGGCGCTGAAACCCGGCGGCATACTCTGCCTGATCGACCTCGATCACAACTGCCTCAGCCATTTCGGACATTCCCCGCGCATGGAGCGCGCCGTCGCCGCCACCATCAAGAGCCTCGAGGCAAACGACAACTTCGACCCGTACGTGGGACGGAAGCTGTACTCCTTCCTCTACGACTTGGGGTTCCAGGACATCGACGTGAAGGTCGAAGCGCACCACCAGATCTTCGGGGAGCTGAAGGAGGTGGACGAATTCAACTGGACCAAGAAGGTCGAGGTGGCCGCCAAGAGGTCAGGCTACGACTTCAACGAGTACCAAGGGGGGTACGAGGAGTTCTTGGAGGAGTTCCGGGCCTTCTTCGCCAATCCCCGCCGCTTCACCTACACCCCGATCATCTCCTGCCGCGGCCGTAAGCCCTAGGCTTCCTGGAGCACCGCGGGCTTGCTCTCCTCGCCGGCACGCATCCGGCAGGTGATCAGCGCCTCCACGATGTGGCGGTCGAAATGGGTCCCGGCCCCTTCCCGGAGCAGGCGGAAAGCCTCGTCGACCCGCATCGGGGCGCGGTAGTGGCGTTGCGAAGTCACCGCCTCGTAGAAGTCCGCCACGGCGATGATCTTCGCCCCCAGCGGGATGTCCTTCCCCTTGAGTCCTTTAGGATAGCCGGTGCCGTCGATTTTTTCATGATGTGCGCCGGCTATTTCCGGTACTTGCCGATAAATCCCCTCGAAATTTACCTGCTCCAGGATGTCCCGGGTCTTGTGGCAATGGGTCTTGACGATCTCGTACTCGAGGTCGGACAGCCTGCCGTTTTTCTTCAAGATCGCATCGGGAACCCCGATCTTGCCGTAGTCGTGCAAAAGCGCCGCGACCCGGATCATCTCGCGCTCCGCGCGTGGGAGCCCCAGTTCCTCGCAGATTTCGTCCGAATATTCGGTGACCTTCTCGGAGTGGCCGGCGGTTAGGGGATCCCTCGCGTCGATCGACGCCGCCATGACCTGCAAGAAAGAGCTGAACTGGTTCGACTTCGCCTCGTGCAGCTTGGCGTTGCGGATGCTGATGCCGATGACGGGGGCGATCCCCATCAGGAGCGACACGTCGCTTTGCACCAGCGGCCGCTTCGACTTCAGGTTGTCGACCGCGATGATCCCGAGCGATTCCCCCTCGCAGATGATCGGGCAGCAGATGAAGGTCTGGGACAGGAGCTGCTTGGCGAAGTTCTGGCTCTTGCCGGAGAGGTTCCCCTCGATGTCCTTGACGTCGGCGACCAGGAAGGGACGCTGCTCCCGGAAGGAGATCACGAACACCCCCCGGGAGTCGGGGCGGTCCAGGTGGAAGGTAGTCTTGCCCAGGAAGGCCAGTTGTTCGTCCTGGTACCCGAAACCCGCCTGGAACACCAGCCTCGACTTCTCGGTATTGCTGAGCAGGATCAGGCCGCGGCTGTAGTCCAGGCGCTTTTCCAGGATCTGGATCACGCTGGAGAGGATCTCGCGGACCTCGGTCTGCCTGCTGATTACCTGGCCGATCTCGTTGGTGACCAGCGCGTTGTTGTAGTTGATCTCCATCCGTTTGAAAAGGTTGTCGGTCAGGTCCTTGAGGCTTTTCTGGCTGGTGAGCAGGGCGTTCTTCTCGCTGCGCAGGGCGCAGGTCTTGATGAGCAGCAGAAGGACCAGCGCCCAGGGGGCCAGCATGTAGATGGTTTTGACCTGGTTGGCCTGGTAACAAAAGGCGATGATGATCAGCAGGGCAATGGCGGCATAGTTGCGGGTGAACTGCCAGAAGCCGGCGTTGGTCTGCTCCCAGGTGACGATGTAGCGGCAGACCGGGTCGCCGTGGAACATGCACTCGGGGTGCTCGATGCGGGGCAGCCTGGGCTGGAACAGGTTGGCGACCGCCTCGAAGAAGCCGATGCGGTTCTGGCACTGGAAGAGCTCCTCGTGCGTGCCCGGCCTTGGGGTGACCGTGATTTCGTAGCAGTTGCTGCTGAGCTGTTTGGAGGTGTAGACGGAGGATCTGACGAAGTTGCTGTTGACGGTGTCGCCGATGAGGCTGTAGGCGCGGGCGGGGCCCACCAGCCCGAGGAAGTACTGCCTGAGGATCCCCATCGCCTCGGGGGAGGCGGCGTACCTCCCGGCCTCGCGCGCTATGTTATCGTTGCCGGTCAGCTTGAGCAGGCGCTCGTAGAAGAGGTTGACCTGCTCCTGGGTGAACCAGTGTCCCTGGTCGGCGACTTCCAGCGGGCTCATGTTGGCGTAACTCAGCAGTTCGCCGATGTTGACGAAGTTGTACTTGCTCTTGATGAGCTTGATGTACGTATCGATGATGCTGCTGTTGTATAGCGGTGTATTCATCTGCTCGTCCTAGGTATCGTTAGCGGCCGCCCTCTGCGTTTTTCTGCTTTTGCTGCGGCTGTGGAGGTCGCCTAGGAACTTGATGAAGTTCGAGGTCTGGGTCTGGGTGTTGAAGGTCCAAAGGGTGTACTTCCTCTCGTAGGGGAGGTTGGTGGCCTCCGCGTAGCTTTCCGGGTACACCATTACCGGTATCTCGTTTTGCTGGTGCCGGTGCGTGATGATCGACAGGGCGATCAGCAGGATGTCCTTGGGGAAGTGCTCCTGGTCCAGGATCAGCACCTTGACGCAGTTGGTGAGGTCGGAGAGGTTCAACCCCACGTCGGAGATGTTGATCATGAGCACCGCCTTGACCATCCCGTCCCGCTTGAGGGTGTAGAGGTGGCGCTGCAGCGTGAAGCCGGCCTGCTGGTAGTCGTGGGACAACTCCTCGCAGGTGCTCATGCCGGGCTCCAGGTCGAGGGCGTTCAGCATCAAGCCGCCGCAGTGCTGCTCGTAGAACGCCTCCAGTTCGAGCAGGTCGTCGCGGGTGGTGCTGGTGAGGCTCCAGGGGCCGGCGAAGTTCCAGTTGTCGGAGAAGGTGCGCTGGTAGTGGAAATAGACGAAGGTGTCGGTGGAGCACCCCTTCTTGTCGTCCAACTGCTTCTCGTACCCACCGAAGATCCGCGCCGGGAACCGGTTCTCCGGCTTGTAGTAGCAGATCAGGTAGTCCATGTGGGAGGACTTCAGGTTGTAGGAGTCGTTGATGGAGTTGGAAAGGTGGTCGAGGACGATCAGCCCGGCATGGTTGGACTCGGACTTGTTGGCGGCGTGATGATGCACGAGCCAGGTCCCCTGGTAAAAGCGCAGCATCGCCATGTGCCCCAGGATGTTGCCGTGCTCCTGGTAGATGAAATGGCGCGCGATGCCGGGGTTCTCCGTGTAGAGCCTCTGGTAGGTCTCCTTCAGGTGCGCCTTGTTTACCTGCACGAAGTGGTACTTCTCCGGGTAGATGAAGCCGGTGTCGAAGAAGAACTGCCACAGATCGTCCAGGTCCACCTGGGTGCTCACGTAGGAGTGCCTGTTCTTGGCCAGGTACAAAAGCGACAACAGGCTGACGTGGTCCCGGATGTCCATGTCCAGGAAGCAGAGCCCGCTCTTCACCACGGGTGCCTTTTCCGTCTTGGCGGCGTCCTCGCGGTAGACCACCTGGGCCACGCACTTGGTGGCGAAACTGTTGCCGATGCGCAGTTCGAGCTCGGGCAGGATCATGCCCGGCAGGAGCACGCTCGCCTCGACGTCCTCGCAGACGGAGCAGCCGGAACCGGAGATGTCGAGCACCTTGAGGTCGATGCTTTTCTGGCTGAAGGGATGTCGGAACACGGCGTTGGGCAGCGGGAGCAGTTCGTGGCGGCAACTGCGGATCTCCTTGGCCTTGAAGCGCTGCATGCGTTCCTGCAGCGGCTCCAGCAGGTAGATCCGGTCCCGGTGCCCGAGGGTCTGGGAGGTGATGCGGCACTCGGCGGAATACAGGGTGGTGCTGTCGTTGGTCAAAACCACCTGCAGCGGCGCGTCGCTGTTGATCCAGTTGAAGGTGCGGCTGTTGTCCCCCTTGACCTGCACCCGGAGAGAGAGGGCGCTGAAGTCGACCAGCGTCCCCTGGAAGCGGGCCCCGTTTTGGAACAGCTCTGCGAAGACCCCCTGGCAAGGGTGGCGCCGGGACTTGCGGTAATTCACCTCGATGCACTTCTCGGGCAAAAGAAAGATCGCCCCCTGGTCGCTGATGCTGATCAGTTCCGGGATCGCCGTGATCATGCGGTGGCCGCTGACCACGAAGATGCTCTCGAAGGCGCAGCCGTTGGTCATCGCGCTGATGGAGTCCACATCGACCCAGCGGCATTCGAGTTTGTTGTTCAAACAGGGGAGGGGGATTGCTTCGAGCGTTACCGTGCGGGGGTATTTGGCGTGTCTGAAATTGACGAGGATGGAGTCTTCTTGGAAATTGATGAAATTAAGTTTATTGATCAGCTTATTGAGCCCGACCTCTTTTTCGGATCCGGGAGAAAACTCTATTACAGTATCGGGCCGGGCAAATTGTAAAATCTTGCTGGCGTCTGTCATCACTACCTCATGGCCGCCTACTGACGACTGGAGAAGCTATGGCGGTGGCGGTTTTGTCTGTGAGCCAGAGCTTCTCAAAGGGATGCTAAGCATCCATCCATTACGCGTAGGGATTATTAGCATATTTTTTATGATATTTCACTATTAAAACGCTGTGTCACATATAAAAAATCAAGTTAGTCGGGTCATGAAAGGTGCAGGTGGGATTGGTGCTTGGTGAGGAAGGTGGCGCCGCGGTCGGCTTCACCCTTTCGACTGCAGGGACGCTTCCAGATAAGCGTTAAAATCCAGGGTCTTGGCGAGGTTCGACTGCGTCGCCTCGCGGCGCGGTTCCAGCACATCGTGCTTGGGCTCGCCCTGCTGTGTGGAGGTACGAGCCGCCACGATGCGGTTGCGGCCGCGCGCCTTCGCCTCGTACAGGGCGATGTCGGAGGCGTGCACCAGGTCGTTGAAGGTCCTGCCATCCTCGGGGAAGGAGGCCACGCCGAGGCTTGCGGTGAGGCGGCGCAGGGGGATGTCGCTCTCGCCGCGGAAACGTTTGTTCTCGATCTCGGAACGGATCCTCTCCGCCACGATCATCGCCTCGCCCTTGGACGTTCCCGGCAGTACGGCGCAGAATTCCTCGCCGCCGTAGCGCGCCACGATGTCCATCTCCCGCAGCGATTCCTTGATGATGTCAGCGGTGAGCTTGAGCGCCTCGTCGCCGGCCAGGTGGCCGCAGAGGTCGTTGTAACTCTTGAAGAAATCGAGGTCGATGAAGATGACGGTGAGGTTCAGCCCCTGGCGCATGCTCCGGTTCAACTCCTCTTCGAGCCTGCTCTTCAGGAACCGGCGGTTGTAAAGGCCGGTGAGGGGGTCGGTGACGGAGAGCTGCTCGAAGCGCTCGGATTCCTCCCGCACCTCGGTGCGCTCGATCATGAGCGAGGCGAGGTTGGCGAAGGAGGTGAGGAGCTGCAGGTCGGCGTGGGTGAACGGGCGCAGGTTCTTCTTGTCGGAGAGGTTCAGCACCCCGATCACCTTGTCCTTGAGCTTGAGCGGGATGCAGATCAGCGACTTGGACTTGAAGCGGAGCCTGTTGGCCATGGCGACGCGGCTGTCCTTCTCCACGTCGTTGACCAGCAGCGGCTGCCCGGTCTTGGCGACCATACCGGCGATCCCCTTGCCGACCTTGAGCTGCAGGCAGCGCGCTATGTTGAGGGTCATGCCCAGGGTGAACACGATCTGCATGGCGACGCCGTCCTTGTCGATCAGCATGATGGAGCCCTGGGTGGCCTCGATCAAGTCGGAGGCGATCTTCAGGATGGACTCGTACAGAAGGTCTTTGCTGTCGATCTGCAGCAGGGTGTCGGTGAGCGACATGAGGCGCTCGGAGAGGGCGTTTTCCTTGCAGCGGGCTGCGTCCCTGTCGATCGAGGAGAGCTTCCCGGCCATGGCGCCGGCCAGCATGGAGATGAGCAGCGCGGCGTTGGGAGTGATTTCGGTATCGAAGATAGCCATAAACCCGAGCCGCTCGCCATGGGCCTTGAGCGGGAAGGCGGTGCAGACGGTGGCCCTGACTTCGGGGAGAGCGGCGCGCAGCTTGCCGTCCCAGAGCACGGTCTTTTTCGCACGGTCCGGCGCCACGAACAGTTGCAGCGTTTCGACGCTTAGGGTGCCCAGCTCCTCGGGAAGCCCCCACATGCCGGTCACCGAGAACGATTTCCCATCTGCGTCGGGGAGTGCGACCGCGATGCGCGTGGCCTGGAATACTGTAACGATGGTTTCACAGCAGACGGCGAGGCAGGCGGTGACGGTGCCGACCTTGTCCAGCCTTTCCACAGTTTGGGACACGGCGTGCAACGCCTCGTCGCCGACCGGCTCCTGAGAACGTGCCACGGCGGCCTGCTCCTGGTGCGAGGCTGCGGGGAGCCGGTACAGTTCGATCCTGCGCCTGACCTGCTCGGCGACCTCCTCGACCTCTTCGTAGCTCGCGG
The DNA here is from genome assembly GCF_016458235.1 of Geomonas propionica. Taxonomy (GTDB): domain Bacteria; phylum Desulfobacterota; class Desulfuromonadia; order Geobacterales; family Geobacteraceae; genus Geomonas; species Geomonas propionica. The sequence continues at coordinate 193,325 of NZ_JAEMHK010000008.1, read as the reverse complement.
TGCAAAGCGATTCCACGTAAGGGAGCAGCGAAAAGGCATCTCCGCCGTTGCGGGCGAGGGAGGCCAGTTGCCACAGATCTATGGATTCTTCGCGGACGCCGTCACCCACCAGGCAGAACTCTTCGCCGGAGAGGGTGAAGGGGATGAGGAAGCCGAAGAACCCGCCGCCGTAGCGGCAGACCGAGGGGGTGCCCTCTTCGAAGAACACATCCATGTCCTCCTCGAAGAAGTGTCTGGAGACCTCCCGGCACAAGGCATCCTCGATGACGGTGGCGCAGGACTCGAAACGCCGTGCGGTCGCAACGGTGCCGTTACGCTTGCAATAGAGCGTAAGGCTGTAGCGTGCCAGCATGGGGAGTTCTTTCAACTCCGTCAGCAAATCCCCAAAAGGCATGTTCGCGAGGTCCTGTGTCACAGGTCGAGCTCCAGCTTAAGTGATCCATGCGCCCCCGAGGCCGGAGGACACTTGGCAAAAAATATATTTTTGTGCACGTTCTACGCCAAACCGGAATGAATGCAAGCTCAACAAGACAGCGGTTCAGTCTCAACCTATACAGATTACAATTCAATAATTACGCGTTATTGGCTCAGTCTTGGCCGTGATTCGATTTCCTTACAGTATCAACACCTCCTGGTAGAGTCGATAGGGAATCTGGCAATGTTAATATCGGAGTTCACGGTATTAAAGTCAGTAATTTGAATCACATTTTAATGTGTTTTTAGAAATCAGATTGTCCGGTCGAGAGGTGAAGATTGGGGAGGCCGCACGCATGCAGCGGGGTCAATAGTCCCCAAAGGAAGTAATGACAGGTCAAACAGCTGCTTATAGAGTGACCGTCCGTGCCCTATGAGGATGCCGCATAGGGAATAAACTGATTGATTCTCGCTTTGGATGCCGGTAAGATCCTGCACCATCGATGTAGAAAAAGGTTGCAGATGCCCACGACCCCCGACACCCCCCTATATAACAGTCGTATCTTCGACTCCTACCTGAAGCTCCTTCAGAGCAGGTATCCGCACGTCGATACGCAGGCTCTTTTGGCATACGCCGGCATGAAGCAACACGAGATTGCCGATCCTGGGCATTGGTTCAGCCAGCGCCAGGTGGACCGTTTTCACGAAAAACTGGTGCAAGTTACCGGCGACCCCGGCATCTCCCGCGAGGCGGGACGCTACTGCGCTTCACCCGACGCCCTGGGCCCGCTCAGGTCGTTCCTGCTCGGCATGGTCGGCCCCGAGTACATCTTTTATCTGATCAACAAGATCGCCCCCAGATTCACCCGTTCCTCCCGCTGCAGCTCAAGAAAGACCGGTCCCCGCGAGATCGAACTAACCGTGGCCTTTAACGAGGGGGTGCAGGAAAACCCGCGCCAGTGCGACAACAGGATCGGCTTTTTCGAAGCCGCCTTCCTGCTTTTCGACCATGATTTTCCCGAGATCGAGCACCCCGAGTGCATTTTCAGGGGGGGGGAGGTATGCCGCTACGTGATCAGGTGGCGCCCTTCGGCCACCTACCGGCTGCTGCTGGCGCAGCGCATCAGCTCGCTGCTCCTGGTCGCCGGGCTCTCCGCCGAGCTCTTCTACAACCGCAGCCTGGCGGGGTCGGCTCTTTTTATCGCGCTTCTGTGCTACCTGGGGTTCACCCTGATGAGCCGTCACTTCGAGCGCAAGGCCCTGCTTTCGTCGCTGACCAGCATGCGCAGCTCCAGCGAGCGGCTCCTCTGCCAGGTCCAGGAAAACTTCGATCGCGCCCTGGCTGTCAACGAGATCGGCCAGATCATCTCCACCAGGACCGAGTTGGAGGAGATCCTATCCAGCGTGAACCAGGTCCTGCACAAGCGCCTGGGCTACGGCCGCGGCATCTTGTACTTGCTCGACCCGCAGCGTAACGTCCTCGTGTTGCGCGGCTGTTTCGGGTTCACCCCCGAGGACGAGGAGAGGGTGCGTGGCATCGAGTTTCCCCTTGCCGGAGCGGCTCCCCGCGGGGTGCTGGTCACCTGTTTCCATACCCAGCAGCCGGTACTGGTCGGCGACATCGAGGAAATCAGGGGGCAGGCGGTGCCGGAAAACTTCGACCTGATCAGTGCCCTGGGGGTTCGCTCCTTCATCTGCGCCCCCATCCTCTGCGAAGGGGAGGCCCTGGGGGTGCTCGCGGTCGACGACGCCACCAGGGAGGGGGGGCTTTTGCAAAGCGACCTCAACCTGATACAGGGAATCGCCCCGGTGGTGGGGATCAGCGTCCGCAACGCGATGCGTCTTGCCAACGAGAGGAGATTGTCGGACCAGCTCCGGAGGGCTTCGGAGCACCTGGAACGGCGGGTGGCGGAACGGACTTCCGAGCTGAGCCAGGCTTACGCCGAGCTCGAGTTCCTCTACGATTCTGTATCGCACGACCTGCGCACCCCGCTGCGGGTCATCTACGGCTACGGCGAGCTGCTGCTGGACGGGTACGGCGCCACGCTGGACGCCTCCGCCAGGGAATACCTGGCCAGCATCATCAGCGGCGGCGAGCGGATGGAGGCGACCCTGGACCGCATGCTCGATTATTCCGAGGTGAAGTCGGCGCAGCTGTCCCTGGAACCGGTTAACCTGAGTGCCATGGCCCGGCGTGTCTTGACCGACCTGAGGATCACGGACCCGACCCGCGAGGTGACGCTGGAAATCGAGGAAGGGGTGCTGGTCACCGGCGACGAGAGGCTGTTGGCAGGCGTAATGGAGAACCTTCTGGGCAATGCCTGGAAGTACAGCGCCCTGAAGAGCTGCACCAGGATCGCCTTCGGACAAAAGGACGGGGTCTGCTACGTAAGGGACAACGGGGAAGGTTTCGAAATGAGGCATGCGGGCAAGCTCTTCATCCCGTTCCAGAAGCTGCACGACGGCAGCCGTTTCCCCGGGCACGGGCTGGGCCTGTCCATGGTGTGCCGCATGCTGGAGCGCATGGGCGGCAAGGTCTGGGGCGAGGGGAGGCCGGGCGAGGGGGCGACCTTCTACTTCACCCTCCCGCCGGCCGATACGCCCTAACCGACCTCCGAGTATTCCCGCTCGCGGAACTCTACCCCCAGCGACCGGGCCAGCTCCCGGACCTGCTCCACGTCCAGTCCGGGCACCGTCACGGCACTTGCTGTCACCTGCGGGACGTGCCTGGGAGCCTGCCGGAGAAACTCGCAGATTCCCTCGAAGCCAGCCGCCCCGAAGGGGGTGTTGCAGAGCCGGTCGTAGTCGGTGGCGTTGGCCGCGTTCAGGCTCACCGACAGGGCATCCACCAGCCCCTTAAGCTCCGGCAGGATGTTGCGGCCGTGCACCAGGTTCGCCTGGCCGTCGGTATTGATCCTCACCCGCAACCCGCGCCGCTTCAGCTCGGCGGCCACCTCCTTGACCAGGTCCAGCCTGATCAACGGCTCCCCGAAACCGCAGAACACCACCTCGTCGTAATCCGATGCCGCATCCACCGCGGCGATCACCTCGGCAAAATTCGGCTCGTGCGAAAGCTTTAGTTCGTGTCCCTTGACCGACAGTTCCTCAAACTTGGGGCAGAACGTGCAGCGGTTGGAGCAGCGGTTGGTGATGTTCAGGTACAGCGAGGTGCGGATCTTGTAGGCGATGGTGTCCTCCTGCGCCGGCTGGTCGATCCGGAACACCCTCCTGGTATTGAACGAGGTGATGCGCCCGACATCCTCCGGGGATAGCCCCTTCAGCTCGGCGATCCGCTCGGCGGCCAACCTGACGAAGGCCGGCTCGTTCCTCTTGCCCCGGTGCGGCACCGGGGTGAGGTAGGGGGCGTCGGTTTCCACCATGAGCTTTTCTATCTTCACCCCGCGCACCACCTCCCGAAGCGCCTCGTTGGAGGGGTAGGTGACGGTCCCGGGGATGGAGATCATGAAGTTCATATCGATGCATTCCTGCGCCATGGCCAGGTCACCCGAGAAGCAGTGCAGCACCCCTCCCACCTCGTCGGCCCTTTCCTCCTTGAGGATGGCGACGATGCGCTCGTGGGCGTCGCGGTCGTGGATGATGAGCGGCAGCGAGAGTTCCCGGGCCATGCGGATGAAACGCCGGAACACCTCTTCCTGGGCCGGGCGTGGCGAGCGGTCGCGGAAAAAGTCGAGTCCTACCTCGCCGATGGCGACCACCTTCGGGTTGCCGATTGCCAGTTCGCGCACGGCCTGGTAATCCGCCTCGGTCACGCCGGCGGCGTCGTGCGGGTGGATGCCGACCGAGCAGTAGATGTTCGGGCGGCTGGCGGCCAGGGCCACCGCCTCGCGGCTCGACTCCATGTCGGCGCCGACCGCCATGATGGTGCCGACCCCCGCCTCCCGGGCCCGGTCCAGCATCTCCTCGAAATCCTCTGCGAACTCACTGCCGTATATGTGCGAATGGCTGTCGATCAGTTCCATGAAGTACTCCTTGAGACGGAAGCGGGTAACCTGCTCCGATTGTTAATGTTGCCGACTGGTGAGAGCTCGCCGCCATTCCCTCGCCCTCAGGGAGAGGGGGCCCGCAGGGCGGGTGAGGGGATCTTTTCGGCAGCTTTGGCGCAGACGGCAAGGCCCTCACCCCTGCCCCTCTCCCGGAGGGCGAGGGGGGATGCTGCTGCTTGGCTGGTGCGCCCTCACCCCTGCCTCCTCTCCCAGTGGGAGAGAGAGGCAGAGGCGAAGTTCATTATATTACTGGATGAATTTGCTGGATGCCAGATCTTTCTACGGCAGGTGCGGCGCGTCGGCAGCCTTACTCGGTGACGCTGCGGATGGAGGCCTCGATGCCGTCCATGAGGATGGCCAATTCGTCCAGGGAGATGGAGAGGGGCGGGAATACGACGATCACGTTCCCTAAGGGGCGGAGGAAGAGCCCGTGTTTCCTCGCTTCCAGGCAGACCCGGACGCCGACGCGCTCCTCCCACGGGTAGGGATCGCGGCTGTGGCGGTCGCGTACCAGTTCGATCCCGGCGATCATCCCCTCCTGGCGCACGTCCCCGACGTGGGACAACTCCATGAGACGCTGCAGGCGGTCCTGGATGTATTCGATCTTCTCCGGGAGCTGCTCCAGCAGGCGGTCCTTCTCGAACAGCTCGAGGCTCGCCAGGGCTGCCGCACAGGCGATCGGGTTGCCGGTGAAGGTGTGGCCGTGGAAGAAGGTCTTCAACTCGCTATAGGCGCCCCAGAAGGCGTCGTAGACCTTGCGGGTGGTAAGGGTCGCCGCCAGGGGGAGGTAGCCTGCCGAGATCCCTTTGGATATGGCCATGATGTCCGGCGTCACCCCTTCTTTGCCGCAGGCGAACATGGCGCCGGTACGGCCGAAGCCGACCGCCACCTCATCGGCGATCATGAGAACGTCGTAGCGGTCGCAGAGTTCGCGCACCCCCTTCACGAAGCCGGGAGGCTGCACGATCATGCCGCCGGCGCCCTGCACCGAGGGTTCGATGACGAGGCCGGCCAGTTCGTGCGCGTGCTCCTTCATGAGCCGCTCCAGCTCCTGCAGGCACAACAACCCGCAGCTGTGGCAATCCCCCTCCGGGGAGAGGGCGCAGCGGTAGCAGTAAGGGGAGGGGGCCTTGATGGTGGGGAAGAGCAGTGGGGCGTACACCTCGTGGTAGATGGCGATGCCGCCCACGCTCATCGAGCCGACCGTGTCGCCGTGGTAGGCGTTGTCGAAGCGGATGAACTTCTGCTTCTGCGTGTTGCCGACCTGCTGCTGGTACTGGAAGGCCATCTTGACGGCGATCTCAACGGCGGTCGAGCCGTTGTCGGAGTAGAAGACCTTGGCGAGTCCGGGAGGTGCGATGTCGATCAGGCGCTTGGCGAGCAGTGCGGCGCGGTCATTGGATAAGCCGAGCAGGGTCGAGTGTTCCAGCCGGTCCACCTGTTCCTTGACCGCCTCGTTGATCTCTTGGCGGCAGTGGCCGTGCACGTTGGTCCAGATGGCGGCGACCCCGTCCAGGTAGCGGTTTCCGTCGGAATCGATGATGTAGGAACCTTCCCCCCTGGTGATGATGATGTTCTCGGCGTTTTCCCACTCGCTCATCTGGGTAAAGGGGTGCCAGAGGTATTCGCTGTCATAGCGCCTGAGCGTTTCGGTATCGAGTTCGTTCATTTTGTCCTCCCAAAAAAGAGCCACCGCCGCACCTTTTGAGGCATCAAGCGGTGGCAGCGCGAGTGAAGTGTCCATCAAGGATGTAATGCCGTCAACATAGAACGTAGAACATGGAACGCAGAACGGTTTCTATGTCGGTTCGAACATTTCCCTGAGCATGATCCCGGTGGCCGGCATCTGCAGCAGCCGGTCGGCCAGCTTGGTGACCAGTTCGCGCTCGTTGTCGGCCTGGAGGTCGGGGAAGAGGCCGAGGAGCTGGGACCCGGAAAGGGAGTCGATCATGTGCGGAGCGTACGCTTCCGCCTGGTCCGGGGTGTCCGGGTAGCGGTTCACGATGACGCCTTTCACCTTGAGCCCGAGCGTACGCGCGGTGAAGGTGGTGAGCAGGGTATGGTTGATGGTGCCCAGGTTCGGGCGTGCGACCACGGCGACGGGGAGCCCCAGGTGCAGGGCGAGGTCGGCCACCAGCAGCCCGCCGGCCAGCGGCACCATCAAGCCGCCGGCCCCTTCCACGATGACGAAATCGTACTGCGCGGCGAGCCTCTGGTATGCGTCCTTGATGACATCGAAGCTGATGCGGACGCCGTCCTGGCTTGCGGATACCGAAGGTGCCAGGGGTGCCCTGAGCAGATACGGAGTAGTGTCCGGCGTAACCGGGACGCCGGCGGCGAAGGCGAGCAGTTCTGCGTCTTCAGAGATGAGGGCACCGTCGCGTTCGATGCAACCGCTGGTGATCGGCTTCATAACGCCGACGCTGTGGCCCATCCGGCGCAGCAGCATGGCGAGGGTGGCCGATGCGATAGTTTTTCCCACACCGGTGTCGGTCCCGGTGATGAAGATGCTTTTGGCGGGCATATCCAGTATTCCTTTCAGATTTTTCCTGCGCTAATGCGCGCACATCACCGTGGTGAGGCCGAGGTCGCTGAACATGGTCAGGTCGGTGTCGACGTTGCGACCCGCGGTGGTCAGGTAGTTGCCGATCATGGTGCCGTTGGCGCCCGCGAAGAAGATCCATGACTGCAGGTCGCGCAGGTTCTTCTCGCGTCCGCCGCAGATGGTGATCCTTTTCTGCGGCAGGATCAGGCGGTAGATGGCGATCGTCTTCAGGCACTCCTGGGCGGTGATGTTGCGGGCCCCCTCGAGCCTGGTTCCCTCGATCGGGTTCAGGAAGTTCATCGGCACCGAGTCGACGCCGAGTTCCTTGAGCGTGAAGGCCATCTCCACGCGCTGTGCCGCGCTCTCCCCCATGCCGAAAATGCCGCCCGAGCAGACCTTGACACCGGCTTTCTTCACGGCGCGGACGGTGTCGACGTCCTCCCGGTACTCGTGGGTGGTGCAGATGTTGGGGAAGAAGCTCTCCGCCGTCTCAAGGTTGTGGTGGTAGGTATCCATCCCAGCATCTTTCAGTTTCCGTGCGGTCTCCTCGTCGATGATGCCGAGGGAGCAGGAGGGGAGGATGGTGGTTTCTTTGCGGATGCGGCGCAGGGCGGCAAGGATCTGCTCCAGTTCCTGCCCTTTCACCGTGGTGCCGCTGGTGATGATGCCGAAACAGGCGGAACCGTTGGTTTCGGCAGTCTTGGCGCACTCGACCATCTGATCTTCCTGGACCAGCGGGTACACCGGTGCATCGGTGGTATGGTGCGCGGACTGGGCACAGAAGGCGCAGTTCTCGGCGCAGCGGCCGGACTTGGCGTTGATGATGGAACAGAGGTGCACCTCGTTGCCCACGAAGTGTTCCTTGACGCGACTGGCGGCGCGGAAGAGGTCGTAGAGCTGCGAGCCTTCCGCTCCCGAAAGCTGGGTTGCCTCTTCCTGGGTGATGGAGCCGCCTGCGATGATTCTTTCCGCTATTTCAGCAATGATTTTTTCCATGAGAGATCCTCCAGCGGGTGATTTAGCACGCGGGAGAGGTGCTTGTCAACCAATTCGGAGTGTAAGGTTGACGATTAAGCGGGAAGGGTAGACGGATTGAAGTTCCCTCGCCCTCCGGGAGAGGGGCAGGGGTGAGGGAGAGGATCAGAGGTGAGGGCGCTGGTTCTGCGATGCGTTACCGGCCGGCACGCCCCTAAAGCTCCTCTGTGGTGAAGGCGACGACTTCATCGATACTCTGGGCATCAAGCAGCACCATCACCATGCGGTCCAGTCCCAAGGCGATCCCTGCGGCCTCCGGCATCTCGGCGAGGGCGGCGAGAAACTTCTCGGGCATGGGATAGCCCCGCTTGTCGTTCCTGGCGCGCTCGGCGGCTTCCGCCTCGAACCGGGCCCGCTGCTCGACCGGGTCGATCAATTCGGAAAAGGCGTTGGCGATCTCCAGGCCTCCCATGTAAAGCTCGAAACGCTCTGCAACGGTAGGGTCGTCTGCCTTGAGGCGGGCCAGGGCGGAGCAGCTGGCGGGGTAATCGTAGAGGAAGGTAGGGCGGCCCATGCCGAGCATCGGCTCGATCTTGTCGACCATGAGCTCGTCGAAGTTTCCGGCGGCAAGGGCAGCTTCCGCCGTCGTATCGGTGTGGCGCAGGAAGGCATCACGGACGCTGATCCGCTCCCAGGGGACGGAAAGGTCGATCTTTCCGCCACGGTAGGTGATGCTGTCCGCCGCGGCCGCCGCGCGGACCATCTCCTCGGTCTCGTCCATCAGCACGCGGTAGTCGGCTTGGGCCCGGTACCACTCGAGCATGGTGAATTCGCTCAGGTGCCGGGTGCCGCGCTCGCCGTCGCGCCAGCAGCGGCAGATCTGGAAGATACGGGGATAACCCGCCGCCAGAAGGCGCTTCATGCACAGTTCGGGCGAGGTCTGCAGGAACCAGCCGTCGCTCGGTATGGCGTCGATCTGCGCTTCGGGGGCGGGAGCAGGTATGCGAAAAGGGGTCTCGACTTCGAGATACCCCTTTTCTTGAAAAAACATCCTGACCCTGGTGAAGATCGCGCCACGCTGGGCCAGGGCTTGAGAGCGCCTGGCCAGTGGCCAACTTCCCGGCATGGCTTACCCCTTGACCCTGGTGGAGTACTCGCCGGTGCGGGTGTCGATGGTGATCAGTTCGCCTTCTTCGATGAACGGCGGCACGCGCAGTACGTAGCCGGTCTCGACGGTGGCGGGCTTGGAGTCGCTGCCGGAGGTGTCGCCCTTGACCCAGGGATCGGTCTGCACGACGCGCAGGTTGACGAAGTTGGGCACGTCCACGCCGATCGCCTTCTCCCTGAACAGGAGCACGTCCACCTGGAGGTTGTCGATCAGGTAGTTCTTGGCGTCGCCCATGGCGTCTTCGCTGATGTGGATCTGCTCGAAGGTGGTGTTGTCCATGAAGCAGTAGTGATCGTCTTCTTTGTAGAGGTACTGCATCACGCGGTCTTCCAGGCTGGCAGGCTCAAAGGTCTCGCCCGAGCGGTAGGTGCGGTCCAGGGTGGAACCGGTGATCATGTTCTTCATCTTGGTGCGGTAAAGGGCCTGCCCTTTGCCCGGCTTGGCGAAGTCAAAGTGGGTGATGATGTAAGGCTCGTTGTCGATGGTGATCTTCAAGCCCTTTCTCAGATCGGCTGCAGTGTACATTGATTCTTCCTCTTCTTGCTGTGAGATTGAATAAAGGTTCAGTGTGCTGCGCGCGGAGCACGCAGCTAAACCGGTATTGGGTCCTATATTATCCGTAGGTGCCTTGCAGCGATGCTGAGAGTGGCAGGGACAGACGCCGGTGACGTACGGGGAAGGGGTTTATTTGGCGCGATAGGTGATGCGGCCGCGGCTCAGGTCGTAAGGAGAGAGCTCTACGGTGACCTTGTCGCCAGGCAGGATCTTGATGAAGAACTTCCTCATCTTGCCGGAAATGTGCGCCAGCACCATGTGGTCGTTTTCCAACTTCACCTTGAACATCGCGTTGGGAAGCGGCTCGATGACCGTCCCTTCTACTTCTATTGCTTCTTCCTTGCTCATTTTTGCTCCTGGGAGTTTGTGGCATCTTTTAACAATCTGTGAGTCTACAAATTTTTACGTCAAAAAGCAAGCTGCATTTCGCCCCAGTCGCCATTTTCCCTTCGAAATCATCGCTATTTACAGAACTCCCATAACATGCTAAAAAAATGGCCAGATTTTCCCAAGGAGTACTGAGGTTACATGCAAAAACTGATCAGGGAGATCCCGCTGTCCAACGGGCTCACCGTTCGCTTCTTCGACGCCACGCGCCGCTACTTCGGCGACTACCACCAGGTCCGCATACATATATGCTGCGAAGTCCCGCTCACGCCCGATCTTTTCCCCGACGAGGAATCCCACCAGGCCGCCCGCAAGCTGCTCGGGGCCAGCGTGGTCTATAAGAAAGAGATCGAGCACCAGGGGGTGGCTACGCTGTCCATCGAGCAGACCGTGGAGCGGGTCGTCGCCGACTTCGCGGCCCACTCGCTGGGTTATTTCAATACGCCTGCGTTCCCCCAAAAGCTGGTCCAGTCTGAGCTGACCCGCGTCGGTGGGCGCAAGACCGCTTTCGTTCCGCGCGGTTTCAATGGCTGAGTTGCTGGTAGACATAGAGAGTCTTTGCTACGGCGGCGCCGGCTTCGGCAGGGTGGACGGCAAGGCATGTTTCGTCCCCTTCACCGCTCCGGGCGACCGGGTCAGGATTCGCGTGGCGAAGGAAAAACGCTCTTTCCTGGAAGGGGAAGTTGTCGAACTGGTGGAGCCCTCCGCGCTGCGCGTCGCTCCCGATTGCCCGGTCTTTGGCCAGTGCGGCGGCTGTGACTGGCAGTTCCTGCCGTACCCGGAGCAGTTGCAGCACAAGGGTTCCATCTTTGCGGACACCATGGCGCGCATCGGCAAGATCGCCCGGGAAAAGGTCCTGCCGGTGGCGGCGTCGCCTGATGCCTACGGCTACCGCTCTCGCGTGCAGGTGAAGGTTTCGTCGCGCGCCGGTGCGCCGCTGCTCGGTTTTTTCCGCACCGGTTCCCATGACGTGGTCGATTTCGGCGCCGGTTGTCCGCTGGCTCAACCGCAGTTGAACCGGATGGCGTCCGAATTCCGGGCGCTCCTTCCCGGATTGCCGCTGTTGCAAGCGATCCACCAGATCGACCTCGCCATCGGCGACGACGGGGAAGGGATCGCCATCGTGCACAGCAGGGGAGGAGGGGATGCTCTAGTTGAACGCCTGGCTCGCGACCGGGCCCGGCTTCCCTCTGTTGCCGGCGTCTTCGTAGCCGCCGGGCGCAAAGGGGAACTGGAGAAAGCCTTCGGCATCGAGTCCCTGAGCTACCGGGTCCCGGCCGAGCTGATCCCGGGCGTGCGCGAGCTGAAGTTTCGTTTCGGGCGCGGCGGCTTTTCCCAGGTCAACTACCGGCAGAACCTGGAGTTGATCCGCACCGCCTGCACATGGGCGGGACTCACCGGCACGGAGCGGGTACTCGACCTGTATTGCGGCAACGGCAACATCTCCTTGCCGTTGGCGCTGAACGCCGCGGAGGTGCATGGAGTCGAGGGATACGCCCCGTCCATCGCCGATGCCGTGGCCAACGCTGCAGCGAACGGGATAGCAAACGCCTCCTTCCAGGTCAGCGATGCGGCCCAAGCGGTCAGGCGGTTGGTCAAACGGAAGGAAAAATTCGATCTGGTGGTGCTCGATCCTCCTCGCGGGGGCGCCGAGGCTGCCGCCGAGCTGGCGGGTCTGGCAGCACCCAAAATCATTTACGTTTCCTGCGATCCGGCCACACTGGCCCGCGATCTCGCTGCACTTTGCGCTAATGGGTACCAGGTGACCCGCTCCAAGCCGGTGGACATGTTCCCGCAGACCTACCACCTCGAGAGCGTCACCGAACTGGTACTCGCCTGACCTAATTCAATCCACCTATCGGAGGCTGCATGTTTTTCGGACTGTTCGGCAAGAAGGATTTTCGTCATTACCAGAACCTGGGTGCCAAGCACCTCGCCGCTGAGCGTTACGCCGACGCACGCGTCGATCTCCAGGAAGCGCTGAAACTTTGTCCTGCGGACGCCCCCCAGGACGCTGCCGCCATCCGCCAGGGGCTGGATCAGGCGGGGAATCACCTGGGCGAGTTGAACCTTCAGGAGGGCGAGCACGCTCTCCGTGCCGGCGAAGCACAGAAAGCCTACGACCACTTCTGTCTCGCCGCCGAGTTGGCCGCCGACCCCGCCATTAAGACGCGTGCCCGCGCTGAAGCTGCCAAGCTCGAGCAGCCCGAGGCCGCCGCCGCGGCAGCCAAGCCGGCCGCCGCACCGGCTGGCGCGGGCAACTACAAGCCGCACAGCGGCGGTTCCTGCACCACCTGCAAGGGGCATGGCGACCACCACCACGAGGAACCCGCCCCGATGGAGATGAGTCTTTCCGAAGAAGACCAGTTCTTCCTTATGGTCCAGCCGCTCCCCGGCGATCTTCCCGGCCGCTACGCCGCCCTCGGTCCCAAATTCGCCAAGGCCTACCTCATGATTCATGAGGGCAATGACCGCGACGCGTTCACAATTTTGCAGGAAATGTTGTTATCTTGTGAAAATGACATTGTATTATACGAAGTGGCACTTATAATGTTCCGTGCGGGGCAAATTCATGAGAGCGAATCTCTCCTGAACCGGGCTCTGGCGCTCAACCCGCAAAACGCAGCCGTCTATTTGGCGCTCGTTCATTTGTTTGCCGGCGGCCGGCGCTACCCTGAGGCGATAGCTACCGTACAGAAGATGCTGGAGCTGAATATCCTCCCGGACCAGGCGCAGTTCATGATGGGCGAGCTGCACGAGACCATCGGGGACACTGAGCGGGCCATGGAGCTCTGGACCAAGTCGCTGGAACACCCGAGCATGGCCAAGGCAGCGGCCGAGCGTCTCATCCCGATCCTGAACCGCCAGGGGCGCAGCGACGACGTGAAGTACCTAACCAAGAAATATCTAAAGGGATGTTGTTAAAAGAAGCTGGTTTCCGGAGGTGGGCAATGAACAAATCCGAACTCATTGAATCTCTCGCAGCTAAAAAGACCCTCTCCTTCAAGAAGGCGGAGGAAGTCGTCAACGCCGTCTTCGCCTCGATGACCGAAGCTCTCCTCTCCGGTGACCGGATCGAGATCCGGGGGTTCGGCAGTTTCGTCGTCAAGGAATACGAGGCCTATACCGGCAGAAATCCCAAGACCGGCGAATCGATCTCGGTCAAGGCGAAGAAGTTGCCCTTCTTCAAGGTCGGCAAGGAGCTTAAGGAAAAGGTTTCCGGCTGACCCCTTGTCACCCTGACCGTCACCTAAGCGACGCACTCTCGACACCACTACTGCGCCCGCCGGCCGCCATGGCCGGCGGGCGCCCATTATTCCCGAAGCGTCTTTAGCCTTAACTGCTGGACTGGCCCTACCATGTTTCCCACCTCTTGGTCCTATATCGCCGAAGCTCTCGGTGGCCTTGCGCTCTTCATACTCGGCATGCGCACCATGTCGGAGGGGCTGCAAAAGGTAACCGGAGAACGCCTGCGCCGCGTGCTGGAGCGCACCACCGGCAATCGTCTCACCGCACCCCTGGTCGGCAGTTGCCTCGCCTCGATCCTGCAGTCGGGTTCCGCCGCCTCGGTCCTCGTGGTCGGCTTCGTCAACGCCGGGCTTCTCTCCCTGTACCAGGCCCTCGGGGTGCTGCTTGGCACCGGCATCGGCACCACCCTCGCCATACAGTTCATCGCCTTTCGCGTCTCGGCCCTCGGGCTCCCCGCCATCACCGTCGGGGTATTTCTCAACTTCTTTTCCCGCAGCCGCAAGCTCTCGGACGCCGGAGGGATGCTGCTGGGGATAGGCCTCGTGTTCTTCGGCCTGTCGATCCTGGAAGGGGCCTGCCTCCCCTTGAGCGAAAGCGCCATCATCGCCGGGCTGCACCAGGGGCTCCCCTCGCTGCGCCTGGTCGCGGTCCTGCTCGGCGCGCTGCTCACCTTCCTGGTGCAGTCGGGGAGCGCCACGCTCGGGATCGTGATCGCGCTCGCGTCGGCCGGCGTCCTCCCCTATGACGCCGCCATCGCCATGGTCATCGGCGAGGTGGCCGGTGCGGCCTTGATTCCGCTCATCGCTTCCATCGGCGGCAGCCAGACGGCCAAGCGCGCCGTGGTCATCTACCTCGGTATCAGCCTGGTCGCCATCACCTTGGCCCTGATCTTCTTCCCTCTCTTCCTGAATGCTGTGGCGCTGGTTTCTCCTGGAGATCTATCCCTGCTGCACCGCGGGGCACCCCCGGAGGCGGTGGTGCAGGCCCTGCGCCCCCATATCGCCCGGCACCTGGCCAACGCCCACACCCTGTTCACGGTCGCGTCGCTGTTCATTTTCCTGCCCACCATCGGTTTCTTCGCCCGTTCCGCGGAGACCCTGCTCCCCACCAGGCGCGCCGAAAGTGAGCCGCGTCCCCGCTTCATCGACGTGCGCGTCATCAAGACCCCGACCATCGCCCTTGTGCAGGCGTGGAACGAACTGGAGCGGATGGGCGGCATCGCCGCGGCCATGTATGCCGAGCTGATCTCCCAGTTCGACGGGTTCAACCCCAAGGTCGCCGCCGCCGTGCGGGACAAGGAGGTGGTGCTGGACGTGCTGCACCGCGACATGTCCCAGTTCCTGGTGGCGCTTTCCCGCGAGACGCTCTCGCTTGAGCGCGCCGTCGAGATACCGACCATGCTGGAACTGGTGAACGAGATCGAGCAGGTGGGGGACCAGACCGAGGCGATCCTCAACTACCTCATGCGCAAAAAGGAGGAACGGCTCCGGTTTTCCGCCTCCGCCATGGAGGAACTGCGGAGTGTCGCCGCCAAGGTGGGGGAGGTGGTCACCATGTGCGAGGCCGTGCTGAAAGGTGACGAGGTCCAGGATGTGGCTGCGCTGAAGCTCGAGATCGCGTCGATGGAGAGCGAACTCCAGACCAGTCACCTGCGCCGACTCAAAAGCGGCAAGTGCAGCATCGTGGCGGGGCTCCTCTACGGCGACATCATCATCAGCTTCTCGAAGATATCGCAGCTCTGCTTCTCCATAATCGCCCAAAGAAAAGGACTCAACCCATGACCGACAAGGTTGCCGCCATCGATCTCGGCACCAACACCGCCCGGCTGCTTATCGCCACCCAGGACCCTTACCAGCAGGTGCAGTTGAAGCGCATCATCACCAGGTTGGGCGGCGGCTTCACCCGCGCAACCGGACTCTCCGACGAGGCGCAGGAGCGCTCCCTGGCGGCCCTGAAGGAGTTCGCCGCCGACATGGCCAGCCACGGGGTGGTGCGCGTGCGGGCCGTTGCCACCTCCGCGGTACGGGATGCCAAAAACGGAGCCGCTTTCTGCCAGCGCGTGCTGGAGCAGACCGGCATCGCCCTGGAGGTCATCGACGGCAACGAGGAGGCCATGCTCACCCTGAGAGGGGTGGCGTCCATCCTGGATCGCAAGGACGAGGACCTCGCTGTCTTCGACGTGGGCGGGGGGAGCACCGAGTATACCCTGGCCACCGCGCGGCAGCCGCTCTTCTCCCGGAGCCTCCCGATCGGCGTGGTGCGGCTTACCGAAGGGAAAGTGGGCGTGGTCGAGATGGAGGACAAGATCCGGCGCGAGTTGCGCGCGTTTGGTGCGGAGCTTTCCCAGGCAGGGCTTGCCGAGCGCTTCAGCCGGGCGACGCTGGTGGGGACGGCCGGGACGGCGACCACCCTGGCCGCCATCGACCTCGGCATGACCGACTACGACTACAAAAAAGTCAACAACCACACCCTGCCTCTGGCGAAGGTGGAGGAGATGTTCAACCGACTGCTCCCCCTTACGCCGCATGAGCGCCTTCAGGTGCCCGGCCTGGAGCCGGGGCGCGAGGATCTCATCATCGCCGGCATCCTTGTGGTGCTGACCACCATGCGCGAGTTCGGTTTTCCGACCTTCAAGGTGAGCGATTCGGGACTGCTGGAAGGGCTGATCCTCGGGGTGCACGCCGCACCCTGAGCTTTATTGTTTTGACAACTTCGGCGGGAACGTTATACTCATTAGCCGTTAGCCCGTAACCTTTTAATGCACCGGTTGCCTCCGTCCATCCTTCGGATTGCGGTTCGGCCTCCCGATTTACCGAAGGAGCCTGTTGTCGATGTATCTCAGCAAAGAGTCCTACAGAAAAATCATGGATGACCTGCGGGACGGGCTCTATATCGTCGACCTGGACCGCAAGATCGTGTTCTGGAACCGTGCTGCGGAGCGGATTTCCGGTTACCGCGCTGAAGAGGTGGTCGGGAAGCCGTGTGCCGACAACATCCTTTGCCACGTCGACGACGTCGGCCTCAACCTCTGCTGCAGCGAATGTCCCCTCGCTTCCACCATCGACTCGGGTGCCCCGCACGACGCCCAGGTCTTTCTGCATCACAAAAACGGGCACCGCATACCGGTGTCGGTCCGCGTCATCCCCCTAACCGACGACGACGGCAAGGTGATAGGCGGCGTCGAGGTGTTCTCCGACAACAGCGGCCAGGTCGACAACGAAGAACGGCTGCAGGAGCTGGAGAAGTTGGCCTTGCTGGACGGCCTCACCCAGCTCGCCAACCGACGCTACCTCGACCGCGAGCTCGAGTCCCGCCTCGAGGAGCTGCACCGTTACGATATCCCTTTCGGCATCCTCTTCATGGACCTGGACGATTTCAAGGCCATCAACGACCGCTACGGCCACGAGACCGGAGACCGGGTGCTGCAGTTCGTCGCCGGCACCCTGAGCGCCAACTCACGCCCTTTCGACCTCTACGGGCGCTGGGGAGGGGAGGAGTTCGTCGGTATCATCCGCAACGTGACGGCCGCCAACCTGAAGCACATGGGGCAGCGATTGCGCCGGCTGGTGGAGAAATCCTTCGCCCTCGTGGAAGGCGAACCGCTCCGCGTTACCATCTCCATCGGGGCGACCATGGCCGTCGAAAACGACACCGTGCAGACTTTGCTGTCTCGTGCGGACGCCTTGATGTACCAGAGTAAGGCCGCCGGCAAGAACAGACTCACTATCGGCTGAGTTGTCTGCGTCTGCCATAGTCCCCCCCCACCCGACTCACCCCTTAAGCAGACCCGTTTGCACTTTCTTCACGCCCTTTTTCTCATTCGCTACACCTTCTTCCAGCAGCCATCGAAAAAAAAGATGGTAGACTCATGTGGCTTGCGCTCCTAAACAGTAGTTGTCCAACGCCATGAAAAGGGAGGAACTAAAGATGGGTGTCAAGATCGCCACGAGATGCACTGTCGCCGTCCTTGCGATGCTGGCGGCCTCCGCAATCTGGGCCGGCTGCAGCCACCGCGCTACCGAGGTGCAACCAACCCAGGCGGCCGAAGCGCAGCTTGATCCGGCCGACGCCGCCATTGACCCGGCGCGTTGGGGCAAGCTGTACCCGATCCATTACCAGCAGTGGAAGCTTACCAGCGAACCGACCCCTGCCGGGCTCAGCAAGTACAAGCGGGGCTATGACGTAGGCGAGGATAGGCGCGACAAACTGGACGAGTACCCTTTCCTGGCGCTGCTGTACAACGGTTGGGGCTTCGGTGCCGAATACAACGAGCCGCGCGGGCACTACTACATGGTGCAGGATCAGCTCGAGGTCGATCCAGGCAGGATCAAGGCCGGCGGCGCCTGTCTCACCTGCAAGACCCCCTACGCACCCAAGCTCGCCAAGGAAATGGGACCTGCCTATTTCTCGACGCCGTACAAAGAGGTGTTGGCGCGCCTCCCGAAGGCCAACCAGACCCTGGGGGTCGCCTGCATCGACTGCCACGACAACAGGTCCATGTCGCTCAAGATCTCCCGCGGATTCACCCTGGGCAAAGCGCTAAGGGAGATCGGTCTCGACGCCTCGACCCTGAACCGGGACCAGAAGAGAACCTTCGTCTGCGCGCAGTGCCACGTCACCTATATGATCCCTAAGGACAAGGATATGCACTCCACCGACGTCGTGTTCCCCTGGGCCGGCAGCAAGGAAGGGCATATCACCATCGAGAACATCATCAAGCAGATCAAGAGCTCCCCGGCCAACCTGGAATGGACCCAGGCGGTAACCGGGTTCAAGCTCGCCTTCGTGCGCCATCCCGAGTACGAGTTCTACTCGAACCAGAGCCCGCATTACCTTGCCGGGGTGACCTGTGCCGACTGCCACATGCCGATAATGACGTCCAACAACGAGGAACTCACGGATCACAGGATCATGAGCCCGCTTAAGGGGAGCATGTCCGCCTGCGCCGCCTGCCACAGCGAGACCCCGGCGCAGTTGCGGCAGAAGGTGATCGCCATCCAGGACCGTTTCATCGACCGCTACCTGACGACCGGTTATGCCGTCGCCACCGACGCCAAACTGTTCGAGATGGCCAACAAGGCGAGAGCGGCCGGCAAGCAGATCGATCAAGTACTGTACGAGATGGCCAGGGAACACTACGATCAGGCGTTCTACCGCCTGATCTTCCTGGGGGCGGAGAACTCGACCGGGTTCCACAACCCTGCAGAGGCCATGCGGGTCATCGAGGACGCCTCCAGTCATGCCGCCGGAGCCGACATGCACCTGCGCCAGTTGCTGGCCAAGGCCGGCGAGCGCGTCCCCGAGAAGATCGACCTGGAACTTTCCAAGTACACCAATAACCGCGGCAGCAAGAAGCTGCAGTTCAAAAAAGAGCACGAGATCCTGCCGCCGACCTTGATCAAATAAGCAAGGCGGGCGGGATATGGGCGTTTGGGGGAGGGTGGGCCGACCGGCACACCCTCTTCTTTTGCCCGGCCTGCGCGTCGCGTGCTGCTTGACGCCCCTCTCATGGCCGGGTAGACTTGCCCGGTCTAATGATTTCAGCAGCATCGCCGTATTTCATGTGAGATCCCGGAGTAGCCGGGGACATATCAAGGGGAGGGGATAGTGGAATTGAAAGAGTGGACGCCCGCAACGCTTCTCGAATTATCCGGTGGTTACTGGAGCACCTGCGCCCTGCATGCCGGGGTCAAATTGAACATCTTCACGCCTCTTGCCTCGAACCCGCTGACGGCAGCCGAACTGGCCGGCACGCTGACGTGCGATGCCCGCGGTCTCACCATGCTGCTCGACGCACTCACCGCGCTCGGCCTGCTGAAAAAAGAAGGTCGCCTCTACGCGGCCACCGCGTTTTCCACGAAATTCCTCAATCGCACCTCGCCTGACTACTTGGGCCACATCATCATGCACCACCATCACCTGGTGGCCGGCTGGAGTTGTCTGGACGAGGCCGTCAAGACAGGGCATCCCGTCCTGGAACGGGTCTCGCATGAGGACGTCGAGAGTTCGCGGGAAAGCTTCCTAATGGGGATGTTCAACCTCGCCATGATGATCGCACCGAAGATCGTCCCCCAGATCGATCTGGGAGGACGCAGACGCCTGCTCGATCTCGGGGGCGGCCCCGGCACCTACGCCATTCACTTCTGCCGGCAAAACCCTCAACTCGATGCCGTCATCTGCGACCTCCCTACCACCAGGAGCTTCGCCGAGCAGACCGTGGCGCGCTTCGACTTGTCCGACCGCATCGGCTTTGTCGCCGCGGACTTCGAACAGGAAGACCTGCCCGAAGGGTTCGACGTGGCTTGGCTGTCGCACGTGTTGCACGGCATCGGTCCCGATGCCTGCGCCAGGGTGCTCGGTAAGACCGTGGCCACCCTGGAGCACGGCGGCATGATCCTGATCCAGGAATTCATACTGGACGACAAGAAGGACGCCCCGGTATTCCCGGCACTGTTCTCGCTGAACATGCTGCTCGGAACGCCCGAGGGGCAGGCCTACAGCCAGGGGGAACTCTTCGACATGCTTTTGAAAGCAGGGGCGACCGAGGTGCGCCGACTCCCGATCGAACTTCCCAACGGCGCAGGCGTCATAGCAGGCGTCGTGCCTTGAAAGGAAGCGCGGTAGTTTCCCGGTCATGGCAGGAAAGGCGGAGGGGATAGGGGAGAGTATCAGCGGGAAGGGGGGCAACATGGAACAGGAGCAAAGAAAGACTTCCATCCGCAGCACCGCCATGCTGCTGCCGCTTTTTGCAGTTGCCTGCGCCGTCTTTGCGGCCTTACTCCTTTTCTCTTCCGGCCCCGGTGCCAGGCTCCACGCCTGGAACTTCAGGACCGGCTTCGCCATGATCACGGCGGCAGGCTATATCGGGTTGGGATGCGCCGTCGTCGCACTCGCATCGAGCGTGGTCTCAGTCAGGCAAAGACACTTCTGGGGGATTTTCGTTTCGCTGATCGCGTTAATCCTCGCCCTGATCTCGTTCGGGATTCCGCTGTACTGGAAGGTTCAGGCGCAAAGTTTCCCGCGTATCCACGACATCAGCACGGATCTCAACAACCCGCCGCGCTTCGTGGCAATCAGCACCCTGCGCCGAGCCGGTGTCAGATATGGCGGGGTGGACGTCGCAACGCAACAGATGAAGGCATACCCGGAACTGAAGACGGTCGTGTTGGGGATGCCTGCGAACGAGGCTTACAAGACGGCGCTGTTAACGGCGAGGGATCTGGGGTGGGACATCGTGGCGGAGCGCCCGGCGGAAGGGACCATTGAGGCCACCGACACGACGCGGTGGTTCGGCTTCAAGGATGACATCGTGATCCGCGTGGTTCCTGCCGGAGAACGGTCGCTACTCGACATCCGCTCCGTGTCACGGGTCGGCATATCGGACGTCGGCACCAACGCGAAACGGGTGCGGGCCTTCCTGGCGAAACTGGGCCCGTCGCAAAAATAACACCCTGCAGGGCGCCCGGAAAATAAAGGGTGCCCTGCAGGGTGAAAAGTGTTACCTATGTCCCCGAACGTCCCCCGTTTGGGGATTTTTTTTTAGGGGAGGGTAGTTCATGAAACTAACCGGCAGGGATTGGCTTATGGCCGCCGGCGGCATGGCATTGATCGGCCTTCTGGCCCTTGGGTCGGAGAAAGGGAGGGGGAAGAACGTTCCTCTCGATGAGCGCCACAAGCCACTGTACGACGCCATGAAGACCGGGCGAACCCAGGCGGCGACGGAACTTGTCTGCGCCACCTGTCATGGTCAAAGCTCGATCCCACTTCCCGACAAGCATCCTCCCAAAGAGCAGTGCCTCATTTGCCACCTTTTCCGCGCATCAACATGATGATGTCTGGTGACGCGAGGCGGATCAGCCTTGGATCCGCCTCGATTATTGTGGCGTTGGTCATAGTTCCCTAGTCGATCAAACTACTAAAAAGCCTCGAAAGCATCATCTGCGGCATTGAGCTCGATGCTCGCGCCCAGTGCACCTGATTGAGTGAGCTTCGGGCGCCCTTTCCCTGTCGCCGCTTTTTTGACCGGTACCTTTGTGGCTGCAGCTCTTGCCGGACCAGCCTGCCGAGTATGCGATCCCGCCACTGTAAAGAAGCTGATGGTAGCCTGCAACTGTTCGGACTGGTTGGCGAGCTCTTCCGCCGTGGCCGACATCTCTTCCGCAGCCGAAGCGTTCTGCTGGATGACCTGGTCCAGTTGCTGGATGGCCTTGTTGATCTGCTCTGCGCCACAATCCTGCTCCTTCGAGGCGGCGGAGATCTCCTGCACCAACCCTGCGGTGCGCTGGATGTCGGGGAGCATGGTGGCGAGCATCTCGCCGGCCGTTTCGGCTACCTCGACGCTGGAGGACGACAGCTCAGAGATTTCTGCGGCAGCCCTTTGGGAACGCTCGGCCAGTTTTCGTACCTCGCTTGCGACCACGGCAAATCCTTTGCCGTGCTCGCCTGCCCTCGCCGCTTCGATCGCCGCGTTCAGTGCGAGCAGGTTGGTCTGGCGGGCGATCTCCTCTATGATCGAGATCTTGCCGGCGATCTCCTTCATGGCGGTCACCGTTTGAAAAACGGCTTTTTCACCCTCCTGGGCGTCGGCCGCTGACTTCACCGCGATCTTCTCGGTCTGCATCGCGTTGTCCGCGTTCTGCCTGATGTTCGAGGACATCTGCTCCATCGAGGAAGAAGCCTCTTCGGCGGATGCCGCCTGCTCGGTTGCGCCCTGGGAAAGCTCCTCCGCACCTGAGGACATCTGTTGGCTTCCTGCCGCTACGTTGTCGGCAGCCGATTTCACATCGTTGACCACTTCAGAGAGCTTCTCCACCATGTTTGCCAGGGACCGCATCAGCTCGTCCTTGTTGGAGCGCTCCACGATCGCGACGGTGAGGTTCCCGCCTGCCACCTCTTTGGCCGCTGCGGTAATGGTTGCCATCGCGTCTATCAGCGCGTTGAGGTTGTTCTTTATCTCGTTGAAGTCACCCTTGTATTCAGCAGTTATCTTCTCCGGCATGTCGCCTTTGGAAATCTGATCTATGCAACCGGCGGCTACGTTCAGCGGGGTGATCACGGCATCCAGTGTCCCGTTGACGCCTTCGATCACTTCCCGGTATGCACCCTGGTGTTTGGACGTATCGGCGCGTACGGCAAGTTTCCCCTCCACAGCCGAGCCGGAAAGCATGACCGCGTCGGCGACCAAAGCCTTGACGCTGCCGATCATCGTCCGCATTGCCGCCAATAACTGTCCGGTCTCGTCCTTGCCGGTCTCCTCGATGGTAAATGACAGGTCACCCTGGGCGAGTTTGTTTGCTGCATCAACTCCTTTGGCAAGAGCCCGGCTTATGAAGCGAGAGAGGAAAAGACCGATCGCTATACCGGCGAGCACGCCAAAGACAACCAGAGCGATCATGACTATCAGGCTGGACTTGTAGATAGTGTGGGCCTCGTCAGAAGCGGCTTTCGACCTCTCCTGCTTGACCTTTGTCAGTTCGTCAATGGTTGTGTCCACCACGTTAATCTTGTTCCTTGCTTCCCCAAAGGAAAGAGCGACGGAATCTTTCTTATCGTTTAACCGGTCTTTACTGCCAAGCTCGATTACCCTCTCTTGGACCTTTAGCCACTCGTCGCTGGCAGCCTCCAATTTTCTGAAAAGTGCTTTCCCCTTTTCAGAATAGAAT
The DNA here is from genome assembly GCF_016458235.1 of Geomonas propionica. GTDB lineage: Bacteria > Desulfobacterota > Desulfuromonadia > Geobacterales > Geobacteraceae > Geomonas > Geomonas propionica. The sequence continues at coordinate 170,366 of NZ_JAEMHK010000008.1, read as the reverse complement.
AGAGGTTTCGCAATGCTGAGTTCTTCTTGATATTTGGCCTTGTATTTGTTTACGTTCGCCAGGTACCTGTCCCGTTCTTGCGGTGTAGTGGCGAGAAGGAAGTTCTTTTCCGCTCGGGCGATGTACAGCAGGTTTATGTTTGCCTCTTTGATATGGGAAGTTCCCAGCAGCTCCTTTTCGTACATCTGGTCAGTGAGGGCACTTATAGTTCCCATGTTTTTGATGCCCAAAGCACCGACGCACGCGGTAATCAAAGAAACGATCAAAAACCCCGTGATGAGCTTTGCTCCAACTTTCAGGTCCCAGAACCACTTCATGTAAAACCTCCTTGTGTTGTTCAGCTTGTGTGATGTACGTGCGTGTAGAACCACGGGCGGTGATGCCGTCGGGGTACATTTCTGTGAAGCGATGCCAAAAATGTCATACAAGGTTTATTGATTATCGGAGTGGTACAAGGGATCTTGAGTAGATTGTAGAGAAGGAAGTATTATTTTCGGCTAAACAATTATTGTTATTACGTAACGTATTGTCTTATAAATTTACTCAGTAACTACCTATACCATAGAATATAAAGTCACAATTTAATATAGCGATTACTTGATTGTAATCTCGATTATGTTTAATCGCGAGCCTCGCCTATATCGTTCAGGTGTTGGTTTCGAATATGCAGATAAACTACTACTCGCTATGAGTAGGTACAGCAAACAGGTCGAGCGGGAGTGTTAGAAGCAACGGCGGGGGGATGTCGCTATCCAGCAGATGAAAGCGTACCCTGAACTGAAGAGGGGCGTTTTGGCGTTGTCGGGGAACGAGGCTTACAACAGGGGATTAAACGGCAAGGAATCTGGGCTGGGACATAGTGGCGGAGCGCCCGGCGGAAGAGACCATTGAGGCTACCGCCACGACACGGTGGTTCGGTTTCAAGGACGACATCGTGATTCGTGTTGTTCCTGCAGGAGAGCGGTCGCTACTCGACGCCCGCTCCGTGTCTTTGGTCGGCATGTCTGGCGTTGATACCAACGCCAAACGGGTGCGGGCAGTCCTCGCCAAACTGGCACCAGGGCACAAGTAGGCGAGGCTGGGCTATCGCCGGTGCCAGACATTACGAAGGAGTTTTTTTGAAATCCCCGGGAGAGTGCTCCCGGGGATTTCTTATTTGTTGTCTTTGCAGCGGAGCAGCTTGAGGATGTTTTTCGCGCACAGGTCCAGATTGTTGTGTACGAAGTCCAGTGTCTCCATCTGGTTGTCTACCGTCACGAAGTGAGTCTGTGGATAGGAGCTTGCCACTGCTCCCTTGCTGGAAAGCTGCACCTGCAGGACACAAAAATCCGCCGAATCCAACCTGGCACCGCCGCTGCGATCTTTGGAAGCCATCACGTCCTCCTTTTCAGCTAATGACGTTGTTCCCGCCACACTCGAGACTGAAAGCATCCACACTGTAAACGGCAGATTGGAGTAATTCGTACTATTTAGATGTAACTTGGATCACAGTTAGCAACCTTTTACTAGTATTTCTCGAACCGCTCGTCCTGTTCTTCAAGATCGAGCACCGCACTGGCAAGTGAGTTTGCTGGCGGTGGGCTTCGCGGCAGCTCTCTTCGCTGCGGGGTTTACTGCGGGCCTGCGCATCGGCGCAATCGCCTTCTCGCCCTTATCGCCAGTGGTGAGCTGGGCAATGGCGCCTTGAAGTTGCTCGGCCTGGCTGGCAAGTTCCTCGGCGGTGCTCGCCATTTCCTCCGCGCCCGACGCATTCTGCTGAATCACCTGGTCGAGTTACTGAATCGCCTGATTGATCTGCACCACGCCGGCATCCTGTTCCTTACAGGCGGCGGTGATCTCCTGCACCAATTCCGACGTCTTCTGGATATTGGGAAGCATCTGCGCCAGCATCTCGCCTGCCTTGTCCGCCACTTCCACGCTACCCTGGGACAGATTGGAGATTTCCGCGGCGGCCTTCTGGGAGCGCTCCGCGAGCATTGTGGCAAAGAAAGGCGCATCAAGTGTGTTGGAACGTCGAGGGGAGGGGGCAGCAGGGATTGATCAGCGAAAGAGCCAGCGCTGCACCAATCGCGTATAGCGCGGCATGACCAAGTAGACCATGAGGAACACGATAGCGCCGGAGACGAAGAACGTGTCGAGGTAGGAAAGATGAGGCAGACCGAGCCAACGCAGCATCGGTATTAAGGCCAACGGCACGCATGTCGCTAGCGGGAAAATCGCCGACCACGTCACCAGGAATTGTTTCCAACGGACCGGCACTTTCGCTTTCGCCCCCTGCGGTGTGAACCAGAAGTCCAGGCCGCTACGAACAAAAAAGTCGTCGTCGCCGGCGAGCAATGGACGGACCTTTTCTATCAGTTGCCGGCGCACCTCCGAATTCATCCATACTTGCAGGTTCTCTACGGTGTCGAATCGGATGACTATGGTATAGGTCTCGGACAGGCCGGGTAGAGGGCGGACGATATGCCAGTCGAGATGACCGAGGGAGGCTCTGCATAAAGGCCCAATCTCTTCCAACCACTCGTCGTAGCCCGCCTGCTGCCCGTCTTTCACCCGGTGGGTGATGACGACCGTCGCGCCTTGATCAGGCATCTCTGACATAACGACTCCTTTGTTTGTCTATCACTGACAGTCTACCAGCAATATAAGCAGAGAAGATGTCGCGCATGAGGGTCCAAGGCGGTTTCTGCCATTTATTTAAGCGTCCTGCTGGTTGTCATGCCATGTACACTTTCAGACGTCACCCCGCCAAGCAAAGTTGAGCGCCGTGTTTTTCCATGTGACTTCGGCTACTTGAGTAAGCGGCGGTTCGCGTATACCGACTCTTTCCGTCTACTGGCATAGCTTCTGCTCTACAAGGTCAATGCCTCACGGCAACTGGAGGGCAACGTCGCCCGCTACGCTTTGGAAATGGAGTTTCGGCTTCGGAAGGAGGCGCTATGGGTGAGCAAGCAAGGGTATTCATCGGCGACACGACATTGCGCGACGGCGAACAGACGGCTGGCGTCGTCTTCAGCACCCGCGAGAAGATCGCCATCGCGAGGCACCTCGACGACATGGGGGTGCACGAGCTTGAGTGCGGCATCCCGGCCATGGGCGAGGAGGAACGCACATCGATCCGGGCCCTGGTTAATCTCGGGCTATCGGCCCGACTCATCACCTGGAACCGGGCACTGGTAACGGACATCGAAGCGAGCATCGCCTGCGGCATTGAGTCCGTGGATATTTCGCTGAGCGTGTCCGACATCATGATCGAGCACAAGATCAACAAGAGCAGGACTTGGGTGAAGGAACAGTTGAAGCGCGCACTGGGTTTCGCCAAGGGGAAGGGGCTGTACGTCTGTGTCGGGGGCGAGGACGCCAGCCGCGCCGACGGTGACTTCCTGGCCGAGTTGCTGCGAATCGCGCACGAAAACGGTGCGGACCGCTTCCGGTTCTGTGACACGCTGGGCATCCTCGATCCCTTCGCCATGTACGAGAAGGTAGCGCGTCTGAAAAGTGCCGTCCCGGAAATGGATATCGAGGTGCACACCCACAATGACCTAGGACTGGCCACCGCCAACGCTCTCGCGGGGGTGAGGGGAGGGGCGCGCTACATCAGCACTACCGTCAACGGCCTGGGCGAGCGAGCCGGAAACGCGGCTCTTGAAGAGGTGGTCATGGCCCTCAAGGTCGCCTGCGGCATCGATGTCGGCATCGACACCAGGCGCTTTCGAGCCGTATCCAGGCTGGTAGGACGCGCCTCCAACCGCGAGGTGCCTGCCTGGAAGGCTGTGGTGGGGGAGAAGGTGTTCTCGCACGAGTCCGGGCTGCATGCGGACGGGGTATTGAAGGACCCGCGTAACTACGAGCTGTTTCCGCCTGAAGAAGTCGGCCTCACCAGGCACATCGTGGCCGGCAAGCACTCTGGCACTAATGGCATCGTGGAAAGCTACCGCCAGATCGGGATCCCGATTTCCCGTGACGAGGCGCAGGAACTGATGGCCCAGGTCAGAAGCACCGCTCAGCGCATCAAAGGGCCGCTTGCGGCAAAAGACCTGCTCAAGCTGCACCAGTCCTTAGCGGTATCGTTGGCGGCATAGATCACGAGGTTCGATACACACCGAGCACTGCCTGAACGGTGCACAAATGTTAGGCATATGCCTCACCCAAAAGCCCCGAGCCGCAAAGAATGATGATTTTGTAAACGGTATAGCGAAGTAAAAACGAGAAGTTACAAGTTGGCACGGTAGCTGCTAAAGTAACAACAAAACCGAATAGGGATACACCGAGGTATTCCAACCAAAGCAAGAAGGCAAGGGCGCCACCGTAGCAGTACGGAGCGCCCTTTTTATTTGGAATTGGCCTCGAAAACTAAAAGAGCTCCGCGTCGCCTCCGCATCTGAGGTGATCGGACCAGACCGGCGGGGTCGTCAGAGCGGCTGACGAAGTCGGTCCAGCGGTTACCGGTAGACGGTGGCGGCAGCGGGGCACAAAAAAGGAGAAGGAACATGAGACAGATCGCGATCTACGGCAAAGGCGGCATCGGCAAATCCACCACCACCCAGAACACTGTGGCAGGTCTGGCATCCCTCGGTAAGAAGGTCATGATCGTCGGTTGCGACCCCAAGGCGGACTCTACCCGGCTTATCCTCCACGCCAAGGCCCAGTCCACCGTCATGGACCTGGTGCGCGAACTCGGTACCGTCGAGGACCTGGAGCTTGATGACGTCATGAAGGTCGGCTACGGCGATGTCAAATGCGTCGAGTCCGGCGGTCCGGAGCCGGGTGTCGGCTGTGCAGGGCGCGGCGTCATCACCGCCATCAACTTCCTGGAAGAAAACGGCGCCTACACCCCGGACCTCGACTTCGTATTCTACGACGTCCTAGGCGACGTCGTCTGCGGCGGTTTCGCCATGCCGATTCGCGAAGGGAAGGCGGAAGAGATCTACATCGTGACCTCCGGCGAGATGATGGCCATGTACGCCGCCAACAACATCGCCAAGGGTATCCTCAAGTACGCTTCCTCCGGCAAGGTCCGCCTCGCCGGCCTCATCTGCAACGCAAGGAAGACGGACAAGGAGTACGAATTGATCTCGGCTCTCGCCGCCAAACTCGGCACCCAGATGATCCACTTCGTGCCGCGCGACAACCAGGTACAGCGCGCCGAGTTGCGCAGGATGACCGTCATCGAGTACTCCCCCGAGCATCCCCAGGCACAGGAATACCGCACCCTAGCGCAGAAGATTTACGACAACAAGATGCTGGTAGTACCGACACCGCTGGAGATGGAGGAGCTGGAAGAACTGCTGATGGAGTTTGGCATCATGGAAGCCGAGGACGAGTCGATCGTGGGCGTGGCAGAGTCGGCAGCGGTTTAATTTTCTGCAGGGGTGGAATCGGCATCCCCCCCTGAAAAGGAGCCTTATATGTCAGGAGCACCCGTAAAGAAAGTAGCTGGGATCACAAAGGAATCTACCCAGGCGATGATCGATCACGCCATGGAGATCTATCCGGATAAGGCCAAGAAGAAGAGGGCGCCGCACCTGGCTCCCAACGAAGGGGAGGGGGCCTGCGTCAAGAGTAACCGCAAGACCATTCCCGGTATCATGAGCGCCCGCGGCTGCGCCTATGCAGGCGCCAAAGGGGTGGTCTGGGGACCGATCCGCGACATGGTGCACGTCTCCCACGGCCCGGTCGGCTGTGGCTGGTACTCCTGGGGCACACGTCGCAATCTGGTGACCGGGATTAACGGCGTCACCCAGTTCGCCATGCAGTTCACCTCCGATTTCCAGGAAAAGGACATCGTCTACGGGGGCGACAAGAAGCTGAAGACGCTCCTGAACGAGGCGCACGAACTCTTTCCGCTCGCCAAGGGCATCTCGGTCCTCTCGGAGTGCCCAGTCGGCCTCATCGGTGACGACATCAACTCGGTGGCGAAGACCGCCTCCAAGGAACTCGACCTCCCGGTCATCCCCTGCAACTGCGAGGGTTTCCGCGGCGTATCGCAGTCGCTTGGCCACCACATCTCCAACGATACCATCCGCGACCACATCATCGGCACCCGCGAGTTCGCCGAGCCGGAGTCCCCGTACGACATCGCCCTCATCGGTGACTACAACATCGGCGGCGACGTCTGGAGCGTTAAACCTCTGCTTGAAGAAATAGGTCTTAACGTCAAGGCGGTCTGGACCGGCGACGGCGAGCTCGAGAAGATCGCGGCGACCCACAAGGTGAAACTGAACCTGATCCACTGCTACCGCTCCATGAACTACATGTGCCGCGTGATGGAAGAGAAATACGGCATCCCCTGGCTCGAATTCAACTTCTTCGGCCCCACCAAGATCCGCGAGAGCCTGAGGAAGATCGCCGAGTACTTCGACGACAACATCAAGGAGAAGGTGGAGGCGGCCATCGCCAAGTACGACCCGATCATGCAGGCCGTGATCGACGAGTACCGTCCGCGCCTGGAAGGTAAGAAGGTGATGCTCTACGTCGGCGGTCTGCGCCCCCGTCACACCGTAAACGCCTATGCTGACCTCGGCATGACGGTGGTCGGCTCCGGTTACGAATTCGCCCACGGCGACGACTACGAGAGGACCTCCGTGGAGATGCCGGAAGCCACCGTCATCTACGACGACGCCTCCGAGCACGAGCTGGAGCAGTTCGTTGACGAACTCCGTCCTGACCTGGTCGGCTCGGGCATCAAAGAGAAATACCTGTTCCAGAAGATGGGCATCCCGTTCCGCCAGATGCATTCCTGGGATTACTCCGGCCCGTACCACGCCTACAACGGTTTCCCGATCTTCGCCCGCGACGTCGACATGGCCGTCAACAGCCCGACCTGGAAACTGGTGAAGGCGCCCTTCTAGAGCGCAGATCAAGACAAGGATTTATCAATCTGACCTACCGCCGTGCGACGGATTTGTCGCCGGCCTAAAGGAGCATAAACATGACTGCAGAAGCCGCCGTGAAATACGTTACCGAGACACCCGAAGAGGAAGTGAAACGGGTTTCCGCGTGGATCAATACCGAGGAGTACAAGGAAAAGAACTTCGCCCGCCAGGCACTGGTGATCAACCCGCCGCACGCCTGCCAGCCGCTGGGTGCCGAGCTCGCCGCGCACGGATTCGAGGGGACGCTCCCCTTCGTGCACGGCTCCCAAGGGTGCGCCTCGTACTACCGCTCCACCTTCAACCGTCACTTCCGCGAGCCGGCTCCGGCCGTGTCCGACTCCATGACCGAGGACGGCGCCGTGTTCGGGGGGCAGAACAACCTGCACGAGGCACTGGAGAACGCCTACACCATCTACAAGCCGAAAATGATGGCGGTCTTCACCTCCTGCATGCCGGAAGTCATCGGCGACGACCTGACCGCGTTCATCAAGAACGCGAGGAACAAAGGGATCGTGCCGCAGGACTACCCGCTCCCCTACGCCAACACTCCGAGCTTCAACGGCTCCCACGTTCACGGCTACGACTCGATGCTCCTCTCCATCCTGCAGACGCTGACCGAGGGCAAGAAAATCGAGGGGCGCTGCACCGGGAAGCTGAACCTGATCCCAGGCTTTGACTGCAACACCGGCAACTACCGCGAGTACAAGAGAATCCTCAAGGAATTCGGCATCCCCTACACGCTGCTCGCCGATATCTCCGACACCTTCGATTCGCCCCTGGACGGCACCTACCGTCCCTACCCGGGCGGCACCAAGCTGGAGGACGCGGCGGATTCCATCAACGGCAAGGCGACCCTGACCGTAGCTCCCTTTGCAAGCGCCAAGACCTTCGCCTGGATCAAGGACAGCTACTCCGGCGTCCACGCCTCCCTGCCGACACCGTTCGGCGTCGCCAAGACCGATGCCCTGCTTCTGAAGCTCTCCGAGCTGTTCGGCAAGCCGGTGCCGGAGTCGCTTAAGGCCGAGCGCGGCAACGCCGTCGACGCCATGACCGACGCGCACCAGTACATCCACGGCAAGAAGTTCGCGCTCTACGGCGACCCGGATTACCTCTTGGGCTACGTTTCCTTCCTGCTGGAGATGGGCGCGCGACCGCACCACATCCTCTGCAGCAAGGGGACCAAAAAGGTAGAGAAAGAGATTCAGGCGCTGTTGGACGCGTCCCCGGACGGCAAGGGGTGCAAGATCTACATGGGCAAGGACCTCTGGCACATGAGAAGCTTGCTGATGACCGACCCAGTGGACGCCATGATTGGCGACACCCACGGCAAGTTCGCCGCACGCGACGCCAATATCCCGCTGTTTCGTTTCGGCTTCCCGGTCTTCGACCGTGTCAACCTTCACCGCGCTCCCTTGATCGGTTATCAGGGCGCCATCAACATGCTGACCACCATCTGCAACAAGTTCATAGAGGTCGTGGACGAGACCTGCGAAGACCGTAAGTTCGAGATGATGAGATAACACCCGGGGACTAGGGACTAGGGGCTGGGGGCTAGCAATAACTAAAAGCGGCATCCCTAGCTGCTTCAAGAGCAAGGTCTTGGCTTTACTAGCCCCTAGTCCCCAGTCCCTAGCCCCTAGTTTTTAACCGCTTCTAAAGGAGGCTCCAATGGCGAAGCCGGATTGGTACGACACGACAGATTGCGACACACACGACGCCGGGGCTCCCAAGTTTTGCAAAAAATCCGAACCGGGCGAAGGGACGGAACGAAGCTGCGCCTATGACGGCGCGCGCGTGGTCCTCATGCCCATCACGGACGTCATTCACCTGGTGCACGGCCCCATCGCCTGCGCCGGGAACTCCTGGGACAACCGGGGCGCCCGTTCCTCCGATTCCCAGATCTACCGCCGCGGCTTCACGACCGAGATGCTGCAAAACGACGTCATCTTCGGCGGAGAGAAGAAGCTGTACCGCGCCATCCAGGAACTCGCGACGCGCTATCCAGAGGCGAAGGCGATCTTCGTCTACGCCACCTGCGTTACCTCCATGACCGGCGACGATATCGAGGCGGTCTGCGATGCAGCCAGGGACAAGGTGAACATCCCGGTAATTCCGGTGAACACACCCGGCTTCATCGGCGACAAGAACATCGGCAACCGCCTGGCGGGGGAGACCCTCTTCAAATATGTCATCGGCACCGCCGAACCCGAGTACACCACGGACTACGACATCAACCTCATCGGCGAGTACAACATCGCCGGCGACCTTTGGGGCATGCTACCGCTCTTCGAACGCCTCGGCATCCGCGTCCTTTCCTGTATCAGCGGCGACGCGAAGTTCGAGGAGTTGCGCTACGCGCACCGCGCCAAGCTGAACATCATCGTCTGTTCCAAGAGCCTCACCAACCTCGCCAAGAAGATGCAGAAGAACTTCGGCATCCCGTATCTGGAAGAGTCCTTCTACGGCATGACCGACGTTGCCAAGGCGCTACGCGACATCGCGCGGGAATTGGATGACCAGGTGAACGGCCTGGAAAAACGGGTCATGCAGGACAGGGTGGAAAAACTGATCGCCGAGAGCGAGGCTGCCTGCCGCGCGGAACTGGCTCCGTACCGGGCACGACTGGAAGGGAAAAGGGCTGTCCTCTTCACCGGCGGGGTGAAGACCTGGTCCATGGTCAACGCGCTTGCCGAGCTTGGCGTCGAGATACTCGCCGCTGGGACGCAGAACTCGACGCTGGAAGATTTTTACCGCATGAAGGCGCTGATGCATGAAGACGCCTCCATCATCACCGACACCAGCACCGCGGGCCTGCTCTCGGTCATGTACGACAAGCTTCCCGACCTTATCGTGGCGGGGGGGAAGACCAAGTACCTCGCACTGAAGACCAAGACGCCGTTTCTGGACATAAACCACGGTCGCTCGCACCCTTACGCTGGCTATGCCGGCATGGTCACCTTCGCCAAACAGCTCGACCTAACCGTCAACAACCCGATCTGGCCGGTCTTGAACGGAAAGGCCCCATGGGAAAAGGACGCTACGGCGCTGGAAATCGACCTGGCCCGCACCGCGGGACATGCAGTCCGGGTTGCCGCGATTGACATGAAAGGGTCGCGGGTCAAGGTGCCGACCAAGAACGCCACCGTCAACCCGCAGAAGAACTCACCGGCCTTGGGCGCCACGCTCGCCTACCTCGGCATCGACGGAATGCTGGGCCTTCTGCACGGCGCGCAAGGGTGCTCCACCTTCATCAGGCTGCAGCTTTCACGGCACTTCAAGGAGTCCATCGCCCTCAACTCGACCAGCATGAGCGAGGACGCAGCGATCTTCGGTGGCTGGGACAACGTGAGACTTGGCCTCAACCGTGTCATGGAGAAGTTCAAACCGGCGGTGGTGGGAGTGATGACGACAGGGCTAACCGAGACCATGGGGGACGATGTTCGAAGCGCCATCTTCAAGTTTCGCGAGGCGCATCCCGAGCACAACCATATACCGGTCATCCACGCGTCCACCCCGGATTATTGCGGCTCGATGCAGGAGGGGTACGCTGCAGCCGTCGAAGCGATCGTTCAGACCATCCCGGAAGGCGGCATTCCTGTACCTGTACAGGTAAGTATCCTGCCTGGCTGTCAGCTAACTCCTGCAGAGGTCGAAGAAATTGCTGAAATATGCAAGGGCTTTGGATTGGATCCAGTGGTGGTGCCCGACATATCCAATGCACTGGATGGACACATCGACGCTACTGTCTCCGCACTCTCTGTTGGGGGCGTCGGCGTTGAACGGATCAAGGCGGCGGGAAGGAGCATCGCCACGCTCTATTTCGGTGACTCGCTCGCCGATGCCGCCGGCATTCTCAAGGAGAGGTTTGGTATCCCGAGCTACGGGTTTACTTCGATTACCGGTCTCGCCGAGTCCGATCTCCTGATGGCTACGCTCTCAGTGATCTCGGACAGACCTGTGCCGGAGAAGTTCAGGCGCTGGAGAAGCAGACTGATGGATGCCATGGTCGATTGCCACTACCAGTTCGGCCAGAAGAAAGTCGCGCTGGCGCTGGAGGCCGATCACCTGAAAGGTATGACCGATTTCCTGGCCGGGCTTGGCTGCGACATCCAGGTCGCCATCACCGCCACCAGGACACGCGGGCTCGACCTTTTGCCGGTCGAGAACATCTTTGTCGGTGACCTTGAGGACCTGGAACAGACGGCGGCTGGAGCGGACCTGTTGGTGGCCAATTCCAATGGCCGCCAGGCGGCGAAAAAATTGGGGATAGGCGCCCATCTGAGAACGGGGATGCCGGTGTTCGATAGGTTGGGCTCGCACCACAAGATGTGGGTAGGCTACCAGGGAACGTTGAACCTGATTTTCGAGCTCGCCAACATCTTCCAGGCTAATGCAAAAGAAGCGCAGAATCTGGCGCACAACTAAGAGGCAGATTAAGACTGAGATAAAGACTAAGGGGAAACGGATTATTCTAAATCTTTATCTTAATCTCAGTCTGCATTTAAGGAGACCGAGCTATGAAGATCGCTTTTACTACCAGGACAGGCGACACCATTGACATGCACTTCGGCCAGGCTGATTCCTTCCATATTTGGGAGGTGGGACCCGATGAGGCGCACTACGTCCAGACCGTCTCCGTTGGCGAGCACGGCAGCGACGAGGAAGATCGGATCGCCGCGCGCGCCAACCTGCTCTCGGAATGCGCCATCGTCTATACCATGCAGATCGGTGGGCCGGCTGCGGCAAAACTCGTGGCCAAGCGTATCCACCCGATGAAGACCAACGTAGAGGTGGGGCTGAAGGAGTCAATCGAAAAGATGCAGGAAGTGCTGCAAGGCAACCCGCCGCCCTGGCTGCGTAAGGCTATGAACAAGGATCAGGCGACATCGTTTATGGACGAGGACTAGTTCTATCCCCTCTCCCCCTGGGAGAGGGTTAGGGTGAGGGGTGTGCCACGGCGAGATAGTGATCCCTCACCCCTTCCCCTCTCCCGGAGGGCGAGGGGAGACGCGCCAACAGTTTAGGTAAAGCTTTAGACATAATCCGTATCAACAATGAAAAGGAGAACTACCATGGCCTACATCACCGGACTGACCAAAAACAAGAAAGAATGGACCCCCGAATTTATTGTCGCGATCGACGAACAGACCTGCATCGGCTGTGGCCGCTGTTACAAAGTTTGCGCGCATGACGTGTTGAGCTTTGAAGAACTGGACGAGGATGATTCGGCCAAGATGTACATGAAGGTCGAAAATGCCGGGAACTGTATCGGCTGCGGGGCCTGCGGCCGGACCTGTTCCAAGAAATGCTTCACCTTTGCACCGGTAGAGGCGTAACACACCGAGATGTAAAGTGTACCCCTCGCCCTCCGGGAGAGGGGCAGGGGTGAGGGCTTTGTGCTAGAGGCAATGCCCTCACCCGCCCTCCGGGCACCCTCTCCCGGTGGGCGAGGGTATATATCAAATGGAGGTTCCACATGCTTTTCGCCGTTGCATCAAAGGATGGCAAGGAAGTGAACCAGCATTTCGGGCACGTTGAGCGTTTCCTCATCTACCAGGTAGAAGGCGAGAGCGTTACCTTTCTGGAAGAGCGGCCCGTCGAGAAGTATTGCCGTTTCGATCCGGACCATCCGCTGCGCGCCCACACGCTCAAAGACACCGCTGACGCGCTCCATGGCTGCCGTGCCGTGGTCTGCTCAATGATTGGGGAAGCCCCCAGGATTGAATTGGACCGTCTAGGTGTCGAGCCCTACGTCGTCGAAGGGGAGATCATACCGGTCCTAAAGGATCTCGCCAAGGTGCTGTAGATGCTGTCCGTGTACATAAACTTTCCATCTCAATCTTAGTCTTAATCTCAATCTGTCTTTTAGTGGTGATTCAATGGAGAATTCATTCAACCACTGTAACCTGCCACCTTGGGTCATCGCCTCCCGCCACTTCAACGATAACCCGCAGCCCTTGGAGGTCCAGGGGGTGCGGGCCGTTAACCGCTTTCTTTTCGAGAAGCTGGACCAGATAGCCACCCACGAGGAACGCGCCTCCGTCTTCAACGACTACATGTCCGTGAAGTTCCAGCTGCACCAGTGGCAGCAGGAGACGGCCACGGCGCGTAAAAGCCTCAAGAACAGCTACCTGCGATTTCTCCGTGGATGGATGATGGATTCCAACTCGGTGGAGGGAGCAGTACTGAAGGGATGGGTTGAGAGCCGGATGGGCCTCGCGCCAACGTTCCACAATGTCCGCATCTCGGGGATTCACGACGAGAACTATCTGCAGTACGCGGTGGATCGCACCAAGGGGAGCGCACGCACCTCGGCCATCAACTCTCAGTTGGACTTACTCTACGAATACTGCCAGTACGAACTCGCCAAACGGTATCCCGACCGCAAACACCTCACCTTGTATCGCGGCACTTTCGACAAGTCCGAGTATGATGTCCTGGATACGATCTCAAAACGAGAAGAGATCGTTCGGCTTAACAACCTCAACTCCTTCACGACCGACGAAGAACGTGCTTGGGAATTCGGTTTCATCGTGTGGCAGGTGCAGGTCCCGCTGGCGAAGGTATTCTTCTATAGTGAACTTCTGCCCAACTCGATCTTGAAGGGGGAGGGGGAATGCTTGGTGGTAGGTGGGGAATACCGCGTGAAGCGTCTTATGTGTACGGTTTAGGTTCGGCGAGCCAGAGAAGTTGTGAATCGCGGTTGAGAAGTTATGAACTGCTCTTGAGAAGTTATGAACTGCTCTTGAGAAGTTGTGGACCGCTCTTGAGAAGTTGTGGACCGCTCTTGAGAAGTTGTGAACCGCTCTAGAGAACTTGTGAACCGCTCTAGAGAACTTGTGAACGGCTCTAGAGAACTTGTGAACCGCTCTTGAGAAGTTGTGAATCGCTCTAGAGAAGTTGTGAATCGCTCTAGAGAAGTTGTGAATCGCTCTAGAGAAGTTGTGAATCGCTCTAGAGAAGTTATGAATCGCTCTTGAGAAGTTATGAATCGCTCCTGAGAAGTTATGATCCCCTGCTGAGAAGTTATGAACCGCAGTTGAGAAGTTGTGAATCACTTTCCATCGTTATCAGCCGTTGCCTGCGACATCTCCGCAGCCGACTACATCCCCTGCAACCGCGGCGACAGCCGCACTAGTTGTTCGGCCAAATAGGAAATCTCGGCGACTAACTCCTTTGCCAGCTTCTTCCTCCATCTGGCTGGAATTCCCTCTTCTCCGTAATACGCACCTGCGAACGCGCCTGCTATGGCACCGGTCGTATCCGCGTCGCCACCCTGGTTGACGGTCTCAATGACGCACCCTTCGAAAGAACGCGCCCGGAAGAAACAGTGGAAGACGGTTTGCATGGTGTCCACCACGTAGCCTGTGGCCAGTCCTTTGTATGGATCAAAGGCAAAGGAAGGGTGCTTCGAAATAAGCCGGTCCGCTTCCCGGCGCAGTTGCAGCATGGAGCGCCCGGTGAGAGCCAAGTGCAGCAATCGTCCAAGGTATACGGAGGCAGCGTCGGAGTAGGGATGGTTGTGGGTCAGGTGGGCCTGCTCGATGGTCAGACGCTCCAGTAAAAGATCGTTGCCGACGGTGCAGAGGGCGATGGGCAGCGTCCGCATGGCCGCGCCATTGCCACCGTCCCACTCGTTGGGCGGAGTCTCCAGCATCCCGCGCAGCATATAATTTCTGATGCCACGCCGGCAGGTGTCACCGACATCAATGGGTTTGGATTTCAGCCATCCAGCGAGATGTTCGGCCGCCGCCTGCAAGTCCCATCCTTTTGCCTTGACGGTTGCTCGTGCCAGGCAAAGCGACATCTCCGTATCGTCGGTCACCTGCCCGGGCTTCAATCTGAGCCAACCGCCTCCCACCATCTCCTTCAACACCCCGTATTTGTCCTTGATCTCCCCGCGAGTCATGAACTCGACCGGCGCCCCGAGCGCATCACCAACCGCGAGGCCGAGGAACGCACCACGGGCGCGACTGATAATTTCTCTATGTCCTGAAGAAGTGGTCATAGGCGAAATGCTGCAATATCCAATCCGTTGCTCAGGGAAGACTGATCAGTCTGGCAGAGCCTCCTAGTTCGCCTGTTTTCGTGGTGTGAGCATTGAGTGATAGGATAGGGATGCTGCCGCGAGGTTAGGCAATGCCCAAAAAATAGACGAGAGCCAGTGGCGTGAGGCAAAGAAATATTGATAAGTACCAGGAGGGGCTGCAGCGCACCCGGCAGGGCCGCTGCTGAGGGCACACCAGACACGTTACTTTAGATAAACGGCCTATTCTGCAGACCTTTCCTGCCGGATCTTCTCTCATACAGCGATCACCCCGTACAGCCCATAACAACGTAGACAGCACCGCATGACGTCTGTGGCACGCTAAATGCTCATAGGATGCAAAGGTACAACGATGTATCTGACAGTGACGGCAACGATGCCCGGCGGATTATTTTCCGACCGGGCATTTTCTTTTTCAGGCGCAAAGCCTGTAAGGGTCAAGGAGGATACCATGGCAACGTCGTGCGAGAAGATGAAGAAGATTCAGGGCCATCCCTGTTTCGGGGGCAACCATCACAAAAACGGCAGGATGCACCTGGCTGTGGCTCCAAAGTGCAATATCAAGTGCGGCTACTGCACCAGGCGCCACGATTGCGCCAATGAATCGCGCCCCGGTGTAACCAGCCGCCTACTGTCGCCCGAGGAAGCAATCGTCGGGGTTCGTGAGGTGATGGCAAGCCCGGTCACCGGCCCCATCATCAAGGTCATCGGTATTGCCGGACCCGGCGATCCGCTCTTCAATGATGAGACCTTCGAGACCTTCCAACTGGTAGACCGGGAGTTCCCCGACCTGATCAAGTGCATGAGCACCAACGGCCTACTGCTGCCGGACAAGATGCCGATCCTCAAGGCGCTGGGGTTGCACAGTCTGACCGTGACACTGAACACGCTGGACCCTGTTGTCGGCGGAAAGATCTACTCCTACGTGCATTACCAGGGAACGACCTACAGCGGTAGCGAGGCAGGCGAGATCCTGGTGCGCAACCAGCTTGAAGGGATACGCCAGGCGGCGGAACTGGGGATGACCATTAAGATAAACACCGTCCTCATCCCCGGAGTCAACGACGCCCAGATACCGCTCATCTCCAATAAGGTAAAAGAACTGGGCGCGTTCGTCATGAACATCATGCCGCTCATCCCGCAGGCGGATTTTGCCCACGTAGAGCCTCCGTCAGCGGAGCGCCTGGACGCGCTGCGCCGCGACAATGAAAAGACCATCGGACAGTTTAAGCATTGCAAGCAATGCCGCGCCGACGCCGTAGGTCTTATCGGCGAGAACCTGCAACTGACCGTGGCAACCGAAGGCTGACATGCCCAGCCGGTTTCTCAGTTCGGACATCGCCCCGTTCCTCAGACTGGCACTGGCGGAAGGATGGATCTGCGGGAAGTGGGAGATGGAGTTCCTGCTGCAGGCCTTCCCCCAAGGCTGTTTCGTGAAGCGCACCGGCAATAAGACGTTGGGATACATCTCTACCCTGCGCCACGACAAGAGCGGCTGGATCGGGAACCTCCTGGTGTCGTCTGAGGCGCGCAGAGGCGGTATCGGCAGCGAATTGATGCAGGCGGCCTTGCAGGCCTTACTTGAAGCAGGTGTGGAAACAGTTTGGCTGACGGCATCGGCAAAAGGGGTGGAACTGTACAGGAAACTTGGCTTTATCCCCATTGACAGCATCAACCGCTGGGTGGGGGAGGGGAGGGGTGGCTCTGGTTGGTCTCCCTCGCCCCCCTGCGACTGGGAAGTAATTCGGCTCGTGGACAAGGCCGGGTGGGGCGATCATCGCGATGCCCTTTTGGACGTGGCTATCAGCCGTGGCCAAGTCATGTGCGGCAATTACTCGTTCGTCTGCATCCAGCATTGGCAGCAGGGGACGCAACTCGGGCCTTGGGGCGCCATCATCGAAGGACAGGCCGCATCGCTGCTCGATCCTGCCCTTGCAGCCTCAGCGAGGCACGTCTTCCTCGATGTTCCCTCCGGCAACCTGGCGGCTGCAGCTTTGCTTACGCGGAAGGGGTTTTCCATCAAGGGAAGCAACACGCTGATGTACCTTGGCGCGCGGCCGAAGTACGCGCCACAGAAGGTATTTGCGTTGGCCAGCATGGGGAGCATGGGATAAGCAAGCAAGAGCAAGACAAAGGTGTGTCGCGGTAAAGCAATAATCGGGTAAGTAAATACACTGCATCCAGAGGGGCTCTACAAGGAGTGATACATGTTAGTTGTCGCCTGTGTTAAACAGGTTCCGGACACCACCCAGGTACAGATAGATCCGGCAACAAATACTCTCATCAGGGACGGCATACCGTTCATCATCAACCCCTATGACAGCCACGCACTGGAAGAAAGTCTGCGACTAAAAGACAGTCATGGCTTCAAGGCTGTTGCCCTTTCCATGGGACCGCCCAACGCGGAGGCGACACTCAGGAAGGCGCTGGCACTCGGCGTCGACCGCAGCATTCTTCTTTCTGACCGGGTCTTTGGCGGAGCCGATACGCTCTCGACCAGCAACGTCATCGCCGCGGCCATCAGAAAATTGGGTGAACAGGAAGAAGTCGGGATTGTGTTGTGCGGCAAACAGACCATAGACGGCGATACTGCCCAAGTGGGACCTGGCATTGCTGTTCGCCTGGGGTACTCACAGCTTACCTTGGTGGACAGGATCGAAAAGATCGACCTGGTACAGAAGACCATCGTGGTGCGCCGAAAGCTGGAGGGGCGTTACGAGGTCGTCGAGGCGCGGTTGCCGGTGATGATCACCGTGGTGCGCGAACTGAACCGGCCGCGCTACCCTACGGTCCCCATGCGGCTTTCCTCCGCCAAGGCGCAGGTGGAATGTTGGAGCAACGAGCAGTTGCAGCTGGACGTGAACAGCGTCGGGCTGAAAGGCTCACCGACCTGGGTCAGCCGCATCTTCTCACCAGAGCGCAAGGAAGGGGAGATCATCGGCGATGGCATGAACGACCCGGTGGGAGCGGCAAACCTGCTGCTCGATAAGTTGATCGAGGGAGACGTGCTGGCCGTTTAGGAAAAGCAGGTTCCTCGCGCTGTAGGGGCGAATAATCATTCGCCCACGCAGCCACAAACGCCCTCACCCCGACCCTCTCCCGAAGGGCGAGGGAGGAAGAACAGGGCGAATCATTATTCGCCCCTACAGGACAAAACCGGATAACAGAGGGTAGCCCATGGCTGAGCAACAAAAACAAAAGAAACCGCGCGGCAAGGCACGGGTCATTTCCGGCAAATGCATCGCCTGCGGCGCTCGCTGTCAAAGCGTCTGCCCGGTGAACGGCGTGGAGATGAGCGAACAGGGCGAACCGATCATCGAGGCGCAAAAGTGCATCGGCTGCGTGAAATGCGTTAAGGCGTGCCCGGCAGGCGCACTGGAGATGTTCTACACCCCAGAGGAACTCGCCATTATCGCCAGCTTCGAGAAGCACGGCGGCGAGGAAATGGATGAGGAAGAAGTTGAGCGGCGGCGCAGAATCGCGGCCTACCGAGGCGTTTGGGTTTTCATCGAACAAAACGATGGTGAAGCGGCAAAGGTGTCCTGGGAGTTGACCGGGGTCGGACGTGAGCTGGCCGACCAACTCGGAGTGCCGCTTTCGGCGGTGATCATCGGCAGCGGCGTCGAGCGGCTTGCCGACCTCGCCTTCAGCTACGGCGCGGACCAGGCCTACCTGGTCGACAACACGGTGTTCCGGCAATACCGAACCGAGCCCTTCCTCGAGGTGATGTGTCGCCTGATCGACAAGCACAAGCCTGAAGTGGTGCTTATGGGTGCGACCGGCATGGGGCGTGACCTGGCCGGCGCGGTGGCCACGCGCGTCAAGACCGGGCTGACGGCTGACTGTACCTCTCTCGGCATCGACGGGAAAGGGAACCTCATGCAGACCCGCCCTGCATTCGGCGGCAACATCATGGCCACCATCATGTGCGACCGGTTCCGGCCACAGATGGCGACCGTGCGACCGCACGTGATGCCCATGCCACAGCAGCGTCCAGGCAGGACCGGCACCATCATCCACGAAAGCTGCCCCATTTGCGAGTCATCCATCTTCACGCGCGTGCTCGAGGTGATCACCGAAAAGGGCGCCAAGGACAAGGTGGACGTCGCCGGTGCCGAGTTCATCGTCTCGGGGGGGCGCGGCTTGATGGCCAAGGAAAACTTCGCCATGCTGGAGGAACTTGCCGAGGAATTAGGAGGTGTGGTGGGTGGGTCGCGCAGCGCGGTGGACGCGGGTTGGCTTTCGCAAGACCGGCAGGTCGGGCAGACCGGGAAGACGGTGCGTCCCAAGATCTACATCGCCTGCGGCATATCGGGTGCCATCCAGCACCTGGTCGGCATGCAGGATTCCGATGCCATCATTGCCATCAATCGTGATTCCGATGCACCCATCTTTGAGGTAGCCACGTTCGGCATCGTAGGCGACCTATTCCAGGTGGTCCCGGCGCTGACGGCGCGGGTGAGGGAGATGAAGAGCCGCGCCGCGGCCTGAAAAGCTTCCCCAGTTTTCAGTGAAGTCCCGTCCCACTGAGTATGCCGCCGACAAAGCACCGCACCCGAACCAGAGTTCCCCCCTTTGCGAAGGGGGGACAGGGGGGATTTGCCTCTCCACAATCAAAAGCAAATCCCCCTCAATCCCCCTTTGCGAAAGGGGGACTTCACAGCAAAATCATATTTTTCTTGAACATTTACGGAGCTTACATGCAACAGACACTTTTCATCGCCATGCTGACGGTCTCCCTTGCTGGGTTCGCCTTCAGCTGCTACCGCAGGCTGGCACTGGTAACCGTCGGCAGTAGCGAGGACCGCTTCGACCGCCCCCTGGATCGTCTCAAGGAGATGCTCATCTACGCCGTCGGTCAGAAGAGGGTGGTAAGCCGCCCCTTCGGCCTGAACCACGGCGTCATCTTCTGGGCCTTTTTGGCACTGGCCCTAGCCAACCTGGAATTCCTGGTCTCGGGAATCTTCCCCGCGGTTTCCTTCGCGCTGCTCCCCGCGACCGTACATGGCGCGCTGTTGTTCCTCTTCGACATCTGTTCAGTGGCAACCCTGTTCGCTGTCGTGGTCGCGGCGGTCCACCGCACGGTGCAGCCACCCTTCGATGGCGCCCGCACTCTCGAGGCCTACATCATCCTCGCCATGATCGCCACCCTGATGCTGGCGTACCTCGGGCTGAACGGCGTCCGCATCGCACAGGGGATGCTGCCTGCCACGACCGCCACACCCGTGTCCGCTCTCGCCGCCAGCCTGATCAGAGCCACTCCGGCAGCTACACAGCTGGAGACTACCGGCAACGTCTTCTGGTGGATCCATGCCGTGGTGCTGCTGGGATTCATGAACTTTCTTCCCTACAGCAAACATATGCACATACTTACCGCCATACCCAACGTATTCCTGCGCACCATGGGAGAGAGCAACACCCAGGAGCGCGAGTCCTTTCTCGAAGGAAACCGGTTCGGCGCAGCCACCGTGGACCGGCTCTCCTGGAAGGATCTGCTCGATTCCTTCTCCTGCACCGAGTGCGGACGCTGTCAGCAATCCTGCCCCGCATCCAGCACGGGCAAGGCGCTCAACCCGCGCGAGGTGATCCATGCCATCAAGGAGAACCTGCTGCGAAACGGCGCGGTCATGGATAAGCTCGCCGGGGACCTTGCGGCTGAGCGCACCATATCCCTAATCGGTAACGAAACAAAGGGGAGCATCAAGCCGGCGGCCCTCTGGAGCTGCACCTCGTGCGGTGCCTGCATGGAGGCCTGCCCGGTCTTCATCGAACACCTTCCCAAGATCGTCAAGATGCGCCGGCACTTGGTGCAGATGGATGCCAGCTTCCCTGAGGAGCTCTTGAACCTCTTCGAGAACATGGAGCAGCGCTCCAACCCGTGGGGCATGGCCCCTGCGGAGCGGAGCAAGTGGAGTTCACAGTTGAACCTGCGCCCATTCGAGGCGGGGGAGACGGAGTACCTGCTCTTCGTCGGCTGTTCCGGCGCCTTCGATGCACGCAACAAGCAGGTTTCGGTGGCTTTGACACGCGTACTCGATGCGGCGGGCGTTTCCTACGGGGTGCTGGGGAAGGATGAGAAGTGCTGCGGCGATAGCGTGCGGCGCCTGGGTAACGAGTACCTCTTCGACCAGATGGCCAAGGCGACCGTTGAGCAGTTTGTGGCCAAGGGGGTGACCAAGGTGATCACCCAGTGTCCGCACTGCTTCACAACACTGAAGAACGATTACCGCCAGTACGGGCTAGAGCTGGAGGTAATGCATCACAGCCAGTTGATCGATGAACTAGTGGCGGCAGGAAGGCTCACCCTGTCCGGCACCGCCGAAATCGGGCGCACCGTCTTCCACGATTCCTGCTACCTCGGCCGGCACAACAATGTCTATCAGGCTCCGCGCGAGGTACTGAGGATGGCCGCCGGGCAAGAGGTCGTGGAAATGGGGCGCAGCCGGGAAAACGCCTTGTGCTGTGGGGCAGGCGGAGGGCGCATGTGGCTCGAGGAACACGAAGGGACACCCATCAACCGCAGCAGGGTCCAGGAGGCGCTGGCGCACAAGCCGGAGACCATTTGCGTCAGCTGTCCCTTCTGCATGACCATGTTTGAGGACGGTATCAAGGACGTGACCGGAGTCACGACGCAGGTGAAGGACATCGCGGAAGTTACAGCGCTCTCCCTGCAGCAGTCCCTTCTTCCTCCATCCATTTCATAAGCGAGTAGGCCTGCTCCTCGTTCATGTGGAGCGTGGAATAGAGGTATTCGGCGTCGGTTTCGGGGTGCACCAGTTTGCGGATATCGCTGAATTGCGGCGAGTTGAGTACCCGCACAATGCAGGGATGTAGGGTCGCGGCGGGGATGCCATACACATGGCTGGTGAAGAGGCTCACCCTGGTCGGCCTGGGGTAGATGCGGGATTCTTCCCGTACCGTTTCCACGATGGTGCTGCAGGCATCGGTGACGGCGGAACGGACCAGGAGCCCCGCGTACTTCTCGGTGATATGCGCGTCGCAGTACAGGTACAGTTCGCCGCTGAAGGCGGAGACGGTTTTGATGTCCCGGTACTGCACCTGGGTCTGCATCTCGTTGAGCAGCGAACATACCTTCACTGGCTTTATTTCCGGGCACAGCGTGAATATGGCGTTCAACGGGGTGAGGGCCGTAATTACCCTGGAGTCCCTGCGGATCCTTTCAGCCATGGCATGCTTCACTTCTTCCAGTTTACCCTTGGCGGAGGCATCATCACTGGTCATATAGTCCTGTGAGTAGAGGAAAAGCTGACCCGACGGCGTTACCAGGGCTCTTATGTCACTGGCCAGCGCCCCTGTCGAGACAGCTTCCAACACTCCATGCTGCAGTTCGCCCGGCAGCCCTTTGGCGAGTACGGACAGGATGCGGGAGGAGGTCAATGCGCCATACCTCTTCGAATTGCGCCTGACATTGTGAATCAGCTTTGCCTTTACCTCTGTGAACTGCTCGGTCATACCCGTCCGATGGAAAGTCTCTGCTGCAGCATCTCGGCTGTGGTCTGACTGGAATCCCTCGTGCATTGTCAGTGGTACCTCGCGTTGTAAGTATTAGGCTGTTTTCATTGTGTCAATGATAATCGACTTTTCAATTGTGTAAACTGTCAGCTAAATTTTTTTTCACCTTCCACATACCCCTACCCACGCCTGCTTCTCGCCACTATCGCCCACGACATCAGTGATGGCATTCGCTTGACATTAATTCAGGCTAATATATATTTGTGTTCCGCTGCAGTCTGAACATTCTGACGAAGGAGGTCGGCGTGGAATATTCAGGTGTTATGCTGGTGCTGGGAGGGGTGCTGCCTTGCCTAGGGCTGGGGCTTTTCTATTATCTCTTGAAGCTCCTTCTTGAGTTCAAGGACGACAGCACGGACAACAGCAGTCCTCAATATGTGCGAGAAATTAACAAGAAGTTGAACCTGCACAACGTAGAGACAGAGCGGGACCTGCTCTGAAGCTTGTCAACACTGTTGCGCCGGACAGCGTCCTCCTGCTAAACTGCCGCCAAATCAACCCGCCGCCAGGCGGATTCCTTGCGGCGGACCCATGCCTCGTATCCGATTCCTCCAATTCATTGTTCTCTTTCTGGTAACGGCAACCTCAGCGTTCGGCGGACCCGTCGAGGAGTGCCGGGAATTCGCAGCCTACGGCGTTCCCGGGCAAAGCGGGGACCTCCTTTGCCGCAAGGGTTTCCTTTTGAGCCACGACGCGCAGAGAAAGACGCCGCTTTGGGTTGTCGAGCGGATGACCAGGGAGCGGCTGCTGGTGAAGCTGAAGCGATCCAACAACTTCCGCCCCGATCTCGATCTTCTCAAGGGTGAGCGCGCGGAGCTTTCCGATTACCGGGGATCGGGTTACGACCGGGGCCATATGGCGCCGGCCGCTGACATGGCGTGGGACGAACAGGCGATGTCGGAGAGTTTCTTCCTCTCCAACATGGTGCCGCAGGCGGGCGAGGGGATGAACCGCGGCATCTGGGCCGAGTTGGAGGGGAAGGTGCGTGCGTGGGTGGAGAAGCGGGGAGAGCTTTTCATCTACAGCGGGCCGATCTACCCCAAGGGGGCGGTCAAGACTATCGGCCGCAACCACGTGGCGGTACCGTCCGCGCTGTACAAGGTGATCCTCGATCCGGCCCGGCGTGAGGCGCTGGCGCTGATCATGCCGAACCAACCGCTGGAGTCCGACGACATGCCGAAGTACCTGGTACCGGTGCGCGAGGTGGAAAGACAGACCGGCCTGGATTTCTTTTCTATCCTCCCCAAGGAGGAGCAAGACAGGATTGAGACTCCGACGCCGCCTGCACTGTGGCAATAAGTTGAACTAACGCTTGAGGGTTTGGCCGATAAATTCCGCCGCATCCTTTTTAAGCTGCGCCAACGCGTCGGACTCCAGGTACATCATGTGCCCCGAGCGGTACCGTTTGATGGAGATGTTGCGCCGCAGTTCACCTCCCACTCCCAGGTGCGCCACGGTGTAGTCGGTGGCGAAATGCGGTGTGGCCAGGTCGAAGAGACCCGAGGCGATCAGCACCTTCAGGTAGGGATTCTTCACCATTGCGTTGCGCAGGTTTTCGCCGGTATCGGCATAGCTGTTCTTGGCCTCCCAGTCCCAGCGGCCGATGCCCCCTCCCAGCACGAAGTACTCGAGATCGGATTGATAGCCAAGCTCCTCCCTTAGATACGCGTTGACGGCGCTGGTGAAAGGGGGGCGAATGGTGGTCACGGTCGCGTCAAAGCCCAAGTGCCTGCCCGGCTCAGGGTTCTCCGCGTTCAGCCTGCTGTCCATCAACCCCACCATGCGCCCCTCGCCGCGCAGCAACTCCTTGGCAAAATCCCTGTTATCCACCCGCAAATTCCGGTTTTCCACCAGGTCGATGCCGAGCCCGGTGAATCGCGCCAGTTTTTCCGCAACCGCCTTGCGTTCCGCCGGGGTCAACCGATCCCCTTTGTTGAGCGCCCACAGGTACTCCGATCCCGCCCACTGCTCGGCCTGGGCCAGGGTCCGGTCCAGGTCCGCCTGCAATTCAGGCGCGAGTTTATGGTGGTACCAAGCCGTCGCGGTGTAGCTGGGGAGGAAGAGTTGGTAGGGGAGGTCGTTGCCGTAGTCGAAGGTAATGGTCTGCATGTTGAGGACACTGGAAATCAGGATGACGCCGTTCAGCGCGACGCCATGCTCTACCAGATGCTCCGCCAGCCCAGCCGAGCGGAAGGTGCCGTAGCTCTCGCCGACCAGGAACACGGGAGCGTTCCAGCGCCCGTTGCGGGTAAGGTAGAGCCTGATGAAACGATCCAGCGAATCGATGTCGGCCTGCACCGCGGAGAACTTCTTGGCAAGATCGGGTTTGACGGCGCGACTATAGCCGGTGCCGACCGGGTCAACGAAGACGAGATCGGCAACATCGAGCCAACTGGAGCCGTTGTCGACCAAGTGGAAGGGGGGCGCAGGCATGTTACCGTCGGGCAGCATCTGCACCCGTCTAGGCCCGAGCGCCCCAAGGTGGAGCCAGACCGAGGCGGCACCGGGGCCTCCATTGAACACGAAGAGCAGGGGGCGAGGGGGTGCCGAGGCGGGTTGCGGCATGCGGTAGGAGACGTAGAAGATCTCCGCCTCGGTCTCGCCCGCGTCATTTTGCACCGGCAGCGTTCCGGCACAGGCCTGGTACGACAATTCCTTGCCGCCGATCTGTACCTTGTGGTTGGTTATCACGGCTCGTGCCGTTGTCGCCGGCTTACTCGAGGTTTCTTGCTGTTCCACGCTTTGTGGCTTGCTCTCAGCGGCTGCGGAAGCGGCAACAGCATGTACTTGTGCCAAGGCCAAAAGGAAAACCGAAACCAACAGTAATGACTTGAACAAGGATGCCCCCTCACATTGCAGCCGATTGATATTACAACAATGAGGATACTATCGGATGGCGTCGGTCAGGTCAAACTGAAGCGTCGCTTAACGAGGTCCATTGGCATAAAAACTAAAAAAGCACCCCGCATATTGCAAGGTGCTTTTTGTGATCTAGGTGCGGTCACATCAATAGGCGACGTAGGGTCCGGTACCGAGGGGGGAGGTTTCACCTTCTATCCCGAAGGCAACGCTGCGCCCCATGAAGAAGGGGAGTCCCCAGTCGAAGCCGAAGCTCGATTGTCCGCCGATATCGCTGAAAACATGGTTGGAGCTGTTGACGAGGCTGATGAAATTTGAAATCTGGAAACTGACCGTCGATCTCGGTGCGCCAGTGGCGCTGACGTTGGTCGCCAGAAGGGTCCTGGTCACCGGCGGGCAATACCAGTCAGTATTGGGCGAGGGGCATACCGGGAGCAGAGTCGAATCCGTGCTCGGGAAGAATAACCCGTTGGAACCGGTGTCTGCGAACCCGTTGGTGGGGGTGCCGTTGAAGATGGTGGTGAAGTCTCCATCTGCATCGGTTTTCAGTACCACCGAGCTGGTAAGGGTATTGTTGGTGCTGGTGCCGATCCCGAGGATCACCGAGCCTGCGATGGAAGGGACACCGCCAACGGGAACCGGTGGCAGGCTGACGATCAGGCCGTTGTTGTCCACGGGAAGTGTCGCGACCGGGTTCTGCACCTGGTCGGCGAGCGGGACAGTGGTGTCAACGCAGACGCTTCCGCTGCAGCTGAAATACACGCCATTGGCCGATGTGAAGGTGCAGAGGGGGCCGCAATCTTCCTTGGCGACGCCAACCCCGAGTATCCCGGCGAATCCGGAAGATACCGGGGTCGGATCGGCATTGGCACAGGCGCTGGGGAGCGAACCGAAGCTGGAGTTAATCACCTGGATCGGTACGGAAACGAACGGCTCGTTGCCCAGTTTCACCATCGCCGTCTTGATCGGGCCCCAAAGCGAGCTGTTGTCGGCGAATTGGACGCAGCCGGTAAGAGAGCCGGTGCCGCTGGCGACAGGCGGCAACGTCAGGTCAGGAATCGCCTGCTGAAAGACCCGCAACCCATAGCTGCCGGTATCAAGCAGGATGTCGTTCACTGTTTGGCATGCGGAGAGGTCGGGGTTACAGATGGTGACGCTGACGCAGGCCTTGTTGAGATAGCTGCCCGGGGAGCAGAGGGAACCGTTCACCGTCAACGGCATCACGTTGGCGACAGGGGTCAATGCCGGCGTGGTGGTGAGAGTGGTGCTTGCATTGAACGATCCCACCTTGGCCGTTAGCGTCGTGGTCCCGACCGACACCGCGGTAACCACCCCCTTGTTCCCCGACGCGTTGCTAATGGTCGCTACCCCGGTAACGGAGGAACTCCAGGAAACCTGGTTGGTGATGTCACGTGTGCTGTTGTCGGAATAGGTGCCGGTAGCTGTGAAGCGACCGGTCGTGCCAACAGAGAGGGTTGAATCTCCCGGGGTAACCGTTATCGAGGTGAGCGCGGGTCCCTTGCTTCCTCCTCCGCCGCATCCCAGCAAACCAACGAGCACTGCGACCATGGCCATGACTGCCGACAGCTTAACGGATCTCATCGACGCTCACTCCTTCGGGCAGCAGTTCCGGAAGATAGGCCCGCCCTTGCAAGTTACGCATGTGCCCCCAGGTCTCCACCACCAGTCGCTCCGTCGCTACCTTGGCACCCCGGCGCCCGGGCTGACGCGCGGCGTGGGACAGCCCCTTGCGGTAGTCGCTGTGATAGTTTCCCAGCAACACCTTCAGGTCCGGGTGCACTAAGCCGTTCCAGGCCACCGCGAAGACGACGCCCGAAGGCGCTACGTATTCCCGCACCGTGGTGGCAGTGGTACCTGATGCGATGGATTGGACGCGGTACTTGCCCCGGGTTGCCGACTTCTGAAGCACGCCCGCGAAACTCTTGGTGTCCCTGGCGATGGTCTCGGCCGGCTCCCCCAGGGTCGCTTCCGCAACCCCGCACCGGCAGGAGATGACCAGCGCCAGACAGAGCGAAATAAGCCGAAGTCTTAGCCTCATCGTTGTCCCCTGTACCGCTCGGAATTTGTCATCCAGAAACAAGAAGACATTCTACCAACGATTATTGCTTTGTCTTAGAGCTTGTTGTTTTTTTACCGGAAGGGGAGAGATGTGTCTTGGGGGGAAAAAGGATTCGCCGCCAGTGAATCACGAGGCGGCGAATCGATGAAGCGAAAGGGATGATGCGGTTGTGTCTGGTAGCGAGGTTATTTCTTGCCTTTCTTGGAAAGTTCGGCGGCAACCTCTTCGCTGATGTCCTTCGGCTTTACCTTTTCATCAGCAAAGAGCACACCTTTCTCCTCGACCACCAGCAGGTACCCATTAGCCTTGGCATAATCCGCAGCTGCCTTCTTGATCACACCGCCGATTTCGTTGGTCAGCTTGTCCTGCAACTTGCTCACCTCCAACTCGCTTGCGCGGGCCAGCTTCTGGTACTCCTCGACCTTTTTCTGGAACTCGGCCGCCTTGGCGGCGCGCTCCTTCTGGGTCATGGTAGGGAGCTTTGCCTCGATGGCCGCTTTTTGCTTCTCGAGCTGCTTGGTCTTGGCGTCGAGCTTGCTGCGCAACTGCTCCGACTTCTTCTTGAGCGACTCGCCTGCCGCCTTCCCTTCGGGAGATTCCGCAGCGACCTTCGCCATGTCGATATAGGCGATCTTCACTGTTGCGCTTGCATCGTCCTTGGCAGGGGCAGCCGGTGCAACAGGGGCCACAATTGCGGCAGGTGCTGCTGCCGCGGCCGCGGCGGGGGCTGCCTCAGCCGCAAAACCATTGGCGGCAATGAGAGAGGTGAGAGCGGAGCCGATGAGTAGAGTTACGAGCTTGTTCATATGATCGTCCTTTGTTTGAGTAGTGGTGACTGCAAGTGGGAGAGCATAAAGCCTTTGTTACGCTTTGGCAATTAAAAGAAATCAGCTTTGCGGCGGGGAAGACATGACCGGTGCATGGAACAGACCGGCAATACGGACTTATAAAGGCTGTTGACTCGTATACGCCTCACTGCTACCATGCCACCACTCAAGAGGAGCGACCGATGACCGATATGCTACAGAAGTTGCAGGCAGCGACATCCGACGATCCGGCCACGGCTGAGTTGTTGCGTGAGGCTGTGCAAGAGATTCGCGAACTGAGAAAGCAAAGGGATGCGATGGAGGAGATCTTGATCGTGCTGTCGCGCACCGAGCTTCCCTGGGACGAGGATGGCAATCCGACCGACGCCCTGCCGCACTTCAAGGAGCGCTACCTGAACGCGGTCCACGAAGCAGCTGGACTTTTGGGGCTTGAGCTGCGCAGCACCATCACCAGGACCGAACCGAGAACCTGATTCCCTGCTCCTGTCCCGGAAGGGAGGGGGGCTCACCGATTACTGGAGCATACATGCCTACCAACGTTATGGAATGGGGATTCGTCCTGATTTTCTTTATCCTGCCGGGCTCCATCGGTGCCTATGTCGCATACACCAAGGGGCGTAACCCGTTCCTGTGGTTATTGCTGAACGGCCTCTTCGCTCCCACCGTAATGATCACCCTCTTTCAACGCCCGCTCCGCCCGGTACAGGGGCATTATCGGCAATGTCCCAAGTGCAGTGAGTTCAGCAAATGGCGCGAGACCTCGTGCCGGTTCTGCGGCACCGGGCTTAGCTGAGCCCGACCATGTTCTTCCGCAAACAGCCCGATTTCGGCCAACTCCTGCGGGAGTTGGGAAGCTTCACCCGCCGGGACGTGACGCAAGGACTGAAGCTGGCGAAATACAAGAAGGCGGCGCACACGCTCCTGAAAAAGGATCCGGTATCCGCTCATCTCCTGCTCGGGCTTGTTGCCTGCCTGGAACACGATATCGTGTCGATGCACGCCCAGTACCTCCAGGCCATCGAACTCTCCGACTCCTATCTCTCCTTGATGTACTACGCCTTCGCCCTTAAAAAGTGCTGCCTTTGGAACGATGCAGCCAAGTATGCCCTGCTCGCGCTGGATCGTGCCCCCCAGGAGCCGAAGCTGTTGAACGCGGCCATCGATCTCGCCCCGTTGACTGGCAGATTTTCGCTACTGAAGAAACTGCTGTCTCAGTGGCAGGATGAGCACGAGGGCGTGCGTCACCCGCGCCAGGGCGATGACGAGGCGGTTACCGAAGCACTGGCCCGCCAGGGGCTGGTGGAGCAGGACCTGAAGACGGTGCTCTCCGCCATCGGGACGGCCTTCAGCGAAACCGACGCCATGCTGCAGCACTACAGCTACGAACTGGTCCGCACCAAGGATTCCTCCTTCATCCACTACCGTTTCGTCCTCCCGGACAGCTTGGTCGCCACCTATTACGAGGACCGGGTTTCCGAGAGGCTCGCCACCATGGCCTGCCATCCCCGCATCTTCGATGCTTTCTCCTTTTCCGTCGAGAACGGCACCCTCTACGACTTGTATGACTGCATGGAGCGGGAACTTGCCTTCAGCGCAGACACCATCAAGGTCCCGGACCCCGACAAGATGAAGCTAATCGAGGAACTGGTCAAAGGCGTGGAGGTATAGATGGTCAGCAACGAGTCGCGCATACGGTTTCACGCCGCGTTCGAACAGGTGCTGGACGAACTGATTACCGTGGTGGCCAAGGAAAAGGAGCGGAATCCGCAGACCTACAAGGAGTCGCCCCAGGCGAAACTCCTGGCGCGGGTGTACCGGGCCATCAAGGACGAGATACCGGCAGACCCGCAGCACGCTGCGTACTACCAAGGGGAGGCCGAGGGGCATGCCTACCGGCAGTGGCGCCGGGCCAAGCCGACCAAAGAGCACCGGCTCTTTTTTAAGTGGGACAGGGAGACCAACGCCATCATCTACGCCTGGCTGAACAGCGAGGTGAGCCTAGTGAAGTACAAAAGCCACATGGACGCCTACCGGGCGTTTAGGGGGAAGGGTAAGTAAGGGCTCGGTTTTGTGGGGCTGATGGGGACTATGGGATTGATGTGAAGAATGGGAACCCTGTAGGGGCGAATAATTATTCGCCCTGCCTCTGAATTGCCAAAGCAGCACAATAACCGGCGGGGACAGGCAGGTCCACTATGCGCCAGCGATTAACGTCGCCGGGGGCGGAGGCATGCCCCAGGAGGGCCGCCGGTTCACCCGGACGTAGCGACATGTCGAATCCGGTGGAAGGTTGCGAGAAACCGCTCCCGGTCGCCTTCATGTAGGCCTCTTTCCTGGTCCAGCAACGGTAAAACGCTTCCAGTTGCTGCCGCGGCTCCAAGCCGAACAGCTCTTCACGCTCCCGCACAGAAAAATAGCGCTCCGCCATGGGGCGAAACGCCAGATCCTGCCGTACTTCTTCCAGATCCACACCTATCTCGGCTCCGTAACACACAGCTACCAGCAACTGCCCGCCGGCATGGGAAGCGTTGAAGCGCAAGCCGTCGTCGCACTGGCGTGGTGCCAGGTACGGCTTGCCAAACTCGCCCTCCTCAAACTGGATACTTGCCGGTTCGTCGCCGGTGAGGCCAGCCAGGATTTCCCGCAGCAGTCCCCGTGCTACCAGGAACTCTTCGCGCTTGCCGCTATCGAGCAGCCGCGCGCCGCGCCGCAGTTCGCCTTCGCTCAAAAAGCCAACCAGGCGCTCCTTCTCGTGATCCGGGCGCTGCAACGGTTCGAGCCGGTATTGCGCACGCACAGCCTCCAGCCCGGCGACGGGGATCAAGCCCCCGCCTCGAACGATGCACGCAGCAACCTCAGTCCCTCCTGGGTCGAGATGCGCGGCGAGTAGCCGAGATCACGACGGGCCGCGGAGATGTCGAACCAATGGGAGGTGGCGAGTTCCTTGGCAACGAAGCGGGTCATGGGAGGTTCGCCGGATAGCCGCAACGTCTTCCATGCCACTTCACAGGCGACCCCGGCGGCATAGGCCACTCCGGCAGGAATGGTGCGGGTGACGGGAGGCACGCCTGCAGCTTCGAGAATCGCGTTCACCATGTCCCATAGCGGTATCGGCTCACCGTTGGAGATGAAGTAGGCCTTTCCGGCCAGCGGTGCATCTGCACTGAGGCGGTCCGCCGCGTTCAGGTGCGCCTCGGCGGCGTTTTCCACATACACGGTGTCTACCAGGCAGGTGCGGGTGCCGATGCGCCTCAAGGCGCCGGCGCGTCCTTTTGCCACGATGCGCGGCACCAGGTGGTTGTCGTTGGGGCCCCAGATCAGGTGAGGCCGTAGGGAGACGGTGGACAGGGTGCGCGAGTTGGCGGCGAGCACAGCCTTTTCGGCCAGCGCCTTGGTGTGCGGGTAGGGTGCCTCGAAATGGGAGGGGTAGGGGAGCGACTCGTCGGCGCCCTCGACGTCGGATCCGTCGAAAACCACGCTCGGTGACCCGGTGTAGACCAGGCGACCGATGCCGAGGATGCGGCAGGCGGCGATGACGTTTTCTGTGCCGACGACGTTGGCTAGGTAGTACTCCTGGAAATCACCCCAGATGCCGGCCTTGGCCGCGACGTGGAAGACGACATCGCACCCTTTTGCCGCCTCGACGACGGCGTTCAGGTCGGAGAGGTCGCCACGGCGCTGCTCGACGCCCAGCGCGGCAAGTTCGGGGTAGTCGCCGCGCGAGAAACTGACCACCTCGTCGCCGCGGGCGTGCAACTGTCTCACGATGGCCGAACCGAGAAAACCGCCTCCTCCGGTGACTAGCGCGCGCATTTCAGGCTCTCTGCGGCCCAGACCGCCAGCTTCTCCCGGAAGATCTTGGCGTTGTGCCGGATATCCACCGGGAAAGCGGGATGGAACAGGATGGTCTCGATGGAGCGGGTGTGGATGTGCTCCTCCGCCAGTGCTTCCAGCTCCTTGCGAACCTGTTCCTGGTCGACCTTGACGTTCTTCTCCAGTTCGATGCAGATCACCGGCGTGAGCGCCCCCGGTTCACCTACGCCCACGAGGGCGCTGCGGAACACGGCGGGATGGGTGTTGAAGACGGCCTCGCAGGGGATGGTGTAGAGCAGTCCGCCCTCGGTCTCGACGCGGTGCGACTTGCGGCCGCAGAACCAGACGCGCCCCTCCTCGTCCCTGCCGCCCAGGTCGCCCATGCGGTGAAAGAAGGAACCGGTGGCCGAGTCGATGATCTTGGAAAGGTGATCGGATTCGGGGCGGTTGTAGTAGCCGCGGGTCACCTGCTCTCCCTGCACCACGATCTCGCCGATCTTGCCGACGGGGACGCGCAGCGAATCATCCCACCCATAGATGGGATTGTCGGTGATCTGGATGATCTCCAGGCGAATCCCCTCGACCGGGCGGCCGACGCAGACCCCGCCTCCGGCATCGGTAATCTTGCGGGTTTCTTCAAGTATTTCCGTGCTGCCAATGGAGCAAACCGGGAGCGCCTCGGTGGCGCCGTAGGGGGTGAAGACCTGGACGCCGGGGTTCAGGAGGCTCGTGAAACGTTCCAGCACCGAGGCCGGGACCGGCGCACCGGCCGAGATGGCGCGGCGCAGGGTCGGTAGCTTGACGCCGTGCTCGACGCCGTAACGTCCTACCCGGTTGATGAGCGCGGGGGAGCCGAACATGGTGGTGACGCCGTACTCGTTGATCGGCCCCACGATCTTGCGCGGATCGACGGATCCGGGACGGGTGAAGTCCATCTCCGGGATGACTGCGGTCATGCCCAGCGCCGGTGCGAAGAGGGCGAACAACGGGAAGGTGGGGAGATCGATCTCGCCCGGTTCGATGCCGTAGACCTCTTTGAGCGCCTTCACCTGGGCGGAGAAATTGCCGTGGCTGTAGATGGCGCCCTTGGGGATGCCGGTGCTGCCGCTGGTGAAGAGGATGGCGGCGACGTCTTCCTGTTGGGTCGGGGCGAGGGTGAAGGGGGTATCGTCATCCTGCTCGGCGATGATCTTGGCCAGGGTGGTCCCTTCCCATAACAGGCGCGGTCCCACGGTAATGCAGGTGCGGATGGTCTCCTTGCCCCAGCCAAAGAGCTTACGGGCGATGTGCGCCTTGGGGATGCCGATGAAGGCGTGCGGCTCCGCCTCGGAAAAGCACTGCTTCAGGTTCTTGATCCCCAGCCCCGGGTCGATCAGCACCGGCACCGCGCCGATCTTGAAGAGGGCGAAGGTGAGGGCGAAGAACTCGGGGCTCGGCGTCACCATGAGCACGGTGCGCACGCCGCTGCGGATGCCGTTGGCGATCAGCCCGCGCGCAATACGGTCGCTCAGGCGATTTAACTCGGAGAAGGTGAGGCTCCGCTTCCCCTTGGGGAAGATGATCGCCCTGGTCTCCGGCTGGCGCCGGGCCATCTCCGGCAGGTGCGCGGCAATGTTGACGAATTCGGTTTCGGCCATCGGTCAGGCAGTCTCCCGGGTCTCGGTCTGCTGCAGGAATTGGACGATCATCGGCACCACTTCCTCCTTCATGTCTTCGAGGATGTAATGTCCGGCGTCGGGGTAACTCTTCACCTGCGCCTTGGGGAAGCGACGCTGCCACTCGGCTAGAAAGGTGGTGTCGAACACGAAGTCGAGCTCGCCCCAGAAGATGGCCATGGGGAGGTCGACGAAGCGCTCCAGCCCGGCGGCGATCTCACTGATGAGGTCATAGCCGCGGTCGCCGGGAGCGAGCGGGATATCCTGCACGAAGCGCAGGGTGGCGATCCGGTTCTGCCAGGAGTCGTAGGGGGCGCGGTAGGCCTGCCTCAGCTCCTGCGACATCGGGTTTATCTTGCAGCCGACGAGGGAGGCGCCGACGCTGAAGGCGTTGAAGCCGCGCACCAGCAGGGTGCCGAGCATGGTGTCGCGGCAGATCTTCAGTCCCAGCGGGAAGGTCTTCTCCTTGGGGAGATGGAAAGCGGCGGTGTTGAGCACCACGATGCGACCGATGCGCTCCGGGTGGCGGCTCGCGTACCCCATGCCGATCATCCCGCCCCAGTCGTGCACCACGAGGGTGATCTTCCCCTGCAGATCGAGCGAGTCGATCAGGCGCTCCAGGTCGTCAATGCGGCGCGAAAGCGTGTAGTCATAGCGGTCGTCGCCGGGCTTGTCCGAGAAACCGCAGCCGATGTGATCCGGCACGATGCAGCGGAAGTTGTCGCGCAGCGCCAGCACCAGGTTGCGGTAATAGAAGGACCAAGACGGGTTGCCGTGCACCATGACTACCGGCGCGCCGGTCCCCTCATCGAGATAGTGGTAGGCGAGGCCGTCGAGGTCGAGGGTGCAGCCGGTGAAGGGGTAGTATTTTTTCACGGCGTCTCTCACCAGTCCACTCCCAGCATCAGGCAGTTGAGCCCGCTTCCGATGCCCAACAGGGCCACGCGGTCGCCGGCGGAAAGCACGTCGCGCTCATCGGCCAGCGCGGCGGTAAGGGGCAGTGAAACGGTCCCCATGTTGCCCAGGAACTCGTAGCTGGTGAAGTCTTTGTGCAGAGAGATGCCAAGGGTTTTCAGGATGGCACTCTGGTGCGCGCTTCCCACCTGGTGGCAGATGACGCGGTCTACGTCGGTCTCACGCCAACCCACCTCGGGGAGGAACTCTTCCCAAGTGCGGCGTCCCAGTTCCACCCCGTAGTTCATGACGCTCACCGCGTCGGTGCTCATCGACTGCTCGTAGCCGCCCTTGCCGTCCGGTGTCATGCCCCAGAGGCAGAGGCCGTGGTGTTCCGGTGCCGCCTGGGCAATGCCGCCGCGCAGCCTCCTGCGGCCGGACTTGGAGAAGGAGCCGTCGGTGAGGAGCACCGCTACCGCGCCTGAACCGCCGGTGAGGGTGGCGAGCGAGCTGGCGAAGTTTTCCATGCTGCGGTCTTCCAGCATTTTGGCGATCATGACGTCGTTGATGTCGCGCGCGCTCTCGCAGGAGACCACCAGGCCGGCGCGGATCTGCCC
The DNA here is from genome assembly GCF_016458235.1 of Geomonas propionica. Taxonomy (GTDB): domain Bacteria; phylum Desulfobacterota; class Desulfuromonadia; order Geobacterales; family Geobacteraceae; genus Geomonas; species Geomonas propionica. Next base: position 135,166 of record NZ_JAEMHK010000008.1, on the reverse strand, counting down.
CAACTCGATGCGGTTGGCGACTTCCAGGATGCCGTTTAACACGCCCAGACAGGCGTTGGAGAGGTCGTACACGGCGGCGTTGCCCGAGACGCCCAGACCGGCGGCGACGCGGCAGGCGGTGGCCGGCTCGAAGCGTTCACGGCAGACGCCGGTGTAGAGCAGGGCGCCGATCTCGTTGGGCGAGATGCCGGCCGTTGCCAGAGCCTTCTTACCGGCGGCAATGGCGCCCTTAGAGAGCTGGAAGCCAGGTTCCCACCAGCGCCGCTCGCGGATCCCGGTCAGGGCCTGCAATTGTCCCGGAGTGAAGTGCAGCGTCTTGTAAAGCGGCTCCAGCCGCGCCTCGAGCTCGTCCGAGGTGACCACCACTGGAGCGAGTTCGTAACCGAAAGATTCGATATATACCTTGGAATACTTCATCTAGCACCTTAAGAAACGTAAGCTGAAAAGCTGAAAGCGTGACCACAGAGGACACTGAGGTCCACAGGGGTCACAGAGAATAAAATTGTTAGACGCCCAACCCATCCCCTCTCCCGGGGGGAGAGGGAGTGTGGACAAGGGTTTAGCCTCTTTCAATCTGCACGGTGAAGTCGTTCATCTGGTAGATAGCCCGCCCGTCCACGTACAGGAAGCCTGCGGCGGTAAGGACGCGGTTGGTGTCATCGACGGCGGTGATCCAGGCAATCACGGTGACTTCCTTGTCGGTCGGCACCACCTGGCCGCGGTAGAGCCAGCGGTGCTTGCGCTCCAAGGCTACCGCTGCGATGGTGTCGCCTTCGTTCCAGCCCCAGCGATCGACGGCCGCGAACTTCATCAACTGCAGGAACGATTCGAGCCCCAGCGATCCCGGCGTGACGGGGTCTTCATAGAAATGCGCCTTGAAATACCAATCCTCAGCGACGACCGTCTTGGTACCTTTCAGATAGCCAAGGCCGGCCGGGCCGCCATCGGCGACGTACAGTTCGATCCTGTCGATCATGCGAAGCATCTTGTCCGGGAAAGGACGCTGCTCGGGGTAGGGGAGGGAGCGACCCCGGCCCACTTCTTCGGCGCTCGGGAGGTACGGCGCCGCCTCACGGATCCCCACCTGGTTGGCCAGCGCCTCCTTGGCGAAGAATCCGAACATGGTCTCGCCTTCGTACAGCACGCCGTCGCGGTCGGCCACAGAGAAGTCGAATTCCTGGATGATCATGCCGCCGCTGGTGGCCGCCTTGGTGAGTGTGGCCGTGGCAGTCAGCGTGCCGCTGTGCGGCGTGACCGGGCGATGCTGGATTGCCGTCCCACCGAGGTTGCGGAAAGAGATGTCGGTCGGGCTGGTGAGGGCGGAACCGACATAGGCAGCAAGCCAACCGCAGGGTTGCAGCGCGGCTTCCAGGAGTACGGCAAAAGGCATACGCGGCTGACGGTCGGCGGCGAAGTACCACTCGTCCACCGGGATGTCGTACTGCGCCTCGGCCATGGCGCCCGGCACCATCTGCCACGGTTCGCCTTTGATGCCGGTGACGCGATCCATGAACTGGAACGGCGGGCCGGGCAGGCGGGCGATCTTCCTCTTGCTGTCGAAGACCTTGTAACGGTCCCCGAACCCTTCGGACGGATTACCGTTGCTGTACGCCAGGATCTGCTGTTTGGTGTAGATGGCCGGCTTCTGATCGTAGGCAGGCACCTGAAGTGCCGCCGGGGCAAAGATGTGCGATTGCGCCACGTTGGGCTGCCACAACTGAAGCAACGCTTCACGGGTGGTGCCGGTCAGCCGCGCGGACATGTTCGTAATTTCGACGATCGGCTTCCCGTCGGCGTACATCAGTGCGTCGACAATGGCATACGGTTCGGGGCGGTAGCCCAGTTCGCGCACAGTAACCTCGTAGGTCACCACCTTGGTCGTCTCCAGCACCTGGCCGCGGCAGCAGAGTTGGCTGGCGACACCCGGGACAGGCTGCCAGGCGGCACCGTCGGCCTCAGCAACCCAACCCAGGCGCAGCAGGAAGATGCGCAGCGTGTGCATGCAGCACTCGTACATGAGCGTGCCTGGCATGACGCGATCATCGACGAAGTGACAGGTGATGAACCAGTCGTCCGGATGGATGTCCGCTTCGGCGCGGATGAAGCCAAGACCGCAGCGGCCGCCATCGGGCACCAGCTCCATGACGCGGTGCACCAGTTCCATCCTGCCACCCGGGATAGTCAGGGGACGCTGGATCGGCAGACCGGAGAAGATCGGCCCGAAGCACCCGGCGAGGTCGCCGCGGCGCAGGGCGTCCAACTGTCGTGCGTCGTAAGCTGCCGTCTGCATGGGGACTAGGTACTGCCAGTCCGCAGGCAGCTTACCGGTCCGCGGGCGCAGGTCGATGGCACCGCGCACGATTCCTTTGCCGGCGTCGAGCTCTTCCTGGGTGAAGAAGCCGGCGCAACCATTGCGCATGGAAAGGAGCGGTTGCCCATTTACGGTCGCCTCGAAGTGGAAGCGGAACAGGTAAGTCTCGCCCTGCCTGAAGAAGCGCTCGATGCGGATGTCGTAGTTGATGGTCTCGCCCGGTGCCGGAAGCTCGCGATGGAAGGTCACCACGGCGTCCAGGAGCCGGTACACGGCAAGCCCCTTGGTGATGAAGTCGATGCCGAGGTAGCCGGACAGGAACAGGTCGGCCTGTCCCGCCTCGACCGCGATGCAGGTCGGAATACGACCGCCGTCCAGGTACCATGCGCCGGGATGGACGTCGTGTTGGGTGACCACGCGGCCGCTGGTCATCGATTGCGGCTCGCCCTCGAGCGTCACGATGCGGTGCACCAGCTGCAGCGGGACGTCCGGCAGCCTAACCCTGGTTGGGTAGCTGTCCGCCTCGGCGAATTCCGGACCAAGCATCTTGGCGACAGATCCGATGGCGAACTCCAGGCACATGTCGTAGTCGTACAGCGCCGGCAGCGCGCCAGGGTAGGGGGCAGGTGCCACAGCCGGAGCAGCAGTTGGAGCCGTAGCAGGTGCCGAAGCCGTAGCACGAGCGTGACCCGAAACCGCCGCGCTGCCGCCATCAAACGCTGCACGCGCCTCACGTCCTCCCCTTTGCGAAGGGGAGACAGAGGGGATTTGCGGATCGACCGCGATGCCTGCAGCCAGCATCTGCTCCTGGATGGAAATCTGCAGCGCCAAAGCGTCAGCGATTGACTGGCTCAAGTCGTTCGCCACCCTGAGGTAGGCATCGTGAGCCTGCTGGTGCGCGTCCCGCGCACGGGCAAAATCGCTCAGCAGGGGATCAGCGACCGGCTCTGCGGCGTGCACCTGTGTGACAGGGGCCGTAGCCGCATTGACCTGCGGCGCCGCACTCTGCGTCGGCTGAACTACCGATTGCGGCACAGCGTTAAACGTCGTCGCAGTAGCCGAGGAAGCGGTCGTGAAGCCAGCAGTAGTGGGTATTTTCTTGGTCGTACTTACCGGTTTATTTACGCCTGGCATTACCGGCGCAACAGAGGTTGCCGGTACAACAATCCCAGCAGGTTGCTGCGCGGCACGCGGTTCGGCCGGGGCTTTGACCGCGGCAGGCGTCGCTGCAACTGCCGTGACCTGAGTAGCCTGTTCGGCCTGGGGCAAGCCCGGCGCGAAGGGTGCGCCTCCGGTAGAGAAGCGGAGCCCTTTGGGCTCGCATGCCAGGACCGATGCCTGCACCGGAAGATCCGGCGTAGTGACGAAGAGCGGCTCCAGATCGACCGGGACGCGCTCGGCGGTAAGCTGGGCCAGAAGCCGCAACAGACCGGAGTTGGCATCGGTGCCCGGCTGGCAGACCGAGCGGGCCACGTGGGGACGGTTATTGAGGATGCGCCCGATCATCCGGCTGCAGGAAGCACCGGGGCCCATCTCGACGAAGTAGCGGATCCCCTCCTCGTACGCGGCCTCGATCACCTTGGGATAGTCGATCCCCTCGACGGCCTGGGCCAGTATCGACTCGGCCGCGCTGCGGCGGTTCACCTGGAAGGCGCTACCGGCGGCACCGCTGTAAAAGGTCACGCCGGCAGGCGGGTTGGTATTGAATACGTGCAGGTCGCGATAGGCATTGGCCACCTGGCGCGCCACCTCGCAATGCACGGTGGTCACCCCCTGCAGCGGGAAGAAGCGGCAGTCGAGCATGGCCACCAGGTGCTTCACCCACTTCACGTCGCCGCCGATGACGCACTCGTCCGGCGTGTTGACGATGAGCAGGTAAACCCGGCTGGTCTTCTTGAGGGCGCGGCGCACTTCACGTGCGGGTGCGTCCACGACGCCGATGCTCCAGTTGATCTCCTTGCCGTCCGGCTCGCCCCAGGCGTCGCGGGCGGCGCGGCATTCGCCGGCCAGATCGCGGGTGAACAGGGTTGAGGCCTTCATGCGGGTCAGCATCAGGTCGCGCTCGGTCCAGGTGCGGGTGGCGAAGAGCCCGGCGGATTCGCCCAGGCTGTAGCTGATCACCGCGTTGGGCTTGATCCCGAAGCGCTGCACTACGTCGGTGACGGCGCATCCGGTGGCCACCTGTCCGAAGATGACGGCCAAATGGTTCTCGTGCACGCTGTCGATGGGAGCGCCGTTCCAGAACTGCTCCGGCTGGAACTGCTCGCGCAGGTAGAGGCTTTCGGCGTCCTGGCGGCGATACACCTCCGGCCAACGGGCGGAGAGTTCCATCCCCATGCCGACGAAATGGTTACCGGAGCCGGGGTAGACAAAGCCGATCTTGCCGTTTTTGCCGATCGGCTTGTCGTTGAAGAAAAGACGATCGCGCTGGGACGGGTGCAGCACCGCCTCGGCGTAGGCCGCATCGGAACGGAGGAACCGCTCTCCCTGCTGGCACAGCGAAACAAGCTCGTCGGCGCTGCGGGCCACCAGGGAGACGGCGAGCAGTGCGCCGGAAGCGCTGCTTTCCTTGCAGACGCGCCGGGAAAGGACGGCCATATCCGGTGCCGGCCTTTTCTCGGCCGTTTCCCGCAACTGCCGCATCCCTTCCGCGAGCTCCTGGCGATCCGCGCCGGTGACGCTGAACAGGAACTCGTCCCAGCCAGCCAACGGCGCCACGCGTTCGACGGAAGCGCGCTCCGGCAGGTTGTCGTAACCCTGCAGCACGACATGGCTCACGCTGCCGTCCACGCCGAAGACACTGACACCGGCATGGCGCACGCCTTCGCTGCGGTTTCTCAGCCAGTAGCGCGACCCGTTGGGGAGGAAGAGGGCACCGTTGCCGGAGAGTTGGCTGACTGGGCGCTCGCCGGAACGGGTGCCCGGGATGATCTCCTGGTACAGTGCCAGGCAGCCGCGCACCAGCGAGGCCAGGCCCGATGCGGCGCCGGTGTGGCCGATGTCGGCCTTGACGCTGGCCACGGGGACCCGCCTTGCCTGCGCGGCAGGGCCAGGCTCATCGAAGAACTCGGTGAGGGCGGCCGCTTCCATCCGGTCCTCGGCCGCGTTGCCGCTGCCGTGGGCCTCAATGAGACCGATGCTGGCGGGTGCAACCTCCGCCTCGCCGTAGGCGCGCTCCAAGGCGTGACGGTAGGCGGGGACGCCGGGGAGCATGACTTCGCCGCTCGCACTGCCCACGCCGCCGATGACGGCGTAGATCCGGTCCCCGTCGCGCTCCGCGTCTTCCAGTCGCTTCAGGATCACGGCGGCGGCGCCCTCGCCGACCACTGCGCCGTCGGCGGACTGGTCGAAGGGGGTGGCGCTGCCAAAGCCGGAGTAGGGGCGGTTCAGGTGCTGGCCGATCACGGCCCTGAAGTCACCGGCCAAGTCCACGGCACCGACGACGGCGCGGTCGATTTCGTTGGACTGCAGCTGGCGCACCGCCGTTTCCAGCGCACGCAAGCCAGAGCTTTCCTCGCTGGACATGGTGAAGCTGGGTCCGCCGCAGCGGAATTCCCGCGCCACGCGGCTGGCGACGACGCTGCCGAGTGCGCCCATGGTGCGGTTTGCGGTAAGCGCCGGGCCCGCCTGGTCGCGCAGTTGCTCAATCCACTGCTCCAGTTGCTCCGGTGAGAGCTGCAGGCCGAGCTGGCGCGCCCATACCTTCGCCTTCTCCGCTATGGTCCATCGGAAGGCGAAGTTGGTGCTGTTCAGGTCGAGCGCGATGCCGACGAAAACCCCGGCGCGCAGGTTGTCGCCGCGATCCATTCTCGCATCCTTGATGGCGGCCGCGGCGGATTGCAGCATGAGGAGCTGCTGTGGCAGCATTTCCTCCAGTTCTTTGGGCGGGATACGGAACTGGTCCGTCGGCTGGGCGAACTCGTCCAGGTAATAGCCGGAGAAGGGGGTGTCCTTCAGCTTTTCAGTGGCGAACCAGGCGCTCTGCTCGGCACCCCACCAGTCTTTGGGGTTCGATGTCTTGGCGCCAGCGTCACCGCCGAGAGCGCGGGCCTGGAAGGATTTCAGATCCTGCCATTTGCCGAAGCGGGCATCGAGGCCGACCACGGCGACCGGACCAGGGGACTGGCTCCGCCAGGTGCCTGTCCCCCTGCTGGCAGATTCAGCACCTGCGCCAGCAGGGAGCCATTCCTCTACCAGCAGGTGCGCGTTGATGCCGCCGAAACCGAAAGCGGATACTGCGGCACGGCGGGGAACGCCGTCCGCGCGACGCTGCCAGGGGGTCGCACCCTGCAGGACCCGGAACGGGCTCTCTTCCAGCCGGAAATTCTCCGGCGCCTGCTTGAAGTTAGCAGTCGGCGGAAGGGTTTCCTCGGACATGGCCAAGAGCACCTTGGTGAGTGCTGCGGAACCAGCGGCAGTCAAAAGATGTCCGATGTTGGACTTCACCGAGCCGATCACGCACCCTTTGCCGGGGGCGTCGCCCCAGAGTTCCCTAAGGCTGCTGACCTCGGTGGCGTCGCCGACCGGGGTACCCGTGGCGTGGCACTCGATCAGGTCAACGTCCTGCGGCTTCCACCCGGCCTTCTCGTAGGCGGAGCGCATGGCGCGCAACTGCCCGTCGGCCATGGGCGCCAGGAGGCTGCCGCCGACGTCGTTGGAGAGGCCGATCCCCTTGATCACGCCGTAGATGCGGTCGCCCTGAGCGATGGCGTCGTCCAGGCGCTTGAGCACGAAGATGCCGGCGCCTTCGCCCACCACCAGGCCGTCGCCGGAGGCATCGAAGGGGGAGCAGATGCCGCGCCGCGAAAGGGCGCGCAACTGGGCAAAGCCCATCTGGGTGTAAAGTGGATCGGGACGGGACAGGCCGCCGGTCAACATGGCGTCGGCGCGGCCGGAAAGAAGTTCGTCGCAGGCGAGCTTGATGGCGTAGAGCGAGGATGCGCAGGCCGCATCCAGGGTGCTGCACCCTCCGCCCAGGCCGAGTGCTGCCGCCAGGAGCCCGGCCGGGAGCCCGGCCACGTGGCGGTTGAGCGGGTTGGGAATCGGGTCGGTGCCGGCGTGCCCCAGGAGTTTCTCCTCGAAGGTGCGGCCTAGGAGGGCGCGGGAGAGCTCGGCGGATTTTTCGCTGGGGAGGGCCAAGTTGCCGATGATGACGCCGACGCGGGAGCGGTCCAGCTTGGCGGTGACCGCGCTGTCGAAGGCTCTCTTGCCTGCGTGCAGCAGCATGTGGCAAGCGGGATCCAGCCCGTCGGTAAGCTTCGGGTCGATGTGCAGCCCGGAGAGCGAGGACAGGGGAGGAAGGCTGTCGATGAAACAGCCCCGCTTGGAGTAGACGTGGTCGGGCTTGCCGGCTTCGGGATGGAAGGCGGCGTCAGCCGCGAGGGCCCAGCGTCCGGCCGGAACCTCGCGCGCCGCGCTCTTGGCGTTACGGATGTTTTCCCAGAAAGTTGTCAGTTCCGGCGCGTCGGGAAAGATCCCGCCCAGGCCGACGATTGCCACGGAAGGCGAAGGCTGCTTCATGCCTATGCAGCCCCCACAACAGTTACGGTCCTAAGCTTGTTGCGCTGGAAGGCCTGTTTCAGGGATGGATCGATGATGCACTCGTACCCTTCGAGGCGCGCCACCAGCTTGCCGCTGCTGCGGTCCAGGAACTCCATGTCGGCGCTGGCGCCGTGCTGGCTCTCGGAGGTGACGCGGATGACGATCTGAACGCCCTCGCGCGGGAAGGACTCCTGGAACTGGCGGTAGCGCCCGGCGAAGCAGGGGAGCGAACCGGCGCCGAAACGCTCGAAGCTCCAGAGGATCATCATCTGGAAGGCGCTGTCGATGACCAGCGGATCGGTGAGCCAGGAGCTCCTCAGGGGGCGCCTGATCCATTTGGCGGGCGCCGGAGCGCCCTTGACGGAAGCGGCGATCCCCTTGGCGGAGCAACCGTCCACCTGCTCGATGCCGTGCAGGTCCGGCCCGTGGAACAGGCGCTCGTTGTTGTAGATCATGCCGTCTTGCGGTGCGTACGGGGTACTCGGGATTTCCTTGATGGAACGGATACCCTCCGGATGCTTAGTCGCCAGCACGATCTCGGCGCGGGCGTGCAGGATGGTCTTGCCGTTGACGCCCGGGCTGCACATTTCAACTGGAACCAACCAGAACGACTCACGTTTTTCAGCACGTCCCGCCATCACGTTCAACTTGAACGGGGTGTTGTCCTCGAAGACAACGCCTTTGCAGATGCGCAGGTCGTTGAAGCCGTGGAAACGGAAACCAGGGTTGCCGTGCAGCGCGCCGTGGGCGAGCCACTCGACGATGACCGCCATCGGGAGCACCGCCTTGCCGTCCAGCACGTGTGAGCGCAGGAAGGGGTACTCCGGTACGGTGAGCGTGAGCGAGAATGCCTCGGACAGGCTCTGCGGCTTGCCGGCCGCCGGTGCGGTGGCGCCTGCCTGCTCGGGGAGCTGGGCAATGGCGACGATCTCTACCGGCGCATCGGCGGCGGAGATTTCGCGGGCCAGGAACTCGCCCCCCTCGACGAGATCGATCACACCGATCCCCTCGGCAGCGAATACCTTTTTCAGCGCGGGCGTGACCATGCCACCGTCCCACGGTCCCCAGTTGATGCTGACGCAGCGGCAGTTGGTGCGGCGGCGCGCTTCGGCCTGGGCCGTCTTGTTGAGCACCTCGTTGGCGACCGCGTAATCCACTTGGCCAACCCGTCCGAAGCGGCCGGTGGAGGAGGAGAAGAGGGCGACGAACTTCAAGTCGTCGTTGCGGGTCGCGTGCAGCAGGGAGCGCAGGCCGTGCACCTTGGTGCTGTAGACCTGTTCGAACTGCTCCGGAGTCTTGTCCACGATGAGGCGATCGGCCAGGACGCCGGCGCCGTGCACAACGCCGCGGATCGGGCCATGAGCGCGGCGTACTTCGCCGAGCAGGAGTTCCATCGCGCTCTGGTCGCGGATGTCGACCGAGCGGTAGATGGCCTCGGCACCGGTGGCGGCGATGGCGTTCAAGGTCTCGCGCAGTTCGCGCCCGGCCACCACGGAGCGGTAGCGCTCCTCGATTTCGCGGGGATGGAGCTTGCCGGTAGCGTTTTGCATGATGGCGCGCTTGGTCTCAGCCTCGTCCGTGATGCCGGAGAGCCAGGCGGGTTCATCCTGCGGCTCGGGGCTCCGCCCCAGGAGCACCAGGAACGGATGGTATTCCTTGGCGAGTGCCAGCGCGGAAACGGCGGTAACACCGCGGCCGCCGCCGGTGATCACCACGACGTCACCCTTCGCCAGGACCGGATCGACCGGAGCGGGTGCGGCGGGAAGTACGGCGGTCTGCAGCCCGAAGCGACCGTCCGGGGTCAGGCCGACCTCGACCGGCCCGCGACGCAGCATTTCCACGGCCACGGCGCCCGCTGCGGCTGCGGGATGGGCAAACTCGCCCAGATCGATCGCCTTGCAGGAAACTTCCGGCCATTCGAAGGCGGCGGTTTTTGTGAGACCGGCCAGGGCGCCGGAAAGGGGATCCTTCAAGTTCTTGGTAGAACTGAAGCCGAATGCACCGTCCAGGCGGGAAACGGTAACGCAGACGGCACCGTCAGCGCGGCCGGACTCGCCCAGTGCCGCAGCGGCATTCTTGAGAAGTTGGAAGGCGTTCTCCAGGAACAGGTCATCGGTGCCTGCTACCGGCGCGCAGATGACCAAGCCGGAAAGTTTGCCTGCCGGAGCAATCTGTTGTGCCTGTGCCGCGTTGATCTTCCGGACGGAGCAGCCGTGCTCAAGCAGGATGCCGCACAGTTCAGCGGCGAATGCGGAGCCGTCGTCGGTAACCCAGATCTCGCCGTCGTTGGCGAGGGTGATGGCGTCGTCGTCGCTGTCGCCGAGCAGCACCGGGATCATCGAACTGCGCTGAATCGGGTGCGCCGGGCTTTCAATCGGTGCGGCGGCTGCAACGGCAGGAACTGCTGCAGTAGCGACAGGTGCAGTAACGTCGACAGCGACAGGCGCGACCGGAGCGGCTGAAGCGGCCGGCTGTGCCGGGCCAGCAAGGAAATTGGCGATGTCGCCCAAAGTGCGCAAGGTCCCCAGGTGCTCCGGGCCGATGGCCGGGCAGGCCGGGAGGCGCTCTTGCAGGGCGGACAGAATCTCGACGCGCTTAATGGAATCGATGCCGAGGTCGGAATCCATGCCCATGGTCAATTCCAGCATCTCGGCCGGGTAGCCGGTCTTGTCGCTGACGACTTCGAGCAGGGCTTGGCAGACAGCGGCGTGATCGACGGCGGCGCCAGGAGACGCGACGGGCGTAGCAGGTGCAGTCGGAGCTGCAGCGGCTGCAGCGACCGGGGCTGCGGCGGAGCCGGAACCGAGGAAGCCGGCAATGTCACCCAGGGTGCGCAAGGTGCCCAGGTGCTCCGGGCCGATAGACGGTGAACCCGGCAGGCGCTCCTGCAGCGTGGAGAGGATCTCGACACGCTTGATCGAGTCGATGCCGAGGTCGGAGTCCATGCCCATGGTTAGTTCAAGCATTTCGGTCGGATAGCCGGTTTTCTCGCTGACAACCTCCAGCAGGACGGCGGCAACGTCTGCACCGGCAGGTGCCGCGGCCGCAGTTTGAGGTGCTGCTACCGGGGCTACCGCTGCTACGGAAGCTGTACCCGCAGCGAGATGCCCGGCAATGTCACCGAGGGTACGCAAGGTGCCCAGGTGCTCGGGACCGATGGCGGGAGAGCTGGGGAGACGCTCCTGCAGCGTGGACAGGATCTCGACACGTTTAATGGAGTCAATGCCGAGGTCGGAATCCATCCCCATTTCCAGTTCGAGCATTTCCACGGGGTAGCCGGTTTTCTCGCTCACCACGGCGAGGAGGGTTTCAGTTACGGTGGTAAGGGGACCGGCACCTGCGGAGCCAGTCCCCGCTGCGACTGCAGCGGCAGGTGCGACAGCAGCTGAGACGGCACCGGCGGCGAGATGGCCCGCGATGTCGCCCAGGGTGCGCAGGGTGCCAAGGTGCTCTGGGCCGATGGCAGGCGAACCGGGGAGGCGTTCCTGCAGCGTGGAGAGGATCTCGACGCGCTTGATGGAGTCGATGCCGAGGTCGGAGTCCATGCCCATCTCGAGTTCGAGCATTTCCACAGGGTAGCCAGTCTTCTCGCTGACGACGGCGAGGAGGGTTTCGGTTACCTGGCTGGCGGCGGGGGAAAGGGGACCGGCACCTGCGGAGCCAGTCCCCGCTGCAGCGACAGCAGCAGTAGAAACGGCGCCGGCGGCAAGGTGCCCGGCGATGTCGCCCAGCGTACGCAGGGTGCCAAGGTGCTCAGGCCCGATCACGGGAGAGCCGGGGAGGCGTTCCTGGAGGGTTGAGAGGATCTCGACGCGCTTGATGGAGTCGATACCGAGGTCGGAGTCCATCCCCATGTCCAACTCAAGCATCTCAATGGGATAGCCGGTTTTCTCGCTGACCACTTTGAGGAGGGTTTCGGTAACGTTAGAAAGGGGACCGGCACCTGCGGAGCCAGTCCCCGCTGCGACGGCGGCGGTAGACGACGGAGCAGCCTTGGCAACTACCGGAGCGGCAACAGGAGCAGTGGCGGCTGCGACCGGGGCCACGTAGGCAGGCGCAACGGCGGTCGGAGCCACGTAGGTGGCCGGAGCCATCGGTGCGCCCATGATCATTCGTTGCTGCTGCTCAAGGAGCGTCTGGAAAGTCTTAGCTGCCGCTTCCTGTCCTTCGAGGAAACGACGGTGCAGAAGCGCAGTGTCTTCCTGCATCTTCTGCAGGACTGCCATTCCTTCGCGGGCCAGGCGCAGGGATTCGTTCAACGACCCATGCGAAGCCGGCTGGGCACCAGCCTGCGGCTGGTAGGCGGGCGCTGCGGGCGCGGCGTTGTAGTATCCGGTTTGCGGCGCCACGGCTGCGGCCTGTGCCGGAGCCGCGGAGGCTGCTGCGGGAGCGATCGGTGCCTGCGGCGCTGCCACCATGGCAGGTTTCGGCTGGACCGGCGGTTTCTTCGGCTTGGCCTTCACGTAGTTGGCGCCGCACAGCGGGATCGTCATCACGGGCTTCTTGCCAGTCGGTGCCGGGGCGGGCGTATGCCCATCATCCCAGAGCGCGAGGTTGGCGCCGTAACCGAGCACGGCAAGCTGCGCCAGGGTGCGGGCCAGGTCCGCGACACCGCCACGCTTGCCGGAGGAGGCATCGATAGCGAAGGCGACGTGGGGGCGATTGCCGAGGATGGCCTGAACCAAGCCTGCCAGGCGGTTGCCCGGGCCGACTTCGACGAAGTTGGTGATCCCGGCGGCGTACATGGCCTCGATCTCGGCGACGAACTCAACCGGCTTGGCAAGCTGAGCGGCGAGCTGCGCCTTGGCAGCGGTCGCATCGGCCGGGTAGACGGCGGCGGTGGTGTTGGCGTAGACCGGGATCTTCGCCTGCGGCATGTCGATCTTTTCCAGCGCGGCCAGGAACGGCTTGGCGGCGTCGGCGACGAGCGCGCTATGGAAAGCGGCGGCGACCGGCAGTTCCTTGCAGGTGAGACCGAGTCCCTTGAAGACGGTGACGGCGCGCTTGATCTCGGCGGTGGCGCCGGAAAGAACGGCCTGGGTGGGGGCATTCTTGTTGGCGATGACCAGGTCGAGCTTCTCAGCGGCGACGACTTCGGCGATTTTCTCCAGCGGCGCGGACACGGCGAGCATGCTTCCCTTGTCACCGGCGCCGGCGCCCATCAGCTTGCCGCGCAGGCGGGACAGTTCGTGCAGCGCGCTCTCGTCGAGCCTGCCGGCGGCGCACAGGGCGGTGAGTTCACCATAGCTGTGGCCGGCAACGGCGTCAGGTTCGATACCGAAGGTCTGCAGCACGCGCAGAGCACCGAGGCTGGTGGCGCCGATGGCTGGCTGCGCGATCTGGGTGGCGCGCAGTTCGTCCTCCTGCTTGGCACGGGCATCGTCAGCGTAAGCGGAAGGTGGGTAGATCAGGTCGGACAGCATCTTGCCATCGGCGCTGACGAATCCCTCGTCGGCAGAGACAACGGCGTCCAGCACCTGCGGGAAGCTGCAGGCGAGGTCGTTGAGCATCCCGGTGTACTGCGACCCCTGACCGGGGAACAGCATGCCGAGCTTACCGGGCGCACCGCCGCAAGCGAAGTAGGCGCCGTCGGGGGTCTGCCAGGCGGATTTCGCGTTCTTGTCCAGCATGGCACGGGCGTTCTTCACCAAGGAGGCGAGGTTGGTCTTGCCGCGCTCCACGACCAGCGCGAGTCGGCAGGACGCCTTGGCGTCGAAGGAGGTGCGGGAACTAAGCGCCAGGTCGCGCAGGGCGCCCCATGCAGCATCGGCGGGAACGGCATCGAGCTTCGCGGCCAAAGCGGTGCCGTCGGCACCGGAGAAGGCCAGGATCTGGGTGTTGCCGTCCCAGTCCACACACTGTTTCTTGGGCTGATATTCCTCGAGGACCACGTGGAAGTTGGAGCCGCCGAAACCGAAGGCGCTGACCCCGGCGCGACGCGGCGCATCGGGACGGGGGAACCAGGGGCGTTTGCCGCTCGGGAGGTAGAAGGGGGAGTTATCTCCGATCACCGTTTGCTGCGGGGTCTGCACCTTTATAGTCGGCGGGATCACCTTGTGGTGCAGAGCGAGCGCCGCCTTGATCAGGCCTGCGGAACCTGCCGCAGCCTTGGCGTGACCGATCTGGGACTTCACCGAGCCGAGCGCGCACCACGGGTTCTCCGCCTTGCCGTACACCTCGCGCAACGCGCTCACTTCGACGGCATCGCCGACCTTGGTGCCGGTGCCGTGCGCTTCCAGCATCCCGATCGATTCCGGCGTGACGTCCGAATTCCTGTAGGCGTTCAGGAGCGCCTTTTTCTGCCCGGCCGAACTGGGGGCGTAGATGGCGTCGCCTTTGCCGTCGCTGGAAGAACCGATGCCGCGGACCACCGCGTAGATTTTGTCGCCGTCGCGCTCCGCATCCGCCAGGCGCTTCAGCACCACGATGCCGAGCCCTTCGCCCAGGATGGTGCCGTCGGCCGAGACGTCGAACGGCTTGGCGTTGCCGGTGGGGGAAAGGGCAGGGGTCTTGCTGAAGCACATGTACATGAAGATGTCGTTGAAGGTGTCGATGCCGCCGCTCACGACGAGATCCGATTTACCGGACATGAGTTCCATGGACGCCAGGTGCAGTGCGCTGAAGGAGCTGGCGCAAGCAGCGTCGACCACGCAGTTGGTGCCGCCGAGGTCGTACTGTTTGCTGATCCTGCCCGCGACCACGTTGCCCAAAAGACCGGGGAAGGAGTTTTCCTGCCAGGGGACGTAGGAGTCGGAGATACGCTCGACCACGTCCTTGGCGGTGGCCTCATCAACCCCGGCGTCCTTGAGGGCGGAGCGCCAGACCGGATGCCCGAGGCGCGCGCCCAGCGGGATCACGAGTTCCAGCGTTCCGGTGACGCCAAGAATAACGGAGACATTGCTCTTGTCGAAGGCGCGATCGGGGCCGTAACCGGCATCCTTGAGGGCCTGACCGGCGGCCACCAGTCCCAAAAGCTGCGAGGTGTCGATCGCCTCCAGCACATTGGGCGGGATGTTGAATTCCATCGGGTTGAAGTCGACCGGCGACAGGAAGCCGCCGCGGCGGCCGTAGGTGCGGTCCGGGCTCTTCTGATCCTCGTCGTAGTAGGCGTCCAGCGGCCAATGGGTCGAGGGGACTTCCGTGATGGCGTCGACCCCGTCCTTGATGTTGGCCCAGTAGGCGTTTTTATCCGCTGCTTGCGGAAAGAGGCAACCGATGCCGATGATGGCAAGCTGAGTTCCGTTGCTGGAGACGGCAGGTTTCAGATCATCAGTTTTCAACAAAGGTACTCCTTGATTTGAGCGATTTCGAGGGGTTGCGGAGCGATCTCTTCCAGGCGCAGCTCAATGCCCTGGCTACGCAGGAAGTTGGCGCGGGTCAGGTGCGCCGCACCGTGCAGGATGTTGAGCGCGACCGTGACGATCTTGCGCTCGGTGGCCGCCTCGAGGAAGGAGCCGGCGGCCCATTCGTTGAAAGCGCCCATGGCGGGGCCGCACCAAACCTGGTAGTCCATCTTGCGGGTTTCGACGCCGTCCTTGGCCCAGTGCGCCCCCATGCCGAGGTACCACCGGAAGACCAGCGCCATCTTGTGCTTCGGGTCGCGCTCGCTGCGCTCCACCTGGGACGGGTCGCGCTTGAGGAAGTATTCACGTGTCCCGCGCCAGATCTCTTCCAGCGGTGCCAGGAACATGGTCTTCTCCAGCTTTTCGCGCTCCGCGGCCGGAATCTCGTCCATGCTGCCGTAGGCGCGGTAGAGCTCGTACAGCTTGGCCGCGCGCATCGGGAACATGGTGCCGCGCTTTAGGACCTGCACGGTGACGCCCATTTCAAACATGTCGGCGGCGGGGGCCATGGTGACGTCGGCCTGGCGGGTGCCGGCCAGCATGCCGCGCACGGTATCGGAGGTGCCTGACTCGACGCAGGCCTGATTAACGGACCCGGTCATGATGTAGGCGGCGCCCATGGCGAAAGCGGCTGCGGCAGAGGCAGGGGTGGAAACGCCACCGCCGAGACCGACGCGAAGCTTGCAGTCGTAGCCGTACTGGCGCTCTAACCGTGCTGCGAGCGAGTTGATGGTCGGGAACAGGGCCATGGCCGGACGGTTGTCGGTGTGACCGCCGGAATCCGCCTCGGCGGTGACGTCCTGCGCCAGCGGCACGTGCGCGGCAAGTTCAGCCTGTTCGGCGGTGATGGAGCCGTTCTCCACGAGGGCCCGCAAAAGCTTCTCCGGCGCCGGAGCGAAGAATTTCGCCGCCAATTCCTCGCGGGAAACCTTGGCAATGATCCGGTTGGGCGTGACGATGCTGCCGTCGGCGGCGCGCTTGATGCCGTGCAGGCGGTAGCGCACCAGGGGAAGGGTGAGGGCGAGGAACGCAGAGGCCTCGATGATGCGTACACCCTTGCGGATATAAAGTTCGGCCAGTTCCTTTTCCAACTCCGGCTCGTGCGGGGAGTGGATCAGGTTGAAGCCGTAGGGGATGTCGCCCAGTGACTGCTTGAGGCGGTCAGCGGTATCGGACACCGTGGAGATGGGCAGGCCTGCGGCTCCGAAGAAACCGAGCATGCCGGCGCGCCCAAGTTCCTCGGCCATGGCGGCGGAGCTGATCCCCTTGGCCATGGAGCCTCCCACGTACGGGAAGCGGATGCCGATCTCGCGGCAAAAAGAGGGGTCGCCCAGGTTTTCGGGGAGGCAGGCCGGTGCATAACCCACGCAGGAATTGACGCTGCCGGCGCCCCCAAGCTCGGGGACCAGTTCGCCGTCCCGCTGCACCAGGTACAGGGGGTGACGCACGACGCGGAGCGCGTCTCTCAGACTCATAACGGCAGGCTCGGAACTCTTGGATTTGCCAGAGCTAGCGCCAGACTCGCCCTGAAGAGAAAAAAGATCCAAACGGGATTCTCCTGTTGCCACGAATTTGTAGCGGAGTTGTGATGGCGTAATGGTACTGGATCGGCAGAAAGACAAGGCTTGGTCATGGAGAAGGCAGGTCCACGCATCATGTCGATTGCTGCTACGAATAGCCGGATTCGGCTGTAAGTATTGGCGCCCAGTTTAACAGAGTACGTGTACATTAAATCGAGCAAAAAAGCAAGACAAGACGCGGGTTCAGGCAACTTTAACAGATCTGAAACAGTAGCTGTGAGTCACGCTCCGCCCTTTTGTTTGATCGCTTTAACGAGGTAGGGGTAGACGGTCTCGGTAACGATGGCGTACCCCTTGCCGGTTGGGTGGACTCCATCAGAGAGGTTGAGCCCCTCCTTGCCGGCCACCTTTTCCAGGAAGAACGGGACCAGGATTACCTTGCGCTCCTTGGCGACGCGGGGGTAGATGGCGGCGAATTTGGTCGTGTAGGCGGGGCCGAGGTTCTTCAGCATGCGCATGCCTGCGAGGACCACGACTACCCCCTTGGACTGCAGCGTGGCAACGATTTTGTCAATGTTTCTGTAGGCCAGTACGGGGTCCTGGCCGCGCAGGCCGTCGTTGGCGCCGGTTTCCAGGATGACGATATCGGGCTTCAGCTTCATGACCCATTCGACGCGGGCGAGGGCACCGGTGCTGGTCTCGCCGCTGATGCCGGCGTTGATCACGGTCCACTGGTAGCCCGCCTGGTGCAGTTTGCGCTGCAATTGGGCCGGGTAGGCTTCCGACTCCGGCACGCCGTAACCGGCGGTGAGGCTGTCGCCGAAGGCCACGATGGTGCCGTTGCTAGCTGGCTTGTCAGCACCCGCCGCGAAGGCCGGGCCCGCACCGGTCATGGCGCAGATGGCCAAGGTGAATATAGTGAAAAGGTTTCGCATGCTGTTCTCCTATGGCGGTTGACGCGGCGAAGCTAAGCTGTGAAACTGGCACAGCAAGACTACGGGGACTGGCACCTGCTGAGCCAGTCCCAGTAGTCCGAGCCCTCGCTTTTTTACTCGTCCGACTGCTCGCGCAGGAAGGTCACCGGCTTTTGGCGCAGCAGGGGGAGGGTCACCGCCATACCGACCAGGACCACCAGAAGCGTGGTCGCGGCCAGCAGCAACAGGCTATCGGCGGGGTAGGGCAGGTACTCCATATCGAGCCCCTTGCGGCAGATGAGCAGGCTCGCGACCTGGGACATGAGCAGCGCGATGGCGCCGCTGACGAGCCCCAGTAGCAGGTTTTCCGCGGCGAAAACGGCCAGCACGAACCTGCGCCTGGCGCCGAGGATGGTGAAGTAGACTGCCTCCTGGATGCGGGCGTAGCGGGTCGCGAAGACTGAGCTTACCACAATCAGTACCCCTGCGGCGATACTGAACGAGGTGAAGAAACGGACGATGGTGGAAAGCTTGGCCATGATGCGGCCGAAGATGACCACGGTCTCGGTGAGGTCAATCACGCTTATGTTGGGGAACTGGGCGACGACTTGATTCTGCAGCGGGCTGATCCTGTTTTTGTCCACCCGGACCGCCGCGAAGATGGTGTGCGGTGCGCCGGCGATGGCCTCCGGCGGGAAGACGAAATAGAAGAAGGGCGTAAAACCGCTGCTGGTGCGGGTCCGGATACTGGCAATCCGTGCCGTCATCGGGACGCCCTGGATCTTGAAGGTGATACTGTCGCCCACCTTCATGTCGTGCATCTTGAGCACCGTGTCCAGCACGGATACCTGCAAAGTGTCGCCCCAATCCTTTCTGAACAACGTGCCGCCGGTAACGACGCGTTCGTCGGTAAGTAGGTCGTTGCGGTAGGTAAGGTTCATCTCCCGCCCGAGGTTGTCGCCGCGCGATTTCCGCTCCTGCTCGGGGTTGATCGGCTTCTCGTTCACCGCGCTGACCGTGCCTTTGACGATGGGGTAATAGGTGGCGCCGGGACCCAAAAGCCGCGCCACACCTTCCTTCTGGTCCGGCTGGATGTCGATCAGGAATACGTTGGGGGCGCCGGGGGGGAACGATTCGATGAAGCTGGCGTCGAGGTTCTTTTCCACCAGGGTAAGGGAAAAGATCACGCCGAGCGCGGCGGAAAGGGTGACGATGATGGAGAGCGAAGCGTTGTGCGGCCGGAACAGCCCCTTGAGGGCCTGCCTGAGCGCGAGGTTCTTGGGGCTGCTCTTTCGCAACAGCCAAAGCACCACGGAGGCGAGGAGGTAGGAGACCAGGATCAACCCCACCAACGCGAGCACGAAGTACAGGCCGGTTTTCAGGTCGCGCAACCGGATCAGCACCATGGACAGGAAAAAGAGCGCGCCCACGCCCGCGATGACCCACGTGGAGCGGCTCCAGATCCGTGCGGCTTCCTCCTTGCCGAAAATGGCGCGGGGCTTCACCTCCTTGAGCCGGTACAGGGGGAGGGCGGTGAACAGGAGCACTACCAGCAGGCCAATCAGCACCCCCTGCCAGATCGCACTGAACGAGATCTGCAGCGTGACCTGGGCCGGAATCAGCCCGCTGAACAGTGAGGGGAGGAAGTGCTGCAAGGCGAAACTACCGGTGAGGCCAACCAGGGTGCCGATGGCGCCGAGGACCAGGGTGACGGTGAGGAAGTGGCCGATAATGAAGCGGCTCTTGGCACCGAGCGCCTTCAACACCGCGATGGTCCGCTCCTGTTCCTTCAACAGCGCGAAGAGCGTGCTCTGGATGCCGAAGCCGGACAGGAGCAACGTAAATATGCCGCTCAGGTTGAGGAAAAACAAGAGGTTGTCGAAGAAGCGCTTTACGCGTGAACCGGCGTTTTTGTAGGTGGCGACGCGCACGCGGGTTTCATCGCTGACGGAGGAAAGGCGCGCGGCGATGGCGTCGAGGTCTCCCTTGTGTGCGAGCTTCAGCAGGGTTACGTGCTCGACACGACTGCCAAGCCCGATCAGCCCCAGGGCGTCCTTGTCCGCGGCGGCGACGAAAACCCTCGGCCCGAGCGAGAAGAAGTTCACCGGCCGATCCGGCTCCTGCAGCACTACATCGCGCACCACCAGCGTCGCGTTGCCCACCTTGAGTGGGTCACCAAGCCGCAGGCGCAGGCGGTCGAGAAGCTGCTGTTCGACGACCACGCTCCCCGGCCGGAGCACCTCGGTGAGAGCCTTGCCCGATCCCAGCAGCACGCGGCCGTAAAAAGGGTAGCCCGGCTCGACCACCTTCAGGTCGCAGAGCAGAGAACCTTCACCCGTTACTTTCTGAACCACCGAGTAAAAGTCCCAGAACCTGGCGCTTTTTGCCTGACCATTGTGCACCAGCGCCGCGATTTCCTGCTCAATGGAAGAGGGGAGAGGAGCGTGCGACCTGACGATGATATCAGCGCCATGCAGCGACTGGGCGTCCCGCAACAGCGAACTCTCCACGCTCTCCCGGAAGCTCCCCAGCGAGACCAGCGTGATCATGGAAAGGGCGACGCAGAGGATGAAGACGGCGCACTGCCGCTTCGCCCCGGTCATCTGTCGAGCGATGAAGCGGAGGTTAACCATGCGCCGCGTCCGTGACCACCCGCCCGTCCTTGAGCGTCACCACGCGGTCGGCGCTCTGCGCTATCTCCGGGCTATGGGTAACCAGGAGCAACGTGGTGCCACGCTCACGCTGCAGCTCCAGGAGTAGTTGCAGTATGGCGGAACCGTTGACGGAATCGAGGTTGCCGGTTGGTTCGTCGGCGAAAATGATACGCGGCTCGTTGATGAGGGCGCGGCAAATGGCGCAGCGCTGCTTTTCCCCGCCGGAGAGTTGGTGCGGGAAACTCGCCATCCGGTGAGCCAGCCCGACCCGTTCCAGAAGCGCCTCGGCTTTGGCGCGGGCAGTGCGGTCCTGCCGCAGTTCGGCGGGAAAGGACACGTTCTCCAGGGCCGTCAGGGAAGGGACCAGGTGGAAGGACTGGAACACGAAACCGAATGTGCTGTTGCGCAGCGGCGCCAAGGCGTCCTCGGTGAGGTCGGTGATGTCGCGCCCCTCGATGAAGACGCGTCCCTGGTCCGGGCGGTCCAGGCCTGAGAGTAGGGTGAGCAGGGTTGATTTGCCGCTGCCACTTTCCCCCTTCACCACCAGGAATTCGCCCTCTTTCACGTCCAGGGAGACTCGGTCGAGGACGGTGATGTCGCGGTTGCCGATGCGGTAATTCTTGGTAACGTCGAGCGCTTGCAGGATGGTCATCAGGGCAGGGTTCCGATCTTGAATCAGGCTGAACTCCACAAGGGGAAGTTTACAGTTAGAAAAAATTTATTATACTGAGGGGCCGGGCGAATGATTATTCGCCCCTACAGGTCCGTCGGGCATATGATAATCGCCCATCACAGGTCATTCATAGCGCGACGCCTAATCATCTTTTAACTTCAAAACCAGGAGAGGTTGCCATGCGAAAGTCCGGATGTCGACTGAAAAAGAGGGGACGTTGCTTCTCCGATTGCAGGACTACCAGCGTAGGTGCCGTAATGCCCGGCACCGGCAAGCTTTTGTTCTACTGCTCCCTGGATGAAGCCGACTGCACTTACGCGCTGCCCGTCGGCTATGATATCGTCTGCAAGCATCCCGACTGTGAGTCGTTCGCTACCGAAACCCCGGCGGATCACCCCTACCTGTAAATACACGCGAAACACAGCCAAAAAAAGAGAGCAGGTCTCGAGACCTGCCCTCGCAGGTTGTTAGCTACTCATCGCTTTTTCCGTCAGCGCTCAGGTTCCTCCGGATACGGCTCGAAGAAGCCTTTTGCGGCCTTGCACACCGGGCAGTGCCAGTCAGGCAGCAGTTCCTCGAAGGAGATATCGGGGGGGACGTCGTTGACGGGGTCACCCTCATCAGGATCATAGACGTACTGGCAAATGGTGCAGGTCCATCGCTGCATGGCAATCTCCCCTCGCTGGCGCGATCTACCACTGAACGGAATCGGGTTCCCTCTTGATAAGGAGGATGCTGCAAGGCATGCGACGCAGGATCGCGTCGTTGTCACGGCCAAAGAGCATGTGTTCCATGCGGCCTTCTTCGTGGGCAAGCAGCACCATGAGGTCGATCTTCTCGTCCTTGACCACCTGCATGATCTCGTCGACCGGCTTCCCTTCCTTGATGATGACCCTGATGGGGAGTCCGGCGCGTATCTCCTGTCCGATCATCTGGTCCAGTTCATCCTTGGCCCGCTCCTTGATGCTGGCGTAGTTCTTTACATCGTCGGGGATGGCGCTGGGCGCATTGAGTGCACCTCCCGCCATGCTCATAGTCCCTTCCGGATTGGTGGCGATATGAAGCACCATCAACTCGGAGCCATATCTCCTGGCGATTGAGACACCTGCCTGGACTGCATCCCGGCAGTATTCGCTCATCCTGTTGACCACGAGAACTCGTTTGTAATTTTCCATGGCCCTGCCTCCTGAGTGAACGTCGCTTTGTGATTCCCGGTTTCCCGAAAAAGCATCCACCTGAATTTCGCTGCTTTTGGAATTGTTAACGAATCCGGCATATGGGGGGCGCTAATGATTGACCACCCCAGTATATACGATTGCCAACCCGCAGCAACTTGGTATAAATATTTCAATCTTTTCCCGGACCCCCTCGAACCCCTGCCAGTACAACAATTCCAGCCGTAAACGGAGGTGACACATGCGCAACCTGATCAGGATCGCCGTAGTCTTGTGTTTGACCACCCTCCTTAGTTCCTGCGCCGCGGTTTCCGTGGTGGATACCTGGCGCAACCCGTCGCTGACCGGCAACCGGCTGCACAAGATACTCGTGGTAAGCTTCGCCAGAAAAGAGGGAAGCCGTGCCGTGTACGAGGACATGCTGGTCAGTGAGTTGCACAAACACGGGGTCGACGCCGTCGCCAGCTACACCATCCTCTCGCAGGCGACACTGCCGGACTGGCACGCCCTGGACCGCGCCGTCCGTTCCACCGCGTCTCAAGGCATTCTCACCGTGCAGACCATCAAGGTGGAAAAGCAGACCACGGTGCAGCCCAGCGCCGTCGCCTCGCCTTACCCAGGCTACTGGTATCCTCCCGCCTTTCCTGATTGGGATTTCCCCGGTTACTACCGCTCCATGGCGTTGTACGGCCCGAGTTACGTGACCACCTACGACGTTGCCACCATGCAGGTGAACCTGTTCGACCTGGGTTCGGATCGGCTCATCTGGGCGGCAACCATGCAGACCATGGAGCCTGAGAAGGTCACCAAGGTGGGCAAGGACCTGGCGGACAAGGTGGTCAAATCACTCAGGAAGGAAGGGCTAATCTAGGAGGGGCGATGGCTTCCCTGAGTCCGGTGCCGCGTGCCTTCTACGACCGCGACACCGTCGAAGTCGCACACGACCTCCTGGGGGCCTTCTTGGTCCACGACGTCGCCGGAGAGGCGAGGGTGGGGAAAATCGTCGAGGTGGAGGCCTACCTCGGCGAAATGGATCTGGCGGCGCATTCCTCGAAGGGGCTTACGCCGCGCACCCGCATCCTCTTCGGCCCTCCCGGCTTCGCTTATGTCTATCTCATCTACGGGATCTACTGCTGTCTGAACGTGGTGACGGAGCGTGAAGGCAACGCCTGCGCCGTCTTGCTGCGCGCCCTGGAACCGGTGCGGAACCTGCGCGATCGGACCCAGGGGCCGGGCCTTTTGTGCCGTGCCATGGGTGTCGACCTGCGGCAAAACGGGCGCGACCTGGAGAGCCCCGATTTCTTCATATCCCGCCGAGACGAGAACGAACCGCGCCAGGTGGTGGCGAGACCACGGGTCGGCGTCGATTACTCGGGTATCTGGGCCGCCAAGCCTCTGCGCTTCTACCTGGACGGAAATCCTTACATCTCCAGAAAATAACCCACCTTCCCATCCGCGCCGCCACTGCAATCCCGCCGCACCATCCATGTCGCTTGACCGACAAAACATTAGTGCAAACAAATCTTCCTTCGCTATACTCTTCTGCATTTGCCAAGGAGAGCCCGCCATGGACATGCAACAGGCCGAGCAGCTCTACCGATTGATGTTCACCAATATGCGGGAGGCACTCGCCATCCTGCGCCTGGACGTGCGCAACCCAGACGCCCCTCCGCAGGTGATCGAGATGAATCCGGCGGCGGTGAAGCTGTGCCGTTGCAAGTCCTTCAACCTCCAGGACTGTCTGGTGACCGACTGTTTCCCCGGCTGGTTCGACCCCGACCGCTTCAAGGACCATTGCCATCGTCTGGCCGCATTCGGAGGTTCCCTGGAACTGGGGGAGGTATGCAGGGACGAACTTTTCTACCGGATCCGCATCTTTGCCCTTACCGACAACCACATCGGCATGGTCATCAGCGACTGCACCCGATATCGCGAGGAGGAGGCGGAAATCGCCGACCTCAGCGCGAAACTGGAAAAGGAAGCCGCCACCACGGATCGCCGCGTCGCCGAGCGGACGGCGCAACTGGAGGAGATCAACGAGGAACTCGATTCCTTCGCGTTCTCGGTCTCACATGACTTGCGGGCTCCCATCCGCGCCATGCAGACCTTCGCGGAGATACTGCTTGACGACGAGATGCAGACCGCTGCCGAGCGCAACGCGTACCTGGTCCGTATCAAGACCGCGGCCCAAGGGATGGACCGGCTCATCCAGGACCTGCTTGCCTACAGCCGGGTCAGCAGGCAGGAGATCACCCTGGAGCCGGTACGGCTGGATCAGGTGGTGCGCGACGCGGCCCAGCAACTGGAACTGACCGCGGGGGGCAAGGCATACCGCCTGGAGATCGCCAGCGACCTCCCCACTGTGATCGGGCATCCCACCGTGCTGGTCCAGGTAGTGCTGAACCTTATGACCAACGGCATCAAGTTCGTCCCCAAGGGGGTCGTCCCCCTGCTGCGCATCTGGACCGACGAAAAGCAGGAGTACTGCCGTTTGTACGTGGAGGACAATGGCATCGGCATCGCTCCGCAGTACCAGGAGCGGATATTCAAGATCTTCGAACGGCTGCACAGCATGGATAGTTACCCCGGTACGGGGGTCGGGCTCGCCATCGTGCGCAAGGCGGTGCATCGCCTTGGCGGGCGGATTGGACTGGAATCGAAGGAAGGGGAGGGGAGCAGGTTCTGGATCGAACTCAGGAGGGCGGAATAGCGCCCGGGGGGGCACCATGAGCTACGTGAACCACACCATCCTGGTGGTCGACAATGACCAGGACCAAGCCCATTTCACCAAGCTGGCACTGCAGCGGGTAGGCGTGATAACGCCGGTGCAGAGCGCGAAAGACGGCGAGGAGGCGATCGGCTACCTGAGCGGGCGGGGTGCGTTTCAGGACCGGGACAGCTACCCGATGCCGGTCCTGATGCTGCTCGACCTGAAGCTGCCGCACATCTCCGGGGTGGGACTTTTGTCGTGGCTCAGGGAACAGCCGGCCCTGAAACGGCTTCCAGTGGTCGTCCTCACCACGCCCGTCGCCGAGGCGGATTTGAACCGGGCTTATGAGCTTGGGTGCAACTCCTTTCTGTTCAAGCCCAACTCGTTCAACGCCCTCCTGGTGATGATGCAGAACCTGGTGCAGTACTGGCTGGGACTGAACGTCGCCCCAGAGCTTGCGGTGCACCCGCCGGCTCATGAGCAAACCGGCACCTCAGTCTGACCTTTTGGCGGATCACTCTTCGCGCCCATAAAAAGCCGTCCTGAATCTCCCCGAGAGGGACACATGGCAGACGCGGCAACCACACTTCGTGCAGTCCCATCCGATGCCGAAACCCCGGCGACCGGCAGGAGCGTCAGCCGCAGTCACTTGGTGAACCGCCTGAACTTCATCAATTTTCAGGACCAGACCGTGCTGGTCTGCCTGAAGCACCTGGTCTACGACGACGCGATCCTGCTCAGGGCCCGCCCGGAACCGTGCGCGGGGGAACAGCTGGAGTGCCGGTGGGATGAGCCCGCGAGCATCCAGCAGATCCTGAAGACCTACCGTTTCGACTACCTCCTCATCGCCGACGGCAGAAAGTACCTGGTGGTGAACTCCGCGCTGCTCTCCATGGACGACGCCGGGCTTTCCCTGCTGCTTCCCCCGGCCTGCCGCGAGTTCCAGGCCAGGAAGATCCGGCGTCATCCCGCCAACGATATTTCCGGACAACTGCTGCAGCATGGCGTGCTCTTCAACTGCGATCTGGTCGACTTCACTCCTGTCACGCTGCGGGTTACCGGAACCTGGGAAAGGCCGGAGGCCTTGAACTGGATCAACAAGGAGGAACCGGTGCACCTGAGGCTGTCGCGCGGGGAGCACCTGATCTTCTCCGGTACGTTCGACATCCTGTCGCTGCACCTCGACGGCCGGCGCTGCTCATTCGTGTTGAAGCAGCACCAGGACAACTTCCATCGCTTCAGGCCCAAGGCGTACCGCAACGAGCGCAAGGAGCTGGTCCCGTCGCCGAACATCGTGTTCGACCACCCACTGATCGGCAAAAGGGTCAACTTGAAGATGGGCGACCTTTCCGGCACCGGCTTCTCCGTCGAGGAGAATGAAGCGGAATCGTTGCTGCTCCCGGGCATGATGATCCCGGGGGTGAAGATCAGCTTCGCCCAGGGGCTCACCCTCGATTGCCTGGCGCAGGTGCTCTCGCGCAACGTCACCGGAGAGGAGGGTGAGGAGAGGACCGCACGCTGCGGGTGCGCCATCCTGGAAATGGAGATCCGCGACCACGTGAAGCTCCTCTCTATCCTGCACCAGGCTGCCGACCGCAACGCCTACGTCAGCACGGAGGTCGATCTTGACGACCTGTGGGACTTCTTCTTCCAGACCGGCTTCATCTATCCCGGGAAATACGCCTATTTCCAGGCCAATAAGGAACGGATCAAGCAAACCTACGCCCGGCTGTACAACGAGAACCCGCATATCGCGCGCCACTTCATCTACCAGAACCGGGGCGCCATCCTGGGGCACCTGGCCATGGTCCGCTTCTACCAGAACTCCTGGCTCATCCACCATCACGCCGCCCGCAAATCGGCCTCGGTGAAGGCGGGCCTTGCCGTTTTGGAACAGGTGGGGCAATACCTGAACGAGCTGGAAAGCTTCCCCTTTGCGCACCTGCGCTACGTCTTTTGCTACTACCGAGCGGACAACAAGTTTCCAGCGCGGGTCTTCGGAGGCTTCGCCAGCCGGCATGCCGACCAGAAAAGCTGCTCCCTTGACCTGTTCGCCTATTCCCACTACCGACCGGAAGGGGAGGAGCCGCCCTGGCCGGAGCCGTGGGCATTGTCCCCCAGCAGCGATTTCGACCTCACCGAAGTGGGGCGGTTTTACCGCCACGTCTCCGGCGGGCTCATGATCGACGGCTTCGACCTCTACCCGGGCGCCGCCGGGAGCAGCGAGGTCAACGACGACTACCGCGACCTCGGTTTTCACAAGGAGATCTATCTCTACTCGCTGCGCAGGGGGGGCGCCCTAAAGGCCTTTTTCCTGGTGAACTGCACCGACGCGGGCTTCAACATGGCCGAGCTCACCAACTGTGTCACAGTGATCGTCATCGACGAGGAGACGCCGCCGGAGCTGGTCGTACACTCCTTGAGGCAGATGAGCAGGCATTACCAGGGGGACGGCATGCCCGTGCTCACCTTCCCGCACGAATACGTGGAAAAAACCGGGCTCCCCCGAGAGAAGAGCTACCTGCTTTGGACCCTGGACATGCACTACAGCGACCATTTTTTGCAGTACTGCGACGGCCTTTTCAAAGGCCACGCGAAAGGGCGCTTGCCCTCCGGAGCCTGAATGGAACCATCCCGTCTACGCGACATGCCGCTGTACAACAGCAGGATCATCAACTCCTTCATCCTGCTGGTGAAGCACAAGTACAGCCACGTCGACATCAACGAGCTGCTCGACTACGCCGGGATGAAGGATTACGAGGTGGCCGACCAGGCGCACTGGTTCCGGCAGGACCAGGTGGACCGCTTCTACGAGCGGCTCTTGCAAATGACCGGCAACCCCAAGATCGCGCGGGAAGCAGGACGCTACGCCGCCTCGCCCGACGTCCTGGGCGCCATGCGCCAGTACATCCTGGGGCTCGTCGACGCCTCCAGCACCTTCGACATCATCAGCAAGGCCACCGCCAACTTCACCAGGAGCGCGACCTACCACTCACGCCCGCTCTCCTCCAACATGGTCGAGATCACGGTGACACCGGTCGAGGCCGGGCTCGAGAAGCAGTACCAGTGCGAGAACCGGATCGGCTTCTTCGAGGCGATCGTGCTCATGTTCAACCACAAGCTCACCGACCTGCAATATTTCCCCGAGATCCGCCATCTCCCCACCATCCAGCAGCCCGAGTGCGTGTTCCGGGGCGACCCGGTGTGCCGTTACATCGTCACCTGGGAGAAGAGCGCCTACACCTACCTGAAGAAGGCACGTAACTTCATGTTGCCGGTACTGGTCGCCGTCAACCTGGCGCTACTGGTGGCGCTGCAGGGGAGGGGGGCGGTCGAGATCCTGCTCGGTTCGCTGTGCCTGTTCCTCCTGGTGTGGCTGGCAGCGGAGATGAGCGAGAAGCGGGCCATAAAAGAAGGGCTCAGCAGCACCAACCAATCGATCGAGAACCTCCTTGAGCAGATCGATCTCAACTACAACAATGCCATGCTGACCCACGAGATCGGGCAGCGCCTGGGCAACCTCAAGCATCTCGAGGAGATGCTCATGGACGTCGCCGATATCATGCAGCGCCGCCTCGAGTACGACCGCGGCGCCATATTCCTGGTCAACGTGGAAGAGGAGAGGCTGCAACTGCAGGCCAGCTACGGCTACGGCGTCGGGGAGTTGGCCTGCCTGAACGGGCTCGACCTGCCGCTGGACCACGTCGGGGACGTCTATGTCGCGTGCCTCAAGGAGCAACGACCTTTCCTGATCAACAACCTGGAGCAGGAACAGGAGACGCTCGGCCAGCGGACCCTGGCGTGCGCCCTCAAAAACGGCACCCGCGCCTTCATCTGCTGTCCCATCGTCTCCGACGGCGTTTCCCTGGGAGTGTTGACCGCGGAGAACGTGAAGACCAAACGCCCCCTGGTGGAGCGGGATGTGAGCCTGTTGATGGGCACCGCCTCCATCATCGGCATCAGCTATCGCAACTGCGAGCTGATCGGTGCCCTGGAAGAGGCCAAGCAGGACCTGGAACAGCGCGTGGCGGAGCGCACCGCCGACCTGGAGGCAAGCCGGCACAAGATCGAGATGCAGCACGAAGAGCTGACCCGGACGCTGTTCGAACTGGAGGAGGAGACCGCGCAACGGCTGCAGGCACTGGAGGAGTTGGGAGAGAAGGAGCGCATGCTCCTGCAGCAAAACCGCCTGGCCGCCCTGGGGGAGATGATCAGCAACATCGCGCACCAGTGGCGCCAGCCGCTCAACGAACTAGGTCTCATCGTGCAGGAACTGCCGGTCATGTACGACCGGGGCGGGCTGACTCGCGAGTACCTGCGCGACAGCGTGGCCAGGTTCATGAAGGTATTGAGCCACACCTCGCGGACCATCGACGACTTCAGGAACTTCTTCAAGCCGGACAAGGAGTCGGTTCCGTTCCGGGTCGCGGACGTGGTGGAGAAAACGCTGTCCCTGGTACAGGAGAGCTTCCGGACCCTGCAGATATCTGTGGACCTGCAGATAAGCGGCGCTCCCTTCATCACCGGCCATCCCAACGAGTTTTCCCAGGCCATCCTCAACATCCTGTTCAACGCCCGGGACGCCTTTTTGGATCGCAAGATTGAAGACCGCGCCATATGGGTCGCCGTTTTCGAGGAGGGGGGCAGCTCGGCGGTGACCGTGCGCGACAACGCAGGCGGCATCCCGGAGGCGATCATGGAGAAGATCTTCGATCCCTATTTCACCACCAGGGGGCCGGAGCGCGGCACCGGCATCGGCCTCTACATGTCCAAGGTGATCATCGAGAAGAACATCCCCGGCAGGCTTACTGCGCGCAACGTCGGCAACGGCGCCGAGTTCCGCATCGAGGTTCGCGGCAAGGAAGGGACAGGGGAGGCGTGATTGACAAGGTGGTGGAGCAGGCTAGAATAAGCGATTGTTAATGTGCCAAGGCGCACATTCTAACACTGCCAACCAGGCAGCGGCCGAGCAGACCCAGCAACCGTTGAAACGCTCGGCTTTTTTTGGGCCGACGGCTACCCGGCCGGCAGCAGGGAGTCACCATGGCGCCATCCTATATCCTGCTCGTCGAGGACAACCCGGACGACCTATTCCTGGCCAGCCGTATCATCGGCAAGGCCTGCCAGCACGAGATCCTGACCGCGCGGGACGGGGAAGAGGCGGACGAACTGTTCAGGCGCATGGAGCAGGATGAGAGCTACCGCCAGGTCAAGCTGGTGCTCCTGGACCTGAAACTCCCCAAGATCAGCGGACTCGACCTCTTGCGCGGGATCAGGGGGAGCGCGAAGCTGCAGGGGCTCGCCGTCGCCATACTCACCTCATCGGACAACGAGGCCGACCAGGAACAGTGCTGGGAACTCGGTGTCGTCGACTACATCTACAAACCCATGACGGTGGACCGGTTGAAGGGGATCCTGTCGCGCAGCGAGGGGGCTCAATGATAGACGAGGAGCGGGAGGGCGCCGGTGCCAGCATGCTGTACGTCGAGGACGAGGCCGACGCGCGCCAGATGGTGACCAGGATGCTGGCCATGAACTACCCGAACCTCACCGTCTACTCTGCCGACAACGGGCTCCAGGCCCTGGAACTGTACCGGCAGCACACCCCGGAAATCGTGATGACCGACATCAACATGCCGGTCATGGACGGCATCCGGATGTCCCGGGAAATAAAGGTCATCAATCCCGACGTCCGCATCATCGCGGTAACCGCTCACAGCGACACCTCCTACCTCTTGAGCGCCATCGAGATCGGCGTACACCACTACGTGCTCAAACCGCTCAACTACCAGGAACTGTTCACCGTGCTGGACAAGGTGCTCGAACAGATCGAGCTGAAGCGCCTGGTGAGCGCACAGCACCGGCGCCTCGCCCAAAGCCAGCGCCAGCTCGCCGCGGCCCAGCGCATTGCCCACCTGGGGAGCTGGCAGAGAAACCTCGCCGCGGAGAACATGGACTGGTCCGACGAGATGTACCGGATCTGCGGGGTCGAACCTGAGTCAGTCCCCGCCTCCTACCACTCCTTTATGGAACGCTTCCACCCCGAAGACCAGGCGGCGGTGGCCGAATCCATGCAGAGCGCGCTCGATCCCCAGCATCAACCGGATCATAAGTTCGTCAGGGTGGTGAGGCTGGATGGTTCGATCCGTATCGTGCGCCTGGACGTCGAAGGGGTGCGGGACGGTGACAGCACGATCGGCGTGATCGGCACCTGCCATGACGTGACCGAGTTGAAGGAGGCCGAACAGCAGGTGCGCTCCCTCACCGAAGAACTGGAGCGGCGTGTGCTGCAGCGCACCTCGCTGCTACAGGTCACGGTGAGCGAACTCGAAAACTTCAGCTACTTCGTCTCCCACGACCTCAGGGCGCCGGTGGCGCGCCTGGAGGGGTTTTGCACCGCCCTCGTCGAGGATTGCGGCGTCTGCGGCCATGCCAACTGCCGCCAGTACGCCGAGCGTTCCGCCAGCGTGGTGCAGCAGATCAAACAGATCATGGACGCCTTCAACAGCCTGACCCACTTGGCGCGCTGCACCTTGGCGATCCGGGACACCGACCTGAGCGTGCTGGCCCGTGATATCCTCAGGGATTTGGCCGCTGACGCGCCCCAGCGCAAGGTGGAGGTTGTCATAGCCGAGGGAGCCCGGGTCAAGGGTGACCCAGAACTGTTGGGCAAAGCTCTCAGGCACTTGCTCGACAACGCCTGGAAATTCACCTCCAAGACGGAGCGGGGACGCATCGAATTCGGTTGGAGCGACCGGCACGGGGTGCGGACCTACTTCGTGCGCGACAACGGGGCCGGGTTCAACATGAAATACGCCGAGAAGCTGTTCAAGCCCTTCCAGACCATCCATGCACCCGGGGAATTCGGCTGGGCCGGGACCGGGATCGGGCTCGCCAGCGCCCATAGCATCGTACTCAGGCACGGGGGGCGCATGTGGGCCGAAGGGGAGGTGGGGCAGGGTGCCACCTTCTTCTTCACCCTGGAGCCAAACCCGGAGTCGGGAAGCTACCTCAAGGAGTCCTAGCGCTTGCGAGGCGTCATGACACGAAACACCGGAGCAATACAGGCAGCGGACAAGGAAGACGCCATGTCGTATTTGGCGGCCATAGTCGATTCCTCCAACGACGCCATCCTCAGCAAGACTCCCGACGGTATCATCACCAGTTGGAACCATGCGGCGCAGACCCTCTACGGCTACCTTGCCGAGGAGGTGGTAGGGCACAATATCAAAATGCTGGTGCCCCAGGACCGCCTCGAAGAGCTGCACCAGATTACCGAAAAAGTGCTGCGAGGGGAAAAGATACGCAACCTGGAGACGGTGCGCCTGGCGAAAGGGGGGCGCGAGGTGCAGGTCTCCCTCACCCTTTCCCCTATCTTGGGGCCCAACGGTCTCCTCACCGGGATCTCGATCATCGCACGGGAAAATGCGGAACGGATCCAAAAGGACCGGGTGCTGCTGGAGAGCGAGCGTTACTATCGCGCCCTGGTCGAAATGGCACCGGACGCGGTGCTGGTGCATCGGGACGGCGCCTTTCTCTACGCAAACTGCGCGGCACTCGGTACCTACGGTGCCCGCAGCCTCGCCCAATTGCAGGAGCACACCTTGCTTGACCTGGTGCATCCGGATGACCGTCAGGCCATGCGTCAGAGCATCGACGCGGTCATGATGGGAGAGGAACCTTCGACGCTCGAGTTCAGGCTTTTACGTCTTGACGACGCCGAACTGTTCATGGAGAGCTCCTCCAACCGGATCGACTACCAGGGCATTCCCGCCATCCAGATCATCGCCCGGGATGTGTCGCAGCGCAAAACTGCTGAGGCCGAGCGCGAAGCCATGCTGGAGGAACTCGCCTTTCAGCAGGCGCGCTTCGAAGCGGTGGTCGAGCAACTCCCAGTAGGGGTCGTCATCGCCGAAGCCACTTCAGGTAAGGTGGTCTACCAGAACGAACTGAATCGTGCCATCTTCCGCGACAACGTGGACGAGGTGTCGAGCGCCGCGGAGCACTGCCGCTGGAAGATGTACACCCCTGACGGGGCGCCGCTCCCAGCGCAAAGGTACCCGCTGGTCCGGGCCATCGAGGAGGGCGAGACCGTGCTGGCCGAGGAGTACCAGATCCTGCGCGGCGACGGCACCCGCGGTTTCGTCCAAGTCAACGCGACCCCGTTACGCGACATCTCCGGCAACATCATCTCAGGACTTGCCGCCCTCACCGATATCACCGAAAGCAGAAGCGCCGCCAAGGCGCTCCTGGAGAGCGAAGAGCGGCTCAAACTTGCCCTTGATGCGGCCGAGATGGGATCGTGCGACATGGACACGGCCAGCGGGCAAGGCATCTGGTCCCGGCGCCACTTCCTCGTGCTCGGCTACCCCGCGCCGCAGGAACAAAACGGTCGCGCCACCATCGCCATGTGGCAGGACAGGATCCACCCCGCCGACAAGGACCAGGTCCTGGCCGACCTAGACCGTGCCTGCAAAGAGAACCGCCTTTTCAGTTCGGAGCACCGCGTCTTCAGGGCGGACGCGGAAGCGGTGGTCTGGGTAAACGTCCTGGGTCGTTTCTGGTGCGAGGACACCTCCTGCCGCTTCATAGGGGTCATCTTCGACGTGAGCAGGCGCAGGGCGATCGAGGAGGAGTTGCGCCTGTCGGTGCAGCGCTTCCGCAACCTGGCCGACTCCATGCCGCAGATCGTTTGGACGGCCAACCCCGACGGCAACCTGGACTACCTCAACGCCCACTTTGAGAACTACACCGGCGTGCAGCGCTGCATCCTGGCCCAGACCAAGGGAGACCCCGGCCAACTCATCACCGACTGCATCCATCCCGAGGACCAGGAAGCAACCGCCCAGGCGTGGAGCCATGCCGTCGCCACCGGGGAGATCTACCAGATCGAGCAGCGCATCAAGCACCGGGACGACAGTTACCGCTGGCACCTGACCAGGGCGGTTCCGCAGCTGGACGAGGAGGGGAGGGTGGCCAAGTGGTACGGCACGGCCACCGACATCAACGACCTGCGCGAAACCCAGGAGAAACTGCGCGCCAGCGAGACCAGGTTCCGCTGGCTGTACGAATCGAGCCTGGTGGCGATCTTCTTTTGGAACCGGGACGGGTTCATCACCGACGCCAACGACGCCTACTGCGAGTTGGTCGGCTACAGCGGACTGGAGTGCCGGGGCGGTACCTTGAGCCTGGCCGACGTGACCCCTCCTGAGGAGTACGGCAAGGACCTCGCGGCCATGGATGAAACCATCACCCGCGGCATCAGTAGGCCCTACCAGAAGGTCTTTATCCGGCGCGACAGCAAAGAACCGGTAGCCGCGCTCACCGCCATGGCCCGCATGGCAGACTCGACAGCGGAGGGGATCGGATTCGCGGTTGATCTCACCGACCTGAAAAGGGCCGAGCAGGCGCTCCAGCAGAGCGAAGCACGGCTGAAGCTCGCCGTGGAAGCGACCGGCCTGGGCATCTTCGACGTCAGCCTGCAGACCGGCAAGGGGGACTGGTCATCGATAGCCAAGGAACATTACGGGCTGCATCGGGACACCGATGTGGACCTGGATGCCGTGCTGCGGTTGGTGCATCCCGAGGACCGCGAGCGGCTGGAGCAGATCGTGAAAGATGCCAGGAGCACCAACGGCGCCGGGCTCTACAGCGCCGAGTACCGTGTCGTCGGCCCCGACGGCAAGCCGCGCTGGCTCAGCATGCGCGCACGGGTCTCCTACGACCAGTACGACGTTCCGCTGCGGCTGGTGGGTGCCTGCCTCAACATCACCGACATCGTATTGGCGCAAGAGGCGCTCAGGGAAGAAATGACCGAGCGCGTCCGCGCGGTCGAAGAACTGCGCCGCCAGGAACAGCTGCTGATCAGGCAGGGGCGGCTGGCCGCCATGGGTGAAATGATCGGCAACATCGCCCACCAATGGCGCCAGCCGCTGAACACGTTGGGGCTCATCGTCCAGGAACTCCCCAGCTTCTACGAACAGGGGATGTTCACCCAGCAGTACCTGGAGGAGAGCGTCTCCCGCGCCATGCAGGTCATCAACTACATGTCGCAGACCATCGACGGCTTCCGCAACTTCTTCGGCCCGGAAAAGGAGAAACAGAAATTCCTGGCGGCCGCCGTCCTGGAGCAGACCCTCGCCATCCTGCAGGCCGCCTTCGCCGCAGCAAGGATTACCTTCGACGTGGAGGCCGACCCCAAGGCGGAGATCTTCGGCTCCCCGAACGAGTACTCCCAGGTACTGGTCAACATCCTGATGAATGCCAAGGACGCCCTGCTGGAACGCAAGATCGCTGAGCCCAGGATCCTGGTGCGGCTGCGCCGGCAGGACGGCAAGACGGCGCTCTGCATCGAGGACAACGCGGGCGGCATCCCGGCTGACATCATCGAGAAGGTATTCGATCCTTATTTCACCACCAAGGGGCCCGACAAGGGAACCGGCATCGGTCTGTTCATGTCGAAAACCATCGTCGAAAAGAACATGAAGGGGACGCTCACCGTCAACAACACGGAACTGGGCGCCCGCTTCTGTATTGAGGTGTGACCGATGCAACAGCCCCGACTAAGTTTCAACGACGTCTCCCTGCTCCTCGTCGAAGACGAGATCGAGTCGCGGGAGATGCTCGCCAGGATGCTCTCCCTCAACTACCCCGGGATCAGGATCTACACGGCGGACGACGGCAGGGCGGGCCTGGAACTGTATCGCCAGTACCAGCCGGACCTGGTGGTCACCGATATCAACATGCCGCAGATGAATGGCATCGCCATGGCCCGGGAGATCAAGCAGCTCAACCCGGACGCCACCATCGTGGCGGTCACTGCCCACAGCGAAACCGCCTACCTGATGAACGCCATCGAAATCGGCATGGATCACTACATTTTGAAGCCGGTCAACTACCCGGAACTGTTCCGGGTCCTGGACCGTGTCGGGGAAAAATCACACTGAGGCGACTGGTCGCCCAGCAGGTGGCTGCGTTGCGCGCCTCGGAGCGTCGTTTTTCCACAATTTTTCAGGCGACGCCGGACCTGTTGAGCATCGCGAGTCTTGCCGACGGCAAACTGGTGGAGGTGAACGAGGCGTTCCTCAAGGTGTTGGGGTTCGAGCGCGAGGAGGTCATCGGACGCAGCAACGACGAACTTGGCCTTTGGCTCGATCAGGCACAGCCGGGGGCGCTCCTTTTCGAACTCTCCGAAAAGGGGGCGGTGCGCGACATGGAGGTGCGCATCAGTGCAAAGTCCGGGCAGGAACTGGAGGGGCTGGTGTCGGCGGACTGCATCGAGATGGACGGGACCCCCTTCCTGCTCACCCTGTTCAAGGACATCAGCGAACGCAAGCGGTTGGAACAGGTGATCAAGCACCAGGCGCAGCACGACCCGCTCACCGACCTTCCCAACCGCAAGCTCTTCCTGGACTTCCTCGCCCTGGAGTTGGCCCAGGCGCGCCGCAACCGCAAGAACCTGGCGGTGCTCTTCCTGGATCTGGACCACTTCAAGCAGATCAACGACACGCTGGGGCACGCGGCGGGAGACCTGCTGCTGCAATCGGTGGCGCAAAGGCTCAAAGCGTGCGTGCGCGAGTCCGACACCGTGGCGCGCATAGGGGGGGACGAATTCAACGTGCTCATGCCTGACCTGGCGCAGGCTGACGATGTGGGCACCGTCGTGAGCAAGATCATGGGGGTGTTCCAGGCGCCGTTTCGGCTGGAAGGGATCGAGGTAAAGGTGGGGACGAGCGTCGGCATCAGCATGTTCCCGGCTGACGGCGACAGCAGCGAGGAACTGCTGCAAAAGGCCGACGGGGCCATGTACGCGGCCAAACAGAACCAGGGAAACAGCTACCTGTTCTACAACAGCGAGATCAACGCGCGCACGGTCAATCGCCAGAACCTGGAGCGGCAACTACGCCTGGCCGTCGCCAGGGGGGAACTGGAACTACTCTACCAGCCGCTATTGAGCCTGGACAACGGACGCATCATCGCGGTCGAGGCCCTTTTGCGCTGGCATCATCCGGAACGGGGCCTCCTGCTCCCGGATCAGTTCATCACCGTCGCCGAAGAAAGCGGCGTCATAGTACCCATCGGCGAATGGGTCATCCACCACGCCTGCAACCAGGTGAAGCAGTGGCAGCAAAAAGGCTTCGACCTCTCGCTGGCCGTGAACCTCTCCAACCGCGAGTTCCACCAGCCCCATTTTCTCGAACAGACCCTGGCCGCCCTCTCGCAGACCGGCATCGGACCGGGCACGCTGCAGATCGACATCCCGGAGCGGGCCATCATGGACAACGGCGGGGCGTCGCGGCAGAACATGCTGCGGCTCACCGAGGCGGGGGTGGCGTTCTCGGTGGACGATTTCGGCGTCGGTTCCTCGTCGTTGCAGCGGATCAGGCAGCTTCCCATCGCCAAGCTGAAGATCGACCGCAGCTTCATCAGGGATCTCGCCAACCCTGACAATCTGGACGTGGTAAGCGCGATGATCTGCATGTCGCACAGCTTGAAGCTCAGGGTGAACGCCGTGGGGGTGGAGCGCCCTGAACAACTGGAACTGATGCAGTATTACGGCTGCGACGAGGTGCAAGGGGACCTGATCGGCAGGCCGGTGCCTGCGAGGGAGTTCGAGGGAATGCTGGCC
The DNA here is from genome assembly GCF_016458235.1 of Geomonas propionica. Classification (GTDB taxonomy): domain Bacteria; phylum Desulfobacterota; class Desulfuromonadia; order Geobacterales; family Geobacteraceae; genus Geomonas; species Geomonas propionica. Next base: position 97,697 of record NZ_JAEMHK010000008.1, on the reverse strand, counting down.
CGGTCGGCGCCCGAGGGGGCGCCACCGCAGTAAACCTAGCGGCCGAAGGCCTTCAGGAAACGGGGAAGGAGCAACGGGTTGTCGCACCTGATCGCGCCGCCGAGGAAATCCATGATCCCCGGCCGGTAGCCGTCGTACCAGATCTTTCTGAACATCTCGGCGCTGGTGATGCATTCGCAATCGACAGGCTCCGGCGTCCCCCCTTTGACCGCACGGTAGTGATCCGCCCCTACCATGATGGTGACGGTATCCTGCTCTAGGTGAAAGAGAAACACGGTGTCACAGTCAAATACTCCTTGGCAGAACGCAGCTTCCATTTCCGATATCATCGTTTCAATCACAGCTAACTCCTTGCATAACAGTGAATTTTCCCGTTTAGTAACATTGAGAATGACAGGCCGAGCTGAATGTGGCAGTTCCGGCAGTCGATTTTTAGCCCCGTAGTCATGCAACTCGGGGCCAAGCGATAATATTGTTCGACCTACAGCGTGTCAAACTATTCCTGCATAACAAGTTTCACCATTTGTGGATTACTGCCAAGGTCTTGTGTTAGTCTTTTTTTCGGCTATGTGTTGGATCTCTCTTGTATTATGCATACCATGTACTATCTTATAAGTACAAAGACATCCTTTTATTCTCTTTGATTGGAGTTTGTTGTGGAAAAGGTGCCTTTTAAATCCATACCAGACCTGCTACGGCACCAGGCAAACCGGCTGGACGCGAAGCTGGCGGTGAAGTACAGAAAGCAGGGCAACTGGGTCACCTTGAGCTACTCCCAGTTGTTCAACCGCGCCCTGATGGTTGCGCGCGGCCTCAGGAAGCTCGGCGTCAAGCCGGGCGATAAAATCGCCATCCTGTCGGAAAATCGCGTCGGCTGGGTCATCGCCGACTTGGGCATCCTCTGCGCCGGTGCGGTCACCGTTCCGGTCTACGCCACCAACACGCCGGAACAGGTGGAATATGCCCTGAACCACAGCGACGCGCGCATCGTCTTCATCTCCGGGAAGTCGCAGTACCGCAAGCTCATCAAGGTCAAGGACGCCATCCCCATGGTGCAACTGGTGGTATCCTTCGAGCGCTTCCTGGGGGAACCCTCGCTGCCACTCACCACGTTCTACCAGCTTTCCGAGATCGACGACCCAATCACCGAGCAGGAGCGTGAAGAACTTTCCGCCGTCATCGACGCCATCGAGCCGGAGTCGCTGATGACCATCATCTACACCTCGGGGACTACGGGTATCCCCAAGGGGGTGATGCTCTCGCACCGAAACATGCTCTACGACGCCTTCGCCACCATCCGCAAGGCAGCCGTGCAGGAAGGGGAGGTGTTCCTGAGCTTTCTGCCGCTAAGCCACGTGTTGGAGCGGTGCACCGGCTACTACCTCCCTATCGCCAGCGGGGCCATGATCGCCTTCGCCGACAGCATAGAGAAGATAGCCGAGAACATGCTGGAGATCCAGCCCACCATCATGGTCTGCGTCCCCAGGCTCTTCGAAAAGATCCACTCGCGCATCTACGAGCACGTGCACCAGCTGTCGTTGTACAAGAGGAAGCTTTTCAGGACCGTGCTCGCCGTCGGGCGCAGGTTCGTGCACGCCAGGTACATCGACAAGAAGGTGCCGCTGTGGCTCTCACTGCAGCACGCCGTCGCCGACCGCCTCGTCTTCAGCAAGCTGCGCCAGCGTTTCGGCAACAACCTCAAGTTCTGCTCCAGCGGGGGCGCTCCCTTGGACCGCGAGATCAACGAGTTCTTCTGGAGCATCGGGGTGCCCATCCTGGAGGGTTACGGGCTCACCGAAACCAGCCCCGTCCTTTGCAACAACACCTTCGACCAACTCCGCTTCGGAAGCGTGGGTACGCCGCTCGAGGGGACCGAGTTCCGCGTGGCGCAAGACGGCGAACTGCTGGTGCGCGGGCCGCAGGTGATGCGGGGATACTACAAGGACGAGGCCGCCACCACCGAGGCCTTCAGCGAAGGCTGGCTTAAGACCGGCGACATCGGGCGCATCGATGCGGGCTTCGTGGTGATCACCGACCGCAAGAAGGACCTCATCGTTACCGCCGGCGGCAAGAACATCGCGCCCCAGCCCATCGAGAGCCTGCTGAAACGTGACAAGTACATCTCCCAGGCCTACGTCTACGGGGACAAGAGGCCCTACCTTACCGCGCTGCTCGTGCCGACCCTGGAGAAGCTCCTGGAATTCGCGCAGGAGAAGAAGATCGTCTATACCGATCTCGAGGACCTAGTGGTGCACGAGCCGGTCCTCGAGCTGTACCGGCAGCGGGTGGAGGCGGTTAACGCCGAACTGGCCCATTACGAGACCATCAAGCATTTCGTGCTGCTGCCGCGCGATTTCACCCTGGAGGCTGGGGAGCTCACCCCGACCCTGAAGGTGAAAAGGCGGGTGATTTCTGAACGTTATAAGGATAAGATAGAGCGGATGTATACTGTCGCGGAGAACTGAGGCCGCGCCAGGAGAGCGCAGGAGGAATGTGATGAGACAGATGAAGAAAGTCGCCGTGTTGGGAGCCGGAGTCATGGGAGCGGCCATCGCCGCGCACCTGGCCAACGCTGGCATAGAGGTCCTGCTGCTCGACATGGTGCCGGAACAGGCCAAGGGGGCGGTCGCGTCGGAAAAAGCGCAGCGCAACCTGATCGCCGACCAGGCGCTGACGGCCCTCGCCAAGAGCAAGCCTGCCGCGCTGTACGCGCCGGAGTACGTCGCCTGGATCGAGACCGGCAACTTCGACGACGACAGCCACCGGCTCAAGGAGTGCGACTGGGTCATCGAGGTGGTGCTGGAAAACCTCGAGGTGAAAAAGCGCCTCTTCCAGGACAAAGTGGTCCCGAACCTCAGCGCAGACGCCATTCTCTCCAGCAACACCAGCGGACTTTCCGTGAACGAACTGGCGCAGGCGCTCCCGGTGGATGTCAGGCGCCGTTTCATGGTGACTCACTTCTTCAACCCGCCGCGTTACATGCGCCTCATGGAGATGGTCCCCTGCAGCGAGACCGACCCGAACCTTTTGCGCAGCATGGCCGCCTTCATGGACAAGCGGCTGGGCAAGGGGGTGGTGTTCGCCAAGGACACCCCCAACTTCATCGCCAACCGCATCGGCACCTATGCCGGCGCCGCCACCTGGCGCCACATGGTGGAGATGGGACTCACCGTCGAGGAGGTCGACGTCGTCACCGGGCAGGCCATGGCCCGTCCCAAGACCGGCACCTTCGCCTTGTGGGACCTGGTCGGAATCGACACGGTGGTGCGGGTCATGGACAACAGCTACCAGCTGCTCACTGACGATGACGAGCGGGAATTGTTCCGGGTCCCGGAAAGCACGCGTCGCATGGTCGCCGAGGGACTGACCGGCAAGAAAGGGAAGGGGGGCTTCTTCAAGCGGGAGAACGTGGACGGCAACAGCGTCAAGTCCTGCTACGACCCCGAGAGCGGCGCCTACCGCGAGTGCGTCGCCCCGAAATTCGCTTCGGTTGGGGCGGCGAAGCAGATCGACGCCCCGGGCCTCCGGGTCAAGACCCTTCTTGCCGGCACCGACAAAGCGGCCGATTTCGCCTGGAGGACGCTACGCGACACCTTGATCTACACGGCAAAGCGCCTCACCGAGATCGCGGATGATGTGGTCAACGTCGACAACGCCATGAAGTGGGGGTACAACTGGGACCTCGGCCCGTTCGAGCTCTTGGACGCCCTGGGCGTCGCCTCCTTCGTGGCGCGTGCCGACCGGGACGGCGTGGCGCTTCCGCAGTGGCTGCGCGAGGTGGAGAGCTTCTACCGCGTGGAGCAGGGGAAACGCTTTTTCTACAGCATCGCGGACCGAAAATACCGCGAGGTGCCGACCACCCGCGGCCAGATCTCCCTCACCCTGCTGAAGAGCGCTGGTGGAGTGGCGGAACAAAACTCCGCTGCCTCGCTCATCGACATAGGCGACGGCATCTTCTGCCTCGAGTTCCACTCCAAAATGAACACCATCGGCGGCGACACCCTGGCCATGATCCAGAAGGGGCTGCGCCGCAGCGAATCCGACGGCCTCGGCATGGTGATCGCCAACGAGGGGAGCCTTTTCTCCGCCGGGGCAAACCTGATGCTGATCGCCATGGCCTGCGCCGAAGGCGCCTGGGACGACCTGAACCTCACCGTGAAATCGTTCCAGCGCGCCATGATGGCGATCAAGTACTCCGGCATCCCGGTGGTCGCCGCCCCCCACAGCCTGGTGATGGGAGGAGGGTGCGAGACCTGCTTGCATGCCGACGCCATCAACGCCCACGCCGAGACCTACATGGGGCTCGTCGAGATCGGAGTGGGATTGATCCCGGCCGGCGGCGGCACCAAGGAAATGGCCTTGCGGGCCATCCGGCTGGCCGAGGCCAACGGCGCCGACGTTACGCCGTTTCTCTTGAAGAACTACCAGAACATCGCCATGGCCAAGATGAGCAGCTCCGCCACGGAATTGATGTACATGGGGCTCATGCGCCCCGGCGACGGCATTACCCTAGCCCTGGACCGTCGCATCTACGACGCCAAGCTGAAGGCGATATCCCTTGCCGCGAACTACCGTCCCGGCAGGCCTGAGGCGGCGGTAAAGGCGCCGGGACGCGGCATCGCCGCCAGCATCAAGACCCAGTTGTGGAACCTCGAGCAGGGTGGCTTCATCTCCGCCTATGATCACTACCTCGCCGCAGGCATAGCCGACGTCATCACCGGCGGGGACGTCCCGGCGGGGACCATCATCAGCGAAGAATACCTGCTGGACCTGGAGCGGGAAACCTTCCTCAAGTTCTGCGGCCAGAAGAAGACCCAGGAGCGCATCCAGCACATGCTGAAGAAAGGGAAGCCGCTCAGGAACTAATTTCCTACTCCCTCCCCAGGAGGGGGAGGGTCGGGGAGGGGGAACGAAGCTCCTCCCAAGTTCAACCGAACAGCAAAAGGAGCAACGCCATGCGAGCAGCATATATCGTTGAAGCGGTACGCACGCCGGCCACCAAGGCCTACAAAGGGAAACTGAGGGATGTCCGTCCTGACGACCTGGCCGCCACCGCCATCAAAGGGCTGGTCGAGCGGACCGGCCTGGACCCGGCGCTGGTCGAGGACATCATCATCGGCTGCGCCTTCCCGGAAGGGGAGCAGGGGATGAACGTGGCGCGCATCGCGGCCTTCAAGGCCGGCATTCCATATCAGGTCCCCTGCCAGACCGTGAACCGGTTCTGCTCATCGGGACTGCAGACCATTGCCTCGGCCGCGGACCGCATCATGGCGGGGTTTGCCGACTGCATCATCGCCGGGGGGACGGAAAGCATGTCCATGATTCCCATGGGTGGCAACAAGTACAGCGCCAACCCGGGGCTGGTCGGATCCTGGCCGGAAACCTACGCCTCGATGGGGATCACGGCGGAGCGGCTGGTGCAGAAATATGCCATCTCCCGCGAGGACCAGGACGCCTTCGCACTGGCGAGCCACCAGAAGGCGGCCCGCGCCCTGGCCGAGAGGACTTTTGCAGAGGAAACGGTCGCTGTGCCGGCGCGGCACTGCGCGCTGCAAAAGGGGAAGATGCAGTGCCAGGAGGAAATGGTCGATGCCGACGACGGCGTGCGCGGCGACACCACCCTGGAGGCCCTGGCGAGGCTCAAGCCGGCCTTCAAGGTCGACGGCACCGTTACCGCGGGCAACTCATCGCAGATGACCGACGGCGCCGCAGCGGCGCTGGTGGTCTCGGAGGAGTTCCTGAAGCGGACCGGAATGAAGCCGTTGGCGCGCTTCGTCTCTTTCGCCGTGAAGGGGGTTCCGCCGGAGATCATGGGCATCGGGCCGGTGGAGGCCGTCCCCGCGGCGCTGAAGATGGCGGGGCTCGCCCAGGACCAGATCGAACTGGTCGAATTCAACGAGGCCTTCGCCGTGCAGACGCTCGCCTGCCTGGGGGAACTGGGGCTCGACCCGGCGCGGGTTAACGTGAACGGCGGCGCCATCGCGCTCGGGCACCCGCTGGGATGCACCGGGACCAAGCTTGCCGCGAGCCTGTTGCACGAGATGAGGCGCCGCGGGACGCGCTACGGCATGGTCACCATGTGCATCGGCGGCGGCATGGGCGCGGCGGGCATTTTCGAGCTGGTCTGAACCGGGCACGTCCCACTACAAACTTAAGAGGTGTGTCATGGCAGCAAGGATATTCAAAGGAGCGGAGTTCCTGATCACTGAGACCGGCAAGGACGAGGTGTTCGTCCCGGAGGATTTCAGCGACGAGCAGCGCCAGATCGGTGCCACCACCGAGCAGTTCGTGGCCAATGAGGTGATTCCGGCGCGCGAGGAGATCGAGCACCAGAATTTCGACAAGGTGGTGCAACTGCTGCGGCGCTGCGGCGAACTGGGGCTGTTGATGATCGACGTCCCGGAAGAGTACGGCGGCCTGGAACTGGACAAGGCGACCAGCATGCTTGCGGCGGAAAAGATCTCCGGCTCGGGGTCCTTCTCGGTCGCCTACGCCGCCCACAGCGGCATCGGCACGCTGCCGCTGGTCTATTACGGCACCGAGGAGCAGAAGGCACGCTACCTGGAAAAGCTGACCAGCGGCGAGTGGGTCGCGGCCTACTGCCTTACCGAGCCCGACTCCGGCAGCGACGCTCTCGGCGCCAAGGCGAGCGCCACCCTCTCTGCCGACGGGAGCCATTACCTGCTTAACGGCACCAAACAGTTCACCACCAACGGCTCCATTGCCAACCTCTACACCGTCTTCGCCAAGGTGGACCGCGAGCATTTCACCGCGTTCCTGGTGGAGCGGACCATGGAAGGGGTGAGCATCGGGCCGGAGGAGAAGAAGCTGGGCATTAAGGGCTCCTCGACCACCCAGGTGATCCTGGACAACGTCAAGGTGCCGGTGGCGAACGTGCTGGGGGAAATCGGCAAGGGGCACAAGATCGCTTTCAACGTGCTCAACATCGGCCGCTTCAAGCTTGGGGCGGCGGTCACCGGCTCCGCCAAGTTCGCCCTCGCCGACGGGGTGAAGTACGCCGTGCTGAGAAAGCAGTTCGGCCGCCCTATCGCATCCTTCGGCGCCATCCAGGAGAAGCTGGCGGACATGGCCGCCGAAATCTTCGCCTCCGAATCCCTCGTCTACCGCCTCGCCGGGCTCATCGACGACCGGCTGGCCACGATCCCGAAGGAGACCCCCAACTACTACGACGCATACCAGAAAGGGATTGAGGAATACGCGATGGAGTGCGCTATCGCCAAGGTATTCTGCTCGGAGATGCTCGCGTTCGTTGCGGACCAGGTGGTCCAGATTCACGGCGGCTACGGCTTCATCCAGGAGTACCCTGCCGAGCGCTACTACCGCGACGAGCGCATCAACCGCATCTTCGAGGGGACCAACGAGATCAACCGGCTGCTCATCCCGGGTACCCTGCTCACCCGGGCCCTGAAAGGAGAAATCCCCCTGCAGCGCGAGGCTATGAAGGCGCTGGACGCCCTCACCACCCCCTCCTTCGACGAATCCGACGACAGCGCCCCGTTCGCAGCGGAAAAAGCACTCCTGTCGGGTCTCAAGCAGTTGTTCCTGGTAGTGGCGGGCTCAGCGGCGCAGAAATACCAGGCGGCGATCAAGGACGAGCAGGAGGTGCTCATGGCGCTGGCCGACGTGGTGATCAACATCTTCGCGATGGAAAGCGCCGTGCTGCGCGCCGAGAAGATCCTGCCGCGCCTGAGTGAGGCGAAGGGGAGGGCGGTTACGGCGGCGGTCAGGACCTTCTGCTTCGGCGCCAACGAGAAGACTGCGAGCGCCGCCCGCAAGGCCGCCTTCTACAGCGAGGAAGGCGACACCCTGGCGGTCCTTCTGGGGGCGGTCCGGCGTTTCACGCGCTACCAGGCGGCGGGACTGCTGCAGGACAAACGGGCCCTGGCCCAGGCGGTGATCGAGGCTGAGAAGTATCCTTTCTGACCACGGCGACCATGGCATTGCCTCGGGCCGGTTCCTCACTGCGGGACCGGCCCGTTCCTTTCACAGTCACTGCGTGGTTCACACCAGCTGTCATAGGTGTCGCTGAGAGCGAAAAATGGTATCTTATTATGTGGTGTAATGCTGCATCTTGTGACAAAATGGATTTTAAGAGAGTTCTAAGCGTGGCTATGCCAGAAGCAGCGGGAGGAACACATGGAAGTGCCAAGCGAGGGAGGCATCCTGAAAAGTCCTGGCGACGGCGCGGGCATGACCGGACAGCGCAAAGATTTCGCAGCCGAGCGGCAGGACGGGGTCGCGGGTCCGGCCAGGTCCGCTGGCGACTGCGAAACAAGGCTCGCGCAGGCACAGCAGGAGCTTCGACGGGCCAATGAGGACCTCGCCCGGCAAAAGGCCAACGCGGAGAACCTGGGAAGGGAATTGGAAACCTTCAGCTATGCGGTGTCCCACGATCTGCGTGCCCCGCTTCGCCACCTGATCGGCTTCAGCACCGCACTCCTCGAGGATTACGGAGAGGGGTTGGAACCTACCGCGCATAGCTACCTGGACTGTATCGTGCGTGCGGGGCGCAAGATGGAGGGACTGGTGGACGCGCTGCTCGCGCTGTCGCGGATCGGACGCCAGGACATGACCCCGCTCAACATCGACCTGAGCCAGATGGCGAACAGCTACGTGGCCTGTGTCAGGGAAGGGGACCCGGGCAGAAAGGTGACCTTCAAGGTGCCGCAGCGGCTTCCCGCGCACGCGGACGCGGTCCTGATGCGGACCGCGCTGGAACATCTTCTGGAGAACGCCTGGAAGTTCACCGCGAAGAAGGAATCCGCCACCATTGAAATCGGCAGCCGGATGGACGGGGATGAAGTGGTTTATTTCGTCCGGGACGACGGCGCCGGCTTCGATATGCGCTTTGCCGACCGGCTTTTCGGGCCGTTCCAGCGCATGCACCGTGAGGAGGAGTTTCCAGGACTGGGCATCGGTCTCGCTATCGTGCAGCGCATCATCAACCGGCACGGCGGCAGGATCTGGGCTGAGGCGGAGGTGAATGGGGGAGCGACTTTCTACTTTACCCTGGCCAATTGACGCGCCCGCCGCAGGTTACGCCGGGGCAGGGCACTCAGGGGAGAGCGATCCGAAGTACATTTTGAAATCGTTCAGCCTTATCAGCATGGCCGCGCGGGTGATGTTCTCGGCCAACAGGGCGTTGCCGGCGTTGGCGGCAGCAAGCATCTCGCGGTAGTAGTCACGCAGTTGCAAGCGATGCTTATCTTTGGAAAAAAGCCCGGACCTCAATTTGGAGTAGACGCTGGAAAAACTGTTCAGCATCAGGGGATAGATGCGGTTGCCGGACATGACGGCCATGGCCAGATGCAGTTCCCAGTCGAAATTGACCAAGGCGGAGGAGCAGTTGCGTAGTTTCTCAGCCTTGCGCAGTACAGCGGCCAACCCTGCCGCATCGTTTTCGACCGCGCGACGGGCGTAATCGGGCGCAAACTGGACTCTGAGCTCCAGCAGGTGGGTGGCCAGCTCGTAAGGAAACGGGTCGCTGTTCCTGGTGATGGAGGAGAGGATCTCAAGGTCGCCCTGGGACCAGAAATCCTTCACGATGGTGACGTGGCGCTGCTGCACCGAGATCCATCCCGCGTTCTGGAGCTTCAGCAGCGCCTCCCGCACCGTTGTCCTGCTGACCGCGAAACGCTCCGCGAGGTCCCGTTCGCTCAGCAGCGGACTCCCCGGCTTGAACTCCCCCTTCAACATCCCGTCCACCAAAGCCTTTTCCACCATCTGGCAGGTTTTCCTCATAGGCGCCTCACTTTTATAGACGGCAGGCAGACTCGCATACCTTTGCTCCGCCGCGTAGACCGGTACGGTCAGTCGCAGTTTCGTCATTATTTAAAACATAGTTTTGTATAAATAACAATTCCTTTTTTCGCCTCAGCCCTGCGATCCCCCATAGTTTTCTGATGGGTTAGCGTATTCCAGAATTGTTGCATGGGTTCTGGCGCTGTGCATTCACCGGATACTTCGGCGCTGCTATGGCTTTGCGGCAGACAATGTTTTAAGATTGGAAAAAGGAAGGGGAACGGCGTGCAGAATGGCGAGATCCCCACGTCAGTGGGCAGCGCGTGTGGCGAGGGTCTCAGCGGGAGGCGGGATCGGCCTTGCGGGGGTGTGAGAGGGTGAAGTAGAAGGTCGCCCCTTCGTGCTCTTTTCCTTCGGCCCAGATGCTCCCCCCGTGGCGCTCGATGATGCGGCGCACCGTGGCGAGGCCGATGCCGGTCCCTTCGAACTCGGAACCGTGCAGGCGCTGGAAGGGTTGGAACAGCTTCTCGATGTAGGCCATGTCGAAGCCGACCCCGTTATCCCTGACGAAGAAGGCATGCCGCCCGGCGACGAGGGTCTGGCCGAACTCGATACGCGGGGACATGTTGCGGGAGGAGTATTTGACGGAATTGCCCAGGAGGTTTTGCAACACCAGCCGCACCAGGGCGCTGTCGCCGTAGGCGCTGATCCCCGACTGAACCACGAACTCCGGCGCATTTTCGGACTCCTCGCTGAGCATCTCGACCACGTCGGCGGCCAACTGGCTGATGTTGAAGGTGTTTTTTTTCATAATGGTGCGCCCGACCCGGGTCAGGGCGAGCAGGTCGTCGATCTGCTTCCCCATCCTGTTGCTGGCGGTACAGATACGCTCCAGGTAGTAACGCGCCTCCTCCGGCAGGGACTCGCCGTGCTCCTCCACCAGGATGGCACTGTAGCTGTTGATGTGCCTAAGCGGCGCGCGCAGGTCGTGGGAAACCGAGTAACTGAAAGATTCTATCTCTTTCTTCGCGGCAACCAGTTGCGAGGTTCTCTCGATGACCCGGCGGTCCAGTTCGTCGTTGAGGTTGCGGATCGCTTCCTCGGCGGCCTTTCTCTCGGTGATGTCCTTGATGGTACCGATCATGCGCGCCTGCTTGCAAGCGGCGTCCCAGGTCAGCTCACAGCACTCGGTCACCCAGCGCTCCTCGCCGTCGTTATGTCTTCTGATCTTGTATTCGTGTTCGAAGGGGCGGTTGTTGTTGATCGCGGCCCGGTAGCTGTCGATGAACTGGTCCCGGAAGTCCTCGTGCACGATGTCGAAGTGTCCCTGCATGGTCTTCGGATAGGCGGCGCCGACCCCGAGGATCTCCTCGAGCTTGCTGGAACAGACCCAGTGGTCATGGGCGATGTCGAGGACGTAGCTCCCCAGTTGGGCGATTCTCTGGGTTTCCCGCAGCAGGCGGTCGTTGTCGGCCATCACCTGCTCGCGCGTCTTCTGCTCGGTCACGTCTTCGAGCGTCACCACGGTACCGCTCACAGTGCTGGCGGGGTCCAGGAAGGGGGCGGTACTGATGGAGAGCACCGCGCGGCCGCCGTCGGCACGGTTAAAAACGAAGGTGGACTGTAGCAGGCACCGTCCCTGCTCCAGGACCTGCCCCAGGGAAAGCTCGGCATCGCTGGAAGATTCCGATTCAACGGAGAAGATGGTGTCGATGACCGGGGGCTCCCGGTGCGCCATCTGCAGCTTGGTCAGGCCCAGGATCCGCTCGGCCTTGGGGTTGACGAAGGTGATGTTGCCGTCGGACTCAATGAACATGATTCCCACCGGACTGGTCGCGGTGATCAGGTTCAGCAGGCCGTGCTCCATCTGCAGCAGGTGCTCCATGAGTTTGGCTTGGTTTATGTCCAGCAGGGTCCCCGCCAGGCGGCAGGCCTTGCCGCTTGCATCGCGCTCGGCTGCTTTGCCGGTGCAGCGAAACCAATGCCATTTCCCCTCGTTGGTCTTCAGGCGAAACTCGAGCTCGAATTTCTCGATCCCGCCACTGATGCAGTTTTCCAACACCCGGCGCGCAGTGTCGAGGTACTGCGGATGGATGATGTTGGTCCAATCCTCCAGACGCACCTGCATCTGCCCACTGCTGTAACCAAGCATGTGGTAGCAAAAGGGGCTGAAGTAGCAGTCGTTTGCCGCGACGTTGAAGTCCCAGATCCCCAGTTCCGCTGCCTCCAGTGCGACGCGATGGCGGTCCTCGCTGAGCGCGAGTTCCTGGTGTGCCTGGTACTGCGCGGTAATTTCCATGGTGCAGACTTGGTAGCCACTCAGGGAACCATCTGCGCCACGCAACGGTGCCACCACCGCCTGCAGTCGGCACACGGCGCCATCGGCGAAACGGTACTGGAACTGCTGGTGCCACTGCTGTCCGGCCGCCATGGCACACTGGAAGGATGCAGCCAGAGCCTTGCGCTCCTGCGGGTTGAGGTACCTCACCCGTTGGGTGCCGGCTTCACCGGGGTCCGCCGAGCAGAAGGAAGCCGAAACCAGGGGGTAACCGTCGGGATCGGTCTGGTAAACACCCAGGGGAGCAGATCGAAACATGTTGCGCAACAACTGCTCGTAGGCAAGGGGAGGCAATACCGGTTCGGATACCCCGAGAGCGCCGCCGCCGATGCAGGTGCGGGTAGCGCTGTCGTTGTGATGGGTAACCTGGTTTGCCTGCGACAATAGATTCATACGCTCCCCCTTGGACAATCTCTTGACCAAGCGCATAACCAACCTCCCCGGTGCTCATCTTCTGTCTCAGGCTGACCGCCAGGACAGACACAGGGATAGTTTTTTCTAATATAAACACAATATCAAAAATAGCAACTACAAATTATAGAAAAATAATGTCGCTAGGCGTATGGCAATGTCAGTCACCGTGACAATGCGCGACCTAGGAGTTGACTGCCGCAGGGGCTTTGCAGTAGTAATGAGGGATACATCAAACAAAGGGGGATCATATGGAAGCCACCGATACCTGTCACTGCGGTGCGAAACACACCGGACACATCTGCATGCTCAAAAGTGGGGGGCGTCTGGAAGATGTCGCTCATCTCACCAACCACCCAACGGTGGTCTGCTTCACCTGCGGCGCGGAGGCCAACTCCGAAGACAACGTCTGTAGCCCTATGCCCCTGGACAAGTAGCCGGAAACGACCATGCCTGAGTTACCCGAAGTCGAAGTCACCCGCCTGGGGATACAGGACCACCTGACCGGTGCGCGCATCGCGTCGGTCGATCTGCGCATTCCCAAACTGCGCAACATGGTCCCGGAGGGGCTCTCCGATCTTCTCATCGGTCAGACCATCCGTTGTGTCGAGCGCCGCGGCAAGTACCTGATCCTCACCTGCGCTGCGGGTTCGCTGCTGTTGCACCTTGGCATGACCGGCCATCTACGCCTGGTGCCAGCCTCGATCGCGCCGGGTCCGCACGATCATTTTGACCTGCGGCTCGACTCCGGACTCGTGCTCCGCTTGAACGACCCGCGCCGGTTCGGCTCGATCCACTTTACGGGAACCGACCCGATGCAGCACCAGTTGCTCAAGAAGATCGGGCCGGAACCGCTTACCGACGCCTTCGGGGCGGACTACCTGGACCGGCTGAGCCGTGGCAGGAAGGTAGCCCTGCAGCGCTTCCTGATGGACAGCGCGGTCGTGGCGGGCATCGGTAACATCTACGCCGCCGAAAGCCTTTTCCGCTGTCGGGTGCACCCGGACACCCCGGCGGGCGAATTGAGTCGGGCCGACTGCGTCGCCCTGGTCGCCGCCATCAAGGAAACCCTCTCCGCTTCCATCGCGGCGGGGCGCGCCACCATGGATTTCCGGAAAGCCGAGGATAAGCTCGCCTATTTCCCGCAGCAGCTCTACGTCTACGGCAGGGAAGGGCTTCCCTGCCGCCAGTGCGCTACCGCAATCCGGAGGGGAAGGCTCGGCAACCGATCCACCTTCTACTGTCCGCAGTGCCAGCCGGAACCGTTGCCATCATCATGAGCAACGCTCCCGTGTCTCGTTGCAGTTATGACAATGCCTGCTAAACTGCCGCAGACACAGACCTGCCACATCACACCAGCTTCAGGAGGTTTCCCAGCATGAGCATCCTTTTCACCCCGCTTACCCTGCGCGAGTTGGTCTTCAGAAACCGCATCTTCGTCTCGCCCATGTGCATGTATTCCAGCAAGGAGGGGCTCCCCACTGACTGGCACATGGTGCACCTGGGCAGCCGCGCGGTAGGCGGGGCCGGGCTGGTCATGGTCGAGGCGACCGCGGTCACGCCGCAGGGGCGCATATCGCCTGACGACAGCGGCATCTGGAGTGCCGAACATGCCGCCGCCTTTGCCCCCATCACCCGCTTCATCAAGGCGCAGGGCGCCGTCCCAGGCATCCAACTCGCCCACGCCGGCCGCAAGGCATCGACCGACCTTCCCTGGAGGGGAGGACGCCCGGTCGACGCCAAGCACCGCGGCTGGCAGACCATTGGGCCGAGCCCGGTTCCCTTCTCCCAGGAGGAGCCGGTGGTCCCCCGGGAAGCGACCCTGCAGGACCTGGAAACGCTGCTCGGCCAGTTCACAGCCGCAGCTCGACGCAGCATCGAGGCAGGCTTCGAAGTCGTCGAAATCCACATGGCGCACGGCTACCTGCTGCACGAGTTCCTGTCGCCGCTCTCCAACCAACGCAGCGATGATTTCGGGGGCTCGCTCGAGAACCGCTGCCGCTTTCCGCTCAGGGTCGCCAAGGCCGTGCGCGAGATCTGGCCCGTGCACCTGCCGGTGTTCGTCAGGGTTTCGGCGACGGATTGGATGGAAGGGGGGTGGGACCTGGAGCAGACCCTTTACCTGGTCCGGGCACTGAAGGATATTGGCATCGACCTGATCGACTGCTCATCGGGGGGAATGGTCCCCGAGGCCATGCCCCCCTTCGGCCCCGGCTTCCAGACACCCTTCGCCACTGCCATCAGGAACGAGATCGGCATCCCGACCGGCGCGGTGGGCGTCATTACCGAGCCGGTCCAGGCCGAGCAGATCGTGGCCACCGGGTTGGCCGACGCCGTATTCTTGGCGCGCGCCATGCTGCGGGACCCGTACTGGCCGCTGCATGCCGCGAAGGTCCTGGGAGTGGAGCTTGCCTGGCCGTTGCAGTACGAAAGGGCGAAATAAGAAAAGAGAAAGCCCCCGCGCGGTGCCGACAGGACCGGGGCGGGAGAAAGGGAAGGGTGGGGGAGCTGTTGCAACGGGCGGCAGGGGGGGCAGGCACCTTGCCGCCCGTGCCGTTAGTCGGCGGCTACCACGTGGATGGGCCCCGCGCAGCAGGCCGAAACCCTAGCAAGACAGGCAATGATGGCTATTTTTTTCAACATGATGGATCCTCCTTTGGTCAATGCGCAGTAACGCCACACAGCGGTGCCGTAGTCGCACCAAAATATAGGAAGTAGATTGTACACCACCCCTTGCACATTCACGTACAGATGCTTATTTTTCTGACTGGCAACCCCGCTTCATGTTATAAACAAAGGATCAAATTACTGAAAAACTGCGACCGGTCAGGACTTCTGCCGCAGACGCAATCAAAGGAGCATGGCATGGAAAGATATCAGACACAGTACCGAACCGTCACCGTGGTCAATAGCGGAGTAATGAGAGGAGTGTACGGCTGGATGAGCGGCGGCCTTTTGCTCACCGCTTTCGTTTCCGTCATAACCGCATCCACACCGGCCCTTCTGCAGGCGATCCTCGGCAACCGCATCCTCTTCTATGCCCTTTTGTTCGGCGAACTGGGGCTGGTGGTGGCCATAAGCGGCGCCATCAACAGGATCAGTGCCGCCACGGCCAGCATGCTTTTCCTGCTCTACGCGGCCTTAAACGGCATCACCATGTCCACCATTTTCGTTGCCTATACCCACACCTCCATCGCCTCTACCTTCCTGGTCACCGCCGGGATGTTCGGCGCCATGAGCCTCTACGGCTACCTGACCAGGAGCGATCTCTCCTCGTGGGGGAGCTTCCTGTTCATGGGCTTGGTCGGGGTGGTGATCGCCTCCGTCGTGAACATCTTCCTGCACAGTTCGATGCTCAACTGGGTCCTCAGCCTGTGCGGCATCATCGTCTTCACCGGCCTTACCGCCTACGATACGCAACGGATCAAGCAGATGGGCGATAGCAGCGGCAAGGGCGCAATCCTCGGCGCACTCACCCTTTACCTCGACTTCATCAACATGTTCCTCTTGCTGCTCAGGTTCCTTGGCGACCGCAGGTAAAAAAAAGAACCCCGGCGCGCGACGGCGCCGGGGTTCTTCATTGTCAGGAAGAAGAATAGGGGGAGGTTAACGCAACCGGATCCCTTCCTTGGTGATCTCGATTACCCCTTCCCGGTACAGGTTGCCGATCACGGTCTTGAAGTTCTTCTTGCTCATCCGGAACATCTCCGCGATCAGTTCCGGAGCTGACTTGTCCCCCACGGGAAGGAAGCCGCCCCGCTCGCCAAGCACCCGCAACAGCGTCTCCCGCCCGCCGCTCAGGTCCTGCTTCCCTCCCTTTCTGAGGGTCACATCTATCTTGCCGTCGCTCCTGATTTTCTTCACGTACCCCTGGGCGGTGTCGCCAACCCGGTACCTGCCGAAAAGCTCGGTCTTGAACAGCAGGCCATCATGGCGGCCGTTGATGATGACCTTGGCGCCGAGGTCGCCGAACTCGTAGAAGGTGAGCCCGACTTCCTGTCCCTCCTTGAGTCCGGCTGCGGACTTCTCCAGGAACTTCCCTATCTTGGCAGAGGCCGCGATTCGCTCGGAGCGGTCCAGGTACACGCGCACCAGGTAATTTTCCCCTTTCTGCATGGGACGCGTCTGCTCGCTGAACGGGACAAGGAGGTCCTTCTCCAGCCCCCATTCCAGGAAAGCCCCGACCGGGCTTACGTCCTTGACCTCCATGAGCGCGAAGTCGCCCACCTGGGCCTTCGGTTCCAACGTGGTGGCGATGAGCCGGTCCTCGGAGTCGAGGTACACGAATACCTTCAGGTGCTCGCCGTGGTGCAGCCCTTCCGGGACGTACTTGGTCGGCAAAAGGATGTCACCCAGTTCCGACTCAAGGTAGGCACCAATGGCGCTCAGTTTCTTTACTTCCAGACGGTTGTACTTGCCGATTGCTAGCATTTTATCTTTGCTCCCCTACGCGTGGCTCTAATGTTTTGCCGTCGCGCACCGAATACTATATCAAATCACTGCTCGCGCCTATCACTCTTTTCACCGCCCCGGCCGGCTGCGCAGCGACTCATGATCCAAAAACTGTTAATAAACGGGTATTTCCCGCCGGATCGGTACAACTTTTTAGCTGGACAGGTTGAACATATTCATACTAAGGTAGCAAGTTCCGGAATGCCGCATGTGGTGCCCTGCCAGCGGAGGCTGATTGCGCCCCTTTAGCCTGAAAACAAAGATGACGGTAACCATATCCCTGCTGACGGCGGGGTTGTTATCCATTATTGCGCTTACCACCCACCTCTACGTCACCGACCAGATCAAGGGTCTGCTTTACACGCAGCAGTTCGACATGGTTACCGCACTCGCCGACCAGATCGACGACAAGTTCCGGTTGTCGCAAACGGAACTGGTGGCCACCGCCCGCACCCTCAAAACAGGTACTCTGCACGACCCGGGGACCATGCAGAACTTCTTCGACCAGCGTCCGGGCAACCTGACCATGTTCGACAACGGCCTGTTTCTCTTTTCCGCCCAAGGGACGCTCATCTCGGGCAACCCTCTCGACAGCGGCATCGTCGGCAAGAACTTCCTGTTCCGTGACTACGTCAAAAAAACGCTCGCCACCCGGCAGCCCCAGATCTCCGCCCCGTTCCTCTCGGCGCAAACCCACCGGCATCCCATCATCATGCTTACCGCGCCGGTGCTTGACGACCGGGGCGAAGTAGCCGGCATCCTGGCGGGAAGCATGGACCTGACCAAGGACAACTTCGTGACCAGGGTGGGCAAGATCACCCTCGGCCAGAAGGGTTATCTCTACCTGTACAACACGGACCGGGTGATGATCGCCCACCCCGACGGCCGCCGAATCTTCAAGCAGGACGTTCCTGTCGGCAAGAACCGCCTCTACGACGATGCCATCGCCGGGTTCGAGGGGACCGGCGAGACAACCAATTCCCGGGGCATCCCGGTGATCAGCTCCTTCAGGCGGCTGAAGACCACCAACTGGATCCTCGCCAGCAATTTCCCCCAACAGGAGGCGTACGCGCCGGTTTACCGGGCCCGCAGCTACATCCTTATCGCCTTAGTGGTGGTCTTTCTCATCTCCATGCTCGTGGTCTGGCTTTGCATGAAGTTCCTCACCGCGCCGCTGACCACTTTCACCGAACAGATCAGGGTGCTGACCCAGAACAAGGAAGGTGACGCCGCTCCCATCAACATCGCGACCGGCGATGAAATCGGCGTCCTGGGAGATGCCTTCAATCAGCTGTTGAAGGAACTGCAGCAACAGAAATACGAACTGAAGCGGCAACTGGAGTTCTCGCAGAAGCTGATCGAGGTCACCCCCATCCCCGTTTACTACAAGGGGGCCGACGGCAGGTACCTGGGCTGCAACCAGGCCTTCTACAACTTTACCGGCCTGACCCGGGACATGGTCATCGGCAAGACCGTCTTCGACGTGACGCCTGCTTCGATCGCCGAGGTGCACCACCGTTCGGACCAGGAAGTGATCGCCGGCGCCGGGGTGCAGGTCTACGAAAGCAAGGCCGTGCACGTCGACCATTCCGAGCGCGACGTCATCTTCTTCAAGACCAGCTTCACCGCCAGCAACGGCAGCTGCGGCGGCATCCTCGGGGTCATGCTCGACATCACGGAGCGCAAGCAGGCGGAGGCGGACCTGCAGTCGCAGAAGGAATTTGCCGAGAGCCTGGTCTTGAACATGACGCAGCCTACGTTCGTGCTGGACTGCCAGCACCGCGTCCTCATCTGGAACCACGCGCTGGAAAACCTCACCGGGATCAAGGCTAGCGAGGCACTGGGTTCCAGCAACGTCGGCAAAGTCTTTTACGGCACCGACCGGCCGGTTCTCGCCGACCTGGTATTGGACGAGAATTTTCACGACGGCGCCAGGTTCTACAGCGACTGCCGCAGGTCGCCGCTGATAGAGGGCGGTTTGCAGGCCGAAGGGTGGTACCAGGATCCGGAAGGAAACGGGCACTACGTCACCATCAACGCGGCACAGATCCGCGACCGGCAGGGGAGGGTGGTCGGCGCCATCCAAAACCTCGAGGACATCACCGAGCGCAAGCAGGCCGAGGTGGCGCACGAACAAACCCGTCGCCAGATGCAGCTCATCCTCGATGCGGCGGGAGAGGGGATCAACGGCGTCGACCTGCAGGGACGCATCACCTTTGTAAACCCGGCGGCGGCGCACATGGTGGGATGGACCCAGGAAGAACTGCTCGGGCAGCATCAGCATTCGCTGATGCACCATACCCGCGAGGACGGCTCTCTCTTCCCCGAGCAGGAGTGCCCGATGTCGGCAGCCTGCTACGAGGGGCGCCCCTACCAGGGAAGCGACGAGCTGTTCTGGCGCAAGGACGGCAGCAGTTTCTACGCGGAATATAACTGCAGGCCGTTGCGGGAAGGGGGAGAACTGGTCGGCGCCGTGGTCATCTACAAGGACGTGACCGAGCGTCGGCAGGCCGACGAGCAGTTGCTGAAGCTGTCCCAGGCCGTGATGCAGAGTCCGGTCGCCATCATGATCACGGACATCAATGGCGACATCGAGTTTGTCAACCCGCGCTTCACCGAGATTACCGGGTACACCTCGGAGGAAGTCGTCGGGCTTAACCCGCGCCTTCTGAAAAGCGGCAAGACCTCGGCCGAGCTTTACCAGGGTATGTGGAACACCATCACCTCAGGCCGTATATGGACCGGCGAATTGTACAACCGGCACAAAGACGGCACCACCTTCTGGCAGCACGCCACCATTTCCCCCATCCTGAACAGTTCCGGGGTGATCAACCACTTCATGGCCTTCATGGAGAGCATCAACGAGCGCAAGAAACTCGAGGAGCAACTGAGGCAGGCGCAAAAAATGGAAGCTATCGGCCAACTTGCCGGCGGCGTGGCCCACGATTTCAACAACATACTGACCGTGATCCTCGGCTTCGGTCAACTGCTGCAGTACTCCCTGCCTAAAAACGACCCGATGCTCGACCATATGGAGCAGATCCTCGATGCGGCCGACCGGGCCACGCACCTCACCAAGAGCCTGCTGGCCTTCAGCCGCAAACAGGTGATGGTGATGCAGCAGGTGGAGCTGAACGATCTGACCCGCAGGCATGCCAAGTTCCTGGTCCGGATCATCGGCGAAGACGTAACCCTGAAGACCTCTTTCAGCGACGAGAAGCTGCTGGTAATGGCGGACAGCGGGCAGTTGGAGCAGGTGCTCATGAACCTTGCCACCAATGCCAGGGACGCCATGCCCACCGGCGGCGAGTTGACCATCCGGACCGAGCTGACCACTCTAGACAAGGAGTTCCATCGCCAATACGGATACGGCATGCCCGGTCGCTACGCCCTGATTACTATCGCCGATACCGGGACCGGAATGGATGCCGAAACCCAGCAGAAGATCTTCGAACCCTTCTTTACCACGAAACTCCCCGGTCGCGGTACCGGACTCGGCATGTCGATCGTCTACGGGATCATCAAGCAGCATGGCGGCTACATCACCGTTTTCAGCCAGAGGGGTTTCGGCACCACGTTCAGCATCTACCTGCCGCTGATCACCGAGAAGGTGCAGCCCAGCGAGAAACCCAGCACCTTCATCCCGGAAGGAGGGACCGAGAGCATCCTGGTCGTGGAGGACGACGCCGCCGTGGGGCGGCTGGTCGAGTCCGTCCTTAAGAGGTATGGATACCAAGTGATACTGGCGAGCAGCGGCGACGAAGCGCTGCAACTCTTCGAGGCCAGGAATCAGGAGATCAGCCTGGCCCTGCTCGACGTGATCATGCCCAAGATGAACGGCAAGCAGCTTTGTGAGGAGCTGCGCCGGCACTCACCGCAGTTGAAGGTCCTCTTCCTGAGCGGATACACTGCTGACGTTATCCAGGACAAGGGGATCTTCCTGGAGGAGGGGGTCGACATCCTCAAGAAACCGGCCAGGCCCATCGAGCTTGCCAAGAAGGTACGGGAAATGCTGGATTCCTGACCACTTAGTCCCCTTCCCCAACGCACAGAACGGGGGAGGGGACGTCAGCTACAGAATAAATTACATTTAAATTCAATGACTTAAAGGGGCAATGCGATGCTGATCGAGAACATGACCATGGATGAATTCGTCCAGGGGCTGGAGGTCTGCAAAACCGTATATATTCCATTTGGATCGGTCGAGGAGCATGGCAGCCATTTGCCGCTGTCTACGGACACCATTGAAGCATACGAGGTGGGCAAGCGCGCCGCCGAGCGGATTCCGCTGTTCGTGGCGCCGCCGGTGCATTATGGGTGCTGCCGCTCCACGTCGCGCCATCCGGGCACCGTGTCCATCAGAACCGTGACACTGAAGGCGTTACTAAAAGACATCGTACGATCGCTGCACGCCCAGGGTCTGGTCAACTTCGTCGTACTCACTGGGCACGCTGGCGGTTCGCACCGCATGGCGCTTCAGGACGCCGGCGAAGAGTTGATTCAGGAACTGCCGGCAATAAACATGGCGGTCGTCACCGAATACGAACTCGCCAAAGAGACCGGCGCCCACCTGATCGAGACGCGCGGCGATGCCCATGCCGGCGAAATCGAAACCTCCCGCATCATGCATTCGCATCCGCATCTGGTCAAAGGCACGGCTCCCGCCGAGTACCCCAATTTCCCCGTGGGGATCCTGGTTCGCGACAAGCGGAGCTTCTGGCCCGGCGGAGTCTGGGGCGACCCGGGCAAGGCGAGTGCGGAAAAGGGTAAAGTGCTGGAATCACTGGTAGCCGACAAGGTGGTCGAGCTGGTCAAGTCCCTGGAAAGCCGCCACTGGTAATTGCCTAAAAAAGCGGCTTCCAAATTTGCCGTTTAAAGGGACTTTTCGATCGGGTGCAGGGGTAGGCCTGGACCCGATTTTGGTCCGACTGCGCCAGAAGCCGTTCTACGGGGTCGGGCACTGTTCTAACGTTTGCAGCGGCCGTGCCTGCGGTCACCATCTGGTGGGCCGGGAGAAGTCGTCGACCGGTACAGGTCTGGTAGATGATGTAGGCGACCGGGCAGAGCGAGCATGTCCGCAGGCAGCTGGAACGAGAGGCAGGTACTGCTGGAAACCAGAGCGGCATGTGGTGAAGCGGCAGCGTCATTGGCCACTCGCAAAACCGGTGGAGCAGAAGCGGACACCGCAGGACCCGAGTAAGGGGTTCACCGGTTTCACGGTATTTCGCCCCTCGGAGCACCTGTAGGGGGATGCGGCCTTGTGCTCGGGCAAATACAGGTCTTCAACTTGACATAATATATCTTATGGGACATTTAACGATACGCCACCCCGTTGGCACCTAATATTGCGGAGCCCCCATTACCTGCGAAGCGCAGGCTTTGCCTAGACCTCGTTTCCTTTAAAATACAACTGAGTACACACCCACAAATTTGTTGCTCCCTTTACCTTGGCCAAACTGATACCGCGTTATCTACCGTCGTCATCGCTCGACTGCCTTGATCACTTCGGCAACCGGTTGTATGCCTCATCGGGCACCGGCTCAAGCCATTCGGTGGAACCGCCCTCTGCGGGGACTTCTACTGCCACATGGGAGAACCAGCTATCTTTAGCGGCTCCATGCCAATGCTTGGTTTCTGGTGCAATATTCACCACGTCACCAGCCCTGAGCTCCTTCGCGGCTTTTCCCCATTCTTGATACCAGCCGCGTCCGCCAGTGACGAGCAAAATCTGTCCCCCCTTGTGATGGATATGCCAGAAATTTCGGCAACCTGGCTCAAAGGTCACATTCCCTATGAACATCCTTTCCGTCGACAGCACCTTAAGATAGCTTGTGCCGGTAAAGTATTTGGCATATTTTTCGTTCTTCTCTCCCACGGGAAAAATACCGCCATTGCGAAGGTCACTGTGTTGCTGACCCATGTTCTTCTCCTTTTGGAGGTTCGCAGTAGCCTCGACGTTATCCATGGCAGGGCGGTCTCCAAACGGTACTTGCTTACTGGACGCCAAAACCTGGTCAAAAACGACTCCAGCGTTCTCCGCAACCGTCGGGCCGCACTTTGTGCGCAGAACACCGATAAGATCCCGCAACTGCTCGGGGGACAGACCGTTGTGCAGAGCTATGGACAAATGCCCCTGCAATTGCGGATTAACACCCTCGATATTGGCCAGAGCCGCTACTGTTGCCAGTTCTCGGTCCTGCCAATTCAGCACGTCGCGCTGAAAGATATCGCCGAAGAGGTGGGCCTTTAAGAATTGGTCGATTGCCGGGGCAAAGTCAAAAACCGGGCCGGTCACAGGTTGTCCGACTAGCCTGGTCTGGTTTTCGGCGCCGAATTCAAGGCTAGTTCGGCTTGTCGGCAGAGGGCTTGATCCCCTCCCCTTCTCGTCCCTGATACCTTCTTTTTCTCGCTCGCTTAAAAGAGTCATGAAAGTGCCAATGCCGTTAAGGCTTCGGGGAAAGCCGGCGTAGGCGTAAAGCTGAACCAGGATTTCCTTGATCTCACTCACGGTAAGACCGGCATCGAGGCCATCACATAGTGCCACTCTTAGCTTGTCGAGATCTCCGTTGGCAGTGAAAGCGGCGATGGGGATGATTGCCCGCTGTTTCACATTTAGATGATTTTGCATGGTCTGCGCCTCCGATATAGCAGTGATCAACATCGCGATACAAGCGGATGCCAGGATAAGAAGTGGTCTCATGTCCCTCATTTACTCCTCAGCGGCCCGGGGGGCTCTCGTTTCCAGTTAGCGCCCCACCCTCTTCTGCAGGTGGGCAGGGTCCCAGCCGGCGGCTTTTTAAGCGAATCCTGAAAAAGGGAGACAACAATGTCCTTACTTGATGCCAGCCTCAAGGGATTTCGAAGCTGGCCCTTCGCCAATTAGTTCCCTGAAAGTCATGGTACGGAGAGCCAAATGACTGATTTAAAAGCACACTACGACCGAGATGTGTGATTGCATGGCAGCTCTTCTTGAAAGTGGTGTGACTCAGGCGGAATGCGCCCGATCCACGCGAGACGTCATAAACACCAGACCCGCTGCAATGAGCAACACAATGGCGCTGGCGGCAAAGGTGCTCTGGTAGCCGCTCGTGTCGAACAGCAAGCCGCCCACGGTGGAACCAATGGCAATGGCCAATTGTATTACCGCCACGATCAGCCCGCCACCTGCCTCTGCATCGTGGGGCAGGGTCTGAGCCACCCAACTCCACCAGCCCACGGGCGCAGCGGTGGCAACCAGTCCCCAACAACCGAGCACCATCACCACGGCTGACACCCAGCCGCCCCAGACGATCAGTGCTAGGGCAATCATAGCCATCAACACTGGAAGGACGATCATCGTGGGATATAGGCCAAACTTCTTTAGCACAGTGCCGATGAGTGTGGTGCCTATGAAACCCGTCACGCCGATCACAAGCAGGATGAGCGACAGCGCGTCCACGTCCACTTGCGTCACCGTCTCCAGAAACGGACGTACATAGGTGAACAGCGTGAACTGCCCCATAAAGAAAATGCTGCAAGCGGCCATACCCAAAGCGACAGTACGGCTTTTCAGCAATTTGAATATGTTGCCCGAACTCGCTCTTGTCTCTACCTGCATTGAGGGCAAGCTCATCCATTGCCAAACGAGGGCTATCAATGCCACCGGTACTAGGCAGAAGAACGCGCCTCGCCAGCCGATGACCGAGCCGAGATAACTACCTAGGGGAGGCGCTAAAACGGTTGCCAAGGCGTTGCCGCCATTGAAGACGGCCATCGCGCGCGGCACTTGGTTTCCAGGTACCAACCGCATGGCGGTAGCCACCGCCAGTGACCAGAACCCACCTACCACCACGCCGATGAGCGCGCGACCCACCATGTAGATGACATAGTTCTGCGCCAGAGTGATGACCGCGCCGGACAGGGCCATCACCCCCGTCAAGCCCAGCAGTAGCGTCTTACGATCCATACTGCCGGCCAGCGCGGAAATGAACAGGCTCGTCACCACTGCGAAGGCACCGGAAATCGCGATGCCTTGCCCTGTCATCCCTTCGGTGACGTGCAGAGCGGCAGACATTGGTGTCAACAGACTGACAGGCATGAACTCAGAGGCGATCAACGCGAACACGCACAGCGTCATGGCAAATACACCGCTCCAGCACGCAGGTCGCGTGCCTGCCTCGTCTTGGGAAAATTCACCCTGATCTAGGGAGTCACATACTTGCGTAGTCATGGAGTCGCTACTCATATCAAGTTCTTTCTGAAGAACGAGGTCAGCTTGTCCCAAGGGATCAGATTGACCCGGTCGTAGAGATCCACATGCCCCGCACCTTTGACGAGAACCAGCTCCTTGGGTTCAGCTGCTCGCTTGTACGCATCATGACTGAACTCGATGGAATGTGCTTTGTCGCCAGTAATGAACAGCATGGGGCGAGGGGAGATCGTCTCAATATCTTCAAAGGGGTAGAAGTTCATGAACTTCACGGCACTTGTCAGTGTCGGGTGCGTTGTCAGTTCCGGTGATGAACCTTTGGGGGTGAAATCACCTCGCGGCGTACGGTAAAAATCATAAAATTCACGCTGGATTGGATGTGTATCTTTTGTTAATTCGTGCACTGTACCGCTTGTGTATTTAGTTTCACCACCAGTAAATTCGGCATAACGCTGCTGAGCTGCTTCGGCGATGATCGCTTTTCTCTGCTCAATGGTTTGTGAATGATTGAGTGCATTACGGACTGCCGCACCCATGTCGTACATGCTGACGGTTGCAATGGCTTTCATGCGGGGGTCAATCTTGGCGGCACTGATCGCAAAGCTCCCGCTGCCGCAGATACCAAGGACACCAATCCGCTCACGATCCACAAATGTTTGGGTGCCTAGATAATCGACCGCCGCACTGAAATCCTCTGCATAGATATCTGGTGAAACGGCATTACGTGGTTGACCTTCGCTCTCGCCCCAGAAGGACAGGTCGATCGCCAGGGTTACAAAGCCCTGCTCGGCCAGTTTCGTGGCATACAGGTTCGAGCTTTGCTCTTTGACGGCCCCCATGGGGTGGCCGACAACTATTGCGGGGTTCTTGCTTCCCTGCTTTATTCCCTTGGGAATGAACAGGTTTCCTGCAACTTTCATCCTGTATTGATTGTTGAATGAAACCTTCTGAAATGTGACCTTGTCGCTTTTGTAAAAATTATCCGCTCCATGAGACATGTCGGCCCCCAATGCGATGCTAGCTGATAATAACAAGCCTGCAAAAATCGAAGTGACGATACCCAATCTGCTTGTAGAAGATTTGTGTTCCATGTTTAGGCTCCTTGAATAAGTTGCTACGATCCGTATAGGATTAGGACGCTGCCCAAACCGAACTCGTTGACGTATTGCCCGATGTTGAGTTCTTTGCCTTTGCCAAATTCAATCCTCGTCGGGTTGTAAAAAGAGAAGTCGCGCAATTTGGTTCTCCTTGCTGGTGCTTTGTTTTCTTGGTTGTATATTAGAAACTTACAGTTGATTTGGAAATACACATACCTATCCGTTTTTTGCACAATCCTACAATTGGCAACGTTTTATGTAGGGCGCGACCACAAAGGGGGCAGCTCTGAAATGAACTGCCCCCTTTGTGTGAGTATCTGTTATGAGGTTCCAGCGGTGCAGGCGTTTTGCTAGCTGGTGATTCCAGCGACTCCACGACGCAACTGGGAGATATCGCGCAGCGGTGGCGCCCCGAACAGTCTGCTGTACTCGCGGCTGAACTGGGACGAACTTTCATACCCAACCCGGAAGGCAGCGCTCGTTGCGTCAAGGTTTTCCGCAAGCATTATGCGCCTCGCTTCCTGCAGGCGGAGGTGTTTCTGGTACTGAAGCGGGCTCAAGGAGGTCATTGACCTGAAGTGACTGTGAAAACTGGACGGACTCATGTTGGCACTTTCGGCGAGGTCTTCGACCCGCAACTGCTCGCAGAAATTCACCCTCAGCCAGTCAATTGCGCGGGCAACTTGATGGCTACTGCTTCCCGCTGATGCAATCTTGCGCAGTCGTGCTCCCTGCTCTCCGTTGAGTAATCGAAAGAGAATCTCCCGGTGAAGCATCGGTGCAAGAATGGGTATGCTCTCGGGTTCGTCAAGCAGACTGGCCAGCCTTTGGATCGCTCCCAACAGGGGGAGCGTCATTTCGCCGGTTGCTATGGCGCGTTCAATGGTTTTCGTTCGCGGTGAGGGCAGGTTGCTGTCTATCATCAGCTGCGACAATTCGCGCATATCAAACTTCAACAACAATCCCAGGTAGGGCTCTTCAGGTGTTGCGGATATCACCTGATAAATTGTCGGCATGTGGACCGACGCAATCAGGTAGTTATTGGCGTCATAGATGAACGTCTCGTCTTCGAGATGGATTTTTTTGGCACCCTGAGCAACCACGCAAACGCTTGGTTCATGCACTCCGATTCCCGGCTCAGTCGGGTGGTTGTGGTGAAAAAAGGTCAACCCGGGTATCGCCGTCTGGAGGACTTCACGGTTGGTGGTCCACCGGGCAATGGTCTTGGCCAAAGTCTCGAGTGCAACATCCCAGTTGATTACCTCGTCAGCGTCTAAATTCTTTTTTTTTGTCATGACTTTCTCCAACCTTTACTTCTTAAACGATATCATCTGCAAATTTCCGCAACAATACAAACTCCTCAGCCGCCCGGAGGGGCTCTCGTTGTCTGTTACCGCCCCACCCTCTTCTGCAGATGGGCAGGATACCTATCGCCATGCACCTTTATTTCCGCTAAGGCACGCGCGATGTTGCCGAGATCCTCAAACGACAGCTCAACGTCGGCTGCGCCAAGATTTTCCTCCAGACGTTGGAGCTTGGTGGTACCCGGTATCGGCACAATCCACGGCTTTTGCGCCAACACCCACGCCAGAGCGACCTGGGCCGGTGTCGCTTGCTTATCTGCCGCAATTTCTTTTACGAGGTCCACCAGTGCCTGGTTGGCCTCGAGATTTTCAGGTGAGAAACGCGGGACGACGCTGCGAAAATCGGAGCTGTCAAAGGTTGATTTTTTGTCAAAGCGACCGGTTAAAAAACCTTTGCCGAGAGGACTGAAGGGCACAAAGCCGATGCCGAGTTCCTCAAGGACAGGTAGCAGTTCGTCTTCAGGCTGTCGCCACATCATGGAGTACTCGCTCTCGACCGCTGTGATCGGAAGGACCGCGTGGGCTCGGCGGATGGTCTCTACTCCGGCCTCTGATAGGCCGAAATGCTTCACCTTCCCCTCGGCAATCAAGTCCTTTATCGTGCCGGCAACGTCCTCGATCGGAACATCGGGGTCGACGCGGTGCTGGTAGTAGAGATCTATGGCCTCGACCCGGAGTCGTTTTAGCGACCCTTCAGTCACCTCACGGATATACTCCGGCCGGCTGCTAAGGACCTGTCGATTGTCGGTGCGCCCGAGTTCGAATCCGAATTTTGTGGCGATCACCACCTCTCCGCGCAGAGGTGCAAGGGCCTCGCCCACGATCTCTTCGTTCTCCGCGCCGTAAATCTGTGCTGTATCGAAGAAGGTGACCCCACGCTCTGCGGCCGCGCGGACCAGCTCAATGGCTTGCTGCCGGTCGGTTGCCGGTCCATATCCATGACTCAGGCCCATGGCGCCGTAACCTATGGCTGAGACTTCCAAGCCCTTTCCCAGCAATCGCTTCTTCATGGTATATCTCCTTTAACATCGCTCGAGCAGAAACGCTTATGGCGCCCATCGAGGCGATGTGCCGTGGTGCGGTCCTCTGTGTCAGAGAGCGAGTTTTCTTTCACCCAACCACTTGACCATCGCAGGGTCGCGGTGATCAAAGAAGCTGCTCTGGTTCTGATCCAGAGTCGCGATTGCCGCCATGTCCTCAGCGCTGAGCTCAAAATTGAATACATCAAAGTTTTCCCGTATGCGGCCAGGGTGCACCGACTTAGGGATCGAGACTACGCCACGCTGGATCAGCCAACAAAGAACAACCTGGGCGATACTTTTGCCGTATTTCTCGCCGATGGATCTCAACAGCTCGTTGGCGAACAGATCATTCTTCCCCTCTGCAAAAGGTCCCCAAGATTCAATCTGTATGCGGTTTTCCTCGAGGAACTTTTGGGTCTCGACCTGCTGGCAAAACGGGTGGGTCTCGATCTGGTTAATGGCGGGAACCACAGAGTTGTGGACGATGAGATCCATCACCCGGTCAGGGTGAAAGTTGCTGACCCCGATAGCCCTGATTTTTCCTTCCCGGTAGAGCTCTTCCATAGCCCGCCACGAGCCGTGGACGTCGCCAAAGGGCTGATGGATCAGATAGAGGTCTAGGTAATCGAGCTGCAGCTTGTTGAGAGATCTTTCAAAGGCCTGCTTGGTGCTATCGTAGCCCGCGTCCTGGATCCACAGCTTTGTTGTTACGAAAAGCTCCTCTCTGGTAACGCCGCATTTCCTGAGCGCATTGCCGACAGCTTCCTCGTTCATGTAGGCCGCCGCAGTGTCTATCAGTCGGTAGCCCACATGGAGGGCGTCGCAGACGCTCCGCTCACACTCGTCGGAATCGGGCACCTGAAAAACGCCAAAGCCCAAGATAGGCATTTCGACGCCGTTATTCAGAACAACTTTTTCCATAGTTAATGCCTCCTTGTGACGCACACCGGTTTCATTTCCTTGAAGGTAACAGCAACACAGTCGACAATAGGCAGCCGACGCCGCTCAGGGCGACGACCAGCCCCAGCGGCCAGGGAGTGCCGTCTCCCCACAGTCCAACCAGTCCAGAACCAAAGATGCCACTTCCATACTGGACAGCTCCCGTCAATGCCGAGACAGCGCCGGCCCGCTGTGGGAAATCGACCAGTGCGCCGGTGATAGAGTTGGCGACGATGAGCCCCGTAGTTGACGCGAACAAAAACAGCGGCATCACGAGTCCCCAAAGCCCGCCCAGACCGCTATGCGCGGCGAACCCGGCCCACATGCCGGTGGCTGAGGCCGCAATGGCTCCAGCCACCAGGATCCGGTCATAGCCGAAACGCCCAATCAGCCACCGGTTCAGGATGTTGGCCCCCATGATACCGATGATCCCCATGCCAAACAGCAGACCGTACAGACGAGCAGGGAAATGGTAGTAGCTGATGTAGACGAAGGGTGTGCCCGCAACGTAAGCGAACATGCCGGCATAGAGAAAGCCGCCCGCCCCCAGATACCCAAGCAGCCTGCGATTTCGCAGCAGCTCAAAATAGCTGAGCAGCGCCCTACCGAGCGGTTCTGTGTTGCGGTTGCGTAGGGGAAGAGTTTCGGGGATGGTGCAGAGCGCCCCAAGGGTCACGAGCCCGACCGCGACCAGGAACCAGAAGATCGCGCGCCAACCAGACACCGAAACAATCTGCCCACCGAGCAGGGGACCGACCAGGGGCATGACGGCCATCACCGTAATCAGCGTGGACAGCATCTGAGCTGCTTTAGTCCCCTCGTAAAGATCACGCACCATGGCACGCGAAAGAGCAACACTTGCGCAAGCGCCCAATGCCTGCACCACCCGCCACCCGATCAACGTCAGGGCATCGCTGGATAGCGCACAACCAACTGAGCCGAGCACGAACAGGATCAACCCGCTGCCGACTGCCAAGCGACGACCGTAGCGGTCGCTGAGCGGACCCCACAACAACTGTCCAAAGCTGAACCCGACCAGATACCCTGAGATGGTCCACTCTATCATCCCGGTATCCGCGTGCAAGGAGCTACTCATCAGCGGCATGGCAGGTAGGTAAAGGTCAGTCGAAATCGATGCGAAGCCCATCAAAAGGCTCAGCACGCCGAGCACATACCATCCCGGTCTGGGTTCCTCTAAAACTGAAACCTCTTTATCCACCCACATTTCAAGTTGATCCACGTCGGCCATTCAAGACTCCTGGGCCAAAGAGGAAACCCCGTTGCCGTCCGCCGCTTCCGGCTCGGTCGCTACGTATGTTTTGTGCCCTTGATCGTTCACATGCAGTCCCTTTCTGCTAAGCCGGCTGTTCGCCTGCTTTTTCCCCTTCTACCTAATGTAGTTCCACTGCAACTTTCGGAAAAGGTGCAGCCGCGGAGGCTGCCGCAGTTCCCCTGCCAAGCCAGGCAATGGTCTGCCCGAGATGCTCCATATTGCGAATGGCCTCTTCGTCGTCATGCACCTCTTCCTTGGCGCACCCCACGCCGAGATTCCAGTAGATAGAACCAGGCACGATCATCGATGAGGTGAGGAACATGTGGTTTATGGTGTCGAAAACGTGAGTGCCCCCACCACGGCGCACCGCCACCACTGCAGCACCGATCTTGCCGCTGAAGGCACCGCCATTCGCCAAGGCGACGAAGCCTGCCCGATCAATCAGGGCCTTCAGCTCGGAGGTGACATCGGCGAAGTACGTCGGAGAGCCAAGTATGATCGCATCGGCGGCGAACATCTTCTCGATCACATCGTTCATGCTGTCGCTTTCAATAGCGCACTTGCCGTTCTGTTTCTCAACGCACTTCATGCAGGCTATACAGCCCCTAAGGGGCTTCCCGCCAATACGCAGGTACTCCGTGTCCCAGCCGGCGGCTGCTAAAGGCTCGAGGGTCTTCTTGAGCAGGATTTCGGTATTGCCGCCCGGTCTTGGGCTGCCGTTTATCGCAATTGCTTTCATTTCGTTATCCTTTACCTTTGTCATTTACAATGCCATCTGTAAGATCTGAAGGGCCTCTTCCTTGCCGATTGATGTGAGGATGCCCAATTTCCCATTTTCCACAGCTTTGGCGGCCATCATTTCCAGGTCTTCTTCCTTTACCCCTGCCTCGCGCAGGTTCGCCGGCATCTTGATCCCGGAATAAAATTCTTCGAGCTTCCTAACGCCTTCTTCGGCCGCTTTAGCATCGTCAGCTTCACGGACATCCATCACGTTACGGGCGAACTTTGCGAAGACCGGCAGGTGCTCCGGAGCGGTAGTCATGGTGTGACGCATCCAGGCAGGCGTCAGCAGCGCGAGAGTGACACCATGGGTCATGTCGTACCTGCTGGAAAGCTCGTGCCCCATCCCGTGCAACGGGAAGGGAAATCCCGGCTTACC
Source organism: Geomonas propionica (assembly GCF_016458235.1). Taxonomy (GTDB): domain Bacteria; phylum Desulfobacterota; class Desulfuromonadia; order Geobacterales; family Geobacteraceae; genus Geomonas; species Geomonas propionica. The sequence continues at coordinate 65,692 of NZ_JAEMHK010000008.1, read as the reverse complement.
GAGCACAAACTGGAACCCGGCCAAGGCCATAGAGCTGGCCCACATAATATTGGCACGAGCGTCGTAGTTTTTCGGGTCGATGAGGATCTTCGGTGCCTCCTCCAGAACTGCCTTCATGACCCCCTCGTTCATGCGGTCCTGAACGGTCGTCGCGGCCTCGGGAGTAAAGTATTGCTCCATCAGGTGGCAGAAGATGTCGGCGACGCCGGCCATCGAATGATACTCAGGCACCGTATAGGTGTACTCGGGGTCAAGAATGGAGAATTTCGGATTGAGTAGAGGATGCAGGACGACCTTTTTCTTGTGATCGTCGCCAACGGTGATGACGCCCCCCATATCCAGTTCCGAGCCGGTTCCCGCCATGGTCAGGATAGTCGCAAGCGGAGCAACGGCAGTGATCTTTGACGAGATGCCCGATTCATCGACGAAGAGATCCGTCACGGGGCCGTGGTATTTCACGCCGGCAGCGATGGCCTTGCAGGCGTCCAGGGTCGACCCGCCCCCTACGGCTAGGATGAAGTCGCAGCCATTGTCACAGTAGACCCGAATCCCTGCCTCCACGCTCTCGATCCTCGGGTTGGGTTGAATCCCGCTCAGCTCCACATGTGCAAGACCGGCCTTGCGGAACTGCTCGAGGATCATCTCGTAGATGCCATTTTGTTTTATGCTCCCGCCGCCATACGCCAACAGCACCTTGGAGCCGCCATGGGTCTTGATAGTTTCACCGAGGATCTGGATTTGGCCCTTTCCGAAATAAGCCGTGGTGGGAATGCTATAAACGAAATTATTCATGCTGATTCTCCTGTACGTTATTGATGGCAGAAAAAATGTCTGGTCGGCTCCCGGCAAAAGCTCCTTCACTTCGGCGCGAGTTCGCCGTACCAGTAAGCAGCGGTTACACCGCCATCCATGAGAAAATCGCTGCCGGTGATGAATGTGCCTTCCGGTCCCATCAGCAGAGCTGCAACGGCACCCACCTCGTCCGGAGTGCCGATACGCCCAGCCGCAGAAAGTTCAATCATGCGCCTGTACCCGGGGCCGCGGGAACCGGCTAGTTCGTCCTTAGCAAGAGGTGTGCAGATGATGCCGGGGCTGATGGTGTTGACCCGTGCACCACGCTTGCCCCAGCGCACCGCCTCTGCCATGACCCGTAACGAATTTCCGCGCTTTGATAACTGGTAAGCATTAAGCGGGTCGGTCACCACGTCTGGCTGAAGCATCGGCAAGGCGAGCAGCTCTTCGGTGGGTGTAGTTGCCAGAGCGCTGTTCTGTTCGGGTGACAGCGCTGGGAGGCGGTGGCCCGATTGAGAGGCAATCACAATGCCCGCACCGCCAGGAGCGATGACACTGCCGAATTCTTCGAGTACCAGTGCGGTGCCGTAGAGATCGACCTTCAGGATCGTCTCAGGAGCCGCCTGCGTAGGGGACACACCGGCAGCATGAATGACTCCAGCTATGGTGCCAATCCCTGTTGCGCTCTCGACGAGTGCGTGGACCGAAGCACGAGATGATACGTCTACGGTTGTGGTGCTCACCTCGAAACCGGCGTCGCTTAGGACTTTCGCTGCAGCCTCGACATTATCCTGGCGCAGGTCTGCCAGCAGGACGTGTTTGCCTACGCCAACGCGCCGAGCGATAGCCTGACCGATCAATCCAGCACCAATGACTACGATGACATTCTTCATAGTTGACCCCTTATTGAGCAACACCTAGCAAGGCTTACTCCTCTGAGAGTGACAACAACTCCTTGGAAAGCCGGTCACCTTGGATGGCGATGCCGGCGAGCCGCCCTTCTATCTCCTTCAGGTCGGCCGCAGTCAGCGCCAGATCAGCCGACTTGATGTTGTCTTCGATGTATTCGAGCTTGTCCATCCCCGGGATGGGCACGATGAACGGCTTTTGCGCGAGCAGCCAGGCCAAGGCGATCTGCACTGTGGACACGCCTTTGCTGCGGGCAATGTCGTTCAACATTTCAACCAGAGGCATGTTTGCTTTAAGTGCTTCCTGGGTGAACCGCGGGAAAGAAGCACGGAGATCCGTTGCGCTGTCGAATTTGGTGTCCGGAGTAATGGCGCCTGTCAGAAAGCCAGTCCCAAGGGGGCCCCAGGGAACAAAGCCAATCCCCAGTTCTTCACACACCGGCAACACCTCCTTCTCCGGTTCTCTGGTCCAGATCGAGTACTGATTTTGGACTGCGGCCACCTGCTGAACCGCATGTGCGCGGCGGATGGTGTCTGCTCCTGCCTCAGAAAGCCCAAAGAATTTGACCTTTCCTTCATGTATCAGCTCTTTTACCGCGCCGGCAACATCCTCGATTGGGACGTTGGGGTCGACCCGGTGTTGGTAAAACAAGTCGATATAGTCGGTTTTCAGCCGTTTCAGCGAAGCATCAGCGACCTTTTTGATGTGCTCCGGCCGACTGTTGAGTCCGCCCTCCTCGGAGATCATGCCGAACTTTGTGGCAAGGATGACCTTCTTGCGGAAGGGTTCCAGCGCCTGACCAACCAACTCCTCGTTTGTGAAAGGTCCGTACGCCTCTGCAGTATCAAAGAAGGTAACCCCTTTTTCATATCCCGCACGAATTACCTGGACTCCTTCGCTGATGTCGACGGCTTTCCCGGTACCGAAGCTCAGGTTCATGCACCCCATGCCTATGGCCGAAACCTCAAGTCCGCTGTTGCCCAATTTTCGCATTTTCATTTTTTTGCTCCCTGTAGTCATAATTCCACTGTTGTAATTATAGGTCAGCTACCTTCGAGTCCGTTACCTCGATCCTGCTGGATATTTGCACATTTCTCCGATTTGTGCATTTTTTGCTCGAGGGCTTGCAGCCATCCCCGGAGGCCGATATGACATTGACACTTACGAATTATTACATCCTTAGAAGGTTACAGGGCTATTGTCATGCCCCTCTTTCAAACCAAGACATTGCCTTATTGCCCCTTGCTTCACCATTTGAAATATACATAAGTTGTGGACAAGGGGATATTTCGATCCTGTCTCTTTTTTGCCTGATCGTCCGGATCTGTAACATCAAGTGATGCTCAGGGGAAAGAATGTGACAATGGGAGGTCGCAACTAGGGGGGGCGAGCGCTAGAGACTTGGTTGACTGCGATTCCCCGAGGCAATGGTGGAAAAAGAACTGATCGGTTTTAAGAGGCGTATGACTTTGAAAAAAGGAGGATACGGAGGGAAAACGGCAAAACAACAGGCATACAAAAAATGAAGAGACACCTGCGGTGTCCCTCCATTCGAACTGCCCCCCCTTTCACAACACTAAAGTACTTATGCTGCTGCAGAGGCCTGCCGCATTCGGTTAATGTCCCTCAGCGGAGGCGCTCCGAAGACGCGGCCGTACTCTCGGGAAAACTGCGAAGCACTCTCGTATCCTACGTTAAAGGCTGCCGTTGTAGCATCGAGTCGCTCGGCCAGCATCAGACGCCGGGCCTCGTTCAGGCGCAGCATTTTCTGGTATTGCAGCGGGCTCATGGCAGTCAGGGTACGGAAATGATGGTGGAAAGTCGAAGTGCTCATATTGACCTTGCTCGCAAGATCGTCGATTCGTAATGGGCTGCTGAAGTTCCCCTTCAGCCAGTCGATCGCCCGGGCTATCTGACTGCTCTGGCTGCCAGTTGAAGCAATCTGCCGTAACCGTTCTCCTTGATCCCCCGTCAGGAGGCGATAGACGATCTCCCTCTGGATGACTGGCGTCATAATGGGGATATCCATAGGATCATCAAGCAAAGCAACCAATCGCTCAAAGCACCCGATCAGTTGCGGCGTGACCTCGCCGGTCGCCATACCACGACTGGTTTGCTGAGCACGCGGTTTAGGGAGGTTCGAGTCGAGCATCAGTTGTGAGACCTCTCGCAGGTCGAGCGTCAGCCTGAGTCCAAGGTATGGCTTTTCACTGCTTGCCTCGGTCACCCTAACCAGTGTCGGTATATGAATGGCCGTGATCAGGTAGTGCTGGGCGTCATAGACCAAAGACTCTTCACCAAACTGGACCACCTTTGCTCCTTGAGTGACAACACAGACGCTCGGCTCGTATATGCCGCTTACCGGCTCGGAAGGTTCCTGCCGCCTAAACAGGGCAAGACCGGGGATGGCAGTGGTGTGCATCTCGCCCTGTTCGGTCCATCGAGCAATAGCATCGTTCAAGGACTCCATCTTCTTTTCCATAAGGTCCTCCATTTTTCTCATTTACTTAGGCAGTTTCCTAATTCCAGAATCTACCCACATGTTACCCCCCCCACATACAGCTTTCAACAACATACAGCGCAATAAGCGGATCGGGCAATAATCCAACAGAATCGTGATATTACTGCGCGACTCTCCTGAGGTAATATCACACTGCACCAAAGGATAACCTGAAGACCTGAAAGATACCCCGGTGGTGCTACTAAAAAATTGAGGGAGAAGCCCGCATGGACAAAGGAAAAATCTTGATTGCGTACTATTCGCGCGCCGGCAGCAATTATGTCGGAGGTGACATCGTTAATCTAGAAGTGGGGAACACTGAGGTTGCCGCTCAGACCATTCAAAAGCTCACCGGTGCCGCAGTCCATAAAATCGACACGTTAAAGAAATATCCCGTTGATTACCACGAGACGACGGAGGTCTCGAAAAAGGAACTGAAACAGAATGCACGTCCAGAACTGTCATCACACCTGGAGGATATTTCGGGGTACGAGGTGATCTACCTGGGGTTTCCCAATTGGTGGGGAACCATGCCAATGGCCGTTTTCACCTTTCTAGAAGAGCACGATTTCTCAGGAAAAACCATCCTGCCATTTTGCACCCACGAAGGCAGTGCCATGGGTAGCAGCGAAAAGGATATTCGGAGGGTTTGCCCAGGGGCCACAGTAATGCGGGGGCTACCCATCGTGGGTGGATCTGTTCGCTCCGCAGAGGACCGGATCCGGGAATGGCTCGGGCTTCCGCGCCGCTAGAATCCAAGTACCACTATTGGGAGACCCAATGCTTCAGAAATATGAAGACCTTCTTGACAACCTGCGCACCATGCAACGCGTAATTGTAGCGTTTTCGGGAGGAGTTGACAGCACTCTTTTACTCTATGCCGCTCGCGAGGCACTGGGCGACGAAGTTCTAGCAGTAACTCTTGCCCCTCCTTACGTTCCCCAGGCCGAAGTCCAAGAAGCGAGGCAGGTCGCGGATCTCACTGGAGTCCGGCATCTCGTTGTGGATCAGCCCTTCCCTGAGGTGATCCGCAACAACCCGCCGGACCACTGCTACCTGTGCAAGCACCACCTGTTCTCATTACTCAAGGGAATGGCAACCGACCTTAGGGCCAGTGAGGTGCTGGAAGGGACAAACGTTGACGATCTGAACGATTATCGCCCCGGCTTCAAAGCGCTCAAGGAGTTAGGCATCAAAAGTCCACTGTTACACGCAGGGCTCACCAAAACTGAGGTCCGTTCGCTCCTAAGGACATTCGGTATTGACGGTTGGGATAAACCGGCAAAGGCATGCCTCTTGTCCCGTTTGCCAGTAGACACTAGAGTTGACGAGGCTGAACTGCGGCGGGTTGAAGCAGGAGAAGCACTATTGGCACAAGCAGGCTTCCCCTCCGCACGGCTGAGGAGCCACGGAGCCATCGCCCGTATAGAAGTCGCGGTGAACGAAATTCCTGCACTGATCATGGCTTCCATCGAGCAACCTGAGGGACTTGAAGTAGCTCTGAGGAGCCTAGGGTATCGTCACGTCACTGTAGATTTGGCCGGTTACCGCATGGGAAGCATGAATGCTCCCCCCACCACACCGTAGAACACATATTCAATGCAACGACTCGCCAACAACACTATCGGGCAATGATTGCGTAGGATCAGGCTAACCGTTTTCTTTTTTTTCGCACATAGTGTCAATGACAAGCAGCCGATCCCACACCGTTTAATCGGCACCACTGCTATATTCAAAGGAGGTGTTACATGGCCAAAGATATTTCTCGTCGTCGGTTCCTACAAAACGGTGCTCTCGCCCTCGGAACAGTTGCCGTCTGCAACGTCCCTGGGATGCGCTCAGTTTTTGCGGCCCAGGAAGAAAGGGCTCCCGTCTTCTTTACTCAAGAAATTACTCCCGAAAGCCTCGTGAAAGTGTATTCCCGGGTAAACCGAAATATCTCAGGGAGGGTGGGGATCAAGATGCACACTGGCGAGCCGCACGGTCCCAACATCCTGCCTAGAAATATTGTAAAAGCCTTCCAGCAGACCATTCCCAACAGCAATCTCGTCGAGACCAATACGCTCTACAAGGGGAAAAGATTCACCACGGCTGATCATCGTGAAACCATCAGGATCAACGGCTGGAATTTTTGTCCCGTTGACATAATGGACGAGAACGGGGCGACGATGTTCCCGGTGCGTGGAGGAAAGCACTTCAAGGAAATGTCGATGGGCAAAAACCTGCTCAATTACGACTCGCTTGTGGTGCTGACACACTTCAAGGGGCACGCCAGTGGCGGCTACGGCGGTTCTCTCAAGAATATTGCCATAGGTTGCGCGGACGGGACCGTCGGCAAGAAAATGATCCATGGCGCCCCGGACAACGTTCGATATGAGCTCTGGCTCAAGGGCGAACCTTTCCAAGAAAACATGGTTGAGTCGGCTAAAGCCACCATGGATCACTTCGGGAAAAAGATCGTGTACGTAAATGTGCTGCGCAACATGTCCGTGGACTGTGACTGCGCCGGCACCAGCGCAGCCCCGGTCAAGGCGCACGATCTTGGCATCCTGGCATCTACCGACCTGCTCGCACTGGAGCAAGCATCCATCGATATGGTTTACCGGTTGCCGGAGGCTGAACTTCACGACCTCCGGGAACGGATCGAGTCCCGTAAAGGCCTACGCCAGTTATCCTATATGAAGGAATTGCGGATGGGCAATGACCACTACGAGCTCATCAGGGTTTAAGATGAATAGTATTCTTTTCGACCACGGCCGTACTGCCCGCATTGGGCTCCCCGAGGCGGTTTTCTGTGAGGGGAAATCTAGGGAAGCACTCGTTGAACTGCTGTCCCGGTTTGTTAAAGGATCGGGACAGTCTGTTCTTTTCACCCGCCTTGCCCTCGACTTGTTCGCTGAACTTCCCGAGATGATCAGGTCCGGCTACGATTACCACCCCCTTTCGCGCACCGCTTTCGGGACTGCCCTGCCAATGCAACCCAAGGGTAAGGTTGCCGTGGTTTCTGCCGGGACAGCCGATGGCTCAGTGGCCTGGGAGGCAGCCCGCACCCTTACCTATCTTGGGATACGCTGCGACGTTTACGAAGACTGCGGAGTCGCCGGGCTGTGGCGACTAACTGAGCGACTGGATGAAATCAACTCTTGTGATGCGGTCATCGTTGTTGCCGGGCTGGATGCGGCGCTTTTGAGTGTTATGGGTGGGCTCACCGCTAAGCCGATCTTCGGCGTCCCGACGTCGGTCGGGTACGGAATAGCTCGCCAAGGGCAGGCTGCGCTCGCCAGCATGCTTTCAAGCTGTGCGCCCGGTGTAGGAATCATGAATATCGACAATGGGTACGGAGCGGCCTGCGCCGCGGCAAGGGTCATCAACGCATTATGAGGAGAGGGAAAATTACAAACCACACGGACCGCCACCATAACCACAGCCATGCAGGAGAACACCACCACGCCCACTTGAAGTGTGGTGAAACAGTCTTGACTGTACGGGCACATTCCGGTCTGTCTGGAGATATGCTGGTGGCGGGACTGTTGCGGATTGCCAAACTTAGCGAGGATGAGATCGACCGACTGCTCGGCGCAATTCTACCCGAGCTGACAGGAACACTACGCCTGACCAAACGGAAGGTAAACCAAGTCACAGGCTGGACAGCTACCGTCGCACTTCCCGAGGAGCATCAGCACCGGACGCTACGCGATATCTGCACTGTCGTCTCCCAAAGCGGCCTCACCGATCAGGCTAAGCAATTGGCCATAGACGCCTTCACGCTGCTAGCTCGAGCCGAGGCTGCGGTTCATGACATGAGTCCGGAGGAGGTGCACTTCCACGAGGTCGGGGCGCTCGATAGTATCCTCGATATCTGCCTGGCCGCGGAGCTCTTTACTCGCCTTGCTCCTGGACGGTTTGTGGTAAGCCCACTGCCGCTGGCCGACGGCTTTGTAACCTGCGCCCACGGCGTCCTTCCTGTTCCAGCGCCCGCAGTTCTTGAGCTATTGGACGGCATATCTGTTTGTCGATTCCCCGGGGACGGCGAAACCATCACACCCACGGCCATTGCGCTGCTGCGCGCTTTCGGCGCTGTTTTCGGGGGATGGCCCGATATGTGTGTGGCGAGGCAAGCTCTCGTCTACGGCAGCCATGACTTCCCCAACGCCCCCAATGGTGCAATCTTTGCCTTTGGGGCTGCACAAGGATCGGTTCGTATGGCTGAAGGGAACGCGATGCTTCATGTTCATGAAAAAGCATGCCACCCATAGACCTTGCTCTACCCCCAATTGGCCGCACGTACGAAAGATCCACTCAATTCGCGACAAGCGCATAGTCTATCTCCTGTCGATTATTTTCTTCCGCTTTACTTTTTGTCACACTTTTGCTTCTAACTTTTTTGAAATAAATGATTGGAATCTAACCATACACCTTAATCATTTCAAGAACATACAAAAAATCCCTAAGATTCTTTTACTTCCGCCGAGTGTTCGTTCGTTCGCGGCGTTCGTTGTTCATTCATTGAGTTCTCTCGTTCGTCCCCTCGCGTATCCTTCCCGCCTTGTTGCTCCACCCACATTCGGCCTACAGTTACCTATATAACCAGCCGAAGAGACAGTGTGTGACATCATTTCTAAATGGTCACGGCTGTCTGAACATTCCATCACCAGCAGTTGTTGCTATTTCCTGTTTTTACAATATTACTTAACCGCTCCAGCATTCTCTTCCAGTTAATGCTGTGCCAGCATCACACAACGCCAATGCTTTGGAGGGATGTGTATGACACGCTGCAAGTACAATTTATTTTGCCTCACCTTGGCCATCCTCTTTCTTGCCGCCCTTCCCTGCCTGGCCCGCGCCACGGAGAAGAGCTACACACTCGCCATTGTCCCAAATCTCCCTGCCGTTACCCTCCACAAAAACTGGACTCCTATCGCGGAATATCTGTCTCGCGAGTTGGGAGTCAAGGTCGAACTGAGACTGTACGACAAGGTAACGACCTTTATCGAACAGACCCAGGCCGGCGATGCGGATTTCATGTATGCCGCTCCAAACATGTTCTTTCTTGCCTACCAAAAGCAGAAATATATCCCGTTAGTCCGTGGTTCCAACATGTTACGCGGCCAAGTCTTCGTACGTAAGGACTCACCCTACACCAAGGTGAAAGACCTGGAAGGCAAGACGATTGCCATCGTGGGACCTAAAAACGTCTGCAGCGTCATCACGCGCCACGCCCTTATCACCGGTCAGAATATCGACTTCAACGTATCGTTCAGTGGTTCCACCATAAACGTCGCCAAGAGCGTCCTGCTCGGCAAGGCCGATGCCGGCGCCACCCTGGACAGCAGCATGATGGAAGATGCGCGCGAAATGCAAAATGAACTCCGGGTTCTCATGCAGACCCCACAGATCCCCCCTCACCCCTTGGCGGCACATCCTCGAATTCCGAAGAAAGTTCGAGATGCGGTCACGGCTGCGCTGCTTAACCTCGACAAGTCGGAGCAGGGACGCAAGATGTTGGAGGCGGTGAAACTGACCAGACCGGTCAAGGCTGACTATAAGCGCGACTACTCCTTCTTTGCCAACGTCGATTTTGACCGACTGGAGAAACAGCAACCGAAACCAGCGAAGTAATCGGAACCTGAAATGCTAAAGCGCCTGGAAACAAAGATTATTGTCTCGCTTGCCCTGATCCTCGCGGCCATGATTGCCGTCTACGGTTGGTGGACCGGCAGCAGCCAGCGGTCGGTCTACATCAATGCCCTGACCGACAACATCCGGGTTCTTTCGCACAGTCACGCCGATGACGCGGCCACCTTCATCGTCACCAAGGAGTACGCGGGGCTGGAATCCCACATGATGAACGCGGCCAGCATGCCCGACGTCCTTTCCATCCAAGTGACCGAACCGGATGGCCATGTTCTTTGCAACATCAAGCGTCCCTTGCGTGGCGCACCTCCTAAACTGAGCTACGACACCAGGGCAATAGCAGTCCCCCGTAAGGCGGAACCGTCTCTCTGGCGCGAAGGAGACCAGTTGGTGAGCTGGGCCCCCATCTTCGCAGGCACCCACCTCGGTTGGGTCAGGATGGCCCTCACCCTCACGACCGCAACCCAACTACAGAAGGCGACCTGGAACAGCAGCCTACAGATCGGGGCGCTTTGGATCATGGTCGGCACGCTGCTGATGATCATGGTGGTAAAGCGCCCGTTGCAAGCGGTACGGGAGCTGAGCCTGTTCGCCCAGGAACTTCAGGACCGAAAGGGAGCCCAGGTTTCGGTGCGGCGCGGAGTCTACGAGATCGATCTCTTGGCCGATGCGCTGAACCATTCATCGACCGAACTGAGGGAGGCGGAACAACGCCTGCTTGCGGAGCAGGAACGTCTCACCGTCACCCTGCAATCCATCGGAGATGCGGTTATCGCGACGGATACCGGCAACAGGATCATGCTGTTGAACCAGATCGCGGAACAGCTAACCGGCTGGCGCGAAGACGAAGCAAAAGGGATGGAACTTGGGCAGGTGCTGAAGCTGGGCAGCGATGCGGAATACACGGAAGTGATGACTCAACTAAGCTCAGTCCTGGCGGCAAGGCGGACGCTCGAACTGACAGGCCAGCACCATCTCCATTCCAGGAGCGGCACCCTGCGCACCGTTACGGCCAATGGCGCCCCCATCATCGACAGTTCGGGGCAGCTGGCGGGCATGGTGCTGGTGATACGAGACGTCACCGAGAAAGCCGAGATAGAGGCGGAAAAACGGGGGTTGGCGCAGCAGTTGGCGCAATCCCAGAAAATGGAGGCCGTGGGCCAGTTGGCCGGCGGCGTGGCGCATGATTTCAACAACATGCTCGGGGTCATCATCGGCCATGCCGAGCTGGCGCTCCTGCGCATCGACACCTCGGGCGAGATGCGCGACCGCCTCAAGGAAATACTGGACGCGGCCAACCGCTCGGCCGACATCACCAGGCAACTGCTTGCCTTTTCCCGTCAACAGCACGCCGAGCCGAAGGTTCTCGACCTGAACGAGACTATCGCCCGGATGCTCAAGATGCTGCATCGCCTGATCGGGGAAGACATCGACCTGTCCTGGTCGCCCGGCTTCAACGTCAGTAAGATCCGCATCGACCCGTCGCAACTGGATCAGGTCATGGCGAACCTCTGCGTCAACGCGCGCGACGCTATCGCCGGGGTCGGCAAGATAGAGATCGAAACCCAGAATGTCACGCTCGACCTGCACGATCAGGCACGGATGACCGACCTCATTCCCGGCGACTACGTGATGCTGGTGGTCTCCGACAGCGGACGGGGCATGACGCCAGAGGTAATGGACCGCATCTTCGAGCCCTTCTACACCACCAAGGAACTAGGACGCGGCACCGGCCTGGGCCTCGCCACCGTGTTCGGCATCGTCAAGCAAAACAGCGGCAACATCGAGGTGGTCAGTGAACCGGGTCACGGTACCACCTTCCGGATCTATCTCCCTTCAGTACACGAGGTCGCCCAGGAAGCGAAGCCGGAGGGGGAAAGGCCGGTGGGGGGAACCGAAACCATACTCGTGGTCGAGGACGAACCCGCCATTATGGAAATAGGGACAACCATCCTGTCCCAGTTAGGCTACACCGTCTATGCCGCAGGCTCACCGGAACAGGCGATCAATATCGCGTCCGATCGCAGCAAGGAGATCGACCTGCTCCTTACCGACATCATTATGCCCGGCATGAACGGCCGGGACCTCTCCGAGCGGCTGTTGCAAAGCCGGCCCGGTCTGAAGTGCCTGTTCATGTCTGGTTACACTGCCGATGTGATCGCGGAGCGGGGCAAGGTAGACGAGGACATGTGTTTCCTGCAAAAGCCGTTCACCATGCAGACGCTGGCCGCCAAGGTGCGAGAGGTCTTAGACGGAGCGTGAAATCGGAGAGCGGCATCCCCCACTTGTACTGAGGATGCCGCTTTTCAATCTGCTATTGGCCCATCATCCTCCCGCCCCCCATCATGCCGCCGAAGTAGGATGACATGTTGTGGAACGGTTGCCCGATCATGATGGTGTTGAGGTCCGAGGACATCTGGTCCATCAACAGCTTCATGTCCGCGTCTGTGGTGGCGGCCCGCACCGATGACATGTTACTGAACATCGCCCCCATCATGCCGCGGTAACGGTTGACGTCCACCACGGTATCACTCCCCGCCTGGTACACCAGCCCCATCTGCCCCCCCATCAGGGTTGCCATATTCTGGGCGGTGGCATGGAGCGTCTGGTTCTGCCCTGCCCCTGCCATGTAGTCCGCCATCAGGTTGGTATTCTGGGAAAGGTTCAGTTTCTGGTGCAGCTGGTCCATGGCCTGGTCCATGGTGTAGTTGCCGGTCTCCATCATCTCGCGTACCTGAGTCGTGATGGGGCTGATGAAGTTGCTGCTCACCGTCCCGGAGACGCTGTCCTTAGGAAGGCTCAACAGGTAACTGTGTGCCACGGAGAGGCCGGTATCGTGGTCGATGGTGACGGCCTTGACGGCCAGGGCGACAATCGGGTACTTGCCGATATCGGCGGGATCCACGGTGAGCGTATAGGCGCCATTGGCGTCGGTTTGGGTATTGGGCTCGCCTTCATCGAGACGATAGTTGTTGTTCTTGTCGAGGAAGACGGTCGCCTTCTCCAGGTATCCGTCCGCCACCTTACCGGCTACCTTGGCCGAGGTGGAGGAGGAGCCTCCGCCACACCCTGCCAGCATACCGACCGCCATGACTGCCGCCGCTGCCGCAATAACTTGTCGTTTCATAGTAACGCCTCCTCTTCTACCACTGAAAGATATTTTCAAAACTCGTAAGAGATCGCGAGGCCACTGCCGTAGTCGGCACTGCTGCGGGTCCAGCCTTTACCGACGTACCCTTCGATGCTAGTCCGGCCGGTGACCAGATATTTCAGCTTGAGGCGGGTTTCCACCAGTTGGCTAGCTCCCTCGATCGGCGCCGTCGAGGTCTTGACCACCAGCATGGGGAGCAACGCATCCGTTACCGCATAGCCAATTCCCGCGTTGAAGCTGAAGTAATCCTTCAAGGGCAGCACCGACGAATGCCCCTGAAAGGTATAACCCGCCTCGGTGAAGGTGTACCACCTGTCCAACTGCTTGAAGAATTCAACCGCGCCTCCTTCGTCGAAGGCTCCGGTGCCCAGCGCCTTGTTCTCATCCCCCGTCGGGAACTTGACGAAAAGGTAGGGACGGACTCGCGGCATGAGCTCACCTTCCGGCACCAGGATGTAACCGGCCTTGGCGGTGATGTCGCCCAGGCCGCTCGCGGATCTACCGTAGTTGCCCGGGGTGGCGGAGGATATCGAGCCGCTACCCCCATGCCCCCCATTCATGGCGGCCACTTCCTTTTGCATCCCAGCCATTTGTCCACCCGAGCCGAGGAGAACGCCGGTATTCACCGCCGAGTTGCTCTGATAGACGTAGGGTATTTCGAGCGAAAAGCCGAGCCGTTCGGTGGCGGCGAACGCCAAGGTGAGCGGAAGGTAGATGGACTGCGTTCTTGTGCTCGTGCCGTAATCACCAGAGGCGAACTCGAACCCCAAGGAAGCCGAAAGCGCCGGCCCCTCGGCCCGAACCTGCCCGGGCAGCAGCAAACACCCCGCCAGCGCGGAAAAGCCAACTATCTTGCGGTAAACACCTTTTTTGAACATCGTCACCTCGTGGAGCCACCCGGCTCAAGCCACTAGCGTCGCATCATGCCGCCGCCCATCGTGCCGCCGCCCCGCATGAAACCACCACCCATACCGGTGCCGAACCGGTTGTCCTGCGAGCGCATGCCGGCCCCGGCTCCTTTGCTCGACCATGCCGGATCGCCGCTCTCGCTGCGCAGTTCGACAGCGGCTCCCGTGGTCTTGTTCACCAACTTCTGGGTCAGTAGGTAATTCTCTCCGTCAAGCCCCTGCGCCTTGGCGCCTTTGGCGCTGACCTCGTCGTTTACCCGTACCGCTATCCCGTTTTTCCGCCAGTACGAGCCGGGCCCGACGCTCAGGTTTAACGTGCCCGATGCCGTTTGTACCTTCACTATGTACTGCTCGTTTTCCACCTGGTGCGGCTGGGCGATGACTCGACCCGATACGCTCCCCACGGTATTGAGGTCGTAGCCTCGGTTGAAGTCGAGACCGCTTTTCCCCTTGTCGTCCGGACCGAAACCGAGAAAGCCCGCGGAAGCATCCCCGAGCCACAGCCCGTTCAGGAGCAAAACAATAATCATGACAACAAGACGCCACCCCGCCATAACAATTCACCGTCCTTCCGGTTGGTCACCACATCGGATGCATCATGCAGCACCCAGTCAGCAGCGCGAATCCCGCCACTATCAAAACCATCGCCATTACTTTCATCACTCCCCCGTATTTCCGGTCACAGTTCCCCGAGCAACGCTCCGTTTCCAAAACTTCCACCTCCTTATCGTAGTGTCAACGGTGAAGATGTATCACGGTTCGTGCCAGTCGTGGCGAACTTCGTAAAGCACCGGAATATCGTCAGGCGGGGAACTCGGAGTCGGACCGAAGCGGCGTCTAGTGTGCATTTTTTTGCACCGCCGCAGGCCTCCATTGCACCACTTATCCCTCGTCGAGAAAGCCGTATTCCTTAAGCTTGTACTGCAATGACCGGCGGGATATACCGAGTTCCTGCGCGGCAAGCCTGCGGTTCCCGCCATGTTTCGCAACTGCCCGCGCGATCAGGTCGCGTTCCGCCCCTTTCAGGCATTCCCTGCTGTCCATTTGTCCGCCTTGAGAGACGAACACGATCTCCTCCGGAAGCGTACCCGTCCGCACCATATCCCTGGACAGGATCACCGCCCGCTCCATCACGTTTTGCAGTTCCCGGACGTTACCCGGCCAATGGTAGCGACGTAGTGCGGCGACCGCGTCATGTTCGATCCCCCTGAGCGTCTTGCCGAGTTGAGAGCTGAAGCGTCGCACGAAGTATTCGGCCAAAAGATCGATAATATCGATCCTTTCTCGAAGCGGCGGAAGCCGCAGCGGGAAGACGTTGAGCCGGTAATACAGGTCCTCGCGGAAGCGCCGCTGATCCACTTCCTCGCGCAGGTTCCTGTTGGTAGCCGCGATGATGCGGACATCCGCCTTCATCTCCCGGGTCCCCCCCACCCTCTCGAAGGCCCGCTCCTGTATCACGCGCAGCAGTTTCGCCTGGAGGGAAAGGGGCATCTCACCGATCTCGTCGAGGAAGATAGTCCCCCCCTTGGCCAGCTCGAATTTCCCCTGGCGCGCCTGGATGGCACCGGTAAACGCACCTTTCTCGTGACCGAACAGTTCGCTCTCCAGGAGGTTATCCGGAATGGCAGCGCAGTTTATGGCGACAAAAGCGCCCTTGTTCCTCTGGCTCATCATGTGAATGGTTCGGGCGACCAATTCCTTGCCGGTGCCGCTCTCGCCATAGATCAGCACGTTGGCCATCGTGGCGGCCACGTCCCCAACCAACTGCCGCACGGCGCGCATGGCCTCACCGGCAAAAAGGAGCTCCTCAGGCGGCAACCCGGCCGCCTCGGACTCCTTCAGGGACAGGTACTCGCGGGTCCGCCCCTGAGCCTCGATGGTCCGTCGCACCAGCGTGAGCAGGGCCTGCGGGTCTTTCAGTGGTTTGGTCAGGAAATCAACCGCCCCGTCTTTGATGGCTCCGACGGCCTCGTCAACGGTACCAAAGGCGGTAAGGAAGATGAAGGGAGGCGCGCCCGGGTCCGGCCTCGTCTCCCGAAACAGGTCGAGCCCGCTCTTCCCGGGCAGCTTCAGATCGGAAACCACGACGTCAAAGGCGGTTTGCCGCAATAGGCGCAGCGCCTTGACGCCGTCTGCCACGGTCTGCACCTGGTACCCCTCGTCCTGCAAAATGGTCTGAATAAAGGCACGAAAGGTATCGTCATCCTCGACAACCAGCACGGTTCCGTTCATTTCAGCTCCTCGATTTCCTCAGCGTGCGCGGGGGAGGACCATCGTCACCACGGTCCCCTCCCCTACCCTGCTCTTCAGCGTGATCTTGCCACCGTTTGCTTCGACTATTTTCTTGCACAAGGCGAGTCCCAACCCGGTTCCCCTGGATTTGGTGGTGAAAAATGGTTCAAAGACGAGCGGGAGGTGTTCCTCGGCTATGCCGTGCCCGTTATCCTCAATCGTGATGACGGCGTTTTTGCCGGAAGGCGCCGCAATCACGCAGAGCTCGCCTCCCTGTGCCATGGCCTGAAGGGCGTTATGGACAAGGTTCAGTAGCGCCTGCTCGATCCTGTCCCTGTTGCAGCGAACCAGCAGATCTGCCGGGCAGTTCAAGGTGATGCCGACGTTACCGTTACCGGCATCTGGTCCGCACAGGGAAACGGTGTGCTCGATAAGTGGGGCAAGGAGGAAATCGTTTGGGGTGCCGGGCTCGTGAGCGGCATAGAGCAGGAGCTCGCTGACCAGGCTTTCCAGGCGGACAGCCTCGGTGACGATGCTCTGGGCGAAGGCACCGTTACGTGACTCCTGGGGCTTCGCGGCGATAACCTGGGCGAATCCCTTGATGCCCGCCAACGGGTTCCGGATTTCGTGGGCAAGCATGGCCCCCATTTCCCCAAGTTTAGCCAACGCCTCCCTGCGCGCCAGTTCCTCCTCATGGCGCTCCTGGCGCCGCGCATATCGCGACAACCCCAGGCTCAGCAGCCACCCGACCACGACCAGTGCGACCACGATGGTCATGTTGAGCCTGGCTCGGCGTGTCACCGCGTCAGAGCGGTACGTGTGCAGGGTGAGCACCAGGAGAAACGGCTCCCCGGACACGTTCACCGGCGAGGCGAACTGGTAGGCGCGTTCGCCGGTGCCGAGAACGACACTGGTCTCGGACCAGTTCAAAAGCGCGCTCTCCTTGGCCGAGCCATGAGCAACAGTCGTTCCGACCAGATCATGATTGGAATGGAAGCGGTAAACGCCCCGGCGGTCGACCAGGGCGAAGTAGGCGACATCGGGGGGATGGAAGGAGTGCAGTGTTTCCAGGGAGGGATCGTTGGCTGCCAGTTTTTCTATGGCGGTAGTGAGCGACAAGGCGAGCCCGCGCAGGTTTTCCCTGGCTATAGGCCCAGCTTGACGGTAGTCGTAGACTGCGAACCAGAGCAAACAGCAGGTGACGGCGACGCCTAAGAGCAAGATCGCTTTCCTGAACATACATTACCGCCACATGCTGCTAGCTGAGGACATAGCTAGGACCGGAACTTGGCATGGCAGGAATTGCACTGTCTTGCAGCGGAGGCAAAGGCCGCCCTGGCGCCTTCCAAGTCGCCTTTCTTCGCCGCATCGGCAAGGCCCCTGATGTCATGTTCGAGGTCGCCGGCGAGCCCCTGGAATTCATTTAGTTTCTCCACATTTTTGTGAGGAGTCGACTTCTTCAGATCGGCCGTCGTGGAGAGAATGTAATCGGCCTGCTTGACCACCCCCTTCACATCGCCCTTTTCCAACGAAGCCTGGATCAGCGCCTGGGCCTTTGCATACCGGGGCATCATCTTGTGCAGCTTCGCCATCTGGACGTCAGTGTGGTGCTTAACGTGTTCATGGTTCTCGTGGGCGTCCGCCACGGCGTAACTCAGCAAAAAGGCAGCGGCGACGATTGTCATGCCCTTATACATAATTGCTCCTGTCAGTGTTGTCTGATTTCCAGCGGGATTTCGCCATCACCCGATGCGCTTCGTCCCAGCTTGTCGGTGACCCGCCAATGTATCTTGACGGGAGTACCCTCTTGAAGTGATAGCGGAGTCTTGGACTTGAGGACACCCGCCATGTCAAAGACCGATTGAAAGATATCCCCCTCTATCTTCTTCCCGTCGGTACCGGACAATGTAAGTTCCTTGATGTCCACCGGGCGGTCGAAGAAGGCGTCGATCTCCTCGACATTGGCGGCGCCCTTCTCCTTCATGCCGACCACTCCCAAAAGCCTCGGCGGCGCGAGAGGAAGCACGGCACTCTCATCGGTCTTCGCGACCAGCTTCTCAAGTGAATTTTCCGCACCCTCGACCTTGATAACGACCTTGGTCACGCCGGTGAACTGACGCAAGGTCAGCACCACTGCATTCACCAGTGCCTGTTGTTGCTGCTCCTTGGCCGAATTCACTTCCTTGCTGAAATTGACGGTGACCGTGCCGGCGGTTTCCGATACTTCAAGGACGCGGCTGCCCGCCGGGAACGGCTGAGCCAGTTCGCCCTGATATGCTTTCTGATCGCCCATACCCGCGACCAGTTTGCCGAGCGCCACCTTCTTGAGACTTGCCTCGTCGAAGGTGAAGAACGGAAATGGCAGCACTTTTCCCGCTTCTTTTGCGGAAGGGAAATAGATGACGAAGCCATAGCAGGTACCCTTGTCCACCGGCGGTACCGGGCCGAAGGACTTCACAAAGGCGGCGGTGGCGTTCACCCTCCCCTTCGCTTCAGCAGGAGGCTCCTGGCGGGACGTGCATCCGACAAAGAAGGCAACGAGCAGAAAGAGTGACATGGTGCGAACGGTTCTGATGAGGGTATCTGTGGTCATGGTAAGTATCCTCTAAGATATTTTAGAGAAAAACGCCAGTCGATAATTCTTATAGTTCGATAACTTATACTTACAGGGCGAACCAAGCGAGACTATGACGGTTGAAGAGGACTGGAAAACGCAGGAGGGAAAGGAAAACCAAGGGCGGCTCCGCCTACGGAGCCGCCCACTCTGAACTACTTGACGGTGTACCAGAACTTCGAGGTGCGTACCTGGCCGTCTTTCAGCTTGAATTTGGCCATCACGCCGTACTTGCCCTTCTTAGAGAGGTCGAAGTCTGCGCCGAAGTGGCCCTGCATGCCCATCAGTTCCTTGGTCTGCTCGGCGTTGTCCGGCCCCTGGATTTTGGCCTTCACCTCGCCTTCGGTGATCGGCTTGCCGGTCTTGGCATCCTTGAACTCTACGGCGATGTGGTGGGTCTCTTTCATCCCTTTGGGAAGTTCCATCTTCATGGCGGCCATGTGCTCCTTCATGCTCATGACCTTGAAGGTGGCCTTCACGCCGTTGACAACTTCCTGGTGAGCGACGGCGCCCATATCATGGTTCATCTTCATATCGCCGTGCCCCATATCCATGGAACCGTGGTCCATAGCATAGGAAGCGATCGGGGCGGTCAGAGCGAGTGCGGCGGCAACCAGAACGATGAGTTTCTTCATAAGTGATTCTCCTTTTGGGTGAAAAATAAACTTATTATTGATTAAGCACGCGGTGTGCCAAGAGCTAAGGTGCCATTTCTGCATGGTCTTACGGCAATCAAGCGCAGCAACCTGCAGAATATTCTACTTGGTTAGTAGCATATTCCGCTAGTGCTTCATCCCCGAGTACTTCAGTTTTCCCTTTTTCAGGTCGTGCTTCTTCATCAGCACGAAGATCACCGGGGTCATGATGAGCACGTGCACAGCGGAAGATATCATGCCGCCGATCATGGGCGCCGCGATCGGTTTCATCACGTCGGCACCGGTGCCGGAGGACCACATGATGGGAACCAGGCCGATCAGGGCCACCGCCACGGTCATCAGCTTCGGCCGCAATCTGAGCACCGCACCCTCGAAGGTGGCGTCGTAGATGTCCTGCTCGGTAACCGGCCCTTTCAAGAGCTTCTTATCCAGCGCCTCGTGCAGGTAGATGACCATGACCACCCCTGTCTCAACGGCGATCCCGTACAGGGCGATGAAGCCGACCCAGACCGCGACCGACATATTGTACCCGAGCAGTTTCACCAGGTAGACTCCGCCGACTAGTGCGAAGGGTACCGAGAGCATGACCATGCTCGCTTCGATTGCCGAGTGGAAGGTGAAATAGAGCAGGATGAAGATGATCAGGATCCCGGCGGGAACCAGCATCTGCAACCGCGCCTTGGCGCGCACCTGGTTCTCCCACTGACCGGACCAGGCGACGTAGTAGCCCGGAGGAAGTTTCATCTGTTTTTCGAGCACGGTCTTCGCCTCGTTGACGAAGCCCCCCATGTCGCGGCCACGCACGTTCAAGAAGACGATGGAGCGCAACAGGCCGCCTTCGCTGTTGATCTCGGGCGCGCCCGTGGAAACCTTCAGCTTGGTCACCAGCGAGAGCGGCACCTGTGCCCCCTCCATGCCGGAGACCAGGATGCGCTGGATGGACGGGATGTCGCTGCGCATCTCGCGCATGTAGCGCAGGCGGATCGGGAAGCGGTTGCGCCCTTCCACCGAGGTGGAGAGCATCTCACCGCCAAGGGCCGTGGATATGACCTCCTGGATATCCCCCACGGCGACGCCGTAACGTGCCGCCGCCTCGCGGTCGATGTCGATGTCGATGTAGTTGCCGCCGGTTACCCTCTCCGCGACCACGTCCGCCGCACCCGGCACCGTTTTCAGTATCCCCTCGGCCTGCACCGCCAGATCCTTCAGTACGTTCAGGTCGGCGCCGAAGATCTTGACCCCCAGGTCGGTTCGCACGCCGGTGGAGAGCATGTTGATGCGGTTGATGATGGGCTGGGTCCACCCGTTTCTGACCCCGATCTGCTGCAACTTGCTGTCCAGCTCCGACACGATGTCGGCCTTGGTCACGCCAGGTCGCCACTTGTCCTTGGGCTTGAGGATGATGATGCTCTCGAACATGGAGACCGGTGCCGGATCGGTGGAGGTCTCGGCGCGCCCGACCTTGCCCAGCACGTGCTCCACCTCGGGGACGCTCTTGATCACGGTGTCCTGCACCTGGATCAACCGTTTGGCCTCGTTGATGGAGATGTTGGGCAGCGTCACCGGCATGTAGAGGAGCGAGCCTTCGTCAAGCGGAGGCATGAATTCGCTGCCGATACTTACGAACATCGGGATGGCGATGGCGAGCGCAATCACGTTCAGCGCGATGGTGGTCTTCTTCCACTTGAGCACCCACCGGATCACCGGCGAATAGAGCTTGATGAAGAAGGTGGAGACCGGGTTCGAGCTCTCCGGCGGCATCTTGCCCCGCATGAAGTAGTACATCAGCACCGGCACCAGGGTGATGGCGATGAAGGCCGATCCCATCATGGAGAAGGTCTTGGTAAAGGCGAGCGGGTGGAACATCTTCCCTTCCTGTCCTTCGAGCAGGAATACCGGCACGAAGGAGAGGATGATGATGGCCAGCGAGAAGAAGATGGCGCGGCCGACCTGCTTGGCCGAGGCGATGATCACGTCCAGGCGCTTTTCGCGCCGCTCCTCGGGAGGCATCTCGGAGAGGTGCCGGTAGCAGTTCTCCACCATGATGACGCCGGCATCCACCAATACGCCGATGGCGATGGCAATGCCGCCCAGCGACATGATGTTGGACGACACCCCCATAAGCTTCATGGTGATGAAGGAAAACAGCACGGCGATGGGAAGCGTCAGCACGATCACGAGGGCGCTCTGGAAGTGGAGCAGGAACACCAGGATGACCAGCGACACGACGATGGACTCCTCCATGAGGGAGGATTTCAACGTGTGGATGGCGCGCTCGATGAGGTCGCTGCGATCATAGGAAACCATGATCTTGACGCCGGGAGGGAGGCCCTTCTCCAGGGAGACAATTTTCTCCTTGACCCGGTCGATGACGTCCTTCGCGTTCTCGCCATAGCGCATGACCACGATGCCGCCCACGGCCTCGCCCTGCCCGTTCATGTCGAGCATGCCGCGCCGGATGGCGCCGCCCAACTGCACCGTACCCAGGTTCTTCACGTAGATGGGGGTGCCGCGCATGTCGGCGCCGACCACGATGTCCTCCAGGTCAGCGGTGGACTTCACGTAGCCGCGACCGCGGATCAGGTACTCCGCGTCGGCCTGCTCCAGAAGCCTGCCGCCCACGTCGTTGTTGGACTTCTTGATCGCCTCGGCCACCTGCCCCACCTTGATGTTGTAGGCGAAGAGGCGGTTCGGGTCGAGGTCGACCTGGTACTCGCGCACGAAGCCGCCGATGGAGGCCACCTCGGCCACGCCGGGAACGGTGTTCAGCTGGTAGCGCACGAACCAGTCCTGCAGGGTCCGCAGCTGCTCCAGGTCGTATCCCTTACCTTCCAGGGTGTACCAGAAGACGTGGCCGACACCGGTGCCGTCCGGGCCAAGCGTCGGCACGACGCCTTGCGGCAGCAGGCTGGCGGCGTAGTTCAGCCGCTCCAGAACGCGGGTCCTGGCCCAGTAGATGTCCGCCTTGTCCTCGAAGATCACATAGATCATGGAGAAGCCGAAGGCGGAGGAGGCGCGCACGGCGCGGACCTGCGGCAGCCCCTGCAGGTTCACCGCCAACGGATAGGTAACCTGATCCTCGACCACCTGCGGCGACCGCCCCGGGTAATCGGTGAAGACGATGACCTGGTTGTCGGAGAGATCCGGTATCGCATCGACCGGCGTGTTGTAGACCGCCCAGACGCCCCAGGCGATCAGCAGGGCGAACAGCATCAGCACTATCACCCGGTTGCGGGCGGAATATTCGATGATCTTTTCAATCATGTAAAACCTCAGTGCTCATAGTAATTCCAACAACTACATCTTCATGTCGCCCATATCCAACCCGCCGCCCTTCTTGGGCGCGGCGGGTGCTGCCGGGGCACCGTGGCCCTGGTGCTCTCCTGCGGCTCCCGGTGCGGCCGGAGTTGCGGACCCGCCGGCGTGCCCTTCGTGACCGCCGCCACCGCTGCCGCCGGCAAGCTGCGATTCGGAGTCGATCAGGTAGCCGCCGGAAGCCGCCACCTTGTCACCTTGTTTGAGGCCGGAGAGGATCTGTACCTTATCCCCTACGCGGGCGCCCACCTGCACGTCATGCGGCTCAAACATGCCGGGCTGGGATTCGACCCAGACCACCTGCCGCTTGCCGGTGTCCATCAACGCGGTTGCCGGGATCACCAGTGCCTTGCCCAGCGGCGCCTTGATGGAGGCGTTCACGAACATGTCCGGTTTCAACTGGAGCCCCGGGTTGGCTAGGGCCACCCTCACCTTCACGGTCCGGGTCTTGGGATCGAGGAAGGGGTAGATGAAGGAGACGCGCCCGGAGAAGATCTTGCCGGGGTAGGACTGCGAAACGATCTCCACCCGCTGCCCCATCTTCACGAAGCTGAATTCGTTCTCGTACACCTCGACATCCACCCAGACGGTGGAGAGGTCGGCGATGTTGAAGAGCGGGTCGCCCATGTTCACGTACTGTCCTTCCTGGACCACCTTCTCGATCACGACGCCGGAGAGCGGCGTGTAGATGGGGAGCTTGATGTTGGGGTGTCCCGCCTTCTCCAATCCCGCGATCTGCTCGTCCTTAACCCCCAGGAGTTTCAGCCTCTGGCGCGCCGAGGCCACCAGACCCTCGCCCCCTTGCGAGATGGCGTCGATGCTCGACTTCTTGAACTGGTCGCGGCTTCTGAGCGCGAGGAGATATTCCTGCTGCGCGGCCACCAGGTCCGGCGAGTAAATCTCAGCCACCGGCCTCCCCTTGGAAACGAAGGCGCCCACGGTGCTCACATTCAGCTTGTCGATACGGCCCGCGACCCAGGCGGTCACCTTGGCCTGCCTGGACTGGTCGTACTGCACGATGCCTACGGCATTGATCTCCTTGGACAGCGGCGCGTAATCGGCCGGCACCGTGGCTACGTTGGCCATCACCGACTGGGTCGGCGAGAGGGAAACGTGCCCAAGCATCTTTTGCTCCGCGGCGTTCGCCTGGGCCCCCTCCACCTTCTTGATCAGCTGCATACCGCAGATGGGGCAGGTTCCCGGCTTGTCCTTGATGATGAAGGGATGCATGGCGCAGGTGTAGAGCACCTGTCCCTGGGCCGCCTTTTCCTTGCCGGCCGGGGCCTGGTGCTTCTGGTGGTACAGATAGTATCCGCCGCCGGCAGCCGCCGCTACCAGGATCAGGATGATGGGAACTGCGACCTTCACGCTTTTATTCATGAGTAAGTACCTCGCGGGGTAATAAATTTCACTTTGCAGGGATTACTGCAGATCTTTGCCCACCAGCGCTTCGAGTTGGGCCAGCTTCATCTGGTAATCCGTCATCGAGTCGTAGTATTCGCGCTCGTAATTGAACAGGGTGACCCGGTTGTCCAGCAGGGTAAGGAAGTCGACCTTGTTAACCCGGTAGCCGATCACCGCCGACTCCAGCGACTGTTCCGCCTGCGGGATGATGCCGGTGAGGTACAGGTCGATCAGCTTCCTGCGCCGCTCCATCTGCGCCAGTAGGTCGTTCACCCCCGATGAGATGGTGTTGCGCGCGCCGTTCAGCTCCTCGCTGGCCATGTTGATTTCCGAGGAGGACTCGGCCCGCATGGCAGCGCGCCGCTCCTTTTGGATGGGGAGGTTGAAGGTGACGCCCAGCGAATACATGTCGGAACCGTCGCTGCCCATGGCCTTCTGGCGCTGCATGTATTCGAAGGAGACGTTGAAGTCGGGGTAGGATTCCTTCTGTGCCAGCAGGTGCCCCGCCCTCCCCTTCTCGATCTGCGCCTTCACCGACTTAAGTTGCGGCCGGTTCTCCTCGGCGAGGTCGACCAACTGTTCCGGGGTGTAGTTGAGGGGGGCCAGCTTGAAGTCCGGGACGGTACCGACCTTGGTGCTCTGGGGGCGGTTCAACAAGGAGTTGAGGCTCACCTCGAGGCTTCGGCGCTGCTGCTCCAGCGAGATCTTCATGTCCAGCATCTTGGAGCGTTCAATAAGCGCCTTGTAGATATCCTGCTGCGCCCCCTGCCCGACGGAATACTTGGTCTGGGCCAGGGTGATGAAGTCGTCCAGGATCTTGATGTTTTTCTCGATGATGGTCAGGGACTTGTCGGTAAAGTAGACCTGGTAGTATGCCTCGCGCACCATCCGGGTCAGTTCGAGTTTGCGCTCCTCGACGCTCCAACGGTAGGTCTCCGCCTCCGCCGATGCGATGTCTTCCTTCAGTTTCCGCTTGCCGGCGAACGGGATCAACTGGCTGATGCCCACCACCTTCTGGGTCATGGAGTCCTTGTTGAAGCTGAGCGGATCGGTGACGATCATGTTCTGCAGCTTCAACATCAGCATCGGGTCTTCCAGGGCCCCCGCCTGCCTGATGCGGCTCTTGTACATCTCCCAGCGCGCCGATGTGGACTTCAGTTCCGGGTTGTTGGCCAGGGCAGCCTGCACCAGCTGATCGAGGTTTTCCGTGGCGGGCTTAGCATCTTCGGCGAGGGCCGCAGGAGCGGTCATCAGGATGGACAATAACAGGTACAGCGGGAAAAGCCGGTATTTCATGGTGACTCCAGAAACTTGGCGGTAGCTTTCACAATGGAATTACACGATTCATGCCCACTTCTAAATGCCTGTTTTCCCAGGCATCATGTACTGCAGGTTCTCTCAGTGCGAAGGATATTCGGCAGTTATCGTGGAATATTATACACAGCTTGACAACTTTGTCTTACATCATCGACACAAAAAGAAAAATCTGAAGGGCACACTGTAGAAGAAGTGTGTGCTCCCCCAGATCTTTCTATCTGGCGACAGGTTCCTGCGATCTAGGCGCTGATCAAACCGTCCTTTAAATGAATGGTTCGATCCGAATAAGCGCCATTCTCGGGGTTATGAGTGACCATGACGACCGTTTGTCCGGCTTGGTTCAGCTGCCTGAACAGCGTCATGACTTCCTCGCTGGTTTTCGAGTCCAGATTGCCCGTCGGTTCATCGGCAAGAAGGATGTGCGGATTATTAACGATGGCGCGCGCAATAGCGACGCGCTCCTGCTCGCCGCCGGAGAGCTGGTTGGGCAGCCGGTCGGTCTTGCCGCCCAGCCCCACCCGCTCCAACGCTTGGCGGGCCGCTTCTTTCTTGGCGGCGGTGCTCATCTTGACGATGGCGAGCGGCAGCATGACGTTCTCGAGGGCGGTCAAATACTGGATCAGGTGAAAGGACTGAAACACGAAACCGAGGTTTTGCGCCCGGAAGTCCGCCAACTCCTCGCTTTTCAACTGGTACAGCTTCACCCCGGCCATTTCGACGTCGCCGCTGGTGGGATGGTTCATCCCGCCCAGGACCGAGAGCAGCGTGCTCTTGCCTGAGCCGGACTGCCCCATGATGGTGATGAACTCGCCAGCCTCGATGGTGATATCCACGCCGCGTAGCGCCTCGACCAAGTCGGATCCGGTCTGGTACTGCTTCTTCACGTTCTTCATTGCTATGATTGCCATATCGTCCTCTTAAAGTGCCCGCAGGGCCTCGGTCGGATCCATCTTGCTGGCGTGCAGCGCGGGGTAGAGGCTGGCCAGGATGCCGAGCAGCAGCGCCAGTCCAATCGACCCGAAGGCCACCGTAGTGTCCCAAACCAAGTGGGCATTCTTGGTTTCAGCCATGAATGGGAGCGCGAGCTTCGCACCTCCCATGCCCGCAGCGTATCCCAACACCCCAGCCAGAAGGCTCACCAGGGCGGCCTCCAGCAGGATGATGCGCATGATGTGGCTCTTCCGGAATCCGATGGCACGGAAGACGCCGATCTCGGTGGTGCGCTCGTTGACGCTCCCCATCATGGTCACGAAAACGATGAGGGAGCCGATGAAGACAACGACACTCGCCATGGCGTAGGAGAAGCGTTTGAACTGGTCCAGTGCCTTGAGACGTCCCGCCACCACCTGCTGGATCGCGGACACCTTGCTGTCGGGGAGGAGTTCGGCGATCTGGTTCACCATGTCGGAGATGGGGCAACCGGAGCAGAGTGCCGCAACCTCGGCCATGGTGATCTTTCCTTCCTTGCCGAGGATCTTCTGCGCCTTGGGCAGCGCGATGAAGACCAGCGAATCGTCCTGCGACCCGGTCTGGTTCAGGACGCCGGCAACCTTGAACTTCTCCCCCTTGATCTCGATGCTGTCGCCCGAGGTCGCGTTGAGAGTATTGGAGGCGTCGCTCCCCAAGAGCAACTCGTTGTCCCCTTTTGGCTCGGCGCCGAAAATCTGCCACCACTGCTTCATCTTCAACTCCGCTGCGAAATCGACGCCGACCAGCAGCACGTCGTGGGTGCCGATTTTCACCCCGCCCAGCACCTTGGGAGAGATGGAGGAGATGTTCTTGTTGTTCTTGATCTTGCGGACCTTGTCCAGGTCCTCCTGCTTGATCTCGCGCTGATCGAAAGTGACGCCGCCCAGGTTGATGCCGCCGTAGTTCATGGACAGGCCGTTGCTCTGCGGGGTGATCAGGATGTTGGCGCCGAACTCGTCCATCTTCCGCTCGATGTCGTTGGACATGGAGCGGGTCAGGGTGACCAGGGTCACGATGGTGGCGATGCCGACCATGAGGCCGATGGTCAGGAACGCCATCTTGGCCTTGCGGCGCTTCAGGTTGTTGATCGAGATGGTGTGCAGTTTCATCTTGTCTCCGTGCTGCGGGTTGAAAGATGCCGCGGGACCGAGGAGGCGGAACCCCGCGGCATCTCCTTGCAACGACTACCGGCTGCTCTATATCAAGTGTCATGCCAAGAGGAATATCTTGTGCTAAGTGCCTGTAAAAGCGCATACAGCGCGGGTAAACGGTAGGGAGTGGGCTATCTGGTTGGAGGAATATTCCACCTCGACAGCAGAATATTCCACAACCACAGTTGCTTCGTTACGTGCTTATCTCGTCGCTTCTGACCAGTTTCATGCCGCAGATCGAGCAGTCGGCGGTGGGATCGTTACTGGTGATCCAGGGATGCATCGGGCAGGCGTAGAGGGCGCCCTTGGCAACGGGCTTGATAGTAGCTTTTTTGCCGAAAAAGAACCAGAGGTTGCCGGCAATAAGGGCGGCGCCGGCCACGGTTACGAGTATCTGGGTAGTGTCCATGGTTATCCCCTTTCTACGGTGAACCCGCGCAGACGCAGGGCGTTGGTGACCACGCTGACCGAGGAGAGCGCCATGGTCAGCGAAGCGATGATCGGACTCAGGAGCCACCCGGTAAACGGGTACAGGATCCCCGCCGCGATCGGGATACCGAGAATGTTGTAGATGAAGGCGAAGAACAGGTTCTGCTTGATGTTGGCGATGGTGGCCCGGGAGAGTGCAATGCTGGAGATGACACCGTTCAGGTCCCCGCGCACCAGCGTGATGTCGGCCGCCTCGATGGCGACGTCGGTGCCGCTCCCCATAGCGATCCCCACATCGGCCTGCGCCAGCGCCGGGGCGTCGTTGATGCCGTCGCCAACCATGGCTACAACCTTGCCCTGTGCCTGCAGTTTCTTCACCTCTTCGCCCTTCCCGTCCGGCAGCACTTCGGCGACCACGCGGTCCACGCCTACCTGGCGTGCGATGGAGTCGGCGGTGCGGCGATTGTCACCGGTCAGCATGATCACCTCGAGACCCAGGTCGTGCAGACGCTTGATGGCGGCGGCAGACGTTTCCTTGATCGGGTCTGCGACGGCGATGACACCGGCGAACCTCCCGTCGATTGCCACCAGCACCGGAGTTTTTCCCGCGTCCGCCAGCAGGTGCGCTTTCGATGGATTGACGGCGACACCGTTGTTGGTCAGCAGCAGCTCAGTGCCCACGAGGATCTTTTTGCCCGCCACTTCAGCCTCGATGCCGTGCCCCGGGATGGCGTTGAACCCGCTCACCGAAAGCCGCTCGAGCCCCTCCTCCTCTGCCGAGCGCACGATTGCCTCTCCCAGTGGGTGCTCGCTGCCGGCCTCGGCCGAGGCGGCGAGCTGCAGCAGGGTTTGCCTATCTACCAGGAAAGTTTCCACGTCCGTGACCGAAGGGACGCCGCGGGTGATGGTGCCGGTCTTGTCCAGGACGATGGTGGTCAGCTTGTGGGCGGTTTCCAGTGCCTCGCCCCCCTTGATCAGGATGCCGCTTTGGGCGCCGCGCCCGGTGCCGACCATGATGGCGGTCGGAGTGGCGAGACCAAGGGCGCAGGGGCAGGCGATGATCAGCACCGAAACGAAGGTGAGTACCGCCATGTTGAGGCGCGTCTCGGGCGGCGAAACATCGAACCAGATCACGAAGGTGGCAATGGCGAGACTGATCACCACCGGCACGAAATAGCTGGCGATCAGGTCGGCCAGGCGCTGGATGGGCGCCTTGCTTCCCTGGGCCTGCTGCACCAGTCGCACGATCTGCTGCAGCACGGTGTCCTTGCCGATCCTCGTGGCGCGCATCCGGAAAGAGCCGGTCTTGTTCAGTGTGGCGCCGATCACCGTGTCGCCTATTTTCTTTTGCACCGGCAGCGGCTCGCCGGTCAGCATGCTCTCGTCGACCGAAGAGCCCCCTTCGATCACTTCACCGTCCACCGGCACCTTTTCGCCGGGACGCACCACGATGACGTCGCCCAGTTGCACCTCGGCGATCGGGATATCCTCCTCCCTGTCGTCCCGTACCACGCGGGCCAGTTTGGGCTGCAGTCCGATGAGGGCATGGATGGCGCCGCTCGTCTTGCTGCGGGCGCGCGCCTCCAGCAGGCGCCCCATCAGGATCAAGGTGACGATGATGGCGGCCACCTCGTAGTAGACGCCGACCGGCGAGGCCATGGCGTGTGCGTGACCGGCAGTTACGCCCGAAGCGCCTGCTCCGGCTATGAGCCACTCCGGGGCAATAGTGGCGACCAGGCTGAAGACATAGGCGGAGAGGGTGCCCAATGCAACCAGGGTGTTCATGTCGGCGACACGGTGCTTGGCGGCGGTCCAGGCGCCGGTGAAGAACTCGCGACCGGCCCAGAACAATACAGGAGTTGTCAGGGCAAGCTCGACCCAGGCGCGCCCTGGAAAGTTGAAGGCGTCGGCCAACGCAGGCACCACGTGTCCGGCCATGGCGAGCACCGCCACAGGCAGGGTCAGGGCCAGCGCCACGCAGAACTTGGTACGGTTTTTCCTGTACTGTGCCTCGTGCACCTGGGTCTGCGCTTCCAGCATGCCGGCCTCGTCGGTCTCCCCTGCTTCGCCGGATTCCAAGACGTCGTAACCCATGTCGCGCACCACCTGCTTGAGCGTGTCGGGTGAAGTTCCCCGGGGGTCGAACTTGATAGTGGCGCGGGTGGTGGCGAAATTGACCGCCGCAGTCACCACGCCAGGTGTCGTGTTCAGGGTCTTCTCGATGCGACCTGCGCAGCCCGCGCAGTTCATGCCCAGAAGCGGGAACTCGCACTGCTCCGCCCGTTCCTGTGCCGTCACTGGTGGGGCTGCCGGGGCAAGCGCCTCCGCAGTTGCGGGCGCCGCAACTTGGTTGAGATACGTCTCCGGCGATTCCAGGAATTTCTCCAGACAGGTCGCGGAGCAGAATTTGTAGCTGGTCCCTTTGTGCGTGGCGGAAAGGGGAGCAGCAGCGCCGACTTCCATCCCGCATACGGGGTCGCGTAAGATTACTTTTTCAGCCATTTTGTCTTCCTCCAAAGCACTACTTCAGAAACCGCGACAGCGCCGTCTTGACCTCGCCCAACAGCTGCTGCTGGCTCATCGGCTTGGCCTGGTCGTGTTGTTTGTCGCCCCCCTGCCCCAGCACGCAGTTCTCCAGGTGACGGGTAAGCAGTTCAACACCTAGCGCATCGAGCGCAGAGCGCACGGCGGAAATCTGGTTCAGGATGTCCACGCAGTAGCGTTTCTCGTCCAGCATCCGTTCGATGCCTGCGACCTGCCCGGCGATTCTTTTCACGCGGGTGTTCAGCTTGTTTTTTGAAGAGTCAGCCATGGTCTCCTCCGGGCACCCGATACCGGGTGGGGGTATATCGTTAAACAAGACAATACCCCCTGGGGGTATGACGGGTCAAGCAAGAATTGTAGGGGCGAATAATCATTCGCCCACCTTTGCCGGTTGGGATATGGGTGCGCGGTAAAAATAGGTGGGATTGCACTACAGGCTGTCTCCTCCCCCCGGAAGGGGGAGGTCGGGAGGGGGGAATAGCTGTTGGCGGCCCCCTCCCCGACCCTCCCCCTCCAGGGGAGGGAGTAACAAGCGACTGGGTCTATCTACTTGAGAAACTGCCTGAGCACGAACGGCAGGATGCCGCCGTGGTGGTAATAGTCGAGCTCGTTGGAGGTATCGATGCGCACCAAAACGTTGAAGGAACCGGTCGCTCCGTCAACGCCGGTGAACTTCACCTCGAGCTTCTGCCCCGGCGTCAGGTCGTTGAGGCCGGTGAGGTCGAAACTCTCGGTGCCGTTGAGGCCGATGCTCTTGTACCCCTCTCCCGGCAGGAACTGCAGCGGCAGAATCCCCATGCCGACCAGGTTGGAGCGGTGGATCCTCTCGAAGCTTTCGGCTATCACCGCCCGCACGCCAAGGAGCTTGGTTCCCTTGGCGGCCCAGTCACGGGAGGAGCCGGTACCATACTCCTTGCCGGCTATGACGACCAACGAGGTACCCTCGGCGCGGTACTGCTCCGACGCGTCGAAGATGGACATCTGCTTGCCGCTGCCGTCCCCTTTGGCGAAGTACATGGTGACGCCGCCTTCCACGCCGGGGACCAGCGCATTCCTGATCCTGGTGTTGGCGAAGGTGCCGCGCACCATCACCTCGTGGTTGCCACGCCGCGCGCCGTAGGAGTTGAAGTCCTTGGGCTCGATGCCCAGCGACATCAGATAGCGGCCGGCCGGCGTCGCCTTGCCGATGGACCCTGCCGGCGAGATGTGGTCCGTGGTTATGGAGTCGCCCAAAAGAGCGAGGCAGCGCGCACCGGTGATGTCCTGTACCGGTTGCGGCTCAGGCGGGAGGTCGAGGAAGAAGGGAGGCTCCTTGATGTAGGTGGAATCCTCCTGCCACTGGTACAGTTCGCCACTCGGCACCAAAAGCCCGCGCCACTGCTCGTCACCGTGGAAAACGTCGGCGTAGTTGGTGGCGAAGGACTCGGCATGCACGCAGCTCTGCACCAGCTCCGCCACCTCCTTGTCGTCGGGCCAGATGTCCTTCAGGTAGACCGGCTCCCCGTTGGGGTCGGTACCGAGGGGATCGCGGGTCAGGTCGATGTTGATGTTGCCGGCGAGTGCATAGGCGACCACCAACGGGGGCGAAGCGAGGTAGTTGGCCCGGACGTGTGCATTGATGCGCCCCTCGAAGTTGCGGTTGCCGGAGAGTACCGCCGCGACGGCGAGATCACCTTCCACAACCGCGCGCGAGATGTGATCCGCCAACGGGCCGCTGTTGCCGATGCAGGTGGTGCAGCCGTAGCCGACCAGGTGGAAGCGGAGTGCGTCCAGGTACGGCGTAAGGCATGCTGCGGCCAGGTAGTCGGTGACCACCTTGGAGCCGGGGGCGAGACTGGTCTTGACCCAGGGGCGCACCTGGAGGCCGCGTCGCACTGCGTTACGCGCCAGGACACCCGCCCCGATCATCACTGAAGGATTGGAGGTGTTGGTGCAACTGGTGATGGCTGCGATGACGATGGAGCCATGACACAAGTTGTAGCTGGTGCCGTCGGGCTGACGCACCGGGACGCACTGCCCCAGCGAGCCAAGTGCCTTGTCCGGGTGTTCAGTCATCAGTTCCGGGGCGACCGTGACGGGCGAGCCCCCTTCCCCGAGCCAGCGGTTCAAGGTTTCCTTGTCCACGTGAGCCGCGTCCTGCTGCCGCAGGGTAACGAGCTGCCTCCTGAACGAGCCGCGCACCTCTTTCAGGCGCACACGATCCATGGGACGGCTGGGGCCGGCCAGCGACGGCTCCACATCGGCGAGGTCCAACTCCAGGGTGTCGCTGAACACCGGCTCGGGGCGGTCCGAGGAGCGCCAGAGTTCCTGCTCCTTGAAATAAGTCTCCACCAGCGGCACCACTTTGCCCCTGCCTGAGAGCCCGAGATATGCCGAGGTCTGCTCGTCGACGGGGAAGACGCCGATGGTGGCGCCGTACTCGGGTGCCATGTTGCCGATGGTGGCGCGGTCGGCGATGTTGAGCGAGGCGGCGCCGGGGCCGTAGAATTCCACGAATTTGCCGACCACCCCTTTCTTCCTGAGCATCTGGGTGATGGTCAGCACGAGGTCGGTGGCGGTGGCGCCGGGGCTCAAGGCGCCTGTCAGCCGGAAGCCGACTACCTGCGGGATCAGCATCGAGCAGGGTTGCCCCAGCATCGCCGCTTCCGCCTCGATCCCGCCGACGCCCCAACCGACCACGCCCAGGCCGTTGATCATGGTGGTGTGCGAATCGGTGCCGACCAGGGTGTCAGGCAGCACCCACTCAGCGCCGTCCTCCCCCTCGACCGTATTCACCAGCGCCACCTGGGCCAGGTATTCCAGGTTCACCTGGTGGCAGATGCCGGTCGCCGGCGGCACGACGCTGAAGTTCCTGAAGGCGGACTGCCCCCAGCGCAGGAACTGGTAGCGCTCGTGATTACGCTCGAACTCCAGCACCGAGTTCGCCTGCAGGGCGAGTTGGCTGCCATACTGGTCCACCTGCACCGAATGGTCGATGACCAGGTCGGCGCGCTGCATCGGGTTGATGTCAGAAGGCCGCCCTCCGAGGCGGTCCAAGGCCGAGCGCATGGCGGCCAAGTCGGCCACGGCAGGCACACCGGTGAAGTCCTGCAACAGGATGCGCGCCGGCATGAACTGTATCTCCTGGTCCGGCTCGGCCTGCGCGTCCCAGCGCGCCACTGCCTCGATGTCCTCTTTTTTCACCACCACACCGTCCTCGCGGCGCAGCAGGTTCTCCAGCAGAATCTTCATGGAGTAAGGGAGCCGGCTGATATCGATGCCCGAGTTGGCCGCGAACGCCTTCAGCGAGTGATAGCGGTAGGTCTTGCCGTCCACGGTGAGCGTGGAGAGGGTGTTGTAGCTGTTTAATACGCTCATGTCTTCTCCTCAGACTTTTTTTACAGCGACGTTGGCCGCGACCAGGATGGGATCCCAGACCGGCGCGTAAGGCGGGGAATAACTCAGGTCCAGCTCGGCGATCTCGAACACGGTCATCTTCTTGTAGATGGCGGTGGCCAGGACGTCCAGCCGCTTGGCCACCACATCCTCGCCTATCATCTGGGCGCCCAGCAAGAGGCCGCTTCCCTTCTCGCACAAAAGCACGATGCGGATGGTGCCGCCACCGGGGAACTCGCCCCTGGTCGGGCCATCCACCACCACCTTGACCACGTTCTTGTTAAGCGTCTGCAACTGCCGCTCGCTGAGTCCGGTGGTGGCGATGGTGTAGTCGAAAAACTTGAAGACCGCGGTCTGGTCGATGCCCCAGAACTCGGTCATCCGGTCGGG
This sequence comes from Geomonas propionica, assembly GCF_016458235.1. GTDB lineage: Bacteria > Desulfobacterota > Desulfuromonadia > Geobacterales > Geobacteraceae > Geomonas > Geomonas propionica. The sequence continues at coordinate 31,402 of NZ_JAEMHK010000008.1, read as the reverse complement.
ATTGCAGATGTTGTGGCCGATGACACGTCCCTGCTTGTTGGCCGCCGGCCCGAGCGGGAAGTACGAGTTGAGCCCCAACTGCCGGACGTAGTGCTCGGCACAGTCCCCGCCGGAGAAGACGCCGTCCAGGTTGGTGCGCAGGTAGCGGTCCACCTTGACCGCGCCGGCAACGCCCAATTCGCCCCCGGCCGCCGCAAAGAGGGCGGTGTTCGGGCGTGCTCCCGCAGCCACCACCACCATGTCGGCCTCGAAGGTCCCGGCCGATGTCTTCACCTGGCGCCCCGCCTTCTCCTCGACATCGACACCGGTGAAAAGCTCGATCCCTTTCTCCAGTGCCTTTGCCACGACCTTCTCGCGCACCTCTTCGCAGAAGGACGGCAGAATCACCGGCGCCTTCTCGATGATCACCGGCGTGAGCTTCAAGTTGGTGAGGACATCGGCTACTTCCAGATTGGTGTAACCGGCGCCGACCAAGAGCACCTTGGCCGGGGGATTTTGGTACAGGAACTCCTTGGCGCGGCGGGTATCTTCAAGGGTTCGGAAGTAGAAGACGTCGCGGTCGTCGAAGCCGGGATAGTCGAGGCGGATCGCTTTGTTTCCGGTGGCATAGACCAGGAAATCGTAACTTTCGCTGTAACTTTTACCGCTCTGAAGATCGGTGACCTCGACCTCCTTTCCCTCTGCGTCGATGCGGGTTACTTCCTGGTACAGCCTGTAATCGACACCGCGCTCGCTTCGGATGGTTTCCAAAGGAAGTGCGTACAACTTCTCCACCGGCTTGTCCCTGAAGAAGAGGTTGTAGGGCATGCCGCAGGCGGCGTAGGAGACGTCACCGCTCTTCTCGAGAACAACCACCTCAGCTTCGGGAGACTGCCGCTTTATCTGACTGGCCGCTGAAAGCCCAGCAGCTATCCCGCCGATGATCACACACTTCATAAGCTGGTCTCCCTTTGAGGCTTATTCCGGCTCAAACATGCTCTTATCGACACCGCACACCGGACAGACCCAATCCTCCGGAATGTCTTCAAAGGCGGTTCCCGGCGCCACACCGCTATCAATGTCCCCTACCTCTGGATCATAAATGTACCCACAAACCGTGCAGCGATACTTTTGCATGACTTCCTCCTTGAAGTTGATACTGTTCTGCCCGCTATTCCTGTCGTAGCAGTGATCTCGGCTGAAAACATTCATAAAAAGTAGCTGGCGCCCCATTAATGTCAAGCCGCCGCACGATCATTAAAGAGAGCGGTATATACAAGCGGCCGCCATCGGTGCTAAAGATAGCGCTTCTGCCCGGCTGGAGCCGGCGCGGGAACCGCGAGACAACTGGAGACTGCATGAAAGGTGTACTTGGAAAATTGGACGCGGGACTGTTGACCTCTGAGCAGCGCCCGATGCTGCGCTTTCTGGTGGTGCTGACCGCCGCCTCGACCATCGGCCTGCAGGGCTACACTATCCTTTTCAACAACTTCGCCGCTGAGATGGTGCATCTCAACGGGAGCCAGGTGGGCGTCACCCAGTCGGTGCGCGAAATACCGGGACTGTTGTCGCTGCTGGTCGTGTTCGTGCTGCTGCTGGTGCGGGAGCACAAGCTGGCGGCGCTTTCCATCGTCCTACTGGGCCTCGGGACCGGCATCACCGCCCTGATCCCCTCCTATGGCTGGGTCATCTTCACAACGGTTGTGATGAGCTTCGGCTTCCATTATTACGAGAGCACCAACCAGTCTCTCACGCTGCAATACTTCTCGACCGCCGTGTCGCCGCTCATTTTCGGCCGTCTGCGTGCGCTCGCAGCGGTATCGAGCGTCGTCGCCGGCATCATCGTGTATTGCCTGAGCGGCATCGCGCACTACCGCGAGATGTACCTGGCTATCGGCGCGCTGGTGCTGGCGGCCGGCGTCTGGGGGCTGTTCCAGAACCCCACCCACGCCGGCATCGTACCGCAGCGCAAGAAGATGATCCTGCGCCGCCGCTATTCGCTCTTTTACCTGCTGACGCTGCTCTCCGGCGCCAGACGCCAGATCTTTGTGGTCTTCTCCATCCTGCTCCTGGTCCAGGTGTTCCATTTTACTGTCCGCGAGATGACCATCCTGTTCATCATCAACAACGTGGTGGCCTACATCCTCAACTCGTTGATCGGAAAAGCGATCAACCACTTCGGCGAGCGCACCATCTCCTCCATCGAGTACTCCGGCGTCATCGTCATCTTCCTGGTCTACGCCTTCACCACGTCTAAAAATCTGGTCATGCTGATGTACATACTGGATAACATCCTCTACAATTTCGAAGTCGCCATCAGGACCTACTTCCAGAAGGTGGCCGATCCGGCCGACATCGCCTCATCCATGTCAGTGGGTTTTACTATCAACCACATTGCCGCCGTCTTCCTGCCAGCCTTGGGGGGATATTTCTGGATGATGGATTACCGGATACCTTTCATCGGCGGCACGGTGCTTGGTGTCATCTCACTCATTGCGGCACAGTGGATGCGGGTTCCTGACAAAGCACCTAACGCCGCACTCATAGCGGAATCAAAGTAAAGAACAGCACAAGTAAAGCGGTAAGTAGATATACAGATACGGAGGCGACAATGTTTAAAAGGATTGATCATATTGAGATAATACCCACCGACTTCGAACGTTCCATCACGTTTTACACGGAGATCCTGGGCTTCACAGTGAAACAGCGGATGGCCGTACCGGCCGCGCCACTGGAGGAGATTGCCTACTTGGCACTCGGGGACACCGTGGTGGAGCTGATGCGGGTAACCGATGCCACCATAACCCAAGTGGAGCCGTGGGGCACGGGATACCGGATGATGGCGTTGGAAGTCGACAATATGGACGAGGCTCTGGAGTACCTAGTAGGGAAAGGAATCAACCCGAGTTGGGGGCCGGTCACCCTCGGTCCTTCCAAACGTGCCGAGATCAAGGATTGTGACGGCTTCCCTATCGAACTGAGACAATGGTAACCACCAAAGGAGGAGCTATATGATGATACCAATTCCGGACAAGATGAAAGAAGTGATGGCACATGAGGGTGTAGTGGCCATAGTGACGCAGGGAATCGAAGGCCCGCACATGGTCAACACCTGGAACAGCTACCTGAGGATCAGCGGGGATGGCAAATTGCTGGTGCCGGTGGGCTACATGCACGTAACCGAAAACAACCTGGCCCAGAACCCGCGGGTTCTGATCACGCTGGGTGCGCGCGAGGTGGAGGGAACACACGGCCCCGGCACCGGTTTCTTCGTGGAAGGCACCGGGACCATCGTCGACTCGGGTCCCACCTTCGACTCCACCAAAGCCACCTTCCCCTGGGCGCGGGCGGTCCTTGAGATCAAGGTATCGGCGGCCAAGCAGACACTGTAGATTGCCCATGCTGCAACCGCCTCCGCTTTGCGAAGTTTCAGCAGAGAATTACGGGGGAGGTAGCCACGAAGCGCTGCACGCGAACCAGCGTCCCCCACTTTGCGAAGGGGGACAGGGGGGATTTGATTTTACAGTTGGAAGGAGCTGGATGGGGGAAGCCGCAAGTGGCGGGGAATCCATCTACTTTGTGCCATAAAAGAGCGTCGCAGGAAAACCTGCGGCGCTCTTTGCTTATATATTGCCGGGTAGCTTTTTCCCACCACCGGCCTCTTCCTCTTACCGCCTCATCCTCCCGCGCTCCAAGGCAATGGTAGCCTGCGGCTCCCGTGCCGCGGCCTTCCCCGCCTCCAGCAGCGCGAAGCGCAGGCAGATGGCACCGAGGGTGGTGAGGGCTCCGCTCACCTTCCTCTTCAGCGGCGAGCGTACCGGCAGCAGTTCGACCAGGATGCCGGAAACGAGCGCGGCCTTCGCCGCCGTCCATAACATGCCCCCCTTCCCTTCCCTTGCGGCTGCAGCAACCTCCGGGACAGTCGAATCATTCCTCTGCATGGCGACCATGCTGGCCGCTTCACCCGCCTTGCCGACCAGCCCAAAGCGCTGCACCACCTTCTCTTCGCGCTTGTCCAGCGGCATCATCTGTAGCACTCCCGCTGTGCTCGCCGCGGCCGACGACATGAACAGCAGCGGCAGGAGCAGCCGCCGTTCACGCCACAGCGGGTTTGCCGTGTTCCCCAAAAGCACGCCGGTGTAACCGGCCACCAGGAGTCCCCCAACTGCTGTCCCGTAGCGGGTAACCGCACCGGAGCGGTCCCCCTGCAACAGGAAGAGGGTCGCCATCATCCCTGTCCCGGCCAGCGACCACGACCCGATACTCATGGGCGAGCTGGGGCGGAACACGCGCAGCATGTTCAGGAAACGACTCATCTTGCCCAGGTCGTAGGTAAGGAGGGCCGGACCGACCGTGGTGCCGGCAAAAGCCAGCAGGCGGCACCATGACGCCAGCCTGCGCAGTCTCTTCTTACCGTGCAAAGCGGCGGCCAGCATGGCGCTACCTCCCGCCACCCCGCCGATGTAGAAATAGGACGGCACGGACCAGATCCAGACCGGCTCCTTGAGCAGGGCGAGCCCGTAGTATCCAGGCGCCGTGTATCGCGATGGCACTTCCCGCCACAGTGGCACGATACCGCCAGCATCCGGTTCGGGATGCTTCACCCGTTGCCCCGCCCCCTCGCCGGTCTGCAGCGCCAGCTCCGGGCTCATCTCCCTCCCTACGTGCAACCTGCTCTGTGCCAGGATCATTTGCGGTCACCTCCCCTGCTATGCGCGGCGGCAAGCGCCGCAGCCGCCATCCCCGCAGCGGCAAGCGCCATGACACCCCAGGACCCCATAACCCCCTTGGTCGGCACCGACGGATCGGGAGGAAGGTTGTACGCCTCGGGGCGATCCAGCAGCAGGAAGAAAGCGTGCAGCCCTTCCGTCCCCGGCTGATCCCGCTCGCTCATCCCGTAGAGCCAGGCCTCGGTCACCCCGCGCCGGTGCAGCTCCTGCAGCCGGTTCCGGGCCATCTCCTTCAGATCATCCAGCTTACCGAAGGTGATCGAGTCCGTGGGGCATGCCTTGGCACAGGCCGGCTCTATCCCTCCCTTTTGGCGGTCGTAGCAAAGTGTGCACTTCCAGGCGCGGCCGTCGTCCTCGCGCCGGTTGATCACCCCGAAGGGGCAGCAGACCACGCAGTAGCCGCAGCCGTTGCAGACATCGGGCTGGACATAGACGGTATCGAACTCGGTACGGACGATCGCGCCGGTCGGGCACGCCTCCAGGCAGCCGGCGCGTTCGCAGTGCTTGCAGACGTCGGACATGAGGAGCCAGGAGAATGGGCGAGCCGTACTCTGGCCGGAGAGCCGCTCTTGGCGCTCCACGAAGGCGACGTGGCGCCAGGTGGTGGCCTCCAGGTGGATGGTGTTATCGTAGGAGCGGCCGCTGAAGAAGTCTCCGTCCGCAGGAAGCTGGTTCCACTGCTTGCAGGCGACCTCGCATGCCTTGCAGCCGATGCAGACGCTGGTGTCGGTAAAGAAACCGGTAGCTGGCGTGGTCATGATTCCTCCGTCATTTCCGTCTTTTCCGCGTGCAGTCCGTGTTGGCCGACGGGCTTTTGGTGAACCGGAGGGAGGTCGCGCTCAGGGCCTGCCACCTCGCGCTCGACCAGCGCCCCCTGGGTTGCGGCACGCCGCTTCCTCGACCTTCTCCCCGCCACCACCTGCACGGAAAAGGCTTTCGATTCCTCGATGCTCACGTTGGGGTCGGCCACAAAGGCGGTGAGCTCGTTGGCGGCGTCCCCGGTGGAGCGGCCGATCCAGCTCCAGTGATAGGGAAGCCCCACCGTGTGCAGCGTGCGCCCCTGCTGCACGAAAGGCTGCATCCGCTCGGTCACCAGAACCCGCGCCTCGATCTCGCCGCGGATGGTGCTGACGGTGGCCCAGCCGCCGTTCTCCAGCCCGCGCAGTTCGGCCAGCTCCGGCGACACCTCGATGAACATCTCGGGCTGCAGCTCGCACAGCCAGGGCACCCAGCGGCTCATGCCACCGGCGGTGTGGTGCTCGGTCAGGCGGTAGGTCGTGGCGATGAAGGGATAATCCGGATCCCCCCACGCCTTATGATACGGGTTGTCGGCGCGAACCCACTCCATGCGCGCCGGGTTGCACTGCTGCCCGTAGAGCGGGTTTTTCAGCACCGACTCCTCGGGTTCGTAGTGGGTGGGGAGCGGGCCATCCAGAAGGCCATTGGGGTCGTAGAGCCACGCCTTACCTTCGGCCTGCATGATGAAGGGGTCGATGCCGGAAAGGGTGTCGATCCCCTTGGCGTCCGGGCCGGGGCGGTAGTCGGGAGGACGGTCGACGATGAAGTCTGGGTTGTCGTAGCCGGTCCACTTGCGCTGCTCCGGGTCCCACCAGACGTATTTCTTGCGTTCCGACCACGGCTTGCCATCGGGATCGGCCGAAGCGCGGTTGTAGAGCAGGCGCCGGTTGTCGGGCCACGCCCAGCCCCATTCCGGCGCCACCCAGGTCTGCTGGGTCGCCGGCTTCCGGCGGGCAGGCTGATTCACACCGTCCTTGTAGCAGCCACAGTAGATCCAGCAGCCGCAAACCGTGCTGCCGTCATTCTTCAGCTCCTTGTACCCGGCGAAGTACTTATGGTCCCCAAGGGAATAACCGCTGATCTCGGCTAGCACATCCTCGGCGTCAGGCTCCTCGATCGCTCCGATACTGCGGTAGTCCCAGGTCAGGTCGCGCAGAGCGAAATCCTTGGGTTCCGCCGAGGGCCGGTACAGCTCCTTCAGCCTCCTGCCGAGGTGCCAGATGAAGTGCAGTTCGGAGCGACAGTCGCCGGGCGGTTCAACCGCCCTGTGGTGCCACTGTAAAAGTCGCTGCGTGTTGGTGAAGGTACCGTCTTTTTCGGTGTGGGCGGCGCAGGGAAAGAAGAAGACCTCGGTGCCGATCTCCTCCGGCTTGATGTCTCCGGCGACGATTTCGGGTGCGTTGCGCCAGAACTCGGCCGTTTCCGTCGGCGCGAAGTCCCGCACGACGAGCCACTTCAGGTTGCGCAAACCCTTGCGTTGCAGGGCGCAGTTCATCGATCCCACCGCCGGATTTTCCCCCATGACGAAGTACCCCTGCACCTTTGCGTCGGCCATCGCGGCCACCGTCACCATGTGGGAATGATCCCCCGAGATATGGGGCAGGTAGTTGTAGCACCACTCGTTCTGCGCGATCGCGGCGGGGCCATACCACGCCTTCAGGAGTGAAACCATGTACTTGGGGAACTCGCTCCACCAACCTGATGCGGACTCGTTATATTCCAGGTATTTCTTCAGATCGGTATCGTAAGAGGCCTTGGGCATGGGGAGGTAGCCGGGGAGCATGTTGTACAGGGTCGGGATGTCGGTTGATCCCTGAATGGATGAGTGCCCGCGCAGGGCCATGATGCCGCCGCCGGGACGTCCGATGTTGCCCAAGAGCATTTGGACAATTGCTGCGGTGCGGATGTATTGAACCCCTATCGAGTGCTGAGTCCAGCCGACGGCGTAACAAAAGGCGCTGGTCCGGTCCCGACCGGAGTTGTCGCACAAGGCGCGTGCCACTTTCTCGAACATCTCGGGCTGGATGCCGCACGCCTCCTGCACCACCTCGGGCGTATAGCGGGAAAAGTGTTTCTTCACGATCTGGAACACGCAAAGGGGATCGGTGAGCGTGAAGTCGTGTTCTTCGGCGGAGACGATGGCCCCGCGTTCGGCGCGCGGTTCACCGGAGAACATCTCCCGGTGACCAGCGGCAGGGGTCACTTCCAAGCCTCGATACTGCCAGGACGACGGGTCGTACTGCCCCTTCTCCGCATTCCACCCACTGAAGAGGCCGTCCAGGTCTTCAGTGTCCTGGTAGTCCTCGGAGACGAGGGCGGCGGCGTTGGTGTAGTTGATGACGTAGTCCCGGAACCAGCGTTCGTTGGTGATGATGTAATTGATCAATCCGCCCAGGAAGGCGATGTCGCTGCCGGGACGGATGGGGACGTGGATGTCGGCGACGGCGCTGGTCCGTGTGAAACGGGGATCGATGTGGATGATGGTGGCGCCGCGGCGCTTGGCCTCCATGACCCAGCGGAAGCCGACCGGATGACACTCGGCCATATTGGAGCCCTGGATGACGATGCAATCGGAGTGCTGCAGGTCCTGCTGAAAGGTGGTCGCCCCTCCCCTGCCGAACGAAATCCCCAGACCGGGGACGGTGGAGGAATGTCAGATGCGGGCTTGGTTCTCGACCTGGATCACCCCCAAGGCGGTGAACAGCTTCTTGATCAGGTAGTTTTCCTCGTTGTCCAGGGTGGCGCCGCCCAGGTGCGCGATTCCAAGGGTGCGTCGCAGCGGATGCCCCTGTTCGTGCTGATCCTCCCAGGTCTCGTCGCGCGTCTGCTTGACCCGATCCGCCACCATGTCCATGGCCTGTTTGAGCGGGATCTTCTCCCACCTCTTGCCGTAGGGGCGCCGGTACAGGACGTTCATGCCCCGGTGCGTCCCGGTCACGAGCTGCATGGTAGCCGAGCCCTTGGGACAGAGGCACCCCTCCGAGATGGGAGAGTCGTAGTCCCCTTCTATGTCCATGATCTTGCCGTCTTTGACATAGACCTTTTGGCCGCAGCCAACGCCGCAATAAGGGCAGACCGACCCCACAATCTTGTCAGCGGTCGAGGTCCGTGGTTTTAGGGAATGCGTCCTCTCTGACATCGCCGTATCGCCCAGTCCCGCCAGATCACCATTGGCCAACTGGCGCAGGGCCGGCCACTTCAAGAGCCAACTTTTCTTTGCCATCGCCCGCTCCTTGCTTAAGCCGGGTTAAAAAACATTAGATCGGTTTAACAGTATTGACGGCAAAGTCAAACTGGAAAAAGTGTCCAACCGAAGCTCCGGGGATAGGGTATAGTGTGTCGTCGAATCAGAGGGTGCCAGCAAAGAAGAAATCCCCCCTGCCCCCCCTTTAGCAAAGGGGGCCAGAGGGGATTTAACCATATCCCGGCCGTTCTATGCCATTGCAGGAGCGGATCTACCTTGCCCACAAAGCACTACACGAGCACTCACGTCCCCCCCTTGACAAAGGGGGGCCAGGGGGGATTTAACCTTGTTCCGGAATTACAATCACCGTCTCAAAGGGCCATCCCGTACACTGCGCAAGCAGATGACCGACGCCGAGCAACTGCTGTGGTCTCACCTGCGGGGCAAGCAACTCCTAGGGCTCCAGTTCCATCGTCAGAAACCGCTGGGCCCTTATATTGTCGATTTCTTTGCTGCCGCGGCACAGTTGGTGATTGAGGTAGATGGCAGTCAGCATCTGCAGGAGGAACTGTGCAACGTTGACGCCGCGCGAGACGCGTATCTGAAAGAACAGGGATTGATGGTGCTGAGATTTGACAACCGGCAGGTATTAGTCGAAACGACAGCGGTTTTGGAAGAGATATTTAGGGTGTGCCAGCAAAGAGCAAATCCCCTCTGTCCCCCCTTTAACAAGGGGGGGACGTAGTGCTAGCGTCACGGCTACAAAACCAACGCATCCTTTGCTAAGGGTAGATTCCTAGGAAAAACAAAAAAGCACCTGCTGGCTATAGGCCGGCAGGTGCTTTGGTGATGTCTGCGTAAAGCAATTACTTGTAAGTAGCCAGGATGTACTTCGCGATGGCGTTGGCTTCGGCATCGGGTACGGCTTTGGCGTCGAACTTGGTCATGCCGGGACCGGGGTTGCGCATCTTGGCAACGATGTCCTTCTCGGTCTTGATGCCGTTGGCGGCCAGGTCCTTCTTGCCCAGGCCCTTGCTGGGTTTGATGATGTTGCCGCCTTTGGGGTGACAGGCAACACAGTGCTGGTCGAACTTGGCCTTGGCATCGATCTTCTCGCCTTTCTTGGCCTCGGCAAAAGCGGGAACCGCAATTACGGACATAGACAGCACAGCAGCAGTAGCAACGAGAACCTTCTTCATGTTGATTCCTCCTTGGTAGTATCGGGGGGGCGTGCCCCAGTTGAGTATGCTTGCAGCCTTGTCTATAACACCCGGCTTGAAAGCAAAAGCGGAATCAATGCTAGTCTAGATTTTCCTGTTGTCAATGACGCGGCACGCTTTGCCTTCGGCCCGCGGGATGCTGTTCGGCTCGACCAGCTTCACCACGGCGCCGACGCCCAGCACGGAGTCGATCTTCTTCTCCACCTTGTCCAGGAAAGCCTTCTGCTTCTTCATTTCGTCGAAGAAGATGTTCTCGGTCACCTCGATACGGATCTCGAGGGTGTCGAGCGCCCCCTTGCGGTCCACGACCAGCTGGTAGTGCGGCTGGCACCCCTCGATGGCGAACAGCACGTCCTCGATCTGCGACGGGTAGACGTTTACCCCCTTGATGATGAGCATGTCGTCGGAGCGCCCCATGGTCTTCTTCATGCGCACCATGGTCCTGCCGCATTCGCACTTCTCGTAGTCGAGCGAAGTGATGTCGCGGGTCCGGTACCGGACCATCGGGAAGGCTTCCTTGGTGAGCGAGGTGAGCACCAGTTCGCCCACACTACCGGGAGGAAGCACCGCGCCGGTATCGGGGTCGATAATCTCGGCGATGAAGTGGTCCTCGGAGATGTGCATGCCGCGCTTGCACAGGCACTCGCCGGCGACGCCGGGGCCGATGACCTCGGAGAGACCGTAGTTGTCGGTGGCGGTGATGCCGAGCCGCTCCTCGATCTCGCGCCGCATCGCCTCGGACCACGGCTCGCCGCCGAAGAGACCGACCTTCAGGGTAAGGCCCTTGGGATCGATCCCCATCTTCTCCATCCGCTCCGCGATGGTGACCGCATAGCTCGGCGTGGATACCAGCGCGGTGGTGCGATAGTCCTGCATGATCATGATCTGCTTTTCAGTATTGCCCGCGCCCATGGGGATGACGGAGGCGCCGATCGTCTCGGAGCCGTAATGCAGGCCGAAGGCGCCGGTGAAGAGGCCGTAGCCGAAGGCGATCTGCACCACGTCGTCGCTGTTGACGCCGGCCGCGGTCATGAAGCGGGCAACGAGGCTCGACCAAACCTTGAGGTCGTGCTTGGTGTAGCCCACGACAGTCGGCTTGCCGGTGGTGCCGGAGGAGGAGTGGATGCGAACGACCTCGCGCAGCGGCACGGCGAACATGCCGTAGGGGTAGTTGAGGCGCAGGTCCTCCTTGGTGGTGAACGGGAGCTTGGCCAGGTCGGCGAGGGACCGGACGTCCTCGGGGACGATCCCCAACTCCTTGAACCTGGTGCGGTAGCAGGTGACGTTCTTGTAAACGCGGTTCAGAGTAGCCTGGAGCCGCTCCAATTGGAGCTGCTCGATCTCCTCCCGCGGCATGCACTCGTATTCGGGTTCCCAAATCTGCATAGCTACCTCTCCCAAATTTCTTTCTTGTCGCGCCCCAGATAGGCGCGCTGTACATCCTTGTTTTCCAGCAGCTCGGATCCCTTTCCTTCAAGTATCACTTTACCGGTCTCAAGGACGTAGCCGCGATCGGCGACCTTCAGCGCGGCGCGCGCGTTCTGCTCGACCAGGAGGATGGTAGTCCCCTCCTCGCTGCGCAGATGCTCGATTACCTTGAAGATGTCCTGCACCACCAGGGGGGCGAGTCCCATGGACGGCTCGTCCAGAAGGAGCAGCTTGGGACGCGCCATGAGCGCGCGGCCGATGGCCAGCATCTGCTGCTCCCCGCCGGAGAGAGTTCCCGCCGCCTGGCGACGGCGCTCCTTCAACCTCGGGAACATCTGGTACATCCGCTCCAGGTCGGCGCCGATCTCGTGCCTCTGCCCGCCGGCGCGGTAACGCAGGTAGGCGCCCAACTCCAGGTTTTCCTCGACCATGAGCGGGTTGAAAACCTGCCGCCCTTCCGGCACCTGGGACAGCCCCAGGGAAACCACGCGGTCAGCCGCCTGCCCGACGATGTTATTCCCCTCCAGCAGGATCTCCCCGCTTGAGGTGGGGATGATGCCGGAAAGGGTGTTGAGCAGCGTCGTCTTGCCGGCGCCGTTGGCGCCGATCAGGGTCACTATCTCGCCTGGCTTCAGGTGCAGCGAGACGTTCTTGAGCGCGTGCACCTTGCCGTAATAGGCGTTGATGTTCTTGATCTTTAGCATCTGCTCCCTTTGCCCTACTCTTCGCCCAGGTACGCGGTGATGACGGCCTGGTTGTCCTGGATCTGCCTCGGGGTCCCCTCGGCCAGCATGGTGCCGAGGTTCAGGACCACCAACTGGTCGCAGATGTCCATGACCAGGTCCATGTCGTGTTCGACCAGTGCCACCGTGACGCCCAGGTCGCGGATCCGCTTGATCAGCTCGGCCAGATCCGCAGTCTCGCTGCTGTTGAGGCCCGCCGCCGGCTCGTCCATCAAGAGGAGCTTCGGCTCCAGCGCCATGGCGCGGGCGATCTCGAGGAGCCTCCCCTTGCCGAAGGAAAGCGTCCCCGCCTGGACCTCGGCCAGTTCCGGAATCCCGACAAAGTCGAGCAATTCCATGGCGCGCTCGCGGATGCGGCGCTCCTCGCTCATCTGCCATGGCATCCGGAAGGAGCAGGCGAACAAGCCGGAACTGCTCTGGGTGTGCAGCCCCACCATGACGTTCTCCAGCACGGTCATCTTGCCGAAGAGCTCGATGTTCTGGAAGGTGCGCACCAGCCCCAGCCGCGCGCGCCCTTCCGGCGGCAGCTTGGAGATATCCTTCCCCTCCAGGAGCACCGCCCCGCTGGAGGGGGGATAGATCCCGGTGGCGACGTTGAAGAGCGTGGTCTTGCCGGCGCCGTTGGGGCCGATGATCCCGGTGATGGAGCCCTTGCCTACGTTGAAGCTGATCCCCTCCAGAGCGGTCAGCCCGCCGAACCTCTTGCCGATTCCGTTCAGGCTAAGCATCGCTCCCCTCCCTTACCTTTCTGGCCGGCACCAGGCGCCGCAACAGCGCCGGGATCCCCTCTACCAGACCGCCTGGGAGATAGATGGTCATGGTGATCAGCAAAAGTCCGTACACGATGATGTCGTAGTCCTGGAAGGTGCGCAGCATCTCCGGGAGCAGGGTCAGCAGCAAGGCGCCGAGGACGGAGCCGTACACGCTTCCCAGGCCGCCGATGACGATCATGGTGAGGATCTCCACCGAGAAGTGAAAACCGAACGAGTTAGGCGAGATGAAGGTCATCACGTGGCAGTACAGGCTCCCCATGATGGCCGACATGACGGCCGAGAGGGTGAATACCTGCACCTTCATGAGCCTCGCGTTGACACCCATGACGCGCGCGGCGATCTCGGAATCGTGGATGGCCCGAAGGCCGCGGCCGAAGCGGGAGTTGACCAGGTTCAGCGACAAGAGGATCATCCCCAGTGCGAACACCCAAACCAGGTAGTAGTTCTTCAAGTCGGAATCGAAGGTGAGGCTGCCGATGCTCAGGTTGGGGATACCGGAGAGCCCGGATGGTCCGCCGGTCAGTTCCACCGTTTCGTTGAAGGCGATGTTGACTATGACGCCGACGCCGAGGGTCGCCATGGCGAGGTAGTGCCCCTTCAGGCGCAGCACCGGGAAGCCGATGGCAAAGGCGAACAGGCCAACACAGACGGCGACTGCGATCATGGCCAGCCAGGGGTTGAGGCCGTAGGTGGTGGTCAGGACGCCGGAGCCGTAGGCGCCCAAGCCGAAGAAGGCCGCCTGCCCGAGCGAGATCTGTCCGGCGTAGCCCAGCAGGAGGTTGAGCCCCAGGGCGAGCACGCTGTTGATGCCGACGAAGATGAGGACGTTGGTGAGGTACCCACCGGAGAGCGGCAGCGGGACGAGTAGCACCACGAGGGCAAAAACGAGAAATTTTATTCTGTCCGATTTCAAAGTAAAACCTTTAAACCCTTTCTGTTTCGCCCTTCTTGAAAAGCCCCTGCGGCCTGATGAAAAGAATCAGGAGCAGGATGAAAAATGCGATGGCGTCCTTGTAACCCGAGGAGATGAGACCGGCGCCGAGCGACTCGAGGGTGCCGAGGATCAGCCCACCGAGCACGGTGCCCAGACCGCTGCCCATGCCCCCCATGATGGCGGCGCAGAACCCCTTCAACCCCAGCATGACGCCGACGTCGTAGGCGGTCATGGTGAGCGGCGCGATGATAACCCCGGCCAGAGCACCGACGGCGGCGGAAATCACGAAGGAGAAGAGCACCATGCGCCCGACGCTGATGCCGACCAGGTTGGCGGCGCGGCGGTTGAAGGAGCAGGCGCGCATGGCCTTGCCGCTGATGGTGTGGTTGAAGAAAAGCCGGCAGCCGATGATGACCAGCACGGTGACGCCGAAGATCCAGAGGTGCTGCGGCAACAGGGTCGCGCCGGCCACACTGATCGGATCGGTCCCGGAAAAGGCAGGCAGCGCCTGGGTGTCCTTGCCCCATAAGAGCATCACCAGGCCGCGGATCAGGATGCTGGCGCCGATGGTGATGATGATGAGCATGAGCGGAGTGGCGTTTTTGAGCGGCCGGATGGCCAGCCGCTCGAAAACAATACCTATGACGGTGGTGACGGCTACCGCCGCGAGGATGGCAGCGATAAGCGGCAGATGCAGCACGTTCAGCGAGAAGATGGTCAACACTCCGCCCAGCATGACGAACTCACCCTGGGCGAAGTTGATGATCCCTGTCGAATTGAAGATGATGGCGAAGCTGAGGCCAATCAGGGCGTAGATGGAACCTGTGGCGAGCCCCGATATGACGAACTGCGTTACCTGGTTTAAAAGCTCCATGAATCCTCTTTACCTACTTGACCAGCACCCAGTCTTTTTTGCGCACTTCGACCAGGGTAAAGGCGTCCTTGGTCAGGCCGGCGTGGTCCTTGGCGGAGTAGCTGAAGATGCCGCCGATGCCCGCAAAGTTGCGGGTGTTTTCCAGCGCGTTGCGGATGCCGGCGGAGGTGTCGCCACCCTTCTCGATGGCACCTTTCAGGAGCATGACCGCATCCCAGGCGTGGCCGCCGAAGTGGTCGCCCTCGGCCCTGAAGTGGTTCTGGTAGTCCTTGATGAAGGCGAGCAGGGAGGCTCTCTGTTTGTCATTTTTGGGCAGCAGGTCGGCGACCAGTACCTTGCCGGACGGCAATTTGATCCCTTCGGCGGCATCGCCGGCCAGCTCGATAAACTTCTTAGAGGAGACGCCGTGGCTCATGTAGACCGGGATGGAGAGGCCGAGCTGCTTCGCGTTCCTGGCGATCACGGCCGGACCGGGGTTGGTGCCCCAGCAGATGAGCGCCTGGGCCTGGGAGCCGCGGATCTTGGCGAGCTGCGCCGTCATGTCGGTGTCCTTCGGACCGTAGGTGTCGTCGGAGAGGATCTGGATGCCGTAGTGCGCGGCCTGCGCCTTCAACTGCTCGCGACCGGAGGCGCCAAAGCCGTCGGACACGGTCAGGATGGCAATCTTGGTCTTTTTCTCCTTCTTCAACTGCTCGTAAATCTTGGCTACTGCCAGCCCGTCGTTCTGGGCCGTCTTGAAGACCCACTTTTTCACCGGCTCGGTGATCTTGCTGCCGGCCGCGCAGGAGATGAGCGGTACCTGGGCCTTCTCGACGATCGGGATGATCGCCATGCTGTCGCCGGTGGTGCTGGGGCCGATGATGGCGACCACCTGGTCGTTCTTGACCAGCTTGTTGGCGAGCTGCACGGCCTTGGTGGCGTCACCGCCGGTATCGTAGGTGATCAGCTCCAGCTTGCGTCCCTTGACGCCGCCGGCCTTGTTGATCTCGTCGACCACCATCTGCGCCGTGTTGCGCTCGGGCTCGCCGAGGAACGACGCGGGACCGGTAACGGCGAAGAGCGCGCCGATCTTGATCGGCGGAGCTGCCAGTGCGGCGGTGGACAGGCAGAACAATGCGAACGAAGCAAAAGCAGTCGAGACAAGTTTTTTCACGATTTCCCTCTCCTTTTGAGCGGCACTCCTGCCGCAGGTCGTTATTTGACGATGACCCAATCACCCTTGACGATGCGCACCATTTCAAACGCGCCCAGGTCGAGGCCGTTGTGATCGGTCGGTGTCATCTTGAAGATGCCCGACACACCCACCATGCGGCCGTTCTTCTCGATACCGTCGCGGATCTGTACCGGGGTGGTGGCCCCTTTCTTGATGGCGGCGGCGATGAGCTGGAAGCCGTCGTAGGCGTAACCGCCGAAGGTGGAGGCCTCGACGCCGTAGCTCTTCTTATAGTCGGTGTTGTAGTCCTTGAGCAGCTTCGCCTGCGGATCGGTCGGCTTCAGCAGGTCGAATACGGCAAGCTTGCCAGCGGGAAGCATGATACCCTCGGCGGCCTGGGCGGTGGCGAGCTCGATGTACTTCTTGGAAGCGACGCCGTGGCTCTGGTAGATCTGGGTCTTGATGCCGAGCTGCTGCAGGTTGCGGGTAATGATGGCCGGCCCCGGGTTGGTGCCCCAGCAGATGATGGCGTCGGGCTTGGCAGCCTTGATCTTGGTAAGCTGCGGAGTCATGTCGGTATCTTTGGGGGAATAGACCTCGTCCGCGACGATCTTGAAGCCGCGCTTGGCGGCCATCTGCTTCAGCTGTTCCCGCCCGGAGGAGCCGAAGGAGTCGGAAACGGTGATGAGGGCGATGTTCTTCTGCTTCAGCTTCTCGGCCTGGATCAGGATCTTCTCGGCGGCGACGTGGTCGTTGGCGGGGGTCTTGAAGACCCACTTCTTGACCGGATCGGTAATCTTGATGCCGGCGGCGCAGGAAATGAGCGGGATCTGCTCCTTCTCGGCGACGGGGATGACGGCCATCGACTCGCCGGTGGTGCTGGGGCCGACGATGGCGACCACCTTGTCGTTCTTGATCAGCTTGTTGGCGAGTTGGACCGCCTTGGTGGCGTCCCCGCCGGTGTCGTAGATGAAGAGTTCGATCTTGGAACCGTTGATGCCACCCTTGGCGTTGGCCTCTTTGACCAGCAGTTCAAGGGTGTTCTTTTCAGGTTCGCCAAGGAAGGAAGCAGGACCGGTAACGGCGAAAAGTCCTCCGATCTTGATCGGAGCCGCGGCGAATGCCGCGCTGGCGCTGCACAGAAGCAGCATGGTGATACCGATTACAGCGAACATCCTTCTCATCTGTTGCCCCCCTCTACTTGGTTAACCACATTGAATATCAGCGAGTTGTACGACAGCAGCTAAACAAACGGTTCAAATCGGGAGGGGGTGCCGCCGGGGCGAGTACGCTGGGCGAATATTTATTCGCCCCTACAATAACGACAACTCCCCCCCTGCACACCCTGTAGGGGCGAATAATCATTCGCCCCCCTCATCCCTACGAAGGAACGGCGGCGCCTCAGTGCCGCCATCACTCCCGGGTGAAACTACATGCTATACAGCCTCTCCCCCGGCAGCACGTTGAAACTCTTGCCGGTTAGGGTGGCGATGGCCTTCTGGGTCTCGTCGAAGCGGAAGATCATCACCGCGTTCTCGCCGCAGCGCTCCACGAAGGCGTACATATACTCAACGTTGATGCCATCGGCGTCCAGCACCTGGAGGATGTCGGCGAGCCCGCCGGGACGGTCCGGGATCTCGACCGCGACCACCTCGGTCTTGCTCACCGTGAAGCCGCGCTCCTTGAGCACGGTCCTCGCCTTCTCAGTGTCGTTCACGATCAGGCGCAGAATCCCGAAGTCGGAGGTGTCCGCCAGGGACAGGGTGCGGATGTTGACCCCGGCATCGCCCAGGATGCGGGTCACCTCGGCCAGACGTCCGAACTTGTTTTCGATGAATATGGAGATCTGTTCTACGTGCATGACGTTCCCCCCTTAGGCCTTGTTCCTGTTGTCGATGACGCGCTTCGCCTTCCCTTCGCTGCGGGTGATGCTTTTCGGTTCCACCAGCCTGACGCGGCAGGTGACGCCCAGCATCTCTTTGATCTGCTTCTCGATCTTGGCCGACAGCGCCTGCAGGTGCTTGATCTCGTCGGAGAACATGTTCTCGCCCACCTCGACCTGCACCTCGAGCGTGTCGAGGTTGTCCTTTCTTTCCACGATGAGCACGTAGTGCGGCTCGACCCCCTCGACGCCCATGAGGATCGCCTCGATCTGGGACGGGAAGACGTTGACGCCGCGGATGATGAGCATGTCGTCGCTTCTGCCGCTCATGCGTGCGATGCGGGCATGGGTCCTGCCGCAGATGCACGGCTCGTAGGTGATCGAGGTGATGTCGCGGGTCCGGTAGCGGATCAGCGGGATCCCTTCCTTGGTGATAGTGGTGATGACCAACTCGCCCATCTGCCCCTCGGGCAGTACTTCGCAGGTCTCAGGATTGATGATCTCCGGGATGAAGTGGTCTTCCCAGACGTGGAGCCCTTTCTTGGCCTCGCAGCACTCGATGGCGACGCCCGGTCCCATGATCTCGGAAAGGCCGTAGATGTCGACGGCGGAGAGGTTCAGCTTCCCCTCGATATCGAGGCGCATCTCTTCGGACCAGGGCTCGGCGCCAAAGATGCCGACGCGCAGCTTCAAGTCGCGGAAGTCGATACCCTCTTCCTTGGCGGCCTCAGCCATGTACAGCGAGTAGGACGGGGTGCAGGTGAGCACGGTGGAGCCGAAGTCCTGCATGATCATGATCTGTTTCTTGGTGTTGCCACCCGACATCGGGATGACCGACGCCCCCAGCCGCTCCGCGCCGTAGTGCGCGCCCAGGCCGCCGGTGAAGAGGCCGTAGCCGTAGGAGTTGTGAATGATGTCGCCCTTGTGCACGCCGGCCGCGACGAAGGAGCGCGCCATCAGCTCGCTCCATGTCTCGATGTCCTTCCTGGTGTAGCCGACGACGGTCGGTTTGCCGGTGGTGCCGGAGGAGGCGTGGATGCGGACGATGTCTTCCATCGGCACCGCGAACAGGTTGTATGGGTAGGAGTCCCGCATGTCCTGCTTGTAGGTGAACGGGAGTCGCTGCAGGTCCGCGAGCGATTTGATGGAATCGGAAGTGACACCGGCCTTGGCGAGCGCCTCCTTGTAGAAGGGAACGCTTTTCTCGACCCGGGCCACCATGGCCTTCAGCCTCTTAAGCTGCAGCGCCTGGATCGCCTCCCTCGGCAGTGTCTCGAACTCCTCGTTGAAAAACATGACTCACTCCTTAACTGATACTGACAGCAGCACCCTTCAAAGGCATTGAAAGTCTTATTTAACGCAAAGCCGCAGAGGCGCAAAGAAAACCTATAGACGGGTTTAAACCAAAATGCTTTTTGCCTTGCTTAGCGTCTTCGCGTCTTTGCGTTACAAATAGACTTTTGACTTTTGCTTGGTGTCTTATCTATGCCTTTGCGTTTATTTAAGCCCGCGCCCCATCTGGAAGGCCTTGAGGTTCACTTCCAGCGCCTTCTTAGGCACCATCTTCTCGATGGCTTCGAGCCAGTACTTCTCTTCTATGTCGAGACGCTTGGAAACGGCACCGAGCAACACGGTGTTGGCCGTGCGCGCGTTCCCTGCCTGGATGGCGAGGTTCTGGCCGTCGACCAGCAGGCAGTCCGGGCAAAGTTCCTGGATCTTCAGCGCCATGTCCGCCGGATACTGCTCCTGGCCGACCAGGACCGACGGCGGTGCGATGCAGAGGTCGTTCACGACCACAGTGCCACCCGGCTTCAAAAGGGACAGGTAGCGGTAGCTCTCCATCAGCTCGAAGCCGAACAGGATGTCCCCCTCCCCTTCGGGAACCATGGGAGAGAAGACTTCCTTGCCGTAACGGACGTGGGACACGACGGAGCCGCCGCGCTGGGACATGCCGTGGATCTCGCTCTTCTTGACGTCGAAGCCTGCCAGCATGAAGGTCTCGGAAAGGATCTCGGCGGCGAGCAGAATGCCCTGGCCACCCACGCCTACCAGGACGATGTTGGTTACCTTGTCGCTCATTTTGCCTCCTGAATCGCAGAGAACTTGCACAGCTGGCTGCAGACGTCGCAACCGTTGCATAAAAGCGGATCTATGTGTGCCTTGCCCTTCTTGCCGCTCCCCGGAACCCACTCGATGGCCGGGCAACCGATCTTCAGGCAGGCGCGGCAGCCGGTGCAGGATTCATCAACCACCTGCAGCGGGGCTCCGGCTTTGAAGATGCCTTCCCGCTTGATGAGGACGCAGGGCTTGTCGGTGATGATGACGGAGGTCTCAGGGCGCTCCATCTCCTCGGAAATGACCTTTTTGCACTCGTCCAGGTCGAGGGGGTTGATGGTGCGAATGTTTTTGACGCCGATCGCCTTGCACAGAAGCTCGAAGTCCACAGCGTTGGTGGGATCGTTCATCAAGGTATGCCCGGAGCCGGGGTTTTCCTGGCGGCCGGTCATGGCGGTGATCCTGTTGTCGAGGATGATCACCGTGGCGGCACCCTTGTTGTAGACCATGTCCATGAGGCCGTTGATGCCGGTGTGCAGGAAGGTGGAGTCGCCGATGACCGCGACCACCTTCTTGCGCTCCTCAGGGGAGAGCACCTTGGCCGCACCGGTCGCCATGCCGATGGAGGCGCCCATGCAGATGCAGGTGTCCATGGCGGAAAGGGGCGGCATGAAGCCCAGGGTGTAGCAGCCGATGTCGCCGGAAACGTAGGCTTTCAACTGATTCAAGGTGTAGAATACGCCGCGGTGCGGGCAGCCGGGGCACATATTGGGGGGACGCCCCGGGAGCTTCTCCGCGACAGTCTCGGCGTTTTCCGGCAGGCCGAAGGCTTTACGCACCCTCCCCGGGGTAAGTTCGCCGCAGATCGAGATGATCTCCTTGCCGATCACCGGGATGCCGATCGCCTTCACCTGCTCCTCGATGAACGGGTCCAGTTCCTCGACCACGTACAGCTTCTCCACCTTACCGGCAAACTCGCGGATCAGGTCGAAGGGAAGCGGGTGCACCATGCCCAGCTTCAACACGGAAGCCTCGGGAAGCGCCTCGCGCACGTGCTGGTACGCGATACCGGAGGTGATGACGCCGATCTTGCCACCGCGCATCTCGACCCGGTTGATGGGCATGCTGCAGCCGTCTTTAGAGAGCTGCACGGTGCGGTCCTCGACCACCACGTGGCGTACGCGTGCGTTGCCCGGCAGCATGACGAACTTGGCGGCGTTTTTCTCAATCTTCGCCTCACGGACGGCGTCGGTGCGCTCGCCCATGTTGACTACCGACTTGCTGTGCGAAATACGGGTGGTGGTGCGCAAAAGGACAGGCGTGTCGTATTTTTCGGATATCTCGTACGCGAGCTTGGTGAACTCCAGGCACTCCTGGGAATCCGCAGGCTCCAGCATCGGGACCTTGGCGAACTTGGCGTAGTTGCGGCTGTCCTGCTCGTTCTGGGAGGAGTGCAACTCGGGGTCGTCGGCACAGACCAGCACCAGACCGCCGTTGACGCCAGTGTAGGAGAGCGTGAACAAGGGATCGGCAGCGACGTTGACGCCGACATGCTTCATGGTCACCAACGACCTGGCGCCGACGAAGGAGGCGCCGATGCCGACTTCGAGGGCTACCTTTTCGTTGGTGGCCCAGGAGGAGTCGATCTCCCGGTAGCGGATGGTGTTTTCCAGTATCTCCGTGGAAGGGGTGCCGGGGTAGGCACAGGCAACTTTGACCCCTGCCTCATAAGCGCCTCTGGCAATGGCCTCGTTGCCGGAAAGTATTTCCTTCATGGGTTGCGTGTCCTCTTTAAGGGGACTGGCTCCGTCAGGTGCCTGTCCCCTTCTGTATTAATGTGAGAGTCGGCGAAATATACCCGAGTATTGCCCGCGCTGTCAACTTGTTTATAGGAGCAAGTTAATCGCTATAACCAGTGTTTATGCAGGTTTAGCATGTGTTGATCGTAAGGAGCCGGGAGCTGATTGCAGTTTTTGAAGAGGCGTTGGAGGCGATGTTTACTGTCAGCTTGAACATCGTTTTGACAAGGCGAAACAATAGTCAAGAACGGGGGCGCCGTAGACCAGGCCACCGTTCAAAATTAGCTTTGTCATGAGAGAGAATTGGGTATACTTGGCGGGTTGTTTTTTCGCTGCAGACCAAGGAGGTTCAACGTGGGTTTTTTAGTGAAGTGGCTGGTGCACGCCGTGGCAATCGTCATCACCGCGTATCTCTTGCCGGGGGTGCGCCTGTCCGGGTTCGGCGCCGCGCTGATCACGGCATTGGTGCTCGGTCTCATCAACACCTTCATCAGGCCGCTGTTGATGCTGCTCACCCTGCCACTCAACATTCTGACCCTGGGGCTACTCACCTTCGTGATCAACGCCCTGCTCATAATGCTGACCAGCGCACTGGTGAGCGGCTTCACGGTGAACGGCTTCTTGTGGGCGCTCCTGTTCAGCCTGGTGCTGTCGGTGGTCAACTTCCTGTTGAACGCGATCTTCTAGAGCGGCTCGCCCATAAGCAGGCGGTTCTTCGGGGTGATGTCGAGCGGGATGGTCTGGGTGTAAACTCGGTACCCCTGTGAGCGCAGCCACGCCGCCCGGGTGACATCGACGGCGAGAGGTCCGTCCAGCCATCCTGAAAGTTCGCCATCGTCGCAACTGCGCAGATCATGGCAACAGGGGAGCACGGCCACCCGGCAGCGGGCGGCAGCGGCTTTTGCCAGGATGAGATCGGTAAGGGAGCCGCAGGCGTGGGCGGAAACGATAATGTCATCCGGGTGCAACTCGATCAGGTTCAGGTCCTGCTGTAACAGGGAAAAGCGCTGTGATGCTGCAGGCCATTCGGCGGCAATCTCGGCGCCTAACCGGGCAGCGCTTGCCGGGATACGCAAGTCGACGCCGATGCCTTCACAAAGTTCGCGATCCAGAATGAGCATCACCTGGGCCAGCAAGCCATGTCCCGCCGCAAGGTCAACCACTCGCCCACCGCGAAAGCGCCGGTGCACCCGTCGCGCCACCTCCCACGCCTCATAAAGCTCCTTGCGCGGCAGGCATCCCGCCCTGCATACGGCGCGGGCGATGCGGTCAAAGAGGGTGTCGCCGGGAAAGTGCGGCAGCATGTGCGGGGTCAGTCGGTTTTTCGAAGATCGGTCCATTTGGCAGGTTTCCTTTTGCTCCCCTCGCCCTCTGGGAGAGGGGTTGGGGGTGAGGGGACGTAGGCACGGAGTCCTCATGGCACCAGGGAAGATCCGCATCGGCACCTGCTCCTGGACTGAAAGCAGCCTCATCGAAAGCGGCGCCTTTTACCCGCGCGGCGCCAGCACTCCCAAAGCACTCCCAAAGCACGCCTAAAATTCTATGCCAGCCAGTTCGACACCGTCGAGATCGAGAGCTCCTACTACCACATTCCGTCACTGGAGATGGCCCAGGCCTGGGCAGAGCGCACGCCGCCGGGTTTCCTGTTTCACGTCAAGGCATACGGCGCCCTCACCGGGCACAACATCGACCCGCGCCGGTTGCCAGAGGAACTGCGCGGCATGCTGGCGCCATGCGATCTGGACCGTGAGGAACTGCACGTTGCGGAGCCGGCCCTGCTGAGGGCCATGGCGCAAACGCTGCTGGCTGCCCTGGAGCCACTCCGGCAGGCACGCAAGATGGGCTTCATCATCTTCCAGTTCCCGCCTTGGTTCGGGTACAAGAAGGCGAACCTGGATTATCTTCACTACTGCAAGGAATTGATGGCGGGAACGCCGGTCGCGGTGGAGTTCCGCCACGGCAGCTGGTTTACCTCACAGCACCGGGATGAGATGCTGGCTTTCTTGAAAGGGCACAAGATCACCTACATCACCTGCGACGAGCCGCAGTTCGGCAACCTCACCACCGCCCCTTTCCATCCCGCCGCCACCACCGGCATCGCTTACATCAGGCTGCACGGCAGAAACGGCGACAGCTGGCACAGCGAGGCACCCACCGATGAATATCGTTACCAGGAGGCGGAGCTCAAGGAGATAGCGGCGCACGCCTTGAATCTCAGCGAGGCCGCCCGAACGACATTCATCATGTTCAACAACTGTCGCTGCGGCTATGCCGCGCAAAACGCGCTAGAGATGCGAGACCTGTGCGGGATTTTTTGTTCCCCTCCCCCGGAGGGGGAGGGCCAGGGAGGGGGCTTACGCGCAATCCAAGCTGCCCCCCTCCCAACCTCCCCCCTCCGGAGGGAGGAGCTTAAGGTAGAGGGGTGAGGATTTTTACATAAATGCCGGAAATGGTTTATTTCAGGTATTTGACGCCTTAGGCACTTTGCGCAGCCAAGAGATCGTTCACCACCACCCCAGCCATAGTCAGCCCGAAGATGGAGGGGATGAAGGAAACGCTGCCGAGGATCACGCGGCGATGCTCGCAGGAGAACTTCTGATCGTCCTTATTGGGGCAGATGCAGTTCCCCTTGCAGCCGCCGTCCTTTCCCGCCTGTTCCCGGTACTCCTCCGTTGAGAAGACCACCTTCACCCCCTGCTCGATCCCCTGCTTCTTCAGTAGCTTGCGCACGGAACGGGCCATGCGGCACTTGTGGGTCTGCGAGATGTCGGCGACGCCGATCTTGGTGGGATCGAGCTTGGCGGCCGCGCCCATGCTGGAGATGATGGGAATGTCCTTCTCGCGGCAGGTGCGGATCAGGTGCAGCTTGCTGGTAATATGGTCGATGGCGTCGACCACGTAGTCATAGTGATCGTGCAGCAGGAAGTCGCTGTTTTCGGCGGAGTAGAAATCGTGATAGGGGACGATTTCCGCCTGCGGGTTGATCAGGCGCATGCGCTCGGCCATGACCATTGCCTTGGCCTTGCCCACAGTGCCATCCATGGCGTGTAGCTGCCTGTTGACGTTGGTGAGGCAGATCTCGTCGAAGTCGACGATGACCAGGCGCCCCACCCCGGCACGAGCCAGGGCTTCGGCGGCGTAACTTCCTACTCCGCCCAAGCCGAAGATGGCGACCGTTGAGTTTTTAAGTTTATCGAGTCCAGCAGATCCAATAAGGAGTTCGGTACGGGAGAAACGGTGCAGATGTGACATATTTCCTTTGCCTTTGACGCTGTTGCGGAGATGGTGACGGCAAAGTATCTCACAGGTGGGGCCTTTCTTGAAAGCAAAAAGGGGACTGGCTCCGAAGGTGCCTGTCCCCTTTACCACTGCCCACCTATACCAACGATCAGCGTCGGGGGAGCGGATTTCCCGACTCGGTACGTATCCGTTCGAACCCCTCCTGCTGGGCGACTTCTTCATCGTAGGTGTAGAAAATGGCGTAGTTGCTCCCTACGCCGTGCGGGTCAAGCTGAATCCCTTTTTCTTCCCACTGTCTGAAGAGCTGCAGGCTCTCTTCGAAAGTGCGAATCAGGTCGGCGATGGTCCTGGCGCCGACTGCCGTGAACCTGATCTGATGAACATGCTCGTAGCGCACCCTTTGCATAACCACCTCCGCACCACAATTAACACCCGCCAATTGTAGCGTGGTTCGTGCGACTGGCAAACAGGTGCGGGTACGGCGTCTACTTCATCTTCTGGTAGAGGTGATCTGCATCCGTGTCAGTAACGCTAATCCCCTCCTGGTCCAGGATCTCCCCAGTCGCCCGCCACAGTTGCGTAATGGAATTGTTGTAATCGACCACCGCCTGGATCTGGTTTCCCTTGGCGGCCACCAGGTCGTTCTCCACGTCGAAGACATCCTTGGTAGTGGCAAGGCCGACATCGTGACGCTTCTGGAAGGCGCGCAGGCGATCTTCGGCGTAGGCCCTGCCGCGCGCGGTGACGTCGAGCTGCGTGTAGCTGGCGGCCACCAGGCGAAGCGCCGCTTTCACGTCCCGGACCACGCCCGATTCCAGATTTTGCAGCTGGGTCTGGGCCTGCTCCAGGACGAGCTTCTTCCTGATGTAGTCGTTCTCGGCGGCGCGGTTGCCCAGCGGATAACTAAACTGCAGCCCCACGCCCCAGCTCGGCTCGTCGATGGTGGCGGTTTTCTCCATGCCGCGCAGAAAGCGACGGTCGAAGCCGCCCGTACCGACGCTGGCGTTCAGGGTCAGGTCGGGAAGGGTCTGAGTCTTGGCCACGCGCTGCTGCAGGTCGTTTATCTTGATCACGTCGCGCTGCGTGTTCAATTCCGGGCGGTAGCCCAGGGCATCGTCGAGCGCCTTTTGCTCGGAGAGATTGTAGCTGCCGCGGAAAGGCTGGTCGGCCAGGACGATTTCCGTCGACGAGGGCAGCTGCAAATCCACGCGCAGCACGTCCATCTGGTCCCGCACCGCCCGCTCCGCGTCGATGACCTGCTTCTCCCGGGTAGCGACCTGGAACTCGGAGTTCAAAAGCTCGTAGGCCGGGAGCACCCCCGCCTTCACTCGGCCCTGGTCGTTCTGCAGGATACGCTTGGCGAGCTCAAGCGATGTGCGGCGCACCTCGAGCGCCTCGAGCAGGTTGTAGAGCTGGAAGTAGTCGTTGCGCACCTTGGCGACCGTGTCGCTCAGCCGGGTCCGGAAGACATTCATGGTCTCGCCCTTGGTAAAGCGGGAGACGTTGATGGCGAGTTCGGTGGTCTCCTGCCCGAACCCTTTGAGCAGCGGCTGCTGCAAAGTGAGGTCGACGGAGTTGGAGTAATACTTGGCGGAGTTGCTGATCCAGCCGCTCTGGGCGGTCACACCGACGACGGTGCCGGTCGGTAGCAGTTGGCTCACACCGGCGTTGGCGGTGACCTGGTCGACCGGCTGCGGCTTGAAGGTCAGGATGTTGCTGCTGTTGCTGCGCTCGTAGTTGATGCCGAGGGCAAGCAGCGGGTCATAGATCCCCAGGTTACGTCGGATGTCGGCCTCGGCCATGGCGGGGTTGTACAGTTCCACCTTGAGGTCGAGGTTTTTCTCGAAGGCCATCTTGATGGCGTCTTTAAGCGTCAGGTTGATAGTGGGCTGCGCGAAAGCCGAGGTGGCTGCGCCGAGCACCAGGCCAAGGGAAAGGGCCAGCGCGGTCTTCCTGTTTCTCTTCATGTGCGATCCTTTTCGACCAGCTTGTTAAGCGTTACTCGTATCTTAGTGCGTCGATCGGGTTGAGCGACGCAGCTTTCCGTGCCGGGTAGAAGCCGAAGAAGACCCCGACCCCGGCGGAGAAGGCGAAGGCGATGATGATGGTGTTGACCGAGATCAGGGTGGGCCAACCGATGAAGCTCGCCACGAGCTTCGCACCCGCCACCCCCAGCAGCATCCCGATCAGCCCGCCGCAGGTGGTCAGGAGCACAGCCTCGGTCAGAAACTGCAGCAGAATGTCGCGCTTCTTTGCGCCGATGGCGATGCGGATACCGATCTCGCGGGTCCTTTCTGTAACGGAAACCAGCATGATGTTCATGATGCCGATCCCCCCTACCACCAAGGAAATCGAGGCGACGGCACCCAGCAGTATGGACATGACCTTGGAAGACTGCTCGGTGACGGCCAGAAGCTCCGAGAGATTGCGGATGCTGTAATCGATCTCGCGATTGGGGCCGATCCTGTGGCGCTGGTTCAGGAGCGCGGTCACCTCATCCTCGGCCTTGTCCAGCACTTCGGCGCTCTTGGCTTGCACCATGATCGAGCCGACCACGTTGGGAAACTGGCTCCCGAGAAGTTTTCTTTGCGCAGTGCGCAGCGGCACATAGATGACGTCGTCCTGGTCCTGCCCCTGGGGCGACTGCCCTTTCCTACCCAGCACCCCCACCACGGTGAAGGGAATCTTCTTGATCCTGATGATCTTGCTCACCGGATCAGTGCCGCCGAAGAGGTTATCAGCGACGGTCTGGCCAATCAAGCAGTTCTTAGTGGCGCCGTCGACATCGGACTGGGTTATGTTGCGACCCGCCACGATGGTCCAGTCACGCACATCGACCATATCCGGCGTCACCCCGTAGACGACCGTGGACCAGTTCTGGTTTCCATACACCACCTGCCCGGAGCCGCGCACGTTGGGGGCCACCGCCGCGACCGAGGGGCATTCGGCCTTGATGGCGCGGGCGTCGTCATAGGTGAGCGTCTGGGTGCCGCCGGAACCGGAGCGCATGCCGCCGGAGGTGACCGAACCGGGGAGCACCAGCAAGAGGTTGGAGCCGATGCTGGATATCTGGTCGGAGATCATCTTGCTGGCGCCGGAGCCGATGGCGACCATGGCGATCACCGCGGCGATACCGATGATGATGCCGAGCATGGTAAGGAGTGCGCGCATCTTATTGACCCGCAGGGCACGCAGGGCTATGAGCAGGCTTTGGTAAAGCGTCGTCATGCTTTGGGTACCTCCGCGGGCAAAGCGGCGTTCTTCGCCTGGAAGGGCTGGTCGGAGATGACCAGGCCGTCGCGGAAGATGATGTGCCGGCTGGTGAACTCGGCGACATCCGGCTCGTGGGTGACCATGATGATGGTGATCCCCTGCCGGTTCAGTTCCTGGAAGATCGACATGATCTCGACGGTGGTCCTGGAATCGAGGTTGCCGGTGGGCTCGTCGGCCAGGATGATGGAGGGGCGGTTCACCAGGGCCCGCGCGATGGCGACGCGCTGCTGCTGCCCGCCGGAGAGCTGGTTCGAGTAGTGCCCTTCCCTTCCCGCCAGCCCCACCCGCTCCAGCGCCTCAAGGGCCCGCGCGCGGCGCTCGCTGGCGGGAATTTGGGCGTAGACCAGCGGCAGCTCCACATTCTGCCGGGCGGTGGTCCGCGCCAGCAGGTTGAACCCCTGGAACACGAAGCCGAGCTTCTTGTTGCGCACCTCGGCCAAGGCGTCCGCGGAGAGTTTCCCCACATCCACGCCATCCAGGAAGTAGCTCCCTCGGGTGGGAACATCCAGGCACCCCAGGATGTTCATGCAGGTGGACTTGCCGCTGCCGGAGGCTCCCATGATGGAGACGAACTCGCCCCGCTGCACGGTGAAGGAGACGCCCTTCATCGCTTCGACGCGCTCCTCCCCCATGGTGTAGATCTTGACGACGTCGCTGAGACGGACCACTTCGTCCATTTAGAACCTCGGCCCCATGGGGGATCCCATGCCGTTTTTCTTTTTATCCTGGCTCACCTGCTCCACGATGAGGTCGTCGCCTTCCTTCAAGTTTCCGCTCAAGATTTCGACGAAGCTGCCGTCGCTGATCCCGGTGGTGATGGTAACCGGCACCGGCGTCCCCTCGGCGTTAAGGGTATAGACCTTCTGCCCGCCGTCCTTGCCGCCGGGCTTCCCCTTGGGGCCGGTACCGGCGCCATGTCCACCGCCGGCGCCGTTCATGCTACCGGGGCCGCCCTTCGCACTCTTCTCCTTGTCGGAGCGCGGCTTGAACCGGAGCGCGGCAGCCGGGACCTTGAGCAGGTTGTCCTTTCTCAGTGTCTCCACGGTGACGTTGGCGGTCATGCCCGGTTTCAGTTTCAATTCTTTGTTGTCCACGGCAATAACGGTGACGTAGGTGACCACGTTCTGGGTGACCACCGGCGCGTTCCGGATCTGCACCACGGTCCCTTCGAACTGCCGGTCCGAATAGGCGTCCACGGTGAAGGTCGCTTTCTGCCCCACTTTCAGCTTGCTGATATCCGACTCGTCCACGCTGGTGTCGATCTGCATCTTGGTGAGATCCTGGGCGATGGTGAACAGCGTCGGCGTCTGGAAGGACGCAGCGACGGTCTGCCCCACGTCGACGTTGCGGGAGACGACAGTGCCGTCGACCGGCGACCTGATGGTGGAGTAGTTCAGGTTGGTTTCCGCCTGCTTCAGGGCGCCGCGGGTCTGCATCACGGAGGCCTCGGCCGCCTTCCCCCCGGCTAGTGCCGATTCATAGGCGGTCTGGGCCGCATCGAGATCGCTCTGGGCGACGATGCCTTCCTTCAAGAGTTCCCTGTTGCGCCCAAGCGTCCTCTTGGCGTCGACGAGGGTCACCTTGGACTTGGCCAGCGACGCCTCCGCATTGAGGGCGTTGCCCCGGGATTGCTCCACCGCCGAGTTGAACAGTGCCGGGTCGATCTGCGCTATGGGCTGCCCCTTCTTCACGGGCGAGTTGAAGTCGACGTAGAGCTTCGCGATGGTGCCGGAGACCTGGGTACCCACTTGCACCGTGACCACGGCGTTGAGGGTGCCGGTGGCAGAGACCGTGGAGGTGATGGCACCCCGCTCGACCTTCTGAGTCTTGTACTGTGCTTTCGGGGGTTGTTTGAAGAAGAAATAGCCGGCCACTCCCAGAACGGACAACAGTATCACGGCACCTACGATTTTTTTCACGAGTCCACCTCTATGTTGATTCTTGAGACTGTCCTTGCTGCGCCTGGTAGCGACGCCGGTACTGCGACAGAGTATCTGCTAAATGTGCAAGAAAGATGAAGCGCATGAAATTTCTGCAATCCACAGACAAACCGTCACTTTAACCATGGAACGACGTGCGGTCAATGAAAATATTCTATGGCAAGATGCGGTTCAAGCCACCGTTTCCCCTTGCCACATTTGACAGCTCTAACCGCTCTTGTACAATTGGTCAGTGTTTTTGCGCAACCGCTGCAAATGTTCGAAACTACATAAAAAGGAGAGAGATATGACGGCGTTCACGGCAAAAGACTACTCCGAACTGATCGGGATGCCCGGGTTCAGCGAGGCGCTCCTCAACAACCATTTCACCCTGTACCAGGGGTACGTGAAAAACAGCAACGCGCTCGACGAGCAGCTCATGCAGATGCGCAAGGACGGCAAGGGCTCTGAGCCTGCCTTTGCCGAACTGAAGCGGCGTTTCGGGTGGGAGTTCAACGGCATGAGGCTGCACGAGCTCTACTTCGAGAACCTCGGTGGCAACCAGCCCATCAACCAGGACGGCAGGCTGGCGTCCCGGTTGCACCAGGACTTCGGGAGCTACGATGAGTGGGTCCAGGACTTCAAGTCGGTGGGAGCCATGCGCGGCATCGGCTGGGCCATCCTCTACCAGGACGCGCACAGTGGCAAGCTGATGAACTGCTGGATCAACGAACACGACGTCGGCCACCCCGCCTGCTGCGTGCCGATCCTCGTGATGGACGTGTTCGAGCACGCCTTCATGACCGACTACGGTCTCAAACGCGCCGACTACATCAACTCCTTCTTCCAGAACATCGAGTGGACCAAGGCCGAGGAGCGGATGCAGATGTAGTACTTGATAAATAAACGGTTGCCTGACGTGCAAAAGAGCCTCCCGCGGGAGGCTCTTTCATTTGTTTCTTCCATAGTTCTCAAAATTGTCCCCAAAGCGCTGCGCGCGCCCACGAGTCCTCCCCTTTGTGAAGATGAGACAGAGCTGTTTTGCCTTTCAGGTCGCGAAACGGATTCGTTTCGCGAAATTCCGTACCTTACTTACCCCAAACACCCGTTTTTTGGAAAATTGATCCGGATCAGAGTGAACCTGCTCCAGATTAGAGGGGAACGGATCCATTTTGAAAAAAAGGGTCGCTACTTTTATCAAAACGGATCCAGATCAGGGTGAATCGGCGCCAGATTAGGAGGAAACGGATCCGGTTTGAAATAAATGGTAGCTACTTTTCTCAAAACGGATCCAGATTAGGATGAACTGGCTCCAGATTAGAAGGAAACGGATCCGGTTTAAAATAAATGGTAGCTACTTTTCTCAAAACGGATCCAGATTAGGATGAACTGGCTCCAGATTAGAAGGAAACGGATCC
>NZ_JAEMHK010000007.1 GCF_016458235.1 Geomonas propionica | reverse complement strand
TTGCGATTCGATCTCATGACACACCCTCCTGGTCCGTTAGGATATATGGTGTGTCCTCAAAAGTGAAGATAGCTCAAGAGAAGGCAAATCCCCCCCTGTCCCTCCTTCGCAGTTCTTCCCTTGTCCCCTCTCCCTCCGGGAGAGGGGCGGGGGTGAGGGCATCGCCATCTGCGCCGCTATCCCTTCGTGGCCCCCCCCTCACCCGCCCTCCGGGCACCCTCTCCCACAGGGCGAGGGAAGCCAACCAGTCAACGTGCCCCTGCCTCGCTGAACGAGGCTAAGAAAAGGGGTATTCCCGGGGGCATAGTATAACGGTTGTCATACATTCTCCTAACTGACCGTACTTTCGTACCATTCTTCGCTTGTACCTCCTTCCCTATTCCCTGCGGCATACCCCTCATGAGAAGCAGAACCCTTGCTTCGCCACCATAACGTCCCGATTCCACACCATTTCCTTCTCTGCAACCCTCTTGGCATCGCCGATGCTATGTACCGGTCATGGGCGACACGTCGCCGACCATCTCAGAGGGGAGAAACATCATGTTCTGGCTAGAGTTCGTAGTGGTACTGGCAGCTATCTTCGTCGGAGCCCGGCTGGGCGGCATCGGGCTGGGCGTCATGGGGGGCCTGGGCCTCGCGGTCCTCACCTTCCTGTTCCACCTGCAACCGACCGCGCCCCCCATCGACGTGATGCTGATGATCGCTGCGGTGGTAACGGCCGCCGGCGTGCTGCAGGCGGCGGGCGGGCTGGATTACCTGGTCTCACTGGCGGAAAGGATCCTCAGGAACAACCCGGATCGGATCACCTTCTTGGGACCGATGGTCACCTACTTCTTCACCCTGTTCGCGGGGACCGGCCACGTCGCCTACTCGGTGCTCCCGGTGATCGCCGAGGTGGCGCGCGAAACCGGCGTCCGCCCGGAACGCCCCATGTCGATCTCGGTAATCGCCTCGCAACAGGCCATCACCGCGAGCCCCATCGCCGCCGCGACCGTGGCGCTCTTGGGGCTTCTCGGCGGCTCGGCCGCAAAGTTCGGCTTCAACGTGGAACTGATCGACATCCTCAAGGTCTGTATCCCCTCCACCCTGATCGGCGTCCTCATCGCCGCCTTCGTCTCCAACAAGATGGGCAAGAACCTGGACCAGGACCCGGAATACCAGCAGCGCCTCAAGGACGGACTGGTCCCGCCGCCGCGCAACGCCCAGGCGGACAGCGCCAAGGTGAACGAGGCGATCCGCAACACGCCGGCGAGCGCCAAGGTGGCGGTGGCCCTGTTCCTGGTGGGCACCATCCTGGTGGTCCTCTTCGGCTCCTTCCCGCAGATGCGCCCCGAGTGGAGCGTGGGGAGCGACACCCGCGTCAGCCACATCGTGGTGAAGAGCGAGGCCGAGGCCAAGCAGGTGCTGGCACAACTGAAATCCGGCGGCAACTTCTCCGACGTCGCCAAACAGTGCTCCATCGATGCCAGTGCGGCGACCGGCGGCGACCTCGGCTGGCAGGCCAAGGGGAAGATGATCCCCGAATTCGAGAAGGCCTGCGCCAAACTTAAGAAGCCGGGCGACCTGACCGAAGTGATCAAGAGCCCGTTCGGCTACCACATCGTGAAATTCGACGACAAGCGCCCCGCCCAGAACAAGGAGAAAATGGGGATGCCGCACGTGATCGAGATCGTCATGCTGACCATCGCCGCACTCATGCTGCTTCTGTGCAAGGTGAAGGTCTCCCGCGTGGTCGAGGGGAGCGTCTTCATCGCCGGCATCCAGGCCGTCATCGCCATCTTCGGCATCGCCTGGATGGGCGACACCTTCTTCCAGGGGAACATGGATCTGTTGAGCGGCTCCATCAAGGGGATGGTCACCACCGCCCCGTGGCTGTTCGCCTTCGCGCTCTTCGTCCTCTCCATCCTGCTCTACAGCCAGGCCGCTACGGTCCGCGCGCTCATGCCGCTGGGGATCAGCCTGGGCATCCCGGCACCGTTCCTGATCGCCATGTTCCCGGCGGTGAACGGCTACTTCTTCATCCCCAACTACCCGACCGTGGTCGCCGCCATCAACTTCGACCGCACCGGCACCACCGGCATCGGGCGCTACGTCCTGAACCACAGCTTCATGATCCCGGGGCTGGTGGCCACCTTCTCGTCCATCGGGATCGGGTTCCTGCTGGTGAAGCTGATGTTCTAGGGAAGCAACCGCTACGCTCCCTCCCCATTCCCCTCGCCCCCCGGGAGAGGGTGGCCGTAGGCCGGGTGAGGGTGATGCCATAGGCGCCCTCACCCCGACCCTCTCCCGGAGGGAGAGGGGGCATGGATAGACACTATAAAAACAATTTCCTTTCAAGGGAGTAACAAAACAATGAAAACAAATACCGCCGCATTGAAGAGACTGAGCGCCGCCACTATGGAGAACCGCAACTGGCTCATGGAGCAGTTCCCCCCCTATTTCTTCATCGCCATGAAGGACGAACCCGAGGCGATGGCCATGCTGGAGCGAGAGATGGGGAGCCTCGCCGGCAACCGGCGCCTGGTGCTCTCGGACCGCGACAAGTGCCTGATCCAGGCGCTCCCCAACGTGCCGGGCTCGCTCTACGACACGCTGCGCCGCATCCCGGAACGTGAGATCTCCTACGCCATGATCGCCCACTCGGAAAGCCCGCTCCCCGGCAGCGACCGCACCCTGGAAATCCAGCGCTTCGAGTTCGACAGAAAGAGCACCAAGGAGATCCAGGAAGGGGGCGACGTGGTCATCCCTGCGGGGATCCGCGCCAAGATCGCCTCCTCGCTGCGTCAGAGCTACCCGGACTTCGTCATGTCCGAACTGGATCGCCTCTTGCGCATGCTCTGGCTGAACAACGAGAAATACGTGCGCATGGCCTGGCCGGAGCGGGTGGCCCAGGTGCTCAACCTGTACCAGAAGGGTGTCAAGGCGGGCGGGCTCTACCTGGACGTCGAGGAGATGGAGGGGGGGCGTGAATCGCGCATCCACTTCGCGGTGGGCAACCCGCCGCAACACGACTTCCTGCTCCAGGTAATGGAGGTCTTCAACCGCCTCGACCTCGGCGTCAACCGCGCCTACTGCCTCACCATCTCCAACGGCACCCACCCCTACTTCCTGGGGACCTTCTACGTGCGCCGCCGCGACGGCCACGTGCTCTCCCGCGGCAGCGAACTGTTCAGCCGCCTCCAGGACGAACTGTGCAACACCCAGATCCTCGCCACCACATCGAACGCCTGCCGCGAATTCGTCACCAAGGGAACCTTCAGCGGCAGGGAGGGGTCGCTCATCAACGCCTTCATCGCCTTCACCCACACCAACCTGGCGCACAACCAGCCGGACCGCTTCGGCCTGGACGACGTGAAGAGCGCTTTTTTCTCGCACCCGGAGATCGCCCTGCAACTGGCCGAGCTGTTCGCGGTCCGCTTCGACCCCGCCGTGGCCGAGCGCGAGGCCCGCTACGCGGCCAAGCTGGAGGAGACCGAGCGGGTGGTCTCCGACTACAACACCGGGCACCGGTATCTCGACGAGGTGCGCCGCGCCATCTTCCGCTGCTGCCTCATCTTCATCAAGCACACCCTGAAGACCAACTTCTACGTCCTTGAGAAGCAGGCGCTCGCCTTCCGGCTCGCCCCCTCCTACCTGACCGAACTCGGGAGCGACTTCACCGCCGACCTCCCCTCCGCCCTCCCCTTCCGGGTCACCTTCTTCTTCAGCCGCTTCGGGTTCGGCTACCACATCGGCTTCTCTGACATCGCGCGCGGCGGCTGGCGCACCGTCATCGCCAGAAACGGCGACGACTTCATCACCAACGCCAACACCATCTTCCGCGAGAACTTCGTCCTCGCCCACACCCAGCACCTGAAGAACAAGGACATCTACGAGGGGGGCTCGAAGCTGGTGCTGATCCTCGACGCGGGAGACCTGCAGAGAACCGGCGAGCGCGACCAGGAGCTCTTACGCCTGTACAAGCTGCAGTACGGCGTCGCCAACGCCTTTTTGGACATCTTCGTCACCGACCAGGGCGTGGCCAGGCTCCCGGCGGTGGTGGACTACTACCGCGAGGACGAGCCGATCGAACTCGGACCGGACGAGAACATGCACGACGCCATGATCGAGAGCATCGCCCGCATCTCCAAAGAACGCGGCTACCTCTTGGGCATCGGCATCATGTCCAGCAAGAACGTGGGGATCAACCACAAGGAGTTCGGGGTCACCTCGACCGGCGTGGTCCGCTTCGCCGAGATCACCATGGCGGACCTGGGCATCGACATGGTGCACGACGCCTTCAGCGTGAAGTTCACCGGCGGCCCCAACGGGGACGTGGCGGGCAACGCCATGCGCATCATGCTGGAGCGCTACCCGAGGATGCAGGTCCGCCTGATCCTGGACGGCACTGCGGCACTGTTCGACCCGCTGGGCGCGCGCCACGGCGAGCTGTCCCGCATCATCCTGAAGGAGGACCTGGACGGCTTCGACCCGCAGGCGCTGCACGAGGGGGGCTTCATGCTCTTTAGAAGCGGCAGCCGTACCGAGGGGCTGAAGACCCTGTACCGCAAGGTGACCATGGGGAGCGACGGCCTCGCCGAGCAGTGGATCTCCATCGACGAGTTCTCGCGCGAGTTCGGGGACGTGGTCTTCACCACCGAGGCCGACCTCTTCATCCCCGGCGGCGGCCGCCCGGAAACCATCGACGCCGGCAACTGGGAGCGCTTCTTCCTCCCCGACGGCACGCCGTCGGCGCGCGCCATCATCGAGGGGGCCAACTCCTTCATCACCCCGCAGGCGCGGACCCTGCTGCAAAAGCGCGGCGTCATCATCATGCGCGACGCCTCGGCCAACAAGTGCGGCGTGATCTCCTCCTCCTACGAGATCATCGCCAACCTGCTCATGAAGGACAGCGAGTTCCTGGCCGAGAAAGAGGAGTACGTGGCCGGCGTGATCTCCATCCTGGAGAAACGGGCCGCCGACGAGGCGCGGCTGATCCTCAAGCGCCACCGCCAGAGCCCCAACCTTCCCTGCACCGAGATCTCCGACGCCATCAGCACCGAGATCAACGGTCACTACGCGCGCCTGTTCCGCTTCTTCCAGGGCAGGCCGGAGCTTCTGGGACAGGCGCCGTTTCGCCGGGTCGTCCTGGCGCACCTCCCCGCGCTGGTGGCGGAGAAGGCGCTCTACCGGCGCAGGATCGGGAACCTGCCCCAGAAGTACCTGTGCGCCATCCTGGCCGCGGAACTGGGCTCCTCCATGGTGTACCGCGGCGACCAGGAGACCGAGTTCGAGGACATCCTGAGGCTGCACATCGCCCGCAACTTCACCGCCTGAATACGGCCTACCTTCACCGCAGTCCCTCATCGCCAGTTGTAATTTCCAGGACACGCCGCAGCTCCCCCCTCCCGTCAAGGGAGGGGGAGCCCAGATCACGATCTTTCCTGGATTTCCTGGTGGTTAGACATCTAGCAGCCCGCCGGCAACGGCGGGCTCATCCGTTTGTGCATCGTGTTTTTGCTGGTATTATCATGAAGTTGCGCGCGGCCCGGGAAACCGGGCCTCAACATTTCGGGCCAATTGCCGATGAGGAGCGCATCGCACCAATCCTTCGGAGGCATGCAGTGTCTTACCTCAACGGCCCACATCCCCACCCACGCAACCGCTCGGCGGCGGTGCGCTACAGCGCCATCCTGCTCGTAACCTTCCTGGTGGTGTTCGGGCTGATCGTGTGGTTCACCGAAGGGAACAACCTGAAGGCCAAGCAAAACGACCTGGCCAGCAGGGCCAAGACCTTCACCGGGTCGCTGCAACTCACCTTGGAAGGGGACGCGAGCTACCTGGGGCTTTTGGCCCTGGACCGCGCCGCCGGGAAACTATCCTCCCGCCTTTTCCAGGAACGCGCCGGGCAATACGTGCAGGCACACCCCCAGTTGATCAACATCACCTGGGTCGATGCCGAGTTCTATATCACCGACGTGGCGCCGCTGTTGCACAACCGGCAGATCGTCGGGCTCCAGTTAAACCTCCCTGAACCGAAACGCGCCTCCGCCCTCGCCAAACAGCTGCGCAAGCCGGTCTACACCCGCCCCTTCGAGGCCATCCAGGGGAGCCCCTCCTTCGAGGTCTGGGTTCCCGTGTTCCGCGGCGATACCTTCCTCGGGCTCTTCGGAGGCATCTATTCCTGCAACGACCTCCTGCAGCAACTGGTCGCGCATGCCCAGCCGCACCTTTACCACTTGAGCCTCATCGACCAAAGCGGCCGCCTACTGGCGACCATGCCCCACGCCGAGGCCCTGGACCGCAGTTTCGTCAGGGAAAGCGCGGTCACCCCCCCAGAGAGCGGGGTGATGCTGCGGGTGACCCGCTACCAGGGGCGCAGCGACTGGCGCCTGTACCTGTTGAAGGCCATCTCGCTGCTGCTGGTCATGGGGATGTCGTACACGCTCTACAACCTGAAGCTGGAGATTGAGGAGCGCAAGCACGCCGAGGAGGAGATCAAGAAGCAGGCCGCGCTCTTGGAGCAGGAGATCACCGAGCGCCAGGCGGCCCAGGAATCGTTGCAGGAGCAGGCGGCACTTTTGGAGGAAGAGGTCACCGAACGCTGGCAGGCGGAGGAGGCCTTAAGGGAGAGCGAGGAGAGGCTGCGGCTCCTGCTTGATTCCACCGGCGAGGCGATCTACGGCATCGATGTCGATGGCAAGTGCACCTTCTGCAACCGGGCCTGCCTCAGGATGCTGGGCTATGAAAGAGACTCCGAGCTCTTAGGCAAGAACATACACGACATCATGCACCACAGCTACCCCGACGGCCGGCACATGCCGCAAGAGGAGTGCGGCGCCCACGGCGCCATGCTGCAGGGCAAGGGGAGCCATGCGAACGACGAGGTATTCTGGACCTCCGACGGCAGCAGCTTCCCGGTGGAGTACTGGTCCTATCCCCAGGTGAAGGGAGGCAAGGTGGTGGGCGCGGTCGTTGCCTTCATCAACACCACGGAGCGCAGGCACCTGGAGGAACAGTTCCGCCAGTCGCAGAAGATGGAGTCCATCGGTCGGCTGGCGGGCGGAGTGGCGCACGACTTCAACAACATGCTGAGCGTCATCTCCGGTGCGGCGGAACTCTCCAAGCGCAAGCTTGAGGACGGCGAGTCGATCGACCAGTACCTGGAGCTGATCATCAACGCCGCCAGGCGTTCCAGCGACATCACCCGGCAGCTGCTCGCCTTTTCCCGCAAGGAGGTGGTCTCTCCCAAACCGGTGCAGCTGAACCGGCTCATCGAGGACTCCCTCAAGATCCTGACCAGGCTGATCAGCGAGGACGTGAAGCTTTCCTTCCATCCCGCGCCGGAGCTCTGGAGCATCATGATCGCCCCCTCGCAGGTGGACCAGATCCTGATGAACCTGGCGGTGAACGCGCGCGACGCCATGCCCGACGGCGGCAACCTCGCCATCGAGACAGCCAACGTCCGGCTCCCCAGCCACTACGCCTACCTGCACCCGGAGGCGAGGCCCGGGGAGTACGTGCAGCTCGCGGTGAGCGACACCGGGCACGGCATGGACAAGGCGACCGCGGCGCACATCTTTGAACCCTTTTTCACCACCAAGGGGCAGGGCAAGGGGACCGGCTTGGGGCTGTCCACCGTGTACGGCATCGTCACCCAAAACGGCGGCTTCATCAACGTCTACAGCGAGCCGGGCCAGGGGGCCGTGTTCAAGATCTACCTGCCCCGCC
The DNA here is from genome assembly GCF_016458235.1 of Geomonas propionica. GTDB lineage: Bacteria > Desulfobacterota > Desulfuromonadia > Geobacterales > Geobacteraceae > Geomonas > Geomonas propionica. The sequence continues at coordinate 258,939 of NZ_JAEMHK010000007.1, read as the reverse complement.
TCCAGGAGAGCCCGGCGGCGGCACCGGGGGAGCGCACCGAGGAGGGGCGCCTTTCCGGGACGATCCTGCTGGTCGAGGACGAGGAGATGCTTTTGTGGCTCACCACCAGGCTGCTGGAGGAGATGGGGCTCAAGGTGATCCAGGCGCAGAGTCCCCTGGATGCGCTGAAGATCAGCCGGGAGCGCGGCGGCGAGATCGACCTGGTCCTGACCGACGTGGTGATGCCCGAGATGAACGGCAGGGAGTTGGCGGAGAGTATCCACGCCGCCCTGCCGGAGATGAAGGTGCTCTTCATGTCGGGTCACACCTCGGACAACGTGATCCAGCGCGGCGTAATAGAAGCGGGCATGGAGTACATCCAGAAACCGCTGGAGATGGAAAAGCTCAAGGGAAAGATCTCGCAGATGCTGGCGGAGCGGCAAAAAAGGTGAGGCACAGGGAAGTCGGCGATCAAGCGGCGGGTGCGGCATGAAGATAGAGAAATATCAAAACGGTGAGCGGGTCACCATCGCCCCCGGAGAATTCTTCGTCACCGGCAAGCCCGGCGTGATCACCACCCTGCTCGGCTCCTGCATCGCCGCCTGCCTCTACGACCCGAACCGGCGCCTGATCGGCATGAATCACTTCATGCTGAGCAACCCGCGCTACTCCAAGGATCTACCGCTCAACATCACCGACGCGGGACGCTACGGCATCCACGCCATGGAATTGCTCATCAACGCCATGATGGCCAAGGGGACCGACCGCTCCCACATCAGGGCCAAGATCTTCGGGGGAGCTACCATCATCAATCCCGGCGGGAACACGGACAACTTCTTCTGCGTGGGGCAGGTGAACTGCAGGTTCATCCTGCAGTACCTGGAAAGCGAGCGGATACCGATCGACGCCATGGACATCGGCGGGGACTTCGGGAGGGTGATCCACTTCTCCAACGGCGATTTTGCCGTGCACCGCAGGAAGGTGGATTCGACCCGTAGCAGCAAGCTGGCCGAGCGCGACCGCTACTGCTGGCAAAGGGCGATCGAGCAGCAGCAGGCCGCACTCACCGAGGTCGACCTCTGGTGACGGGGAAAGGACGGGTCTCGCGATGAAGATGTACCTCTTGAATCAGGAACAGTTGCTGCCGCTGTCGCCGGAGGAGGCCTGGAAGTTTTTCGTGCACCCGGGCAATCTGCCGCGCATCACCCCGCCCAACCTGGGATTCAAGATAACCGGAGAACTTCCCGAGCAGATGCACGCCGGCATGATCGTGAGCTACACGGTGACGCCGTTTCTGGGGTTCGCCGTCGAGTGGGTCACCGAGATCACCCAGATGCGGGAGCCGTACTTCTTCGTGGACGAGCAGCGTTTCGGCCCGTACCGGATGTGGCATCACCAGCACATCTTCCGGGAGACGCCGCAGGGGACGCTGATGACCGACCTGGTGCACTACGTGCTCCCTTTCGGTCTCCTGGGGCGGGTCGCGGCGCCGTTGGTGGCGCGCCGGGTGCGCGGCATCTTCGAGTACCGCCGCGGGGCCCTCGCCCGCGAACTCGGCGTTCCCTCTTCGTGACCTGCCGCAGCGAAGCCCCTGCCCATTTTTTATGCAAAAGGGTAAAAAACCATGATCTGCGCGGGGAAATCGGCTCCAATCCAAAAGTTATCCACAACGTTTTCCACGAAACTGTGTACAGCGAAGCCGCGCCCACATGGGTGCTAGACATAACGCGCCTTTTTTTATGCACTTTCGCGCCATTTTACGCAGCCTCGACATTGTATTGACGCAAACTAATTCACTTTCGCTAACCACTTCCACCCCAGAGCGGATCGTCGAAGTACTGGCGCCTGAGACGCTCGTCGGGGTTCTGCTCGTAGAACTCCTCTTCGGCAAAGGAAAAACGGTAGTCGGAGAGGTAATCGAGCAGCACCCGGTAGGCGGCATTCACCTTCCTCATCTCCTCGCTGTCCGCCGGCGCCCCCAGGTCGGGATGATGTCTTTTCACCAGTTCTCGATGCCGGCTCTTGATCTGCCTGAGGCTGGCCCGATCCTCGATGCCGAAGACCGCCAGCGCCAGCTGCAACTCCTTGTAAGTCATCCCCGCACCTCCCGGCTCGACCCGAGCGCCGCCCTGCATTTCAGCTCGATGTTGCGCACCAGGCTGTCGTAGGGGCGGGCCAGCCGCTGCACCCCTTCTTCTTCGAGCTCCTGGGCCAGCCGGTCAGGGTCGATGCCCAGCACGCCGAGCTGCTCCAGAAGCGCCAGGGCGTCCTGCATCCCCGCGTCGAGCCGGCTCACTGCCCGGTCGCGCTCCCGATAGGCCGCCAGCACGCCCGGCGACATGACCTGCACCGTTTCCGGGCCGACCAGCGCCTCGGGATAGCGCAGGTCGAAGCCCGCCGCCTCGCGCGCCCCCGAACTCACCCAGGCCAGCCGCTGCGGTTTCCCACCCCGCGCCGCCAGCGCCAGGAAGCGGCTGTCGCGGTGGATCTCGCGGTTCACGCCGCGCAGCACCTTGGCTAAAGCGATGCCCCCCTCGCCCCGGATCGCCCCGGCCAGCACCCTCCCGGCATCGCTTTTCAGCGCCAGCCGGGACAGCAGCGGCTCCAGGATCCGGTCGATCCCTCCCAGCGGCAGCCCCACCACCGAGGCCACCCGCTCCAGCGGCAGTCCGCGGGCGGCACGCCGGGAGAGCCCGTCCAGGTAGGCCTCGGCGACAGCGCGGTAACGGGGGACGCTGAAGACGGGATCCACCCGCACGTTCACCCCCTCGCTCACCAACCGGCGCAGGGCGGCCACCCCCTCGAGGGTGCCGGCCAGCTTGATTAAGATGTTGGGGCGGTCGGCGAGATCATGCAGGCGCCTGGCCTCCAGGACCGTCCCGGAGGCGTCGTGGGCCAGGTGCGGGGAGAGCTCCAGGGACACGAACCCGTCGGCGCCGCCGCATTGGTCGTACAGGGGGCGCAGCAGGTCCGCGGCGGCCCGCACGTCGTCGATGAGGAGGGCGTCATAGATGGGGAGCGGCTCCAGCCCGCTTCGGGACAGGTGGGCGATGTCGGCGTCGTAGTCGCTCCCCGCCGCGACGGAGTGCTCCAGCGGCGATGCTGCAGCCGACGCCGCTCACCCCGTCCTCCTGGATCAGCGCGGCCAGCTCCCCGGAGAGCAGGGTGCGACGACTGACGCCGTCGAGCCAGACGCTCTGGCCGTACCGCGACAGCCTCGAAACCGGCGTATCCTTCATGAATCGCTCCCTTGCCGGAGATCCCCCCGGACCGGCGCGCCCTTGTCGTGGTTACCTGCCCGCCACGCGCAGGGCGAGCCTGCACAGATTTGCCACCGTGAAGCCGTACTCCTCGAGGACACGGTCCCCCTGCGCGGAGGCGCCGTACCCCTCCACGCCGAGCACCGCCCCGGCGCCACCTACGTAGCGGTGCCACCCCTGGGGGCTCCCCGCCTCGACCGCCACCCTGAACGGGACCTCCCGCGGCAGCACCGCCTCCCGATATAGCGCCGGCTGCTCGTCAAAGATTTCCCAACTCGGAAGCGAGACCACGCGCACGGCGAGCCCCTCCTCGTGCAGCCGCTGGCGCGCTTTGAGCGCGAGCGACACCTCGGAACCGGTGGCGATAAGGATCAGGCGCGTCCCCTCCCCCTCGAAGTCGGCCAGGACGTACCCGCCGCGCAATACCCCGTCGGCCGGGGCGTAGCGTTCCCGGTCCAGGGTTGGAACGGCCTGGCGCGACAGGACCAGCGCGACGGGGCGGTTCCGGATCGAGAGCGCGGCGCGCCAGGCGAAGGCGCTTTCGTTGGCGTCCCCGGGGCGCAGCACGATGAGGCGCGGAATGGCCCGCAGGGAAGCGAGCTGCTCCACCGGCTGATGGGTCGGGCCGTCCTCGCCAAGGGCGATGGAGTCGTGGGTGAACACGTGCACCACCTTGAGCTCCGAGAGCGCGGCCAGGCGCAGCGACGGACGCAGGTAGTCCGAGAAGGTGAGGAAGGTGGCCCCGAAGGGAATGGTGCCGCCGTGGGCGGCCATGCCGTTCAGGATCGCCGCCATGCCGTGCTCGCGCACCCCGAAGTGGACGTTGGCGCCACCGGCGCCCCACTCGCCGCCCACGGCACCCTGGCGCTCTTCGGGCTGCCAGGCGCCGCTTTGGAAGTCCCCCTTGCCGGCGAGCGCGGTGACCGTGGATGGGTTGAGGTCCGCCGAGCCGCCGAAGAACTGCGGCAGGCGCGCGGCCAGCGCGTTCAGGACCTTTCCCGAGGCGGCCCGGGTCGCCATTCCCTTCTCGTCGGCCGGGAATTCGGGAAGGGCCTCCTGCCACCCCGCGGGAAGCTCCCCTGAGACGGCGCTGTCGAGCTCCGCGGCGAGTTCCGGGTATTCCATGGCGTAGCGGGTGCGCAGGGTCTCCCACTCCCGCTGCGCGGCGCCCCCCTCTGCCAGCGCCAGCCGGAAGCGCTCCAGCGCCGGTTGCGGAACGAGGAACTCGGGCTCGAGGGGCCAGCCCAGCCGCTCCTTGCTGCGCAGCACCTCGTCCGCGCCCAAAGGCGCCCCGTGCGCCTCGAAACTGTCCTCTTTGCCGGGCGAGCCGAAACCGATGCGGGTGCGCACCATGACGAGGGATGGGCGCCGGGACTCGGCACGCGCCTGCTCCAGGGCGTCCGCGATGGCCGGCAGGTCGTTGCCGTCCTCGACCACCAGCACCTGCCAGCCGAAGGCGGCGAAGCGCGCGGCGCGGTCCTCGGAAAAGGAGAGGGAGGTCGAGGCGGCCAGCGTGATGCGGTTGTCGTCGTAGAGGCAGATCAGCTTCCCGAGTTGCAGGTGCCCGGCCAGGGAAGCCGCCTCCGAGACCACCCCCTCCATCAGGTCGCCGTCGCCGGCGATCACGTAGCTGTAGTGATCGACCATGCGGAAACCGGGGCGGTTGAAACGGGCCGCCAGGTGGGCCTCGGCCATGGCCATGCCGACCGCGTTGGCGAAGCCCTGCCCCAGCGGCCCGGTGCTCACCTCCACGCCCGGGGTGACGCCGCGCTCGGGGTGCCCCGGGGTGCGGCTCCCCCACTGCCGGAAACGTTTGATCTCGTCCAGCGGCAGGTCGTACCCGGTCAGGTGCAACAGGGAATACAGCAGCATGGAGCCGTGCCCGGCGGAGAGGACGAAGCGGTCCCGGTCGAACCACGAGGGATCGGCCGGGTTGTGCTTCAGGAACCGGGTCCAGAGCTGGTACGCCATGGCAGCGGCCCCCATCGGCATGCCGGGGTGGCCGCTGTTTGCTTTTTGAATGGCGTCTACTGACAGAAAACGCAAGGTGTTGATGCAGAGCTGGTCCAGATCGGCGGCGGGGGCGGGAACGGGATGCGTAGTCATGGCGCTGCTCCTTCGGGTATGAGGTACGGGAGCATCGACACTATTTCCGCCACGCCTCTTTCATTCATACTCAGAAGGAACTGTGACAGGGAATTACGACGCTTCCTGCCATGACTATAACAAGTGATGCGGCAAATAGGAACTGTGTCCGGCGAACTCTATGACTGGAAGGTCCTTTCCTCAGCCAGTTTATTCCGGCATTCCGGTCGCTGCTGCTTAATCGGAACTGTCCACGAAACGAAGCGCCGCCTCGGGCGAGCGCGCGCCGGCCACCTGGAAACCGCACACCGACTTGTCCAGGCTGCACCAGACGTCATCGCACAGCTTGAGCCCCACGGCCTGGGCGTTCTCCTCGAGGTAGCGCAGGTGCCTGGTCCCGGGAATGGGGACGATGTCGCCGCCGCGCCTGAGCAGCCAGGCGAGCGCCACCTGGGCCGGGGTGGCGTCATGGGCGCAGGCGAGTTCGTTGACCATGGAAACCAGGGTGAAGTTGTGCCGCAGGTTCTCGGCCAGAAAACGCGGGTTCTTGCGGCGCCAGTCGCAGGGCTCCAGGTCCTCCGTAGATTTGATCTTGCCGGCCAGGAACCCCCTGCCCATCGGGCTGTAGGCGACGAAGCCGATCCCCAGTTCGCGCAGCACCGGCAGGAGCTTGTCCTCCACCCCCCTCTCCCACAGCGAATATTCCGACTGCACCGCGGAAAGCGGGTGCACGGCGTGGGCGCGGCGCACGATGCCCGGGCCCACCTCAGAGAGGCCGATGTAGCGCACCTTCCCCTCCCGCACCAGTTCCGCCAGGGCGCCCACCGTGTCCTCGACGGGGACCGCGGGGTCCAGGCGGTGCTGGTAGTAGAGGTCTATGTAGTCCGTCCCGAGGCGCTTCAAGGACCCGTCGATGGACCGGCGCACCTGGGCGGGGCTGCTGTCCAGCCCGATCTGCCTGCCGTGCGGTCCAAAGCGCCAGGCGAACTTGGTCGCCAGCACGAGCTTTTGGCGCGGGACCTCCTTCAGCAACCGGCCCAGGAGTTCCTCGTTGCAGAAGGGGCCGTAGACCTCGGCGGTGTCCCAGAAGGTGATGCCCAGTTCGATGGCGCGGCGCAGCACCCTGATCGACTCGGTAAGGTCGCCGCTGCCGTAGCAGTAGGTCAGCCCCCGGCAGCCTAGCCCGAGCGCCGACACCTCCAACCCCTGTTGCCCAAGTTTTCGTTTGTGCATGGAAACCTCCCCCCCAAAAAACGGGTTCTACGTTCTGCGTTCTAGGTTCTACGTTTTTATGCCTTGCCCTCACCCTGCTGATCCCATCTTCCCAGTTCAAGTTGTGCTTCTAACGTAGAAGAACCGAGATGCTTTGCGGTTCTAACGTAGAACGTAGAACATAGAACGTAGAACGGTTTCTAAGCCTGTTGCGGCAACAAAAATAGCCCATATCGGATATGGGCTATTTTTGCGGCAGCGGTGGTTAGGGTTGCCGAAGGCCAGGGTGCTGAAGGTGAGCGCTGGAGCCCTGGCCGCTCATGGCTACTTGTTGACGACGCAGTCGATGATGGCGTTGATCCTGCGGTTTTGCTGACGCCCTTCGGCAGTGTTGTTGTAGGCGATGGGGCGGCTCGCCCCGAACCCTTTGGCGGAGAGGCGCGAGCGCTCGATGCCGAAGTTCTTCACCAGGTAGTCGACCACGTTCTGGGCGCGCTGCTGGGACAGCTTCATGTTCTGGGCGGCGTTGCCGGTGTTGTCGGTGTGACCTTCGATGACGGCGGTGGTGGTGGTGTAGCGCTTCATGTAGTCGGCCACCTTGGCGATCTCATCGCGGTACTGCGGCTTGATGTCGGCCTTGCCCGGGTCGAAGTCGACTACGAGGGCCATGCAGAGACGCTCCGGCGGGGTGATCTGCTGCACGTCGAAGGCGCAGTCGATGATCGCCTCGATGCGGCGGTTCTTCTGCTTCCCTGCGTCGGTCGCGTTGTCGGCGATGGGGCGGGTGAAGCCGTAGCCCTTGGCGGAGAGGCGGGTGCGCTCGATGCCGTACTGCTCGGCGAGGACATCGACGACGGCCTGGGCACGGCGCTGGGAGAGGTCCATGTTGTGATTGTAGGAGCCGACGTTGTCGGTATGCCCCTCGATAACCGCCGTGGTGGTCGGATACTTCTTCATGAAGTTGCCGACCTGGGCGATCTGGTCACGCAGTTCCTGGCGCACGATGGCCTTGTCGATGTCGAACTCACCCTGCAGGGTGACGCAGTACTTGTAGTGGCCCGGGGTCGGTTCGGCGGCCACCGGTGCCGGCTGCGGTTGCGCTTCGGGCTGCGCCGGCGGCGGGGTCTGGGCGACGGTGCCACCGGGTTCGGCGGCCGCGGCCTTGGCCAGAGCCTTTTTCATGGACCGGCCACCCATCACGAAGGTGAGGCCGATGCTGTATTCCCAGTTCCTGGCGATGTTCTCCCGGACGCGCTCGCTCTGGAAGTCGATGATGCGGCGGGCGTCGCCCCTGAAGGCGATGTCGTCGTTGAAGAAGAGCTTGAAGCCCGCGCCGCCGTTGGCCGTGCCGTCGTGGGAGTTGGAGCCGTGGTACCGGACGGTGGTCCCGCCGCCGCCCAAGGCCAGGTAGGGGACGAAGGCCGTCCTGGGCATGAAGTTCCAGATCAGGTCCAGGTGGTAGGAGTACATGCCATGTTCGTCATCGGTTGCCTGGTTTTCTACCCTCAGGTAGCTCCCCACGAGTTCGGTGGCGAAGTTGTCGGTCCAGTCGTAGCCGAGCCTCAAACCGCCTGTTATCCGGTTCTCCCTGAAGGCGCGCTGGGGGACCTTCGAATCATCGAAGATGTAGCCGCCGACGAAGGGGGAGATGGAGAACGCTCCCGCACGTTCTCCGGCGTGCGCCGTGGCGGCCAGCGCCATCACGGCCAGGACCATGATGCAGATAAAGCCGGTGATCTTTTTCATCGTGGTAGCCTCCTTGTTGAGAAGGATCCTCAGAGATCCTCCCGCTAATTTTTTCGAGCCGGCCTCTGGCTGGCCCATCCAGTCCCGGCCCGTGCCGGCGTGAAAGATCCCCTAACTCACTGATTCAGCTCCCGCGGCGCCTTGTCGCCCCCCAGGAAAATTAACGCTTACCAATATAACCGCATTCGTTTCGGTGTCAACACGCGAAGCCGCGCTGGAAGCCGCTGCGCAAACAATGCACAGGGGCTTCACTCGCCGCGAGTGCGGGTCATGTCGCGGGCGGCCCTGACTTCCTCCACCGGGAGCCCGGCTTTCAGGTAGCCGAAGATCCCTCCCGAGAGGGCACGGGCCTGGAGGCCGTTCTCCTTGAGCAACGCCGCCAGCTCCAGGGCAGGCTCGTCGTTGGGCAAGTCGGAGACGACCACCACCAGGCGGTCCGCCGGCAGTTCCCGCAGGTGCCGCTTGGCGTCCTCGAAATCGACCCGCAGCGCGCCGCGTACCCTGTGGACGGCGTAGTCGGCATCGCCTGGGTGCCGCAACTCGATAAAAAAGAGCGGCTCCCCTTCCTTGATCCGCTCCCATACCCAGTCCGTCGATACCGCCAGATCGCTCTGCATGGTCCCCTCCCGGTCAGTCTTCCCCCTCGTCGCCGGCTTTTTTGTCGACCTGTTTGCCGTCGACCTTTCTCCTCAGGGTGAGGTACACGAACAGGGCGAGGGCCAGCACGATGAACAAGGTGACGCTCACGGCGAAGGTGCCGAAGGAATGCGGCTTGGATACCGGAACGGGAACGGTGGACGGCGCCTGGGTTTGCGTTTGCACAGTGGCCATGGCCTCCTCCTTTTGCCGGTCATCCCGCTCTTACCCGGCGGGCGGCACCCATCAAAAATAACTTAGTGTGTTTTAATGTCAACACGCCAATCTTTGTTTTTCGATGTTACTGGAGCAGAAGACGACCGATGAGCACCGGGGCCTGCGGTCAAGAGACAGGGGATTACCGGGGGGAAAGGTTCCGGAGCGGGAGACAGATGAGTACGGAAAGCATTGCACTCAGACCGGTCGGCAATGACTGTCGCGACACCCTGCAAAGGATGCCATGCCTTTGGGAGGCAGTCATTGATGCTGTTGATAATGAAATAAATATCACTGGGTTTTAACGACGAAAACTATTACCATTCAAGTAGTTCCCGAGTACACAACTACAACCAACAAAGAGCCGGAGATATGAACATCACCGATAAAATAGAGCAGGCAAAACCTGCCCTTCCCGTAGAGGGAAGGATGGATGCCCCGCCGCGGGCCCGGGCGCAGCAACCGGGGGGCCGCCACGTGCGACAGGAGGACGTGGTCGAGCTTTCCACCTCGCTGTCCCAGATTTCCACCACAGAGTTGGATCAGCAGCAGGCCCGGCGCATAGCCGCCATCAAGGCGCAGATCCAGTCGGGCGAATACCGGGTCGATTCCCGGCAGGTCGCGGAAAAGATGCTTGCCGACGGCAGCGGCATCTGACCCGCTGCCTCCCCCTGCAACGCCAAACGGCGCGCCACCTTTTAGGTGACGCGCCGTTGTTGTAACAGCCCCCACATTGTCGCCGCTTGCGCTGGCGGGGTCAGACGGTGGCCGACCTCCTTAGGCCCCGGAAAGGAGCCGGCCCAGGTCGTACTCGAGGTGTTGGTAGTCCGGAAAGCGCCAGCTCCCCCCCCAGGTAAAGCCGCGCTGCCGGAAGGGAGTGAGCAGCGGGTCGCCCGGCTGCAGCATGCCGGGGCGCTGGTCGTGCCGGTCGAGATGATCGGCAGAGGCAGCGGGAAGGACGCGGCACTGGGCGGAATTGGCGATGCAGAAGCCGGCCGCGGTGGCGGCGGTGACCCCTGCCGCCTGGGGGCGAGCGCCCTCTTCCAGCATCAGGTAGGGGTTCTGGCGCGGGTTGACATCGATGGCGGCGCCGTAGCTGTGTTTGGAGAAGACGCCGGGCCTGCCCGGGACCTCGCGGCAGTTGAAGGCGGAGCTGTTGTTCGCCTCCATGGAACGGAAGTCGTCGCCGTCGTAGGCGTCGATGAGCTCCATCCGTTCGATGGGGAAGCGCCCGTTGTAGGCGTGGTGCAGGGAGTCCGTGAAGAAGGGGGCCAGCGCCTGGTGCACCACCAGTTCACCGTAGTGCGGCTTGCCGTCGAAGCCCCAGTAGGAGGTGACCAGATAGGCGAGCTGGTCCAGGGGGACGGGACACTCGGGGCGCCAGCTCTTCTTCTGCTGCATCTGCTGGGCGACGCCTGCCGGCAGCGCCACCGCCGCGGCGAAGAAGCCGCCCGAGCCGTGGCGCAACGCCAGGATGCGTCCCCCCTCGACGAGCCTCCCCTTCAGCCCGGCCGGCAGGTCTGCGGGAAGCTGCTCCGCGATGCCGGCGGAGGCGGCAGCGACGGCGGATGCGCTGCCGATCACCACCTGCGGCCGCTGTTCCGGATCGAGCCAGCCGATCAACTGCACCAGCTCCTTTTCCGGCAGCGAGACGCAGCCGGCGGTGCCGCTGTCCGGGCCGCGCTCGACGTGGATGAAGATGGCGCTCCCCAGGTCGCGCAGCGCCGGTTCGGTGTTGTAGTCGAGCACCAGGGCGTACTTGTAGAGCGGGTCGGGACGCAGCAGTTCCTCGAAGGAGGAGGCCCTGGTCTCGCCGCGCGAGACCCAGCGGTTGTAGTCGGGGGATTGCGGGTCGTCCACCCAGATGTCCTGGCTGTCGACCTGGCGGTAAGGGAAGGTACCGGCGACGCTGGCGGGATAGCCGAAGGCGCTGCGCACGGGGAAGATGCCGGCGGGAGTGCGCCCGTCTCCTTCCCGCTTCTCGAAGGGGGGCGCCACGCCGTTGCGCCCCAGGTTCACCGGGACCGGCGGCAGGGCGAGCTGCCACCCCAGGAGCGAGCGCCGCACTGGGTAGAGAGTCGGCTGCGGCAGCCCGGGGGTGCCGGGGTCGACGTAGAGGAACTGGCCGCTTTGGGAGCTGCGGCCGATGCCGTCCAGGCTTTCGCTGATGCGCCGCGGCAGTTCGCGGTCCGAGCTGCATCCCGCGACAAGAGCCAAGGTTGACAGCACACAGCCGCCGAAGATGGATCGCCAACTCCTGTTCATACGCCGCTCCCGGTCGATAGATTAGAGAGGTCTATACGATTTTGGAGCGGGAAAGGCAAGGAAAACTTATTATCAATGCTGCAGCCCCACGATCCTGCGCAACAGCACCAGCAGGTCGCCGACGTCGATGACGCCGTCGGGGCGGGACACCCCGTCCACGACCGGGGCCAGGTCACCGTGGGCGAGCACGGCGGCGTCGGCGGGTTCCGTCCCCAAGGAGATCCTCAATAGCCGCAGGGCGTCCTGGATATCGACGCTGCCGTTGCCGTCCAGATCGCCGCTGATCCGCTCGATCCGCACCAGGTTCCGGTGCGCGACCGCGGTGCTCCCGTCGGCGGAACTGGCGCGCACCGTGATCCGGTTCTCCCCCAGCGCCAGCGGCAGCTGTTGCTGGAAGGCCCCGGCGACTAGGTCGGGAGCATAGAACGCTCCGCCCGCCTCGATCTGCACCGTCCCTACCGCCGAACTCCCCACCCTGCCCTGAATGGTGATCGAGGACGCCTCGGTCCTCAGGTCCTGCACCGGGTCGCTCACCGAGAGCGCCGGCGCTGCCGGGTCGAAGGTGACGCTCCGCTTGATCCGCGCAGTGCGCCCCTCCAGTTCCGCGGTCAGCTCGATGGTGTTCACCCCTACGGCAAGAAGGGCGCTCGCCGTAAAGCTCCCCCCGCTGACCGGGAGCTGCTGCAACGCGGCGCCGTTCACCGCCATGCTCACCGTGCTCCCCGCAGGCACCGTCCCGGCGACGGCGCAGCTCACCGCCTCGGTGACGCTGTTGTCGGCCGGGGCGGTCACCGCCAGGACCGGCACCAGCGCATCCAGCGTGATGGTGAAGCTCTGCGTGGTCGCGTTTCCGGAGCCGTCCCGGGCGCTCACGGCGATGGTGTTCTCCCCTTCGGCGAGGGTGACCGCGGCGCTGAACAGGGAAGCGTCGGCACTGCGCTCGACACCGGCCACGCTGAGGCTCGCGATGCCCGCATCGTCCGAGGCACGCCCCATGAGGTTCAGGACCGGGTTGGCGGTGCTGCCCCCGGGGCTCAGCGTGGAGAGGTAGAGCTGCGGCGGCATTCCCTCTTGGGCCACGGTGAGGGTCCTGGAAACCGGCAGGGCGGCAAGATAGTTGTCGCTCCCCTCCTGCAGCGCGCTGATCACGGTCGTCCCCGCGCCGACCATGGTCACCGTGCTCCCGGAAACGGACGCCACCGCGGGATCGGAACTGCGGTAGCTTATCGGCAGGCCGCTGGTCGCACTCCCCTCCAGGTCGAAGGGGGGATCCCCCACCACCTTCTGGGCCGGGGACGAGAAGCTCACCTGCTGACCGCTTCTGTGCACCACGAAGGGCTGCGACTGCTCGGGCGCCGTCTCGAGGTCGCCGGTGCCGACCTGGCTCGCGGTGATCACGACACTCCCCGCCCCGGTGATGGTGATCACGTTGCCGTCCACGCGAGCCACCTCAGGGTTGGAACTGCGGAAACTAAGCGGCAGCCCGCTGCAGGCGGAGGCGACGATCTCGAAGGGAGGGTCGCCGAAGGTCCGCTCCGGGATGGCGGGAAAGGTGATCTCCTGGCAGGACTTGTACACGGTCAACGTGCCGTTCTCCGGCTGCAGCTGGTAATTGGCCGACTGCAGCGATCCGATGCCGGCAACTATGGGATAGCTACCGACCTGGCTCGCCAGGACGGCCGTGGTGGAAAGGGAGGGGGAGCCGGTCAGCGCGGCATCTCCCTCGCCATTCACAAAGCCGACATAGGCGACGGTCAGACCGGGGTTGGGAGTGAGATAGGCGCGGAACTTGTCTTGGGCGACGACGCGCAGAGGCGCTTTGGAGACGGTCAGGGTGACCGGAACCGGCGCGGCCGGGTCCCAGAAGCCATCCCCCCCCTGCGACGCCGTTATCACGGTGCTCCCCGCGCCGGCGATGCGGACCACTGCGCCAGATACGGTGGCGACGCCGGGATTGGAACTCGCGTAGTTGACGGTGAGCCCGCTGTCGGCACTGGCACCGGCGGCGAAGGGGAGGCTGCCGTAGCTGACCGGCGCGGGCTGCGCAAAGGTGATGCTCTGGGGGCGACCGGTCACCGTGAAGCTGCCGTCGGCGAAACTGTACTGGTAGTTGGCGCTGCTGATGGTGCCGAGCGCCGCATGGATGGGGTAGCTCCCCCTGGGGGTGGCAGCATCGACGGCAGTGGTGAGCAGCGGGGCGCCGCCGAGGCTCGCCGCGGTGTCCCAGGGGGCGAGCCCGGTGAAGCGCGCGGTGAGCGGGGGATTGGCGAAGCCGGCGGTCTTGTTCTGATCGCCGGCGCTGATCAAAAGGGGGGCCTGGCTGATGGTGAGGCTGGCGCCGCTGTACACCAGGTCGTAGGCGTTGCCAAGGGCGAGGTCTCCCTGGGTGATGGCGTAGAGTCCGACGTCCTCACCCACCACGCGGGAGAGCCCCCCGGTAAACTGGTCGCCGACGTTTAGGGGAGGATCGAAGCTGAAGCTAAGCGGCGGATCAACCTGCCCGTAGGTTTTGCTTTGTGCGTGGGCAGTCACGGTAACCGTGGTTTTCTGGGGCTTGAGGTAATAAATGCGCACGGACTCCACCGGCGAACCGATGCTGCCGTGATCCCCCGCCACGTATCCCCTGGCCCGTACATACCGGTTCACGAGCCTCCCGTAGCGGGCCAGGTCCGCCCCGTCCAATCGCCACCCCCCACCCACCCGGACGGGCTTTCCCAAGGGGACCCAGACCGGAGCGGCCGCGTCAGGGTCGGCCGAATACTCAAAGCTCACCCGCCACAGTTCCGGCGAGGTTCCGGAGCGCAGCCAGGTGACCGTGTCACCCGTGTCGGACACGGAGAGTTCCTCCGAACTCCAGCCGTTGGCGTAACGGGACAGCTTGCTCCTGCCGTTTTGATCCACGAAATCCCCCGCCATGAGGAATTTGCCATCCGGCTGGAGGCTGATGGTCTCCACTTGGCTGATGGGGGTCCCGCTGGCGAAGGAAAAGGCGCCCAGGTCGAAGCCGGTGTCCAGGTGCCCGTCGGGGGTGATCCGGGCCACATAGTCGCGGTTGATGACGGTCCCGTATCCGTCGGACACCTGATCGAAGACGCCGTAGATGATGATGCTGCCATCACTTTGGATCGCCAGACCGATGACGTCGTCGCTGAAGGTCGTGTCGTGGTTGTAGAGCGCCTCGATGACGAAGCTCTCGTCGACACTGCCGTCGCTGTTCAGGCGCAGGACGTCCCTGGTTACCGGGACCGTCGCCCCCGTCCCCGGATCGACGTAGCTGCCGGGGTACATGGGATAGCCGGAGATGACGACGCGTCCATCGGGAAGCAGCGCCAGGTGGTCCACCCGGCCGCCGAACTGCAGCGCGGTTCCGCCGTGCCAGGCGGGGTCGAGGCTGCCGTCTGGCTTGAGCCTGAGTACCCGGCCGGTGCGGGTGGCGACCAGCAGCATACCGTCGGGCTGCATCGCCAGCGCGGTGACGATGCCGTTCACCGCCGCGGCTGGGACGAAGCTGGGGTCGTGCTCGCCGGTACTTTTGAGCCGGAACAGGTACCGGTAGGGGGAGGCGATGACGTTGTTCCCCCCCACGTAGATCATGCCGTCCTCGGACGGCAGCATCGTGTTTAGGGTCCCCCACTTCTGCAAGTAGCTGTTCACCGCGGTGTTGAAGGCGGCAGGTCCAGGAATCCCCGCTTGGTCCACCCGCACCATTTGGTGCTGCTCGATTCCGTTTATGGTCAGGAAGTTTCCGCCCAGCAAAAGCGCGTTCTGGTCCAGCGGCACGATGCTGGCGGTGCGCTGCCCCAGGGCCAGGGCGGGATCGAAACCGGGATCGATGGTCCAGTCTTGCCGCAGCCTGGCGACGTGATACCTCGGCTGCCCCAGCACCTGTTGGAAGAGGCCGGCGATGGTGGTGTAGCCGTCCGGGCGCAGCAAGACCCTGGTCACGATGCCGGTGTCGCTGATGACCTGGGGGAGGTTGTCGTCCAGCGTGCCGTAGGGGTAGAAACGGGCCAGGGAGGTGCGCGCGACGGTGTCGATGGCGCTGAAGTCCCCGCCGGCGAGGATGTTGCCGTCCGCCTGGCGCGCCAAGACCCGGATCGCCGCATTGGCGGCGGGGAAGACGGTGTCGGCCAGGCTGCCGTCGATCTTCAGGCGCACGAGGTCGATGCGTTGCGCCGAGGCGGGGCCGACGGTGAATGCGCCGCCTGCCAGGATCCTGCCGTCCGGCTCCACTACGACGGAGGCGACCCGTGCGCCGGCCGCGCTGTCGAAGCCGGGATCGAAGCCGTCCAGGCTGCCGTCGGCGTTGAGCCTGGCCAGGTAATTGCGGGATAGCACCCCTCCCGCGAAGTCCCCTCCCATCAGTATCTTCCCGTCCGCCTGCACGGCGAGGGCACGCACCGCGCCGTTGGGCGAAGGTGGGGCGAAGGTGGCGTTGTAGGCGCCTAGGGCGGTGAACCTCGCTATGTTGGCGGACCAGGGGGTAGAGAATTCGCCACCCACCACCACCGCGCCGTTTTGAATGGCGATGGCATGAACCGCCACGTTACTGGCGTCATCGCTCAAGCCCCCCACATAGCTCCAGTTCTGCGCCCCGCTGGTCGCCGACAGCCCCGCCAGGTTCCTGCCGGGCACCCCACTCTTCAGTTCCCGGAACTCCCCCCCCACGAGAAGGTCCGTCCCCCCCGCGAGCATGGCGAGCGCGTTGACGGTCACCGGCGCGAGGGCCGTGGTCACCGGGTCCAGGGCATCCAGCGAGCCGTTGGCACCGGAGAGCCGCGCAAGCCCCTTGCGGTCGCCCCCCCCCACCTTGGTGAAGCTCCCGCCGATCCAGATCAGGTCGGGGTTGCCCGGCGTGGCCAGGTCCGGCTGCAGCGCCAGGGCGCGCACCGGGCCGTTCACCAGCGGCGGATCGAAGGAGGTGTCCAGGGTGCCGTCGTGGTTCAGCCGGGCGATGTTGGTGCGCGTCGCCGCCGGGCTGCCGCTGGTCAGGGTGAAGTCCCCCCCGATCACGACCTTGCCGTCCTGGCGCTGCACCGCAATGGCATGGACGGAGCCGTTGATGGCCACGGTGCCGCCATTGTAGATGCCGAAGCCGTCCAGGGTCCAGACGGCGGCGCGGGCCGGGGACGGCACCGCGCACAGCAGCAGAAGCAGAAATAGCCCCCCTGCCGCCGCCAGTATGGTCCCCGCTGTCAGCCGAATGCTCCCTCTCATGGCTAGCGCTCCTGGATGTGGATGATCTTCCGCAACGGTTTGAGGCCGCTGTTGCTAACCAGTTTGGGCTTCACCGCCTTGCCGGGCATGGCGCCGCTGCGACGGTTGCCGCTGTCCGGTAAAGCGCCGGCATCGATGGTGGCCAAGGTGCCATTGGAAAGCGGGACCAGCGCCTGGGCGGAGACCGACCGGATCGGACCGCCGGTGCTGTAGTGCACCCCCCACAAATAGGAGGCGCCGTCCAGGCAGGGGTCCAGGGAGGGCTGGTAGGTGGTGAAGAAGACGGCGCCGCCGGTGAGCGAAACGGGGCTGTCGACGACGCGCTCGCTGGCCAGGTTGCCGGCAGAGCCGCCCAACGAGACGCGCCATCCCTTGTAGTTGCCGTCCTGGTCGTTGACCGCGACGACGCGCGCGACGTCGGTGACGTCGGTCAGATCGGTCAGTTTCAGGGGATCCTTGGCGCAGGCCCCGTCCTCCCCAAGGGTGAGGGTATTGTTGCCGACGTAACAGGGCTCACTCACGCCGTAGAGCGCTCGCCCGGCGGAGAGGTCATCCTTGTTGTTGAAGTACCTCCCGGAGCCGAAGTAGAGCCAGAGCCGCTTGTTCTGCCGGTCCTGAAGTTTCCCCACCGCGCCGGTCACCGGGCCGACGTCGTCGATCACCCTGCTCGCCTTCCACTTGGCGGGATCCGGGTCCTGCTCGGTGAAGAGCCTCAGCACCCCTCCGGTCCCGCCTCCGCGTTCGGCGTCCCTGGTATAGCCCACGTAAAGGGCATCGTCTTCGTAGTTCCCATGCGAAGAGGCGTTCCACCGGTCCGCGTCGATCCCGGCGCCGGCCATGCTGCCGCCGAACGCGTTCTCGATGCCGGTGTCGATTACCCAGTAGTTGAGCCCCAGGGTAAGCGGCGGCACGGCGTTCAAGTCGACCACGAAGAGCTTGAGGTTCTGGTTGGAGACCCCGGTGAACTGGTGGGTCTTGGTGTCGACGGCGCCGGTCGGTCCCGAAGCGAAGACCGCGAACCAGCGTCCGTTCTTGTCGGGATCGTGGATCGGGACGTTGTTGCTACCGGCGCTACGCGCCTTGACCCGCACGATGGCCGCGCCCGAGGTCGCAAAGCCCAGGTCGGGGTGGGAGAACTCCCAAAGGAACCGCGGCCCGCTACCCGTGCCGTCCGCGCTCTGGCCGGTGACGTCCAGGGCGAAATAGGAGGAAAGCCCGCCGACGCTGCCAAGCGGGGCCTTGACGCAGGCGGCGGAGTCGCACTTGTCGTCGGGGGGCCTGCTGGCGCCGCCCAACCCCATGCCGCCGACCAGGACCGTGCGCCAACTCCCCCCGGCACTGTCCTTGGCGCAGTTCCAGTAGTCGTCACGTCTGCAGCGAGCCGGGTCTCCGATGCTCGCGTCCACCAGGGTGAGCCCGCCATCGACGTAGTACATATGCCGGTAGAGCGGCTCCTTCAGGTACCGGAGGTAAGGAAGCACGTTCTTGGGGACGAAGGCCCACTCCTCCCTCCCCGGGTCGGTCCCGGCCAGTTTCGCCTTTTGTGAGATGGGCCAGGTTTTGCCGCTTTCAGGCCGGACCTTGATCACACCCAGCCTAAAGGCGTGCAGCATGCCGTCATTGGCGCCGACGTACACGGTGCCGCGATTGGCGTAGGCCCCGCTGGAACCTATGAAGTTGCCATAGCTGGCGTCCCCGTACCCCCGGGGCGAGAGAAGATGGTAGCTCCCCAGCGGCACCGCCGACTGCAGTACCGGCGTCGAGGAGATGATGTCCCCGAGCTTCCAGCCCCCCTTGGAGCTGGCGCCGTAGGCCTTGACGGCGCGGTCCCGGGTGGGGGAACCGCTCTCCCCTGCGGAGTCGTCGACCCCTTTCGCGAAGGCGACGATCCGGTCCGCCTCCGGCAGCTCCTGCGCCAGCAGGAGCTGCCGGTTCGCCGCGAGCGACGTGTCAAGGAAGGGGACCAGGGATACACCTCCGGTCTGGGTGTAGACGGTCCTATCGGCCGCCGATCTCTCCCAGAGTTGGCGCCCCGCCCGCCACAGGCTCTGCACCGCCTCGGGAACCACCGTGCGCGGATATCCCGTGGGCTGGGGAACATCTGGCTTGCCGTCGCCGTCCGCATCGACGGAGAGCCGGGCGCGAGACTCGTAGACGGATGGGTCGAGGACGAAATCGACCATGCGGTCCTGCGTCAGGTCGAGCACCTTGTCTGCCCCCGTGTCTTCCCTGATGCCGCTGGCGGCGCCGCTGCTCCCCCCGATGAAGGAGTCGATGTTGTACCACAGGTTCTGCAGTTCCCCGATCCATGCTGCGGAGGTGAGGCCGCCGTCGAAGCTCTTATTCGGGTAGAACAGCGGCTGCAAGAACATGGCGCCGTTGCCATCCCCGGTCGCCAGCATCGAGCTGCTGGTTCCCGTGTTGGAACCTCCGATCACCAGCTGGAATAAAGCCGCAAGGGAGCTCTGCAAAGCCGCGGGGTCGCGGACGCTCTTCATGGCTCCGCTTCCCTTGCTGGCGGTCAGCTGCATCAGTTTTTCTGGCTCGCCCTCGTCGGAAGTAACGCAACTGCCGTCGGAGTTGTATCCCGTCCCGGTCTTGGGGTCGCCGCAAGAGGGGCCGGTGTAGACCACGTGGGTGGTGATGTAGTCCTTACGCCGCGTGATCGGCTTATCGGGATCGAATAAGTTTTTGTGCCGGGCGATCCAGGCGAGATCGTCCAGGTTGTAGCTGCCAAGGTAGGCGGGGGGCGCGGTCTTATCGGTGGCGCTGGTGGTGGTCTGGCTCGCCGGCATGCCGTCGTTTCCGTTCACCCACTTGCCGACCGCCGCGGCCACGTAGTTGATCATGGCGGGGGCCCGGTCCGCCGTGGACATGCCGTCGGTCAGGATCAGCACGTGGTTGCTCTGGCAATTGTATTTGGAGGGAGGCTTGAACTTGTCATAGTCATTTTGCTGGGAGGGGAGGGATGGCTTTTCGCCGAAGTAGCCGATCGCTTCATAGAAGGCCTCCGCCAAGGGGGTCCAGGAGGTGCCCCTGATGGCTTCGACAGCCGCGATCAGCCCGGAGCTGTGGTCGCCGACCTCGTCGTAATTGATATAGGAAATGATCACCCCACCGTCGTTGCGGGTGTCCTCGTTACACTTGCCCTCCCCCTTACGGCCGCAGTCGGTATCCTCGTAGCATTCCCTGCGGGGAGCGGCGTCGTTCTTACAGTGCTTCACGCAAGGAATGACACCACCGCACTCCGAACCTGCCCCGTTGTCATTGAAGATCATGGCTCCGAAATTGATGTCCGTGCCGAACTGCTGTAGCAACCCGATTGGTGTCGCGGCCGGCGTCAGCCTGACCTGCAGCGTCCCGGCAACCTGGCCCAGGCTGGTGATACCGGCATCGAGGATATAGGCGGGGAGACTGGCGTTGGTCCCGGCCTGGGTTACGCCGGTGGATGGGTCCGACAGCCAGGGAGTCTCGACCTCCGAGCAGAAGTCCTTGGTCTGGATCACCGCGCAGTCCGTATCCATGTCTCCGGACCCGTAGCACTGGCCCAGGTAGCCAGTAACGGAGGTAGTGTTTTCATGAGAGAGGAGGTTGTGAAATAGGCCCCTGCCGCAGACGTCGTCGCCTGTGTTCTTGACTATATTGGTAGGATCGTCGCCGTACAAGGAGCTGTAGCGCTTCAGGCAATCGGAGACCAGGGTGTCGGCGATATCATCGTAGACGATTCCGGCGCCGGCCCGATAGGTATAGCAGTAGGTCATGATCTCCGCGAAGACCTTACCCGCGGTGGGGGTGCCGCCGGCGTCCTCCAGCGGCCCCATGCACTTGGCCGTGGACGAAGCGATCTCCTCGCGGGTTCCACCTTGCCATCTGCTCACCGCGTCCAGGCAGTCGTTCTTGTTGTACGTGGCGGGGTAGACGTCGATGCGGGTGGGCCCGCCGTGGTTGGCCTGCTGCACGTACCCTGGTTCCGACGGGATCGGGCCGCGGATACCGAAGGTGACCGGGAGAGGTTTGGTCAGGTCATTGACGATCTTCCCGGTTTCGGTCGTCTTCTCGGCATAGACCGTCTTCACGTGGCGTTTACCCTGGCAGCCGCGCGATTCCCCCTGCAGGGTCCCGCTGCCGGTATCGTACTTGCCACCCGTCAGCGCCAGTTTCTCCAGGTCCAGTTTGCTCATGGTGAGCCAGTTCAGGAACTTGCCCGTGGCGAGGAAGTTGTCGATCTTCTTGGAGCTGTTGAGGTTCACGCAGAAATGGGATGATTTGGCCTGGTTGCAGCTAATCCCCTCTATGCTGGTGCCCGGCATGGCCTCAAACTTGTCGGTGGAATACTTGTAGAGCATCCGCTGGTCGAAGTAGCCGGGATAATTCCCTTCCGGCGACGGGTCAAAACGGTCGTCAAAGCAAAAGGTTTTTGGATCCGTATAGGCGAGATCGTACATGCTGGCGGAATTATCCAGCAACAGGAGCAGGTTGGGCTTCACACCCAAGCCGGGCAGCGGAGGAACGCTGCAATAGGCCAGCATGGCCGCGGAGGCATCCTCCGCCTGCGCCTGCCGCGGCGACGGGAACAGCGCCAGGACCAGTAAGGTAATCACTACCGGGAGTACCGCCCGCCCCCCCAGGCCCCTTCCCTTTTTCATCTTCACCACCTCTCCCATTAACGACTCCAGCCAACGCCCCACACGCGCGTCAATTATTAGAAAATTTCAATCAAAGAAGTATAGCGTCGACAGGGTGAAAAAAAAGTCCCGTTTCGTTTTAATGGCTTCCAGCACGGGAGGGCGTCGGAGCTCTAATTGACATCATTTTCTTTGGCGTTAATCTGTTCTGTGATTTCATTGAACCGGTGCGACGGCGCTTCCCATTGGGCTGACGCCTCTCACGTTCCTTCTTTTGGCGGATGGGAACCGGAGTAGGAGCACGGATATGAACGATCCCCCCGATGGCGGTTGGTCGCGCGGTGAAACCTTTCTGCAGTTTCTGAGGCGGCGCGGCGTCAGCAGGCGCGAATTTCTCACCTTTTGCGGCAAGATGGCGGCCTGTTTCGGCGCAGCGGCCGCCCTGCCCCCCGGATCCCGGGCGCTGGCCCAGGAGATGGCGAGGAAGCTCTCAGCAGCTAAACGCCCCAGCGTCATCTACCTGCAGTTGCAAGAGTGCACCGGCTGCCTGGAAAGCCTGCTCCGTTCGGGGAGCAGTCCCATCGACCGCATCCTTTTGGAGCAGATCTCCCTGGACTACAACGAGCTGCTGATGGCCCCCTCGGGAGGCGCGGCCGAGGAGGTGCTGCGCCAAGCCGCCGACCGACCGCACCTGCTTTTGGTGAACGGCTCGGTCCCCCTGGGCCAGGACGGCGCCTTTTGCACCATCGGCGGTGATTCCGCCGAAAACCTGCTGCGACGGGCCGCGCGCAAGGCGGACGCCATCATGGCGGTGGGCGCCTGCGCCGAGTACGGCTGCGTCCAGGCCGCCTCCCCCAACCTCACCGGAGCGGTGGGCGTAGCCGACGTGATCACGGACCGACCGGTGGTCAACATCAGCGGCTGCCCACCCATCGCCGAAACCATCACGGCCACCCTTACCTACTACCTCGCCTATGGACACACCCCGCCCCTGGACGGTATAGGGCGCCCCGTGTTCGCCTACGGCCAAAGGATCCACGACAAGTGCCCGCGCCGTGCCAGCTTCGATGCCGGGCAGTTCGCCGAGCGCTTCGACGACGAGAACGCGCGCAGGGGGTACTGCCTGTACCGCCTGGGTTGCAAGGGCCCCGCCACCTTCGCCCCCTGCGCCACCATCGAGTGGAACCTGGGGCAGAGCTTCCCCATCAAGGCGGGGCACCCCTGCCTGGGCTGCACCGAGCGCGATTTCTACGATCGGATGACCCCTTTTTACCGCAGGCTTCCCGGCTTCGTGGTCCCGGGGCTTGGGGTGGAGGCGACCGCTAACACCATCGGCGTCGCGGCCGTGGCCGCCTCGGTGGGTGGCGTGCTGGTGCACTCCGCCGCCACGGTGATCGCGAAGAAGAGGGCGAAAAAAGCGCAGCCGGAAACCCTGCCGCTCGCGGTACTGGGAGACACGGATAAGGCAACGCAGGAGGAAGATCAAAAGACTTAACGCAAAGACGCGGAGGCGCCAAGGCGCTAAGAGAGGCGTGATTTAACGCAAAGCCGCAAGGGCGCAAAGAAGTCGTTTTTTTTGGACGTTCCAAGTAGCTTTTCTTTGCGTCTTCGCGGCTTTGCGTTGAATACCGGTTTTCATCCAAGGCAAGGACCACAAGGTAAGCAGTGGCGAGATGCCGCAGCCGATTTCACCCGATGGGCTTTTCTTTGCGTCTCCGCGCCTTGGCGTCTTTGCGTTGAAGTTTTTACAAAAGGAGGTCGCGATGGCCAAGGAGCGAATCGTCATCGACCCGATCACCCGGATCGAGGGGCACCTGCGCATCGAGCTGGAGACGGACGGGGGGAGGATCGGCAACGCCTGGGCCTGCGCCACCCAGTTCAGGGGGATCGAGAGGGTGCTGCAGGGACGCGACCCGCGCGACGCCTGGGCCTTCGCACAACGCATCTGCGGGGTCTGTACCGGGGTGCACGCCATAGCCTCGGTGCGTGCGGTCGAGGACGCCATCAAGTGCAAGATCCCCCCCTGCGCCGAACTGATCCGCAGCCTGGTCTCCGGCATGGCCACCCTGCAGGACCACGTGATGCACTTCTACCACCTGCACGCTCTCGACTGGGTCGACGTAATGAGCGCGCTCAAGGCCGACCCGGCCGCCACCTCCCGCCTGGCCGCCTCGCTCTCGCCCTGGCCCAACAACTCCGCCACCTGGTACCGCGAGGTGCAAAAGAGGGTGACGGATTCGGCCGCCGGGGGCTTGGGCATCTTCGCCGGCGGCTACTGGGGGCACCCCGCCTACCGGCTCCCCCCCGAGGCGAACCTGATGGCGCTCGCCCACTACCTGGAGGCCCTCTCCTGGCAGCGCGAGATCATCCGCCTGCACACCATCTTCGCCGGCAAGAACCCGCATCCGAACTATCTGGTGGGGGGAATGGCCTGCGCCATTAACCTCGACAACCAGATGGCCATCAACCAGGTGCGCCTGGACGAGATCGCGGGGATGATCGACCAAGCCAGGCGCTTCGTGCTGGAGGTCTACTACCCGGACGTCCTCGCCATCGCCTCCTTCTACCCGGACTACGCCGCCATCGGCGTTTCCTCCCCCACCCTCATTGCCACCGGGGAAAGCGCCTACTCCTGCTCGGGCGCCCCGGCGGGAGGGGTGATCCCGGCCGGGGTGCTGCTGGACGGGAACTACGGCACCGCGCACCCTTTCGAGCACAAGAGAATCGCCGAGTTCGTCTCATCGGCCTGGTACAGCCAGCCCGAGGGCGACCGCCAGGGGCTCCACCCCTGGCAGGGGCGCACCGAGCCCCATTACACCGGCCCCAAGCCCCCCTTCAAAGAGCTCGCCGGCCAGCCCAAGTACACCTGGTGCAAGGCGCCGCGCTACGACGGCCGCGCGGTGCAGGTCGGTCCCAACGCCCGTATCCTGCTCGCCCTGGCCCAGGGGCACGCCGAGACGGCGCAGCTCGCCGGCGAGGGGCTCGGCAAACTGAAGGCCGGGGTCGAGGCGCTCAACTCGACGCTGGGGCGCACCTACTGCCGGGCGCTGGAGTCGGTGCTCCTGGCCCGGCGCATGGACCAGTGGTTCACCCAGTTGAACGAACGCATCCGCTCGGGAGACGTGGCCACCTTCAACCCGGAACTCTGGGAGCCGGAGAGCTGGCCCAACCAGGCCCAGGGGATGGGCTTCATGGAGGCGGCCCGGGGGACGCTGTCGCACTGGGTCGAGATCGACAACCGACGTATCTCGCGCTACCAGGCCGTAGTCCCCAGCACCTGGAACAGCTCCGGCCGCGACCCCGGGGGGCAGATGGGTCCCTTCGAACAGGCCCTGGCCGGTGACGGCAAGCACCCGCTCGCCGACCCCAAACGCCCCATCGAGGTACTGCGCACCATCCACTCCTTCGACCCGTGCGAGTCCTGCGCCGTTCATCTCCTGGTCCCCGGTGGCGGCGGGGTGGAGGTCAAGGTGCAATGAGCCTCTACCAGATCCCCGCATCCGAGATACGCGTAGAACTGGGCGTACCGGTTCCGTTCGCCGGCAGGAAACGGCGCGACCTCCTGATTGCCGCCGCCCTGGGTGCCCCGCTGGGGACGAAGGACCCGGTCGACCTGGCGCTTCTGAGCGCGGCGGCGAAGAAGGAGGACCTCCGCCACTACCAGCAGACGGGGTTCACGCCGCTGGAGCCTCGCCTGGCGCGCAGCGTGGCCCGGGTCCGGCGGCTCGATTCGGGGGAGGAGGCGCTGTTCGCCCGCGGCGAAGTGGATACCATCCTCTACCTCTGCCATCCTGACGAGGCGACCCGCTACCGGGCGGAACTCCAGGCCGAGATGCAGATGACGCATGGCTTCCGCGCCCTTGGCGTGGGAAAGGGGAGCATCGCCCCGGACGGCGGCGAGCGGTGGGAGTTCCTGGGGTACATCCCGGTGCGGGCCACCAGGCAAAAGAGCAGGCGTAGCGAGGAGCCGGGGGATTTCTACTACGTGCCGGTGTGGGATTGGCAGCTGCGCGCGCTGCACTGGCTGGCGGTGCTGTTGATCGTGGTGCTGTCGGTGACCGGCCTCTTGATGGGGAGCAGCCGCTTCATCTACGGGATAACCGACGGCTATTCCAACTACCTGAGCTGGCTGAGACTGGTCCACTTCGTGGCGGGTTGGCTCCTGCTCTGCGCGGCGATCCTGCGCATCGCCGGGCTCTTCCTCGCGTCGAACCGGTTCCAGCGCTGGTACGCACTGTTCCCGGTGCGGGTGCGTGACCTGAAGAACCTCATCCAGGTCGCGCAGAACTACCTCTTCTGCCGCTTCGACCGCCCCCCGCACTATATCGGCCACAACCCGCTGCAGCAGGTCGCCTACACCGCCATCTTCGCCGTCGGCCTCCTCGCACTGGTCACCGGCTTCACCCTGTACGCCCTCTACGATCCGCAGAACTGGTTTTTCCATTACCTGGTCCGCTTCGACGAGTTGGTCGGGGTGCAGTACCTGCGCCTGGCCCACCAATTGATCATGTGGATCTTCCTCGCCTTCATCCCGATCCACGTCTACCTTTCGGTCCGCGCCGACACCGTCGAGCGCGAGGGCGCCCTGTCGTCCATCGTGAGCGGCGGCCGCTGGTGCCGCAGGGGGACCCGGTTCGAGGACGGCGAGGCGGTGGACAATTGACGATGATGATGGACAATTGGACGGCTCGCCTCTCCTCCAAGTGAGAAAGACATGCGAAAAATGCCCCTGAAGATCGTGATCCTCGTCGTGGCGCTGTTCCTGGTGACGCCCATCGATGGGAGCACCGCCAAGGTCAAATCCCTTTGCGACATCACCTACCCCAGCGACTCGCGCATCCAGTGGAGTTGCCGGAAGCTGAAGTGGAGCGATACCCCGCAGGGGCTCTTCGGCTACTACTGGCGCGACGTGCTGCGCTTCAACCGGATGGACCGGCGCCATTTTCTGGGGGGGCGATCCATCAAGGTCCCCAAGGACCTGGCGCAGGTGAAGAACTTCAACCCGATGCCACTCACCTATCCGCAGGGGGCGCGGGAGCCGAAACTGATCCTCAACCTGCTCCACCTTTCCCGGAAGTCTTCGATCGACAAACAAAAAGGCCGCGCCCGGAGGGGCGCGGCCTTTTTTGCGCGGTGTTCGCAGTAGTATCAGCGCCAATGAATGCAGCTCACGGGGCAGACATCCACGGCGTTGCGTTGGATCTCGTCCTCGGAAGCGCCAACCGGGTCATAGGCTTCCGCCTTGCCGTTGTCGGCAAACCGGAACACTTCCGGCACGTTGTCGGTGCAAAGGCCACAGCTGATGCAAACGTCTTGGTCGACCCAGGGTTCTTTTGCCATGGTAGTACCTCCAGTTTTTGATTGTGAAGCGACGAACGCTAGATGCTATCGGCAAGCCTTTTCCTTTGCTCTTCCAGTTTCTCCTGGGCCTTCTCCAGCGCGGCCAGCAACATCTTCTTGGACTCTTTGGTGAGCCCTTCTTTCTCCTTGAGGAAATCGGAGGCGCGGTCGCTGGCGTGGTCCACGAAATCGGATACGATTTCGGCGAACTCGCTCACCGCCTCGTTCGCCTTGCCTCCCATCTCCTCGGCCAACGACGTTAGGTACTTACGCGTCTTCTTCCCGGCCTGAGGAGCCAGCAAAATCGCAAGGCCCGCTCCGATCAGTCCGCCCACCACCAGCTTCATCATGCACCCCCCTTCGCAGCTCTCTTTATGTCCCATACCGTCCTCCGTCCGCTGGTTTTGAACAACAGCGGTAATACTACCAATAAAATGAATTTCGTCCAATTTCAGAAAGAGTGGGTTGTTGGTACTGGCATCGAATGCAAAATCCTCCCTGTCCCCCCTTCGCAAAGGGGGGGACGTGAGGTCACATGCAGCACTTCGTGACCAACATCCTCGAGCCCCCCAGTATTCTCTGAAGCCACCTCAGGAACACCAGGAACTGTCCTTTGCTTCCCACGAAGCTTTGCAGGTGAACCAGGGGTCCCCCCCTTTGCCAAAGGGGGGACAGGGGGGATTTGAAGTGTGATTTTCTGCATGGCCAATGATTTTAATTTTGTGTAAGATGGCGAATCGACAGTAACAACGGCAGCGAAAGGGCGCGACATGAACGTGGAGCAGATGAAGATCGTGGTGAAGGAGATCGTCTCCAAGACCGACCTCACCCCCTGCGTGGTGGGTCACCGCGGCGTGGGCAAGAGTGCGGGCATCCTGCAGGCCTGCCGCGAGCTGGACCGGCGCTACGTCTCGCTGCGCCTGGGGCAGATGGAGGTAGGCGACTTGGTCGGCATCCCGTTTAGAAACGGCGACGTGATGCAGTGGTCCCGCCCGTCCTGGCTCCCCGGCGACGAGGACGCCCCCACCGTGGTCCACTGCGACGAACTGAACCGGGCCCAGCAGGAGGATACCCTGCAGGCGATCTTCCAGTTCGTGGAACCACCCGCCGATGGGATGCTGCGCGCCATCCACACCCATACCCTGTCCCGCCGCCACAAGGTGGTGGTCAGCATTAATCCCCCCGACGGGAGCTACCAGGTGGCAACGCTCGACCGCGCCCTCGTCGACCGCATGGTGATGCTCTTCGTCGAAACCGATTACCAGTGCTGGGCCCGCTACGCCCACAATCGGGAGTTCGCCGGCGAGGTGCGCCAGTTCCTGGCCGGCAACCACGGCTTCCTCGCCAAGCAGGGGATGCCGATGGAGATGCAGGTCGAGCCGAGCGAGCGCGCCTGGGAGATGGTCAGCGTGCTCAAGAAGAACTGCCGCTTCCCGGCGGAACTGGAGATGGAGGTCTACTCCGGCATCGTCGGCAAGGAGGCGGCCATCGCCTTCATGCGCTGGCTCTCGGACCGCAAGGGAAGGCCGGTGACCGCGGACGAGGTGCTGAACGACTGGGCGGCGATTGCCGGGCGGGCCGAGGTGCAGCGCGACGACGTGCAGGCCGCCACCATCAACGATCTCTCCGCCCTGCTCCAGGTCTCCCCGGAACTCACCGGGAAGCAGGAGGACAACCTCGTTTCCTACATCGCGGTGCTGCCGCGCGACCTCCGCTTCGGCTTCGTGAAGTCGCTCCTGAAGATCCCCGCCGTGGCGCTGCTCCTGGTGAAGGACAAGCACGATGCGGTCATCTTCGACGCGATGCAGGCGATCAGCGAGCAGGCCGGGTAACCGTGTCGCCCGGCACGCTGCAAAACGCCGTGGTACGGCTTTTAAAGGAGCGCCCCTTCTACGGCCATTTCCTGCTCAACCTGCGCCGCGAGGAGCGTCCTCTCGCCGGCAAGGCTGCCGGCGTCACCATCCGCAACGGCACCCCGACCCTCGCCGTCGACCCCGCCGCTTTCGCGCTCCTTAGCCCGTCTGAGCAGCAGGCGCTCCTTGAGCACTTGGTGAAGCACCTGTTGCACCTGCACATGCTGCGCGGCAAGGGAAAGAACAGTCACGACTGGGACCTCTGCTGCGACCTCGCCATCAACCCCGACACCCCCGGACTCCCCGAAGGGGGCGTCTACCCGGCCCAGTTCGACCTCCCCGAGGGGCTCGCCGCTGAGGAGTATTACCGCCTCCTGGTGCGCCCCTTCGACGTCGGTAACCTGGCGGGAAGCGGCTTCGGCGACGAGGCGCAGGAGATCGAGGGAGCCACGGGCTCTGGCAGGGACCCCGCCGGCGCCTCGACACTGGACGATCACGCCATCTGGAGCGACGCCGACAGCACCCCCGTTCCGCTCGCCGAGGAGATGCTGCGCGCCGTGACCCGTGAGAGCCTGCGCGGCAGCGACGGCGAAGCCCCGGCCGAAGTGAGGGCCGTGGTGGACGCCCTGCTGCGCCCCTCCCCTATTCCCTGGCGCCAGGTGCTGAGACAGTTCGTCGCCACCGCCGGTCGGATCGGCAAGAAGAGCACCTGGATGCGCGAGCACCGCCGCTTCGAGCACGACACGCCGGGGTCGCGCAAGCGCCACCGCCTGACGTTGCTGGTGGGGATCGATGTGAGCGACTCCACCGACATCGTGGAGCTCAGGGAGGCCTTCGCCCGCGAACTGGTGCAGATCGCCCGGGACCGCGACGCCGCCATCACCGTGCTCTACGCCAACAGCCGCATCCAGCACGTCGAGGCCTTCAAGGGCACCGCCTTCGTGCCGGAGCGCTACGACGGCGGTGGCTTCACCGACCTGCGCCCTGTCTTCGAGTACGCCAAGACCATGCACCCCATGCCCGCCGCGGTCATCTATCTCACTGATGGCATCGGCCCGGTGCCGGAGCGCATGGAGCTGCCGACCCTGTGGGTCCTGACCGCCGACGGGGAGAAACCGGCCCCCTGGGGGATCGAACTAAGACTGGAGGTTTGAACGATATGGAAGAAACGACGTCGGCGCCGATGACCGCTGAATCGGTGGGAGAGATATTGAGGGAAGCGGGCGCGCAGGTGATGGTGCGCTCCGGGCGCAGCGAGAACTACAGCGCCCCCAGGGAGTTCTCCTTCGAGGTGAAGGCGATCTTCGACAACGGCATGGCGCTGCACGTGGTGGCGCGCCAGTTCAACTACCGCGACCCCTGGGAGGCCGAGGGGAGGATCAACGACCACGTCGACGTGATGCTCCTGCGCGACGGCGCGCTCACCCCGCTGCCCAAGGGATACCCCTATTTCCAGGGGATCGACGAGGAGTGCGGCCTGGACGAGGCGATGCTGCGCGAGGTGATCGACTGCGTGCGCAAGGTGAATCCGAAACTGTACCTACTGCAGGAGATGACCGGGGATCTGTAAAAGCAGGGGCTGGAGGCCAGGGGCTGGGGGCTGGAAAGGCCTTGGGACTTCAACTAGCCCCTAGTCCCCGGTCCCTAACCCCTGCCTTTGTTAGTCCAGGCACCTGAAGACCCCGGAGCTCCACAGGCAGCTGCCGCAGGGCTCGGCGTTGACGTAGCAGTCCTGGTCGAAACGCTCGGCCTGCACCAGGTCGCAGGGGGAGGTGTTGCACTCGGCGCAGGAGGGGTAGTCGTGGCGCACCACGTTTTCCCGGTAGCCGCGAAACCTCGGGCTGTTCCAGATGTCCAGCACGCCGCTGTCCTTCACGTTGCCGAACACCCAGGGGTGCACCGGGTGCTGCCAGCCGTTGGCGTAGGAACTGCAGCTGTGCCAGAGGTGGTAGCAGGGATGCATGCCGCCGTCCCACGAAACGAACGCGCTCCCCTTTTCCACGAAACTGCAGCCGCGCTTCTCGCGCCGGGCGATCTCCGGCAGCCTCAGGTCGATCCCGGACCGGCGCGCCACCTGAGCCGCCTCCTCGAAAATCCCCTGGCTTTCATGGATCTGCACCATGTCCATGGCGAACAGCCGCTTCAGGTCCAGCGTGATGCCGCGCTGGTTCGCGTCCGCCTTCATCGCCGCCACGAAATCGATGACCCGCCTTTCCTGCTCGGACTTTTGGTAGCTCCACAGGATCTGGAAGTAGCGGCGGATATCGATCCCCTTCAGGTCGGCCTTACTTTTCCAGGTCTGGTACAGGGTGATCGCCTCATCGGTGCAGAGGTCGTAGCTGCACTGCTTGAGGTGCGGTTCGTCGAACGGGTGCAGGTGGGAGACCAGCGCGAAGCTGACGCCGAATTCGGCGGCCCAGGAGAGCGCAGCGGGGAGCTGGGCGAGGTTCTCGCGCATCACCACGAACTCGACGCCGATCTCCATGTCGGGGCGGTGACAGGCGGTCTTGGCGGCGCCGAGCGCGTTCAGGGCGTGCTCCAGGTCCACGAGTTGGCTCCCGGAGCGGATGGAGCTGAAGGTGGTGGCGTCGACGCCGTCCATGGAGAGGCAGACGCGGTCCACCCCGGCGTTCAGGAGCGACACCGCGCGCAGGTGCGAGAGGAGCAGGCCGTTACTCTGGAACCCGATCCAGCTTCCCGCCGGCATCAGTTTCTTGGCCCGGCTGATGAAGTGCTCCAGGCGCGTATTCAAGAGCGGCTCGCCGACGCCGTTCAGCACCAGCGCCTCCAGGTTAGGGAGCGCCGGCTCCAGTTCGCTGAAGGTGGCGAGGTCGAGGTCGCCGTCCTTGGCCCGGCTGCCGTCCCCATTCTGCTTCATGCACATGACGCAGTTCAGGTTGCAGCGGCTGGTTGTTTCCACGAACAGCTTGGAAGGGTATTCCCGAAAGGCCGGCTCGTTGACTGGCATGAATTCAGATAGCGCCGCTGCGTTGCTTTGCATCCCGTTGTTCCTCATTACCCGCTGCTCCCCCCGCCCCCCGGGAGACCGACCGGGGAGGTGCCGCCCGCGTTAAGACGTCCCGTCCGGTCCTCCCGGGAAGCGAGAGTTTCGGTGGAGCCGGTCAGGCCCCGTTTAGTATCCATGTGTTCATGCTGAGCCAGTTGGGGGTTGCCGTTGCCAGCCCCTAGTCCCTAGTTCCTGTTACGCGAGTCCCTCGGCCACCAGTTCCGCGATGTCCTTGACCTTGGTGCCGCCGTTGGAGCGATCCTTCAGGCCGTCCTCCATCATGGTCATGCAGTACGGGCAGGTGGTGCAGATGGTGCCGGGATTCCCCTCCAGCGCCTCGCTGACCCGGTTCAGGTTGATCCTCTCGCCCAGGTGCTCCTCCATCCACATGCGCCCGCCGCCGGCGCCGCAGCAGAAGGAATTCTCGCGGTTTCTCTCCATCTCCGAAGGCGCAGTTCCGGTCGCCTGCGCGATGACCGCGCGCGGCGCCTCGTAGACGCCGTTGTGGCGCCCCAGGTAGCAGGAATCGTGGAAGACGATGTTGCCGCCTTTCTTGGCGTGGTGGTCTAGCTTCAGTTTCCCCTGCGCCAGGAGCGACTCGATGAACTCCGCGTGCGGGATCACCTCCAGCTCCAGGCCGTATTGACGGTAATCGTTCTTGAGCGTCGTGAAGCAGTGCGGACACTGGGTGACCACCTTGGTGACCCCCTTTTCCTGGAACTGCGCCACGTTCTCCCGGGCCATCTTATCGAAGAGGAACTCGTTGCCGAGCCGGCGCAGGCTGTCGCCGCAGCACTTCTCTTCCTTGCCGAGGATGCCGTAGGAGACCCCCGCCGCCTCCATGATCTTGGTCATGGCCAGGGTCACCTGCTTGCTACGCGAGTCGAAGGAGCCGGCACAGCCGACGAAATAGAGGTATTCGGTCTTCCCTGCCTCGAACTGCTGCACCTCGCGCCCGCCGGCCCACTTCCCGCGTTCGCCCGGCGCGATGCCCCAGGGGTTGGAGCGCTGCTCCATGTTCTCGAAGAGGTTCAGGAGCTCTTCCGGAAAGTCGGCTTCCATCTGCACCAGGTGCCGGCGCATCTTGGTGATCTTGGGCATCTGCTCGATGAAGACCGGGCAGGCGGCAAGGCAGGCGCCGCAACTGGTGCAGGACCAGAGCGCGTCGGGCTTTATGCTCCCTTCCGCGTCGCCGATCACCGGCACGGTGGGCTCCCCGCCACGCTGCAGGAGGTTGCCGTTGGCCAACAGGTTCACCTTGATGTCGTGCATCACCAGGCGCGGGTTGAGCGGCTTTCCGGTGCTGGCGGCAGGGCAGGATTTCTCGCAGCGGCCGCACTCGGTGCAGGAGAAGGAGTCGAAGAGATCCTTCCAGGTGAAGCGATCGATGCTCCCGGCGCCGTACACGTTCCCCTCGACGAACTCCTCGCGCGGCTGCGTGTTGGGCGTTTCCAGCCCCTTGAAGAAGCAGTTGGGGATCGCCGCCAGGATATGCATGTGCTTGCTGTAGGGAAGATAGTTCAGGAAGAACAGGAGCACGCCGGCGTGCAGCCACCAGGAGACCTGTGCCACGCTATTCAGCGTCTCCGGCCCCTGCCCGGCCAGCAGCGACGAGAGCGCCAGCGAGACCGGCATGGCCTGCGCCGCCTCCTCCGCGCCCAGGGCGATCTCCGCCGCGTGCAGGCCGAAGTAGGCCAGCATCAGCGTGCCGATCATGGAGAGGATGCCGAAGGCTTCGCCGGTGCGGGCTCCCTGGTAGGGGGGCGCCACCGCACGACGCACCAGGGCGATCACCACCGCGGTGAGGGCGCAAAGCGACACGATGTCGAAGACGAGGACCAGGGGCTGGTAGAGTGCCGCCGGCAGGATGCGCACGAGCCTCGCCGCCGGGAACACGCCCCCCACCAGGAATTCGGTATTGGCGATGGCCAGAATCAGGAACGACCAGAAGATGAAGAGATGGTTGATGCCGAAGGGACGGCTGACCACTCGCTTCTGGAGGAAGGCGAACAGGAACATCCCCTGCAGTCTTTCCGGGAGGCTGGAGCAGCGGTCCTCGGAGGCGCCCACGCCGACCAGGCTGAAGCGCCGATAGCAGCTCCAGGCGAAGATCACTGCGGCGGCCGCCAGAAGGGGTGTAAAGATCATAGGATCAGGTTGCATATTCATGTCCTTGTAAATGTTTTGTCGGCGCTGGCGGTTGCACCCTCAGGTCTCGCGACGTCCACTTCCCCTCGCCCTTTGGGAGAGGGCCAGGGTGAGGGCGGTTGCCTCAACCCCACGTCGACGCATTACCGCAGCAAGCGCTGCCCTCACCCCTACCCTCTCCCGAAGGGCGAGGGAGAGTTTCTGCAAGCCGGCTATGGCGGTAGAACAGTTCCGCTAAGCCGCCTTGCTGTCCTTGACCTCGGCCGGTCCCTTGGTCGTCTTCATCTCGCGCAAGGCGGCGATGAGGGCAGGGACCACATCGAACAGATCCCCCACGATGCCGTAATTGGCCACCTCGAAGATGGGGGCCTCCTTGTCGCGGTTGATGGCGACGATGAGGTCGGAGTCCTGCATCCCCACCAGGTGCTGGATGGCACCCGAGATGCCGCAGGCGATGTAGATCTTGGGTCGCACGGTCTTGCCGGTCTGCCCCACCTGGCGGTCCCCCGGCATCCACCCCGCGTCGACCGCGCTGCGCGAGGCGCCCACCACGCCGCCCAACTCGTCGGCCAGCTCCTGCAGAATGGCGAAGTTCTCCTTGGCCATCATGCCGCGCCCGCCGGAAACGATGAACTCGGCGCCGGCGATGTCGACATCTCCCGCCTTCTTGTCGCGGATCACCTGGAGCACCTTGGTGAAGATGTCCGCCTCGGAGATGGGGAGGCTTACGGGGACGATCTTGCCCGTACATCCCGGCATCTGGGCCGGCATCGGCATCACGTGGGAGCGCACCGTCGCCATCTGGGGACGGAACCTGTCGCACATGATGGTCGCCATGATGTTGCCGCCGAAAGCCGGCCGGGTCTGCATCAGGTTACGCTTGGCGTCGATGTCCAGGCCAGTGCAGTCCGCGGTGAGGCCGGTCTTGACGCGAGTCGCAACAGCGCCGGCCAAGTCGCGCCCCATGCCGGTCGCGCCCATGAGGACGATCTCCGGCTTGAACTTGTCGATCAGGTGGCACAGTGCGTCCAGGTACGGGTAGGTGCGGTAGTGCTTGAGCACCAGCTGGTCCATGAGGTAGGCCTTATCAGCGCCGTAGCTGAACGCCTCGCGGCACAGGTGCCCCACCTGGTCCCCCATCACCACCGCGCAGAGTTCCACGCCCAGCTTGGCGGCGAGTTCCTTCCCCTTCCCCATCAGCTCCCAGGAAACGCGGGCCGCCTCGCCTTCGGTCTGCTCCACGAAAACCCAGACCCCGCGGTAACCCGCCACCAGTTCGCGGCGCGCCAGTTCTTCCGGGTCCGCATCCTCTTCCGCCAAGTCCTGTTGTCCGGCCAGCTGCGCCAGGATCTCCAGTTCCTCAGGGGTGTAGAAGATCTCCAAAGCCGAGCCCGGGCAGGCTTTCACGCACTTGAGACAGCCGATGCACTTGGAGAGTTCGATGCACGGTTCGCCCGCATCGCTCATCTGGATGCCGTCGACCGGGCAGCTGCTCTGGCAGCGCGCGCCGCAGGCGATGCACTTCCCCTCGACCAGCCTGACCTTGCCGCGCGGCTTTTTCGGTTTGTTTTTAAGCTCAGCCATCTTTACCCCACTCCTAGTCACGTCCATCAGGTCCACCGGTCGCCGGTGTCCGCAAAGTCCACAAGGTTTTGGCGACTAAACCGCCAGCATGTCGCTAGCCACCAGCTTCTCCAGCAGCAGCCTGGCGGTGCCCGCCGGGTCGCCCATGCCGTCGCCGATGATCTCGCCCGCCGCGCGCTGCGGCGAGAAGATCCTGCTGACCCAGGTGGGCGAGCCCTTCAGGCCGACGCTGTTCGGGTCCAACTGGAGCTCCTTGTTGTCCCAGACCTTAACCTCCGCCTTGGCCGCTTTGAGCCGCATGGGGACTGTCGGGTAGCGCGGGCGGTTCAGCTC
This sequence comes from Geomonas propionica, assembly GCF_016458235.1. GTDB lineage: Bacteria > Desulfobacterota > Desulfuromonadia > Geobacterales > Geobacteraceae > Geomonas > Geomonas propionica. The sequence continues at coordinate 223,433 of NZ_JAEMHK010000007.1, read as the reverse complement.
GCGCACCACGGTGATCATGGCCGGCAGTTTCGCCTCCACGATCTCGTAGCGCCCCTCCAGCTTGCGCCGGACCCGGATCTTCTTGGTCAGGAAGTCGAGGTGTTCGATCCGGTCCACCAGGGTAAGCTGCGAGAATCCGAGGCGGATGGCGATGCCGGGGCCGACCTGGGCCGTGTCGCCGTCGATGGTCTGCTTGCCGCAGAACACGATCCCCACCTCGTCCTCCTGGGCCAGTTTCCTGATCGCCGCTGCCAGCACGTTGCTGGTGGAGAGCGTATCCGCACCGCCGAAGGCGCGGTCCGAGCAGAGGATCGCCTCGTCAACGCCGAGGGCCAGCGCCTTTCTCAGGGTCGCCTCCGTATTGGGCGGTCCCATCGAGAGCGCGGCCGCCTTGAAGCCGTAGCGGGCCTTCATGCGCAGGCTTTCCTCGAGGGCATGGGTGTCGTAAGGGTTGACGATGAAGGGAATGCCATCGCGCACCAGCGTATTGGTGACCGGGTCAATCTGCACCTGGGTCGTATCCGGCACCTGTTTAATGCAAGCCACTACGTACATGCAAGTTCCTCTCTCACAAGCAATTTTCCAGCTCTCAGTCCAGCTTTTTCCAACCCCAGCCACGGTCCACTTGTGTCCACTAAGTCCACCGTGTCCACCAAGGTTTTCGTAGCTTAGTGGCTAACCCTGGTGAGCTCCCACTGCTCCCTGAACAGTGCGAACGCCTCGCGCATGATGAAGGAAGCCTTCTTCCCCCTCTTGTCCATCAGCTTCTGAATTGCGTCGCGCTCGTCGTCGCTCATACGGATCGAGATGATGTTCACTTTTTTCTGGCTTCTGTCCTTCATGACTTCTCCCCTTCTTGTTCGTCTAGAAAATATGCTGCGTTCAGAGCAGCTCGATCTCGTCCTCGGGGCGTACCACCCCGCCGCTAATTACCGTGGCAAAGACACCTTCTTTGGGCATGACGCAGTCGCCGGCCTGGTAGTAGATGGCGCAGCGGGTGTGGCATACCTTCCCGATCTGGGAGATCTCCAGCACCGCCGGACCGATGCCGAGCCGGGTACCAACGGGGAGGTGCATGAGGTCGATGCCCCGGGTCGTGATGTTTTCGGCAAAGTCGCCGGCGCCCACCGACAGCCCGAGTTGCACCATCTTGTCTATGCTCTCCTGGGCCAAGAGGCTCACCTGGCGATGCCAGTCCCCCGCGTGCCCGTCACCGATGATGCCGAAGTTCTCCCGCAGGTGTGCCTCCGGCGCCGCCTTCTTCCTCTCGCCCTTATTGCGGCTTATGTTGACCGCCACTACCGATGCGCTCATGTTTCCTCCGTGTTAGGGGAGCGTTAGGGGGACTGGCACCTGCGGAGCCAGTCCCCTATCCCCTGTCTTTTACCCGCCGATCCTCGACATGTTCACCACCGTCTGCTCGTTCCCTTCCTCGGCGATGTGGTGTCTACCCGGCTTCTGGGTCACGATGCTGCGCAGTGTCTGCCGCAGGGCCTCGGGGTCCTCCGACGCCAGGAGCGGCTTCAGGTCCGTCCCCTGTTCCGAGAAGAGGCAGCCGCGCACCCGGCCGGTCGCCGTGATCCTGATCCGGTTGCAGCTCTCGCAGAAGTGGCCGGAAACCGGGGTGATGATCCCGATGGCGCCCGCCGCTCCCTGTATCTTGTAGTTCCTGGCCGGCCCCGCCATCTCCGAGCTCACCAGCGGCAGCAGGGGATAGCGCTCGCCGATGGCAGCCAGGATCTCGCTCCCCGGCATGCTCTGGGCGCCCCAGCCCTCGTCCTGGAGGGTCGGCATGTACTCGATGAAACGGACGGTGTACGGCTTGTCCAGAGTGAGCGCCGCGAAGTCCAGGAGTTCCTGGTCGTTCACGCCGCGCATCACCACCATGTTGATCTTGAGCGGGCCGAAGCCCGCCTTCTGTGCCGCATCGATCCCCGCCAGCACCCGGTTCAGGTCCGCGCCGCGAGTGACCCTGGCGAAGGTTTCCGGCTGCAGGGAGTCGAGGCTGATGTTGAGCCTGGCCACCCCGGCATCCTTGAGCGGCTGGGCCAGCTCCTCGAGCAGCAAACCGTTGGTGGTCAGCACCAGTTCCTTAAGTCCCGGCAGCGCCGAGAGACGCCCCAGGAAATCGACCAGTCCCCTCCGTACCAGCGGTTCCCCGCCGGTCACCCTGATCTTCTCTATCCCCTGCTCCACGCACGCGGCGGAGACGCGATAGAGGTCCTCGTAGCTCAGCATCTCTTTATGCTCGAGCTTCGCCACCCCCTGCGCCGGCATGCAGTAGCAGCAGCGCATGTTGCAGCGGTCGGTGACCGAGAGTCTTAAGTAGTTGATCCGCCTGCCATAGGTATCGATCAGTGCCATGTCTTACTCCCTTCGGAAACACGCCTCGCCGTATACAAAGGCAATATCGATACCAATTGTCCCGATTCGGAGCAAAAAGGGAGCTCACCCACTAATGAGGGAGCAACTAAGCTGGTGAATACATGGGAAACGAACCAATTTTTGTCATGGTGAATTCAACAAACGTGCGGGGCGTGCGAGCTCGGTTGCCTGATCAAAACGGCCGTTCCACAAAAGAGCAAATGTGCCATTGTGGAACGGCGCAACTGTTCGATTTGAGGACGCAACTTGGGAAGGGGGTGCGGGGGCGGTAAACACAGCGGCAGTTAAGTATACGGTATCTTGTGAATATTATTCGATATCCCGAAAAATTGTGTTTACGGCAAATTCTGGTACGCCCTTTGCGATAACGTAGAAAACCGTTTTAGGAAAGTGTATGCAGCATGGCATCATTTCTTAAACACAAAAGAACCGGGTCAAAGCCCGGAAAAACAACAGGGGGAAATGAAAATGGCATTAGGAGAGCAGACTTACGGTTTCTACATTCCGACGGTATCGCTGATGGGCGTTGGTTCCGCTAAGGAAACCGGCGAGCAGGTTAAGGCACTGGGCGCATCCAAAGCGCTGATCGTCACCGACAAAGGCCTCTCGGCCATGGGCGTTGCTGACAAAATCAAGGAGCAGGTGGAAGCTGCCGGCGTTAAAGCCGTTATCTTCGACGGCGCCGAGCCGAACCCGACCGACGTCAACGTGCACGACGGCGTCAAGGTGTACCAGGAAAACGGCTGCGACGCGATCATCTCCCTGGGCGGCGGCTCCTCCCACGACTGTGGTAAGGGCATCGGCCTGGTCATCGGCAACGGCGGCCACATCCGCGACTTCGAAGGCGTGAACAAGTCCACCAAATCCATGCCGGCATTCGTAGCCATCAACACCACCGCCGGCACCGCTTCCGAAATGACCCGCTTCTGCATCATCACCAACACCGACACCCACGTGAAGATGGCCATCGTCGACTGGCGCTGCACTCCGAACATCGCCATCAACGATCCGCTGCTCATGGTCGGCAAGCCGGCAGCTTTGACCGCTGCAACCGGCATGGACGCACTGACCCACGCGGTCGAGGCATACGTCTCCACCATCGCCACCCCGATCACCGACGCATGCGCCATCAAGGCCATCGAACTGATCGCCGAGTTCCTTTCCAAGGCAGTCGCCAACGGCGAAGACCTCGAGGCACGCGACAAGATGGCATACGCCGAGTACCTGGCCGGCATGGCGTTCAACAACGCTTCCCTGGGCTACGTCCACTCCATGGCTCACCAGCTGGGCGGCTTCTACAACCTGCCGCACGGCGTCTGCAACGCCATCCTGCTGCCGGCAGTCAGCCAGTACAACCTGATCGCCTGCCCGAAGCGTTTCGCTGACATCGCGAAAGCCCTGGGCGAGAACGTCGACGGCCTGTCCGTGACCGAAGCCGGCCAGAAAGCGATCGACAGGATCCGCACCCTCTCCGCTTCCATCGGCATCCCGACCGGCCTCAAGGCCCTCAATGTCAAGGAAGAGGACCTGACCGTCATGGCAGAGAACGCGAAGAAGGACGCTTGCCAGTTCACCAACCCGCGCAAAGCGACCCTCGAGCAGGTCGTCCAGATCTTCAAGGACGCAATGTAGTAGATAGGCCCAATGCCCCTCCCCTCCGGGGGAAGGGGCAACGGCACGAACACCTGTAGGGGCGAATAATCATTCGCCCCCGCACTTCCCGCTTCTAGCGGGTAAAGGCAACACCGCCTGCGGCCCCAACCGGCGCGCAGGTCCGAACACATGCAAGAGATGCGTAAGCGGTGTCGGGTCAGTCACGCATCAAAAATCTCCGAGCCGTCGCAGCCTAAAAGGGACCTCCCCTCATGGCTCCAGGCCAACGGGTTTCGCTGGAAACGGCGGGGCCTCCCTCTTGGAAAGGAGTCCCGGCGGTCGTACTGCCGGTAAAACTAAACAAAAACAGGGAGCTTGAAAAGCATGGATAAGATTTTTCGCGTCAACATGACCGACCTCACCACCAAGATCGAAGCAGTTCCGGCAGCATGGGCAGGCCTGGGTGGCCGTGGCCTCACCTCCACCATCGTGGCCGCCGAAGTACCGCCGACCTGCCACGCGCTTTCCGCCGACAACAAACTGGTCTTCGCACCGGGCCTTCTGACCGGCACCGCAGCGGCCAACTCCGGCCGCCTCTCCGCAGGCGCCAAGAGCCCGCTCACCGGCGGCATCAAGGAGTCCAACGCAGGCGGCACCGCGGCACAGATGCTGGCGAAACTCGGCATCAAGGCCATCATCATCGAGGGCGCACCGAAAACCGGCGCCTGGTACAACCTGGCCGTGGGCCTGAACGGCGTCACCATCAACGAAGAGAAGGAACTGCTTGGCCTTGGTAACTTCGCCGTGATCGACGCGGTCGAGGCCCGCCTGGGCAAAAAGACCGGCGTCCTCACCATCGGCCCGGCCGGCGAACTGAAGATGACCGCGGCCAACATCTCCGTCAAGGACCCGGACAGCAAGATCCGCAGCCACGGCCGCGGCGGCCTGGGCGCGGTCATGGGTTCCAAGCAGATCAAATTCATCTCCATCGACGGCGAAGGCGCGAAACCCGTGACCATCGCGGATCCGGAGAAATTCAAGACCGCAGCAAGGGCGTTCTCCAAGGCGCTTCTCGACCACCCGGTTTCCGGCGAAGGTCTCCCGACCTACGGCACCAACGTCCTGGTCAACATCCTCAACGAGGCGGGCGGCCTGCCGACCAGGAACTTCACCACCGGCCAGTTCGAAGCCCATGACAAGATCTCCGGCGAGACCATGCACGACACCATCGTGGAGCGCGGCGGCAAGCCCAAACACGGCTGCCATGCCGGCTGCATCATCCAGTGCTCGCAGGTCTATCACGACAAGGATGGCAAATACGTCACATCCGGCTTCGAGTACGAGACCATCTGGGGCCTGGGCGCTGACTGCTGCATCGACAACCTGGACGACATCGCACGCGCCGACAACCTGATGGACGACATCGGGATCGACTCCATCGAAACCGCAGTCATGTTCGGCGTGGCCATGGAAGCCGGCATCCTGAAGTGGGGCGACTCCAAGGAGATGCTCCGCCTGCTGACCGACGAGATCGGCAAGGGTACCGCCCTCGGCCGCATCCTGGGCGGCGGCGCAGGCTCCGTCGGCCGCACCTACGGCGTGACCCGCGTACCGGTCGTCAAGAACCAGGGCATCCCGGCTTACGACCCGCGTTCCGTCAAGGGCATCGGCATCACCTACGCCACCTCCACCATGGGCGCCGACCACACCTCCGGCTACACCATCGCCACCAACATCCTGAACGTCGGCGGCTACGTGGATCCGCTCAAGAAAGAGGGCCAGGTCGAGCTTTCCCGCAACCTGCAGATCGCAACCGCCGCGGTTGACTCCACCGGTATGTGCATCTTCGTCGCCTTCCCGGCGCTGGACATCCCGGAGTGCCTGCCGGCCCTGATCGACATGATCAACGCCCGCTTCGGCATCGCCCTCACCGGCGACGACGTCACCAACCTGGGCAAGTACATCCTGAAACTGGAGCGCGACTTCAACCAGAAGGCCGGCCTCACTAACGTCCACGACCGCCTGCCGGACTTCTTCAAGACCGAACCGGTCGCGCCGCACAACGCGGTGTGGGACTTCACCGACGAGGAAATCGACGAGTTCTGGAACTTCTAGGAACCACCTTTGCCCGGCGTGACGGAAGTCACGCCGGGTTTTTCCGTTTGAGCCAAACACGCAGGTGCCGCATGAAGATAACACTCAAGCTTTTCGCCACATTCAGAAACGGCAGGTTCAAGATCGCCGAGCAGGAACTCGCCGAAGGGACCGAGGTGCGCCAGGTGGTGCTTTCCCTGGGACTCACCGAGGAAGAAATCGGCATCGTGATGCTGAACGGACGGCACGGTGAACTGGACAGCACGTTGAGCCACGGCGATATTCTTTCGCTCTTTCCCCTGGTCGGAGGAGGCTGATATGCGCAAGGTCATCACTTTTCTGAAAGAACAGACCAAGGACGGCCTGCTCCCCTGGAGCGCCCAGGACGCCACCGCGAAGCGCTTCAAGCTGAGCCACGCCGCGGTCGAGCTGCTCGCCCTGCAAAACGGGCTGTTCCCGGCGCGGTACCAGCGCAACCGGAACATGATCCAGATCGAACAGCAACTGCGCCTGTTCAAAAGCCGCGTGGCGGTAATCGGCTGCGGCGGCCTGGGGGGATACGTCCTGGAAGAACTGGCACGGCTCGGGGTCGGGCAGATCGTCGCCATCGACCCGGACATCTTCGAAGAACACAACCTGAACCGGCAGATCCTCTCCACCCCGGCCTCCCTGGGTCAGCCCAAGGTTGAGGCGGCGGCCGAACGGCTGGCGCAGATCAATCCCGCCGTCACGGTCACCGCCATCCAGGACGCCTTCTGCCTTGCCAACGGCTTGGAGCTTTTGGCCGGAGCGCACGTGGCGGTGGACGCGCTGGATAGCATCCCTTACCGGCTGGAGTTGGCGGAGGTCTGCAACACCGCCGGAATCCCCATGGTCCACGGCGCCATCGGCGGCTGGTACGGCCACGTCGCCTCCCAGTTCCCCGGCGAGACCACGGTGCAGCAGATCTATCGCCATTATGTAGCGGGCAAGGGGATCGAGCAGCAGCTCGGCAATCCCTCCTTCACCCCGGCCGTGGTGGCAAGCCTCGAAGTCGCCGAAGTCTGCAAGATACTGCTGGGCACGGGGGAGCCGCTCAGGAACCGCAAGCTCTCCATCGACCTGCTGGAAATGGAGATGCAGGAGATCTCCTACGCGCCGGTCGTGGTAACCCTGGTGGACGCGGCCTAATCGCTCTGCCCCCCTCGCCCTCGGGAGAGGGCTGGGGTGAGGGAGAATCAAAGCGGCAATGCTGCCGCTAAAAAAAAGAGCGACGCCGTCGACGACGCCGCATAGAGCACCGAGGTGCATCATGCCAAGCTTTGAAGAAGCGCGAGGCATCATCCTGGCCCACGTCGCCCCGTTGGGTGAAGAGAACGTCCTGCTGTCCGACGCCCTGGGGCGCGTGGTTAGCACGGACATCATGGCCCCCTGGGACCTGCCGCAGTACGACAATTCGGCCATGGACGGCTATGCCGTGCACGCCGCCGATTGCACCTCGAGTCCCACCCGTCTCAACATCACCGGCTTCCTGCCTGCCGGTGAGGAGCAATGCCCCGCGGTAAGCGTCGGCTGCGCGGTCCGGATCATGACCGGCGCCCCCATCCCCCCCGGCTGCAACGCCGTGGTGCCCATCGAAGAGACCGAGCAGGAAGGGGACCAGGTCGTCATCCAGCAGCGGGCGCTCCCCAAACAGCACGTCCGGGTCAGAGGTAGCGACGTGGCCTGCGGCACCCAGGTCCTCCCTGCCGGCAGCCAGATCCGGCCCGCCGAGATCGGCATGCTGGCGGCCATGGGACAGGCGCTGGTGCCGGTATACCGCAAGGCGCGCGTGGCGATCCTTTCTACCGGAGACGAACTCATCGAGCTGGGCGAAAGTCCGAGAGCGGGCAAGGTGATCAACTCCAACGCCCTGTCGCTTGCCGCCGCCGTGCGCGAGGCCGGAGCGGAACCGGTCCTGCTCGGGATAGCGCGGGACAACCTGCAGAGCCACCGGGACAAGATGCAGGAGGGACTTTGCTGCGACGCCCTGATCACCTCGGCAGGCGTCTCCGCCGGAGACCGCGACCTGGTCAGGGAGGTCGCCGCGAGCCTCGGCGCGGAAGAACTGTTCTGGAAGATCGGGATGAAGCCGGGCGGCCCCACCGCCTTCTCGGTATGGCAGGGAAAACCGATCTTCTCGCTCCCCGGCAACCCGGTTTCCACCATGGTGACCTTCGAGCTGTTGGTGAAGCCCGCCCTCCTGAAGATGATGGGGCACCACCGGGTGCTTCCCCCCTTCGTAAAAGGGATACTGGCCGAGGACGCGCACAAGAAGCCGGGCAAGCTGCACTTCATCAGGGTCACCGTGAAGAAGCGCCACGGCCGGCACGTCGCCTACTGCGCCGGCGAACAGCACACCGCCATCCTGAGCACCATGACCAGGTGCGACGCCCTGGCCGCCCTACCCTGCGATGCCACCTTCATCCCCGCCGGGAGCGAAGTCGACCTGGCATTGATGAGGGAAGTTGACCTGCTGAGCGAGGGGGAGGTCGGCATAAGGTGCTGTTCCTAATGCTGAAGCAAAGCTGAACGCGTCATAATAATAATTTATTTGCTATATTTTCTTTCCCGAATATGCGATAAAGCAAATGCTAATATTCGGGAGGTGCAACATGCAAGAAATGCTGATTTTGGGTGGTATCGTGGCAGGCTGGGTGGTGCTGCAGCGCTTCATCCTGCCCCGCATGGGGATCGAGACTTGAATGTCTCCCGCATGCTCCGGGGACCGGGGTAAAAAGAAGAAGGCCGCAGAAAACGAGCAGGAAGGATAAGAAAGGGCGCCGCTAAAAGCAGGCGCCCTTTCCTTTTGTATCGTTATTTTGCCGGGAACAGATGTCCCACCTGTAGGGGCGAATAATCATTCGCCCCCCCTCAGTGGCACCTGCAGCGACCTTTCTTCGTGGCAACGCCCTCACCCCATCCCTCTCCCGGGGGGAGAGGGTGGAAGCGAGCTTGCAACGTAGAACGTAGAACGTTGAACGTTGAACGTCAGTTGCCTCTTAATACCGGTAATGCTCCGACTTGTACGGCCCTTCCTTCTTGACGCCGATGTAGGCGGCCTGCGCATCGGACAGTTCGGTCAGCATGGCGCCAAGCGTCTTCAACTGCAGGCGCGCCACCTTCTCGTCCAACTCCTTAGGCAGGATGTAGACGCCGACCGGGTACTTATCGGGGTTGCAGAAGATCTCCATCTGCGCCAGGGTCTGGTTGGCGAAGGAGGAGGACATAACGTAGGAGGGGTGGCCGGTGGCGCAACCGAGGTTGACCAGGCGCCCTTCTGCCAAGAGGATGATGCGCTTGCCGTCCGGGAAGATGACGTGGTCGACCTGCGGCTTGATGTTTTCCCACTTGTACTGCTTCAGCTTGGCCACCTCGATCTCGTTGTCGAAGTGCCCGATGTTGCAGACGATGGCGTTGTGCTTCATGGCCTTCATGTGGTCGTGGGTGATGACGTCGATGTTGCCGGTGGTGGTGACGAAGATGTCAGCCTTGTCGGACGCCCACTCCATGGTGACCACCTTGTACCCTTCCATGGCCGCCTGCAGCGCGCAGATCGGGTCGACCTCGGTGACCCACACCTGGGCCTGCAGCCCGCGCATAGCCTGGGCGCAACCCTTGCCGACATCGCCATAGCCGCAGATGACCGCCACCTTGCCCGCCACCATCACGTCGGTGGCGCGCTTGATGCCGTCCATCAGGGACTCGCGGCAGCCGTAGATATTGTCGAACTTCGATTTGGTGACCGAGTCGTTGACGTTGATGGCCGGGAACTTCAGCGTACCCTTCTCGAACATCTGGTACAGGCGGTGCACACCGGTGGTGGTTTCCTCGGTGACGCCCTTGATGCAGGCGGCGGTCTTGGAGTACCAGCCCGGCTTCTCGGCAAGGCGCTTCTTGATGGCCGCGAACAGGAATTGCTCCTCTTCGCAGGTGGGGTTGGCGATCACAGAAGCGTCCTTCTCCGCGTCGCTGCCGAGGTGCAGCAGCAGGGTCGCGTCGCCGCCGTCATCGAGGATCATGTTCGGGGCGCCGCCGTCGTGCCACTCGAAGATCTTGTGGGTGTAGTCCCAGTATTCCGCCAGCGTCTCGCCCTTGTGCGCGAAAACGGGGATGCCTGCGGCGGCGATGGCCGCGGCGGCGTGGTCCTGGGTCGAGAAAATGTTGCAGGATGCCCAGCGCACCTCGGCGCCAAGCGCGGTGAGGGTCTCGATGAGCATCGCGGTCTGGATGGTCATGTGCAGCGAGCCCGCGATGCGCGCCCCCTTGAGCGGCTGGGCGGCGGCGTACTCCTCGCGGATCGCCATGAGTCCCGGCATCTCGGTTTCTGCGATGATCATTTCCTTGCGGCCCCAATCGGCCAACGACATGTCCTTAACGATGTAATCCTTGGTCACGTTACTTCTCCTTTTTGTAGAATCGGGGCTAGGGGCTGGGGGCTAGGGGCTGGCAAAACCGATCGGCCCGTCCCCTCCCCGCTCACCTGTCCCTTATTTGTCTCTCTGTGTCTGCCTTTACTAGTCCCTAGTCCCCAGGCCCTGCCTTTACCGCCTTCACCAGCAGCACGCTCTCCTGGCCGATCTCGGACGGGAGCCGCTGCACGGAAACGTCCGCCAACCCGGCCGCCTTGAGCCATGCCTGCAGCTCATCCTCCTCGAACCCAAGCCACTGGTCGGCCAGTTGCTCCCGGGCCCACTCCCGCTCGTGGCGCGCCAGGTCGGCAAGCACCAGCGTTCCCTGCGGCTGAAGGACCCGGACGATTTCGGTCAGCACCGCCTGCGGGTCGGGCGCATGGTGCAGCACCATGTTGGCCACTACGCAACCCGCGCCGCCGTCGGCGATGGGAAGATGGGTCATCTCGCCAAGCCTCAGTTCCGCCCCCGGGACTCCGTCGTCCACCAAGCGTCGCCGCGCCTCGACCAGCATCGCCGGAGAATGGTCCACACCGATCACCTGTCTTGCCTTGCGTGCCAGTTGCGCCATCAAGGTCCCGGTGCCGACACCTATTTCCAGCAGCACGGGAACCTCGGGAACCAGGGCCAGCAGGCTTTCCTGGTACTCCGGCACCGGCAGTAGCGTGCGCGACAGCTCGTCCCACTGCGCCGCGTGCTGATCGAAGAACTCCAGGCTACGCTTGCGGCGAGCATCCAAAGCCTGCGCCACGGCGGCGAGATCGCTGCGGCGCTCCGGAAGCTGCTCCAGCGCGCGCTCGAATTCAGGGCGAATGGCACTAAAGAAGGGGTTCTGCTCCCCGGCGCGATAGTAGCTCCAGGTCCCCTGGCGCTTGACCGAGAGCACGCCCGCCTCTGCCAGGATCTTCAGGTGCCGCGAGATGCGCGACTGTCCCATCCCCATGATCTGGGTCAGTTCCTGGACGGTAAGTTCGGAGTTGAGCAGCACCGCCACCAACCGCAGTCGGCATGGATCGGACAGCGCCTTGAATAGTTCCAGCATGGCTATATCAACCTTGGTGATTTTCTTAAATCAAGTTTTCTTGATATAACATAGGGCGCGGCTGCAGGCAAGGTAAAAGCCATATTATTTACGGCTCATTGGACCTGCCGCCTCCAACGAAAGGGGTGCCCCCTTTTCCTTTTGCCTTTCTCCGATTTCCTCAGATTTGCTCGGTGGCTAGTGGTTTTTAAACGAAAAATCCCCCTGCAGCGTAGGCCACAGGGGGATGAGGAAACTTAAGTCCGACGGGTAGTTTTTTTAGGCCGCCTTGTCTTCGGCGACGGCGCCCGCCTCGGAGAAGATTTCGTCGAAGATCTCCTGGACGGTCTCGATCCGGGTCGCCTTCCAGGCGTTGGTGCCGCAGAAGATCAGGCCGGAGTCGACCTCGCCGCGCTGGGCGCGGTCCAGGGACTTGACGATGCAGAAGCGCTCGCCGCTTTCCTTGTAGGAGCACTTCTTGAGGCAACCGTAGGAGCAGACGGAACCGCGGTCGCGGTCGTAGGAAACGATCCCTTCCTGGTTGGTGAGGATGGCGCGGCCGGGCAGACCTGCCGGGCTCATGATCAGGCCTATGTCCTCTTTCTTGCAGTCAAGGTAAGCCTGCTTGAAGGCATCCTCGGCGTCGCACTCGACGGTGGTGACGAAACGGCTCGCCATCTGCACCCCGTCGGCCCCTTCGGCCAGCGCATGCAGCACGTCGGCGCGGTCCCAGATGCCGCCTGCGGCGATCACCGGGATGTCCAGCCCGTACTCGCTGCGGAAGAATTCCTTCACGCCGCGCACGGTTTCGTACTGGTCGTACTCGCCGATGCCGATATTTTCCAACTTCTCACCGAGGTGCCCCCCGGCGGTGTCCGGATCTTCGACCACGACTGCATCAGGACGACGGTTGTAGGCTTTGTCCCACTTCTTGGCGATGAGCTGGGCGGCACGCACGGAAGAGACGATCGGCACCAGTGCCACGTCCGGCGCGTGTGCGGTGAGTCCCGGGAGGGTCATCGGCAGGCCGGCGCCACAGACCAGCACCTTGGCTCCCGCCTCAACGGCTGCGACCACGAGCTCCTCGAAATCGGTAAGAGCGACCATCACGTTGACCCCGATGATGCCGTCAGGGGCGATCTCGTACGCCTTCCTGATCTCGTCTTTCAGCGCCACGGAGTTGCTTTTGAGATAGTTCTTGCCGTCGAAGAACTCACTGTTCAAGGTGATGCCCGGGGAGGCAACCAGCCCGACGCCGCCGCACTTGGCAACGTGCCCGGCCAAGGATCCTGCCGAAATCCTGACCCCCATGCCGCCCTGAATCAGCGGGTAACGTGCCTCGTGTTTGCCAATGCGCAACGGTTTGAACATATGCTCCTCCTGACTGTCTGACTGCACGTTAAACACATTAGCAGAGAACCTCAAAATCTTTTGTAATAGTAGTGTAAAAACAAAGGGGCCTTATCCCACAGATACCCCTTGCAAAATGCCGACAGCGATGCTACCAGTGGGGCATGAAAATGAACCGGAAACTATCCAACCCGTTGATTGCATTGATAGGGATCCAGTTGATCTGGGTGGTGATGGTCATCTCCTGGATCTACTGGTTCATCGGCAGGAGCAAGGAGTTCCGTAACCTTGCCTTGCGTTACAAACCGGAACTGCTGACTCAGGGGATGGAGTGGATCGTCCTGGTTGAGGGCCTGTTGATGGCAATCGCCATCCTGGCCGGCGTCTATGTCATCTTTCTTTACTGGCGGCGCCAGGCGAAACTTTATCTGCAGCAGCGCAGTTACATATCCCAGTTGACCCACGAACTGAAATCGCCGCTCGCCTCGATCCAGTTGCACCTCGAGACGGTGAAGATGAGGGACCTCCCCAAGGACAAATTGGACGGCTTCATCGACACCATGCTCTCGGACACCGACCGGCTCAACGTCCTGACCAGCAACCTGCTCATGGCCACCAGGATCGAATTCCGGCAACTGGGAGACAAGGCGAAAAAGATCGATTTCTCCGAGTTCGTCACCAGCTACCTGCAGGGGAAGATGAGCGAACTTCCCGAGGGAGGGAAACTGACCCTGGAGGTGGAGCCCGGCATCAGCGCCACCATCGACGTCGAGGGTATGGAGATGGCGCTTCGAAACCTTTTCGAGAACGCGCTCCTTTATTCGCCTGTTTCACCCGAGATCCGGGTGACGCTCAAGCGCAGCGCGAGCGGCCGGCAATGCCACCTCGACTTCCAGGACAACGGCAAGGGGCTCACCAAAAACGAGCTGGAGAAGATCTTCGACATGTTCTACCGGGTGCGCACCGCCGGTGAGAACATCAGGGGGACCGGCCTGGGGCTCTATATCGTCAGGTCCGTGGTCAACGCCCACGGCGGCAAGATCTCCGTCGAGAGCCCGGGGCTCGGCAAAGGCTGCACCTTTCACATCACCCTGCCGCTGCAGGGCAGGCAGCAAAGAGGATAGGCATGTCCGGCGAAAAACCGCACATACTGCTGGTCGAAGACGAGATGCACCTGGCGCGGGGCATCACCTTCAACCTGGAACAGGAAGGGTACCTGGTGAGCCACGTCGAGAGCGGCGAGGAGGCACTCGAGAAGGTCGCCCTGGAGAAGTTCGACCTCATCATCCTGGACGTGATGCTGCCGGGTATCGGCGGGTTCGAGGTCTGCCAGAAGATCCGCGGGCTCGATTCGCGGGTGCCGGTGCTGATGCTGACGGCGCGCTCCGCCGAGAGCGACCGCATCTCCGGGCTCGCCGCCGGGGCCGACGACTACCTGGTGAAGCCCTTCAACCTGAAGGAGTTCCTGCTCAGGGTTTCGGGGATGCTGCGGCGCAGCGCCTGGTATCGGCCGGAGCCGGTGGAGGAAGGGTATCGCTTCGGGGACAACGAGGTGTTCCTGCTTTCCTACCGCGCCAGGACCAGGCAGGGGGAGATCGATCTCACCGACCTGGAGGTGCGCATGCTGTCGCTGTTCTTTCATCGCGAGGGGGAGGCGATACCGCGCGGCGAGATCCTGGAAAGCGTCTGGGGCTACGCCACCGACGCCGAGACCAGGACCCTGGACAACTTCATCGTGCGGCTCAGGAAGTACTTCGAGCCCGAACCCTCGCGCCCCGTTTTTTTCCAGACCGTGCGGGGGGTGGGGTACCGGTTCAGCAGGAAGGCTTAAAGGCCGTTCTACGTTCTATGTTCTACGTTCTACGTTGAACAACCAGCCCATTCTAAAAGCTAACTGCCCGTTCTACCCTCGACCTTGAAAAATCAACAGAGCCCCTAAACAAAAAGGCCCTCCGAATCCGGAAGGCCTTTTGCTTTTAACGTAGAACGCAGAACGTAGAACGGGTTTCTTAGATGCCCGCCTTCTCTTTAATGATGGCGGCCTTGTCGGTGCGCTCCCAGGTGAACTCGGGGAGCTCGCGGCCGAAGTGGCCGTAGGCTGCCGTCTTCCTGTAGATCGGACGCAGAAGGTCGAGCTGCTCGATGATGGCGCGCGGACGGAGGTCGAACACCTCGCGCACGATCTCGGAGATGCGCTTGGACGGGATCTTGCCGGTGCCGTTGCAGTCGACCATCACGGAGACAGGCTCGGCGACGCCGATGGCGTAGGCCACCTGCACTTCACAACGCTCGCAGACGCCGGAAGCAACCAGGTTCTTGGCGACGTAACGACCCATGTAGGCCGCGGAACGGTCCACCTTGGAGGGGTCCTTGCCGGAGAACGCGCCGCCGCCGTGGGCGCCGTGCCCGCCGTAGCTGTCGACGATGATCTTGCGGCCGGTGAGACCGCAGTCGCCCATCGGACCGCCGATGACGAAGCGCCCGGTCGGGTTGATCAGGAACTTGGTGTTGGCGTCCATCAGGTTGGCCGGGATGATCTTCTTGACGACTTCCTCGATGATCCCTTCCTTGATCATCTCGTAGGAGACCTCGGGGGAGTGCTGGGAGGAGATGACGATGGTATCGACGTGGACCGGCTTGTCATCGATGTACTGGATGGAAACCTGGGACTTGGAGTCGGGACGGAGGAAGTCGAGTACGCCGGCCTTCCTGACGTCGGCAAGCCTGGAAACCAGCTTGTGCGCCATGAGGATGGACATCGGCATCAATTCGGGAGTCTCGTTGCAGGCAAAGCCGAACATGAGCCCCTGGTCACCGGCGCCCTGCTCCTTGAACATCCCCTCCCCTTCGGTTACGCCCTGAGCGATGTCGGGGGACTGCTTATCGATGGAGGTGAGCACCGCGCAGGTTTCCCAGTCGAAGCCCATGGCGGAATCGTGGTAACCGATTTCCTTGATGGTTTCACGCGCGACTTTCGGATAGTCGATGACGGCATTGGTGGTGATTTCACCGGCGATAACCGCCATACCGGTGGTCACCAGCGTTTCACACGCCACGCGCGATTTCGGATCCTGGGTCAGGATCGCATCAAGAATCGCGTCGGATATCTGGTCGGCAACCTTGTCCGGATGTCCCTCAGAAACAGACTCGGACGTAAAGATGAAGTCCTTCATTTCCATAAGGTAAAACCCCCTAACGAAGTGTATATCAGGTGTTGTAAAGCTCGCAGATTGTATAGTTGGCAATTCTCTTTGTCAATAATTAAATGCGACCAATATCAGCAAGTTCCGCCACGCCACCGGGCAATACCAGAGCGGCTTGCTCATAATTAATTGATTCACATAAATTCCCCGGTACAATCTTTCCCGTCGAGTCGTGCGAACCATCATTGGCGCCTGCCATCCGTCATCTGGAGCAGAATAGAGATGTTCTTCAACAGGAGGATAGCAATGAGAATGCTTTGGCTGGTGATGCTGTGTCTGCTACTTGGAGCATGCGGCGGGGGCTCCGGCTCAAACGGCGCCCCAGGCGACGACGGCAGCGTGCTGACTCCGGAGCCCGTAGCGGGTACTGCCCGCCTCAGCATCGGCACCTTGGGACCTGCCGCCGATTCCGTTCTCTATGCCGCGCAATTCACCTTGCGCCTCCCGGCGGGCGTGTCGCTCCCCACCACGAGCGGCAGCAACCTGCTTCCGGACGGGGTGCTGGTACCGGCGTTCAGCGGCAGCTACGCCGGCGCCAGTTTCCTGCAAGCCGCGAGCGCCACGTCGGGGCCGCAGTTGCTGGTGAACATCGCCCATCCCGGCGGGCTCACCGTCGGCCCCCTGGCCACCCTCACCTGCCAGGTCGCGGCGGGCGTGGTCCCCTCCGTGAACGCCTTCACCCTGGAGAACTTTTCCGCTCGCGACGCCAACGGCGCCGTCCTCCCGGGGATCACCGCCAGGCTTACCCTCCAAACGCAATGAGCGGCTGGCGCATCTGCGCCAGCCGCTCACCTGTTGCCTTCCCCCGCAGGGGAAACATCCGTCCCGTCCCTATTCCACCAACTTCATGGAGTTGATGAAGACCGGCTCCACCGGCACGTCCTGGTGACCACCTTTGTTGCCGGTTTTCACCTCGCGGATGGCGTCGACCACGTCCATTCCTTCGATCACCTGGCCGAAAACGGCATAGCCGAAACGGTCCGGGGTCTTGCCGGAGTGGTCGAGGAAGGCGTTGTCCACGACGTTGATGAAGAACTGCGAGGTGGCGCTGTCGACCA
Organism: Geomonas propionica; assembly: GCF_016458235.1. Taxonomy (GTDB): domain Bacteria; phylum Desulfobacterota; class Desulfuromonadia; order Geobacterales; family Geobacteraceae; genus Geomonas; species Geomonas propionica. The sequence goes on along the minus strand of NZ_JAEMHK010000007.1, from coordinate 206,299 downwards.
CGGAGGTACGGGCCATGGCCAGGGTGCCGCGCACGTTCTTCAGGCCGTTGGTGGCCTCGTTCTTGATGGCGAACTTGGTCTTCTTCGGCTGCATGTTCTCATCCAGCCCGCCTCCCTGGACCATGAAGCTCTTGATCACGCGATGGAAGATGGTGCCGTCGTAGTAGGCGTCCTTGACATAGGAAAGAAAGTTGCGCACGGAGATGGGTGCCTTGTCCTTGAAGAGCTCGATCTTAACGGTCCCCATCGAGGTCTCCATGACGACTACGGGATTTTTTTCTTCAGTCATTATGTTGCTCCTTTATATTGGGTTTGATACACCTTTTTCGGGTTGCAGCGGTCTTCAATATCACACAACGTACTGTCTGGGAAGTTTTTACTGGTTGCAGCGTGGTTGCTACGGTATCATGTACAGTCAGCGATTGTACCAGAACTGTTTATGTAGTGCACCTATGGCATTAAAATATTCACAGGAGCTGATCATGAAAGTCTCAACCATCACCATCTTGGCTGCACTGACACTCTCCCTTTTCACGACCGTCCTGCCGGTAGCAGCCGCATCGGACCTGCAGCAGGTTGCCAAGGTCGGTGATCCCGCTCCCGGCTTCAAGCTGGACGCCCTGGTCGGCACCACCGCCGGCAAGGAGTTCAAGCAGATTTCGCTCGACGACTATCGCGGCAAGTGGGTGCTGCTGTTCTTCTACCCGATGGACTTCACCTTCGTCTGCCCCACCGAGATCAAGGGGTTCAACCAGGCGCTCCCGGAGTTCGAGAAGCTGAACACCGTGGTGCTGGGCGCCTCGACCGACAGCAAGTACTCGCACCTGGCGTGGGTGCAGCGCGGCGACTTGGGCAACCTGCAGTTCCCACTGCTTTCCGACATCAAGAAGGAAGTCGCTGAAAAATACGGCGCTTTGGACGAGAAGGAAGGGGTCGCCCTGCGCGCACTGTTCATCGTCGATCCCGACGGCGTGCTGCAGTACCAGGTGGTGCACAACCTTGACGTGGGCAGGAGCGTTGAGGAAACCATGCGCGTTCTCGAGGCGCTGCAGACCGGCTCGCTCTGCCCCCTGGGCTGGAAGCCGGGCCAGAAGACTCTCGGCAAACCGTAACCATCCATCCGGGGGCGGGCCTGCCGCCCCCTACCCAATCATCGCCTTCATCTTGGCGAAGAAATCCTCCGCGCTCTTTTCCGCTTCCTCCGGCGTCACTTCCTTCACGACCCCGCTTTGCTGCACGTTCAGCACCGTACCAGGGATCTCCTCCAGAAAGCGCGACGGCACCCGCTCCTCGAGTTTGCCGTACTTTTTCCGATACAGCGTCCGCGTCATCACCAACTGCTGCCGGGCGCGCGTGATGCCGACGTAGCATAGGCGCCGCTCCTCGTCGATGGTGTCATCCTCGTAGATGGCCCTTTTATGGGGCAGGATCTCGTCCTCCATCCCGACCAGGAACACGAAGGGGAACTCGAGCCCCTTGCTGGAGTGCAGCGACATGAGGGTCACCGCGTCCTTGCCGTGATCCTTCTTGTCCTTGCCGGAGAAGCGGTCCTCGTCCATAAGCGACACCTTCTCGATGAAGCCCCCGAGGGTCGCCTGCGGCACCCGCTCCTCGTAGGCCGCCATGGAGTTGATGATCTGCTCCACGTTCTCCACCTTGCGCCGCGCCGCCTTCTGATCGTCGATGGTACGGAAAATCTCCTCCTCGATCTTCAGCTTCTCGAAGAGCGCCTTCCCCTTCTCGGCCAGCCCCCCTTCCGCCCGGAAGTCTGTGGCGGCGTCGAGCAGGGTGTGGTGAAAGCCGAGCACCTTGTCCCTGATCGCTTCTGAGATCCCCTCGATCTCCCCTACCCGGCTGAACGCCTCGAAAAGCGGGATCTCCTTTTCCAGCGACCACTGGTTGATGCGGATCACGGTGCTGTCGCCGATGCCGCGCCTGGGGAAGTTGACGATGCGCAAAAGCGCCACCTCGTCCAGGGGGTTGGCGATCACCTTCAGGTAGGAAAGGGAATCCTTGACCTCCTTGCGCTCGAAGAACTGGGTGCCGCCGACCAGGACGTAGGGGATGTCCTCGAAGCGGAGCTGCTCCTCGAAGGCGCGGCTCTGCGCGTTGGTGCGGTACAGGATGGCGAAGTCGCTGTAGGGGGTGTCCTTCTTGAAGCGCTCCAGCTGGATCCGCTCCACCACGCTGGTCGCCTCCTCCTCGTCGTCCTGGACGATGCAGAGATCGATGAGCGGCCCCTGCCCCGAGGCGGTCCAAAGCCGCTTCGCCTTTCTCACCTTGTTGTTGCCGATGACGCTGTTGGCCGCGTCCAGGATGTTGCCGGTGGAGCGGTAATTCTGCTCCAGCTTGATGGTGCGGCACCCGTGGAAGTCCTTCTCGAAGTCGAGGATGTTGCCGACGTCGGCGCCGCGCCAGCCGTAGATGGACTGGTCGTCGTCGCCCACCACGCAGAGGTTCTTGCAGCCGGCCGCCAGGAGGTTCACCAGGAGATACTGGGACGAGTTGGTGTCCTGGTACTCGTCCACCATGATGTAGCTGAAGCGATCTTGCCAGTGCTTGAGGACCGGCGGGTGATGCTGCAACAGTTCGGCGGTGAGCATGATGATGTCGTCGAAGTCGATGGCGTTGAACGCCTTCAACGCAGACTGGTAGCGCGGGTAGACCAGCGCGGCCATCATGTCGATGTCGTCGAGCGGGTTGGGGGCGAAGCGGTCCGGCGGGATCAACTTGTTCTTGGCGCCGGAGATGCGCCAGATGATGCTTTCCGCGTCGTACTTCTTGCTGTCGGTATTGACCTCGCGCACGATCTGGCGCACGAGCCCAACCTGGTCGGCGGTCGAGTAGATGGAGAAGTTTTTCTTGTAGCCCAAGCGCTCGATGTCCCGCTTCAGGACGCGCACGCCCAGGGAGTGGAAGGTGGAAAGGACAATTCCCTTGCAATGCTTGCGTCCCACCAGGTGCTCCACCCGCTCCTTCATCTCCTTGGCTGCCTTGTTGGTGAAGGTCACCGCGAGGATCTGGTCCGGCGGCACCCCCTTGTGCAGGATCAGGTGCGCGATGCGATAGGTGATCACCCCGGTCTTGCCGGACCCGGCGCCGGCCAGGACCAGCAGCGGCCCCTCCGTGTGCTTCACGGCGGCGAGTTGTTCGGGATTGAGACGGGACAGGTCGAGCATGAATTCCTCATAAAGCGGGCATTTGCGCCGCAGCGACAACGGGGTTCCGAGTTTGCGGGCCAAAAAAGAGCCGTCCCCGGAAAGGTGCGGCCGGATATTGTTACCAGAAGCAAAAGGGCAATGCAAGGCGCTATATCCATGCCAGTTCCAAACTGCCGCGGGGTGTGCTATAAAGCACCGTTCACGACAAACCGCCACGAGGTTCTCCATGGAAGCACAAGCCGCCGCCCAGCGCATCGCCTTGCTCTCGAAAGAGATCGAGCGCCACAACCGCCTTTACTACGAACAGGACATGCCGGAGATCACGGACGCCGAGTACGACGCGCTGTTCCGCGAACTCCAGGGGCTGGAAAAGGAATTCCCGGAACTTGCCCTCCCCGACTCTCCCACCGGCAGGGTCGGCGGCCGGGCGCTGGCGAAGTTCACCCAGGTGCGCCACAGCATGCCGATGCTGTCCCTGGAGAACGCCTTCACCGAGCAGGACATGATCGATTTCGACGACCGGGTCAAGCGCTTCCTGGGCCTTGCCGCCGACACTATGATTCCCTACGTCTGCGAGCCCAAGATGGACGGGGTCGCCGTGGAACTGGTATACCGCGAGGGGCTTTTGGCCATCGGCTCCACCCGCGGCGACGGCGTCGTGGGCGAGGACGTGACCCAGAACCTGAGGACCATCAAGGACGTGCCGCTGCGCCTGGAAACGCAAGAGCCGCCGGAACTGCTTACCGTGCGCGGTGAGGTCTACCTCCCCCTGGCCCCCTTCCGCAAGTTCAACAGCGAACGCGAGGAAGCGGGCGAGCCCCCCTTCGCCAACCCGAGGAACGCGGCAGCCGGGTCCCTGCGCCAGCTCGATTCGAAGATCACCGCCAAGCGTCCCTTGAGCATCTTCTGCTACGCGCCCGGGGAACTGGGCGGCGTGGAATTCACCGCGCAGAGCCATTTCCTGGAGACCATCCCGACCTGGCGACTGCCGGTAAACCCGCTCACCCGCGTGGTGCACGGCATCCAGGAGATGCTCGCTTACTACCAGGAGATGATGGAAAAGCGCGACGACCTCCCCTACGAGATCGACGGGGTGGTGGTCAAGGTTGACTCGTTCCGGATGCAGAGGGAGCTGGGAGAGAAAAGCCGTTCGCCGCGCTGGGCCATCGCGTGGAAGTTCCCTCCGCGGCAGGCGACCACGGTGGTGGAGAAGATCTTCCATTCGGTCGGGCGCACCGGAGTCATCACGCCGGTAGCCTTCCTGAAGCCGGTGAACGTGTCCGGCGTCATGGTGTCGCGCGCCACCCTGCACAACTGGGAGGAACTGGAGCGCAAGGACATCCGCGAGGGGGATACCGTGATCGTCGAGCGCGCCGGCGACGTCATACCGGCCGTGGTGCAGGTCATCCTCGACCAGCGCCCGGAAGGTGCGGTCCAGCCGCAGGTGCCGGAGCACTGCCCGGCCTGCGGAGGCGAGGTGGTCCGCCTGCCTGAGGAGGTGGCGGTGCGCTGCGTGTCCCTTAACTGCCCGGCGCAGCTCCTGGAGCGGGTGAAACATTTCGCGTCCCGGCGCGCCATGGATATCGACGGACTGGGAGACAAGTTCATCGAGCAGCTTCTGAGCCTGAAGCTGATCCAGAATGTCGCCGACATTTATTCGCTCAAGGAAGAAGACTTCATGCAGTTCGAGCGCATGGGGAAGAAGCTCGCAGAGAACCTGTTAAACGCCATCGAGTCAAGCAAGGAGCGCGACCTGTCGCGGCTTATCTTCGCCCTCGGCATCAGGCACGTCGGCGAGCACACCGCCAAGCTTTTGGCCAGCGCCTTCGGGAGCATCGAGAACCTGGCCAAGGCGAGCGAGGAGGAACTGGTCAGCGTCCGCGAGGTCGGCCCCCAGGTCGCCACCAGCATAGCCGACTTCTTCCGCAACGAAGAGAACCTGAAGGTGCTGGAGCGGCTCAAGGAGGCCGGGGTCAGCCCCAAGGTCGAGGAAAAGCGGATCGGCGGCAGGTTCACCGGCAAGACCTTCGTCTTCACCGGTGCGCTGGAGAAGTTCACCAGGGACGAGGCCAAGAAGATGGTGGAGCAGGAAGGCGCCCATGCCGCCGGCAGCGTCTCCAAGAAGACCGACTACGTGGTAGCCGGCGCCGACGCCGGCAGCAAGCTGGAGAAGGCACGGCAGTTGGGCGTGCGGGTGCTGAGCGAAGATGAGTTTTTGGAGTTGATGCAGTAACGTGCGGCAGCAATAGTGTTGACAGGCACGGGCGCGGCAACCATACGGTTGCCGCGCCCTTTTGCTTCAGCGTCTTTCTTGCGGTTCTACTTCGCCAGCTTGGCGGTCAGCGCGGGAACGAACTGCATCACGTCGGCCACCACCAACACGTCGGCTACCTCCCCGATGGGGGCGTCCTTGTCCTTGTTGATGGCGACGATGAACCCTGACTTCTTCATCCCGGCCAAATGCTGGATGGCGCCGCTGATGCCGCAGGCGACATACAACTTCGGACTCACGGTCTGGCCGGTCACCCCCACCTGCGCCCCCGCCTCCATCCAACCGCTGTCCACGACCGGGCGGCTCGCCCCAACCTCGCCGCCCAGCACCTTGGCGAGTTCGGCGATGACCGGCAGGTTCTCCCTCTTGCCGACACCGCGCCCGGCACTGACAATGATCTCCGCCCTGGTCAGGTCGACCCCCTTACGGACTGCCGCCTCGTAGCCTAGGAACTCGGTCCTCCCCTCTCCCTCAGCCTCCAGCGCCTGCCGCTGCGGCGTCCCCCCCGGTACCAGCGCCGGGAAGGCCCCTCCCTGCAGAGTAAGCACCACGGGGGTGCCCACGGGCTTCACCACCTGCCTCATCTTCTGGCTGCAGCAGGGACGCTCGAAACCTCCCTCCGCCAGGGCGACCACCTCGGAAACCTGCGGCGCCTTGAGCAGGGCCGCGACCCGCGGCGCCAGGTCCCAGCCGTAGGAGGTGTGCAGGAAGACCACGTAGTCCGGCTTTTCCCGCTCCACCGCCGCCTGCACCAGCCGCTTGTGCAAATCGGGATCGTACTCCCCATACTTGCCGGCATCGGCCAGGTAGACGGTCCCCCCATAGCTCGGCAGGGCCGCTTCGGTGCCGATCAACACCATGGCGCTCTCCGCTCCCTGTTGGGAGGCGAAACCGAACAGTTCGTAGCTGTACTCCAAGAGTTTTCCATCGCGGCATTCGCCTATCAGTAAAGCTTTCATGGTCGCCCCCTTAACGCAGCACCGCCGTCTTGTCCTTGAGAATCCCGATGAGCCGGTCGACCTGATCGGCAACCTCGCCTTCCAGAATCACCCCGCCCCCCTTCTTGGCCGGTGCGCTGAACTTCACCAGCACGAGCCTCGCTTCCTGCTGCAGCAACTGCTCGACGGGAATGACGTTCACCTCTTTCTTCTTCGCCTTCATGATATTGGGAAGCGTCGGGTAGCGCGGCTGGTTCAGCCCCAGTTGGCAGGTGATCAGGGCCGGGGTCTTCATACGCACCGTCCCTTTCACCCCGCCTTCAAGCTCCCGCTTCACGGTCACGGTGCCGTCGGCGTACTCGAAGGCAACGACGGTCGTGACGCAGGAGTAACCGAGCGCCTCGGCGACGGCGACCCCTACCTGGGAGGAGCCGCGGTCGAGCGACTGCATCCCGGTGAAGATGAGATCGAACCCCTCCCCCTTGGCATAGGCCGCGATGATCGACGCGATCTGGAACGGGTCTTTGAAATGGGCGGCCTCGTCCCGCACGTGCACGGCCCGGTCCGCCCCCATGGCGAGCCCCTTCTTGACGGCCTCCACCACCCGGTCCGGCCCCACCGACAGCAGGGTGATCTCCGGTTCGCCCCCCAACTGCTCCTTGAGCAAAACCGCCTGCTCGATGGCGTACTCGTCGTATTCGTTGACCCGAAAGGCCAGATCGGTCTCCGCATACCAGACGCCGGCGGCATCGGGGCGGAAACGTGATTCCATGTCAGGCACCTGCTTGACGCATACCAGGATCTTCATAATGAACCTCCTCCAGCGTTGCGGGCGGTGTTACATACCTGTGCCGCTTGCCCTTCCAGCCGGGAATGATATCGCTTACTTAGAGAATAAAGGAGGAAGCAGAAGTGTCAAACTTTTTCATGAGGTGGCGAGGCCGCCATGGCGGGTGCAGGCAGCCCCTGCAGCTTTGGGGGGGGTGCGTGGGGGCAAGGGAGCTAGAGCCAGTAGGCCAATTCCTCTCGGCAGCCGCTTGGCGTCGATTTGTTCTTGAGCCCCTGCTCTAACTCGCACAGCAGTTGGGTGAGCTGGCGAAAGATCTGGTTCTTCTCGGTGATGTCGTCGGTCTTGTCAAGTTTTGCCAACAGTTTCAAGTAATTGGCATAAGCCGCGTCAAAGGTGTCCATACCAGGCTCCTCCCGTATTGGCGCCTTGGGGCGCACAGCAGGAGGTAACATTTACCCAAAAATTAAAACTTTTTCAAGTGTTTTCTTAAAAAAAATTAACTTTATAGCAGATGGATCAGACCGACATCGTTTCCACCCTGTTGCGGCCGTTTTGTTTGGCGCGGTAAAGTGCCTCGTCCGCGCGGCGGAACAGGGAGTCGAGGTTGTCGACTTGGGGGGATGGGTAGCCCGCGACGCCGGCGCTGACGGTCACGGTGAGGTCATCCAGCGGGTGCGGGAAGTGATGATCGATTACCGCCAGCCTCAGGCGTTCGGCGGCCATCACCCCGCCTTCCAGCGTGGTGCCGGGGAAGACCATGACGAACTCCTCGCCGCCGTAGCGCGCGGCGCTGTCGTAGGCGCGCATCTGCTGCTGTATCACATCGGCCACGGAGGAGAGCACCACGTCGCCGTTTTGGTGGCCGTAGGTGTCGTTGACCTGTTTGAAGAAATCGATGTCGACCATGACCAGAGAGAGGTTTTCGCCGTTGCGCTTGGCCCTGAAGAACTCGGCTTCCAGGACCTCGGCGAGGTAGCGCCGGTTGAATAGCCCGGTCAGGTGGTCGATGTTGGTGAGTCGCTTGAGCTGCTCGTTCGCCTTCTTCAGCTCGTCCTGCAGGGACTTGATCTTCAGTTGCACCTTGACGCGCGCCACCAGTTCGCCGGAGTCGAAGGGCTTGGTGAGGTAGTCGCTGGCGCCCTGTTCCAGCCCCCTGATCTTGGAGTTGAAGTCCATCTTGCCGGTCAGCATGATGATGGGCAACCCCTGCAGGTCGGGGCGCGAGGCGACCAGTTGCAGGAACTTGTAGCCGTCCATGCGCGGCATCTCCACATCGCAGATCACCAGGTCGGCTTTGCAGTCGATCAGGGTCTTGAACCCTTCCATCCCGTCCTTCGCTTCCCGGTACTGCTCGAACAACCCGACGTCCTGCAGCGTCCGTATTACCTGCTCCCGAATGGCAGCCGAATCATCGATCACAAGTGCACAACTGAACATGATGTCTCCCATCGGCAAGGCCCCAATACAGCAGCCGGCGGCGCGCGACGACATCTTCCCGGCGCCAGACAGAAACGCCGACAGAGAAGCATCACGAGGACCGCACACCGCATGGCACTCGACCTTATGAGTTACGGAATGGCTTGATAAAAAAGTAGATAATCAGCAGGAACGGAAACGCAGAAAAAGCCGCCTCGAAGTTCCCTTTGAAGAGCTGCCAGGTGCCAAAAGTTATTACTGCGACGGTAAACAAGATGATAAACACTGCTGCGACTTTATTCATAGCGTGAATAGTAACTAAACTTTCGGGAAATTGTCCAGTGATTTCGGATAGCAATGACAGAAGCGGGTGCGGGATTGGATGCTGGTCAGGGCGTATTCCAGTCCCAGCAGAATTTCAATTCGTCCTCGGTGATGAAGAGTTCGCAGCAGGTCTTCTTGAAGGCGGCCAGGTTGGCGGCGCTGTCGACCTCCTCCTGCACCGTCTTCTCGATGACGGAATCGGGAAGGTCGAGGCTCTTCTCGAAGGCCCCTTCTACGAGACCGGGGCGCCATCCCGCCTCCTTGAGTTGGATCTTGAACAGCCCGATGTGGATGCTGTTGTTGACGCCGTAATCGACCAGCAGGAGCACATTCTTCGCCATCTTACACCTCCCTGCGAACCTTCTGCCGTACCAGAGACTGCGCGAACCGTTCTAGATTACCACAAAAGTCGCCTATCAGACTGGAACTCCAGCGACTTGCCACTGACGGGGTCCTTGAAACGCAGCCGTTGCGCCAGAAGTTGCAGCGGCTTGTCGAAGTCGTCCAACTGCTGAGGCTGCAACTGCGGGTAAAGCCTGTCGTTGAGGATCGGCCACCCCAGGGAGCTTAAGTGCACCCGCAACTGGTGGGTCTTCCCGGTGACCGGGCTGAGCGCGAACAGGCAACGCCCCTGCCGCTCTTCGAGCAGCCGGATCTGCGAACGCGCGTTGGGCGTACCCGGTTCGGTCGTCATGACGAACCAGGGCTCCCCGGACACCAGCCTGCTTTCCACCAGCCAGCTTTTTTCTCCCTCGGGTACCCGCCCCACGCCGACCGCCCGGTACTCCTTCTCGATGCAGCCGCCTTGGAACAAGGCGCCGTAACGGCCGCGCGTTTTCGGGTTCACCGAGAAAAGGACCAGGCCGGCCGTCTCCCGGTCGATCCGGTGCAGCGGCACCAGGTGGTGGATGCCGGTACGTTCCCTGAGTCGGTGCAACAGGCTCTGGTTCAGGTAGACCCCGCCGGGGGTCACCGGCAGGAAATGCGGCTTGCACGCCACCAGCAGCTCGTCGTTTTGAAACAGGATCTCTTCCCGGAAAGGGATCTCCCGCTCCTCCTCCACCTCTCTGAAGTAGAAGACCCGCCGCTGAGGAGCGTACGGGGTGGCGATGCCGACCGGCGCACCATCCTCGCCGAGCACCTTTCCCTGCGCGATGCGCGTTTCCCACACCTCGCGGGGTATCCGCGGGAAATGTTCCACCAAAAAGGCGAACACCGTCGGGTAGGGATGCTCGAGCCTGGGCATGGTGACCGTGGCGGGGTACGGTGAGATGGACATGGCGGACCTTTGCATGAGGATGGCGGGCGGCTCGCGCCGGGAATCGGCGCGGCGGCAGGATAGCACGGACCGTCCCCGCAGGCAATCACGCCGAAGCGGCGTGTACCCCACACTGCAGTGCGGACAAAAAAAGAGGGGCAACCCGTCGATTGCCCCTAGTGTTGGACGGCCGGCAGAAAGGGCCGATCACAAATCGGTATGGGCGATCAGGCACCGCCCGCTACTGGTAGGGAGCGCCCCACTTCTCGCTGAAGGCGACCTGCGCCAGTTCCTTGCGCGGGCGCGGGTTGGGCGACTGGTCCGGATAGCCAAGCGGGGTGATTCCGACCACCCGGATACCCTCCGGAATGTCGAGTGCGCGCTTGATCGCCTCCTCGTTGAACCACCCCATCCAGCGGGTACCCAGGCCCAGGCCATGGGCGGCCAGGCAGAGGTGGTCAAAGGCGAGGGCGGTGTCGGCAACGAAGTACTCGATGCCGTTTTCGACCCCGCTCTCGGCAGGATCGGCGCACACGACGATGATGCAAGGCGCCGACGCGATGGCCTTTTTGCCCGGGTTGTCATCGGGAAAGGCCTCGGCCAGGAGGGCTCGTGGCCCGGGGTGGGTCAGTACCAGGAAACGCCAGCACTGCAGATTCTTCCAGGAAGGCGCCAGCCGCGCCATATTGAGTACCTGTTTTATTTTTGCTGGCTCAACCGGCACAGGCTTGAATTTCCGTATGCTGCGACGGCCGGTGATGGCCTGAAAAAGATCCATGCTTCAGCCTCCTATAAATCCATACTAAACTTGATACACGAAAAACATTGTTTTGTAAATGTCCCAATTCCCGTTGAACGGTTTTCACCTGGGCGGGCGCGGCTGCGGGAAAGCGATTGACACCCAGAACGCCATGTTCTAGATTAGCTGGGAATTTATTGCCACCGAGAGGTTTTCCATGGACATCATCAACGACGGCGAAGAGATCACCTCGATCGGGGACGTCGCCGCTGCGCTGGGACTCACCACCAGGACCATCCGTTACTGGGAGGAAGTCGGCATCATCGAAAGCGTTCCCAGAAGCGACGGCGCCACGCGCGGCTTCACCCCCTACTACGTGCGCCGCATCAAGTTCATCATCAAGCTGAAGGAACTGGGGCTCACCATCAAGGAGATGCAGGACCTCTACGCGGCGTACGGCGAGGCCAAGCAGACCGAGCGCATGGTGCCCCGGCTGGTGGAAATCCTCGACGAGCACATCGAGAAGATCGACGAGAAGATGGCCAGGCTCGCCTCTCTGCGCAGCGAGATCGTCAGCTACCGGCAGCACATGGTCACCAAGTTCGGCGCCTCCCGGGCCAGCGACGCCTGACGGCGCCGCCCCTCTGCCCCTCCCCGCCTCCCTGTAACGGCGCAAGGCGCGCCCGGAACCGCCCCACATGAGATTCACAGCAGACCTGCACATCCACTCCCGTTTTTCCAGGGCGACCAGCCGCGACCTCGACCTCCAGCAACTCTGGCGCTGGGCGCAGTTGAAAGGGATCCGGGTGGTCGGCACCGGTGACTGCACCCACCCCGAATGGCTTGCCGAACTGGAGCGGGAGCTGGTGCCGGCCGAAGCTGGGCTCTTGCGCCTACGCCGGGAGCCTCCCCCGGACCAGGTGCCGGCAAGCTGCCGCGCCCCCGTCTCCTTCCTGATCAGCGGCGAAATCAGCTGCATCTACCGGAAAGGGGGACGCACCAGGAAGGTGCATTGCCTGATACTGCTCCCCGACTTCGCAGCGGCGCACCGGCTGAACCTCCAGCTTGCCCGCATCGGCTCCCTCGCCTCCGACGGCAGGCCCATCCTGAAGCTCGACGCCAAGGACCTCCTGGCCATGGTGCTCGACGCCTCCCCGCGCGCGCTCCTCGTCCCGGCACACGCCTGGACCCCCCACTACTCCATCTTCGGCGCCTGTTCCGGGTTCGCGTCGCTTTCGGAATGCTTCGACGAACTCGCCCCCCACATCCACGCCATCGAGACCGGGCTCTCCTCCGACCCCGCCATGAACTGGCGCCTGTCGGGCCTGGACGGCGTCACGCTCATCTCCAATTCGGACGCACACTCCGCCGCCAAGCTCGGGCGCGAGGCGACCATCTTCGACACCGAACTCTGCTATGACGGGATCCACCAGGCGATAGCCGGCGGCAAAGGTGTGGCGGGGACCATCGAGTTTTTCCCGGAGCAGGGGAAATACCACGCCGATGGCCACCGGTGCTGCGGCATCAGGTTCTCCCCCGAGGAGACCATCGCCCACGACTATCGCTGCCCCGTCTGCGGAAGGAAACTGACCGTGGGGGTGCTGCACCGGGTGGAACTCCTGGCGGATCGTCCGACGGGGGCGAGGCCGGCGCTGGCGCCTCCCTTCTGGTCCGTGATACCGCTCATCGATCTGATCGGGGGTGCGCTGCGGGTGGGGAGTTCCAGCAAGAAAGCGGAGACGCTCTACTTCGAGCTTTTGCAGGAGCAGGGCAACGAGTTCCACATCCTGCTCGAGGCGCCTTTACAAAAAATAGCCGCCAGGTCGAGTGCGACGCTGGCGGCTGGTATTGCTAGGATGCGTGCGGGCGAGGTGGAAATCGAGCCCGGTTACGACGGCAAGTTCGGCACCGTCTCGGTCTCCGCTTCGGAGGACGATGCTACTTGAGCAACTCGTCCAACCGGTTTACGTCGGCGCCCACGACCATCTGGCCCTTGATGAAAAAGGTGGGGGTCCCGGTGACGCCGGCTTTCTTGGCCAGCTCCATGTGTTCCTGGGCCAACCGCTTGATCTCCGGAGAGGCGGGTTTGGCGCCGGCAGGAATCTCCTGCCCGAGCATCATGGCGTCATAGGCCTGGACCTTGTTGTCGGCCGACAGGATGTACTCGATCTTGGTGATCGCCCCCGGGTGGGCCAGCGGCGCGAAGAAGATGTACTGGGTCACGTCGGTCCGCTTGGTGAAGTACTCGGCGCCCCTGCGGCAGAAGGGGCAGTCGGGGTCGGTGAACTCGATGACCACCTTTTTGCCGTCCCCGATCTTGAGCGCCTTGTCCAGCGGCAGGTCCTTGGCCACTTTGGCCATCATGGCCCCTTTACGCTCGGCGGTGCGGCTCTTCAGGTCCTTGCCTACGATCTCGCCGGTCAGCACCAGTTCCTTGTCGGGGTAGTAATAGAAGATGCGCTGACCCGAGACGACCTCGTACAGCCCCGGGATCTCGGTCGGGGTCATGCTGTCCACAGGCACCTGAGGGAAGGCGTTGCGGAAAGACTCCTCCGGCTTGACCGGGGCTGCGGCGAACGAGGTGGCCGCCAGGGTAAGCAGAATGCATGCGGTGAAAAGTGCTTTGAAAATGCTTCTAAACGACATGGGCGCCTCCATACAGGTCAAATTGAAGCCCCGCCCTGCGGGGCAGCGGTAACTATAACATAGGTTGGCCGCGAACGGCTCTTTAATAATGAGAGTTTTTTCTTAAAGTAGGGCCCCGAAGGCGGCCACCGCCGCCCCCAGCACCCCGGCGTCGTCCCCCAGTATCCCTTGTTCGACGCGCACCCGGCCGCCGGAAACGGGGAAGGTCCGGGCCTCCAGTTCCCGGCGCAGTGCGGGTACCAGGAGATCGAAGCTGCGCGCCACGCCACCGCAGAGGATGACCGCCTCCAGGTTGAGCAGGTTCACCACCCCGGCGGCCGCAATCCCCAGATAGCGCCCTGCCTCGGCAAAGAGCGCGAGCGCCGCGGCATCTCCCTGTTGTGCTCGGCAAGCGACCGCGGCTGCGTCATCACCCCCCCGCGCGATGGCGCCGGCCGAAGCGTACTGCTCGAGGCAGCCCCGGCCGCCGCAGCCACAGGGGCGTCCCTCGGGTTCCACCGGGATGTGGCCGAATTCCCCGGCCGCGCCGTCGACGCCGGTCCAGAGCTTCCCGTCGAGGATCAGCCCCGACCCGACGCCGGTCCCCAAAGTGAGCGCGATCAACGATCGGTAATCGCGCCCGGCGCCGTAGTTCTTTTCACCCAGCGCGCAGGCGTTGGCATCGTTGAGCGCCGCCACCGGCATCCCGGTAGCCCCGGCAAGTTCCCGGGCCAGGGGCACCCCCTCGAGCACGGGAACATTGACGCTGGCGCGCACCACCCCGTCGCTGCAGACCAGCCCCGGGACCCCGACCGCGAGCGCCACGGTCCCAGCCCCCATGCGGGCTGCCTGCTGCCGCAACCGCTCCACCCCCGACAAGAGCCGCGTCATTAGTGATTCCAGCCCCGCCGCCGGCAAGGTAGGCTCCGCGCTGCGCGCCAGCACCCTCCCCTGCCGGTCCACCAGGGCAAATCTCAGATTACTCCCCCCCAGGTCCACGCCGATGCACAACTCTCCCTTCACGCATCCTCCGCTTTGGGGAAGAAGGGGAGCAGCCGGTCGTAGCTCGCCAGCAGGGCCTCGGGGATGACCCGAAGGTCCGCCACCACGGACATGAAGTTGCTGTCGCCGCTCCAGCGCGGCACCACGTGCAGATGGAGGTGGTCCTCGACGCCGGCCCCGGCCGTCTTGCCCAAGTTCATGCCGATGTTGAAGCCGTCGGGACTGCTGGAGCGGGTCAGGACATCCTTGCACAACGCCGCCACGCGGAAGAGTTCCTGCATCTCCTCGCCGGAGAGTCCGCCCAAATCGGCGCTGTGACGGTGCAGCGAAACCAGCAGGTGACCGTTGCAGTACGGGTAGCGGTTCAGCATGACGCGGGCCAGCGGGGTGCGGTGCAGGACCAGGAGCTCCCGGTCGTCCCCCTCAGCACAGAAGATGCAACCCGGCGCCGGTGGCTGCGTCAGGTATTCAATCCTCCAAGGTGCCCAAAGCCTGTCCATGACATCCTCCCCTTCGTTTCCTGTTATAGCCGCGAAGATTATCAACCAGATTGTCTCAATTTACAACCTTGAGCTGACATCACCATCAACTCCCCTGAACCTGGGTGGTGATTGAGATTGATCCGGCGACTAGGCTGGAGATTGATCCGGTGAGGTGACATGCTATACTTTCGCAGCCCATCTGACTTCCTTTTGCTGACGCACCGCAGTGTGGCAGTATCGTTTCCCCGTTTGCACCCGAACATCGCTACAGCCGTTTTTTCCAGTCCGCAAAACTCACCGTTACCACCTGTTTCGAGGAGGATGCCATGACGAAGAAGATAGACGCGCTCGAATATCACGCCGCAGGGCGCAAGGGGAAGATCGAAGTGATTTCCTCGAAACCCTGCCTCACCTCCCTGGACCTCTCCCTCGCCTACACCCCCGGCGTCGCCGAGCCCTGCCTCGCCATTGAACAAAATCCGTCGGACGCCTACCTCTACACCGCCAAAGGGAACTTGGTCGCGGTGGTCTCCAACGGTACGGCGGTGCTGGGGCTGGGGAACATTGGGGCGCTGGCCGGCAAGCCGGTCATGGAGGGGAAAGGGGTCCTCTTCAAGCGCTTCGCCGACGTCGACGTCTTCGACCTGGAGGTGAAATCGGAGAAACCGGACGACGTGATCAAGGTGGTGCAGCTTCTGGAACCGACCTTCGGCGGCATCAACCTCGAGGACATCAAGGCGCCCGAGTGCTTCTACATCGAGGAAGAGCTCAAGAAGACCATGAACATCCCGGTCTTCCACGACGACCAGCATGGCACGGCCATCATCTGCTCGGCCGCGCTCATCAATGCGCTGCAACTGGTCGGGAAGAAGATCGAAAAGGCGCGCATCGTCGTCAACGGCGCCGGGGCCGCCGGCGTCGCCTGCGCCAACCTGGTCATCTCCCTGGGGGCCAAGCCGGAAAACCTCTGCATGTGCGACACCAAGGGGGTGATCTACCAGGGGAGGACCGAGGGGATGAACCCCTACAAGGAGCGGCTGGCGATCCGGACCGAGTGGCGCACCCTGGAGGAGGCCATGCGCGGCGCGGACGTCTTCATCGGCGTCTCGGCGAAGGGGGCGGTGACCCCGCAGATGGTGCGCGAGATGGCCAAAGATCCCATCATCATGGCGATGGCCAACCCGGACCCGGAGATCACGCCGGAAGAGGCGCTCTCGGTCCGCTCGGACGTGATCATGGCCACCGGCCGCAGCGACTACCCCAACCAGGTCAACAACGTGCTCGGCTTCCCCTTCATCTTCAGGGGCGCCCTCGACGTCCGGGCCAGCACCATCAACGAAGAGATGAAGAAGGCGGCGGTGTTCGCGCTGGCGCAGCTCGCGCAGGAGGAATGTCCCGACTCGGTCTGCCGCGCCTACGGCAACGAGAGCTTCTCCTTCGGGCGCAACTACATCATCCCCAAGCCGTTCGATCCCCGGGCCCTGCTGCGGGTGGCGCCGGCCGTGGCCCGGGCAGCCATGGAGAGCGGCGTGGCGCGGATCCCCATCGAAGACATGGGCCGCTATGTCGAGTGGCTGGAAACGCTGCAGGGGCGCGCCAAGGAGACCATGCGCGCCATCATCAACAAGGCGAAAAGCGATCCCAAGAAGATCGTCTTCCCGGAGGGGGACAACGAGAAGATCCTCAAGGCCGCCTACCACCTGGTGGAGGAAGGGATCGCCCACCCGATCCTGATCGGGAACCGCGCCAAGGTGCTGGAAAAAATGGCCGAACTGGGGATGGAGCTGAACCTGACCATCGTCGACCCGGAGAATTCCGAGCTGACTGAGCCTTACGCGCAGGAACTGTACCGGATGAGGCAGCGCAAGGGGATCACGCTCACCGAGGCGCAACGCATCGTGCGCCGCAAGTCGCGCAACCACTTCGGCGCCATGATGGTGCACATGGGTGACGCGGACGCGCTCCTGGGCGGCATCGACACCCACTACCCCGACACCATCAGGCCGGCCCTGGAGGTGATCGGTAGGCAGCCGCAGCTGACCGGCGTGCACGGCATGTACATGATGGTCTTCAAAAAGGGGATCTACTTCATGGCCGACACAACGGTCGAGATCGAGCCGACCGCCGAGGAGTTGGCAGAGACCGCGCTCTTGGCGGCGGAAAAGGTGCAACTGCTCGACATCGTGCCGCGCATCGCCATGCTCTCCTTCGCCAACTTCGGGTCGGTGAACCACGCCCTGACCCAGAAGGTGAAGCGCGCGGTGGAGATCGTGAAGGAAAGGGTGCCCGGCCTCGAGATCGACGGAGAGATGCAGGCGGACACGGCGGTGACGCCGGAGCTTCTCGCCAACTACACCTTCACCACCCTTACCGGCCCCGCCAACATCCTCATCTTCCCGGACCTGAACTCGGGGAACATCTGCTACAAGCTCCTGCACCGGTTGGGGGGGGCGGAGGCGATCGGACCGCTCCTCATGGGGATGAAGAAACCGGTCCACGTGCTGCAAAGGGGAGACGACGTCGCCACCATAGTCAACATGGCCGCCATAGCGGTGGTTGACGCGCAGAGCATGCAGGAGGAGCTGCGCTGGAAGGTGAGCCGAACCTCCTCCGCCCTGGACGCTCCCATCCCCTCCCTCGACGCTCCGGCCCCTACCCCGCTATAGGGCTACAGGGCTCCCCCTCCCTTGACGGGAGGGGGACGGGGGGTGGGTGAAGCCGCAAGCAGCGGAAATAATGGCATCTTCCCCCACCCCCTTACCCCCTCCCGCAAGGGGAGGGGGCAACTGCTGCGTGCCTCCGAAAGTCCCGGATAAACCTCCCACAAGGGTGGCACCCAAACACTGCCCAAACGAAGAAGGGACCCCGCGGGGTCCCTTCGCATTTTCCGTAAACGTCTTTCTTTGGTTGCCAGAGCCGCCGCGAATTTGTTATACATGACGGACACTAACCATGCCTGACGCCCGCTTTGGGATGGCGGGAGAAGGACGTACCAGCCATGCAAGACGCGATAGACCCGCTCGATCCACTCGACCCGCTCGAGGAAGAGCAGTACCCGACCAGCCCCAACAAGCAGTTGCTCACCGGGCTGGCGGTCTCGCTGGTTTTGCACGTGGTCTGCGCGGTCGTTCTGCTCGGCATCCCCGGCGGCGGCGAACCGGCGCGTCCCGCCGTCACCTTCATCGACCTCAACTCAATCCCGGCACCGGTCCCGGCCGCCCCCGCGGTACAGCCCCAGCCCCAGCCCGACCCCGAGCCGGAACTCCCCCAGGAAGAGGCTGAACCGCTGCCGCCGACACCAGCCCCGCAGCCGGTGCAGGCCGCGCAGCCCGCGGCCCCGACACCGCAACCGGCACGGCCCCAGACCGCCGTCGAGGAACAGTCCCGCACCACCTTCGGGATGGGTCTTACCAAGGGGTACTTCAGGCCGCTCAGCGACGGCGACACGCTGCGTCCGGAGATAAAGGAGTATTACATTCGGCTGCTGCAGGGGGTAAACGATAAGTGGTGGTTGGAACAGAAGGATCAGAAGGTGGCGCCGATCGTGGTGAACCTCACCATCACCCGTAACGGCGACATCATCGGCAGCACCATTTTGGAAAGTTCAGGCAACATCGTCTACGACCGGGCCGTGCAGAAGACGCTGGAGACGGCCGGACCGCTCCCCCCGGTCCCCGCCAACTTCATCGGGGACTTCTTCCAGGCGCCGGTGCGCCTGGTCCCCCCGCTCAACCTGCTCACCTGGTAAAAGGTCAGCTTCCCTCTTCCAGCTCCAAGTCGATGAAATCCTCAACCTCCTCGCCCGAGAGCGCGGAAAGTCTGCTGGAAGCGTCCTGGTAGCTGGGATTGACGCGGATCACCTCGCGGTACAGCCCGATCGCCTCTTCCACAGCGCCTTTTCCTTCCGCGATTACCGCCAGTTCGTAGTGGAGGGAGGTGCGCTCGTCCCTGGAGATCACAGTCAGTTCCAGGGCGCGCTGCAACAGTTCCTCGGCCTTGGCCGGCTCTCCCTTGTCGCGGTAGCAGATTGCCTGCAGGGTCAGGCAATCGAAGCGGCGCTGCGGGTTCCCCGCCGCGATTTCGAATTCCTTGATGGCCCCGGCGTACATCCCCATTTCCTTGTAGCCGATCCCTAAATCGTAGTGTGACTCGAGTTCCTCCGTATCGAGGTCCGCGCCGCCTGCCGCCTGCGGAAAGATCTCCTCCCAGCCGCGCAGCGGGGCCGGTTCCGGAGCTTCCGGGGCTTCCGGCGCTTCAGGTTCCTGTAAGGGCTCCGGCTCGAGTTCAAACTCCGGCTCGAGCTCCAGTTCCGGCTCAAGTTCCAGTTCCGGCTCAAGTTCCAGTTCCGGCTCAAGTTCCAGTTCCGCCTCGAGCTCGGGCTCGGCCTCCTCCCACTCGGCAAGCTCCGCCGTCGGCTCCGCTTCTTCCGGCTCTTGCGGCTCGTCCCCCTCTTCCTGCCAGGAGAATTCGCCGAAGGGGGTTTCCTGGTCGGGCAGGGTCAACTCCAGATCCCCTCCCTGCTCCAAGTCGAGTTCCACCACCGGGGCAGCGTCCTCTTCCGGCTCCGCCTCCAGGTCCTCCTCGGCCGCGACTTCGTCGAAGTCCAGCTCCAGCGAGAAGTCCAGCGGGAGTTCTACCCCGGCCGCGGCAGCAGTTGCGGGCTCGGACGGTTCAGAGGGTTCGGAGGGTGCATCGGGAAGCTCGGCAGCAGCGGACTCATGGGTCGGCGCAGACGCGAAAACATCATCCTCCAGGTCTAGTTCGATCTCCTCTTCCCAGGCAATGGAGCCCTCTTCAGCGGTTTCTTCCTGCTCGGTGTCCCAAGGTGCCGGTGCCTCGTATGAGGCAGGGGCTGCCGCGACAGGTTCGGGCTGTTCCGTCGGGGTCGGCGCCGCGAAGGGATCAGGCAGTTCGGCCGCGGGAGCGTCCCAGTCCGGCAGGACCGGTTCCTCGATTGCGCTGTCCCAGGAAGGTGCGGGCTGCACCCCGGGTACATCTTCTACTCCTTCGAAACCGGTGGTCGACAGTCCCTCGCCGGCAAATGCGGGAACGGGCTCGGGCTCGGGCGCGTCCTGCTCCTCGGGGAAGAGTTCCTGGACACGGGCGGCGATCGAGGCGGCCTCGCCTTCGAGACCGCGATTGCGCAAAGCTGCCAGCAATGCCCGGAAGGCCTCCCGGGACTGCTCTACTGCGCCGGTCACGTACAGCAGTTCCGCGTACTTAAGCCTGGTGGCGACATGCTCGGCATCGACGCCCAGCATCGTTTCCACCACCTTGAGGGCTTCCTTCAGCAAATCTTCCTTTTCATACTGCGCCGCCACTTGGTTGTATTCCGCCATGGCGTTGCCGATCAGCCCCTGCTGGTGGTTCAGATGGGCGATGGTAAGCGCGGTGGCGGGATTGCCGGGGTTGAGACGCTGGACCTGCTTGTAGATGGCAATCGCCTTCAGGAAGTAACCGTTGTCGGCGTAGTGCTTGCCGATGTCCTCGTACTGCTGGATCCCTTCATCCTTGCGGTTGTCGCGCACCAGGAGCTCGGCCAGGCGCTGGCGATAGCGGATATCGTTGGGCTCCATGGCCACCACCTGCTGGTAGTCCTTGATCGCCTTGTCTATCTGCCCCTTCAGCACGAAGCGCTGGGCACTCTCGAGAATTTTGTCTTTTTTGGAAGCCAAGTTATCGCCTCACAACCCCTGAAAATACGGAAAGGTAAAACTAAATCAAAGCAGGTCCCGTGTCAAGAACGATCCTGGGATGCCTCCCGAACGATTTCATTGAGTTCTGCCGCCTCGGCACGGGTCAGGGGACGGTCGTGGTAGACGGCGGCGCCATAAACGCCGACGAACCGGGCCAGGTGCCGGTCCTGGAGCCGAGCGGAGAGCTCGAAGAGCCCTTCGTCACCCTTGATCTCTCCGGGATAACGCTTGGCCAGCAGGCGGAGCATGCGCCGCAAAAGGCGCGCCTCGACAGTGGGGGGACGCTGCTTGCGCCAGAGGACCAAAAGCACAAGCGCAGCGAGCACCGGCAGGGCCAGGAGCATCAACCTCCCGAACCAGGGGGGAAGCCGCAGGTCGCGGGCTTTGTTCCCGGCATTTCGCACTAAGGACAGCTGTTTGTCAAGGTCATAGGTGACCACCGCCTTGTCCCAGTAGAACCCGACCATGTCGAGGTACATGGACAGCCCGCGGGCCTGTTGGCTGCGCCCCCCCCCCAGGGCCCAGGAGCTCGGGTCCACCGTCCGCCACCCCACCCCGTCCAGGTAGGCTTCCACCCAGACGTGGGCCATGTCCTCGGTGACCAGGTAGTACCCACCGACGTCGTTGTAGGTCCCGCCGCGGAACCCTCCCACCAGGCGCGCGGGAACCCCGCCTAGGCGCAGCAGTATCGCGTAGCAGGAGGCGAAATACTCGCAGTTGCCACGTTTTTTTTCGAAGAGGAAAGAGTCGAGCGGGTCCCCGCCCACCGGAAGTCCCGTGTTGGCATAGGTCAAGCGCTGGTCGCGGAAGAATGACTCCAGTGCCGCCATCTTCTGCTCGACGCTCTTGCCGGAGCGGGCCAGCTTGCGTCCCTCGCCCCGCATGCGTTCCGAGACCTGCTCCGGCAGCCGCAGGTAGAAATCCCGGTCGATGCGTCGCACCAGGATCGTGTCCGCGAGTACCGACTCGGCGAGGTAGCGCACCTTCTTGTCCAGGGGGCGTCGGGACACGAACACGCCGTCGGCGCTGGCATCGTGGCGCAGCTCCCTGATGGCGCGGGGCACATTGAGCGCGGGGAGGTACTGGGTGGCGGTCCGTTCCGGATAGATCTCCTGGAGCACCACGTCTCCCCGGGCGACCGCAGGGGCATCGCCGGGGACAGGCTCCCGCACCCAGGCGTCCTTCTTGAACGCGTTCAGCACCACCGCCCGCCAGTACAGTTGCTGTTCGGGCACTTTCGGGGTAATCGCCCGCAGCACCGCCCCTTTCACTTCCGAAACGGACTGGACGCTCCCCGGCTGTACCGTGTCGGACAAGCCGGTCTTCTTCCCTGCCGGGGCATTGGTGAGCCAGATCGGGTACTGGGTCCTGGGAAGGAAGAGAAAGAGAAAGAGGAACAGCGGCAGCGAGGCCACCGGCATCAGCGCGGCGACGGTCAACACCTTCTTCGCCTCTCTTGCCGGCAGGGCGGAGACGGGATCCTCGGCGTAGAAGGTCAGCAGCACCAGGGCCACCGCCACCAGCAGCAGCAGGGAGAAGAGGTAGACCAGGAAGATCGCCGAGATCTCGTAGAGCGAGGAGGCGGCCAGGCAGAACAGGGAAAGAGCGAAGGCCTGCAGGTAGTTGCGGCCGATCCGCTCACCGAGGAGCCGCACCCCCAGAAAGACCACCAGCAGGTCGGCAGTGACCGGCACCAACCGGCTCAGGGAGAACTGCGAGGCGAGGTACAAAAAGAGCAGTATCGAGGCCGGTGTCAGCACCCGCGGCGGCAGGGCGCGCCCCCTGACCTGCAGGCAGGCCGCCAGCACGAGCGCCGCCGGGAAGAAAAAGCGCGCGAAGGGATCAAGGTACTCCTGCAGGGGCAGGTAACTGATCAGCGCGATGCAGGCGGTGAGCCCGCTCAAAAGGAGGTCAATTCTTACCATAGTTGGCCAGTTCCGTGAGCAGCTTGAGCCGGTGGCTCCTGGTGCTGCCGGGGGTGATGACGCGCTCCCCGAGCTTGAGACCTACCGGCCGTCCCCCCTTCACCAGGCGGTTCACTAGGAAGGTGCCGAAGGAAAGGCGCTGCTCCAGGTCGCGCCCCGGGATCAGGTCCAGGTCGAGCAGCAGCGGTTCAGCCGCCGTCGCCGTCAGTTCCTTCACCTTGAACTCCTCGTGCTTGGCCGACAGGCGCCAGTGGATCAACTTGAGGGGCTCACCACCGCGATAATCCGAGATCTTGGCGAGATCGCCGTCATAACCGGCGGCAGCAATGGCGGCCGACTCCCCCGCATCGGGCTTACCTCCCGGCGCCGGGACCGGCAACGCGCGCGGCGCCGGGAATACGGTGCACTCCTGGCGGATCGGCAGCGATGCGGCGCGAACGAAAAAGTTGACCGGAAAGGGGGAGCTGATCGAGGCCTCGGCGAGCTGCAGGGGGCCCCGCACCGGGAAGGAAAGCAGGAGCGATCCAGACTGGGGCCGGTTTTTCTCCACCAGGAGAAAGGAGGTGGAGCCGCCCAAGACGCCGACCCGGATCAGGAAGGACGGCAGATACCTCTTCCGGTTCTCAAGAGTGATGGAGAGGAAGGTATCGGTGCCGGCGTAGACCTCGTCCGGCAGGTGCACGCTGAGGGCGAGCCCGCGGATATTCAGCCACCCCAGCACCCCCGTGATCGCCATGAAAGCGAGCATGGCGGCGACGATGAGAAAGAGGAGGTTGTTGCCGGTATTGACCGCGGACACCCCCAGCAGCAGGGTGGAGGCGACGTACATCCCGCCCCCCTTGGTGAGCTTTATGTGAGAGGGAGAGGGATCTCCTTTAAGATCGCGTTTAATACGTGCTCCTTGTCCACCCCTTCGTGCTCCGGGCGGAAGATGAGGCGATGCGGGCAGACGGCATGGACCACGTCCCTGACGTCCTCCGGCGCCACGAAGTCGCGGCCGTGCAGGTAGGCGGCCGCCTTGGCGGCGTCCACCATGCCGATGCCGCCTCGGGTCGAGAGGCCGGCCAGAATCAGCGGGTGGTTCCGGGTCGCCTTGATGATCGCATAGGTGTAGTCGGTCACCTTGTCGCCCACGTAGACTTCCTTCACGCTGGCGATGGCGGTGACCAGGTCGTCGCTGCGCACCAGGGCCGGAATGTGCATGATCTCGTCCCGGATGCTACCCTGCCTCAGGATCCCCTTCTCGATCTCCTCGGGGGGATAACCGATCCCGGTGCGGATCAGGAAGCGGTCCATCTGCGACTCCGGCAAGGGATAGGTACCCACCTGCTCCACCGGGTTCTGCGTCGCCAGCACCAGGAACGGCTCGGGGAGCTGGTAGGTGACCCCCTCGACCGTGACGTGCCGCTCCTCCATCGCCTCCAGGAGCGCGCTCTGGGTCTTGGGCATGGCGCGGTTGATCTCGTCGATCAGGACGATGTTGTTGAAGATCGGCCCCCGGATGAAGTTGAAGCGCCCCTCGCTCCGGTCGAATACTGAGAGGCCGGTGATGTCGGAGGGGAGCAGGTCGCTGGTGCACTGGACCCGGCCGAAGGAGAGCCCGAGGGCGCTGGCGAAGGCCAGGGCCATGGTGGTCTTGCCGAGTCCGGGGATATCTTCGAGTAGGATGTGCCCGCCGGTCAAAAGCGCCATCAGGCTCAGGCGCAAGGCCCTCACCTTCCCCTTCAGGTGTTGGCTGGAGAGCTCCTCCAGCACCGCGTTCATCTCGTCAACCTTGGCTAGTTTCTGCACGTGGAAAACCTCCCGGGGTGAAGCCACAGCCACTCATTATAACGGCCACCCCGCAAAAAAGAAAGGGCGCCCGCAATGGACGCCCTTCGCTGATGTCGTTGTTGACGAGGCGCTACAGCTGCCCCATGAACTTGTGGGTCTGCGGGATGACCCGCACCTCCCGGAGTGAGGAGCAGAGTTCCTGGAGTTCCAGGGTGCGCACGGCATCGATGCCGATGCTGCCGTCGTCGCGGGTCACCGGCTGCAGGATGAGCGGGATGGCAGGGTCCACCGAGGCGATCATGGCGCAGGAACGCTGGATCTCCCAGTCTTCGGTTTCCTGCCCCACCACTATCTTGACGAAGACCTCCTTCATGGCGGCCAACTCCAGAAAGGCGTGGTGCTGGTCCCATAGCTCCGGGCAGCCGGTCGAGGACGGCAGCTTGATGTCCATGCCAATGCTGTCCAGGTGCGGGATGAGCGGTGCCAGCGCCTCGGGGAGCGTGCCGTTGGTCTCGAGGTAGATGGGGAGGATCTTTTTCAGCACCGGCAGCCACTCCTCGAGCAGCGTCCCGAAAAGGAGCGGCTCCCCGCCAGTGATGCTGATGGAATGGTGGATGCCGGGCCATGCCGCGGTCCAGCTTTCCATCAAGGTCGCCACGCGCTCCAGCGGTACCGGGTTAGGGACCTTGAAGAAGTCGCGCCGCCCGGGGGTCAGCTCCAGCAGGCATTCGTCCGGGACGGCGGTCATGCCCGGGGTGTCGCAGAACTTGCAGTTCAGGTTGCAGCCGGAGAAGCGCAGAAACACCTGGCGCAAGCCGACCAGCACCCCCTCTCCCTGGATGGAGGAGAAACATTCGACCAGGGGCGCCTGCAGATTACTCATAGTAGCTCGCCGCCGCGAAGTCGGATTCCCACACCGTGACCATGTCTACCTTGACCTTGTCCGAGCCGAAGATCTTGGTCAGCTCATGGTAAAGGTACCGGGCGATGTTCTCCGAAGACGGGGAGAGCTCCGAGAAAGGGGCCAGTTCGTTCAAGTATTTGTGGTCCAGTGTTTTCAAGAGATCGTTGGTCTGCCGCTTGAGGATCTTGAAGTCGATGCCCAGGCCGGCCTTATCCAGTTCGTTGGTGGTGATGGAGACTTCGACCTTCCAGTTGTGGCCGTGCAGGTTTTCGCAGTCGCCCTGGTAGTTGATCAGATTATGCGCAGCGGCAAACGCAGTGTGAATGGTGAGACGAAACATGCCACCCTCCCTTTTCATTATTTTCAGTGACGCCAATATATCATGAAAAACAGGCTGAGGTTAAGGCAAAAGGCGACTTGAGATTAAGATTAAGGTTGAGGAGAAACAAAGAACATGGGCAAAGTCGACTTGCGGCTAATGATCGTCACGTGCCTTTTCTCAAACTTAATCTTTAGCTCAACCTGCTTCTAGATGTTGATGCTTTCTCCCGGGGCGAGAACCGGAGCGGAGGGTGAGGTGATCCAGGTGTAGGTGAGGACGAAGAAGAGGACGACCAACGAGAACAGCAGCACCATGGTGGGTAAAAGGCGCACCCGCGGCTCCCCTTCCCCGTTTTGCAAAAGCCCCAGGGCCGCGACCAGCACGCCGAAGCCACCCAGCATCCCGGAGAGGAAAAACCCCAGGAAGGTGAGACGTGCCTCGCCGGCGATGCCGAGCATCAGGAGGGCCGAGATCTCACTATGGAAGAAGGTGGCGGCGATCAGGGCGAGGATGCCGGCGCAGATGGATCTGATGCCGCGACGCACGGTGGATTTACGCATGGATGATAACCTCGGGCGTGGACCGCTCTATTCGCACCAGCTCACGTCCCCGACACCCTTTCTGAGTACCTCGGGTCGATCGCCGATGAGACTGACCACGGAACTTACGTCGGCGGAAAGGTCACCGCCGTCCACAACCAGGTCCAGTTGCTTGCCCAGTTCGTGCTCCACCGCCCACGGGTTGCCGATGGGATCCTCGCCGGAGAGGTTGGCGCTGGTGGTGACGATGGGGGCGCCTAACTCCTTCACAATGGCCAGGCAGATCTTGTTGTCCGGAATACGGATACCGACCGTTTTCTGCTTGGTCTGCAAGAGGTCCGGCACCACAGTGGCCGCCTCCATGACGAAGGTGTACTGCCCCGGCAGCAGGCGGCGCAGCAGCTTGAAGGCGTAATTGGAGACCCGGGCATAGCGGGAGATCTCGGACATGTCGGCGCAGATGAAGGAAAACGGCTTCTTGCGGTCGCGTTGCTTGATCTGGTAGATCCGCTCGATCCCCTTCTTGCTGAAGATGGAGCAGCCGATGCCGTAGGTGGTGTCGGTGGGATAGGCCACCACGCCGCCGTTTTTCAGGATCTCGACCACCTTGGCGATCAGGCGCGGTTGCGGATTGTCGGGGTTGATCTCAAGCAGCATGGCTAGTCACCGGGGTTGAGCCCCAGAAGCGGCTCGTGCACGAAGCGGCCGTCCTTCTGGATCAGGATGTCGTCGAACCACAGCTCGCCGTCGCCGGCCAGGATCTTCACCATGTCCCAGTGCACGGCGGAGCGGTTGCCGTTGTCGCACTCGTCGTAGGCCTGCCCCGGGGTGAAGTGGATCGAGCCGAAGATCTTCTCGTCGAACAGGATGTTGCGCATCGGCACCCGGATCTTGGGGTTGACCCCGATGGCGAACTCGCCCACGTAGCGCGCCCCCTCGTCGGTATCCAGGATCCGGTTCAGCTCGGCGTCCATGCCGGGTGCGGTAGCCTTGACGATGCGTCCGTTCGCAAACTCCAGGCGGATGTTGTTGAATTCCTTCCCCTGGTAGACGGTCGGGCAGTTGTAGGTGATATACCCCTGCACCGAATCGCGCACCGGCGCGGTGAAGACCTCGCCGTCGGGGATGTTCAGGCGCCCGTCGCACTTGATGCCGGGGAGCCCCTTGATGCTGAAGGAGAGGTCCGTGTCGGTGGCCTTGATGCGGATCCGGTCGGCGGCGTCGACGCAGGCTTTCAGCGCGTCCTGCTTCTTCGACTCCTCCTCCCAGTCCATGCAGCAGGCGGCGAAGAGGTAATCCTCGTACTCGTCCAGGCTCATGCGCGCTTCCTGCGCGGCTCCGTGGGTCGGGTAGCGGGTCACCACCCAGCGGGTCCCCTTGACACGCTGGTCGATGATAGGGCGCACCACCTTGGACCAGGCGATCATGCTCTTCTGGTTCGCTTGGGCCATTACCATGGAATTGTCCGCGGCGGAGAGACCGAAGTAGACGTCGACCTGTTTCATGAAATCGAGCTTGTGCTGCGGGAAATAGGAAAGCTGGTCGGGGCTGGCGAGGTTGTAGAAGTAGCGGCCGATGTCCGGGATGCTGAACTCGTACTCGACGTACTTGGCCCCCTTCTCCAGGCACAGGGCGTAGAGCTCCTTGACCAGCGGCTCCCCTTCCAGGCCGGCGCAGGAGATGAGCACCACGTCGCCCGGCTGCACACGGGCCGAGTAGTTGACCAGGACTTCGGCGAATTGTCTGACGCGAGGATCTTTCATGGGCGTACCCCCGTAAGATGGTTTAAGAATGGGTGACGCGGCTGTCCGGCAGGACAGGTTGCAGCCTTTACCACTTCGCGAAGGTCCTTCCGGACATCCCAAGCACCCTAGGGGAAACGCCCTCACGAAGCGCTGCAGGTGAACTAATGTCCCCCCCTTTGCAAAAGGGGGAGGTCAAATCTCTTGATCTTTATCTGCCCGTGTGTCCGAACCCGCCGGCGCCGCGTGCAGTGTCGCTAAGATCGTCGACTTCGATGAACTCGGCGCGCTCGCAGCGGGCGAACACCATCTGGGCGATGCGCTCGCCGTCTTTGATGGTGAAGGGCTCGCTGCCGTGGTTGATCACGATGACGCCTATCTCGCCGCGGTAATCGGCGTCGATGGTGCCGGGCGAGTTGACCAGGGCGATGCCGTGCCTGAGGGCCAGGCCGCTCCTGGGACGCACCTGCGCCTCGAAGCCGGGAGGAATCTCGACGGCCAACCCGGTCGGCACCAGGGCGCGCTCGCCGGGATGCAGCACGAAATCTTCCTCGAGCGCGGCATGCAGGTCGACGCCCGCCGCCTGCTCGGTCATGTAACAGGGGAGAGGGGTCGACCGCAGGCGCTTTATCCGGATGGGGATCATTTTCATCAGACGTTGATGTCGGAGTTGGCGAAGGAAGGCGTTCCGATCCGGCCCAGCATGACGAGGGTCAGCGCGGAGTTGTCCAGGATTTCGTTGGCGAGTTGCAGGATGCTCTCCGACGTCACACCGTCGAACCCTTCCATGATCTCGGAAAGCGGCAGCGGCGTGCCGAAGTAAATTTCGTTCTTGGCCAGGCGGGACATCCTGTTGTCGCTGGATTCAAGCGACAGCAGCAGGTTGCCTTTGAGTTGCTCCCGAGCCGCCTCGAGCTGGTCGGCGGGGACCGGCTCGTTCTTGAAGCGCCCGATCTCGCGCAGCATGATCTCCAGGAGCTCCTTGGCGTTCTCGGGGCTCGCGCCCGCGTAGACTACCAGGGAGCCGGCGTCGGCGTGGGAGGCGATGTAGGAGTAGACCGAGTAGGCAAGGCCGCTCTTCTCGCGCACCTCCTGGAACAGGCGCGAGCTCATGGAGCCCCCCAGGATGGCGTTCATGATGAAGGCGTCGTAGCGCTGCGGGTGGCTTTGCTGCACCCCCTTAAGGCCGAGGCAGACGTGGATCTGCTCCAGGTCCTTCTCGACCAACTCGATGCGGCGCTCGTACACCGGCGGTACGGATTCGGTCCTGCCGTGCCCGGGGACCACTCCCTGCAGGAACTCCTCGAGGAGCGCGGTGAGCTTTTCGTGGGTGACGTTGCCGGCGGCGGTGACGATGATGTCGTCGGCGCGGTACATCTGATCTTTGTAGGCGATGATCGCCTCGCGGGAGAGCCCGGTGACGCTCTCGGCGTCGCCCAGGATCGACATCCCCAGCGGGTGCCCCTTCCAGAAATGCTGGTGGAACAGGTCGTGGATCAGGTCGTCCGGGGTGTCCTCCATCATGTTGATCTCTTGGAGCACCACGCGGCGTTCCTTTTCGATCTCGTCGCTGTCGAAGGTGGAATGGAGGAAAATGTCGGTTAGAAGGTCGACCGCCCGGGGGAGAAACTTGTCCAGCACCTTGGCGTAGTAGCAGACGTACTCGCGGCTGGTGAAGGCGTTCAGGACGCCGCCCACGGAGTCAATTTCACGGGCAATATCCAATGAGGAACGACGATCAGTGCCTTTAAAGAGGAGGTGTTCGATGAAATGGGCGACGCCGTTCGACTCCCGCCGTTCGTGGCGGGAGCCGTTGGCGACCCAAATTCCTATGGAAACCGAGCTGGCATACGGTATCCGCTCAGTTATGACGCGGATACCGTTATTTAGGGTGGTCTTTTTAATCATGGCTAGAACTATACCGGGAAACCCATGAATTGCCAGTTTTCAAATGAGAGAAATTATTCGGTGAAAGTCTGGCCCAGGGCCTCTTTGCGGGACAGCTTGATCTTGCCCTGCTTGTCGATGCCGATGCACTTCACCAGCACCTTGTCGCCTTCTTTCAGGATGTCGCTCACGTTCTTCACGCGCTCGGTGTCGAGCTCGGAAACGTGCACCAGGCCGTCGGTGCCCGGGAAGATCTCGACGAATGCGCCGAATTCCATGATCTTCTTGACGGTGCCCATGTAGAGCTTGCCTTCTTCTGCCTCGGCGGTGAGGTTCCTGATCATCTTGATGGCGAGGTCGCATGCTTCCTTGTTGTTGGAAGCGATGTTGATCTTGCCGGTGTCCTCGATGTCGATAGCCACGCCGGTTGCCTCGGTGACGCTGCGGATGTTCTTGCCGCCGGAACCGATGACGTCGCGGATCTTGTCGACCTTGACCCAGATGGTGGTGATGCGCGGTGCGAAGGAGGAGAGATCACCGCGTGCGGTGGCGAGGGTCTTGGCCATTTCGCCCAGGATGTGGACACGGCCGGCTTTTGCCTGCGCCAATGCGGCACCCATGATCTCGCGGGTTACGCCGCCGATCTTGATGTCCATCTGCAGCGCGGTGACGCCCTCGGCGGTACCTGCGACTTTGAAGTCCATGTCGCCCAGGTGGTCTTCGTCGCCCAGGATGTCGGAGAGGATGGCGTACTCGTCGCCTTCCTTGATGAGGCCCATGGCGATACCCGCGACCGGTGCCTTGATCGGGATGCCGGCGTCCATCATGGACATGGAGCCGCCGCAAACGGTGGCCATGGAGGAGGAACCGTTACTCTCGGTGATGTCCGAGACGATGCGGATGGTGTAGGGGAAGTCGTCGTGCTTCGGGAGCACCTGCTGCAGCGCGCGCTCGGCGAGCATGCCGTGGCCGATTTCGCGGCGGCCCGGGGCGAGGCGGAAGCTGGTCTCGCCGACGGAGTACGGCGGGAAGTTGTAGTGCAGGAGGAACTTCTTCCTGGAATCGCCGTAGAGCGAGTCGATGCGCTGCTCGTCGACCGAGGTGCCCAGGGTGGCGGCCACGATGGACTGGGTTTCGCCGCGGGTGAACAGGGCGGAACCGTGGGCGCGCGGCAGGAAGCCGACTTCGGTGGAGATGGTACGGATGGTCTTGGTGTCGCGGCCGTCGATCCTGGAGCCGTCCTTGATGATGTGCTCGCGCACCAGGTTGTACTCGAGGTCTTCGATGAAGGCTTTGACTTCCTTCTCGCTCCCTTCGAACTCGGCGGCCAGCGCCGCTACGGTCTTCTCGGTGATGGCGTCGATGGCGTCGTGACGCTCGCCCTTCGCCTTGATGCGCACCGCCGCCTTCATCTCTTCCTTGGCGAGGGCGTCAACGCGGGCTTTCAGGGCCTCGTTCACTACCGGCGCCGGGACGTCGCGCTTGGCAACGCCGACCTTGGCAGCAAGCTCTTCCTGCGCTGCGAGGATCCCCTGCACCGCTTCCTTGCCGAAGAAGATTGCTTCGAGGAGGTCGTCCTCGGAGACTTCGGAGGCGCTACCTTCTACCATGAGGATGGCGTCCTTGGAGGCCGCGATCACGATCTCCATGTCGCTCTGCTCTTCCTGCTCGGAGGTCGGGTTGGCGATGAACTTGCCGTCGACGCGGCCGACCTTGACGCCGGCGATCGGGCCGGCGAAGGGGGCGTCGGAAACCATGAGGGCCGCGGAGGCGCCGATCATGGCGAGGATGCCGGGATCGTGGTCCTTGTCCGCCGACATGACGGTAGCCATGATCTGGGTGTCGTTAAGGAAGCCTTCCGGGAACAGCGGACGGATGGGACGGTCGATGAGACGGCAGGTCAGGGTCTCGCTGTCGGAGGGACGCCCTTCGCGCTTGAAGAAGGAGCCGGGGATGCGGCCGCCTGCGTAGGCTTTTTCCTGGTAGTTGACGGTGAGCGGGAAGAAACCCTGCCCTTCCTTGGCGTTTTTCATGGCGACGGCGGTGACCAGCACCATGGTGTCGCCGCTTTTGATCATGACCGCGCCGCTTGCCTGCTTTGCAATCTTTCCTGTTTCGATAGTAATAGTCTTGCCACAGCACTCTGCTTGGACAGTGTGTACCATTGTTACGGCCTCCATTTTAGGATTGCTACGGTTGGTGTTGGGGCCGCCGAGAAAAGCGCCTTGCGGGCGAAAGGTGCGCCGCAGGGCAGTTTTATCCACGTCCCCAACAAAGAAAAAGGGCACGAGGCCCTTACATGATGAAAGAGGAAAGGCAATATACCCGGGGAGGTATACTGCCTTTTCTTACCTTCTGATGCCGAGTTTAGCGATGATCGCCTTGTACCTTTCGACGTCTTTCTTCTTCAGGTAGTCCAGCAGACCCCTTCTCTGACCGACGATCTTCAGCAGACCGCGACGGCTGTGATGATCCTTCTTGTGAGTCTTGAAGTGCTCAGTCAGATAGGTGATACGCTCAGAAAGAATTGCAATCTGCACTTCCGGCGAACCCGTGTCGGAATCGTGCAGCTTATGAGCTGTGATGATTTCCTGCTTCTTTTCAGTTTGCAGCATGTGGTGACACCCCCTTCCGCTTCCTAGTTATTTTGCTTATTTATACCTGCCCGCAGAGATTGCCTCCACGGAATAGATCAAGACCTTTAACTCTTATCACAAAAGCAAGTACGTGTAAAGAAGGAATACTAGTTGAATACGCGGGCCAGCCTGAGCCCTTTGAGCTTGTCGTACTCCGCTACTGCCGCGAAGCGCTCCCCCAGATAGAGTCGCACCTGTTCCCCCTGTGCAAATTCGCCGGGCGGATCGATGAAATCATGCGGCTGCGGCACCACGCCGTTTAACACCTTCTTCCCACCCGCCTCGGTCAGGGCCAGCCGCTTTAAGTGATTGAGCGCACGGTCCAGCGGCATGAGCAGCGCCTGCTGATCCGCGGCATCGGCCAGCGTCTCGATACTGATGGCGTCGGCCTCCCAGAAGAGCCCGCTCCGGGTGCGCCGCAGCTCCAAGAGGTGCGCGCCGCAGCCGAGCGCCTCGCCCATGTCGCAGGCAAGGGTCCTGACGTAGGTGCCGCGCGAGCAGCGCACGGTGAAGCAGGCCTCGGGGAGACGGATCCAGTCGAAGGTCAGCGCGTGGATTTCCACCTCGCGCGCCTCGCGCTCCACCTCGATCCCCTTGCGCGCCAGCTTGTAGAGCGGCACGCCACCCTGCTTGATGGCGGAGAACATGGGGGGCAGCTGTTTCTGGAGCCCGAGAAAACGCGGCACCAGTTCTTCCAGGTCGGCCGGGGCGATATGGGACCACTCGCGCTCCGAGATCACCTCGCCGGTCAGGTCCTGGGTGTCGGTGGCGATGCCGAGCCTCATCACGGCCCGGTATTCCTTCTCGGACTCGTCCAGGAACTGGATCGACTTGGTCCCCTCCCCCACCGCGACCGGCAAAACTCCGGTGGCGAAGGGATCGAGGGTGCCGGTGTGGCCGACCTTCTTCTGATTGATGGCGCGACGGACCTTGGACACGATGTCATGCGAGGTGACGCCGGCCGGCTTGTCGATCACGAAAAAGCCGTTGAACATCAGCGCATCTGCTCCAACCGGTCGAAGACCTGCGCCTTCACCTCGGCAAGCGTCCCGCGTACCATGCAGCCGGCCGCGTTGTGATGTCCGCCGCCGCCGAAAGATGCGGATACCGCCGCGACGTCCACCTTGCCCTTGCTCCTGAAGCCGACCTTGAAGAGCCCCTCGTCGACCTGGCGGAAAAAGAGCGCCACCTGCACCCCTTTGATGGAGCGGGGGTAGTTGATGAAGCGGTCGGTGTCCTGGGCGTTGGCGCCGGTCTTCTGGTACATGTCGAGGGTCACCGTGACCGAGGCGTACTCGCCCGAGAGGGAGACAGTCAGGTCGGAGAGCGCCAACGCGAGGAGCGCGATTCTCTGCAAAGGTTCGCTCTCGTAGAGGTTCTCGTTCACGCTCCAGGCGTTCACCCCCTTGCCGATCATCTCGCCGGCAATGGCGAAGGCCTCGGGGTCGGAGTTCGAATAGTGGAAGCTCCCGGTGTCGGACAGGATGGCGGTATAGATGCAGAGCGCGGTGGGGAAATCCACCTCGTCGCCGGCTGCCCTGATGATCCGGTAGATGAGTGCCGCGGTGGCGCTCGCCTTGGGGTCGATCAGGTTGCAGACGCCGAAGTTCTCGCATCCCAGGTGATGGTCGACGTTGATGAAGCGGCCGATCCTCTGGT
The DNA here is from genome assembly GCF_016458235.1 of Geomonas propionica. Classification (GTDB taxonomy): domain Bacteria; phylum Desulfobacterota; class Desulfuromonadia; order Geobacterales; family Geobacteraceae; genus Geomonas; species Geomonas propionica. Next base: position 172,209 of record NZ_JAEMHK010000007.1, on the reverse strand, counting down.
TGCCGGTGACCGCCTTGCCGGCGCGGCGGAATTCGCCGACGTCGAGCACGAAGCAGACGTCGAAGTCGCGCTCCGGCATCTCGCCGTAGACCTGGTCGGCCATGGGCAAAAAGGTGCAGTTGTCGGGGACCGGGTCGGAGAGGTAGACGGTGACGTCCTTGCCCCGCGCGGTGAGGTAGTTGGCCAAAGCCAGGGAGGAACCGACCGCGTCGGGGTCGGGGCTCTCGTGGCTGGTGACCAGGAAGCTCTGCGCCTGTTCGATCTCCGCAACTATCCGCTTAATCTCAGCTGTCGTCGCCGTCATCCGTAGCCCCAATCTCCTTCAGAATCGATTCGATATGCTGGCCGTAATCCAACGAGGTGTCGTACTTGAAGAACACCTCGGGGGTGCAACGCAATTTGAGGGCCTGGCCGATCTCTTTGCGGATGAAGCCCTTGGCGGAGTTGAGCCCCGCCTCGCTGTTCTTCTTGGCGGCGTCGTCGCCGTGTACCGTGAAGTAGACAGTCGCCTGCCTGAGGTCGGGAGTGACCTTGACTCCGGTAATGGTGAGGAAGCCTATGCGGGGGTCCTTGAGACCCTTTATCAGAAGTTCCGAGATGATCTTGTGGATCTCTTCGGCAACCTTGTCGGAACGCTTTACCATGATCTTTCTCTCTTGTGTGTATCCTGTGGATCGCAAACCACAGGGTTATGTTGCAATCCCCGCCCCCGGAGGGGGAGGGTTAGGGAGGGGGAAGTTTCCGCAGCCCCCCTCCCGGCCTCCCCCCTCTAGGGGGAGGAGTAGAGGCGAAAACGATAAGGGGAGAGGGGCTTCCGCCGCCGGGATACCGGACGCAGGTCGCCTCTCTCCCCGTGTGCTTGACTGTTACAGCTTACCGGCAACCTTCTCCATCTCGAAGCATTCGAAGATGTCGCCGATCTTGAGGTCGTTGTAGCTTTCCAACGACATACCGCATTCGTAGCCGGTGGCCACTTCCTTGACGTCGTCCTTGAAGCGGCGCAGGCTGCCGAGCTTCCCTTCGAAGACAACCACGTTGTCGCGCAGAAGGCGAACCTGGGCATTCCTGATGATCTTGCCGTCGGTGACGTAGGAACCGGCGACCATGCCCGCCTTGGGTACCGAGAAGACTTCCCTGATCTCGGCGCGGCCCAGGTACTTCTCCTTGAAGGTCGGCTCGAGGAGGCCTTCCATGGCCTTCTTGATGTCGTCCACCGCGTCGTAGATGATGTTGTACAGCCTGACGTCGACCCCTTCCTTCTCGGCGAGCGCCGCCGCCTTGACTTCAGGACGGACGTTGAAGCCCAGGATGATGGCGTTGGACGCACTGGCCAGGTTGACGTCGGTCTCGGTGATGGCGCCGACGGAGGCGTGCAGCACGTTGAGACGGATGGCGTCGGTGGTGAGTTTTCTGAGCGACTCGGCCACGGCCTCGACCGAACCCTGCACGTCGCCCTTGACGATGGTGTTGAGGTCCTTGACCTCGCCCTTCTGGATCTTCTCGTAGAGCTGCTCCAGGGAGAGCTTGCTGTGCTTGGCCAGTTCGGACTCGCGCAGCTTCATCTGGCGGTGGTTTGCGATCTCCTTGGCCTGCTTCTCATCGGCCATGGCCACGAAGATATCGCCCGCGTCAGGCACGCCGTTGAAGCCGATGACCTCGACCGGCATGGCCGGACCTGCGGCCAGCACCTTGTCGCCGCGGTCGTTCTGCATGGCACGCACGCGTCCGAAGTGGACGCCGGCCACGAAGTAGTCGCCGGCCTTAAGGGTACCTTCCTGAACCAGAACCGTGGCTACCGGGCCGCGCCCCTTGTCCAGCTTGGCCTCGACCACGGTACCGCGGGCGGTCTTGTCCGGGTTCGCCTTGAGCTCCAGAACGTCGGCCTGCAGAAGCACCATTTCCAGCAGCGACTCGAGGTTCAGTTGTTTCTTCGCGGAGACCTCGACGAAGATGGTCTCGCCGCCCCACTCCTCGGAAACCAGGCCGAACTCCATGAGCTCCTGCTTCACCTTGCTCGGGTTCGCCTCCGGCTTGTCGATCTTGTTGATGGCGACGATGATGGGAACCCCTGCCGCCTTGGAGTGGTTCACCGCCTCGCGGGTCTGCGGCATGACGCCGTCGTCGGCCGCGACCACCAGGATGACGATGTCGGTGACCTTGGCACCCCTGGCGCGCATCGCGGTAAAGGCCTCGTGACCCGGGGTATCGAGGAAGGTGATCTTCTGTCCCTTGAGCTCCACGTCATACGCGCCGATGTGCTGGGTGATGCCCCCCGCCTCGCCGGCAATGACGTTGGCCTGGCGGATGGCGTCCAGGAGCGAGGTCTTGCCGTGGTCGACGTGGCCCATGATGGTGACGACCGGCGGGCGCTTCTGCATCGCCTCGGGGTTGTCCGGCTCTGCCTCGAGCAGCTCGTCCACGTCCAGCGCCACGTTCTCGATCTCGTAGCCGAAGTCGGTGGCCAAGAGGGTCGCGGTGTCGAAGTCCAGCGGGTGGTTGATGGTGGCCATGACCCCGAGCTTCATGAGGGCGCGGATCAGGTCGGTAGCCTTGATCCCCATGCGCTTGGCCAGCTCGCCCACGGTGATGGACTCGCTGATCTTGATGATCCTCTTGATGGCCTTGGGTACCGTGATCTCGGTCTTCTTGCCAATCTGGACCTTCTCCACGTACCTGCCCTTTTTCCCCTTGGAACGGGGACCGGGCTCGAAGACCCGCTCGCGCTTGTCGAGCATGTCCTTGAAGCTGTCTTTCTTACCCTTGCCGGCGGCGGGGGCGCCCTTCTTGGCGTTCTTGCCGAAGTCGGGGGCGGCGCCGGGGGCGGGTTTCCGCTTGCGACCGCGGTCATCCAGCAGCGGCGGCGGTTCCACAGGGGCGAGCGGTGCCGGACGGTCCGGGCGCGGACCGGTGGGGCGCTCGCCGGGACGGCCTGCACCCGGACGGGGCGCGGGACGCTCGGTGCCGGGACGCTCTACGCCACGCGGCATGCCCGGGCGCGGCGCGGGGCGCTCGCCCTGCGCGGGACGCTGGTATTCGCGGCGCTCGGCCGGACGCTGGGTCGGGATGGGGATCTCGACGCGGCCGAGGATCCTGGCGCGGGTCGCGGTCGGCTTATCCGGCTCCGGCTCGGGCTTGGCGGCTGCGGCCTCCGGCGCTTTAGCGGGAGCGGCCTCGGCTGCCGGCGCTTCAGCCGGCTTGGCTGCCTCCGGTGCGGGAGTCGGCGCTGCGGGAGCGGCCTCTGCCTTGGGGGCCTCAGCGGCGGGCTTCTCGGTCGCAACCGGTGCCTCCGGGGCAGCCTTCTGCGCTGCCGCGGGTTTCTCTTCCTTCACGGCCGGGGCCGCGGGGGCCTGCGCCTCGGGCTTTGCCGCCGGTTTGGGAGCGGGAGCCGCCTCGATGATCCTGGCGCGGACCGGTTCGGGGCGCTTGGGAGCCTCCTCCACCGGGGCCTTCTCGACCACCGGGGGCTGCGGTGCTTCTACCTGCTCCGGCTCGGCCGGCGCTGCCGCCTCTGCCGCGGCTTCCGGCTCAACCGCCTTGGCGCGACGGCGGATCAGGGTCGGTTTCACCCTTACTTCTTCCTGGGATACTTCTTTGTGGGGGGTCTGCGCAGGGGCGGATACCGCCTTGATATCCGAATCCTCAAGGACAGCCATATGGTTCTTGACCTGTACGCCTGCCTCGGCCAACCTTGCCATAAGCTCCTTATTGTCGATCCCCATCTGCTGCGCCAGCTCATATACGCGGGTTTTGCTCATCTACTCACGCTCCTCCTCAAAGAAGTTCCTGTACTTTTCCATTTCCAATCCAATCGATCCCACGAAGCCGCTTTCCATAACAATCAGGACGCTTCTGAGTTCCTTTCCCAAGAGTTCCCCAAGGCGCTCCTTGGTGAACAGGGAGATGCAGGGAACCTGCTTGAGCTGCGCCAGCCCCCTGAACTTTTCACCGATGTCCGGCGAGATGTCGGTGGCGACGAATAACAGACCGGCGCCCCCTTTCTTCAACTTTTCCTGGACCTGGTCCGAGCCCGACACCACCTTGCCCCCCTTGTTGGCCAGGCTGATGTAGGAGGCGATGCGCTCCTCAAGCTTGCGAATTACCTGCTGCACCAGCCCCTCGGCGTCGGCGCCCAGCACCTCTCCCTTGAAGCCGCGGGAGAACTGTTTTTTCTGGGCCGCCTGTCTCAGGCAGGAGGCCTTCAGGCAGGTGTACGCCCCGCGTCCCGGGAGCTTGCTCTGCAGGTCGGGGACCAGGGTGCGGTCCGGGGCCAGCACGAAGCGAAGCAGCTCGCCCTTGTCCTTGGTCTCACGGCAGGCAAGACAGCTTCTCTGTGGTGTGGCCTTGGGCATCCTATTCCTCTTCGGCCGCCTCTACCGCTGCCGCCTCTACTGCTGCCGGCTCGACGGCCTCCGCTGCCTCGACGCCCTCGACGCCCTCTTCGGCCTCCTCGGCCTCGGTGCCGTCGTAGGAAGCGAACTGCTGCAGTTCGGCCTCGGCCATGCGGGTCTCACTCTTGATGTCGATCTTCCAGCCGGTCAGCTTGGCGGCCAGGCGCACGTTCTGGCCGCGCTTGCCGATGGCCAGCGAAAGCTGGTCGTCCGCCACGATCACTTCCATGGCGTAGTCTTCCTCGTCGACATACACCTTGGTCACCACGGCCGGGGCCAGGGCGTTGCAGGCGAAACGGGCGATGTCCTCGCTCCAGGGAATGATGTCGATCTTCTCACCGCGCAGCTCGGATACCACGTTCTGAACGCGGGAACCGCGCATGCCGACGCAGGCGCCGACCGGGTCCACGTCGCCGTCATGCGAGTAGACGGCAATCTTCGCGCGCCCGCCCGGCTCGCGCACGACGCTCTTGATCTCGACGATGCCTTCCGCAATCTCCGGCACCTCGGCCTCGAACAGCTTGGCCAGCATGGTGGGATGGGTGCGGGAGAGCATGATCTGGGGACCCTTGGTGGTCATGCGGATCTCGGTGATGAGGGCCTTGACGCGGTCGCCCTGGCGGTAGACCTCACGCGGGGCCTGCTCCTTGTGCGGCAAAAGCGCCTCGGCGCGACCGAGATCGACGATCAGGTCGCCCTTCTCGAAACGGCGCACCACGCCATTGACGATCTCGCCCTGACGCTCCTGGAACTCGTTGAAGATGGTCTCGCGCTCCGCCTCACGCACGCGCTGGATGATCACCTGCTTGGCGGTCTGGGCGGCGATCCTGGAGAAGCCGGATGCGTCCATCTTCATGCCGATGGAGTCGCCGATCTCGACCTCCGGATCCTCCTCGCGTGCCTCGTCCAACTCAATCTCGCGGTAGGAATCCTGAACCTCTTCCACGACGGTAACGAACTCGAACAGCTCAACCTCACCGATCTCGGGGTTGTAATGCGCCTCCAGATCGCGGGTATTGCGGAATTTCTTGTTGGCCGCGGTAAGAACTGCCTGTTCCAGCGCCTCTACCACAATCCCTTTATCAATACCCTTCTCTTTGACGATCTGGTCGATCGTGTGCTTGAGGTTAAAGCTCGTTTCCACGTCACTGTCTCCTTCTGCTTGCTGATAATTGCAAAGTAAAGTTTAGAATTCGAATTCGAGGTTGGCCTTGGCCACCTTGTCCAGCGGGATCGAGGCGTGCTGTCCCTCGGTGAGGTCGATGCTGATCACCCCGTCCTGGACCCCGAGCAGTTTCCCGGTGAAGGTCTTGCGCTTGTTCCCCGCGTCGTCGGTGAGCGTGTCGAAGGTTTTCACCTTGACCAGGTGCCCCTGGAAGCGTTCGTAATCGGCGACCTTTTTGAGCGGGCGGCAGATCCCCGGCGAGGAGACCTCCAGGTTGAAGTGCTCCGGCATGAAGTCTTCCACGTCGAGGATGTCGGAGAGCTGACGGCTCACGTCGGCACAGTCGTCCAGGTTGATGCCGCCTTCCTTCTCCAGGAAGATGCGCAGCACCATGTCGCGCCCCTCGCGCTTATACTCCAGGTCCACCAGGCTGATTCCGAGCGGCGCACCGATCTCGGTGACAATCTCTGTGACTCTTTCTGCTACATCAACCTTTGCCATCTGCGTTTTCCCATAAAAAAAAGCGAGCCGGAGGAGCTCACTTTTGAGTGAACATTAACATGTGACCCATTATTTAGCATGGAAGAGTGGTTTATGCAAGCGCTTTTTTTGCGAAAGTAAGCCGTTTTTCAAGCTTTCGCGCCCGTTTGACGCTTGATTCTTGGGCACCTTTTTTAGCTGTCGCGGGGACAAAATCTAACGGTGCCACCTGCTGTCATTGGAAAAAACAAATACAGTGACGCCTTTTTCTGCTGCCGTGACTTTATTTTCTCCTGCCAGCCCATCTGCCGCCTCCTCTGAACCGGAGACGCGCCAAAGACAGAACCAGCAATCTCTTCACTTTTGCGACATTAACTGCTATATATTGGCGTTGCCGCAACGACACAAAAACCAGCACCAGAAAGAGAACTGACATGAAATACGTAAGCACCAGGGGAAACATCGCACCCATCGGGTTCAAGGAAGCAGTGATGATGGGACTTGCCACCGACGGCGGCCTGATCCTGCCGGAGAGCATCCCGCAGATCGCGCCTGAAACCCTCGCCGCCTGGGCGAAGCTTCCCTACCGCGAGCTCGCCTTCAATATCATTTCCCTCTTCGCCACCGACATCCCGCGGGACGACCTCAAGGCGCTCATCGACCGCTCCTACGGCAGCTTCGAGCACCAGGAGACCACGCCGCTGGTGAAAAAGGACGGGGTCTACATCCTGGAACTGTTCCACGGCCCCACCCTCGCCTTCAAGGACGTGGCGCTGCAGCTTTTGGGAAACTTGTTCGAGTACCTCCTAAAGGAGCGCGGCGAGAAGATGAACATCCTCGGCGCCACCTCCGGCGACACCGGCAGCGCCGCCATCGCCGGCGTGAGGGGCAAAGAGAACATCAACATCTTCATCCTGCACCCGCACCTGAAGACCTCGCCCATCCAGGCGCTGCAGATGACTAGCGTCCTCGACGCCAACGTGCACAACGTAGCCGTCGAGGGGACCTTCGACGACTGCCAGAACATCGTCAAGACCCTGTTCAACGACCTGGAGTTCAAGAAGGAATACGCCCTGGGCGCCGTGAACTCGATCAACTGGGCGCGCGTTTTGGCGCAGGTGGTCTACTACTTCTACGCCTGGGGGAGGCTCCCCGAGCAGGGCAAGGTGGTCTTCTCCGTGCCGACCGGCAACTTCGGCGACATCTTCGCCGGCTACCTCGCCAAGAGGATGGGACTCCCGGTGGAGAAACTCCTTTTGGCCACCAACGAGAACAACATCCTGTCGCGCTTCGTGGCTAGCGGCGACTACTCGCTGGGCCAGGTGGTGCAGACGGTTTCGCCGTCCATGGACATCCAGCTCGCCTCCAACCTGGAGCGCTACCTGTACTACCTCTTCAACGAGAGCCCGGAGCGGGTCAGAAACGCCTTCGTCGAACTGCAGCAGACCGGCAAGATCGTCTTCAGCGCGGAAGAGGTGCAACGCGTGCAGAGCGAGTTCCTGAGCTGCACCGTCAATGAAGCCATGACCCTGGAGACCATCGCCAGTTTCAACAAGGAAACCGGGTACCTGCTCGACCCGCATACCGCAGTCGGCGTGCGCGGGGCACTAGAGTGCGTCAAGGGGCACCCGGCCGTGGTCTGCCTGGCCACCGCCCACCCCGCCAAGTTCGGCGAGGCCGTGGAGCGTGCCATCGGGACACCCGCGCCGCTGCCGCCGCAGTTGGCCGCTCTGCAGGGCAAGGAAACCCGCTGCGAGATCATGGCTGCTGACAAAGAGCTGGTGAAGCAGTTCGTCAAGGCCAACGCTTAGCAAATCGTCGAAGGTCGGACCTGCCGGACTAGTCAGTCTAGTCGGGCAGGTCCGGCCAAAAGAAGAGACTCCCATGCCCCTCCCCCCCCTGCACGTAGACTGGAACCACATCGACACCGTCCACCTTGACATGGACGGCACCCTGCTGGACCGGCACTTCGATGACCACTTCTGGCTGGAGCACGTCCCCAAACGCTACGCCGAAATAAACGGCATCAGTGAGCACGCGGCGCAGGAGAAACTGCACCGCATGTTCCGCTCCCAAGAGCAGACCCTCAACTGGACCGACCTCGATTACTGGTCGGCGCAGTTGGGCCTCGACATCCCGGTGCTCAAGGAAGAGGTGAACCACCTGATCGCGGTGCACCCCTTCGTGATCGAGTTCCTCCTCTTCCTGCGCCAACACGGCAAGAAGATCTACCTGGTGACCAACGCCCACAGTAAGACCCTGAACATCAAACTGCGACTGACCAGGATCGGGAGTTACTTCGACGGGATCATTTCAGCCCATGATCTGGGGCTACCTAAGGAAGACCCACTTTTCTGGGGGAAGCTGCAGCAGAAGGTGCCGTATGATCCGGAGCGGACCATGCTGGGAGAGGACAGCGAGACCAACTTGGAGACCGCGCGTCGCTTCGGCATCCGCTACCTGATCCACGTCGGACGCTTCAGCTCGACGGCGACGCCGGCCCAATCGGAGAGTTTTCATTCCATCCATTACTTCAGTGAACTGATCCCGCGCGACGGCGGCATGAGCGTGGAACTCGCCCCTACCCGCGGGATTTAATCCGGCACAACCCGTACTTCTTGGCCAAATCGTAGAGCGCGGGACGGCTGACGCCGAGCACCTCCGCCGCCTTGCTCATGTTGCCTCCGGAGGACTGGATGGCATCGTGCACCATGTAACGCTCCACCCTGTCCCTGGCTTCCCGGAGCGTCATCTGCCCGGCACCGGTGCCCCCCATGCCGCAGGCGGTCTCGCCATCAAGCATCCCCCCTGGCAAGGCCAGGTCGTTGCGGCCTGAAAAAAGCCGCTGCAATACCACGCACTGAGCACCCATCCACCCGGCGGGGTGGGACTCGTTGCCGGTCCCGGAAGCGGGCCGGCAAGCCGCATCTTCAACTACCTGACGCTTTTTCATGACGTCCATCCTCGCCTGCTAGCGGTTGACACAGGAACCACTTGCGGAAGCGGAGGCTCCGCTTCCTACCCGGAAGAACAGTCGGCGGCTAACCTATTGCATAATTATAAATTTTTAACATTTGCTAGTTCTATCGCACCCCCCTAGGTTGTCAAGGCAACTTGAGCGCCAGCGGCGCCGCAGCTTGCCCCCTTGCTGCCGCCCCCCTTCCTTGACACCATGCACCCCATGCATTACTATCGGTTCCATTCATTCGAAATCATTGAACAATACACGCCTGCCAGGAGGAATGATGAGCAGCGATCTCAACTGGGATACCACACCACTTTACCCGTCACCTTCCGCTCCGGAACTGACCCAAGCCTTCGAAGACGCCACCGCGCAAGTTGCCGGATTTAGGGAACGCTACCGCGGCAAGGTTGCCGGCCTTTCCGCGGAAGCACTGCTCGAAGCACTGCAAGTGTATGAGAAGTTGCAGGAGGAGCTCGTGGTGCCGCAGCTTTACGCTCACCTGCTCTTCGCCGCCGACAGCGAAAGCGACCTGCACAAGCGCCTCTCCCAGAAGTCGCAGGAGTTCGGCAACGCCATGGGGCGGGAACTCCTCTTCTTCGACCTGGAGATCATTCAGATGGAGGAGGAGCCCTTCCAGCAGCTCCTTGAGACCCCCCTGCTGGCCAATTACCAGCACTTCCTGGCGGTGCTGCGCAAATTCAAGAAGCACACGCTCTCCGAGCGCGAGGAGAGCCTGCTCACCCAGAAGAGCCTCACCGGCGTGCAGGCCTTTTGCCGACTGTTCGACGAGGTGTCTGCCTCGCTACGCTACACCCTGGAGATGGAGGGCGAGACCCGGGAGATGACCGGAGAGGAGCTGCTGGCGCTGCTGCACCATCCCGATGCGGCGCTCAGGGAGCACGCCTTCGGCACCTTCCTGAAAAAGCACGAGGAGCACAGCATCCTTTATTCGGCGGTGTTCAACAACGTGGCACTGGATCACTCCCAGGAGATGGAGCTCAGAAACTACAGCCATCCCATGGAGCCGACCAACCTGGGCAACGAGATCCCCAACGAGGTGGTGGAGAGCCTGATGCAGGTCTCCGAAAAGAACTATCCCCTGGCCCAGGAATATTTCCGCCTCAAGGCCAAGTTGCTCGGCATGCCCAAGCTGAAGAACACCGACGTGTACGCGCCGCTCTCGGAGAGCGACCGCAAGTACAGTTTTGAAGAAGCGCGCATCATGACCGTGGAGGCCTACCGCGGCTTCTCCGAAGAGTTCGCCCAGCTGGCCGATTCCTTCTTCACCGAAAGGCGGGTGGATGTGCTGCCGAGGCCGGGCAAGAGCGGCGGCGCCTTCTGCATGGGGATGACCCCGTCGCTCCCGCCGTATCTTCTTTTGAACTTCACCGGGAACCTGCGCGACGTGGCCACCATCGCCCACGAGGTCGGCCACGGCATCCACTATCAGCTCGCCCAGCGCCAGACCATGCTGAACTACCACCCGCCCCTGCCGCTGGCCGAGACCGCCTCGGTGTTCGGCGAGATGCTGTTGACCCGGCAGCTTTTGGAGCGGGAGACTGACGTCGAGGTGAAGAAGTCGCTTCTGTGCGCGAAGATCGAGGACATCATCGCCACCACCTTCCGCCAAAACGTGCTGACCAGATTCGAGGAGCGCATGCACCTGGAGCGGGCGAACGGGCTTCTGACGGCGAGCGAGCTTGCCGACCTCTGGTGGCAGGAGAACGCGAAACTTTACGGTGACGCGGTCGAGATGATCGAGCCCTACCGCTACGGTTGGAGCTACATCTCGCACTTCATCCACGCCCGTTTCTACTGCTATTCCTACACCTGCGCGGAACTGGTGGTGCTGTCGCTGTTCCAGCGCTACCTGAAGGAGCGGGAAAGTTTCGTCCCCATCTACCGCGACATCCTCGCCGACGGCGGCTCCAAGTCCCCCGGGGACACGCTGGCACCGGCAGGGATCGTCTTCAGCGACCCGAGCTTCTGGCAGGGAGGGTACGACCTCCTAGCCGACCTGATCACGGAGCTGAAGGCGCTGCTGTAGCCTCCCCCCCTCCCCGCACTGTCATCCCCCCCCAGCCCCTCCCGCCTCCACGGACAGAAGCGCTACGGCGCGCAGGCCCGTCAAGGGAGGGGAGCTAAAAACAGAAAGGCCCGCCGGTTTCCCGGCGGGCCTTTCTTATTGTGCTGCTACCAGCTCTGATTACATCTCGTCGAACTGGAGGTACTTGTACACGTTGGCCTTGTTGGGCTCGACCTTCTCCTTGTACACGGCCAGGTACTCGGCCGGGGTCGGGAGTTTGCCCAGGTTGACCGTGACGGCGCCGAGTTCGGCGGAGCCCAGGAATACCTTGGCGCCATTGCCGATCCTGTCGTCGAAGTTACGGGTCGAGGTAGAGAACATGTTCACACCATCGGGCACGCGGGCCTGGTTACCCATGCACAGCGAGCAGCCGGCGATCTCGACACGGGCGCCCATGGCGCTGTAAACCGAGAAGTACGCCTCGTCCTTGAGCTTTGCCTGATCCATGCGGGTCGGCGGGCAGATCCAGGTGCGGACGTTCGGGTTGAACTTCTGGCCCCTCCAGATCTCGCCAGCGGCGCGGAAGTGGCCGATGTTGGTCATGCAGGAACCGAGGAACACGTCGTGGATCTGGGTGCCGGCAACCTCGGAGAGGAGCTTGACGTCGTCCGGATCGTTCGGGCAGGCGAGGATCGGCTCGGTGATCTCGGCAAGATCGATCTCGATGACCGCTGCGTACTCTGCGTTGGCGTCTGCTTCGAGAAGCTTCGGTGCCTTCAGCCACTCGTTGGCTGCATCGATCCTGTTCTGCAGGGTCTGTGCATCCTGGTAGCCGTCGGCGATCATCTGCTTCATGAGGGCCACGTTGGAGCGGAGGTAGGTGGCTACCGACGCTTCGGAGAGCTTGATGCAACCGGCGGCGGCGCTACGCTCGGCGGCGGCGTCGGTCAGCTCGAAGGCCTGCTCGACGGAGAGCTCCGGAAGACCTTCCATCTCCAGGATGCGGCCGTTGAAGATGTTGACCTTGTTCTTCTTGGGCACGGTGAGAAGGCCCTGCTTGATGGCCCAGTACGGGATCGCGTTGACCGCGTCGCGCAGGGTGATGCCGGGGTTGAACTTGCCCTTGAAGCGGACCAGCACGGACTCAGGCATGTCCAGCGGCATGAAGCCGAGCGCGCCTGCGAAGGCTACCAGGCCGGAACCCGCCGGGAAGGAGATCCCGATCGGGAAACGGGTGTGGGAGTCGCCACCGGTACCGACGGTGTCCGGAACCAGCAGACGGTTCAGCCAGGAGTGGATGACGCCGTCACCCGGCTTCAGGGGCACGCCGCCACGCTCGATGATGAACTGCGGCAGGGTCTTGTGCATCTTGACGTCGGCCGGTTTCGGGTAAGCGGCGGTGTGGCAGAAGGACTGCATGAACATCGGCGCCAGGAACTTCAGGCAGGCGAGTTCTTTGAGTTCGTCGGCGGTCATCGGGCCGGTGGTGTCCTGGGAACCGACGGTGGTCATCTTCGGCTCGCACGCGGTGCCGGGCAGGACGCCGGTGACGCCGCAGGCCTTGCCGACCATTTTCTGTGCCAGCGAGTAGCCCTGGCCAGCCTTGGGGACCGGGTTCACCGGCAGGGTGAAGACGTCGGTCGGTGCGAGGCCAAGGGCCTTGCGGGCGCGGTCGGTGAGAGCGCGGCCGATGATCAGCGGGATGCGGCCGCCGGCGCGGAACTCGTCGAACAGGGTGTTGGGAGCGATGTTGAAGGTGGAAAGCACTTCGCCGCCTTCGGTGGTGATCTCACCCTTCTTGGAGTTGATCACGATGACATCGCCGGTCTTCATCTTGGTCACGTCGGTCTTGATCGGGAACGCGCCGGAGTCCTGCGCGGTGTTGAAGAAGATCGGTGCGATGACGCCGCCGATGATGATGCCGTCGCGACGCTTGTTCGGAACCGCCGGGATGTCCTGGCCGATGTGCCAGAGCACGCTGTTGCAGGCGGACTTACGGGAGGAACCGGTGCCGACGACGTCGCCCACGAAGGCGACCTGGAAGCCGTCAGCCCTGAACTTAGCGATGGTAGCGTTGCCGTCCGGGAAGCGGGTCTTGCCCATGGCGAGCGCGTGCAGCGGGATATCCGGACGGCTCCAGGCGTCGCCCGCCGGGGAGAAGTCGTCGGTGTTGATCTCGCCTTCGACCTTGTAGACCTTCACCTTCACGGTCTCCGGCAGGCCCGGCTTGGAGGTGAACCACTCGGCGTTGGCCCAGGACTCCAGCACCTTCTTGGCGCCGGCGTTGGACTTGGAGAGTGCGAAGACTTCGTCGAAGGCATCGTAGACGAGGGTGGTGCCACAGAGAGCCTTGACGGCCTCTTCGGCAACTTCAGCGTCCTTCAGGGCTCCGACCAGCGGGGCCACGTTGTAGCCACCCAGCATGGTGCCCAGGATCTGGACCGCGTCTTTTTTGGAAAGCAGCGGGGACTTCTTGGAGCCTGCCAGGATGCCAGCCAGGAAACCGGCTTTGACTTCGGCAGCCGGGTCGACGCCCGGGGAGACCCTTTCCTTCAGAAGGTGGAGCAGGAACTCCTCCTTGCCTGCCGGGGGTGCTTCCAAGAGTTTGCAAAGTTCCGCGGTCTGCTCAGGGTCGAGCGGCTTCGCAGGGATACCGAGTGCCTTTCTTTCTGCCTCTTGCTTCAGATACGCTTCGATCATGATTCCTCCTAGATAATGTGCAGCTATTTACGGAAGTTATCAAAAGTCTTCTGTCAGCTGATGCTTCATTTGAACGGATACTGTATACAATTTTTACCCTCTTTTGTCAATTGTTGAAAGTGCCTGTGAAAAGGCATGGATCGGCGGCGAAAGAGTTGTTACTGTGGCGTTTTATCTGGAATCAGCGGAAGTCAGTCGTGGTGAGAGAAGGCAGACCGTTAAGAAAATAAAATGTGGGCTGAATGAGTATAGGCGCTGAACCTGGTACCACGCAGGTAGCCGACCAGGGTGATGCCGGCCTCTTCGCAGATGCGGATGGCCATATCGGTGGGAGAGGTGCGGGAAACGATGACGCCGACGCCGAGAAGCGCAGCCTTGGCGGCCAGTTCCGCCGAAACACGGCCGGAAGTGGCCAGCATGGTGCCGGAGAGGGGGATCCCCTTCAACAAGGCCTCACCTGCCAGTCGGTCGATGGTGTTGTGCCGGCCAAGGTCCTCGGCGTGCAGGAGCAGCCGCCCTTCAGTATCGCCGATAGCCGCGGAGTGGACGCCGCCATGGCTTTTGTACTTGGCGGAGCTCAGCGCCAGTTGCTTCATCAGCTCGAATATGGCTGCGACGGTAACCTGCTCCATGGCGCCCGTCCCCCTCGCGCCAGCAGCTTGCGGCAGGGAGAAGGTGATGCCGGTGCCGCACCCGGAGGTCAGGACCGGTTTCAGCTCCGCCGGGATTTCGCCTTTGATGCGGACGTTGGCGATACCGTAGTCGTTGCACACGCTCAACACCAGGAAGTCCTCCACGTGCGAGACGACCCCCTGCAGGCGCAGGAAACCCGCCACCAGGAAGCGCAGGTCGTGAGGCGAGGCGATCAGCGTCACGATCTCACGGTCGTTGACCCGCAGCACCAGGGGAAATTCCCGCACCACGTCGACCTCGCCGCGCAGCACCTTGCCATCGTTGTATGTCGTGACTTCTGTCATATACCGTCCCACCCCCCCCTCCCCCGGAGGGGGAGGAGTTAACGTCCTTATCAGTGGTTGAACTGTTCAGCTCGTTACCGTATGCCGCCGATGCAGAGGTATTTGATCTCCAGGAATTCTTCGATGCCGTACTTGGAGCCTTCCCGGCCGATGCCGGACTCCTTGATGCCGCCAAAGGGTGCCACCACCGTGGAGATGAGGCCGGTATTGATGCCGACGATGCCGGCCTCAATCGCCTCGGCCACGCGCCAGACCTGCGCGATATCCTGGCTGTAGAAGTAGGCGCACAGGCCGAACTCGGTGTCGTTCGCCAACCGGATTGCTTCCTCCTCAGTCCGGAAGCGGAACAGGGGCGCCACGGGCCCAAAGGTCTCTTCGCGGGCCACGTGCATCTCCGGCGTCACGTCGGCGAGCACGGTCGGCTCGAAGAAGGATCCGCCCAGGGGATGGCGCTTGCCGCCGGTGACGATGCGGGCGCCCTTGGCAAGGGCGTCGCCGACATGCTCTTCGACCTTCTCCACCGCCGCCATGTCGATCAGCGGCCCCTGCTGGGTCTCCCCCTGCAGGCCATCCCCCACCTTCAGTTGGCCGACCGCCTGCGCCAGCCTGTCGGCGAAACGGTCGTAGATCCCCTCCTGTACCAGGAAGCGGTTGGTGCAGACGCAGGTCTGACCGGTGTTGCGATATTTGGAGATCAGCGCACCCTCGACCGCGGCATCGAGATCGGCGTCGTCGAAGACGATGAAGGGTGCGTTGCCGCCTAATTCCAGGGAGACCTTCTTCACGGTCCCGGCACACTGGGCCATCAGCTTTTTCCCCACCTCGGTGGAACCGGTGAAGGTGAGCTTGCGCACCAGCGGGTTCTCGGTCATCTCCGCGCCGATGGCAGAGGCGGAGCCGGTGACGACGGAAAAGACGCCGTCCGGTACCCCGGCGCGGTGGGCCAGCACGGCGAGGGCCAGGGCCGAGTACGGTGTCGCCGTGGCCGGCTTCACCACGATGGTGCAGCCAGCCGCCAGCGCAGGCCCGACCTTCCTGGTGATCATCGCGGAGGGGAAGTTCCAGGGGGTGATGGCGGCGCAGACCCCGACCGGCTGCTTGAGCACCACGATGCGCTTGCCGGCCTGGTCGGACGGAATCACGTCCCCGTAGACCCTTTTCCCTTCCTCGGCGAACCACTCGAGGAAGGAGGCGGCGTAGACAGTTTCGCCACGCGCCTCGGCCAGGGGTTTGCCCTGCTCAGCGGTCATCAGCACGGCCAGGTCGTCCTGATGCTCCAGAAGCAACTCGGCCCAGCGCCTGAGGATCACTGACCGTTCCTGGGCGGTCCTTGCGCGCCAGGACGGCAATGCCGCATGGGCCGCCTCAATGGCGCGGCGGGTTTCGGCGCCTCCCATCTTGGGGATGGTGCCCAGTTTTGCTCCGGTGGCCGGGTTGGTGACGTCGACGGTCTCGCCGCTGTCAGCCCCGGTCCAGGCGCCGTTGATAAAGCACAGCTGGTGGAATAGACTTTTGTCCTTGAGATTCCGCATCGGCTCCTCCCGTCAAAAGTGCTCCTTTCCGCCCCGCGAAGGTCGTGTATACCCCATAGTCGTCCTGGCGGCAACAGAAAGCTGTTGCCCATCGCCCCTGTTTAACAATAAGTACCTATGACAATGCCCCCTTCGACAGTCTCGAGGAGGGCATGTCCCGGCAGGTTGGAGGGGAGTGGTCCAAAACCAGCGCTACGGCGCCACCTGGCCGGTACGCACCAGGTAGTTGGCGGCATAGATGTAGTCGTCGACGTAATCGCGGCGGCCGTCCTTGTTGAGATCGTAGCGCGGGCGGGATGCGGTCCCCCGCTCCCTCAGGAAGCGTTCAAAATCGCTCTCCTTCACCGGCCGCACCTTCCCCGGCACCAGGGCGACCCTGGGCGCCACCGTCAGAGGGAACTCCTGCCGCAGACCGCTGTAGAGCATGGTGACGTCGGCCTTCACCGCATCCCGCTTGGGCCTGGCCTGAATTTCCCACCCGGCCTCGGTGCGTCGGTGCGAGACATAGGTGCAGCCGCTGAAGGTGAAACTGGGGGTGGCCTCGCCGGTGGTCATGGCGATCACCAGGGTCACCGTCGCCTTGCCGTCGGCAAGGGCCACCGGGGGGATCTGCTGGTAGGAAACGGGGGCGTCCTGACGAAACAGGGCGACCAGGTTGGCCGGTGTGCGCTCCCCGTGGAAAGACTTGAAGCGGTCCAGGACGCTGGTGATGGGAGCCGGCGGGGTTACTTTCGGCGGGGGCGCAGGGGCCTCGGGGGCCGGAGTAGCCTCCCGCTCGGGAGGGGGTGGGTTCTCTTCCCGGTCGAGCGGCGGTTCCTCCCCTTCCAGTTGCGCCTTCTTGGTGCGCAGCCGCTTCTTGACCAGGGGCACACCTTCCGCCGGCACCTGCGCCTCGGCCGTCGCGGCGATCTCTTTATCCGGCGTCCCTTCCTGCCCGGGCATGGTCAACGTCCCCCCGACCATGAGCGGACGGGTCATCCCGGGGCTCGCGCCTGCCGTGACGGTCTCCCCCTTCCCCTCCTGCCCGGCCGGCGCCGTCGCCGTGCCGCCGTCATCCGCGGCTACCACGGCGGAAGGGTTAACGATGAGTGGTTGCGCCATGGCCACCTTCTTCCCCGTGGTATCGATCAAGGTACCGGTGACCAGGGTGACGACGCCGGGAGAGCTCCCGGTCCGGTCGAAGGCAATGCTGGCGATGATACCGCTCCCTCTGAGTCCGCTCGTCCCGACGATGGCGAGCCGGATGGGATTGCCGGGATTGGCCGCGTTCATCATCCCCTGCACCATCTTCCCCATGGTAACCCGTGGGTTGGCAAGCGTGGCGGAATCGTAGCCGATGCTGAGGTCGAGGCCGGCGACGCCGTCCATCTGCTCGCCGCGCAGAACGAAGACGCCGTCGGATGCCGGTGAGGATACGGTGAGGGTCGGCAAGGCGAAGGCAGGGAGAGCCGGAAGAACCAGCAGAACGAGGAAAAGATGCAGCCAATACCATCGACAGCGAGTCTGCCTGATCATGATGACCTCGGAACGGGGGGATAACTGCCGTAACGGACCGGTTTACTTTACTGACCCCCTCGGGGGCTGTCAAGCCGGCCCACCCCTGCGCCGAGGGGCCGCGGACAAAGAAAAAGGGGCGGCCGCATGGCCACCCCTTCCCTTTACTGCTCTATGCGGGAACCGCCCTCTTTAGGAGGGGAGTTTGCCCATGCTCTTCAGGATGTCCCACCCCTTGAGGAGGTCGAGAGCACGCAGCACCTGCGAGTCGTTCTTGATCATCTCGTCGGTCTTGTAGGGAGCCGGCTTCACCTTCTTGTCGTCCTGCTCGCCCTTCTTGTCCCCTTCGAAATGGTTCTCAAGATCCTTCTCGCGGATATGCATCCCTTCCTTCTTCTCGCTGGTGGGGGCGATCTCCACGCGCTCGGCGACGATGTCCGGGGTGATCCCCTTGGCCTGGATGGAACGGCCGCTCGGGGTGAAGTAGCGGGCGGTGGTCAGCCTGAGCCCCGAGTTGTCGGCGAGCGGGATGATGGTCTGCACGCTACCCTTGCCGAAGCTCTGGGTGCCCATGATAACGGCGCGCTTGTGGTCCTGCAGGCAGCCCGCCACGATCTCGGAGGCGGAGGCCGAGCCACTGTTGATCAGCACCACGATGGGGTACTCGCCCTGCTTGTGGCTCTTCCTCGAGGTGAAGCGCATCTGGGAGTCCTTCTCGCGCCCCTCGGTGTAGACGATCAGCTTCCCTTCTGGGACGAAGTGCTCGCAGACGCGGACCGCCTGATCCAGGAGCCCGCCGGGATCGTTCCTGAGGTCCAGCACCAGGCCCCTCAACTGGTTCTTGTCGGCCTGCAGCCCCTGCAGCGCCTTCTCCAGGTCGTCGTCGGTCTTCTCCTGGAACTGGGCGATCCGGATGTAGCCGTAGCCGTCGTCGAGTACTTTGTATTTCACGCTCTTGACCTGGATGATGTCGCGCTCCAGGACGAAGTCCTTGGTCTTGTCGAACCCTTCACGCATGATGGTCAGGGTGACCTTGGTCCCCTTCACGCCGCGCATACGCTTCACCGCGTCGGTTATGGTAAGGTCCTTGGTGAACTTGTCGTCGATCTTGAGGATCTGGTCCCCCGCCTTGATCCCGGCCTTGAACGCCGGTGTGTCCTCGATCGGGGAGATGACGGTCAGGATCCCTTCCTTGACGGTGATCTCGATACCCAGGCCGCCGAAGGCGCCCTTGGTGTCGATCTTCATCTCCTTGTAGGTCTCGGGGGGCATGAAGGAGCTGTGCGGGTCGAGCGAGGTGAGCATGCCGTTGATGGCACCGTAGACCAGCTTCTTCGTGTCCACTTCCTCGACGTAGCTCTTCTTGACGATGGCGAGCACGTCGGTGAACAGCTCGATGGACTGGTAGTCGTTGCCGCCGCCCTGGGCGGCACATCTGCGTTGCACGCCGAACGCGATGGCGAGCGTCAGCAGTGAAACGGTAGTGACAAACAGGGTTGTTTTCTTGAATTTGCTGCCCTTGAACATTTTGCCTCCCTGGATTTTGTTTCGATACCCTGCTTATCTGAACCAGGGGGAAGGATCAACCGGTTTTCCCTGGTATCTGATCTCGAAATAGAGCATGGGCCCCTTGGTTGAGTCAACGTCGCCCACACTGGCAAGGACGTCGTTTTTCGCCACCTTGGAACCCACCCTCTTGGCTATCGACGAGGCGTGGGCATAGAGACTGAAGAACCCGTCGCCGTGATCGACGATGATCATATTACCATAGCCTTTGAAATAGTCGGCAAAAATCACTTCGCCGTCATAGATTGCATGAATGGCGCTGCCGGCGGGGGCTGCCACAGAGATCCCGTTACTGACAGTGAAGGAATCGAACTCGGGGTGTTTATGCCTTCCGAAACGGTCGACGATGTTGCCGCGCACCGGCAGCGAGAGCCGCCCCTTCTGGGCGCCCAGTCCCTGGTTGGGAACCGGGGTGGCCTTCGCGGTCACGCCGGGGCGGGCCGGCTCGCTCCCCTTGGCGGTGCGGCCTTTGGAACTATACGCTTTTCTACTTTTGGCTTCAAGCCTTTGAATCATGCTCTGCAGCCGGCTCGCGTTGGCCTGGAGTTCCTTGAGCGAGGCAAGGTACCCCTGCTTGTCCTGGCGCACCTTGACCAGGTAGGTCGCCTTGCGGCTCTTTTCCTGCTCGATCTCGCGCCTTTTCGCCTCGATGGAACGGCGCAGCCCCTCTTTCTTGACCGCCTCCTGCTCCAGGCGCTCCTTGAGCTTGTTCAGCCGCTCCAGGTTGTCGCTGTACTGCTGGAAGAGTTTCTTGTCGTTTTCGAGGATGCTGCGCATGTAGCGCAGGTTCTCGCTCATCTGCGGGAATGATTCGGAGGAGAAGAAAACGCGCAGGTTACCGGTATCGCCTCCCTTGTAGAGCGCGGCCATGCGGCGGTTGATCTGCGCCTTCTTGCGCTCCGCCTCCTGGCGCTCATGCTCGATGTCCTCGTGGGTCTTGTCGATCCCCTTCTCGACGCCGGCGAGATCGCGCCCCAGCACGGTCAGGCTGGACTGCTTCTCGGCCAGCGACTTCTGGATCTGCACCAGTTCCCCCGAGACCTTGGTCTCCACCTTCTGGGTCTTCGAGATGAGCCGGTTCTTCTCCTTGATCTGCTTCTTGATGTTCTGCAGCTCCTCGTTGGCGCCGGCACGGCAAAGCGCAGGCGCCAGGAGGGCGAGGACCAGCAGGATTATGGCTGTTAGGTGGCGCATGCTAGACGTTTATGAACCTCTTGAGCGAGGTCGCGCTGCCGATGAACCCGAGCAGCACCCCTCCCAGCACCACCCCGGCCAGGTGCGTGGCGGGGAGGAAGGAGAGCCCGGCAGAAGCCGGATTGATGCCGAGGAAGTCACCGGCGTTTTTCAGGAAGGCGAAGTAGCAACCGAGCAGCGCCAACAACGAGATCACCGCCCCCGCGGCCCCCTGCACGATCCCCTCGATCAGGAAGGGCGCCTTGATGAAGAACCGGGTCGCACCGACCAGCCCCAAGAGCTCCAGTTCGTCCTTTCTGGCGTAGATGGTGAGCTTGATGGTGTTGGAGACGATGAAGAGCACGGTGATGGTCAGGAAGCTCCCGAGCAGCGCCCCCATGAGCCGGAACAGGTTCATGAACGAGTTGAAGCGCTTCACCCACTCCTCACCGTACTGCACCTCGGAAATCCCCTGGATCTGCTTCAACTTTTTGACGTAGGCAGCAACGGATTCGGTGTCGCGGTGGCTCCGGTCCAGCATGATCTCCAGCGAAGCGGGGAGCACGTCCGGGGTGATCCCCTCCAGGAGCGACTCCTGTCCCTTCAGGCGGCTTCTCAGCCTCTTCTCCGCCTCGGCCTGGCTCACGAAGAGGACCTTGGAGGTCCCGGGAATGGCCTGCACCCTCCCCTTCAGCGCCGATACCGCGAGGGGTGCTGGTTCCTGGTCGAAGTAGGCGGTCACCTGCACCTTGTCGCTCCACCCTTCCGCCATGCCATCCAGGTTCACGTAAACCAGGAGAAACAGCGAGGCGATCAGGAGCGCCAGCGCGATGGTTCCCACGGTGACGGCGCTGACGAAGACGTTCTGGCGCAGGTTGGCGAAGGCGCGGCTGGTGAAATAGGAAAACCTGCCGAAGAACCCTTCCTGTTCGAGCTTGGGGCGGATGGCACCCTTGTTAGCCTTGGACATCGGGCACCTCCAGCACGGGGGACGCCGAGGCAGCCTGCCCCGGGAAGAAATCCGGCGTCTCCACGATACTCCCCTTGTCGAGCCTGATCACCCGGCGGTGGGAGTTCTCGATCACCCGGCGGTCGTGGGTCGCCACCACCACGGTGGTGCCGCGGTTGTTGGCCTCCTTGAAGATGGAGAGGATCGCTTCCTTGTTCTCGTCGTCGAGGTTGCCGGTCGGCTCATCGGCCACCAGGATCTTGGGATCGTTCACCAGGGCGCGCGCCAGCGCCACGCGCTGCTGCTCGCCGCCAGAAAGTCGCAAAGGCGTCGCGTTGATCTTGTCCTCAATCCCCATCCTTTTCAGGATGTGGTAGACCTTCTTGCCGATGTCGCGCTTACCCCAACCGAGCACTTCCAGGGTGATGGCGACGTTCTCGAGCACGGTCCGATTGGGGAGCAACTTGTAGTCCTGGAACACCACCCCGATGGAGCGGCGCAGCAGGGGAACCTGCGCACGAGAGAGCCGGGTCAGGTTGACCCCGTCGATCAGCACCTGCCCGCGGGTGGGGGTGAGGTCGGCGTAGATCATCTTGAGCAGGGTGGACTTGCCGGCACCGGACTGCCCGGTCAAAAAAACAAAATCCCCTTTGGGGATCTTGAGATTGATATCGGCCAGCGCGCTCGATTCCGGCTGGTACGACATGAAGACATTATGCATTTGGATCATCGTTCTAAAGCCTCGTAACTACCATTCGTTGTACGGCTTGCCGTCGCTGCCCACCAGCGTGGAACCGCTGTGCACGTCGTAGACCCCGCCGCTTCCCCCTTCGGAGGGGGTGTCGGTCGCGGGAGGCGCGCTGATTACCCAGGTATCTTTGGACTTGGTAAAGGGGTCCTTGGGTATATCCCTCAGGTACTTGTTCTTGTTATCCACCAGCTCCTGCAGCGTATCCGGATATTTCCCCTGGTCGGCGTAGTACTGGTCGATGGTGGAGCGCATGGTGTACAGGTCTTCCCGCAGCACCGCCTCGCGCGCCTTGATGATGCCCCACTGGTAGTTGGGGGCGCTGATGGCCGCCAGTATGCCAACGATGGTGACCACGATCATCAGCTCTATCAGCGTGAAACCCCGCTGGCTTTTCAGTATCCTCTTTAACATGAGGTTCACCAATCCTTGTATTTCGTACCGTCGATGGCGACGCCGTTGCTCAGGGAATAGACGTCGAAGACATCCTCGCCTCCCCAGGTGGTACTGTCAAACTCGTCGGCGTGGGAGCGCATGCCCCATTTGGCCTCCCCCTCCTGGGCCTTGTTGAAGGGGTCGCTCGGGATGCGGCGCAGGAACTTCTTCTTCTCCTTGACCAGGCCGCCGAAGTCATCCCCCTCCACCAGCAGGTCGAGGGTCTTTGGGTAACCGGTGGCGTTCAGTACCTGCACCGTTTTCTGGTCCGAGAGTGCCTTGTCGTAATTCTTCTTGTACTCGTCTATGGCGGTCCTGATCTCGCGCAGGTTCCTTCTCAGCTCGAGTTCCTTGGTCCGCTTGGAGGCCATCTGGGCCGAGGGGACGATCAGCGAGGCGAGCAGGGTGAGGATGACCATGGTCACCACCATCTCGATCAGGCTGAGCCCCCTTTTATCTTTAAGGATCTTCCACATGTGGCGAGAGCCCGAGGGCTACTTTACCTCCACTACCGACTTGAACGGCGTCACGGCGATTTGTGCTCCCCCCTTCTGGGTGAAGCTGGTGTTAGAGAAAGAAAGCGGGCTGCTCCCCTCGACGAGGGCCTTGAAGGTGACCTGGGCCAGCACTCCGTTGCCGGTCCCCCCCTCGATCTTACTGCCGGACATCCAAATTTCCCCTTTCTTCTTATCAGCAAAGGACTGGAAGGTCGAAGGCTTCCCGGTCTCCTTGAGCAAGGCTCCTTCGGTCTGTGCCACTACTTCGATAATCTTGGGGTCATAGCTCAGCACAAACACCGCCTTCTCCAGATCCTTCAACCCCGAGGCGTTGACCTGCACCATGAACTGGTCGTTCACGTTCACCGAGGAAGGGAGGCTCAACGCGAGCAGGGCCTTCTCAAGCGGTACCGGCGCGACTGCCGGCTTGGGAGATTCCTTGGGCGCAGCCGCGGCAGCATTTGCAGCAGCCCCTCCCTCGGCGGGAGTCGGGGGTTGAGCGGGGCTGGCGGCCGCAGCTTCGGCGCCCGGCTCCGCGGACATCTCGACAGCGGCGTCCCCCTCGGCGGCGGCCGGTGCGGCAGCTCCCGATGCAGCCGGGGTCTCAGCCCCAGGGGCCGGCACGGCAACCGGAGCAGCACCCGGAGCACCCGGAGCAGCAGCCGGAGCACCTGGAGCAGCCGGAGCGACGCCCGGAGCAGCTGGAACGGCGCCCGGGGCAGCCGGTGCAACCGGGGCGGCAGGAGCCGGGACGGCTTTTTTAGCCGGCGCAGCCTTGGCCGGCGCAGCCTTGGCGGGAGCTGCCTTGGCCGGAGCGGCGGTATCGGCGAATTCAGGCTCGATGAAGGACTGATAGGGCTTGTTGGTCGAGGGCTCGTCCTCGCGACCGGACCAGAAAGCCGCCACGTCGTTCTCGGGCACAGTCACGCCGCGAACGATGCGCGGGGTGATCGCGAGCAGCAGTTCGCTCTTGTCGTTGGCGTCTGCGGTGTTGGAGAAGAGCGACCCCAGGATCGGGATATCCCCCAGCAGGAAGACCTTGTTCTTGCTGTCCGTCTTGCTCTTCTGGATCAGGCCGCCGATGATGCTGGTCTCGCCGTCTTTCAAAGAAAGCACGGTGTCGAGGTTCCTGGTGCCGATGGTGACGACGGTGGTGGCCTGGTCGGTACCAATGGTGTCCCGTTGCAAGATCGAACTCACCTCGAGGCCGAGCTTGATGGACACCTCGTTGTTCAACTGGATGGTCGGCTCCGCGTTCACCTTGACCCCGACGTCCACGTACTGCACGTTCACGCTGGTGCCGGTGGAGGTGGAGGATGTGGTCGTAATCGGCACCCTGGTGCCGACGTTGAACTTAGCCTTCTCACGGTTCTTCACCCGGATCTTCGGGTTCGAGAGGGTCTCGCCGTTGGAGAGCGTCTTGCCGAAGTTGAAGGTGGCGTTGGGCACGGTGAGCCAGCCGTTGTAGCCTCTCATCCTGAAAACATTAAGCAGGTTGTTGATCCCGGTGGACGCAGTCGTTGTCGTACCGGTAGTGGCCGCCGCTGTCGTTGAGGTGGAGCTCAAGGTATCCGCGAGGAATGGAGATCCGGTAGCCGGGGCATTGGGCCCGGTTATGCCGAGGGAGGTCGAATAACGGGAGAGCAGCATCCCGAAGGTTTCCGAGTCCTTCTTGGAGAGTTCGAACACCTCGACCTCGAGGAGCACCTCGGCATCGGGAACGTCGTTGGCCTCCAGGATCTTGCGCGCGACCTCGACGACTTCCGGGGTATCGCGGATGACCAGGGCGTTGGCCTCCTCGTTGACGTAGATCTTCTTCACCTGGAGCATGGTGCGCACCAGGTTGACCGCCTTCTTGGCGTCCAGCTTGTTCAGGTAGAAGGTCTGAACGAAGAGTTCCTCGTACTGCTTGATCTTATCGGGGGTCTTCGGATAGATGATGATGGTGCTCTCGTTGAGCACCTTCTTTTCCAGCTTCTGCATGCCGGTCAGCAGTTCCATGGCCTGCTGAAAGCTGCCGTTCTCCAGGTGCAGCGAGACGTTGACGTCCTTCACCCCCTCGTCAAAGACGAAATTGATCCCGGAGAGCTGGGTCAGGATGTTGAAGATGTCCTTGAGTTTCGCGTCCTTGAACTTAAGAGTAATCGGCTTGGTCGACTTCAGGTTCAGTTCGAAACCGTCCAACTTCTGTTTCTTGCCGGCGAGGATCCGATCCAGCCCCGCCTTGGCCGCCTTGTTTTCCGGCTCGAACTGCAGCACGTGCTGGTACGAGGTCATCGCCTCGCGCAGCTTGTGGTCCCGCTCGAAATCCGCCCCCTCCTGCAGGTAGGTCTGGGCGTTTCTCAACTTGAGCGCCTGATCCCCGCGGGCCTTCGCCTCCACGTAGGTGGGATCCATCGCGTAGGCGCTCTGGAACTCCCTCAGAGCCTCCTCGTAGTTCTTGTTATCGAGGAAGGCCTCGCCTTTCTTGAAGTGCACCTTGGCGGCCGCCTCGGTGACATTGATCAGCTTCACCCGGTATTCGCCGACATCGGGGTGCTTGGAGGCTACTTCCGCATACTTAACCAACGCGGCGTCCAGGTTCCCCTCGCGCTCGAGCTGCTCTGCCTTGCTGAAAGCGGTACGCCCCGCCGCACAGCCGGAAAGGGCCACGGTCAGCAGCATCAGGGTTGAGATCGATCTTAGTCTATGCATGAAGTTGCTCCTTAAGGCCTGGGACTGGTGCTGGGGCGGCGCACGTTGAGCGACCTGTTTTCTACCAGCGGAATCACCAGTTGCCGGTCAGTCTGGATCGACTTGATGGTGATGGCATCATCGGTGACGTTGGACACCTGGAACCTCGGGCCCACCTGGCTTCCCTTCTTGGCCAGGTAGATCTCGCCCCCCTTGGAAAGGAACACGGTCTTCTCCGTCCCCTTCTTTAGGAAGCCGATGAAAACGAACCTGCCCAGCTCGGTCTCGTCCAACTGCTCCTGGGTCGGCGGTGGAGGCGGCGGGGGCACCTGCGGCGGAGCCACCGGCAATGCCTGCGGCATCGGCGGCAGTTTCTTCAACGGCGGCGGGGGCGGCGGGAGCTTGAGGGCCGACAGCTTCGCATCCTCTCTGAAGATGGGGGAGAAGATGTTGCGCCTGAAACCGCTAAACCCCGGCTTCTCCCGCTCCAGCAGCTCGAGATGAACCACCCCGGCAGCAGGCGCTGCCGCTTTCGGGGCGAGATCCGGCTTCTTCCTGAGCACTGTGGCCTTGGCGCCGGGCTGGTTCTTGAGAGCGGATACCTGCTGCTGCCGCGGAGAGCGCACGAAGGCGTAGACAATAGCCCCGACGAGAGCGACGAGCAGCAGGAAAAGCGCTAGTTTCTGGCGATTCATGCCCCCTCCGTCAGGTAAAGCGTAGTCACGACCTTGAGATCCACCTTTTCCTCAGTCGCACTACTGTTGCTCAGGGAGATGCTTTCGATGACCAGCATTTCCTGGTAGCGCGCGAGGTCGCCGAGAAAGCTCTTGATGGCCGCATACTTGCCGGTCACGTTGAAGGATATGCCGTAGGTCACCACGCGGTTCCCTTTTACCTTCTCCTTGCCGGGCTTGTAGGTGATGCCGTTCAGGGCCAGGGAGTTGTGCTTGGCGGTGTCGTAGAGTCGCTCCAACAAGGCGGGGAACTCTTTCTTGGCGACCAGGTGCTTGCGGAACGTTTCGAGGTCGCGCATCCCCTGCTGGTACTTGGTGGCATCGGCCTGGGTCTCTCCGCGGGCAAGGGAATCCCGCTTGGCGAACCACGCCTTTTGAGCCTCTTCCAGTTCCGGCTTTTGGTAGGCGGAGAGATAGATCCCAACCCCCAGGGCGAGCAGCGCCAAGAAAGCGATGAACGCGAAGGACTTGCGCCGAGCGGCGATCATGTCGAGTAGCATCTGGCAGTTCATCGGTTACTGACCTTGCAGGAGATTGTGAAGGCGAAGCCTTTTTGGTCGTTGCCGACCTTGCGATCGGTCTGACTCAACAAGTACACGTCCGAGAAGTTGGGGGATTGTTCCATGGTTTCCAAGAGCGTGCGCAGCTTGCCGAAGGAGAGGGCCATCCCGGACAGTGCCAACGACTG
Organism: Geomonas propionica; assembly: GCF_016458235.1. Taxonomy (GTDB): domain Bacteria; phylum Desulfobacterota; class Desulfuromonadia; order Geobacterales; family Geobacteraceae; genus Geomonas; species Geomonas propionica. Next base: position 145,019 of record NZ_JAEMHK010000007.1, on the reverse strand, counting down.
CGGGTCCTGAGCCGAGGGCACCACCGTGGTGAGCGCCACCCCTGCCGGCACCACCAGTTCCAACTTATCCAAAAGGCCGAGCCAGTTGATGGACTTCTGATCGATGATGGTATTGGCAAAGGCGATCTTCGCCTCCAGGGCCTTCATCTGCTCAGCGGGAACGGGAGGAGCACCGGCGGGGCCGCGGCTCGCGGCGGCGCTCTCGTTCTTGATCTTGTTGATCTCGACTTGGTTGTTGGCCACCTCGCGCACCAGGTAAACCAGGAGCAGCGCGAGGACCACGAAGGAGGCGGCCAGCACGGCGTTCAGCTGGGGCAGGTTAACGTAACGCCTGGTGGCCAGGTTGATGGTCAGTTTCATATCACAGGCTCCTCAGCGCGGCGCCCATGGCACCAGCCAGCGCATGCAACGCGGGGCGGTCCAATCCCAAGGCCGGGGCCTGCCGGACCAGACGCTCCAGGTCAAGCAGCACCGGTTCCAGTCCGCTCGCCTCGGCGACCAGGGCACGGAACGACTCGGCATCGCCGGGAGCTGCGGCACAGAAGACCTCACTGACGCTCTGGCCGGGGTTCTGATCGCCGTAGACCAGGAAGGAGCTGTTCACTTCGCGGAACAGGTTCTGCACATCCCCTACCCCCTCCTTGGTGCGGTAAAAGCTCAGCACGCCGCCGTTGAAGATCAGTACCGTCATGGAACCTTGGTAGAAGGTGACGAAAGCGCCGTCTTCGGATAGGTCGAGCCGGGGCTGGAACAGGCGGTACAGGTTGAAGGAGGTAAAGTCGATCAGCTTGGGCTCGAGCCCCGCCGCGACCAGGAGTTCCTCGTATTGCTGCACCACCGGGCGTGAGATGAGCGACACCAAAAGCGACACCGCCCCGTTTTCCTTCTCCTCCAGGGTCTGGTAGTCCAGGTGCACGGCGCTGATGTCGAAGGGGAGGCTCTTCTTGAGCTTCCAGCGGATCACGTCCAATCCCTCGTCGCGGTTCTTGAAGCGCGCCTCCAGGTCGAGGAGCACCACGCGTCCCACGGCATCCGGCAGCGAAACGCTGACGCTGCGCTCCTTGGTCAGAAGGCGCAGGTGCGCCTCCTTGAGCGCGGCGACGAAGGTCTTGCCGTCGGTCACGTTAGGGTCGCGGCGCGACAGGGTCAGAAGTCCCGGCGCGAACGGCACCGTGAGTCCCGCCTCGACCGTGGGGGTCTTGCCGCCACTGGCCAGGGCGAAACTGAACCCGGCGGCGGAGAGCTCCAGCCCAAGACTTTTCCGGGACATTAGCATATCTGGCACCTATTCCACGAAGGTGACACGGTTGATCTCCTTAATCGTCGTCTCGCCGGCCAGCACCTTGGCCACGGCCGATTCCCTGAGGAACATGGTCCCGGCCGCCTTGGCCGCCTTTTTCAGGGCGGCGATGGGGGCTTTGGAGATGATCAGCTCGCGGATCTCGTCGTTGAGATCGAGCAGTTCCACGATGGCGGAACGGCCCCGGTAACCGGTGCCGTTGCAGTCGTCGCAGCCACGCGCCTCGTACAGAGTGAGGCCGCGGGCGCGCTCCGGATCGATCGCCGACTCGCGCAGCTCGTCGTCGGAGACGGTGACCGCCTTCTTGCAGGAGGGGCAGATCTTCCGGACCAGGCGCTGCGCCATGACGCAGTTCAGGCAGGCGACAAAGTTGTACGGGTCGATGCCCATGTGGGTGAAGCGGCCGATCACGTCGAATACGTTGTTGGCGTGTACGGTGGTGAATACCAAGTGACCGGTGAGCGCCGACTGCACAGCGATTTGGGCGGTCTCCGAGTCGCGGATCTCGCCCACCATGATCTTGTCCGGGTCGTGGCGCAACACGGAGCGCAGGCCGCGGGCGAAGGTGAGCCCCTTCTTCTCGTTGACCGGGATCTGCGTGATGCCGGAGAGGACGTACTCCACCGGGTCCTCGATGGTGATGATCTTCTCGAGGCCGGTGTGGATCTCGGTGAGTGCACCGTAGAGCGTGGTGGTCTTGCCGGAACCGGTGGGGCCGGTGACCAGCACCATGCCGTAGGGCTCCTTGATCATCTTGCGGAAGCGCTTGATCTCGTGGGACGCCATGCCGAGCGTCTCCAGGGTGAGTCCACGCAGGTCGCTGGCGATGCTCTCCTTATCGAGGATACGGATGACGGCATCCTCACCGAAGGCGCTGGGCATGATCGAGACGCGGAAGTCGATGGACTTGGCGCCGATCCTGACCTTGAACCTTCCGTCCTGCGGGATGCGCCGCTCGGAGATGTCCAGTTCGCTCATGACCTTGAGCCTGGAGATGAGCGGCCCCTGGAAGTGGTTGTCGATCGGATCGGTGGCCTTGTAGAGCACGCCGTCGATACGGTACTTGATGATGACCCCTTCTTGGGCGGTCTCGATATGGATATCCGAGGCGCGCCGGGTCAGGGCGTCGAGGATGGTGGAGTTGACCAGCTTGATGATGGGGCTGGTGTCGGCGGAGACGTTTTCGACGGAGAGGATTTCCTCCCCCTTGTCGGTCTCGGTCACCAGTTGCAGCATGAAGTCTTCGGAGACTTCCTTCAAGACACGGCTGGTCCCCTCGCCCCGCTTCAGGTGGTGGGCGATCTCCGATTCAGCGGCCACCTTGAAAGTGAGCGGCCGCTCCAGGAGCAGGGACATCTCGTCCAGTTGCAGGACCGCGGTCGGGTCCGCGATGGCCACCACCAATAGGTCCCCCTGCAGTTCCAGGGGCACGAAATGGTAGCGGAACATGACCTCGGGGGGGACGACGTTGAACAGGGACTCGTCCGGGCGCACGCCCTTCAGGTCGACGAATTCCAGGCCGAACTGGAGCGCCAGTGCCTGCCCCAGCGCCACGTCGCTGATGAGCCCATCGGCGATGCAGATGGCGCCCAGGCGCTCCTTGGTGCCCTGCTGCTTGTCGAGAGCGTAGGCCAGCTGATCGTTGGTCAGTTCACCCTGCTCCAGGAGGATGTCACCCAGCCTCTGTCTTTTGAACGGCTTCAGCATGTTCCCTCTAACTGACGGTGCTGGCGATCTTGAAGATCGGCAGGTACATGGTGACGATGATGGTGCCGATGACCACCCCCATGACGATCATGATGGCAGGCTCGATGGCGGTAGTCAGCACTTGCAGATTTCTTTCGATCTCGTCCTCGAAGTAGTCGGAGATATCCCCGAGCATCTCCTCGATGGCACCGGTGGTCTCGCCCACGGAAAGCATGCGCAGCGCCAGCGGCGGCAAGAGCTTCATGTTCTCCAGCGCGGTGGAGAGCTTGCTCCCCTCCTCGACCCGGTGCACGGCCATGAGCAGGCCGCGCTCCAGCACCTTGTTGTTCAGGGTCCCCACCGACATGCGCATCGCCTCGACGATCGGGATGCCGGAACCGAGCACGGTGGCCAGGGTCCGGGTGAAGCCCGCCAGCGCGTAGCGAATGACCACCGCTCCGACAAAGGGGGTCTTGATCTTCATGTTGTCCACGGTGTAGCGTCCCGACTCCGTCTCCTTCCAGCGCCTGAAAATGGTCACGGCCCCGAAGATGAGCCCCACGAAGACAAGCAGGTAGTGCCTCAGGAATCCGGTGAAGTTGATCAGCATCTGGGTCGGCACCGGCAACGCGTTACCTGAATCCCCGTAGATCGTGCTGAAGGTCGGTACCACGTAGATCAGGAGCACCGTGATGGCCACGAATGCCACGGCCACCAGGATGGCCGGGTAGAACATGGCGCCGATGATCTTGCCGCGGAACCCCTCGCTCCTCTTCAAAAAGGCGATGTAGCGCCGGATGGTCTGCGGCAGGTCGCCGGTGCGCTCGCCGGCGCGGATCGAGGCTATGTAGAGCGCCGGGAAAATCCTCGGGTACTTTTCGATCGCCGTCGACAGCGCGAGCCCCCCCTTGATATCCTCCCGCACCGCGTTCAGTATCTCGTACAGTTTCCCGGTTCCTGACTCTAGAATCGTGTCGAGAGCCTGGATAATGGGAAGCCCCGCCTTCAAGAGCACCAGCAGTTCCTGGTTGAAGAGCAGTAGTTCCTTGCTCCCGACCTTCTTGCGGCCGACACCCGTGTCCAGCAGGAACTGAAACGGTTTCTTGCGAACCTCGAATACCACATACCCCTGTTCCTCCAGACTCTGACGCAGCAAAGCCTCACTGACAGAATCGAGTTCCTTGGTGAGGATTCGGCCGTCGGAAGAACCAATTTTACAGGTATAAACGGGCATAAGATATTATGAGTACCACAAATATGAGAGAATTAAAACAGTAAACGGGAACTGGTTCTGTCTACAGCAGCGTCAGGCCTGCATCATGCCCACGATCCAGACAACGAAGAAGAGAAGCACGCCCGCTCCCCACCTGAGGGCCGCCTTCCCCTGAAAAGAATCACGGGCCGGAAAGGCACGCAGTATGAAGAAAATGGTGCACGTGACGAAGCCCCAGAGACCGGCCACGCAGATAATCGACCACAGCGTCGAGGGCATCATCCCCTCCCTTTGGGGAGCACCGCGCCCAGCAGCGACCCCAGTTTGAGTTTCCAGACCATGAGCACCGCCTCGCGCACGATCTTCTTGGACATCTTGGAGGTGCCGGCATGGCGGTCTATGAAAATGATGGGGACTTCGCTGATGCGAAACCCCTTCTCCTTGCAGCGGTAGTTCATCTCGATCTGGAACGAGTAGCCGTCCGAGCGGATGCTGGAGAGGTCGATCGCCCTGAGGGCCTCGGCGCGGAAGCACTTGAAGCCGCTGGTGCAATCGGAGATGGTGAGACCGGTGATGACCCTGGTATAGACGCTGGCGAAGTAGCTCAGCATGAGCCGGCGCAGCGGCCAGTTTACCACGCTCACCCCGTTCAGGTAACGCGACCCGATCACCAGGTCGGAGTTGCGGGTCTCCTCGAAGAAGTACGGGATCATGGCCGGATCGTGGGAGAAATCGGCGTCCATCTGCACCACGAGGTCGGCGCCCATCTCCAGCGCCTTGGCAAACCCCTCACGGTAGGCGGAGCCCAATCCCAGTTTGCCGCTGCGGTGCAGCACGGAAACGCGTCCCGTCTCCGCCGCCAGGCTCTCTGCGAGATCGCCGGTGCCGTCAGGTGAATTGTCGTCAACCACCAAGAGCTCCAGGGCGGGGTTCAGGTTGAGTACCTGCCTAACCAGTTTTTCCAGGTTGTCTCTTTCGTTATAAGTGGGGATCACCACGATAGGCTTGATGGGTTTCAAGGGAGGCTCACTTTCCGTTTCACGTTGACGGCTAAAACCGCAAAATCATATGTGCTTGGGGAGCTGAAGTCCGCAGACCAGGATCTGGCAGAGGATAAACGATTTTGATCAGGCAAGTCAAGCTAAAGGGCTTGCAGCAAAGGCGGCAGGGAAGCAGCCGTGCGCGTGGCGGAAGAGCCCGGAACGAAAAAAGGAAAGGCCGCCTGAGACAGGCGGCCTTTCCTTTTGATGGCGGGGTTGACGGGGCTCGAACCCGCGACTTCCAGCGTGACAGGCTGGCACTCTAACCAACTGAGCTACAACCCCAACTCTCGAAAACTGTTGAGAATCGGTTCTACGTTCTGCGTTCTATGTTGAAACCAAGAACTAACACGTAGAACTTGGAACCTAGAACGTAGAACTTGTTTTGTGGTGGGTGAAGAGGGGATCGAACCCCCGACATCCAGCTTGTAAGGCTGGCGCTCTCCCAGCTGAGCTATTCACCCATTAGATTTTATATGGCGGGGTTGACGGGGCTCGAACCCGCGACTTCCAGCGTGACAGGCTGGCACTCTAACCAACTGAGCTACAACCCCGCATCTACTACATCCCGGAGAACCGGGATTTGTTAAGCGTTGATCAGTTCCTTCAGGGTGTTGCCCGGCTTGAATTTCGGAGCGGTGGAAGCCGCGATCTCGATCTTCTTACCGGTCTGCGGGTTCTGACCGGTGCGGGCGGCGCGCTCGGCGACGCTGAAGGTGCCAAAGCCAACCAGAGTGACTTTGTCGCCGGCGGCGAGACAGTTGGTCAGTGCATCAAGAATCCCAGTGAGAGCCTTGTCAGCATCAACCTTGGTCAACTGTGCTTCGTCGGCAATAGCGCTTACCAGTTCTGCCTTGTTCATTAGCTCCTCCTAGGTATGCATCGCAAAAGTGAAGACACTATATACCAGAGCATCGTTCGAGGTGTCAACCTTTTTTCTAATTTTTTTTCTAGTGCGGTACCACCGCGCTGTCACCTGCCGCTTGAGCTGCGTCCGCATACAGAGCGGCTGCAGGGAGACCTACCGGTGCCAACAGCGCGTGGCCGAGCACCTCATCCATGTGGGCCACCGGGTATACGGTGAGCCCCGCCAGGATTTCCTTGGGCACTTCCGCCAGGTCCTTCTCGTTTTCCTTGGGGATCAAGACGGTGCGGATGCCGCCCCGCCCTGCCGCGAGGAGCTTCTCCTTAAGGCCGCCGATGGGAAGCACGGTGCCGCGCAGGGTCACCTCGCCGGTCATGGCGATGTCGCGCCGCACAGGCCTCTTGGTCAGCGCCGAGGTGAGCGCGCAGGCCATGGCGATACCGGCCGAGGGGCCGTCCTTGGGAATCGCCCCTTCCGGGACATGGATGTGGATGTCGAGATGCTGGTAGAAGTCCTTGGCAAAGCCCAGGAGTTCCCCGCGCGAGCGGACGTAGGTCATGGCCGCCTGGGCCGACTCCTGCATCACCTCGCCCAGCTTGCCGGTCACGGTCAGCTTCCCTTTGCCCGGCAGCGAGACCACCTCGATGTTCAGGAGCTCACCCCCCACCTCGGTCCAGGCCAGCCCGGTAACCAGGCCGATAGCATCCTCCTGGCCGATCTCCCCGTACTTATAGCGGGTAGGTCCCAGATAGCCGGCGAGCTGCTTGGGCTGCACGGTACGGCGCAGCCTGCCTCCCTCTGCCAGAACGAAGGCGATCTTGCGGCAAATCGAACCGATTTCGCGCTCCAGGTTCCTCACCCCCGCCTCGCGGGTGTAACGGCGCACCAGCTCCAGAAGCGCCGCGTCGGTGAAGCTGATCCCCTTATCGGCAAGCCCGTTGGCTTCGGCCTGCTTAGGGATCAGGTACTGGCGGGCGATGGCGAGCTTCTCGTGCTCGGTGTAGCCGTCCAGCCGTACCACCTCCATGCGGTCCAGAAGCGGCCGCGGGATGGAATGGCTGGAGTTCGCCGTGGTGATGAACATCACCTTGGAGAGGTCGTAGTCAAGGTCGAGGAAGTGGTCGTTGAAGCTCGCGTTCTGCTCCGGGTCGAGCACCTCGAGAAGGGCCGAGGCGGGGTCGCCGCGGAAGTCGGAACTCATCTTGTCGATTTCGTCCAGGAGGAACACGGGATTGGACGAGCCGCACTTCTTGAGCGACTGGACGATGCGCCCCGGCATGGCCCCCACGTAGGTGCGCCGGTGCCCGCGGATCTCGGCCTCATCGCGCACCCCGCCCAGCGAGATCTTGACGAAGTCGCGGCCGGTGGCCTTGGCGACCGAGCGCGCCAGCGATGTCTTGCCGACGCCGGGAGGGCCCACCAGGCAGAGGATCGGCCCCTTCATCCCCGGGGCCAAGGCACTCACTGCCAGAAACTCGAGGATTCTCTGCTTCACCTTCTCCAGGCCGTAGTGGTCGCCGTCCAGGCGGGCGCGCGCCTCGCGGATGTCCCGGTTCTCTTTGGCGTAGGCGCCCCAGGGGAGCGCGAGCAGCCAGTCCACGTAGTTGCGCACCACGGCCGCCTCGGCGGACATGGGGGACATGAATTTCAGCTTCTTGATCTCGGCCTGCACCTTCTGCTTGGCCTCGGCCGAGAGCGGCAGCTTGGCGGCCTTCGCCTCCAGACTCCTCAACTCCTGTTTGAACTCGTCCTTGCCCCCCAACTCCTTCTGGATGGCGCGGATCTGCTCGTTCAGGTAGTAATCCTTCTGGGTCTTCTCCATCTGCTTCTTGACCCGGGCGTGGATCTTCTTCTCGATCTGCAGGATCTCGATCTCGGCGCCCATGAGCGACAAAAGGCGTTCCATGCGCCGCGCCGGCTGCACCGCGGCCAAAAGTTCCTGCTTCTGGGCCACCTTCAGGTTCAGGTGCGGAGCGATGGTGTCGGCCAGGCGCGAGGGGTCGGCGATCGCCTGCACCGACTGCAGGATCTCGGCCGGCACCGAACTGTTCAGCTCCACGTAGCTCTCGAAGGAGGCGAGCACACCTCGCTTCAGGGCCTCGACCTCGGTCTGGTTGCTGCTCTTCTCGGTGAGGGTCTCCACCTCGACCTCGAAGTAATCGGTCCGGTCGCTGAAGGAGACGATGGAGCCGCGCCTTTTCCCCTCCACCAGCACCTTGACGGTGCCGTCGGGGAGTTTCAGGAGCTGGATCACCTGGCACAGCGTCCCCACCGTGTAGATGTCCGCCGGCTCGGGGTCCTCGGTCTTGGCGTTTTTCTGGGTGGCAAGCAGGATCAGCTTGTCGTTCTGGGCCATGGCGGCCTCGAGGGCGAGCACCGACTTCTCACGCCCCACGAACAGAGGTATCACCATGTGGGGGAAGATCACGATGTCCCGTAAAGGAAAGAGAGGGAACCTTTCCGGATTCCCTCTCTTCTTGCGTCTGCTGCTGGTTTGTTCAGTCATATGTCCCTGTTAGGCGCTTTCCGCCACGTTCTCATAGACGATGATCGGTTTTTCCTTGCTGTAGATCACCTCTTCGCTGATCACCACCTCTTTGACCATGCTCTGGGACGGGATCTCGTACATGATGTCGAGCATCGCGTTTTCCAGGATGGAACGCAGGCCGCGGGCGCCGGTCTTTCTCTTCAGCGCTTCGCGGGCAATGGCGATCAGGGAGCCGTCGGTGAACTTGAGCTTCACGTGCTCCATCTCGAACAGCTTCTGGTACTGCTTGATCAGCGCGTTCTTGGGCTCCTTGAGGATCTGCACCATGGCCTCCTCGTCCAGCTCGGACAGCGAGGCGAGCATGGGGAGACGCCCGACGAACTCGGGGATGAACCCGAACTTCAACAGGTCCTCGGGGGTTACCCCGGCCAGCAGTTCGCCGGCCTTCTTCTCGACCTTCTTCTTGACGTCGGCACCGAAGCCCAAGGTCTTCACGCCGATCCGCTGCTGGATGATGTTGTCCAGCCCCGGGAAGGCGCCGCCGCAGATGAAGAGGATGTTGGTGGTGTCGACCTTCAGGAACTCCTGCTGCGGGTGCTTGCGACCACCCTTGGGAGGCACGCTGGCGATGGTCCCCTCGATGATCTTCAGAAGTGCCTGCTGCACCCCTTCTCCGGAAACGTCCCGGGTGATGGAGGGGGAATCGGACTTCCTGGCGATCTTGTCGATCTCGTCGATGTAGATGATCCCCTTCTGCGCCTTCTCCACGTCGTAGTCCGCGGCCTGCAGGAGGGTCAGGATGATGTTCTCGACGTCTTCGCCGACGTAGCCCGCCTCGGTGAGGTTGGTGGCGTCCGCCATGGCGAAGGGGACCTTGAGGATGCGGGCCAGGGTCTGGGCCAGGAGCGTCTTGCCCGAGCCGGTGGGCCCCAGCAGCAGGATGTTGCTCTTCTGCATCTCCACGTCGCCGGGCTTTGCGGGTGCCTCGACGCGCTTGTAGTGGTTGTACACCGCGACGGCCAGAACCTTCTTGGCGCGGGACTGCCCGATGACGTACTCGTCAAGGACCTCTTTGATCTCCTGCGGCTTGGGGAGCTTGCGGACGTCCGGGCCGGAGGTGTCCTCGAGCTTGGACTCCTCCGCGATGATGTCGTTGCAAAGTTCGATGCACTCGTCGCAGATGTAGACCGTAGGCCCCGCAATAAGCTTCTTCACCTCTTCCTGGCTCTTCCCGCAAAAGGAACAGATCAGCGTATCGGAACGGTCATCTCTTCTGCTCAATTGGCACCTCCGGTGACAACGTTTCTAGTCACAATGGCATCTATAATACCATATGTCCTTGCCTCTTCGCCCGACATAAAGTAGTCGCGCTCAGTGTCGGCGGAGACTTTTTCAAAGCTCTGGCCGGTATGCTCGGCCAAGAGTTCATTCAGCTGGTCCTTCATGCGCAGGATCTCCTTGGCGTGGATATGAATATCCGTCGCCTGCCCCTGGAACCCTCCCAGCGGCTGGTGGATCATGATGCGCGAGTTAGCCAAGGAGAAACGCTTTCCCTTCTCCCCGCCCGACAGCAGGAAGGCGCCCATGGAGGCCGCCTGCCCGATGCAGATGGTCGACACCGGCGCCTTGATGTAGCGCATGGTGTCGTAGATCGCCATCCCGGCGGTGACCACACCGCCGGGGGAGTTGATATAGAGATGGATATCCTTGTCGGGATCCTCGGCCTCCAGGAAGAGGAGCTGCGCGATCACCAGGTTGGCGACGTTGTCGTCGATGCCGCCCCCCAGGAAGATGATCCTGTCCTTCAAAAGGCGCGAGTAGATGTCGTACGACCTCTCGCCCCGGCCAGTCTGCTCCACTACTATCGGTACCAGCATGGAATCTCCTATTTGCTTTCCGCCTTGGGAACCTCGGTCACCTTGGCGCGCTCGGTGATGAACTGCACCGCCTTGTCTTCCCTCATCTGGGCCATCAGGCTATCCTTGGCCCGCTCATTGGTCGTGTACAGCTGGGTCACCTTCTCCAGCGGCTGGCCGGTCTGGGCTGAGATCTGGCCGAGCTGCGCCTGGAACTCCTCCTCGGTCACCTCGATGGACTCCTTCTCGGCCACGGCGTCGACGATCACGGAACCCTTGACTTGGTCGCGGGCGGCATCACGGAACTGAGCCTTGTAGCTGTCGTCGGTCATCCCCATCATCTCAAGGGACATCCTCTGGGAGGAGAGGCGCTGCTTGGTGTTCTCCAGCATCATGGTGACCTGGCGATCGACCAGGGTCTCGGGGACCTCGACCGGGTTCTTCTCGATCAGCGCCTTGAAGACGTTCTCACGCAGGTCATGGTTGATGCGCGACTCTTCCTGGGTCTGGTTGATCTCGGCCAGTTTCGCCTTCAACAGGTCGAGGGTCTCGAACTCCTCGCCGAACTCCTTGGCGAAGTCGTCGTTCAGCTCGGGAAGCTCCTTGATCTTGATCTCCTTGACGGTGATCTCGAAGTCGGCGGGCTTGCCGGCCAGTTCCGCGGAACCATAGCTCTCCGGGAAGGTGACCTTGATGGTGCTGTTGGCGCCCACAGTCAGGCCGACCATCTGGTCCTCGAAGCCCGGGATGAAGCGGCCGGAGCCGAGTTCGAGCTGGAAGTCCTCAGCGGCACCCCCCTCGAAGGGAACGCCGTCGATGGAACCGGTGAAGTCGAAAGTGACGAAATCGCCCAGTGCCGCGGCGTGCCCTTCCGGAGCGGGTCCCAGCTGCGCCATGCGCTCCTGCATCTCCTTGAGGCGGGCGTCGACCGCGGCCGGGTCGAGCACCAGCTGCTCCTTCTGCACCTCGAGGCCGAGGTATTCCTTCAGTTCGACTTCGGGGAAGACCTCGATGGTCGCGGAATACTTGAACGGCTCGCCCTTTTTAAGCAGCTCGCTCTCGATGACCGGGTAGGATACCGGGTTGAGGCCCTGCTCGGTGACAGCCTGGAAGTAGGTATCGTTCACGAGGCTCTTGACCACGTCCTCGGCCATCTTCTCGCCGTAGTGTTTCTCGATCAGTCCCATGGGGACCTTGCCCTTGCGGAACCCTTTTATGGCGGCATGCTTCCTTATTTCGGCATACGCCTTGTCAACTTCAGCAGAAACTTTGTCCGCCGGAATTTCGAAGTTCAACTTCTTCTTGATGCTGTTGACCGATTCAACACTAATCTGCATGGAAAGTCCTCTCTTTGTTCACTTTATATGGCAGGCTCTCTGCCGTAATGCCTCGTGCAAGAATGTCTGGGCGGGGGTTGTGGTGACGGGTCTGTCGGGGCATCCGCTAGAAAAGCTGCCTCCCGGGAAGGGCTATGGCACCGGCGCTGTTCGCTCAGGGCGCGCGACAAGAGGGTAAAGTAGCAAAGAGGAAGGGAACTTGTCAATATAGAATTGGTTTCCCTTTAATCGCTTAGGGCCCCTGTGGGGCGACCGCGGCGCGGCACGAAAAGGAAAAAGCCGCCCCCCGTGGTGGAGGGCGGCGGCAGGCGGATGCGGGCTAGTAGGCCTCGTGGTCGGCGGCCACCGCCTCTGCGGTGACCCTCTCCCGGAAGATCCGGTACACCCAGATCTTGTACAGGATCACCACCGGCACGAAGGTGAAAGCCACGCCCGTCATGATCTGCAGCGTGTACTCCGAAGAGGAGCTGTTGTAAATGGTGAGGCTCGACAAGACGTCCATGCTGGAGGGGATCAGGTTGGGGAACAGCCCGATCACGCCGGTACCCACCACACCCAGGATGGTGACGCAGGAGGCGGCGAAGGCGGCCAGGGTGTTGCCGGTGCCAAGCAGCAGGCGCACGCCAACCAGGGCAGCCACGGCCAGAAGCGGCGCCACCAAAAGGACCGGGGCCTTCAGGTAGTTGTCATAGAGCTTGGTGGCGAAGTTGGTGTAGCCCAGGAAGGCGACCGCCACCACAAGGAGCGGGACCCAGAGGGTGCGGGCCAGGGACTCGGCGCGCCGGCTCAAGTCGCCGGTCGTTTTAACCGCCACGTAGAGGGCGCCGTGCTCGAGGAAGAGCATCACGAAGAGCAGCCCGCTCACGATGCCGTAAGGGTTCAAAAGGGCAATGAGGGAGCCGTGGTAACCTGCCTGGTCCATAGGGAGCCCGGCGAAGATGTTGCCGAAGGCGACGCCGAAGAGAAGCGCGGGCACAAAGCTCGACAGCACGATGGCCCAGTCCCAGCAACCGCGCCAGGTGGCTCCTTCCTCCTTGCTGCGGAATTCGAAGGAGACCCCGCGCACGATGAGGCCGAAGAGCAGCAGCAAAAGCGGCGTGTACAGGTAGCTGAACATGAGGGCGTAGGTGGTCGGGAAGGCGGCGAAGGTGGCGCCGCCGGCGGTGACCAGCCAGACCTCGTTACCATCCCAGACCGGGCCGAAACTGTTGATGACGACGCGACGGTCCATGTCGGTCTTGCCCAGCACGCGGTGCAGCATTCCCGCCCCGAGGACGAAACCGTCCAGCATGAAATAGACCCCCCAGAGAACGCCCCAAAGTACAAACCATACGATATGCAGATCCATTGTCCCCCCCTAGTTTCTGAAGGCGTTGGTAGCGCCGACGTGAGATTCTTCAGGCCCCTTGCGGGCGAATTTGGTCAACAGGTAGATATCCACGAAGCCAAGGAGGCCGTAGAGCAGCGTGAAACCGAGCAGGGAGCCGATCACCTGGGAAATGTCCAGCGACTTGGAAACCGCGTCGGAGGTCTTCATGATGCCGTAGACGATCCAGGGCTGCCGCCCCACCTCCGAGACCAGCCAGCCGAGCTGGTTGGCGATGTAGGGTAGCGGGATGCAGAGCACCAGCAGTTTCAGGAACAGGGGGTACTTCTCCAGCAGGCCGTTCTTGGAGAGAAAGAGCGCCGCGGCCGACAGCAGGATGAACAGGGTGCCCAGCCCGACCATGAGGCGGAAGCTCAGGAATACCGGGAGCACCGGCGGACGCTCGTCCTTGGGGAAGGAGGTGATGCCGCGGATCTGCGCGTTGGTGTCGTGGAAGGCAAGGAAGCTCAGAAGACCCGGTACCGGGAGCGCTGTGACCAGATTGCACTCGTTCTTCTCGTCGGGGAAGGCGATCAGGTGCATGGGCGCGTTGCTGCAGGAATTCCAGACCGCCTCCATGGCGGCGAACTTGGCGGGTTGGGTCTTGGCGACGTCGGCGGCGTGGAAGTCGCCGATGACGCCGACCATGATGGATGCAATCAGGGCGAAGACGGCGGCCATACCGAAGGAGGCCTTGAAGAATTCGCGGTTACGCGCCTTGAGCAGGTGGTAGGCGGAGACCCCCATCACGAAGAAGCCCGCCACGGTGTACCCGGAGACGATCTGGTGCCCGAATTTCAGCAGGCCGAAGGGGTTGGTGATCAGCGCCATGAAGTCCACCATCTCGGCACGGCCGTTTCTGAGCACGTAGCCGACCGGGTGCTGCATCCATCCGTTGGCCAAGAGGATCCAAAGGCCGGACAAGTTGGTGGCCAGTGCCACCAGCCAGATGGAAACCGCGTGGAACCGCTTCCCCACCTTGTCCCAGCCAAAGGCCCAGACCCCGATGAAGACGCTCTCCATGAAAAAGGCCACGGTCGCCTCGATGGCCAGAGGTGCCCCGAAGATGTCGCCGACGTAGCGCGAGTACTCGGCCCAGTTCATACCGAACTGGAACTCCAAGGTGATGCCGGTCACCACGCCGAGGGCGAAGTTGATCAGGAACAGCTTGCCCCAGAACTTCGTCATCCTCTTGTACATCTCGTTGCCGGTCAGCACGTAACGGGTTTCCATCATCGCCACCAGGACCGACAGCCCCAGGGTGAGGGGGACGAAAATGAAGTGGAACATGCTGGTGATGGCAAACTGCAGCCTGCTCAGGGTCAATACATCCATGATTCGCTCCTTAGATAAAATTGAACAGTTTGGCCCATGGGCCGTTTCTCAGCCGAACTTGATATTAGCGGTCACAAAAGACCAACAGGACCTTCTTTATCTTAATTGTAAACAAAAAAATTTGAACGCTACGACGCAGGGTCAGGGGTTCCGGGCAAGGGTATCGATAGTGACGCCGTCGAGGATGTGGACCACTTCAGTCTGCACCTGTTTCCAGACGGCGTGCACGCGGCAGGGGCCTCCCCTGTCACAGGCGCTGCCCAATAGGCAGCGGTTGGGCAGAATGGGCCCCTCGACGGCCTCAACCACCTCACGCAGGGTGATCGCGGATGCGGGACGTGCAAGCACGAAGCCCCCGCCGGTACCGCGCGAGGAGGTAACCAAGCCGAGCTTGGCGAAGCTTTGGAAGATTTTGGCCAGGAAGGTCTGCGGCACCTCGGCGGCGGCGGCGATCTCGCTGATCAGCGAAACCCGCCCCGGCGGCTGTTGCGCCAGGTAGATGATGCCACGGATTGCGTATTCACCCTTGCGGGTCAGTTCCATCATAAAAACACCTTTAGGACCAATTTGATCCCCTTTATAACCGACACCCCTGATCCTGTCAAGACAAAATCATGCTTCCATGATTTCTCGATGACTACAGCAGTTCCAGTTCACAGGCTGATGGAGCGGGCACATCCGGCGGGCGAGCGGACAAACCAGGCGCGGCAAGGCAATGCCGGGCGCGGCAGTCGCGGGGGCGTGGCTACGGCTGACAAGCAGGAAATAAAAGGAGGGGCGTTGGAGACGTCCCCCCTTGGTGTCGGTGATGATGTGGGATCAGCCGAGGAGGCTGTTGAAGTTCCTGGCTCTGTTGGCGAGGATGGTGGGATCGAGCACCTCGCCACAGCAGGTGCATTTCCAGGCATCGAACGATCTCACGAAGTCGTAATATTTCTCGGCAAACATCCTACCTTTGCATTTAGGGCATTTCATAAGCCATACCTCCCAACAAAAAGTTGATTAAAGAACTTCATGTGGGAACGTATAATTCACACGACATGCCAATATCGGAAATCTAAACAGGCTGTAATCTAATCCGTACTCCATTTAGAACGAACCTTCGCAAAAATGCCCCCTTAGCGACCATTAGAAATACTTGCGAATAGCGGCAAGCTTCCCCGCCTCGATACCCGGCACCCGCAGCAGCCCGTCCACCGCGCCAAAAGCGCCATTTTCCTGACGGTCGGCCACGATGCGTCGGGACAGGGCCGGCCCGATGCCCGGGAGCAGGTCCCACTCCTCTTCCTGAAGCAGGTCGGGATGCAGAGGAATCTTGAGGAGCATCCTCTCTTTGGCGCCCATTTTAGTGACTGAAATCACTCCCTTACCGCCAGAGCTGCCGCCGAGGGTGACTACGTCCCCGCTCGCCAGTTTCCGGGTGGCGGGTCCTGTGACACTCGCCGTCTCCTCCCCTGCAGGCACCGTCATTTTAATGGCGGTAGCGACGTCGGTCCCCGGCGGCAGGCGGTAAACACCCGGATGTCGGAGCTTTCCGGCGAGACGCACCGTGATCCCCTGCCCCGTATAACGGGAAAAGGCCGCTCCCCCAGCCTGGTGGGCGGGAGAGCGGCCTTTCATGTACAACGTGAGGGTCAGGAGCAGGGCGAGGCACCAAAGGGCAAGTCGCTGGCCCCTGGGCATCATTTCTTGGGCGCCGCCGTCTCCTCGTCTTTGTGGAGCTTGAACTCGATGGCGTCCACGAGGGCCTGGTAGGAGGCCTCGATGACGTTGCTGGAGACGCCGACCGTGCCCCAGCGCCCTTCCTTGTCGCCGCTTTCGATGAGGACGCGGATGGAGGATGCGGTGCCCTGCCCGGCCGGAAGCACCCGGACCTTGTAGTCGTGCAGCTTCACGTCTTTCAGCTTCGGGTAGAACTTCTCCAGCGCCTTCCTGAGGGCATTGTCCAGGGCGTTGACCGGGCCGTGTCCCTCGGATGCCGTGTGCTCGATCTTGCCGCCCACCTTGACCTTGATAGTCGCCTCGGAGATGGGCTGATCGTCCTCGGTGCGCTTCTCGTCAATGACGCGGAAGCCGATCACGGAGAAGAACTTGCGGTGCGTGCCGAGAGCGCGCTTCATCAACAGTTCGAAAGAAGCTTCCGCCCCCTCGAACTGGTAGCCGCGGTTCTCCATGGATTTGATGTCTTCCAGGATCTCGAGGGTGACCGGGTCCTTGCTGTCCAGGTTGATGTTGAACTCGGTCGCCTTGGCGAGGATGTTGGCGCGCCCGGAGAGGTCGGAAACCAGCACGCGGGTCGTGTTGCCGACCAGTTCCGGCCGCATGTGCTCATAGGTTTCCGGGTGGCGCTGGATGGCCGAGACGTGCACGCCCCCCTTGTGGGCGAAGGCGGAGTTGCCGACGTAGGGCTGGTGCTTGTTGGGCGCCAGGTTGGCGAGCTCGTAGACGTAGCGGGAGAGGTCCCGCAGCGTCTTCATCTGTGCGTCCGAGATGCAGTCACGCTGCATCTTCACCTTGAGCGCCGGGATGATGGAGCAGAGGTTCGCGTTGCCACAGCGCTCGCCGAAGCCGTTGATGGTCCCCTGCACGTGCACGATCCCCTGCTGCACGGAGATGACGGAGTTGGCCACCGCGCACTCGCCGTCGTTGTGGGCGTGGATGCCGAGCGGGGTGGTGATGTGTTTCTTCACCTCGTCCACGATGGTTGCGATCTCGTAGGGCATCGAGCCGCCGTTGGTGTCGCACAGGATGATGCAGTCGGCCCCCGCCTGCTGGGCGGCCAGCAGTGTCTTGATGGCGTAGTCGGGGTTGGACTTGTAGCCGTCGAAGAAGTGCTCGGCGTCGTAGAACACCTCAGGCATGTTCTTCTTGAGGAATTCCAGCGAATCAAAGACCATTTCGAGGTTTTCCTCGAGCGGGATCCTGAGCGCCTCGTGCACCTGGAAGTCCCAGCTTTTGCCGAAGATGGTGGCGGCGTCGGCCTTGGAGTCCACCAGGGTGCGCAGGTTCTGGTCCTTGTCCGGGGTGATCTTGGCGCGGCGGGTCGAGCCGAAGGCGGCGATTTTGGCCTGGGAGAGCTTCTCCTTCTTGATGTCCTTGAAAAAGGCGACGTCCTTGGGGTTCGAGCCGGGCCACCCCCCCTCGATGTAGTGCATGCCGCACTCGTCCAGTTTGTGGGCGATGCGGATCTTATCCTCGACAAGGAAAGAGATGTCCTCCGCCTGCGTTCCGTCCCTAAGCGTCGTATCGTAAAGTTTCACCAGGCTCATATCCCCCCCAACTTCATCAAAAGACGTCCAACGTTCGATATCGAACGTTCAAAAGTCAGTTTGGGGACTGGCTCCGCAGGTGCCTGTCCCCTTTCGCCGTCTGCAGGTCCGCGCTCGCCGTTACGGAAACGCCCAAGCCGAAGCCGGGGCGTTTCGTAACATCGAACGTTGCACGCTGAACGGTATCTATTTCCCGGCCAGGCCGAAGGCGTCGTGCAGCACGCGGACGGCAAGTTCGGTGTACTTGGCGTCAACCACGACGGAGATCTTGATCTCGGAGGTGGAGATCATCTGGATGTTGATCCCCTCCTTGGCGAGCGCCTGGAACATGGTGGTCGCCACGCCGGCGTGGCTCCTCATGCCCAGACCGACGATGGAGACCTTGGTGACGCTCTCGTCGGAGAGGACTTCCTTGGCGTGGATGGCCTCGGCGGTTTCCTTGGTGATGGAGAGCGCCTTCTTGAAATCGGCCTGGGGCACGGTGAAGGTGAAGTCGGTGGAACCGGCTTCGCTCACGTTCTGGACGATCATGTCGACGGAGATGTTGGCGTCGGAAAGCGGAGAGAGGATCTGGGCTGCGATCCCGGGCTTGTCCGGTACCTGCATGACGGCGATTTTGACTTCATCCTTGGCGTAGGCGATACCCGAGACGAGCACTGCTTCCATTTCTTTATCCTCCTTGGTAACCATGGTTCCGAGATTTTCGTTGAAACTCGAGCGGACGTGGACGTCGACGTTGTACTTGCTGGCGAATTCCACGGAGCGGATCTGCAGCACCTTGGCGCCGAGGCTGGCCAACTCCAACATCTCCTCGTAGGAGATGCGCTCGATCTTTTTGGCGTCCTTGCAGATGTTCGGGTCGGTGGTGTAGACACCGTCCACGTCGGTAAAGATCTCGCAGACGTCGGCTTTCAGGGCCGCTGCCAGCGCCACAGCCGAGGTGTCGGAACCGCCGCGTCCCAAGGTGGTGACGCTGCCGAACTCGTCCACGCCCTGGAAACCGGCAACGATCAGGATGGTCCCCTCTTTCAGGTCGGCACGCATCTTCTTGTCGTCGATGCTCTCGATCCTGGCTTTGCTGTAGGAGGAATCGGTGAGGATGGGAACCTGGAAGCCGAGGTAGGACTTCGCCTTGTACCCCATGGCTTTCAGGCACATGGCCAGCAGTGCGATGGAGACCTGCTCCCCAGCCGCAACAAGCACGTCATATTCACGGTTGTCCGGGAACTCGCACACCTCGTTGGCAAGCGCGACCAGCTTGTTGGTTTCGCCTGCCATGGCGGAGACAACCACCACCATGTCGTTGCCGGCATCATAGGTTTTTGCCACCCTCTTGGCGACGTTGCGAATTCGTTCGACGGACCCCATCGAGGTGCCGCCGTACTTTTGGACCACCAAAGCCATGTCAGTCCTCCTTGTACTCTACTGATTGATCCACCTGAACCTTGATCCGGGCGGTAGGAACCACTTTATTAGCACATTAGCGTGCTTGCTCAAAACATTTTTTTAAGCAATCACGGCCAAGATAGCCTATTTCTTCATTTTTCCGGTCCGTCCTGTTTACAGTATAAAAAAACGCCCCTCCTCGTTGAGAGAGAGGGGCGTTTGGTGCATAAGGCAAACGCGGTGGGAGGCAGGCAGCAACCCGCTGTTTGAATCGTGAGCGGCCCGGTGCCGATGACTATGTCAGGACGGCTTCGGCAAGTACCCGCGCTCGCGGCCCGGAGGCGTCGAAACAGACGGAGCGCTCATCGTCTCCGGCGTGGTTTAAGGTGACGGTGAGGAGGTCGCCGGGAAGGTCCTCCTCCAGTCGCTCGGCCCACTCCACCACGCAGGCGCCGCCTCCGGAGAAGTATTCCTCAAAGCCGAGAGCCTCCACGTCGTGCACCCCTTCCAGCCGGTACAGGTCGAAGTGGTACAGCGGAATGCGCCCGTCGTAGATATTGAGGATGGTATAGGTGGGGCTAGTCACCGGGGTCTCCGGATCCACCTCCAGCCCAAGCGCGATCCCCTTGGCGAACTGGGTCTTGCCGGCGCCCAGGTCCCCGACCAGGGCGACGAAGTCCCCCGGCTGCAACAGCCGCCCCAGCCTCGCTCCCAGCGCTACCGTCTCTTGCTGGCTCTTGGTCACTACGCAGGACATCCGGCCGCCTAGGCGATCATGGTGCGCACCATGTCGATGCGCCCGATGATGCCGACCACGCGGCGCCCCTCTACCACGGGCACGGCCTGGACCTTCTTCTCGGTCATGATCTCGGCGACATCCGAAACGGGAGCATCCGGCTCCACGCTGGCGACCTCTGTGGAATAAATATCCCCCACGGTCTGGCCGGTCATCTTCTGCAGCTCCTTCTCGAAACGCTTGTCGCTCTCCAGGTAGATCACCCAGTCGAAGATGGAGATGACGGTCGGGATGTGCAGCGGCTTGTCCTGCTCGATCAGGTCGCTTTCGGAGACGATGCCGATCAGGAGCCCCTCGTCGTCCACAACCGGGACGCTGGAGATGCGGCGCTCGGCGAAGAGCTTGGCGAGATCCCTGACGGTGGTGTCGCGGTGCACGGTGATGACGTCTGTGGTCATGATCTCTTTCGCTTTCATCATGGTCATTCTCCCTGTTGGTTGTTCGTTGCGGTGGTTCGGGACGCGGCCAGACTCGCCAGCGCCACGGGGAGCATCTCCTGCACATCGGTGGCGCTCATCCCCTGGGTGCCGAGGCCCTCCACCAGGAAGTCGGCGGCGTGGCCGTGGACGAAGGCGCCCAGTTGGCAGGCGACGAAAGGTTCATACCCCTGGCCGAGAAATGCGGCGACCACCCCGGTCAGGACATCGCCCATACCGCCGGTGGCCATGCCCGGGTTGCCGCTGCCGTTGATGGCGATGCGCCCGTCCGGCGCGGCGATAATGCTGCGGGCGCCTTTGAGGATCAGGTGCACCCGGTACTTCGTGGCGAAAGCGCGGGCGCAGCCGATGCGGTCCGCCTCCACCTCCGGCACCGAGCACCCCGCCAGGCGTGCCATCTCCCCCGGGTGCGGGGTGAGAACGGTGATGCGGTCCTGCCTGGCCATCAGCAAATCGGACTTGAGCGCCACGGCGTTCAGCCCATCGGCGTCCAGCACCAGCGGCTTATCGAGCGCGGCAAGGAGCGAATGCACCAGGTAAACGGTAGAGGGGGCGGTGCCGATGCCGGGTCCCAGCGCGACCACGTCGCGGATAGCCGCGGCGGCGAGAAGTTCGGGGAGCGACCCAGCCCTCAGGTGCCCGGCCCGCTCCGGCCCGACCGAGATGGTCATGGCCTCGGTGGTCTTTTGTTCCAGGATCGGGTTCAGCGCGGCCGGCACGGCGAGGGTAACCAGGCCCGCCCCGGTGCGCTGCGCGCTGTTGGCCGCCATGGCGGCGGCGCCGGTCTTCCCGGTGCTGCCGGCGACGATGAGGCAGTGCCCGCCGCTCCCCTTGTGCGCGGTGACGCCGCGGGGGCGGAACAGCCCGGCTGCGCAGGCGGGGTCGACGTACTGCGCACCCTCGGCCTCGGCGACCACGGCGTCGGGCATGCCGATGTCGGCCACCACCAGCCGGCCGCACAATTCCGCACCGGGATACAGCACGTTGCCCAGCTTGGCCAGCGCAAAGGTGACGGTGATATCGGCGCGCACCGCGCGCCCCAGCACCTTACCGGTAGCGGCGTCGACACCGGAGGGGATGTCGACGGAAACCACCGGGACCCCGGCCACGTTGATAAGATCTATGGCCTCGCCGTAGACCCCGGTGACCTCGCTGTTCATGCCGGTGCCAAGGAGGGCGTCCACGATAACCGTGGCGCTTTGCAGCAGCTCCTGTTCGCCGGCGATCCCACGCGGCACGCTCTTCACCGTCGAGGCGGGCAGGCGCGCCAGGTTGGCAGCCGCGTCCCCGGTCACCGCCTCGGGCGTCGCCAGCAGCAGCACCGGCGCCTCCCAGCCACGCTCAGCCAGGAGCCGGGCAATTACGAAGCCGTCGCCGCCGTTGTTACCCTTGCCCGCCACGATGACGGCACGCCTCGCCTCCCCCTCACCGAAGGCCTCTTCGATGACGTCGGCGCAGCCGCGACCGGCATGCTCCATGAGTTCCAGTCCCGGCACGCCGAACTCGCCGATGGCACGGCGATCCATAAGCTGCATGACCTGTCCGCTGACGACCTTCATCTAGCGCTCCAATACCACCATGGCCACGGCGCAGCCGGCGTCGTGCGAAAGCGACAGGAAACAGCCGCACAGCCCCGCCTCGCGGAACATCTGCTCGGCCCGGCCGGCGAGCCGCAAAGTCGGCTTGCCGAGCTCGTCGTTGATCACTTCCATGTCCTGCCAGGAAAGCCCGTCGCGCAGCCCGGTGCCGAGCGCCTTCAAGAACGACTCCTTGGCGGCAAAGCGCAGGGCGTAGTGCTGCGCGGAAAGTTTCTTGGCGGAGCAGTAATCTATCTCGCCGCGGGTGAAGATGCGTTGAAACAGCGCGTCGTTCCCCTGCTTCAGGAACTTATCGAAACGTGCGATCTCCACAATGTCAACGCCGGTACCGTAGATCAACAGAACTCCCTTTTGTTGCCTTGTCGCCGCCCCGAGGAACAGCCATAGAGGCAACCCTTACTGATACTATACCACTCACTGCGAGCCGCCGCCCGTCCCTGCTGCCGGCAGTGACTCACGCCACTCGCGCATCACCCCGTTTAGATCCAGCGCGTAATCAGCCAACGCCTTGGACACGGCCGTGTTCATGTCAGCACGCTGCCCCAGGTACTTCAGGATCTCTTGCACGGAGTACCACCCGTAGCGCTGCACCATGAAACTCGTCATGGAGAAGCTCTGCTGGTAGGCCATCCATGCCTTACCGCCTCCCATGCCGCTGAAACCGCCGGAGAGGTCCGCCAGCGGCAACAGGTGCTTTTCCTGGGCCGCGTCCAACTGCGGGAGCTTGGGGGCGAACAGCTTGCGCCCTTCGATCTCGGCAAGCCCTTCATTGAACCAGGTGGGGATGTTGCCGTGGGTGAGCTCCGCGACCAAGACGTGGGTGAACTCGTGGAAGATGATGGCCCGCAACTGCGGCGTCAGCTCGGTAAGCCCTCCCACCGGGAGACGTATCTTGCCGTCGTAGAGCCCGCCGGACCAGTCCGGGCCGGCGGTCACGCTGCGGTAATCTTTCTTGGTGTAGAGAAGCACCGGGATGCGTGCGGTGGGAAACACGCCGAGGTCGGCGCCGACCGTGTTGTAGGCGCTCTCCAGGGCGTCCAGCACCTCGGCGGAGAGCCCGGGGGGGAGCTCGGCGTCGAAGCTGAGGTCGAACATAGAGCTGTATCCCTTGTCCATCCTGGATTCCACGGGCAGCTCGCGCTCGGCCTTCTCGATCAGGCCTGCCAGCACCTTGTTGGCGGGGTCCAGCTCCTTGGCGCGGCGCCAGAAGTCAAGAGCGCCGGGGAGGTCGCCGGTGTCGTAGCTGATCTTGCCGAGATAGACCAGGGACTCGCTCCCCTCCCCCGACTGGAGCAGTTCATCCCGTGCGGCGACGTAATCCTTGTTGAGGTACAAGGCGATGCCGCGCATCAGGGCCAGCTCTTTGCTCTCGGGTATCAGCTCGTGGGCCTGCCGGAAGTTTTCCGCCGCCTGCGCGTAACGGCCGGACTGCAGGTCGCGCTTGGCAAGCTCGGTGTAGGTGAAGGCGAGTTGGTGCTTGAGCTCCTGGTCGTAGGGGAAGCGCGAGGTCGCCGCCTTGAGCTCGTCGAGCGCCTGTACGAAGTCCCCCTTGGAGATCAGTTGCTGGGCCTTGGCGCCATAGGTGAGAGGGTCGGCGGCGAGAGCGGTGCCGGCGCAAAGAAGGAGGGCGAGCAGCAGCGCGCGGCGATCAAGCATGCGGCTGTTCCGGAACGGCCGGCTGCTCCGAGCGTTGCACCGGCGCGCTGGCATGGCGTCCTTGGCAAGCCTCGCGGACCGTGCGGGCGATGCCGGCGGCGTCGAGGCCGTAGGCGGCCTTCAGATCGGCCTGCTCCCCCTGTTCCACGAAAGCGTCCGGATACCCAAGGCGCAGCACCCGTACCCCGGTCACCTCGTGCTCTTCGAGGAGTTCCAGGATGGCGGTGCCGAATCCCCCTTGGATCACGTTGTCTTCCACCGTGACCAGGAGGCCGGTCCGGGCCAGGTCCAGGATCAGTTCGCTATCGAGCGGTTTGACGAAGCGGGCGTTCATGACGGCAACCTCGATCCCTTCCAGGGCGAGGGCCGCCGCGGCCTGCCGGGCAGGCTCCACCATGGTGCCCAGGGCGAGAATGGCGCCGTCCTTCCCCTCCTTGAGCCGCTCCCCTTTGCCGACGGGAAGCAGGGTGAGGATCTGGTCCATGGGGACGCCCAGGCCGTTGCCTCGTGGGTAGCGCAACGCCGCCGGCCCTTCCAGGGAGAGAGCGGTCAGCAGCATGTGCTGCAGCTCGTTCTCGTCCTTGGGAGCCATTATCGTGAGCCCCGGGACGGCGCGCAGGTAGGAGACGTCGAAGACGCCGTGGTGGGTCGGTCCGTCGCTGCCCACCACGCCGGCTCGGTCGATGGCGAACACCACCGGGAGATCCTGCAGGCAGACGTCATGGCAGAGCTGATCGAAGCCGCGCTGCAGGAAAGAGGAGTAGAGGGCGACCACCGGCTTGAACCCTTCGGCGGCAAGCCCGGCGGCGAAGGTAACCGCGTGCTGCTCCGCGATCCCCACGTCGAAGAAGCGCCCGGGGAATTCTCTGGCGAAGGGGGTGAGGCCGGTGCCGTCGGGCATGGCGGCGGTGATGGCGACGATGCGCTCATCCTCATGGGCCAGCCGTTTGATGGTCTCGCCGAAGACGCCGGTGTAGGAGGCGGCTCCCCCCTTCCCCTTGTGCACCTTGCCCGTGGCGACGTCGAAGGGGCCGACCCCGTGAAACAGCGAGGGGTTCGCCTCGGCAGGGGGATATCCCTTCCCCTTCCTGGTCAGTACGTGGATCAGCACCGCGTCGTCGAAACGCTTCACCGCCTCCAGCGTCTCCAGGAGTTTGGGGATGTCGTGGCCGTCGATGGGGCCGATGTACTCGAAGCCGAAGGCCTCAAACAGCATCCCCGGGGTGAACAGGGTTTTCAGCGACTCCTCCGCCCGCTTGGCGATCTTCAGCACCGACTTGCCGAACATGGGGACCCCCTCCAGGAAGGCTTCCAGGTCCTTCTTGGCGCGGTGCACATACTCGCTGGTGATGGTGCGGGAGAGGAGGTTGGAGAGGGCGCCGACGTTCTCCGAGATGGACATCTCGTTGTCGTTCAGGATCACCACCAGGTCCTTGTTCAGCTCGCCCGCGTGGTTCAGCCCCTCAAAGGCGAGGCCGCCGGTCATGGCGCCGTCGCCGATCACCGTCAGCACCTTGTTGCGCCCCTTCTTAAGGTCGCGCGCCACGGCGAAGCCGACGCCGGCGGAGATGGAGGTGGAAGAGTGCCCGACGTCGAAGCTGTCGTGCGGCGACTCGGCGCGCTTGGGGAAGCCGCTGATGCCCCCCTTTGTGCGCAAGGTGCCGAAGCGCTCCTTCCTGCCGGTCAACAGCTTGTGGGCGTAGGCCTGGTGCCCCACGTCCCAGACGATCTTGTCCTTGGGGGAATCGAAGACCCGGTGCAGCGCGATGGTGAGCTCCACCACGCCGAGGCTCGGCGCCACGTGGCCGCCGTTGGCCGCGCAGGTGGCGATGATGCGCGCGCGCAGCTCTTCGGCGAGCGTCTCCAGCTCGCGCAGCGACAGCGACTTCAGTTGACTCGGGTCGGTGATGCCGTCCAGGATGCCGGGCATTTACGATTTCCTTTTTACGATGTACGACGCGATGGCGCGCAGCGGTTCGGCCCGCTCATCAAAGGTTGCCAGCGCGTCCAGCGCGATCTCTACCAGCTCATGGGCGCGGGCCTTGGACGCCTCGAGCCCCATCAGCGCGGGGTAGGTCGCCTTGCCGCGGGCCTGGTCGCTGCCGGCGTCCTTGCCCAACTCCTCGGTGGTCCCTTCGACGTCGAGGATGTCGTCGGCGATCTGGAAGGCGAGGCCGATGGCGTCGGCGTAACGGGTGAGCGCCTTGAACTGCTCCTCGCTCGCCGCTCCCAGGATGGCGCCGCAGCGGACCGAGGCGCGGATCAGGGCGCCGGTCTTGTGGGTGTGGATGTAGGAGAGCGTGGCGATGTCGACGTCGTGGCGCCCCTCGCTTTCCATGTCGACCACCTGGCCGCCCACCATGCCGCGCGAGCCGGAGGCGACGGCGATCTCCTGGATCACCTTGAGCCGTGCCGCGGGATCCCCGCCGGCGCCGTTGGAGAGCAGGATGAAGGCCTCGGTCAAGAGGGCGTCGCCGGCCAGGATGGCGGTCGCCTCGCCATATACTTTATGGTTGGTGGGGTTGCCCCGGCGGAAGTCGTCGTTGTCCATGGCGGGTAGATCGTCATGGATCAAGGAGTAGGTGTGGATCATCTCCATGGCACAGGCCGCGGGCATGACCGCATCGGCGGAGCCGCCGACCGCCTCGCTGGCCGCCAGCATGAGCACCGGGCGGACCCGTTTGCCGCCGGCGAAAACCGAGTAGCGCATGGCGCCGTGCAGGGATGCCGGGAGTTCCTCGGCATCGGGAAGGTAGCGCTCCAGCGCCTGGTCGACCAACTGGCACTTCTGCTTCAGGTATTCCTTAAGATCCATGGAAGGTCTCGCTTTCGGGTGTAATGGGTGTGGAACATCAGCCGCGGAGGCGGTACTACTCCTCCTCTTCGAAAGGCCTGGTGGCGAGGCTGCCGTCGCGCTGCTTGATGAGGAGCTCGACCCGCCGCTCGGCCTCGTTCAGCTTTTTGGAACAGAAGGCGGAATGCTTCACCCCCTCCTCGAACGCCTTCAGGGAATCCTCGAGCGAGAGCTCCCCCCCTTCCAGCTTCTTCACGACGTCCTCGAGCTTCTTCAATGCGGTTTCGAACTTCTCAACGGCCATACCAACCTCGTGTCCGGGTACTGCCGCGACGGATTAGAAGCGCCGCCGCGTTTAATTATTAAAAAGTGATCGCCTATTATACCGATCGCTCTGATGCCGTCAAGGATTCACTCTGCCCGCTGGCCCGCTCCACGGTGCAAAGGGCGAAACCGGCGGCAAGGGAGAGTTCCAGCCGGTCCCCGGGAGCCAGCTGGCGGAACGAGGTGATCACCGAGCGGCCGGGGAGCTTGCGGGCGATGCTGTAGCCGCGCGAGAGGGTGGCAAGCGGAGAGACCGCGTTCAGGGTTCCGGTGGCGAGGCCGACGCTCTCGGCGGCGCAGGCCAGGCGGCGGGTCATGGCGTGGTCCAGTCTCAAGGAGAGCGTCGAGAGCAGTTCCGCGTTGCGGCGCAGGGTGAGCGCGGGGCTCTGGCGGGCCAGGCGCGCAGACAGGGTGACGATGCGCTCCGAGGCGTCGTCGAGGATGAGCCCCGCCTCCCGCACCAGGCGGGAGTCGAGCGAGTCGACCCGCTGGGCCAGGTGGCCGAGGATGCGGCTCGGGTCGGTGATGGCGCGGCTCAGCGCCGTCACCAGCGCGCGCGAACGCTCCAGCCGGCGCAGCTGCGCGACTTGGAGCCGGTGGCTCAGCGCCTCCACCGTCGCGGTCAGTTCCTGCTTGCTCTGCACCACCAGCTCGGCCGCGGCCGACGGGGTGGCGGCGCGCAGGTCGGCTACGAAGTCGGCGATGGTGAAGTCGATCTCGTGCCCCACCGCCGAAATGACCGGGACGGTGGATTTGTGAATGGCCCGCGCCACCACCTCCTCGTTGAAGGCCCAGAGGTCCTCCAGCGATCCGCCGCCGCGCCCGACGATCATGACGTCTACGTTGCCCACCCGGTTCAGGTCAGCGATGGCAGCGGCAATTTCCTGGGCCGCCCCCTCCCCCTGGACCCGGACCGGCGCGATCAGGAGTTCCACGTTGGCGAAGCGGCGCGAGAGCACGGTGAGGATGTCGCGGATGGCGGCGCCGGTGGGCGAGGTGACCACGCCGATCTTGCGGGGGAGTTTCGGGATCTCGCGCTTGTGCAGCTCGGAGAAGAGCCCTTCCTTGGCCAGGCGCTCCTTCAACTGGATGAAGGCGAGCTGCAGACCGCCGATCCCCTGCGGCTCCATCGCCTCCACGGAGAGCTGGTACTCGCCGCGCGGCTCGAAGAGGGTCATGCGGGCGCGCAAGAGGATGCGCATGCCATCGCGCGGGGTGAATTTAAGGGTGCGGAAGGCGCCGCGGAACATGACGCAGCGGATCTGGGCGCCTGCGTCCTTGAGGGTAAAGTAGCAGTGCCCCGACTGCGGGCAGGCGAGGTTGGAGATTTCCCCCTCCACCCAGACCTGGTCGAAATTCTCCTCCAGGAGGCCGCGCACCAGCGCCGTCAGCGCGCTCACCGTCAAGATAAGGCGTTCTTTGAAAAGTTGCATACCTACCTCAAAGCCAAAAGCAATCAACGTAAAAAGCAGTTACGCAAGGAACGCCAAGTATCCGCAAAGAGTGCAAAGGGAAAAGACGTTGGGGTAAACATCAAAGAAGCCTTTCTCCGTGTCTTTGCGACTGCTCCGCGTACTTCGCGTAACCGCTTTTGTCTCAAAGAATACGGAGTATCCAGGGCACTCGACGTCCACGTTTCTATCACGCCGCCCTCGTCACTGTCAAACGGGTTGACCGTCCGGGCGTGTCGATGTTAGTATGCGCGCCATGAAAAATTACCCTTATGTAATAACTGTTTCCTCGGAAAAGGGGGGCGTCGGCAAGACCACCCTGGCCACCAACCTCGCCATCTTCCTTAAGGGCCTGGACGAAAACCTCCCGGTGTCGATCTTCTCCTTCGACAACCACTTCACCATCGACAAGATGTTCTCGATCAAGGGGCAGAAACTGAACGGGACCGTGGCCGACCTCCTGCTGGAGACCCGCGGGCGCGACCTGTTGCACACCGGGCAGTACGGCGTCAACTACATCCCCTCCTCCACCACCCTTCCGGAACTGCGCGGCTCGCTCAAGGGACCGATGGTGCTGGCGCGGCTCCTGGCGATGTCCGAGATCCCGGGCATCCTCATCGTCGACACCCGCCCGGACCTCGACGTGCTGACCCAGAATGCGCTCTACGCCGCGGACCGGGTGCTGGTCCCGATTAAGGACATGGCCAGCATGGACAACTGCCGCAACATCTTCGAGCTGTTCGACAAGAGGGGACTGGACAGGAAGAGCCTGTCGCTGATCCCCTGCCTGATCGACGAGAGGATCAAGTTCGAAGGGATGTTCAAGGACCAGAAGACGCTGCTGAAGGCCTTCGCCATCAACCGCGGCTTCCGCTGCTCCGACACATTCATATCCAAGAGCCCCAAGGTGGAGAGCCTCAACACCAACCCGGAAGGGAAGATCTATCCGATCCTCACCCACGGGCGCGGCACCGACGTCTACGGACAGTTCGCGGCGCTCGGGCAGACCTGCCTCAACGAGTTCTACGAGACCGAAGAACCGCGCGCCATGCTCTACGACAAATGGCAGCACGAGGAGAACAAGAGGAAGAAAGAGGAATACTTTGGCAGGCTTTCCGGGCTGAAGAGCCAGTGCCTGGTGTGCGGCAAGGAGTTGAGCCAGGAATCCCAGGTTTCCTACTACTGCGAGAGCTCCGACGGCGCCGCCAGCGGCTACATGGAAGCCGACTGCTTCACCGGGTTCCTGGTCTCCACCATTTTCAAGATCGAGCGCCAGTTGCCGGCCGACGACCCGACCAGGCAGATGATCCACCAGACCGCGCTGGAATCGGTGTTCGTGCTGAACCCCGGCGTGGGGGACGAGGCGGGGAGCATCGACTTCCACCGTTTCGACCTGAGCGGCAGCGAGTTGTTGAAGAAGAAGTACCCGCTGGCCCGCGCCCCGCAGCGTGACGGCTTCTCCGGGATCATGTCCGAGACCCTGTCCGGCTACGAAGGCGAGTTGCGCGACGCCTTCCTGATGGTTCACCCCGTGAACGGCGACAACCCCGCCTCCATCCTGGTGGATGACAAGTACCGGGAAGTGGCGAAGCTCAAGAAGAAGATCGCCGCGCAACTATAAACAAAAGGGGACTGGCTCCGTAAGGTGCCTGTCCCCTTTTAGCTTCAACCACAAACAAAGGGGGGCAGGCACCTGCGCGGAGCCTGTCCCCCTTTTCACTTGTCCCCAGTATTGGTCTAGTTGGTCAGCTCCGACACGTGCACAAAGGTGATACCGCTTTTGGCCAGCTCCGGCATATAGAGCTTCAAGGCTCGCATGGTTGCAGGGTGCGGATGACAGATTGCTATCGCCGCACCCTTTTTTCTTGCTATGGCGGCGGCCTGCGCCAACTGCTTGCCGATGGCGCTCTCATCCTGCACGTTGTCCAAAAACACCTGCCGCGCCGCACACTTCATCCCCAGCGCCTTCGCCTCGCGGTAACCGACCGACGTCGGCGAGGTCTTGCTGTCCACGAAGAAAAGCCCCTTCTCCTTCAATATCTGCAGCACCACCTTCATCTTGGCCGGATCCTGGGTGAAACGCGATCCCATGTGGTTGTTGGCGCCGACGGCATGGGGTACCGTGGTGAAATAACTCCTGATCCGCTTCGCGATCTCGGCGTCGTCCATGGCGACCAGCACCCCTATCGACTCCAGCTTCTGCTTGGGATACCCCTCCGGCTCCATCGGCATGTGCACCATCACCTCGGCCCCGGCGGCGTGCGCACCCTCGGCGACCTGCTTGGCGTGGGCCAGACTTGGGATGACCGAGTAGGTGAGAGGTTGCCCGATCGACTGCAGCGTCTTCAGCTCCTGCATGCTGGTGCCCATGTCGTCGATGATAATGGCGAGACGACCGGGACCAGTGGCCTTGGGGAGTGCGGCCGGATGCGGTTTTACGGCCGGTGCCTGGGCGGTGGAAAGCTGCTGTTGCACGGGGGCCGGTCGCTCGGGCATCGGTTGATGCTTGGTCGGGCCGGCCGCGGCCTTCGGCGCAGGTTGGGGGGGCGGAGACGGCTTGTTAAGCTGCTCCAGGAGAAAAAACGCTGCCGCGATCAGTACAACAACAATAAGAAGTGCCATGAGCGGCTTACGCCCACCACCGCCGGGAGCAGGCTTGCGCCTGTTAACCGCCTTGCCTTTTCTTGCCAAAACTACCTCCACCGGGACGGCGCAAGAACAGGGCATTGCCCCAGCCGTCCTTTAGACATAACTGCCGGCACGGACAAGCCGTGCATCTTTTAATGTGAGATAGCATGATGCACTGCGACATTGCAAATACTTTGCAAAAGGGAGCGACAACGAAACGGGAAGAAAGAGTTAGTCCATCAGGCCTTGGCGCCTTTGCGGCTTTGCGTGAGTCGTCTGCTTTTCCCCTTGCAGGTACATTAAAGCTATTGATTAAGCCAAACAGAGATTGTATAAAAAGTCTCTATCATCACCAGGAGGATGACAATGCTGGTCCAGTGGAGAGACGATCTTAGCATCGGGATGCTGGAGATCGACGTTCAACACAAGCTTCTTTTCGACAAGTTCAACGCCTTCGTCAACGCCTACCAGTCGAACCAGGACCAGGACGAGATCATGCGCATGTTCTGGTTCCTGGAAGCGTACGCGGTCACGCACTTCAAGGAGGAGGAGAAGCTGATGCAGCAGGTCCGCTTCCCCGACTTCGTGGCGCACCGCGACAAGCACCTCGTCTTCATCGACCAGATCAACCAGTTGAAAGAACGGCTTAAGGTCGAGGGACTCTCCCAAAACCTGGTCAGCACCATGACCAACTTCATTACCAGTTGGCTCATCGACCACATTTCCACCATGGACCGCGCCATCGGCCGCTTCGTCAACAACTCGGCACCCTCCCCCCGGAGCTGACCGCCCCCCCTTTCCACATCGGCATCGGCGCCGGCAATCCGGCGCTCGCGCCCCCTCGCCCCGCACTACCTTTCACTTTTTGATCTGGATCATACTCTGAAGCGCCAATAGTGTTACCATGGGCTCAAAGGGGACAAATACACCCCGCAACGTCTGACCGGCAGCTCTTCGCTGAAGGGCCGCCAAGGGAGCGACACCATGGAAAAATCGACTCAGGAACCAGCTGAAAAAACCAACGTGGAAACCGTAGGCTCGGTGGTCGCCAGGGATTATCGCGCCGCCGAAGTCTTTGAGAAATATGGCATCGACTTCTGCTGCGGCGGCAACATGCCACTGGCGCAGGCCTGCCGCGAGAAGGGCATTGACCTCGCGGTACTCATGCGCGACCTGGAAGAGACTGCGGCCCGCCCGCTGGAGCGCAGCCAGAACTACGACGCCTGGGAGCTTCCCTTCCTGGCCGACTACATCGTCAACGCGCACCATGGCTACTTGAAGGAGAGCATCCCCACCATCACCGCTTATGCCAACAAGATCGCACAGGTTCACGGCCCCAACCACCCCGAGGTGGCGCAGATCGCCCAGATCTTCGAAAAGGTGGCGGCCGACCTGATGCAGCACCTGAAAAGCGAGGAGGAACAGCTCTTCCCCGCGATAAGAAGGCTGACCGAAATGCGCAAGGAAGGCGGAGCGCCCAACCCGGACGAGATCAAGAAGCTGAAGGCGGTCCTCTCGGAACTGGGGCACGAGCATGACGAGGTCGGGGCCGCGGTGCACGAGATCCGCCGGCTGTCCAAGAACTACGCCGTGCCCGCCGACGCCTGCAACACCTTCACGGTCACCTACCAAAAACTGGAAGAGTTCGAGGACGACTTGCACAAGCACGTCCATCTGGAGAACAACATCCTCTTCCCCAAGGCAGGCAAGCTGTAAGTAGATCCACTACACCGCGTGCTTTGCGATTCTGCATTTAAAGCAGTTACGCAAAGCACGCCAAGCAGGCGCAAAGTACACGAAGAAAGCTTTTTGGTGTTAAACCCGAACGCCTCGCTTTCCGTTCTTCGCGGATACTTCGCGTTCTTTGCGATACCGCTTAAAAGGAGCCTACGAATGACCGTCATAGTGGCAATCTTCGCTTTTTCCTGGCTGGCACTGGCCGCCGTTTCGCTCTGCCCCCTGAGGCAGCGCAAAGATGATTAGCACGCCGCAACCAGCTCCACATTAGCCCGTTCCACCCAAACCGCCACTATCGCAAAAGGCCCCGAAACCGGATGACAACAATCCTTTCGGGGCCTTATTTATTCCTCCATGTTGACATCCCCCCTCCCCAAGGTATCCTTCCTGCTGTCAATCATTAGATTTATCTAACTATAGTCACAAACCACAGCAAAAGGAGGGCGGTATGACCGGAAAAACAGCCCGGCTGATCTTCTGGGTGGGAACCCTCACCTCGGCAGCGATTTTCCTCTGGCAAACCTACGACTTCCACATGCAGACCCCCAGGTTGACCCACACCGACAAGCTCACCGAACAAGTAGTGGCCGGCAAGAAGGTCTGGCACAAGTACAACTGCAACGACTGCCACACCATCCTCGGCTTCGGCGGCTATTACGCACCGGACATGACCAAGGCCTTTTATCGGCTGGGGGAGAACAACATCGCCTCCATCGTGCAGCACCCCGATGTCATGTACAAAAACTCCTTCCGGAAGATGCCGCAGCTCGGCGTCAGCGAGACCGAAACCAGGCAACTGGTCAGCTTCCTGCGCTGGGTGGGTGACATCGAGAACCGGCACTGGCCACCCCAAGACGAGAAGTTCGTCCAGGCCTACAGGCTGCGCGAGTCCCAGCCGGAGAAACTGGACAAGGTACACCTGGTGTTGCAGGCCTGCGGCGGCTGCCACACATTTGAAAACCAGGGACGCAACGTGGGCGGCGACCTCACCACCATCGCCAACCGCATCCCTTACGATCGCCAGACACTGATCAACTACATGATCAACCCTCAGTCGGTGCGCCCCGGCGTGGCCATGCCGCCGCAGGACGTGAGCCCGCAGACGGCGGCCATAATCGCGGACTTCATCCTGAGCCTTAAGTCCACCAAGGAGGTGAACAAATGATGCTGATCGAATACCAAAGCCAGCGGGTATCGCTGTGGTACTTCCGTCTCGCCCTGGTGCTTTTCATACTGCAGGTGATCATGGGGCTGTGGCTCTCCATCAACTACGCCTTCACGCTGCCGCAGGACCTGGTCAACGTCTTCCCCTTCTCCACCGCCCGCGAGATCCACACCAACGTGCTGGTGGCCTGGATGCTTTTGGGATTCATGGGAGGAACCTACTACATCCTCCCCCCCGAGTGCGGCCGTGACCTCTACAGCCCGAAGATCGCCTATGCGCAGCTCGTCATCTTCGTCGCCGCCGCCGTCACCGCGGTGATCGGCTTCCTGTTCGGTTGGACCCGCGGCAAGCCGCTCTTGGAGATCCCCTTCCCCCTGAACGGACTGATCGTGGTCGCGGCGCTCCTCTTCATTGCCAACGTCGCCATGACCATCATCCAGTCCAAGCAGAAGTCGGCCCTGCAGTGGATGCTGCTTGGCGGCGTCACCTTCCTGGCCGTCATGTACCTATTCGGCATGCCCTTCTACAAAAACCTAAACACCGATTATTACTATTGGTGGTGGGTGATCCATCTCTGGGTGGAGGGGGCTTGGGAGGTGGTGACAGCGTCCATCGTCGCCTACATCATCATGAGGGTGACCGGGGTGGACCGCAAGGTGGTAGAGAAATGGCTCTACGTTGAGACGGGCCTGTTCCTCTTCACCGGCATCGTCGGCACCGGCCATCACTACTACTGGATCGGCGCTCCCGATTACTGGATCTGGTGGGGCGGCATATTCAGCGCCCTGGAACCGCTCCCCATCGTGCTCATGGTGGTGGACACCTGGATGCACGTACGCGAGCGCAGGAACCCCATCGTGAACCCGCTCACTTGGTACTACATCATCGGGCTCGCCATCTACCACCTGGTGGGCGCGGGGCTTTGGGGCTTCATGCACACGCTGCCGCCCATCAACTACTACACCCACGGCAGCCAGATCACCGTATCCCATGGGCATCTCGCCTTCTTCGGCGCCTATGCCCTGTTGAACCTGACCATCTTCTACTTCGCCATGCCGCGCCTGAAGGGGATCAACAAGTACCAGGACCGGCTGGGCAAGTGGGGCTTCTGGATCACCACCATCGGCATGTTCGTGTTGGGGCTCGTCTTCGGCATCGCCGGCATCCTGCAGACCTACCTGGAGCGTTTCCTGGACATCGGTTACAGCACCGCGCACCTCACCATGATGTTCTGGTTCCGGGTCGCCTTCGGCGTCGGTCTCGTCTTCCTCGCCGGCGTGGTCATCACCGTGTACCACCTCTTTACCATCAAGCCGTCCAGCATCCCCGCGCCCGAACCCGTGGTGACGCCCGCCTCCAACATCTGACGCAGACACAAAAAAGGCGCCAGATCTGCCCAGACCTGGCGCTAAAGGAGCTACATATGCTCTGGTGCTGCGTGCTGCCAAGGGGGCGGGTTCCTTTTGGGACCGCCCCCTCCCTTCTGTTTATTGCCCGAGGCTCGCCTTCAGGTCTGCATCCACCGTCCCGATCTGGCCAATGTTGAAGTTGTCGACCAGGAACTGCAACACGTTGGGCGACAGGTACGCCGGAAGCGCCGGACCAAGCTTGATGTTCTTCACACCGAGATAGAGCAGCGACAGCAGGATGACGTGCGCCTTCTGCTCGTACCAGGAGAGGATGAAAGAGAGCGGCAGGTCGTTGAGGCCACAGTTGAAGGCGCCGGCCAGGGCCGAGGCGATCTGCACCGCCGAGTAGGCGTCGTTGCACTGCCCGACGTCAAGAAGACGCGGGATGCCGCCGATGTCGCCAAACTCGAGCTTGTTGAAACGGTACTTGCCGCAGGCAAGGGTCAGGATGACGCAGTCCTTGGGCACCTTCTCGGCAAACTCGGTGTAGTAGTTACGGCCGCTCTTCGCGCCATCGCAGCCGCCGATCAGGAAGAAGTGTTTCACCGCCCCCGCCTTGACCGCATCGATCACCTTGTCGGCCACACCGAGCACGGCATTGTGGCCAAAACCGGTCAGGATCTCCTGGCCGGGGGCGTCGGGCATGTCGGGACATTCAAGGGCCTTGTTGATCACCTCGTCGAACTTCCAGCCGGTCAGGTGCTTGGCGCCGGGCCAGCCAACCTCGCCCCAGGTGAAGAGGCGGTCCTTGTAGCTGTCGGACGGGCGCTGGATGCAGTTGGTGTTGAAGATGATGGCGCCGGGGAAGTTCGGGAATTCCTTGGCCTGGTCCTGCCACGCCCCGCCGAAGTTGCCGTAGAGATGAGCATACTTCTTCAGGCCGGGGTAGCCGTGGGCGGGGAGCATCTCGCCATGGGTGTAGATGTCGATTCCCTTCCCTTCGGTCTGCTTCAGGAGTTCCTCGAGCATGCGCAGGTCGTGGCCGGAAACGAGGATGCCCTTGTTCTTCCGGGTGCCGAGCTGGACCTTGGTCGGTACCGGGTGCCCGTAGTGCTCCACGTGCCCGGTGTTCAGCATCTCCATCACCTTGATGTTCAGCTTGCCGCACTCCATGGCGATGCCCACGAAATCCATGAGCCCCTTGCTGCCGTCGGTGGTGGCGGCGAGCGCCTTGTGGAAGAAGGCGAACACCTCCTCGTCGGTCTTGCCCAGGATGATGGCATGTTCCGCGTAGGCTGCCATCCCCTTCAGACCGTAGATGATGATCTCGATGGCGGAGAGGATGTCGGGATCGCTGTGCTGGCTCTTCACGCCCTGCACCTGCCCCTGGGCCACCAGCCCTTCCAGGTTGTCGGCGATCACCCACGCTGCCGGGCCGTCGGTGATGGCGGGAGCCGCGGCGCCGTTCTTCTCGCGGTAAGCGGTCTCGTACATCGCCTTCACCTGCTCCTTCAGGTCGTAGCATTTCCTCAGCTTGCCGGCCAGCTG
Organism: Geomonas propionica; assembly: GCF_016458235.1. Classification (GTDB taxonomy): domain Bacteria; phylum Desulfobacterota; class Desulfuromonadia; order Geobacterales; family Geobacteraceae; genus Geomonas; species Geomonas propionica. The sequence goes on along the minus strand of NZ_JAEMHK010000007.1, from coordinate 108,395 downwards.
CACAGGATCGAAATCGACGTTGGTGACGGTGGTGAAAAGCCCCTCGATGAGGAACATGTCGGCGACCGTGTTACGCACGTCGAATTCCCTTGCCTTGTCAGCGTAAATAGCCAGCCCCTTGAGACCGTACATCATCAGGTCCAAAAGCGCCGCGACCTCGGGATTCTTGCCACATACCCCCACTACCTCGCATCCGGTTCCCTTGGCGGCCTGCTCACATTGACGGCAGAACATCGACATATTGATTCCCCCTTTTCTATTGAACTCACTAGGAAATTTCGAAAACTGATTTACTATATCTGGAAAGATTTCCATTTCAATAGAGGCTTACCTTAAAATTGAATTAAATCATGTTAATACAAATCCTAAAACAGAGACTTGATCTGAATAACACAGGAGTGAGTGATATGGGCAAGGACAACAAGACGCTCTGCAAGTGGGACAAGGACGAGATAAAGGACAACCTGAAGGAGCTTAAGAAGATCGTCGCGGAGCCGCGCTACGTTTGCAAGAAATGCGGACGCGCGGCGAAGAAAGAGGAGCACCTCTGCAAGCCGGAGCCTCTGGACAAGTAGGAGAGCTAGCTCCCCTGTTTTTCGCCGGGGGCCGGACCTTCGTTGAGCCACTTCATCATCATGCCGCTTACGGGATTGCGCCTGCGGAACTCGTTGCGCACGTAGTCCATGAGCTTGTTCAACAGGTCCTCGAACTGCCCCCATTCCTTTTTCAGGTCATCTACGGCGAGCGGGTTCTGCGGCTCCCTCTGCACCCGGCGCAGCAGTTCCTCAAGCCGTTCCTGCCCCGTTTTCTGCTGGGTCAGCATATCCTTCACCGTCCTGATGAATTCCTCCGAGAAGAAGAGCCCCTGTTTCTGGAAGGTATCCGAGAAGTGTTCGCCGGTCCCCCTGATGGTCCTTAGCTGTTTCTCCGCCTGGGCGCGCTCTCCCTCACCCAGCGAGCCCAGGAACTCCCTCCCCAGCCGCAACTGATCGATCAGGGTGGCGTAGAGCCGCGCCAGCGCGTCGGACTTGTTCTCCTGCTGGACGATCTGCTCACACAGCCCTTCCCGGAACAGCTTCAGGGCCCGCTCCGTCTCGTTTCTCATCCGCACCCGGAAATCCTGGCAGCTCTGCTGGGTCACCTGCCTGATGAAGAAGTTGACGGCCCAATAGGTGGCCCCCAGCCAGACAACAAGCAGGGTCACGCCCGCCGCACAGTAGTAGATAACTTCGCTCATATGACTCCTCCGGGCCCGATCACCCAATCTTTCGCGCCCTTAACCAAATGAGGGGACTGGCTCCGCCAGGTGCCTGTCCCCTTAGGGTTTGGGTACGGTGGCATTGCGGAATGGAGCGTTCCGCTAGCGGGACAGGCACCTAGCGGAGCCAGTCCCTTCTGCTACCACCCCACTCTTCGGGCCGATGAACAGGGATAAGGCGACTCGCTTCTGTCAAACGAGGCATCCTGATACTGTGCGTATCGGCATCTGTTGAGGTTTCTGCAGACAAAAGAGGGGGATGGGATGTGGACAAGAAGCAAATCCCCCCTGTCCCCCCTTTCGCAAAGGGGGGACCTTAGTTCAACTTCAGCGGTCGGGGGCAACATAGCCTATGGTTCAACAGAATTCAGGACAACCAAAATGAAGGCGTATACAGGGGGAGCGCTTGCTAAACGGCGATTACAACTTAAACTAACACTTTGTTATTGCAGGATCATTGGACGTTACTCCGGCAAGACGCTCCATCCATCAGACAAAATCACGACAGTTCCAACATTTATGACATAAGCTCGCGGCGACTAAACGACGGGTGTCGGCTCGACATCCCGGTCGTTCACATGTTGCCTGCATTGATCCATTCATCTCCAGGAGGACGGCATGAACCAACAGGAAGGGTACGCTGACGACATCGTCAAAGGGTTTGTGATCTGGAGCATGGTATGGGGACTGGTAGCCGTTCTGGTCGGCGTCTTCATCTCATTCCAAATCGCCTTCCCGCAGCTTAACTTCCCCCCCTACCTCACCTACGGCCGCCTGCGCCCGATCCACACCAACGCCGGCATCTTCGGCTGGGGCATCGGCAGCTTCATGGCCTTCTTCATCTACATCACCCAGCGCCTGACCCGAACGAGCCTGTGGAGCCCGGGACTCGCCAAGGCGCAACTCTGGCTCTTCAACATCGTCATTGCGCTCGCCGCAGTGACGCTGGCCATGGGGATGAACCGCTCCAAGGAGTACGCCGAGCTGGAATGGCCGGTGGCGAGCCTCGTCGTGGTGCTCTGGGTCATCTTCGCGGTGAACATCGTTATGACTATCGTGAAACGGCGCGAGGAGCAGATGTACATCTCGCTCTGGTACATCCTGGCCACACTGGTCGGCGTCGCGGTGCTCTACCTGGTCAACAACGCCGCCATCCCCGTCTCGCTCACCAAGTCCTACTCGGCCTACGCCGGCGCCAACGATGCCAACGTGCAGTGGTGGTACGGACACAACGCGGTGGCGATGGTGCTTACCACGCCTCCTTTGGCCATCTTCTACTACTTCCTCCCCAAGGCGACGGGCGTCCCCATCTACAGCCACCGGATGGGGGTGATCGCCTTCTGGAGCCTCATCTTCATGTACCTCTGGACCGGGGCGCACCACCTCTTGTGGGCACCGGTGCCGGACTGGGTGCAGACGCTCGCCATGGGCTTCTCGGTCATGCTGATCGCCCCCTCCTGGGCCGCGGTCTTCAACGGCTACTTCTCGATGAACGGGCAGTGGCACCAGATGCGCGAGAACTACCTGGTCAAGTTCCTGATCTTCGGCATCACCTTCTATGGCCTACAGACGCTGCAGGGGCCGTCGCAGTCGATCCGCACCTTCTCCGCCTTCATCCACTTCACCGACTGGGTGCCGGGGCACGTGCACATGGGGACGCTCGGCTGGGTCTCCCTGGTCCTCTTCGCCGCCATCTACTACACCATACCGAGGCTCTACCACTCCGAGATCTACAGCATAGGCCTCGCCAACGTGCACTTCTGGCTGGTTTTGACTGGTCAGCTCATCTTCTCCATCACCATGTGGATCGCGGGGGTGCAGCAGGCGGCGATGCTGAACGCCACCAACCCGGACGGGAGCCTCCACTACAGCTTCATTGAAACCATGGTGGAACTCTACCCGTACTGGCACATGCGGGCCGTGGGCGGCGTGATCTACCTCGCCGGGCTCCTCGTCTTCCTCTACAACATCTACCAGACCATCGCCGGCGCCAAGACCCAGGCCGTGGCGCAAAGAGCCTAGGGAGGAGACGCCATGATAGAGAAGAAACCGATCATATTCCTGCTCCTGGCCACCGCCACCATCCTGGTCGGCACCATCATCACCATGGTGCTCCCCTTCCGGTGGATCAACGACCCGAAGCTCGCCATCGCCTCGGTGAAGCCCTACACCCCGCTGCAGTTGGAAGGACGTGACATCTACATCCGCGAGGGGTGTAACAACTGTCATACCCAGACGGTACGTCCGCTCCTCTCAGACACCGAGCGCTACGGCGAGTACTCAAAGAGCGGCGAGTTTGTCTACGACCAGCCTTTTCTCTGGGGCTCGCGCAGAAACGGCCCGGACCTGGCGAGGATCGGCGGCAAGTACCCGGACGCCTGGCACGTGAAGCACATGAAGGACCCGCGCTCCATGGTGCCGCGCTCCAACATGCCCGCCTACGACTTCCTGAACCGGCCGCTCGACACGAGCCTCTCGGAGAAGAAGATGAAGGCGCTCAAGTTCCCCTACACCCCCGCCGACATCCAGGCGCTGCAGGGCAAGAGCGAGATGGACGCCATCATCGCCTACATGCAGAAGGTGGGCAACGACATCCCCTGGAGAAAGACCGGCAAGACCGAGGTGCTGGGCGAGATGAAGAACCCGTTCCAAGACAACATGAGCGTGCTCCCCGAGGGACAAAAGCTCTACGCCGAGCACTGCGCCCAGTGCCACGGCATCGAACTGAAGGGCGAGGTGGGGCCGGACCTGCGCGACATGGACCAACCCGACGCCAAGGTGTTCGCCTCGGTCTACAGCGGCATCGCCGCGGGCGGCATGCCGGCCTTCGGCGACACGCTGGGCAAGGAGCGGACCTGGAAGGTGGTCACCTACCTGAAGTCCGTGCACAAGCACTGACATGGACAGCGCAAGCATCTACTACCTGGGAGTGACCCTCATCCTCTTCCTGATCTTTGTGGTCATCGTGGTGCGCACCTACAGCAAAAAGCACGCGGTGCGCGGCGAGGAACCCAAGTTCCGGATGATGGATGACGACTACCCGAACTAAGAATAAAAAGGAGGACGCGATGTCCGACGAAAATAAAGAGTACGACGGCATCAGGTACCGGGCGGAGAAAAGCTCCCCGCTGGTGTTCAGGGTCCTGTACTTCGGGCTGTGGACCTGGGGGATTATCTTCATGGCCTACTACCTGTTCAGCGGCTGGACCTCCTACGGGGAGTTCGACCAGATCAAGAAGGCCAAGGAGGCGCGCCTCGCCGTGCAGAAGGAGAAAGGGGAAGCAGCCCAGGCGGTCCCGACCAGCAAGGAAATCAAGAGCACCGACCTCGCCGCTGAAGGGAAGAAGGAGTTCGCCGAGAAGTGCGCGGCCTGCCACGGCGCCGACGGCAAGGGTGGGATCGGCCCCAACCTGACCGCCAAGCAGTACAAATACGGCAAGACGGCGCCTGAGGTGACCACGAGCATCAGTGACGGGCGCCCGGGGGGCATGCCGGGCTTCAAGAACGAGCTTTCCGGCGACAAGATCCAAGGGCTGGTACAGTACGTCCTGTCGTTTTGAGTGAAGTACCGCTAAAGAGCAGGCGCATCGCCCCCTGGCGCAAGGGGGTGCAGTGGCTCGCCACTCTCATCATCCTGGGGCTCCCGTTCATCCGTCCCGGCGGGGAGTCGCTGCTGCGCCTGGACGCGGGCACCAGGACGCTACTCTTCTTCGGCGCCAAGCTGCGCATCGAGGAGTTCTACCTCTTCCTGGTCGTGGTGCTGATCCTGGTCTTCGCCTTCTTGTTCGTGACCATGCTCTTCGGCAGGGTGTGGTGCGGCTGGCTCTGTCCCCAGACCACGCTAGGCGACCTGGCGGACTGGATCGAGCGCCGTACCAAAAAACTGCCCACGCCGCTGCGCGCTCCGCTCAGGCAGTCGTGTTTCCTGGCCCTCTCCGCCTTGGTGGGGGCCAACCTGGTCTGGTACTTCATCGCGCCGCCGGAGTTCTTCGCGAGACTCGCCGCGGGACAACTGGGTGCGGTGGCGGGGATCTCGCTGACGGTGACGGCGCTGGTGGTCTACCTCGACCTCGCCTTCGTGCGGCGCCGGTTCTGCAAGAGCGTCTGCCCCTACGGGCGCATCCAGCTGATGGCCATGGAGCGCGGCACGCTCACACTCGAGTTCGACCCAGCGTTGAAGGGAGTCTGCCTGCGTTGCGGCGCCTGCGTCAGGGCCTGCCCCACGGGGATCGATATCCGCGAAGGGCTGCAGATTGAGTGCATCAACTGCGGCCGCTGCCTGGACGCCTGCCGTGACGTCTTCGCCCCGCGCGGCCGCGGCGGGCTGATCCATTACACGTTCGGGCCGGCGGGTGCCGAAGGGTCGCGGCCGGTGAACCGGAAGGCGCTTCTTTTGGGGGGCGTGCTCCTGTTGCTGGTGGGGCTGCTGGTGTTCGGTGTGACCACACGCCAGGAGGCGACGCTCAAGGTGCAGCGTTCCGCAACCGGCGAGGTGAAGCGGCTCCCGGACGGCTCACTGGTGAACTTCTACTCTGCCTTCGTGGAAAACCGCGGCGCCGCGGCGCGCTCCTACTCGCTGGAGGCGGCGGCGCTGCCGGGGTACCGGGTGGAGCTGGTCGGCCCGGTGCGGGGGATAGCGCTGGCTGCCAATGAGAACAAGAAGATCGGATTCGCGCTGAAGCTGAACGCGGCGCCGCCGCCGGGGACGCAGGTGCAGCTGAGGCTCGTGTCGGAAGGGAAAACAGTGGCGGCGAGCCCGCTGCCGGTGGCGGTGCAATAAGAGGGATGAAGGAAGGAACCATGCAAAAAAGATCAACCAAATTCCCCTGCCGCTGGCGGATCGCCATCGTGCTCCTGATAGCCACCTTCCTCCTGGGGATGGGGACCACCATGTTCATCTCCGTCGAGCGCGGCAGCGCCGTCACCGACCCAGACTACTATCAAAACGGGCTCAACTACTCGAAGACCAGAAACGGCGCCTACAATGCCGGACTGGACTGGATCATGTCGGCCTCGCTCTCCGGCAGCGACCTGCAGGTACGGGTGCATGACGACAAGGGCGCCCCGGTCGCCGGCGGCAAGCTCTCGTTCCAGACCAGGCACGGCAACGAGAAAGAGGTGCTGACGCTGGCAGAAACCGCTCCCGGCATCTTCGTCGCCCCCTGGCCCGTATCCGGACAGGGCGAACTGCGCGGCGAGCTTCTCTTCACCAAGGGAGAGTCGATCGCCTCCCAGAAAGTGGTGTTCTTCAATTGAGAGGCGTATTGGCACCCTGTTACCATTGCGGCGGTGACATACCGCCGGGCATGCTGGTCGAGGAGCGCAACGCGGACTCGGTGCTCTCCTTTTGCTGCCACGGCTGCCACGGGGCCTATCTCCTCATCAGCGGGTCCGGGCTCGCCGACTACTACCGCCGGCGCGACTGGCAGGAAACGGGGCTCATCCCCCAGGCCTTCAAGGGGGAGTACCGCGACGCCTACCTGTCCCGTTTCGTCTACCCCTCGGCCGAGGGGAGCGTCATCGACATCATCATCGACGGCATCCGCTGCGCCTCGTGCGTCTGGCTGAACGAAAAGATCATCGGCGCCATTCCCGGCGTGCTCGATGCGCGGGTCAACTACGCCACCGGCCGGGCCCGGGTCCGCTTCGACCCGGAACGGATCTCCCCCTCCGCCATCTTCAACCGCATCGACCAGATCGGCTACGTGCCGCGCCCCTACACCGAGGACGCCGCGCGCGAGGCGGGACAGCGGGTGCACAAGGATCTCCTGGTCCGTTTCGGCACCGCCTTCTTCCTCACCATGCAGCTCATGGCCTACGCCTTCGCCCTGTACGCCGGCTATTTCCAGGGGATCGAGCCGCAGATGAAGGCGTACCTGCAACTCTTCTCGCTCCTGGTCACCACGCCCGTGGTCTTCTACTGCGGCTGGCCCTTCCTCGCCGGGGCCTGGCGCGGCGTCTTGAACGGCGCTCCCAACATGGAGCTTTTGATCACCATCGGCACCCTCTCCTCCTACGGTTACAGCGTCTACGCGACCTTTGTCGGGGGCGAGGTCTACTACGAGACCGCCGCCATGATCGTTACCCTGATTCTCGCCGGGAGGCTCCTGGAAAACGGCGCCAAGAGACGGGCCTCGAGCGGGATCGGGAGGCTTTTGGAACTCTGCTCGGGGCAGGCCCAGCGCTTCGTTGGGGAACAGCTGGAGAGCGTGGACCCCTCCGAGCTGAACCCGGGGGACCTGATCCTGGTGGCGCCGGGGGAACGCTTCCCGGTGGACGGGACGGTCCTGGAGGGGATGAGCGACGTGGATGAATCGGCCGCCACCGGGGAGCCGCTGCCGCAGCTGAAAAAGACGGGAGACGAGGTCATCGCCGGCAGTTCCAACCTGACCGGCGCGGTGCGGGTGCACTGCCTCAGGAAAGTCGGGGACAGCTTCATCGCCCGGGTGGCCCACCTGGTGGAGGAGGCCCAGAGCCGGCGCGCGCCGATACAGGCCATCGCCGACCGGGTCAGCGCCTACTTCGTCCCGGCCGTGCTCACCCTCGCCGTGGCCACATTCTGCTGGCACTACAGCCAGGGGCGATCGCTCGGGGCGAGCCTCATGGTGGCGTTGGCGGTGCTGGTGATCGCCTGTCCCTGCGCGCTCGGCCTCGCCACCCCGACCGCCATCCTGGCCGGCACCGGGGCCGCCGCGGGGCACGGCATCGTGTTCAAGGGCGGGGACGTGCTGGAGCGGTTTAGCCGGGTCAGCATCGCCGTCTTCGACAAGACGGGCACCCTCACCCGCGGCGCTCCCATGCTGGTCGACATCCAAGCGAGCGCGGGCCTTACGCCGCGCCAGGTGCTGGCGCTGGCCGCCGCGGTGGAATGCGGCTCGCTACACCCCATCGCCAAGGCGGTGCGGGACTACGCGGCCCGGCACGACATCGAGTACCCCGCCGGCACCGAGCTGGTCACACTGGCCGGCGCGGGTGTCACCGGCCGGTTGGGGAGCGAGGCGATCGCCCTCGGGAGTGTACCCTTCCTGGAACGCCTGGGGGTGAAGGGTATCCCGGCCGAGCTGGAATCGCCGGAGGGGGGAATGCTGGTGGGCGTGGCCCGGACCGGGCGTTACTGCGGCACCCTGACCTTCAAGGACCGGATGCGCGACGACGCCCCGGGGATGGTCTCCTACTTCCGGCGCCAGGAGATCGATACCCTGCTGTTAAGCGGGGACCGCCAGGAGTGCACCGACAAGGTCGCCAAGTGCGCCGGGGTGGCCAGGGGCATCGGCTCCCTGTCGCCCGCTGACAAGACCAGGGAGATTGAGAAGCTGCAGGCCAACGGCGCCACCGTGCTCATGGTGGGGGATGGTATCAACGACGCCCCCGCCCTCTCGGCCGCCGACGTCGGCTGCGCCGTGGCTGGCGGCACCGACATCGCCCTGGAGACCTCGGACCTGGTCCTCGCCAAGCCGGACCTGGAGCGCTTGTCGCAGGCGCACCGGATGGCGCGGCGCACCATGGCCGTGGTACGCCAGAACCTGGTTTGGGCCTTTCTCTACAACCTGATCGGTATCCCGCTCGCCATGACCGGGCGCCTGACCCCGATCTACGCCGCGGCCGCCATGGCGCTTAGTTCCGTATGCGTGGTCGGCAACTCGCTGAGGCTCATGAGGACTCCGGATGAATAACTCCCTTTGTGCACTGATAGTTCTCTCCTTCTTCTTGGGCTGCGGCTGCTGGCTGTTCTTCCTGTGGGGGGTACAAAAAGGCGAATTCACCGATATGGAGCGCCCCAAGCACCGGATGCTGGACGACGACGAGCCTCCGCCCCCGTCCCGGGCAGAGGTTCCCCCCACCCCGTCCGTCCCCGTGGCCGATGGGCACGAACTCACCATGTCGCACCGCCTCCCGGATTCCGAAGAACCGCAGGCGGCGGTGAGGGCTGTGCCGCACCGATAACACCAAGATGAAGGGGACTGGCACCTATCGCAGTTCAAAGGGGACTGGCACCTATCGGAGCCAGTCCCCCTCCCCCCCCACTACACGGAGAACCTATGCTACAGATCTGGTTGGCGTTCATGGCCGGCTTAGCCGGCAGCTTCCACTGCATCGGGATGTGCGGCGGCATCGTGGCCGCCATCTCCCTGAAGGACAAGGAGGGGGCGCTGGCTGCGCGGCTCAAGTCGCAGCTCTTCTACAACACCGGGCGCATCGCCACCTACACCCTGCTCGGCGCCACGGCCGGGCTGATCGGTTCGTCGCTCGACCTGTTGGCCATGAAGAGCGTCTTTCGCTGGTTCATGGTGGGGGCCAACGTCATGGTGATCATGGTGGGGCTCTCCTCGGCACTGGGGCTGAGCGTCCTCAACCTCTCCACCCTGGAAGGGACCGGTGCGCGCTTTCTCACCACCCCGGTGCGCCGCGCCCTCGCCGCCCCCTCCCCCCTCGCCTCCCTGCCGCTCGGGCTCATGCTGGGGCTGCTCCCTTGCGGGCTGGTCTACGCTCCGCTGCTGGTCGCCGCCGGGACCGGGAGCCCCGTCACCGGCGCCGCCACCATGGCCGCCATGGGACTGGGCACCGTTCCCGTCATGCTCGGCTTCGGGACCGCGTCGAGCGCCGTCTCCGGCGCCCTCAGAAACGCCATGCTGCGCGCCGCCGGCGTCGCCATCGCCCTCATGGGAGTGGCTGGTTTGTGGAAGGTCTTGGCCAAGAGCTGCTGTCATTGATTCCCCCCCGAAAAGCGGTTACGCAAAGAACGCGGAGTATCCGCTAAGAACGCAAAGAAGGCTTGGGCGTGAACAACAAAAGCCTCTCTTCGCGAACTTCGCGCATCTGTGCGTACTTTGCATAACGGCTTTTAAATGGGTTAGAATATCCGGGGAGGCGCTATCATGAAAAGCCAGGGAAGCCCGCCGCTGCAAATACACAAGCTGGAACCGAAGGTGAAGCAGGGACTGACCGTCGTCATCACCGGCCACGGCAAGGGGAAGACCACCTCGGCGCTCGGGATGGCGTTACGCGCCTGCGGGCACGGCATGAAGGTGTGCATCATCCAGTTCATGAAGGGAGACCTCTACGCGGGGGAATGGGACGGGGTGAAGCTTTTGGGGGACCAGGTGGAACTGCACACCACCGGCAAGGGGTTCTGCGGCATCCTGGGCAACCCGTATCCCAAGAGTGAGCACCGGGCCAACGCGCAGGACGCGGTGCGGCTCTCCTTGGAGAAGATTGATTCGGGCGCCTTCGACATGGTGGTTCTCGACGAGATCAACAACGCCCTGCAACTGCAGTTGGTCGACCTGGAACAGGTCCTGGAGATCCTGTCGCGCAAGCCGCCGCTCATGCATCTCGTGCTCACCGGGCGTGACGCGCACCCTCTAGTGATCGAGTTGGCCGACACCGTGAGCGAGGTGGTCGAGGTGAAGCACGCCTACCGTAAGGAAATAGAACCGCAGCCGGGCGTTGATTACTGACCCCAGACCGAGACCCGGTTCCTCCCCTCCTCCTTGGAACGGTACATGGCCTCGTCGGCGGCGGTTATGAACCACTCCTGGTCGTTCTCCCGCCCCACCAGCACTCCCGCCACGCCCAGGCTCATGGTGACTATGCCGAACTCCGACTGGCCGTGCGGCAGGGCCTGCGCGAGCAGTTCCAGCCTGAGCCGCTCGGCCAGGTGCCCCGCCAGCTCGCCGCTGGTGTCGGGCAGGATAACGGTGAACTCCTCGCCGCCGTAGCGTGCCACCACCTCTCCGGCGCGCTTGAAACTCTTCCTGAGCAGTTCCCCCACCAGTTGCAGGCACTTGTCCCCGGCGAAATGGCCGTAGAGGTCGTTGAACCTCTTGAAGTGGTCTATGTCGCACATGATGAGCGAGAGGTTGCGCCCGTTGCGCGCGGCGCGCTGGATCTCCGAACGCAGTGACTCGTCGAAATGACGCCGGTTGGCGATCCCGGTCAGGCCATCCTGGCGCGCCAGTTCCTCCAGCTCCCGGTTCTTCCGTGCCAGCTCCGTACTGAGCTTTTCCAGCAGGTCCCCCCTGCGCTTCAGCTCCAGGTGGTTGCGCACCCGCGCCACCACGATGGCGGGGCGAATCGGCTTGGTGAGGTAGTCAATGGCCCCCTCTTCCAGTCCCCTGGCCTCGTCCTCGTCGTTGCCCATGGCGGTCACGAACACCACCGGGATGTGCGCCGTCGCCGGGTCCTGCTTCAGGACGCGGCAGACCTGGTAGCCGTCCATGTCGGGCATCATGATGTCCAAGAGCACCAGGTCCGGGGTTTGCTCCCGCACCATGCGCACGCCGTCCGCGCCGCTCTTGGCGAACAGCACGTCGAACTCCCCCTTCAAGATCTTGTACAGGATCTCGATGTTGGCCGTGGTGTCGTCCACGATCAGGATTTTGCCTCTTCCTGCTTCTTCCGCTCCCTCGACGCTCATATCCTTAGCTCCAGCTGTTCGATGATGTCCCGTAAAATGACGCCGGCGTCGCCGAAATCAAGCGCCTGCAGCGCGGCATCCAGCCGCTGCGACAACTCCCCCGCCAGCAGGGGGCGCATCTCCTCCCACACCGCCAGGGCACTCATGTTCTGGCTCGCCAGCAGCCGTGTCAGGGTGCGGGCCAAGGCGGTCACCGGCTCGGGATCATCGCATTCGATGCGCACCGAAGCGGTACCAGCCAACCTCGCGGCGGTGGCGCTTACCTCCCCTTGCAGCCGCCCGACGGAGGCCATCACCTCCTCCAGCTTCTCCGCAAAACGCTCCAGGGTCTCGTGGACCAGGCTGGCGTCGTTACCCTGCAGAGCCAGCTCCAGCGAGGCGGCGGCGCTGCCGAGCCAGATCGCGCCCAGGTTCCCCGCGCTCCCCTTGACCGTGTGGATCAGGCGCCGGGCCTCTTTCAGGTCGCCCGCGCCGGCGGCCGCCGCGATCCGGCGCACCAGTTCCTCGTTGTCCCGATGGAAGCGGACCAGGAGCTTCTTCAGGAGCTTGCCGTCCTGGAGCCTGGCCTTGGCCCGCTGCAGGTCCAGTCCGGGCAGGTAGTCGGGAAGTTCCTCCTCGGTGCCTGGCGCCGCGTCCAGCGCCGCCGGCTCCGGATGCACCGACTGCGTCCCCACCCAGCGCCTCAGGGTCGCGAAGAGCCCCGGCACGTTGATCGGCTTGTCCACCTGGTCGTTCATGCCCGCCTCGCGGCAGAGCAGGCGTTCCCCCGGCAGGGCGCTGGCGGTCATGGCGATAATGGGGAGCCGCTCCAGTGCGGGGTCGAGCCGCATGCGCCGGGTCGCCTCCAGCCCGTCCATCACCGGCATGTGCACGTCCATGAGCACGGCATGGTACTCCGCCCCGGGGGCGTGCACCATGGAAAGCGCCTCCGCGCCGTTACGGGCCAGTTCGACGGTGACCCCGCCCCGCTCCAGGATGAACCGGGCCACCTCCTGGTTGATCGGGTTGTCCTCCACCAGGAGGACGCGCATGCCGGCCGCGGCCAGGGCGGCTTCCCCCCCGGCCGGGGTCTCAGGGAGCGAAGCCTGTCCCGGCTGGGATATCCCGAAACGGGCCATGAAGCTGAAGGTGCTGCCGCGCCCCGGCTCGCTCTCCACCGCCATCTGCCCCTCCATGAGCTGTACCATCTCGCGGCAGATGGCGAGACCGAGGCCGGTGCCGCCGTAGCGGCGGGTGGTGGAGTTGTCGGCCTGGGTGAATGGGGTGAAGAGCCCCTCCCGCTGGCTGGCGTCCATGCCGATCCCGGTGTCCGTGACCGAGAAGCGCAGCGTCGCGTACCCCTGTTCCACGGCCACGAGCGCTACCCCGACCTCGACCTTCCCTTTGTCGGTGAACTTGATGGCGTTGCCGGCGAGGTTCAACAGCACCTGCCCCAGCCGGAGCGGGTCCCCCACCAGGAGCTCCGGGATGCCCGCGCCGGCGGTGACCGCGAACTCGATCTCCTTGTCCCGCAGGATCGCCCCGACCACGTTCTGCAGGTCGGAGAGCACCTGCTCCAGCCGGAACGGGATGCGCTCGAGCTCCATCTTTCCCGCCTCTATCTTGGAGAAGTCGAGGATGTCGTTAATGACGCGCAGCAGCACCCCCGAGGCGCTCTGCGCCTTGTCCAGGTAATCCTTCTGCTGTTCGGAGAGTTCGGTCTGCCGCAACAGGTAGAGCATGCCGAGCGCCGCGTTCATGGGGGTGCGGATCTCGTGACTCATGTTGGCCAGGAACTCGCTCTTGGCGCGGGTGGCCGACTCGGCCGCCTCGGTGGCGCGGCGCAGCTCCTCTTCCGCCCGTTTCCTCTCGGCGATGTCGAAGAAGGTCACTACCCCGCCCACCACTTCACCATCCTGCAGCTGCGGATAGGACCAGTACTCGACAGCGAAACTGGTGCCGTCGGCGCGCCAGAAGACCTGGTCGTCGTTGTGCATCCCCTGGGTTCCCCCCAGCACGCGGTAGAGCGGACACTCCTGCACCGGGTACGGAGAGCCGTCGGAAGCGGTGTGGTGGATGAGCAGGTGCATGTTCTTCCCCAGCAGCTCGTCGGTGCCGGAGTAGCCGAGCAACGCGGCGCAGGCGCGGTTGGCGAAGGTGCAGTTGCCGAGGAGGTCCATCCCGAAGATCGCCTCCGCGGTCGACTCCAAAAGGAGCCTGATGCGCTCGTCGCTTCTGATCAGCGCCTCCTCAGCCCATTTTCTCTCGGTGATGTCCTCCTTCACCGCCACAAAGTTGGTGATCTCGCCTTTGTCACCCGTTACCGAGGCGATCGAGGCGCTTTCCCAGTAGAGGTCGCCGTTCTTGCGCCGGTTGCGCATCTCGCCGTGCCACGTGCGCCCGGAGAGCACCGTCTGCCACATCTCGGCGTAGAACTCGGGAGGGTGCCACCCCGATTTCACGATCCGGGGATTCTCCCCCAGCACCTCCTCGGCGCTGTAGCCGGTCACCTTGCTGAAATGGGGATTGACGTATTCGATGCGGCCATCGCGGTCGGTGACCATGACCGTCACCGGCGCCTGGTCGATGGCCAGCCGCAGCTCGCGCGCCGATTCCTTCTGCCGGCGCAGGTCCTGGATCATGCGGTTGAAAGCGTCGGCCAGGGTGCCGATCTCGTCCCCGGTCCGGATCACCACCGGCTCCAGCTCCCGGTCCTGGTCGCTGATCCCCTCCACGTGGCGGATGAAGGTCACCAAAGGCGCCGTCAGCCCCCTCATGAACAGCAGGCAGACCAGGACGCTTCCGGCCAGGGCCGCCACCAGCCCGGCCGCCAGGAGCACCTTGGCCTCCCGCACCGGCGCGTAGGCCTCGGTGAGGGGAAAGTTCGATGCGAGGATCCACTCCGTGCTGTTGAGACGCTTGAAGGCAGCCACCGCGGGGAGGCCGCGCGAGGTGACCGTTTCCCCGGCCCCCTCGTAGCCGGCCGCGGCACGGTCCAAAAGGGGGTTGGTGCCCGGCGTGGGAAGACGCTTCAGGATACGCTCCTGGTCCGGATGGGTGATGACGACGCGCTCCCTGTTGAAAAGGTAGAGATAGCCGTTTTTGCCCACCCGGTCGTGGGCGAGTTTGCCCAGGAAGTTGTCCTTGTACAGGTCGATCATGCCGCCGATCATCCCCAGCATGTTCCCCTTGCCGTCCAGCACCGGGACCACGAAGGCGACCGTGGGGTGACGGTGCGCCTGGGTGGAGATGAAGGGGTCGGAGATGACGGGCTTTTTAAGGCGGGCGGCCTCGCGGTAGAAGTCACGGAAGGAGTAATCCCGGCCGATCAGTCTCTTTTCCAGGGGATTGACCGCCAGGAGCTTCCCCTTGGCGTCGAAGATGAAGATGTCGCTGTCGAAAAGGGCCAGGGTATCCGGTCGCTGTTCCAGGAAACGCTGGGCCAGCAACGGGCTGTTGAAGAGCCGGTGCGGAATGGTTTTGGCGAGGGCCTCGAGCTGAAGCTGGGTGATGCGCATCTTGCTGTCGATCTCGCCGGCCATGGAAGTGACCATGGAGAACTGCTGCTCCGACACGGTCTCCTGGTACTGCTTCTCCAGGAACCACGCCGCGCACAGCGTCATGAAGGAGAGCACCAGCGTCACCAGCAGGGACACCATGAGGCTCATCTTGGTTGTCAGGCTCAGTTTCTTCATGATCAGAGGGCGCTCCTCGCCAGCACCGGACCAGGCGGCCCGGCACGGGGGGCCGCGGACCGCGTCAGCCGCTTTTTTCCTCTTCGGCGCCGGAGGGGGGATCTTTAATTAGCAAGGTCAGGAATAACGAAAGAAAACGCCGGAAAAGCCTAGGGAGTGGTGACCATTACCGGCGGTTGCCTGCCGTGGGCGGACTGTTATACTGGCACATTGTCTTTTTTTAATAAAAGGAGCCGCACCGTGCCAGAGCAGCGATCAAACGACGGTTATCATCGCCTGATGCGGCGGGTGAACCTGTTCCCGCAGGGCGCGCCCGACTCCGATCTCCTGCTGAGGATCTTCTCCCTGTTGTGCAACGAGCGGGAGGCGACGCTTTTGAGCATGTTGCCGCTGCGCCCGTTTTCGGCGGCCAGGGCGGCCAGGGTCTGGAACCTCCCCGTCCAGCAGACGCGCGCCCTGCTGGAGCAGCTCGCCTCGCGCTCGCTGCTGCTCGACATCGAGCGCGACGGCAGGATGGTCTACATCCTTCCTCCCCCGATGGCGGGGTTCTTCGAGTTCTCGCTGATGCGGATGCGCCCGGACCTGGACCAGCAGGAGTTGTCCCGCCTCTTTTTCCACTACATCAACGTCGAAGATGCCTTCATCCGCGACCTCTTTGCCGGCGGCGAGACCTCGCTGGGGCGGGTGTTAGTGAACGAGGAGGCGATTCCGGACGAGAAGGCGTGCCAGGTGCTCGATTACGAGCGGGCCAGCGAGGTGATCAAGAGCGCCAGCCACATAGCGGTGGGGCTTTGCTACTGTCGGCAGAAGATGGCGCACGTGGGGCGTGCCTGCGACGCGCCGCTGGACATCTGCCTGACCCTGAACCTGGCGGCGCAGTCGCTGCTGCGGCGCGGCGTGGCGCGCCGAGTGGAGAGCGCGGAGGGGCTGGACCTGCTGCAAAAGGCGCGCGACCTGAACCTCGTGCAGTGCGCGGACAACGTGCAGCAGCGGGTGAACTTCATCTGCAACTGCTGCCGCTGCTGCTGCGAGGGGCTCATCGCCACCCGCAGGCTCGCCATTCCCAACGCCATGTACAGCACAAACTTCGTACAGACCACGGCGGCCCATCGCTGCACCGGATGCGGCAAGTGCGCCGCCAGCTGCCCGGTCGACGCGATCACCATGGAAGCCGAAGAAACACTGTCCCCCCTCCCTGACCCTCCCCCTCCGGGGGAGGGGATGTCCGTACAGCTCCTCACCCCGGAGGGGGGAGGTCGGGAGGGGGGCGGCCGGAAGGCGCGGGCCGCCACCGACTTCTGCCTGGGGTGCGGGGTCTGCGTACGCGCCTGCCCCGCCGGCGCCATCCGGCTCACCAGCCGCGCCAGGCGCGTCCTGACGCCGGTGAACACGGCGCACCGCCTGGTGCTCATGGCGATCGAGCGCGGCAAGCTGCAAAACCTCATCTTCGACAACCAGGCCTACCTGAGCCATCGCGCCATGGCGGCCATACTAGGGGCCATCCTCAGGTTGCCGCCTATCAAGAGGCTCATGGCGAGCGAACAGCTGAAATCCCGGTATCTTGGGCGCCTGCTGGAGCACGTGGAAGTGGACGGTTTCTCCGGGTACGATTGAAAGGGCGGCTGGCGGCTGACGGCTGGGAGGAGATCCGATCAAGGGAGGTGGCACATGCCAACGGTAAAGTACGGCAGTACGGTGCGGGTGCATTACACGACCCAGCGCAAAAACGGCGAGGTAGTCGAATCGACGGCGGGGGGAGACCCTCTGCTTATCACGGTGGGCCAGGGGAAGGTGATGCGGGGGCTGGAGGAGGCGCTGGAAGGGATGTCGGCGGGTGAATCGAAGCGGGTCACCCTGCCGCCGGACAAGGCCTACGGGCGCCGCGACCCTTCCGCAGTGTCCCGCTTCTCCCGCGACTCGGCCGCTCCCATCGGCGGCAGCGTGACCGAGATGCAGCGCGAGGTGGTGAACCAGGGGACCTCGGACGAGTTCAGCATCGTCACCACTGAAAAGGGAGTGAACCTGGACCGCAACCCGCACCTGGCCGGCGAAGAGATCGTGCTGCAGATCGACGTGGTGGAAATAGAAAACACCTGAGGAACCGGGAACCTCCTGTTGGCTCTTGCCAAAAAGAAGGTGTTGCTGTACGGTACTGCTGTACAACTCGCCAGGGAGGCGGCACATGTTGAAGACCACCTACACCAACGCCCGGGCCAACCTGGCCGGGCTTTGCGATGAAGTGACCAAGAACCGCGAGATCGTCATCATCGATCGCCGCAGCGGCGAGAGCGTCGCCATGATAGCTGCGGACGAACTGGCCAGCCTGGTCGAGACGGCGCACCTGATGCGCTCGCCCAAGAACGCGCAACGGCTGCTGACGGCGCTGGAACGTGCCCTGAAGCGGGAGGGCGAGCCGGAAACGGTCGACGCGCTCCGAACGGAGCTGGGCGTTGGCGCCTAAACACCGTGAAGCGATATTCCACCCGGAGTTTCGCGAAGACCTGCGCCATTGGGTGAAGGTGGACCGCAAGACGGCGCTGCGAGCTCTGTCACTGGTGGAGGCGGTGATGCGGGACCCTTTCCAAGGTATCGGCAAACCCGAACCCCTAAAGTACCTCTCCCCCGGCGTCTGGTCCCGCCGTCTCACCCAAGAGCATCGGCTGGTGTACCTGGTCAGCGACGACCGGGTTGATTTCCTCCAGGCCCGCTACCACTACTGATCCCCTACCATATTCCCAGCAGTTTCACCCCTTCCCGGAACAAGAGCAGCGCAAAGAAGGTCAGCAGCGCGCCGAGCAGGCGCATGATCCAGAGGTAGACCCGGCTTCCCATGAAGGCGCGCGACCGCCCTACCGCGACGGCGAGCACGATCTTGGCGCCGACGAGGCTCAGGTAGAAGCTCCCGATGAAGGCGACAAAGGCGACCGGACCCACTTTGAGCGACCGGGTCAAAAGCGGCGCGCCCACGGTGATCCAGAACAGGTAAGGGTGCGGGCTGAGGAAGTTGGTCAGCACCCCCTTCCTGAGCGACTTGGGAGGCTCCTTGGGAAGATCCAGCTCGACCGGTCGCGCCCGCAGGGAGTGGTAGCCCGTGTAGAGCACGAAGAGGCCGCCGGCGAGCGACAGGGCGCCCAGGATGCCGTGATATCCGGAGAGGTTCATCAACAAAAAGAGCGTGGCGGCGATGATGGGGAAATCGGTGATGATGGGGGAGAGCGCCACCCTCACGCCGGAGCGGGTGCCGTGGGTGAGCGTCTCGGAGATGACCAGCATCAAAAGCGGCCCCGGTGAGAACCCCGCCGAGCAACCAAGAACAAAACCTGCGGTAATAAAATCGATCATCTACAGTTCACTTTCCTTTATTCTTTCTCTTTTGGCAGCTGTGGCTGCTCGGCGGCAGTCTCCATGCCTTGGGCGACTTCTCTGACGATGCCCATGCGGGCGTAGATGGGACGGATCATCTGCCTGATACGGGGGAGGTTCCTGGCGAAGACGAACGCTCCGGCGAGGCAGCAACAGGCCCCGATCACCAGCGTCACCCGCGGGCCGACCACTTTGGTCATGGCACCGGCGCCCAGGCTGCCGAAGGGGGTCATCCCCATGAAGGCCATGGTAAAGAAGCTCATCACCCGACCGCGCTTGTCCTCCTCCAGGATGGTCTGCAAGATGGTGTTGCAGGAGGCGACCAGGGTCATGGCGCCGAAGCCGGCCACGACCAGCGCGGCAAGGGAGAGCGCCATGCTGCTCGAGATGGCGAAGACGGCGACCCCGACGGAGAAAAGGCAGGTGGAGAAGACGATCACCTTGCCCAGTCCGAGGACGCTGCCGCGGGAGGCGAGGTAGATGGTGCCGACCAGGGCGCCGCATCCGGCGGCGGTCATCAGGAAACCGAAGGTGTGGGCGCCGCCGTGCAGAATGTCCTTGGCGAAAACCGGGATCAGCACCGTGTACGGCATGCCCGTCAGGCTCATCAGCGCGACCAGCAGCAGGATGCTCCGGATGGGGCCGAAGCCGAAAGCATAGACGAAACCTTCCTTGAGTTCATGGTAGATGTGGCGCCGGGGCTTTTCCGTGCCCCCCCTGGGCTCGATGCGCATCGCGGCAAGGGCAACAAGGACGGCCAGGTAGCTGGCGCTGTTCAGCAGGAAGCAGATCCCCTCTCCCACTGTGGCTACCAGCAGGCCGGCGACGGTCGGGCCGATCAGGCGGGCGGCATTGACCATGGAGGAGTTGAGCGCAATGGCGTTGCCCAAGTCCTCGCGTTCGGTCACCATCTCGACCACGAAAGACTGGCGCACCGGGATGTCGAACGCGTTCACCACGCCCAAAACCAGGCTGAGCACCACGATGTGCCAGACCTGGACCACCCCGAGCATCACCGCCGCGGCCAGGAGTGCCGCCTGGACCATGGCCAGCGCCTGGGTCAGCATGAGCAGGCGGCGCCGGTTGCAGCGATCCGCAAAGACGCCCGCCACCGGTGCAAAGATGAAGGTGGGGACCTGGCTGGTGAAGCCAACCACCCCGAGGAGCACGGCCGAATCGGTGAGCCGGTACACGAGCCAGCTCATGGCGACCTGCTGCATCCAGGTGCCGACCAGCGATACGCTCTGGCCGGCCACGAAGAGCCGGTAGTTGCGGGAGCGCAGCGCCCGGAGCAGCACCTTGGCGCGCGATATGCCGGCGAGTGGGCTCATGAGGTTTAAAGGGGTGTGCCTTCCTGGGGCGGCGACTCGCCCGGCACATCGGGGTTCGGAGTCTCTTCCTCGGTCCCGTCATCCTCGACGGTGCAGACTATGGCGGCGACCGTCTCTCCGAAGCTGCCCGGGACAATGTCGCTCCACTGTTCGTCGTTGCCGTAGGAACTCACCGGGCTCCCCTTGGCGTCGTAGTAGTGCACCGAAGAAACATTCATGGTCGCCTCGTTGCAGTTGATATTCCACTTCTCCTTGCTGTAATAGCTTCCCTTGAGTGCCCCGGTGAGCGCCTTACGCCCGGTGTCGGTATAGAGAAAGGCGACCCAGGCCGTGCGGATGTTGCTTTCGGCATCGACTATCTGCGCGGAGCCCTTGACGCCGTAGACGCACATGCTGTCGCTGCAGTCCAGCTTCAGCAGCGAGGCATCGGCATCCCACTTTTCCTGCAGCGATTGCGAGCTGGGCGCCTCCTTGGCCGTCTTTTTCTTTTCCCCGGCGAACGCGGTCGAGGCGATGAGCACCAGCGCCAGGATCATCAGTCTTTTCATACTCCCCCCCTACTCCATTCCGCCTTGCCAACTTAGCAGGCGAATGATATTGTACAACAAGTTGTCAACTGGAGGTGCCCCATGCAGGCCATAACATACAGCGAAGCACGTCAGGACCTGAAAAACGTGATGGATGAGGCGTGCAGCAACCACGAGCCTATCCTGGTGACTCGGCGCAAAGGAGAAAGCGTGGTCATCCTGAGCCTCGAGGATTACGAGTCCATCATGGAAAGCGACTACCTGCTTTCCAACCCCGCCAATGCCGCCCACCTCACGCAATCCCTCGCTGAGGCAAAAGCTGGCAAGACGACCCCGCTGGACGCCCTCGGGCTGTGAACGTCTCTTTCACTCCCACCGCTTTGGATGACCTGCGCTACTGGCTGAAGACCGACAAGCGCCAGACCGAGCGTATCCTCGCCCTTCTTGAAGAGATCCGGCGCACGCCGTTTGATGGCACCGGCAAGCCGGAACCGCTCCGCTTCCAGCTTGCCGGCTGCTGGTCCCGCAGAATCGACCGCGAACATCGGCTGGTGTATCTGGTGGAGGAAAAAGAGATCATCGTGATCGCCTGCCGCTACTACTCAGGCTGAATAAGCTCATCCGCTCCGTAATCCAGCCCTGCTCCTTTTACCACGTCCTCCCTGCCCTGCAATAGCTCACGACACTTTCGACATGGATCGCTGTGGTATTGAGAAAGGTGGTATCGAAGTCGCCGTCTTTTAGTATCAGCGGCAACTCGGTGCAGCCGAGGATGATCGCCTCGACCTGTTCTTCCCGCACCAGACGGCCGATGATGTCGATCAACCCTTTCCTGGTGTCGTCCTTGATGATGCCGAGCTCAATCTCGGTCATCAGTTTCTCGTGGATATAGTGCTGATCACTGGCAGAGGGCACCGCCACTGAGATCCCGGCCGCCGCGAAAGGAGGCGCGAAGAAATTCTCCTCCATGGTGAACCGGGTCCCCAAAAGGCCGACCTTCTTCACACCCAGTTCCTTGGCCTTGTCACAGGTGGCGGTGACGATGCTGATCAGCGGGATGGGCGACTTGGCCTGCACCTCGTCGAACACGACGTGCGGCGTGTTGGCCGTGATGATTGCAAAGTCTGCGCCTGCCTTGTGCAGCGCCCTCACCTTCTGCACCAGCAGGTAAACGAGATGGTTCCACTCGCGCTTGGCGGCAAGGGCCATCACCTCCTGCAGGCTCACGCTGTAGATCACCATCTCCGGCGCGGCAAGGCTTCCCGGCACGCGAAACGCCTCGATGATGCGCTGGTAGTAGTCAACGGTGGACTCAGGTCCCAGTCCCCCGATCATGCCGATGGTCTTCATCACGTCCTCCTGTCGACCTCAACGTTTTTAGTCACTTCCCTCACGCCGGTGCGCTGCTGATCCTGCGCGCCAGGTCGGTCATCCTGCGCTGGGATTTGTTGGTGCGCACCGCCATGGACAGTGCCTTGGGCTCGCCGATAACCACCACCAGCTTCTTGCCGCGGGTCACCGCGGTGTAGATCAGGTTGCGCTCCAGCATGGTGTAGTGCTGCATGGAGAGCGGGATCACGACCGCCATGTACTCCGAGCCCTGGCTCTTGTGGATGCTGGTGGCGTAGGCGAGGCTCACCTCGTCCAGTTCGCCGAACTGATATTCCACCAGCCGGTCGTCGAAATCGACGCTGAGCGTCCCCTCTTCCTGGCGCACCTCCACGATGCGGCCGATGTCGCCGTTGAACACTTCCTTCTCGTAGTTGTTCACCGTCTGGATCACCTTGTCGCCCGGGGCGAAGCCGGTGCCGAAGCGGGTTACCCTGGGTTCCGCCTTGCCGTTTAGCACCCCCTGCAACTCGGCGTTGAGCGAAGCGGTGCCGAGTCCGCCCCGGTTCATGGGGGTGAGCACCTGGATGTCGCGCACCGGGTCGAAGCCGAAGCGCTTGGGGATGCGCTCCGTGATCACCTGGAGCAGCTTGCCGTGGATGTCCTCGGCGGTGGCGGCGGGGATGAAGTAGAAGTCGGCCAGTTCCTTCCCCTCGTCCTGCAGCGGGAGTTCGCCGCGGTTGATGCGGTGCGCGTTGACGATGATCTTGGAGCCCGCAGCCTGGCGGAAGATCTCGGTGAGGCGCACGGTGGCTACGGCGCCGGAGTCGATGATGTCGGCAAGGACACAGCCGGGGCCGACCGAGGGAAGCTGGTCCACGTCCCCGACGATGATGAGCCCCGCGTGGTCCGGGACGGCAGGGAGGAGCTTGTTCATCAGCACCACGTCCACCATGGAGGCCTCGTCCATGACCAGGAGGTCGGTCACGAGCGGGTTGTCCCGGTCGCGCTTGAAGCCGAAGCTCAGCGGATCGAACTCCAACAGGCGGTGGATGGTCTTGGCCTCGATCCCGGTCGATTCGGTGAGACGCTTGGCGGCCCTGCCGGTGGGGGCGCACAGGGTCACCTTGAGGTGTTGGGAGCGGATGATGGCCAAGATGCTGTTCACCAGCGTGGTCTTGCCGACGCCGGGGCCGCCGGTGACGACGACCACCTTGTTCTTGAGTGCGAGCCGGATCGCGTCGCGCTGGGATTCGGAAAGGGTGATGCCGTTGTGGCTCTCGGCCCAGGGGATGGCTTCTTCCGCGACAACGCCGCCCCAGGGGGGCGCTCCGTTGGCGAGGCGCGCGAGGCTGGCGGCGACGCCAACTTCGGCGCGGTGCAGCGGCGTGAGAAACAGGCAGGGGCGACCGCCGATCGGCTCGGCAACCAGGTTCTGCTCGGTGACCTCCGCGTCGATGGCGGTCTCGATGACGGTAGCGGGGATGTCCAAGAGGGAGGCGGCGCTCTGCGCCAGGTCGGCCCGGGCGGCCGCGCAGTGGCCGCTGCCGGAGAGCTCCTGCAGCACGTGTCTCACGCCGGCCTGGGCTCGGATCAGCGAGTCGCGGGCGATGCCCAGGTTGGCGGCCAGGGCGTCGGCGGTCTTGAAGCCGATCCCCTGGATGTCGAGGGCGAGCCGGTACGGGTTCTCGGTGACCTTGAAGATCGCCTCGTTGCCGTAGCACTTGTAGATGCGCACGGCGCGTGCGGTCCCCAGGCCGTTACTCTGCAGGAAGACCATGATCTCGCGGATCGCCTTCTGCTCCACCCAGGCGCTCGCCACCGACTCCATGCGCTTGCGGCCGATGCCGGGGAGTTCCAAAAGGCGCTCCGGCTGGTTCTCGATCACGTCGAAAACCTCCTCGCGGAAGGCCTGTACCAGCACCTTGGCGAAGTGGTGGCCGATGCCGTGCACCATGCCGGAACCGAGGTATTTCTCGATCCCCTCGAGCGTGGTCGGGGGCACCACCTTCAGGTGCTCCGCTTTGAACTGCATGCCGTGGGTGCGGTCGTTGTGCCAGGAGCCGGTGCACTCCATGAACTCCCCCGGCGTCACAGTTGCCGCGCTCCCGGTCACCGTCACCAGTTCGCGGTGCCCTGCGACCTTCACCCGCAGCACGCAAAAGCCCGTCTCCTCGCTGTGGAAGGTAACCCTCTCCAACGAGCCGGCGATCCTTTCGACCGGGTGCTCAGCAGGTGATCTGTCTTTCATCGAGGCTCCCGGTGGTGCGTAGGGAATTTGGGAACAGGGATGGCGGGCCCGAGGGCTACCAGGGCTCAGGCCGGTGCACGTCTTTATTAACGGGATTGCAGCCCGGAGGAGAAGGGAACCTCGAAGACGCGGCCGCCGCGGGAGAGCTTGACCTTGGTTTCCTTGATCTCGACCACGCGGGCGCCGGCCACCTCGGCCCCCTCGCCGACCAGCATGCCGTTTAGTACCGCCCGCCTCATGCGCCGCTCGTCCTGGTAGGCGATGCCGGTGATGGCAATGTCCTGGCCCCCTGTCGCCACGGCGGCAGGTTCCTGCGGTGCGAACTGCGACGCCTCAGACGGCGCGGACTGGGCCGCTGCGGTGCGGGAGGCCCTGCGCGCAGGAAGGAGAACCGGCTGGGCAGGTGCGGCCGGAGCTTGAGCTGCCACGACCGGCGCGGCAGGCGCGACCGACAGCGCAGGAGCCGGGGCGGACGCGACGGGGGCGGCCGCCACTGGGGACGCCACACCGGTAGGAACTGCAGGCGGGGCCGTCGGGGCCGCGGCAGCCGGCAGTTGCGGTGCGGGGACAGAGGCGGCGGGGGCTTGCGCCGCCGTTTGGGTGGATTCCCCCTTCAGCAGGAAACCGGCGCCGATACCGGCCATAACCAGCACCACGCCCGCGACCACCGCGACCGGGAAACGGCGCGGTTCCTTGGGCTGGGCCGCCAGGCGGTAGCGCAGCACCTCGGGGCGCAGGTCCTGGCCACCCCCACGCCTGCTCCTGCGCTCCTGTTCCATCTTTCTCAAGGCATCGAGTATCAGGCTCATGTCACATCCGTCCCGTCTGTTTGCTGTCGGCGCCCTGCACCCGCGCCAGTCCAGGCGGGAAATAGCCGCCGGCGCGGCGATACAGCAGCATGAGGGTCTGCGCCCCCACCTTCCCGTCACCCGGCAACTGCTCCCGGCGCTGGAACTCGGCGAGTGCGCTCTTGGTCGTCTCGTTCAACTTGCCGTCCACGGCACCGTCGTAGCATCCCACCTGCTTCAGAAGCCCCTGCAGCGACTTGGTACCGGCCGCCTTCTCGGCACCCTTAGTCCGGGTGGCGATACCGTGGAAGTCCTTCCAAAGCACGGTGACGCCGCCGCTCCACACCTGCGCCAGTTCCGCGCGGGTGAGCTTGGAGCGCCCGGCCACCTGCGGGACCACCTCGACCTCGTTCTTGTCCAATCCCACCAGCGCCACCAGCCGCTCCGCTCCCCCCGGCAGCACGATGTGGAGCAGCACGGGGGCGTCCAGCCGCGCCAGGAGATCGAGGCTCGCGGGGAACCTGGCTGCCGCCATGCCGCGCTGCCGGACCAGCGTGCGCAGGGTCGCCGGCTGCCCCGGCACCGGTTCCACCCGCTGCACCCGCCAGGCATCCAGCACCGCGTTCACCGCGGCGAAAAGGTTGTCCTGCTCGGGCTGGGCCTGAATCCCCTGGCGCGCCGCCTCCGCCGACAGCGGCGGGACCACGACCTCCTTGGCCTCCTTCTTCTCGCCGGGGAGCAGATGGAAGGAGATGACCGAGAATCCGGCGATGATGACGACACAGAGGGCCAGCGCCGCCGACAGCGCCCTCACCTGCAAGGCCCGCTTCCGGCGCGGCGACTCCTTGCGCAGGTCGGCAATGGCGAGCGACGCCATGGCCGGGGTGACCTCCTTGCAGTCGCGCGTGTAGGCGAGCAGCAGAGTGCGGTCGCAGACCCCGTTGATCAGGCGCGGCAGACCGCCGGAGCATTTGAAGATGCGCTTGAAGGCGCCGGGCGCGAAGCTGAGCGGCTCCCGCCCCTCGGCGGCGAACCGGATCCGGTGCCGGATGTAGGCGCAGGTGTCGTCGAAGTCCATCGGTTTCAGGTGGTAGCGCACCGTGATGCGCTGATCGAGTTGCCTCAGCTCGTCCCGGGCCAGGAGCGCGTTCAGTTCTGGCTGCCCGACCAGCACGATCTGGATCAGCTTGTCGCTCTCGGTCTCCAGGTTGGAGATGAGCCGCACGTGCTCCAGCACCTCCACCGAGAGGTTCTGGGCCTCGTCGATCACCAGCACCACGGTGTGGCCGGCGCGGTTCTCTTCCAGGAGAAAGGCGTTGAGGGCCGCGTGCAGGTCGCGGATCTCGTTCCCTTCGGTGGGGAGGCCGAACTCGGCGTTGACCTCTTTCATGAAGCCCAGGGGGGAGAGGATCGGGTTGAAGATCAGCGCGGTGCGGTGCGTTTGCGGGTCGAGCTGATTCAACAGGGTGCGCACGATGGTAGTCTTGCCGGTCCCCACCTCGCCCGACAGTTCGATGAACCCGGCGCGGTTCTCGATGGCAAAAAGCAGGTGCGCGAAAGCCTCCTGGTGCGGAGCGCTCAGGAACAGAAAAGCCGGGTTAGGAGTAAGCGCGAAAGGTGCTTCCTTGAAGCCGAAAGATTCCCAGTACATGTTTCCCCGATGTGCCCGTTCCAGGCGGGAGAAGGTTGGGTGAAGTGGAGGTTATAGCTATAGTTTTTTGCGAGGGGAGTGTCAAGGGAATCCTGCGGCGAGATGAACCTTTACTAAGGTAAATGAGGTGCAAAAAAAAGCTGCCGCGGAGACATTCTCCGCGGCAGCTCGGCTCAACCAGTCACCGAATCCTAGTGGATTTTGGGATCGTTGTGGATCAAGGAATCCAAAAGAGCACCTGCATCGGTGACGTTTTCAAAGGTAACAGTCCCCACCTGGGCTCCGTTATTGGTGATCGTCAGACTGGCCGTGGTGGATCCATCAGTATGTTGGAATAAAGCATCCGTGTGGGTTTGCTCGATGACGATCTTATCCACATGGGCGGTGAAGTCTTTTATGGTGTCGTTGCCTCCGTTCACCGTAAAGATATCAGCCCCAGCCCCACCAGACATGATGTTATCGCCATGGCCACCGCCAAGTGCATTGTTGCTGCTGTCGCCGGTCAGGGTGGAACCGTTCTGGGCCAGCAGGCTGAAGTTGCCGGATACGTGGTCCCCGTCGCCGTCGGTAGCGGTAAAGCCGAAGTTCAGCGTCTGGGTCACGGTGGTGTCAATGGTGTAGGCGGTGAAGGAAGTGACCCTCACAGCGCCGGCACCGCCGGTGAAGTCGATGTGGTCGATGTACATGTTGTTCTGCGGAGCGGTGAACACCAGGTGACCCGTGGAGTCGAGGCTGCTGGTGGTCGCAACACCAGAGATGTCCTGGGAGTGAACGCCATCGGTATAGGTGGCAGTCCAGTTGATCTGCTCGCCGGCCCCGAGATCATTGATCCCGATCTTAGCCTGGTAGGCGAGGTTAGCCGCGCCGCTGGCTCCTTCATTGTCAAAGTTGAAGTGAAGGGTTTCGGTGGTGCCGACGTTGCTGGTTAGGTTCAGCCAGTTGTTGTCGACCCCCATCCCCTGGGTACTCGGGTTGACGCTATGGCCGTCGGCGGTGATCTGGAGGGACCACGGCTTGGCGGTGGCATCGAACCCGGAAGAGCCGTCGGTGTAGACGTAGAAGGAGGTCTGCGGCCCACCTGCGCCTATGCTCCCCTGCAGGTTGCTGTTCAGCACCGCGAGGTCGAGAATCTGGTGCTGGTCGAAGGTGTACGTACCATCCGAGTGGGCGGTCACGGTGAAGACCTCGTTGCCGCCGGCCATGGCATGGATCGTAGAACCGTCAGCCGAGACGTTGTAGGTAACGGTCTGGCCATAGGAGGACAATCCGGAAGGAGGCGTCCCGGTCAAGGTAACATGGGCGGTATCGAAATCGGCGCCGATGGTGGCGAGGGTGCCTTCGACCATGGTTCCACCAGTATGAGCGGTCGTGTCGGTGTCGCCGGTGTTCTGGAAGATGCCGTTGGTGACGTTCAACACCGGCGCATCATCGGTAATGGTGACGGTGATGGTATTGGTTGCGGTGTTGCCGTGGCCGTCGGTTACCTGGAAGGTGAAGGTATCCGGGCTGTCGCTGCTCGACGGACCGTTCAGGGTGTAGGTGTAATGCCCGGTGGAGGGGTCGATGACCAGCGTCCCCTCGTGGGTGGCCGCGTCGGGCACCAGGGCGTAAGTGTAGGAGCCGTCGCCGCCGCTGGAGATCAGGGACCCTTCCGCGATGTAGCCGGTACCCGGGTGGGTGCCGACGGACAGGGCGCCCTCGTCGACGGTGGTGTCGGAGTGGACCGTGTCGACCTGGGTGTGCAGGCCGCTGTTGGTCAGGTTGAGGGTCAGCGTGCTGGTGGACTTGCTGCCATCAGCGTCCTGGATGGTGTACGTGAAGGTATCGCTGGTGTTCGCGCTGTTGGCGTTGGCGTGATATTCATAGCTGCCGTTTGCGTGCAGGGTCAGGGTGCCGTGGGCACCGGTGATGACGCTGTCCACCTGGCCGCTCACTGCGGTCGCGCTGGTGCCTGCGGCTGCACCGACCACGACGATGGAGCCGTCGGCGCCCGGGATATCGTTAGCGACCACGCTGCCAGAGAAGGTCGCGCCTTCCACCACGCTGCCGCTATCAACGTTGGCCACCGGGGCATCATCGGCGATGGTGATGGTGACCGTGTTGGTGGCGGTGTTGCCGTTGGCGTCGGTCACCTGGTAGGTGAAGGTGTCCGGGCTGTTGGTGAGTGTCGGGCCGTTAAGGGTGTAGGTGTAATGCCCGGCTGCATCGATGACCAGGGTCCCCTCGTGGGTGGCCGAGTCGGAGACCAGGGCGTAGGAGTAGGACCCGGCGCCGCCAGTCGAGACCAGGTTCCCTTCTGCGATGTAGTCGCTACCCGGATGGCTGCCCACCACCGGCAGGGCGCCCTCGTCGACGCCGGTAACGGAGGTGAGGGTGTCAACCTGGGTGTGCAGACCGCTGTCGGTTAGGTTGACGGTCAGGGTGCTGGTGGACTTGCTGCCGTCGGCATCCTGGATGGTGTAGGTGAAGGAGTCGCTGGTGTTGTCGCTGTTCGGGTTGGCGTGGTAGTCGTAGCTGCCGTCAGCGTGCAGGGTCAGGGTGCCGTGGGCGCCGGTAATGACGCTGTCAACCTGCCCGCTCACCGCCGTCGCGCTGACGCCTGCCGCCACACCGACCACCACGATGGAGCCGGGGGCCACGCCGTCGGCGCCCGGTACGTCGTTAGCGACCACGTTGCCGGAGAGGGCCGCGCCCTCCATGACGCTGCCGCTGTCGGTATGCGCCACCGGCGCGTCATCGGCGATGGTGATGGTCACCGTGTTGGTGGCGGTGTTGCCATGGGCGTCGGTGACCTGGTAGGTGAAGGTATCCGGGCTGTTGGTGAGCGTCGGGCCGTTCAGGGTGTAGGTGTAATGGCCGGTAGCCGGGTCGATGACCAGGGTCCCTTCGTGAGTCGCGGAGTCGGAGACCAGGGCGTAGCTGTAGGACCCAGCGCCGCCGCTGGAGATCAGGTTCCCTTCGGCGATGTAGCCGCTGCCAGGGTGGCTACCAACGGAGAGAGCGCCCTCGTCGACGCTGGTATCGGAATGAACGGTGTCGACCTGGGTGTGCAGACCGCTGTCGGTCAGGTTGATGGTCAGTGTGCTGGTGGACTTGCTGCCGTCGGCATCCTGGATGGTGTAGGTGAAGGTGTCGCTGGTGTTGTCGCTGTTCGGGTTGGCGTGGTACTCGTAGCTGCCGTCCGCATGGACGGTCAGGGTGCCGTGGGCGCCGGAAATGACGCTATTCACCTGCCCGGCGACCGCCGTTGCACTGACACCGGCCGCAGCGCCTACCACGACGATAGAGCCGTCCGCTCCCGGGATGTCGTTGGTGACGACGCTGCCGGAAAGGGTCGCGCCTTCCACGACGCTGCCGCTGTCGGTCTGTGCCACCGGCGCGTCGTCGGTGATGGTGATGGTCACCGTGTTGGTCGAGGTGTTCCCTTCACCGTCGGTCACCTGGTAGGTGAAGGTGTCCGGGCTGTTGGTGAGCGTCGGGCCGTTCAGGGTGTAGGTGTAGTGGCCGGCCGCATCGATGACCAAGGTTCCCTCGTGGGTGGCCGAGTCGGAGACCAGGGCATAGGAGTAAGATCCGGCGCCGCCAGTGGAAACCAGGTTCCCTTCCGCGATGTAGCCGTTGCCCGGGTGGCTGCCCACCACCGGCAGGGCGCCCTCGTCGATGCTGGTGACGGAAGTGAGCGTGTCGATGTGGGTGTGCAGGCCGCTGTCGGTCAGGTTGACGGTCAGGGTGCTGGTGGACTTGCTGCCGTCAGCGTCCTGGATGGTGTAGGTGAAGGTGTCGCTGGTGTTGGCGCTGTTCGCGTTGGCGTGGTAGTCGTAGCTGCCGTCAGCGTGCAGGGTCAGGGTGCCGTGGGCGCCGGTTATGACGCTGTCCACCTGGCCGCTGACCGCCGTGGCGCTGGTGCCTGCCGCCACGCCGACCACCACGATGGAGCCGGGCGCCACACCGTCGGCACCCGGTACGTCGTTAGCGACCACGCTACCGGACACGGACGCGCCTTCCACCACGCTGCCGCTGTCGACGTTGGCCACCGGCGCGTCATCGGCGACGGTGATGGTCACCGTGTTGGTCGCGGTATTGCCATACGCGTCGGTTACCTGGTAGGTGAAGCTGTCCGGGGTGTTGGTGCCGGTCGGTCCGCTCAGGGTATAGGTGTAATGCCCGGTAGCCGGGTCGATAACCAGGGTTCCCTCGTGGGTGGCCGAGTCGGAGACCAGGGCATAGGAGTAAGATCCAGCGCCGCCAGTGGAAACCAGGTTCCCTTCCGCGATGTAGCCGCTGCCCGGGTGGCTGCCCACCACCGGCAGGGCGCCCTCGTCGACGCCGGTGACGGAGGTGAGGGTGTCAACCTGGGTGTGCAGCCCGCTGTCGGTCAGGTTAACGGTCAGGGTGCTGGTGGACTTGCTGCCGTCGGCATCCTGGATGGTGTAGGTAAAGGTGTCGCTGGTGTTCTCGCTGTTCGGGTTGGCGTGGTACTCGTAGCTTCCGTTGGCGTGCAGCGTCAGGGTGCCGTGAACACCGGTGATCACGGAATCGACCTGCCCGCTTACCGCCGTTGCGCTGGTACCGGCGGCAGCTCCCACCACGACGATGGAGCCGTCGGCACCCGGGACGTCGTTAGTGACCACGCTGCCGGAGAGGGTCGCGCCTTCCACCACGCTGCCGCTATCAACGTTGGCAACCGGCGCGTCATCGGCGATGGCGATGGTCACCGTGTTGGTTGCCGTGTTGCCGTGGGCGTCGGTCACCTGATAGGTGAAGGTATCCGGGCTGTTGGTGAGGGTCGGACCATTCAGGGTGTAGGTGTAATGACCGGTGGCCGGGTCGATGACCAGTGTCCCCTCGTGCGCGACCGAGTCCGACACTAGGGCGTAGGTGTAGGAACCGGTGCCGCCGCTGGAAACAAGGTTGCCTTCGGCAATGTAGCCGGTACCCGGATGGCTCCCCGCGGCCAAGGCGCCCTCATCGACGCTGCTGGCAGAGTGAGCGGTATCGACGTGGGTTGCAACCGTAGAATCCACGGTATATTCGCCAACAGCCGTGGCGCTCGCCGTGCTACCTGCCGCGTCGGTCGTCGTCACCGAGGCGGTGACCTGGTGCCCCGCGTTGCCGGTCAGGTCGCTGCCGGAAACGTTCACGGTGAAGCTGTGGCTGCCGGCATCGGCGTCGGTGACGGTGTGGGTGTAGGTTTGCCCGCCGACGGTCATGATGATCACGTCGCCGGCATGGACTCCCCCACCGATGGTGCCGGTCACCGGAACAGTCGTGCTCCCAGCCTCGGCATTGTTGACGACGTTGTCGCCGGCGATGCTCGTGATGTGAATCTCGGCAGTGGTGTTGTCGACAGTGTAACCGGCGGTGGCACTGGCATTCGCGGTGCTGCCGGCCGCATCGGTGGTCGATACCGAAGCGGTGATAGAGTGGCCGGCATTGTTGGTCAGGTCCGCACCGGAAACGTTCATGGTGAAGCTGTGGTTGCTGGCCTCGGCCTCGGTCACGGTGTGGCTGTAAGTCTGGCCTCCGACGGTGACCGTGATGACATCACCAGCATGAACACCGCCGCCGATGGTGCCGGTTACCGGAACGTTGGCGTTGACCGCTTCGACGTTGTTGACGATGTTGTCACCGGCGATGCTGGTGATGTGGATGTCCGCCGTCGTGGTGTCCACCGTGTAGCTGGGCGTGACGGTCGCGGTGGCGGTATTGCCGTTGGGCCCGGTGGTGGTGACGCTGACGGTGATGATATGGTTCGGGTTGTTGACCAGTTCGGATCCCGGTACGGTGATGGTGTAGGAGTTGTCGCCGGCAACGGTGCCGGTATGGGTGTTGCCGTTGATCACGATGGTGACCGTGTCACCCGGGTGGGCATTGCCTCCGACATTGCCGGAGACGGGGATCTGGCCGGTAGCTTCGACGTTGTTGACGATATTGTCACTGGTAATGGGATTGACGGTTATGGTTGCCGTGAGCGGCGGCGTTTGAACCGTGGCGATGACTGAATCGAGAGTCCCAGTCGTCCCGAAGGTGACCCCGGTGGTGGTCACGCCGCCGGTCGGTTGGACTTCTTCGCCGGTCGGGGCAAGCACGAAGAGGGGATGGGTGCCGCCCGCATCGGCGGGACCACCGGCTGCGGGGGCTTCCAGTTCGATGGGCTGGTCGCCGGTCGCCAATGCCTGCTGGATCTGGGCCACCTCGGCGGTGGTGTCGGTGGTGTCACCCGACATGACCGAGCCGTAAACGTCGTGGTCGATGGAGACGTTCATCATCCGGCCCAGGTCCAGCTGGTTCCCCTGGGCGCCGTCGAATACGATCGATGCGCTGCCGTCGCTCTCGGTAACGATGCGGTCATCGGCAAAGATCGGGCTGTTCGGCATGAGCAGACGAATCGCGCCATCCGGGGATATCGCTTTCACCGTTCCGTACAGAATGACAACCTTACCGACCACCTGGTGCGCTGCTGCCTGATTGTTCTGTGCCATGACCATTCTCCATGTATGTGATAGTGAGACGTGAGAGGGAGCTACCTGAAATTGGTTATGCTAAAGATATCTCTGAGGGGAAACCATGTCTATTGTACCTTGGTACTAGACTGACATAGTGATGACGTTACACAGAGCCCATTTTTTCGCTGCCATAGCTAGAGGCTGTAGATTCGGAGTGGATATATTACCTGTGTCTTGACGTATGCCAAGTAACAGACACAAAAAAAGCCCTCTGTGACATAGAGGGCTTTTGTGATTATGACTTCAAGGGAAAGACAAATCCCCCCTGTCCCCCCTTCGCAAAAGGGGGGACGCTGGTTCACGTGCGCCGCTTTGTGGGCAGCGGGGGGCACTGGGGCGCGTGCGACCCGTGCGACATTTCTTGCCGTTAGAACGGCCGATCTAGACGGTTGGGCTCCTTGACCAGCTTGGTGAAGTTGGAGTTCTTCTGAATCTCCTCCAGGTAGAAGAGCTTCAACAGGTTGTGGGTCGGGTGGTCGGGGTTTCGCTGCATCTCCTCGCGCATGCTCTGGAACGACGCCACCAGCTGGGTGTCCGAGGGGGCGTCCGCGGTCGCGGTGCCGGCAAAGAGCTTGTCGATGGCGGTGATGTAGGCGAGGCTCGCCGTCGCCGTCTCGGGACGCTGCGCGCTCACCCACTTCTTGATGGCCGGGGACTGCTTGATGCGGCTCGCCAGCGGCAGGTAGTAGTCGAGGTACAGGTTGTAGCGCCCATCCTTCTTGAGCGTGGCCGAGGTCTGGCGCACCTCGCGCAGGGAGAGCGGGAACAGCTCGGCCGAAAGCAGCCGGTGCGTGAACCACAGGTTGTAGGCGCCGTTGTCGGCGCTGAACTCGCTCACCTTGCGGTAGGCGTAGGAAACCTTGTCGCTCGCCTCGAAAGCCCCGAAGTAAGCGGAATCGGGGATGACGTCGTTGAAGCCCCTACCCTGCTGAGCGGTGAGGAAGTTCAGGTAAGAGTTGAGCGCCATCTGCATCGAGGTGGCGTAACTCTGGATGCTCTGCGAGTCCTGGGTCGTGTTCAGCTTCACCAGGTAGTAGTCGCCCGTCCACAGGGCGAGCTCCATGACGGCGCGCCAGAGCCGGTGCGCCGACTTGAGATACAGCTCGCGGCTCTGGTAGCCGGCACGCTCCCACCCTCCCGCGGAGTACGGCGCGATGTCGTTGAAGATCGCCATCGACTTCAAAAGCGCGCTCCGCCCCTCCTGGTCCGGCAGGGTGGCGAAGAACTTGTAGGCGGCCGCGTTCTCGTTGTCGGCCAGGCGCGGGATGGCGAAGCTGGTCATGTCCAGGTAGTCCACCGCCGCCATGACCACGCCGCTCGACCTCGGGCCCGCCGCCCACTTGAAGCAGAGGTCGTTGTAGGTCCTGGCCCGCTCGTAGGTCTTTTGCACCGCCTCGGTCATCCCCTCGGCGTCGAGCTTGGCGCTCGCCACCTGCTGCAGGCGCTTGGACTCGATGGCGGCAACGGTGAAGTTCAACCGGTAGCGGTCCGAGTCGGGCGCGCTCAGCCCGTCCACGATGCGCTGCACCAGGGTCTTGGTGTACTTCCCTTCGCTGTCCTTCTCGCCGAGATTGCGGTCGTTCATCATCACGAACAGGGGGCCCAGCGCATTCAGGCCGTCAAGCTTCCGCGCGATGATGGCCCGGTTCACCACCAGGCTGATCAGGTTTCGGTAGTAGAAGGGGGTGTTGGTGGGGACGCTGCCGCTGGTCGCGCCGGTGGCAATCTCGTTCTTCTCGATGTAGAGGATCGACCCGTTCCAGATGCCGTAGACCTGGGTCACGAAGTCGTCGGCGTCGTCGCGCTCAAGGGCCTGCAGCGCCTTCACCATCCCGGACCAGTAGGCGATCTCGGGCATGGAGGCTTTCCCCTTCAGGCTCTCCATGGTCTTGGCCGCGGCGGCCAGGCTCTCGGGGCTGTCGCTTTGCAGGTAGTCCACGGTCTGGGCGATGGCCAGGCGCAGGTAGTCGCGATCGCGGAAAAGCTGCGGCTGTTCCCCCTTCTGCCCCGCCACGAGCTTGCCGTTCCAGGTGGCGATGTAGGAGGCCAGCGTTTCCCCGACCTCCTGGTCGCGCTTTTCGCGCCACTCCTTGATCTCGTTCTTGTCCCAGTAGGTGAGCTCGTAGGCAACGTCGAGGTAGGGCCCCCACTCCTTGACTTGGGGAGCGGCAGGGGGCGCCACGGCCGCCGCCTTGTACTGCTTCTTGGCCGGTGCAGCGTGCTTCTTCTTTGGGGCACCCCAGGAAGGGGCGGCCGCCATCAGCAGGCACAGCAGGCAGCAGAAGATGAATGCGATGATCCGTCTGGCGTCAGTTCTTCTTAAGGCAGTCGTAGGCATAATCCAACTCCTCGCATCGCTGGGATGGCTCTCGTCCCCTGGACGGGTAGATCATGAGGTTGAAGGACGATACGCGTTTGGTCCCCTTGAACTGGAACTCACCTTTGTCACTGGTGCAGCTTGCGCGCGCTCCCACCACGCTCAAGACCGCCTTGATCGCTTCCTCCTGCTGCAGCGCGCTGTCACAGATCTTGAGGCTCATCAGCGAGATCCCGCGCGCCAGTGCGACTTCCGAGCCCCCCGCTCCGCTTCCGGCGGGGCTCTTGCTGCGCTGCCGCGCCGTCAGAGGCTGCGCCCCCTTGGGCTCCTCGATGGTCACTTCCGGTGCGCTCCTGACCGCCGCTACTCGCGGTGCCGGCGCGCTCCCCCCCACCTCGACGGCGCGGGTCGGGCGCTGCGGCCGGGCGACCGGGTCGTCGGCGAGAACCGCGCTCGCCGGCCCGCCGCGCACCCGGTAGATGTAGGTGCTCTTGGGCGTAGGCCGCCCCCCCACCTCTGCGCTCCCCGCTTCCCTCCTGAGCCTCGTCGCCGGGACCCGCGCGCTGGCGGCGCCGTGCTGTTCGTCGTAAGCTTCCGCCCCCTTGCGCTCCCGCGCGACCGCAGGGTAGAGGGCCACCTCGGAGCCGCTTTGGTAGCCGTAGGAGCGGGCCACCGCCGGGCGCGGCAGCTCGGCTGGGTAATCCACCTCGTGCCGCAGCGGCGCGTGCCCCGCGCGCCCTCCCTCACCGGCATGCTCCCTCCCCGGCTCGGGGGGACGGTACTGCGGCGGCTTCAGGTCCAGGGCGTACACGGTGCGCGGCTTTTGCTGCGCGACCACCGGTTTCTCCACGGGGGCGATCTTTTTGGGGTGCGCCGGGGGGGCCTTCAGCTCCAACCGGCTCACGTCCATGATGGTGCGCTTGCCCACCGGCGCCCCCGGCATCTGGAAACGGCTCACGCACAAGACCACCAGGATCAGCGCCGTCACCACCGCCAGGCGCAGCCACCAGGGGATCGGAGGGCGCAGCTCGTGCTCGGCGCAGACCAGGACGTGTTTCAGGCGCGTCCCGCCGTGGCCGCAGGCGTTCTGGATGCGCAGCGTCATGGCCCATCCCCGTTGCGCGAGGTGTGCACCACCGCAAGGCCGTTGGAGCTCCAGTACTTACTCACCACCGCCGCCGCGGAGAGGAGGTCGCTGCTGTAGGACTCGGGCAACGGCACCACGACCGGACGCGGCTGTTCGCGGTTTTCCTGCAGGTGCTTCAGCGTGGAGCAGAGCTCGTCATAGGAGAGCGGGTCCGTGCGCGCCGCCTCCTTGCCGCGCACGATGTGCGCCAGCCGGTACGGTTTGGCTCCGTGCTTTTCCACCAGGAGCTGGTGGTAGTCCGGGTTGGACTGCATCGCCACCAGTTCGGGGCTCTTCGCCACCACCGGGGCGGGAAGCTGCATTTCCGCCACCTGGCTGCTGGAGGTGTCCATCCGGGACATCTGGGTGAAGACCAGGAGCAGCAAAAAGGCGACGTCAGTGAACGAGATGAGCCACTGGTTCCGCGAAGTTCCCACCGAGCGCATGGTCCCCTCCTAGATCTTCACCTGCAGGCCGCGGTTGATGGAGCGCTTGGCGATCACGTCCAGGCCGACGCAGGTCGCCTGCAAGAAGACGTAGTACATGAGCGCGAAGTAGGTGGACCAGAGCTTGGTCCCGATGGCGCCGTTGTTGATGGCGCCCCCCGGGTCGCCGGTGTAGAGAAAGATCACGATCATCCCCGCCACCGTCCCCCATAGGCCAATCGGGGGCAGCAGGTTCGCGCACATGTAGATCCGGTTCACGAAGGTGCCGTTGAAGTTGTTCTGCGCCACCTCGCGGGTCGCGTCGTAGAGGAACTCCTTGGGGGCCGCCGCACCGGTGGTGTTGTCGCTTTGGCTGGTGGCCCAGAGCATCTTGGCAACGCTCTCGGAAAGGGTGTCCCCGGGAGTGGCGTGCTGGTCCTTGACGCTGTCCAGGTGCTTGTGGTCCAGCGCCTTGGCGTGCTGGAAAGCCCGCACCGCGAGGATCATGGCGATGATGAAGATGCTGGTGGTCAGGGTGAGAGAGACTCTCAGCGACCAGATGTTGAAACTGTTGGGGTTGATGGTGATGAGACCCAGAATGTCCATGGCGGCGGCTCCTTGGCGGTTATTTCTTGGCGATGCGTGCCAGGTCGGTGTCCAACTGGCGGATGGCTTCGTCCAGGGTGGTGGTCTTGCCCTGGATCTGCACCGACATCTTCTGGTAGGGAGCGTAGAGCTTCTTCATTTCGGTGATGACGCTGCCGGCATCGTCGCGGTAGTTGAGCACGATCAGAAGGCGCGTCTTCACCAGGGCAATTTCGGCGGAGAGCTGGGTCATCTCGTTGTTGGAGCCGTCCACCGCCTGGGTCACCAGGTAGTCTGCGTGCCGTCTCAGGTAGTCGTCGAGGGGGGCCTGCAGCTGCGCGGCGGTCTTGGTCTCGCCGCTGGCGATGAAGTGCTCGGCGAAGTTGAGCATGACCAGGAGGTCCTTCTTCACCGTCTGCAGCCTCAGTTCGAGACCCAGGTCGCTTGCCTGCTCGGTGGGCGCTTCTTGCGGAGGGGGGGCGGGGGGCTGCGCCTCGGCGGCGAAAAGCGCCGGCGCGGCCAGAAGAGACACCAATCCCGTCACTACGACAGCCTGTTTCCATCGCAATGCAATACCGTGGTCCATGTCAGACTCCTCCTTACGGATGAGCTACTTAGAGCATGTATCGTGAGCCGCTGCCGGGTGCGCGCCTGCGCTTTTGGTCAGGGGCCTATGTGGTGACTGCTTCTCGGCTTGATGTTGATCCTCAACCCGGTATCGGTTTTGAAGCTGCGGTAGGGGATGATTTCCTCCCGGCCGGCATCGAGGGTGATCTGGAGGTGGTCGGGGAATTCTCTGAAACGAACGTTGGTGAGGTCGAATTTCTCCACCGGCGCCTTGGGAAGGCCGATGCCGTTCACCGCACCGTAGAGGTCGATGACCAGGCTGTAGGGCTCCACCATGGTGATCAGGCTGAACTCGTTCACCTTGCCGCTCGTGTACAGGCTGAGGCCGTCCTTGTCGATGGTGATGCCGGTCAGGGCGATCCTGCCGTCGGGAGCGGGGGTGGGGGTGGTCGCCTTGAGCACGAAGGGCGCCTCATCGGGAGCCGGAGCTTCGGGCTCCTGCTTTCTGAGCGCGGAGGCGACGGATGCTGCTTCGGCAGCGGCAGCCTGTTCGGGCGCGGCCGGCGCGGGGGAGGTGGCGGGAAGCGCGGTCGGCGCTGAGGTGACGGGGGTATCGGATGTAGGCTGGGCTGCCTGTTTCATTCTTTGCGCCGCCGGCAACTCGGGCGGCGTCGGTAGCGACGCGACCTGGGCGGCCGGTGCGGCTCCCTCGATCAATGGAGCGGCGGGGGGAGCCAGTTGTGCCGCCGGGATCGCCCCCGGCGCCGGTGACGCCTGCGCTGCTTGCCGCGGCGGCTGGTCCGGGTAGACGGCCGGGCTTTGCGCCTGGCGCTTGGCCTCAGGAAGCGGAGGGGGCGCGGTCCCCTCCTTTAGTTCGGGTGCTGCCGGCTGGGGGAAGAAGCGTGCCGCCTCGTCCCCCTTTCTTTGTGCTGCGGGCAGGGATGCCGCGCCGGCGGCCATGGCCTCCGGCGCGGTTACCTGCGGGAAAAAACGTGTTTCGGGTTCGCCCTGGCGTTGTGCAGGAGGAACGTCGCTGTCGGCGACGTTACCTTGCGCTGGCACCAGGGCTAAGGGCTTTTTTCCAGTGGCACCTTTCTTTGCTGCGGGCTTCTTCGCCGCGGCCTTGGGGGCTGCTGCCGGCTGGGCTGCCGCTCCCTGCGGGGCACCGTTTTTCTCGCACACGAGGTTGGCCTCGATGCGGCGGTTCTTGGCGCGCCCCACGGCGGTCTTGTTGGTGGCCACCGGGCGGGACTTGCCGTATCCCTTGGCGGTGAGCCGCTTGGGATCGATGTTGAAGTTCTTGACGATGTAGTCGCGCACCGACTGGGCGCGCCGCTCGGAGAGCCTCTGGTTGTAGGGGGCGCTGGCGGTGCCGTCGGTGTGCCCCGAGATCTCGCCG
Source organism: Geomonas propionica (assembly GCF_016458235.1). GTDB lineage: Bacteria > Desulfobacterota > Desulfuromonadia > Geobacterales > Geobacteraceae > Geomonas > Geomonas propionica. The sequence goes on along the minus strand of NZ_JAEMHK010000007.1, from coordinate 68,881 downwards.
TGGGCCTCCGGGAACTCGTTCAGGAAGTCACCCACGGTCTTCAGCTCGGCGTGGTACTGCGGCTTCACGTTCCACTTGTCGGTGTCGAAGTTGATCATCAGCACCGCGGGCTGGTTGCAGAAGCGCTTCTCCGCCTGGGTCGGCTGGGCCACCATGACCGAGGCGTTGGCGGAAGACGTACCCCCTTTGCCCTTGCAGGTGACGGTGTAGATGGTGTCCGCGGCAGGCGTCACGGTGGTGGAGCCTTTCACGGCCACGCTGCCCAGGTCGGGACGCATCTCGCAGTTGTCTGCCCCCTTGCTCTGCCAGGTCAGCACCGACTTCTCACCCTTCTTGATGCTGTCGGGTGCGGCGGCGAGCGAAACCTCGGGAGCGGCCACCGGTACCGGGGCCGGCGCCGGAGGCGGCACGGTCAGATTCAGGGTCGGCTGCACCGCGGGGATCGGACGCGCCACCGGTTCGGGTGGCGGCGGCGGGGGCGGGAGCTTGGCGACCGGAGGAGTGACGCCGAAGGGGATGTAGATCCCGGTGGTGTACTCGATGGCGTAGTGGTCGATCTTGTTGTCGAGGAAGACCCCTCTCACGTCGCCGCGCCAGGCCATGTCCTCGGTCACGAAGTACTTGAAGCCGGCGCCGAGGTCGAAGGACCCCTTGGTGTCGGACTTAAGCTGGGTCGCGGCGTAGCCCGCGGCGATGTTGGGCACGAACTTCTCGTCGGGTCTGAAGTTCCACAAGAGGTCCGCGCCGTAGCGCAGGAAGTCGGTGTTGCTGTCGGCGAGCGTCGAGCGGGTCTTGGCGTAGTCGAAGAGCGCTTCCGCCTCCAGGTTGCGGGTGAAGTTGTAGCCGGCGCGCAGGCCGAACACCGGCGCGGTTTCAAGGTGCTGCTCCCCGTCAAAGGAAACCCCACCGATCATCGGGGATATCGAGAATGTCCCCACTCTGTTGCTTGCCGGACTCCCTCCTGGTGGAGCGTCGGCTGCTGCCGACGTACCGGGACGGGAGGCGAGAAGCAACGTCATCGCCATAATCATCAATGCATGTCGTTTCAAGTCTTCTTCTCCGTTTCAGTTGAATTAGATTGCATTAAAAAACTGCTTTACTCTCATACGCTTGCGAAAATGTACTATTAAGCTACTATTAAATCCCGCCGTGTCAAATGGCATCTGATTCTTTATATTTGGCTCGCGGCCGGACACATATTAATCACAAAAAATAATATTTGCAAATTTATTATCGCAACATAATATGTGTATCGACATTAGCAACTACACGGTATATAATGCATCTAGCTCGTATACATTTACCGTTTTTAATTTGCTGCTATTAAATATGAGACCACAGGAAGGTATGTTATGCCACGAAACCAGAGATTAGTGACAGTATTGGCATTGGGGATGTTGGTATCGGGAGCCGGGGCCGCCCAGGCGGAGACGCTCCAGGACGCGGTGCAGTACATGCTCCGCTCGAACCCCGAGGTACGGGCGCAGTACTACAATAAGGTGGCGCGCGAGAGGGAAGTGCGCCAGGCCAAGGCAGGGTACCTCCCCACCATGGACGTCTCGCTGGCCGCCGGGGTGACCCGTCAGCACGAGCCGACCTTCGGCACCGCCTACCCCAACACGGCGATCGTCAGCGTGCGCCAGAACGTGTTCCGCTTCTTCGGCACCCAAAGCGAAGTGGAGCGCCAGGAGGCCCGTGCCCGCGCCCAGCAGTACCAGCTGGGAAATTCCGCCGAGAACAACGCCCTTTTGGCCTCCAAGGTGTACTTCAACGTATTGAAGAGCGAGAAGCTCCTGGCGCTGGCCCAGGAGAACCTCACCAACCACCTGCGCATCCACGACCAGGTGAAGTTGAGAAGCGAGTCCGGCGTTGACCGCCGGGCCGACTTCGAACAGGTCAAGGGGCGCGTGGCACTCGCGGAAAGCAACCTCGCCGCGGCCCAGGCCAACCTCTCGGACAGCCTGGCCGACTACCAGGCCGTCATCGGCTACCTCCCCGGCGAACTGACCGACCCCCAGTCGGTCGGGCCGCGTCTCCCCAGGAGCAAGGAAGAGGCGGAGGAACTGGCCGTCTCCGGGAACCAGGCCCTCAAGTCCGCCCGCGAGGGGGTGCAGGAGAGAACGGCGCAGCACGAGGCGGCCAAGAGCCTCCTTTACCCGAGCCTCGACGTGGCCCTCGACTACCGCTGGCTCAAGGACTACAACGACCTCCCCGGCCAGCGTGAGGAGTTCCTGGGCACCGCCACCCTCACCTTCAACATCCTGAACGGCGGCTGGAACAAGGCGCGCATCGCCCAGACCCAGAGCGAGGTGTACGAGGCGCAGGAAATCGCCGAGAACACCAAGCGCCAGACGGTGCAGTCGATCCGGCTCTCCTGGGAAGCCAACCGCTCCGCGCAGGAGCGCATCAAGTACCTCGACGACTACGTGAAGGCCGCCGCCCAGACCGCGGACGCCTTCGCCGCCCAGTGGTCCATCGGCAGAAGGACCATGTTCGACCTCCTCGACACCCAGGCCGAACTGATCAACGCCAAGGCGAGCCTGGTGAACGCACAGTACGACCAGCGCTACGCCGAGTACCGGGTCTTAAACGGCATGTCGCGCCTGCTGCCGACCCTGGGGCTGCAGCCCCCCGACAACGCCGGCCGCGTCACCACGGCCGCCGGAACGCCGTAGACTATCCCGAGAGCGCACTGTATGATAGAGCCCCGGATCGCCGCTACCTTTAAGGACGGTCCGGGCTTTTTTTTAAAGAAAGGGCATCTGCGCCGGGATCAACGTGGGTATCTACCTGAAACGACTGACATCGCTCTCCCTGACCGCCTTCCTGGCGGCGCTATTGCTTGCCGGCACCGTTCTCCCTGCCGGCAACTTCAGCGTCGACCGCTCCGTCCTGCAGCAGGCCGAGAAGAAGTACGGCAGGGAAGCCTTGCGCCGCCTGACCGCCTGGGAAGAGCTCATCGCGCGGGACAAAAGCCGCGCCGACCGGGACAAGCTCGACAAGGTAAACCGCTTCTTCAACGAGCGGCTCCGCTTCGACAGCGACTGGGACGTCTGGGGGGTCGAGGATTACTGGGCCACGCCCATCGAGTTCCTGGCCAAGGGGGCGGGGGACTGCGAGGACTTCGCCATCGCCAAGTACTTCACCCTGAAGGCGATGGGGGTGGAAGACGACAAGCTCCGCATCACCTACGTCAAGGCGCTGCGCTTCAACATCCACCACATGGTGCTCACCTACTACAGCACGCCCGAGGCCGAGCCGCTTGTGCTCGACAACCTGGTCGATTCCATAGATCATGCGTCCCGGCGCAGCGACCTGGTGCCCATCCTGAGCTTCAACGGCTCCGGGCTGTGGCTCGCCAAGCAAAGGGGCATGGGCAAGGCCGCCGGCAAGTCGAACCGGCTGAGGCTGTGGCAGGATCTTCTTCAAAAGATGTCCGAGAACAAACTGTAACGGACCAAGGGTAACCCTATGACACTGTACCGACAGCTCATCATCTTCACCGTCGTGCTCTTCCTGTTCCTGTTCACCGGCACCTGGTATGCGAAGCTCGCCAATACCCGCACCTTCCTGACCAACCAGCTCGAGTCCCACGTGCAGGACACCGCCACCTCGCTCGCCCTCTCCATCTCCCCGCACGTGGCCCAGAAGGACCTCACCGTGGTGGAGGGGATGATCAGCGCCCTGTTCGACCGGGGCTACTACCAGAAGATCACCTTCGCCGACCCGCGCGGCAAGGTGCTCATCGAGCGCACCCTCCCGGTCCGGGTCGAGGACGTGCCACAGTGGTTCGTGGCGCTGGTGCCGGTGAAGACCCCGGAGGCGGTCTCCGACGTGATGGCGGGGTGGAACCAGGGCGGCAGCATCCTGGTCAAGAGCCATCCCGGCTACGCCTACGCGACGCTTTGGAGCGAGGTGATCAGCATGACCGTCTGGTTCGCCGCCTGCGCGGCCTTCCTGCTCCTCGCCGCGGGGATCGGGCTCAGGATCCTCTTGAAGCCCCTGGCCGCCGTCGAGCGCCAGGCGGACGCGCTGTGCCGCAAGGAGTACCAGGTCCAGGAGTCGTTGCCGCGCACCCGTGAGTTCAAGAGCGTGGTGGAGGCGATGAACCGGATGACGGTGAAGGTGAAGGAGATGTTCGAGGAGCAGGCGGCCCGGGCCGAGGGGCTCCAGGAGCGCGCCTACCAGGACCCGGTCACCCTTTTGGGCAACCGGCGCCTGTTCGAGAGCCAGGTCAACGCGGACCTCGGTCGGCAGGAGCATAACGGCTGCGGGCTGCTCATCCTGTTGAGGATCCACGGCTTGGACGCCTTGAACCAGAAAAAGGGGCTGCAGGCCGGCGACGAGCTGTTAAAGCGGGTCGCCACCCTTTTGAAGAGCTCGCTGACCGCCTATGCCGACACCGCGCTTTCCCGACTCACCGGCGGGGACTTCGGCATCTTCCTCCCCGACGCCTCCCCTGTCGAGGGGGGGATCATCGCCACCGAGATCGCGGCGCAGTTGGGCCGGGTCGCCATGGAGAAGATCGCCCTCACCGACAACATCGGCCACCTGGGTGTCGCCACCTACCAGGGGGGCACCACCCTGCCGCGGCTTTTGGCCGAGGCGGACCTGGCGCTCTCGGCGGCGCTGCAAAAGGGTGCCAACGGCTGGGAACTGCGGGCGGTGACGGGGGAAACAGAGACGCTGCCGCAGGGGCAGCAGCACTGGAAGGACGCCCTGGTGCGGGCGCTCGAGGAGAGGCGCATCACGCTCGACGCGCAGGGGGTGATCGGCAACGGGCCGGGGCGCAAGCTCATCCAGTTGGAGCTCTTCGCGCGCATCATGCAGGAGGACGGCAAAGCGTTGGACGCCGCCCTGTTCATGCCGGTCGCGGAGCGGCTGAAGCTCGTTTCCGCCATCGACCGGATGGTGATCGAGGAGGCGTTGAAGGTCGACTACCGCCGCCTCGGGGTGGAGCGGGTCGCCATCAACCTTTCCCCCACCTCGCTCGAGGACGACGCCTTCCGCAGCTGGCTCTACGCCTTTTTAAAGGCGCTTCCTGCCGGTGCGCCCCACGTGAACTTCGAGTTCTCCGAGTTCGCCGCGGTGCAGCACCTGGACAGCATCCGGGAGTTCGCCGCCGCGATCAGGGCCTGCGGCCACGGCATCGGTCTCGACCACTACGGCCGCAGTTTCTCGAAGCTTGGCTACCTGCAGTCCCTGCACCCGGAGTACGTGAAGATCGACCGGGCCTACACCGGGGAGCTCTCCGGCGGGGAGAACGACAGCAGGTTCTACGTCGCCTCGCTGTGCAGCGTGGCGCACAGCATCGACATCAAGGTGGTGGCCGAAGGGGTGGAAAGCGAGGCCCAGGCGGCGATCCTGAAGGAGCTCAACCTGGACGCCATGCAGGGATACTTCTTCGGCAGGCCCCAGCCGCTCTCCTCCTACCCTACCGTCAGATGATGTCGTGCACCAGGAGGTCGGTGGAGGAGATCTTCTCGCGCAGGCTCTGGCGCGCCTTGATCCTCTGCTGCGCCTGTTCGGGGAGTTCGGTGAAGTTGATCAGGTTCTTGCGGACCAGGAGGTCGACCAGGTCCTCGATGACGCGCACGGTGGCCGCGTCGGAGAAGGCGAGCGCCTCTCCCCAGGCCCCCGCCTCGTTCAAAAAGGCGAGCACCTCCTCGTCCATCGGGGGTTTTTGTTCGGTGGCCGACGCGGCGGGGCTTTTGTGCAGGGCGACGATCTTGCCCTCGCCGTCTCTTTCTACATAAAACATGGCGTATCCTTTCTCTTACCGGCTCGATGACAGTCATTCAGACAGTGGTACTGACACAGGACAACAGCCGCAAGTATAACGCAAAACGTTTACCAATGTGAAAAGTATTATGCTAGAATATTTCACCTTCATTTGAGCGGGCCCCCTTACAGCTAAGAGGATCGGACGTGCCAGAGACTGAAAACCGAAAGTTGGAAACACAGTGGAACGTGGGCGAGGATAGCGACCGCCACGACGACCCCCTTCTCGACTCGCTGCTCCTGGTGGCCAAGCTGCACGGGCTGCCGGCGTCGCGCACCGGGCTCACCGCGGGGCTGCCCCTGGTGCAGAACCGGGTCACGGTGGAGCTTTTCCCCCGCTGCGCCGAGCGGGCCGGGCTCTCCTCCCGGCTGGTAAAACGCCCCCTGGAGCGGATTTCCAAGCTGCAGCTCCCCGCCATCCTGCTTTTGCACAACCGCGAGGCCTGCGCGGTGGTGGAGCGGATCCCGGAAAAAGACAGCTTCAGGATCCTGCTCCCCGAGGCGGGGACCGGCGAGAAGACGGTGACCCGCGCCGAATTGGAGAAGCTCTATACCGGCTTCGCCATCTTCGTGCGCCCCCGCTACCGCATCGGCAAGTCGACCAGCGTCACCCGCGAGGAAGGGAAAGGGAACTGGTTCTGGGGGGCCATCACCTCCTCCTGGCGCATCTACCGCGACGTACTGATCGCCTCCTTCCTGATCAACGTCTTCGCACTGGTCAGCACCTTCTACATCTTGAACGTGTACGACCGGGTCATCCCCAACAGCGCCTACGAGACTCTCTGGGTCCTCTCCATCGGCGTCACCGTGGTCTACTTCTTCTCGATATTGATGCAGGGGCTGCGCGGCTACTTCGTGGACGAGGCGGGCAAGAAGGCCAACCTGAAGATCTCCTCGCTGCTCTTGCAGCGGGTCCTGAACCTGCGCCTGGAGGCGCGCCCACAGTCGATCGGCTCGTTCTCCAACAACTTGAGGGAGTTCGAGACCATCCTCGACTTCATCACCTCCTTCTCCATCACCGCCGTCATCGACCTCCCCTTCGTGATCCTTGGGCTCATCGTGATCTGGTACATCGGCGGCGGCGCCATACTCACCATCTTCCTGGTCAGCATCGCACTCATGCTCATCTACTCCGCCTGCATCCAGGCGCCGCTGCGCCGGGCGGTGGAGAATACCTTCGCCGCGTCGAGCCAGAAAAACGCCATCCTGGTCGAGGGTCTCGCCGGGCTGGAGACGGTTAAGATGCTGGGGGCGGAAAGCCACGTGCAGAGAAGCTGGGAGGACGCGGTCAGCTACATCTCCACCTGGAGCGCCCGCTCCCGCTTCATCTCCTCCTCGGTGAACCATGTCGCCTTCCTGGTGCAGAACCTGGCCGTGGTCGCCCTGGTGATTGCCGGGGTGTACGCCATCGCCATGCGCGAACTGACCCAGGGCGGGCTGGTGGCGCTGGTAATCCTGTCCCGGCAGGTGGTTGGGCCGGTGGCCCAGGTGGCCAACCTCGCCACCCGCTACCATCGCGCCAAGGAGGCCTACCGCGCCCTCGACGACATCATGAAGCTCCCGGTGGAGCGTCCGGCCGGCAAGACCTTCCTGCACCGCCCCCGCTTCAAGGGGGGGATCGGGGTGAAGGGGCTCGTCTTCGCCTACCCGGGCCAGACCGTGAACACTCTCAACAACATCTCCCTGCAGATCGCCCCGGGCGAGAAGGTCGGCGTCATCGGCCCCATCGGTTCCGGGAAGACCACGCTGGGCAAGCTCCTTTTGGGGCTCTTCGAGCCGGCCAGCGGCATGGTCACCATGGACGATACCGATCTGCGGCAGATCGACCCGGCGGAACTCAGGCACTACGTGGGTTACGTCCCCCAGGACATCTCGCTCTTCAAGGGGACCGTGCGCGAGAACCTGACCCTCGGGGCGGCCGACATCGACGACCACGCCATCATGCGCGCGGCGGACCTGGCCGGCGTCGGCGAGTTCGTCAAGAAGCACCCCATGGGCTTCGACATGGAGGTGGGCGAGTTCGGCCGCGGCCTTTCCGGCGGGCAGCGCCAGTGCGTGGCCATCGCGCGGGCGCTCCTTTTGGACCCGCCGGTCCTCGTCTTCGACGAGCCGACCAGCAACATGGACAGCCGCGCCGAGATACGGCTCAAGAACCACCTGGCGGAAAGCGCCCGGGAAAAGACCATGGTCCTGATCACGCACCGTGCCTCGCTCCTGGAGCTTGTGGACCGCATCATCGTCATCGACAACGGCACCGTGATCGCCGACGGACCCAAGGCGACTGTCCTCGAAGCGCTCCAGCGCGGCCACCTGAACATCTAGCGGAGAATACGAAGTGGAGATAAAAACAGCCCAAAAAAAGGTAAATGGGGTATTTCGCAGGATGCCCGAGGACGACGTCGACTACGTCACCGACATCAGGACCTCGATCCTGGTGCAGACCCCGCGCGGCGGGCGGGCCATCCTCTGGGCCACGCTGGCGCTCTTCGTCATCTTCATCGGGTGGGCGGCGGTGTCCGAGGTGGAGCAGACCACCAGGGGCGAGGGGAAGGTGATTCCCGCCAGCCAGGTCCAGGTGATCCAGAACCTCGAGGGGGGGATCCTCTCCGAACTGCACGTGAAGGTGGGCGACACGGTCAAGAAGGGACAGCTCCTGTTGAAGATCGACGAGACCCGCTTCGTCTCCTCCTTGGAGCAGAGCCAGGCGAAATCCGGCGCCGACAAGGCCAAGGCGGCCCGCCTGCGCGCCGAGGCCGCCGGCAGCGGCAGCTTCTCCATGCCCAGCGACGTCCCGGCCAGCGTCGCCTCCAGCGAGCGCGCCCTGTTCGAGTCGCGCCGCTCCGAGCTGAAGCACTCCCTCGAGGTGAAGCAGTCCCAGGTCGAACAGCGCCAGAGCGAGCTCAGGGAGCTGAACACTCGGCTGCGCGAGCTGAACCAGACCTACACCCTGTACCAGAAAGAGATCAACATCACCAAGCCCCTGGTGGCCAAGGGTGCCGTCTCCGATATGGAACTGTTGCAGCTTGAGCGCAAGGCAAGCGAGATGAAGGGGGAAATCGAAACCATCAAGCAGTCTATCCCGCGCACCCAGGCCAAGATCGACGAAAGCTACGCCGCCATGAAGGAGCTGCGGCTCAACTTCTCCAACAAGGCCAAGGTCGAGTACAACGACACCGTCGCCAAGGTCGGCGAAGAAACGGCCTCGTCGCTGGCGCTCAAGGACCGGCTGGACCGCACCCTGGTGCGCTCCCCGGTGAACGGAACCGTGAACCGGATCCTGGTCAACACCATCGGCGGCGTCATCCAGCCCGGCATGAACATCGTCGAGATCGTCCCCACCGAGGGGACCCTGCTCATCGAGACCAAGATCAAGCCGGCCGACATCGCCTTTTTAAAGCCGAACCAGAAGGCCACGGTGAAGTTCAGCGCCTACGATTACACCATCTACGGCGGACTGGAGGCGCGCCTGGAGCAGATCGGCGCCGACAGCATCACCGACGAGAAGAACAAGGAGAGCTACTACACGGTGACGCTCAGGACCGACCGCAACTACCTCGGCACCAAGGATAAGCCGCTCCCCATCATCCCCGGCATGGTGGCGACGGTGGACATCCTGGCCGGCAAGCGGACCATACTCTCCTACCTCTTGAAACCCATCCTGAAGGCGAAGTACTCGGCGTTGCGCGAGAGGTGATTACATGCTGATGCTGCTGGCAAGTGCAAACGAGTCCCTGTCCAAGCGGTGGCAGGGGCTGGTCGCGGAAGGAAACCAGGCGCGGCAATGCCGCACCCTCGGCGAGCTGAAGCAAGTTGCCTCTCAGGGTGAGGTCGAGCTGGTGCTTTTGCATCGCGAGTTGGTGGACGCGACCGCCTGCGCCGAGCTGCGCGCCGCGGCCCCCCATGCCCGGCTTTTCCTCCTCTCGGACCGTCCCGACTCCGAGGAGGGTCTCTCCTTCCTGAAGGTGGGCATCGTGGGCTACGCCAACAGCTACATCGCCCGGGAGAACCTCCTGGAAGCGCTACGGGTGATAACTGGCGGGGGGGTGTGGCTGGGACAGCAGGTGATCCAACAGTTGATCCTGGAAGCCGCGCACAACGGCGCAGGTAAGGCGAGGGATTGCGAAAAGCTTATGGGGCCCCTTACGCCGACCGAGCGCAGGGTGGCCGAGATGGTGGCGGCGGGAAGGACCAACCTCGAGATCGCCGCCGACATGGGGATCGTGGAGCGCACCGTGAAGGCCCACCTCACCTCCATCTACGGCAAACTCCCCGCCGGTAACCGGCTAAGCCTCGCGCTCCTGGTCAACCAGGGGTAGCTGCAGCGGCGAGGGGGACTGGCACCTGCGGAGCCAGTCCCCTGTGCCAGGTCGCGCCGGCGTTACCGGTTCTGGAAGCCGCCGGCCAGGTCCATGACGCAGATGGTGCGGTAGAGCGGATGCGGCCCACAGGCGGCGCCCATGGTCCCGAAGGAGCGGTCGAAGATGTTCTTTCGGTGTCCCCGGTCCGCGACCCCGTCGTCGATGATCAGCCCCATCACCACCTGCCTGGCCGTGTCCGGCCCGTAGCTGATGTTCTCCCCGAACGACGAGCGCCAGGAGCCGTACTTCGCAATCCGCTGCTTCATGTCGCCGCGCTCGTCGTGCCCCGTTTCCCCTGAAGCCGTCTGTTCCCGCACCAGGTCCGCCGCCGCCTTCGCCAGCCCCGTCGACCAGGACAGCGCCGGCAGCGGGCGCTGCCGTGACAAAAACTGCACTGCCTCGTCCAGAGCCCCCTTCCCTTCCGACGTCATCACCATGTTCAGCGATCCCGGCAATCGGTACGCGTTACCGACGAAGCTCTTTTTGAAATTGCGGATGTATTGCGCATAGCGCTGCGGGTTCTGGCGCGCCGCGTTGGTTTCAGCCAGGATCTGTTGGCCGAGGTCGGCAGGTTCGGCGCAGGCCGCGGCGCAGGTGAGCAGGAGCAGCAGGGATGATAGCGCCAAGGATTTGCGGATCATTTTTTCCCCTCCAAAAGAGCCAGCCTCGTCTCGAACACCTTGAGGGCATCCGCCAGCGTCGCCTCGATGTCGTCGCCATACACAGTGAAGTAGAGGTAGTTGCCCGAGTAGTGGTGCCAGTTGAGATCCTCGACCAGAAGCGGCTCCAGGTAGCGTTCCATCTTCTCGTAGGGGTAGAACTGGTCCCCGTTGGGCCATGTGCGCCGCAGTTTCTGCGCCTGGTTTTCCGTAAGCGGAATGCGGTAGCGAACCGAAACGACCTGAACCTCCATGAAGCGCCCCTCCCATTGACAGTCCTGACCCAAAACCCTGCAAACCCTGTAGGGGCGAATAATCATTCGCCCCCCTGAACAGACCATAGGATAAGCGACCCCGCCGCCGATGACAAGGCCCACATCGCCCTCACCCCACCCCTCTCCCAGGGGGAGAGGGAGCCCGGACAAAAAAACGCCCCCCAAGGCAAGCCAAGGGGGGCGTTTCTAAAATCCGGTACAGCTGCGGAAACTAGATGGACTTCCTCCACGCCAGCCGCCCTTCCAGCCAGCGCGAGAAGCTGGTGAAAGCGAAGCAGAGCACGAAGTAAACCGCCGCGATGAAGATGAAGATCTCGGTCGGGAAGGCCATGGTCCGGTTGTTGATCTGGGTGCCGACGTGGGTCAGCTCGGAAACCCCGACGATGAAGGCGAGCGAGGTGTCCTTGATCAGCGACACGAACTGGTTCACAAACGACGGGATCATGTTCCTAAGCCCCTGCGGCAGCACGATGTAGAGCATCGCCTGCCATGGCTTCAAGCCGGTCGAAATGGCGGCCTCGGTCTGCCCCTTGGGGATCCCCTGGATGCCGGCGCGTACGATCTGCGACATGTAGGCCGAGGTGAAGATGGTGAGCCCCATGATGACCGTGGTCGCTTCCGGCACCGTCTTGCCCATCAGGGCCGGCAGCAGGAAGTACATCCAGAAGATCACCATCAAGAGCGGGATACCGCGCACCGCGTTGATGAACAGGTTCACCGGGTGGCGGATCACCGCGTAGCGCGACAGGCTCAAAAGCCCCAGGATCATCCCCCCGAAGAAGGAAAGGACGCAGGAGACCACCGCGAGGTACATGGTGAGCCCGAGTCCCCCCAGAGGCCCGTTCGGGTAGCGCCCGATCATGAAGTAGGTGAAGTTGTCTATGATTACCTGAAAGTTGAGTGCTTCTTCCATTTTGTTCTCCGTTTCCCGCGTGAAAATCCGCCGTTTTCGTTGCTACCTGGTCGCCCTACTAGGCGCGTTGCGGGTTGAGCACCTTCTTGTTGTACAGGTCCATGAGCGCCGTGATGACTACGGAGAGCCCGAGATAGACCACGGTGGCGGCGGTGAACGCCTCGAACCCCTTGAAGGTGTAGCTCTCGACCTGGCGCGCCTGGTAGGTGAGCTCCATGACCCCGATGCTCATCGCCAAGGAGGAGTTCTTGGCGAGGTTCAGGAACTGGTTCACCAGCGGCGGGATGGTGATGCGCACCGCCTGCGGCAGGATGATGTACTGCATGGAACGGAGATAGGAGAAGCCGGCGCTCCTGGCCGCCTCCATCTGCTCCTTGGGAATGGAGAGGATGCCCGACCTGATGTCCTCGGCGATGAAGGCCGAGGTATAGATGGTGAGGGCGATGGCGGCCGCGGCGAATTCGAAGTTCGTGCTGTTCAACCATTCGTTGACCGCCGCCGGGAGCACCTTGTACGAGCCGAAGTACCAGAAGAAGATCTGGACCAGCAGCGGCGTGTTCCGGAAAAACTCCAGGTAGGCGGTGGCGATCCAGCGCACGGGGCGGTAGTGGCTCATCTTGAGGACGGCGATCAGGAGTCCCAGGATGAAGGCGCAGACAATGCCCACCACGGAGAGCTCCAGGGTGACCTTGAGCCCGGAAACCAGCCATTCGAAATACTTGCCGGAGGTGACGATGGACCAGTCAAATGTGTACTTTAGCACGTGAAACCCCTTAGAGGCAGGTTGAGACTAAGATTAAGACTGAGATTAAGACTGAGATAAAGCTATCAGGTAAATGTCTTTTCTCAACCGGGTCCCGCTCTTCAACCTGGTTTACTGTTAAACGGCAGGTCAAGGCTGAGACAAGGTTTTTCTTAACCTTATCCTCAACCTTAACCTGTTTCTTCATTACTTGTCCGCTACGATCTTGAAAGTCCGCTTGAGCTGGAAGTCGGTCCCTTTGCCGAACCACTTCTCGAAAATTTTCTTCGCTTCGCCGCTCTTCTCCATGTCAAGGATGGTCTTGTTCACGAAAGCGATGAACTTGGCGTCGTCCTTCCTCATGCCGAGACCGTAGGGCTCATTGGAGATCTGGACGTTCGGGATCTCGAACTTGGACTTGTTGGGTGCCTTGGCCAGGATGCCGGCCAGGATCGCCTCGTCGGTGGTCACCGCCTGCACCTTACCCTGCTGCAGGGCCAGGAACGCCTGCGGGTAGTCGTCGAAGGAGAGCACGGTGGAGGTCGGCAGGGCTGCCTTCACGTTCTGCTCGGAGGTGGAACCCTTGGCGGTGCCGATCTTCTTGCCAGCCAGGTCCTTCAGGCTCTTTACTTTACCCTTCACGGTGATGAACTTCTGACCGGTGGCGAAGTAGGTGTGGCTGAAGCCGATCTGCTTGGCGCGCTCCGGGTTCTTGGTCATGGTGGCGGCGATGATGTCGATGTTGCCTTCGGTGAGCTGCGGCATGCGGGAAGCGGAGGTAACCGGCTTCAGTTCGACCTTCGCGCCCAGCTTCTTGGCGATTGCTTTTACAAAGTCCACGTCGTAGCCCACGATCTCGCGGCTCTTCTCATCTACGTAACCAAAAGGAGGGAGGGAATCCTTGACACCGGCAACCAGGACGCCTTTCTTCTTAACTTCAGCAAGGGTATCGGCGGGAGCCGCGGCCATCGCCTTACCGAAAGAACCCAACAGGGCCAAACCCATAACAACAGCAGCCAATCTTTTCACAGTACTCTCCTTTTGATTTCAGTATTAACAGGCACCCGCCGCAGGATCCAGCGTTCGACAGGTGAACGAGTTCTCTAGTGCATGGGCGACAGCAGTTGCTTCAGGAACTGCTTGGCGCGATCGTGCTGCGGGTTGCGGAAGAACTCTTCCGGCTGCGCCTCCTCGAGGATGACGCCGTGATCCATGAACACCACGCGGTCGGAAACCTCGCGGGCGAAGCCCATCTCGTGGGTGACGCAGACCATGGTCATGCCGGTGCTGGCGAGATCCTGCATTACCGCGAGCACCTCGCCGATCATCTCGGGGTCGAGCGCGGAGGTCGGCTCATCGAAGAGCATGATGCGCGGCTTCATGGCCAGGGCGCGGGCGATGGCAACGCGCTGCTGCTGGCCGCCGGAGAGCTGGGTCGGGTATGCGTCACGCTTCACAGCCAGGCCGACACGCTCCAGCAGTTCCATGGCCTGCTCCTGCGCTTCCTTCTTGGAGGTCTTGCGGATCTTGATCGGGGCCAGGGTGATGTTGTCGATCACCGAGAGGTGCGGGTACAGGTTGAACTGCTGGAACACGAAGCCCACCTCGGCGCGCAGCTTGTTGAGGTCGGTCTTCTTGCTCCTGAGGTCCATGCCGTCGACGACCAGGGTCCCTTCCTCGATCGGTTCCAACTGGTTGATGGTGCGGATCAGGGTGGACTTGCCGGACCCCGAGGGACCGCAGACCACGACCACTTCTCCCTGTTTGACGTGGAGATCGATCCCGTTAAGCACGTGAAGCTTTTTGAACCACTTGTGGACCCCTTCAAACTTGATCATCTGCTGCTCCTTTTCTATTTGTTGCCAATCGAGTCACTCGAAGCTGCTGCACAGGATATGGGCAGTTTCCCTGCCGGCCGTTCTCGCCAACCGTTGTTTGCCGACCGGCAAGGCGAGTAAGTGCAGAGTGTACCTCTCTATACAGCAAAGCCGGTGCCAAAGTGCCCGTAAGCAGCTAACAACTCGAATTGTTATCCGAATGAGCCAGTACCGCAGCCATGATTAGAAACAAAGGGGTATAACCACAAGTGGAAAGGTGTTTCAGGAGAGGAAGGAAGTAACGGAGAAAGGGGATTTTACGGCGGGTATAACATTCATTATAGGCTTAACGAAAGTTATACCCGTTTAAACAAAAAGCGGTTACGCAAAGAACAGGAAGCAGGCGCGAGGAACGCGAAGAAAAATCTCTATGGTTAAAACCAAGAGAGGTATTTCTTTGCGTCCTTCGCGGATGCTCAGAGTACTTCGCGTAACCGCTTTTTCTATTCGACTTTGCCGCCCCTCTGCAGCTTGAGCCTCTTACTGAGCGCAGGCTGCGATATCCCCAGCATGCGCGAGGCCATGCTCTGGTTGTTGTCGGAGCGCCGCATCGCCTCGGTCACCAGTTGCTCCACCGCGGCGCTCAGTGTCGGGATCTCGGGACAGGAGTAAAAGACGTTCTGTTCGCCCGCCGCAGCCTGTTCCGCGGGGACCTCCCCCTGCACTTCCATGACCTGGCGGAAGCTGTTCATGGAGAGCATGCGCGAGGAGTGCACGCTCATGGCGTCGTACACCATCGACCTCAGCTCGCGCAGGTTGCCCGGGAAACTGTAGTTGGCCAAGAGCGTCAGCAGTTCCTTGGGGTAGCTGGGGACCTTCTTGCCAAAAACCTCGGCGCTCTCCTTGAGGAAGTGATCAAGCAGCAGCGGGATGTCGTCCTTGCGCTCGCGTAAGGGTGGGATGTGGACATGGTGCGCCCTCAGGCGGAAGTAGAGGTCCTTCCTGAAGCCCCCGGCGTCCTTCTTCTTGGAGAGGTCGTGGTGCGTCGCCACGACGATGCGCGCCCGCAGCTGCTTGGGCTGGTCGCTCCCCAGCGGGTAATACTCCCCCTCCTGCAAAAGGCGTAACAGTTTCACCTGGCAGTGAAGCGAGAGGTCCCCGATCTCGTCGAGAAAGAGCGTCCCCTCGGCGGCCTGCTCCACCATGCCGCTGCGGCTCTCGTCGGCGCCGGTGAAAGCCCCCTTCTTGTGCCCGAACAGGGTGTCGGTGAAGACGTTGTCCTCCAGCCCGGCCACGTTGACCGGGACCAGGGGACCGTCGCCGCGGCTTAACGTGTGGATTGCGCGGGCGATCAGCTCCTTGCCTACGCCGCTCTCCCCGGTGACCAGGATGGGCTGGGTGCTCTTGGCGACCGCCTCGATGTACTGGAAGATGGAGCGCATCGCCTTGTTGCTGGTGACCATGGGGGCGAAGGCCTCCGGGCACTCCAGGCGGTCGTTGAGGAAGCGGCGTCGCATCTCCTTGTTTTCCCGCTGCAGCTCCTGCATCCGGATGGCGCGCCGCACCGATTCGAGGATGCGGTCCTCCTCGTCGGTCTTCACGAGGTAATCGAAGGCGCCCAGGCGCATGCAGGAGACCGCGGTCTCGATCTGGTTCAGGCCGGAAAGCACCACCACGGTCACCTCGGGATGTTCCTCGGCGATGCGGGCGAGGAGTTCCTGTCCCGAGAGGTAGGGCATGGTCAGGTCGAGCAGCACCAGGCCGATGTTGCCGCGGTCGAGCTCCCCCATTACGAGGCGGCTGTCGGTGAGCGCGGTGATGTTGCTGATGGCGCCCGGTCCCTCCAGCGTCATGCGCAGGCTACGCAGCCAGGGCGCCTCGTCGTCCACCAGCAGCACACCGAAGGCCGGATATAGTGCTTCGCTCATCTGCAACTCCTCTTCGTTTCTTAAATCAAAAGCGGGCGAATGATTATTCGCCCCTACAGTTCATCATCCTAAAGAGTGAGGGGGCAGTTCTCCGTGTCCTCTGTGGCCCTCAGAGTCCTCTGTGTTCCGGGTTTCCCCCCGGCGGCAGCGCCGGCAGCTCCATGGTCACCGTGGTGCCGAAGCCCGGCTCCGAATCGAAGTTCAGCGTGCCGCCGTGCTGCTTCACGATCCCCGCCGAGATGGAGAGCCCCAGGCCGCACCCACCTTCCTCGCGCTTGGTGGTGAAGAAGGGATCGGTGAGACGCGCCAGGTGCTCGGGCTCCACCCCCCTCCCCTCGTCGCGCACGGTGAGCAGCACCAGGTCGCGGAACCGGTCGTGGCGGGTGGAGATCTGGATACTCTTGCCGCTCCCCTCCAGCGACTGGGCCGCGTTCAGAAGGAGATTCACGATCACCTGCTCGATGCGCTGGCTGTTCCCCTTCACCCGCGGCAGGGTGTCGGCCAGGTGCGCCACAATCTGGTGCGAATTCTTCACCACCGTGTTCTCGACCAGGCGCAGCGCGGCCTGGGCGCAGGAGTTCAGATCCAGAAGCTCGGTCAGTTCGGCGCTGTCGCGGCGGGCGAAATCCTTCAGCTCGGCGACGATGCGCTTGATCCGCTTGGCCGCGTCCTGCGTCTCGGACAGCATGTGCGGCAGCTCCTCGCGCAGCCGATCGTAGCTGTGCCGCCCCAGCTTGAAGTCGCCGTGAATTCCACGGTACTCGTCCAGGATCGGCTGGGAGCCGCGCAGCACCTCCTCGAAACGGGGGAGGTTCAAAAGGATCAGCCCGTTGGGGTTGTTGATCTCGTGAGCGACGCCCGCCACCAGGGTCCCGAGCGAAGCGAGTTTGTCGGCCTGCACCAACTGGTCCTGGTGCATGCGGAGCTTCTCCAGCGCGGCCTGCTTCTCGGCCACCTCGCGGGCCAGTTCCTCGGTGCGCTGCGCCACCCGTTTCTGCAGGGTCCGCGACCAGACCACGGTCCCCCCGAGGATCAGCAACAGCGGCAGGGAAACGAGGGTCACGTAGCGTACCACCCGGCCCCAAGAAACCGGCTGCTGCTCCATCACCCCGAGCCACTTGTTGTGGATCTCCTGGAACTGCCCGGAGCGCTTCAAAATGGCGAGCCCCTCGTTGAAGCGCGCCAGCACCTCGGCGTTCCCCTTCTTTACCGCATAACCGTAGGCCTGGGTCATGATCGGTTCGGCCACCGGTACGATCCGCTTCAGCCCCATCTCCTTCTCCAGGTACATCCCGGTCAGCCGGGACACGAGAGCGCAATCGCCCCTCCCCTGGTTCAAGAGCCTGAGCGCCTCGGCCAGCGTGTCGGTGAGGATGAGCCGCGCCTTGGGGTCGAACCCTTTCATGAAGTCATGCATGATGCTGTTCTTCATCACGATGACTTCTTTGCCGCGCACGTCCTCGATGGACCTGATGCGCCGGTCGTCCCGGCGGATCCAGATGGACTGGAACAAAAGCGCGTGCGGCGTGGAGAAATCAACCTCGTTGGTGCGCTCCTGCGAGAACGCCATCCCCTGCAGGATGTCGACATCCCCCTGTTCCAGCGCGCGGCGCATGCCGTCCCACGGCCCCAGGGAGATCTCCACCTTGAAACCCATCACCTCGGCGATGGCGCGGGTCAGCTCCACGTTAAAGCCGGCGGGCTTGCCGTCGTGGTCGACAAACTCGTAAGGAGGATAGTTGAAATCCCCCCCGACCACGACCACCGCTTTGCCGACTCCGCCGCGCCCCAAGGTGTCGGCGCCCGTCGCCGAGGCGAACAGCGCCAGCAGCAGTACCAGAAGGAGCATGGCGGTGCGAGGGAGGCGCAGTCGCTTACGGCCTGCACCAGCGGCGCGGGATCTCTGGATGTAGTGTGCGAAGCGGAAAATGGGCAAGGGCAAGACACCTTAGCAGGGGATTTGCGGGATAGAGGACAATGGGAAATTAATGGCATAGACCGGCGGGTTATGTCAACCGCGATCAGCCGCCACGGAGAGGCCGGGACCAGACAGCCCCCCAAACATAATTGCATGCCCCCACTTGCTTTTTGGCGTGGGCCGGTATTATTTTTATCGTGACAACAGAAGTATTCCCTCTCTGGCAAGATCTACTATAGGTGATGACATGCGGCTATCTCTCTATCTCGAACATGGCGAACAGTTCTCCCGGGCCGCACTGAAACTTCCGGTGCAGACCCCCATCGATATCGAGTCCACCCTGCTCAACTGCTACATCGAAGTGCTGCCGGTGGCGGCGTCCTATTACATGGGCCCCGAGCACCTGCCCGGCATCGAGTTCCCGCACCCGGAAATCCGCGTGGTATTTCAACTCAAAGAACACCCGCAGGTGGCGGCCGTCTACTCCATCGACGTCTTCGTGACCGACGCAATGCTGAGCCTGATCAGCCATGCCCAGGGGCACACCCACGTGGACATCAACCGCAGGGCGGCGCACATCGAGAGGCTGATCTCCAACAAGCAGAACGGGCTCCTGGAACTGATCGGGTGCAACCACAACACCCTTATCGACCGGCTCACCCAGGCTTTCATCGCCCTGCGCGGCGCCTACCTGACCGCCCTCAACGAAGAAGGGTGCCTACCCATCCCGAAGCACTACTAGCGCTTACCGGGAATGACTGAAACGCTCGAGGCAGGGCCGGCACAGGCCCTCCTCGGGCTGCCACCCGGGCAACCTCTCCTGCACCCGCTCCAAAAGCCCCGCATCGTCCGCCCCCTGAGTCCGGTGCACCAATTCCGGGACTTCGATACCGCACACCGGGCACTCTACCCCGGCCGGCAACCGTTCCTCCCGTACCCCCGCAGTCAGGTTGGCGCGCTGGCGCTGCAGACAGGGAAGCCCCAACAGCCTATCCCCCAGCCGCAGGTCCCCCGACTCCTTACCCTTTTTACCCGATCCTGTCATGCTCCGTCCTGCCTTCCCCTTTCGCTCCCGCCTTGCGCACGGTAAGCATGAGCCCGGTTACGGCGACCACCTGTACCTTTTCACCTTGGCGCACCGGCTCCTCGCCGATCGCGTTCCAGTACTCACCCCTCAGCAGCACCTTCCCCTCCGGCGCGAGGTCGCTATCGGCCACACCAACAGACCCGATCATCCCCTCCACGCCGGTGATCGGTTTCTCCCGGTGTGCCTGGATCACCTTGACCACCACCACACCGAAGAAGAGCGCCGTCACCCCTACCGTTCCCGCCAGCACCTCCCAGGACAGGCGCAGGTACGGCTCGGGCGACGGGAAGAGCATCAGCGACCCGAGCACCATGGCCACCACGCCCCCGACCGCGAGCATGCCGTAGGAAACCACCTTGATCTCGGCGATGAACAGGATGATGCCCAAAAGGATCAGCCCGATGCCGGCGTAGTTGACGGGTAGGGTCTGCAGCGCGAAAAAGGAGAGCAGCAGCGAGATGCCGCCGATCACCCCAGGGAGGATCACACCCGGGTGGGCGAGCTCGAAAAAGATCCCGGCGATACCGAGCAGCATGAGCATGTAGGCGACATCCGGGTTACTGACCGCGTTCAGGATACTGTCGCGGGTCCCCATCTCGTGACTGACCACGCGCGCGCCGGCCAGATGCAGCACCACCTCGGTCCCGCCCCGCTGCACCCGCCGCCCTTCCAGGCTCGACAGCAGTTCCTGGCGGGTGGGAGCCACCAGGTCGATCACCCGCTGCTTCAGGGCGTCTTCGGCGGTGAGCGATATGCTCTGGCGCACCATGCTTCGGGCCAGTTCCACGTTGCGGCCGCGCTTGGCCGCGATTCCCGCGACATAGGCCTCGGCGTCGTTGACCAGCTTGGCCTCCATGACCGGGTCGGGTTTGCCTCCCAAGCCGACCGGGTGGG
Organism: Geomonas propionica; assembly: GCF_016458235.1. Taxonomy (GTDB): domain Bacteria; phylum Desulfobacterota; class Desulfuromonadia; order Geobacterales; family Geobacteraceae; genus Geomonas; species Geomonas propionica. The sequence goes on along the minus strand of NZ_JAEMHK010000007.1, from coordinate 48,509 downwards.
CCGCGCCGATATTGGTGCCGGGGGCCATGGCCAGGATGTCGGCGGAGAGGCCGATGACCGCCCCTGCGGAGGCCGCGCGCGCTCCGGCAGGGGCGACGTAGACCGCAACCGGGACCGGCGCCGCGAAGATGGCCTGGACCGCCTCGCGCATGGCCGTATCGAGCCCTCCGGGGGTATCCAGTTCCACCAGCACGAGCCGATCGCCGCGTTTCCCCGCCGCGTCCAGGTTCTCCTTCAGGAAGGACGCGGTGACGGGATTGATGGGGCCGCGCAGGGAAACGAGTCCCACCTGCGGCTCCTGCGCCTTCAGGCACAGCGGCAACACCACCAGTATCAGCAGCAACAGGAACAGCCGTTTCATTCGGCACCTCCGTAGAACCACACAGCAAATCAAAGGCAGGTTATTAACGCAAAGCCGCAAAGGCGCAAGGAAAAGCCCTTTCCACAAAGTCTTTTCTTAGCGTCCTCGCGTCTTTGCGTTAATACAGTTTGTTTTTTCCCTTGTTTTCCTGCCTTCAAAACAATCATGGCATCTGGCAGTTTTGGGTTAACACACCACCGCGTAATTTTCCATTAAAAAGGGGAGATGGCAACCCGCGCCCAGTACGAGCCCGGGGAGCGTCGAGCATGTTGCCAATAAGCGTTGCACATGCACAAGCGTCCCCTCCTTCGCAAAGGGGAGGACGCCGGTTCTCCTGCTGCGCTTCGTGAGCGGCAGATAGGGTCTGGCGAAATCCCTGACAAACCATTTTCCGAGACTCTCCCTTGTCGCAAAATCTAAATTCCAACAACTTGCATCTTTTTCACACCCACCTAAAAAAATAGTTTGACATTTAATCGTTTGGGGTTTAACTTTAAATCATCGAAACGATAGTTCTCAACGAAGAGGCAGATCATGAGACAAGACGCCAAGTCAAAACTCGCGCTGAACACCTACACCAAGCTGATGCGCGGCACCGAATCGGTGACCGCACGGGTGGGGCGCAAAATGTCGGACGCTGGACTCACCATCAGCCAATTCGGCGTGCTGGAAGCCCTGCTGCACAAGGGCCCCATGTGCCAGCGCGACGTGGCGATCAAGATTTTGAAAAGTACCGGCAACATCACCCTGGTCATCGACAACCTGGAAAAGCAGGGGCTGGTCCAGCGCGAGCGCTCCCTGGAGGACCGCCGCTACTGCACCGTGCTCCTCACGGAGAAGGGACGCGGCTTGATCGAAACCACCTTCGCCGAGGTCGAAGCGGCCATCGTCGCGGAGATGGGGGTGCTGACCGATGCAGAACAGGAAACCCTGGGGAAACTTTGCAAGAAACTAGGCTTACGGGAGGGATAGCGGACACAGAGATACCGGCAACTTTTTTTGACCAGATAATTTAACATCAAAAGACATCAACTAAAAAGATAACGACTAAAACCAAATCCGTAAAAAGGATCAGAAAAGGAGAAACACCATGAAAAGAATCATTGCAACCATAGCCGCAGTAGCAGCCCTGGCCCTCCCCGCACTCGCCTCCGCCACCACCTGGAACATCGACCCCGACCACTCCAGCGTCGGCTTCAAGGTCCGTCACCTCATGGTGTCCAACGTAAAAGGCAACTTCGAGAAGCACAAGGGGACCGTGGAGATCAACGACAAGGACATCACCAAGTCCAAGGTCAACGTCACCATCGACACCGCCTCGGTCAACACCAACGTCGCCAAGCGTGACGAGCACCTCAGAAGCGCCGACTTCTTCGACGTCGCCAAGTACCCGACCATGACCTTCACCTCGAAGAAGGTGGCCAAGGCCGGCAAGGGCAAGCTGAAAGTTACCGGCGACCTGAGCCTGCACGGCGTCACCAAGGAAGTGGTATTGAACGTGGAAGGTCCGGCCAAGGAGAGCAAGGACCCGTGGGGCAACTTCAGAAGCGGCGTTACCGCCAGCACCAAGATCAACCGTAAGGACTTCGGCCTGGTCTATAACGCCGCACTGGAGACCGGCGGCGTGGCAGTGGGCGAGGACGTCGACATCAACCTCGAGATCGAGATGATCAAGGCGAAGTAACTGCCGGCAGCACCGCTTGAAGCACCAAACAAATAAAGCGCCTGTTCCTTCATTGGAACAGGCGCTTTTGTCGTTTCGCCCCTCGGCCTCCCCACTCCCGCAAAGGAGGCAGAGGGGACTGGGAGGCAGAGGGGACTGGCTCCGCAGGTGCCAGTCCCCCTAGCGGGACGCTCATTTCAGCCCTGCCGACCTCCCAACGCCCGAAGGGGACAGGCACCTCGCGGAGCCAGTCCCCTCCTTCGGAAGGGGGCACGAAGATCGTTGATCGCGCAAAAGAGGTTCAGGCGTTGGCCCGGGAGGACCCATTCCCGGTCGCCTCCGCGGGCTGGCGCGGGTTGCTGCTGGTAAGGTTCTGCCACCCTTCGGCCTGCAGGCAGGCGATGGTCGCTTTCAGCTCCTCCCGGAAATCGGATAGCACTGCCGTCACATCCCCCTCCCCTTTCAGGGCGGTTTCCAGCCGCTGGGCGGCCCCGTGCAGAGGCAGCGCGGCCAGCACCCCGGCGATCCCCTTCACCGAATGGGCGAGGCGCGAGGCCTCCTCCCTGTTGCCGGCCCGGAGTTCCCGTTCGACCTCGCCCCCCTGGTCCTGGTACTCGCGCTCGAACTGCCTCAAGAGGTCGCGGTAGAGCTTGCGGTCCCCGCCGGTCTGCCGCACGCCGGTCTCGAAATCGACCTTCGCCACCTGAGGCCGCTCCTCGACCTGTTCCCGTCCCCCCGCCGCCGCGCTCCCCGGGCCGTTAAGCCACGCCGCGATGGCGCCGTAGAGGGAGTCCGGCGTGAAGGGCTTGGCGATGTGCCCGTCCATGCCGGCCTCGAGGCTCGCCGCCACATCCTGGTCCATGGCGTTGGCCGAGACCGCCAGGATGGGAAGGGACTCCGTCCCCGGCTTGCCCAGCGCCCGGATCTCCCGCGTCGCGGTGAGCCCGTCCATGCCCGGCATCCGGACATCCATCAGCACCAGGTCGAACTCTTTCGCCCGCACCAGCTCCACCGCCTCGGCGCCGTTGCCGGCGACTGTCACCTGCAGCCCACCCCGCTCTAAGAGCGCGAGCGCCACCTTCTGGTTGAAGGGATTGTCCTCGACCAGCAGAACCCGCTGCTGCCGGAACGGGGTGAAGCCCGCCTCTTTTTTCCGCTCGACCCTGCTGTCGGCGGCGGCGATGCCGAAGGGAAGCCAGAACGAGAAGGTGCTCCCAAGCCCCGGGATGCTCTCGCACCAGATCTCGCCCTTCATCATGGTGGTCAGGCGCTTGCAGATGGCGAGCCCGAGCCCGGTGCCGCTGTGGCTGCGGGTGATCGAGCCGTCCAACTGGGTGAAGGCCTGGAACAACTGGGCTTGGTCCTCCGCCAGGATGCCGATACCGGAGTCGCGCACCGCGAAGATCAGTTCGGCCGACCCCGCATCCTTGCGCGCCAGTTTTACCGCGAGCTGGACGCTGCCGTGGCGGGTGAACTTAAGTGCGTTGCTCAACAGGTTGTTGAGGATCTGCGCCAGGCGCATCGGGTCGCCGGTGATCAGATCCGGAATCTGCGAGTCCAGCTCGACGTGCAGATCGATTCCCTGCTGGCGCGCCCTGTGCGCGTAGACCGCCAGCAGTTCATCCACCACGGCCCGCACCGCGAAAGTGACCTGCCCGATCATGAGCTTGCCCGCCTCGATCTTGGAGAAGTCCAGTACGTCGTTGATGATCCCCAACAGGAGGTCGGCGGACACCATCAGCGTCTGCAGGTACTCACCCTGCCGCGGCGAGAGTTCGGTCTCCCGCAGCAGATGCCCCGCCCCGACGATTGCGTTCATGGGGGTGCGGATCTCGTGGCTCATGTTGGCGAGAAACTCGCTCTTCGCGGCTGAGGCGCGGGCGGACTTAACCGCCAGTTCGTTGGCGCGCTGCACCGTCCTGACCAACTGCCGGTTGGCCTCCTCCTGCAGGCGGGTACTTTCCTGGAGCGCCGCCTCGCTGCGTTTGCGCCGCGAGATGTCGAGCAAGATCCAGACAAAATTGCCCACTCCTCCCGTCTCGTCCAGGACCGGGGCGACCGTCACCTCCTGGTCCAGCGCCGTCCCGTCGCCGCGGTGCCCTACCAGTTCCCCCTGCCAGGGGCGCCTCGCCTCGAGGCTCTCGGCAAGCTCGGCCAACAGTTCCGGGTCGCGCTCCGAGCTGAACAGCGATTGCGGGTCCTTCCCCAGTAACTGCTCCGGGGTGCACCCGAGGATCCGGCACAGCGCCTGGTTGACCCAGATGATCCTCTCCTGCCGGTTGGCGATGATGATGCCGTTCATCGCCGCCTCAAGTGCCGCCCCCTGCAGGCGCAACCGCTCCTCGACCTCGCGCCGCGCGCTGACGTCCCGGAAGGTGAGTACGGCGCCGGGGCGGCTGCCGCCCGCGAGCGCGCTGCAGCTGAAATCAGCGCTGAAGGAGCTGCCGTTGTTGCGCCAGAGCAGTTCGTTGCGCGAGCGCTGCCGCCGGCCGCCGATAAAGGCCGGGTGCAACAGGCAACTTTGCTTGCCGCAACTGGTGCAGTCGAGGGTCCGGCCGTGGTGCATCACCTCGCGCAGGTCCCGCCCCGCCAGTTCCCCCTCCCGGTACCCCAGCAGTTCGTGTGCCGCCTGGTTGGCGAAGGTGACGTAGCCGGCGCCGTCCACCGAAACCACCCCCTCCTCGACCGACTGCAGCAGCAGCGCGGCGTGCGGCCCACCCTCCTCGGCGCCGGGGTCATCGCGCCGGGCCGTGTAGTGCCAGGCGAGGAACCAGCCGAAAACGGTGCAGGCGACGGCGATGAGCAGCAGTGCGGACTGCCTGAGGTCGAGACCGCCGCCGGCCCCTCCGCGCATGTTTTCCAGGATCAGGCAGGTGAGTCCCCCCTGCAGGATCACCAGGGCCAGCGTGCTCGTGATGGTTATTTTCAGGCTGCGTTCCGCGTTCATGACGCCACCTCTGTATGTTTGAACCAGTCTCGGCCGAAAACGCTCCGACCCTGGGGACGTATTTCATTCATCGGGGGGAACCGCGTCATCCTTGAGTGCAATGTCGCGGTCCCGCTTTCCGTCCAGCCGCAGCGCCGGGCTAGGCTACCCTGAAGCGGGCCACCAGCGTCTGTAGTTCGTCTGCCTGCTGGGCCAACTGGGCGGCGGCCATGGCGGTTTCCTCGGCCCCGCGCGCGGTGTGCTGCACCACGTCCGTTATCTGCTGGATGTTGGAGGTGACCTCCGTGGTGGTGGCGGTCTGTTCTTCCGCGGCGGTGGCGATCTGGCTCACCTGCATGGAAACCTCGCTGATGCACCTGAGGATGTCTTCCAGCGCCTGGCCGGAGCGTTGCGACGAGGCCGCTCCCTTCTCGGCCTCCTGCACCCCCTCGTCCATGGCGCGCACCGCGTCGCGGGTTTCGCCCTGAATCGCCTTGATCATCGCGCCGATCTCCTTGGTCGCCTTGCTGGTCCGCTCGGCCAGCGCCCGCACCTCGTCGGCGACGACCGCGAAGCCGCGCCCCTGATCGCCGGCCCGGGCCGCCTCGATGGCGGCGTTCAAAGCCAGCAGGTTGGTCTGGTCCGCGATGTCCTCGATGGTCCCGACGATGTCGCCGATCTCTTCGGAACGGTGCCCCAGCGCTTCAACGGTCTTCGAGGTCCTGCGCACGCGGCCGGCGATCTCTTCCATGCCTACGATGGTTTCCTGCACCACCTTGGCCCCCTGGTTGGCGGAGTCGGTGGACTGGCGCGAAGCCTCGGCGGCCAGAACGCAATTGCGGGCGATGTCCGCGCTGGTGGCAGCCATCTCCTCGCTGCCGGTGGCCACGGTCCCGGTCTGGGAAGCGACTTCCTCGGCGCCGGTGGCGATCTGGGCGGAGGTACCCTGCAACTGGGTCGAAGCGGACGCAATGCTGCTGGAAATCTGCACGGTCTGGGACACCAGGCCCCGCAGGCTCTGCACCATGTGCCCCATGGCCTGCTGGAGCTGGCCAGTCTCGTCCTGGGAATCAACCACCACCTCGACGGTCAGGTCCCCTTCGGCCAACCGGTTCGCTACCTGCACCGCCTTGTCCAGCGGGCGGGTGATCAACCTCGTGATGACCACGCCCAGCACCAGCGCAAGGATGAGCCCCAGCGCGATGAAAGCACCAATCGATCTGGCCGCCGACACGGCTGCCGCCTCGTTGTTCCGGGCGGTATCCTTCCCCTGGCGCTCTTTCAGCGCCATCAGCTTGTCCAGCAAATCCTGCTGTTTGAGGGCCGCGTCCTTGCCCGCACCGTGCAGAAGCTCCTTGGCCTCGGCATCGTGTCCCGAGCCCTCCAGCGCGAGGATCTTTTCCACGTAGCCCAGGTATGCCGACCTCGCCTGCACGAAGTCACGGAACAGGCCGCGCTCCTCGTCGCTGGTGACGGTTTTCTCATACCGAGCGGTGCGCTCGGAGATGTTCTGCCGCAGCGTCGTGACCGTGTCCACGTAACGCTGGCGCTGCGTCGGGTCGGTCGCCTCCACCGCGTCCCGCAAGTTGATGCGCACCCTCTGGAAGGAGACCGACATCCCGGCCAGCTCACCCAGGGGAACCGTCACCGTCTCGTAGGTCCTTTTCCCTTCCCGGTTGAGGTCGTTGGTGACCTTGATACCGATGTACCCGATCACTGCGGCTATGATGGCCACGCAGGCGAACCCTGCTGCCAGCTTGACCCCTACTTTAAGATCTCTGATCGTTTTCATGTCATGTCTCCCGTGTCTGAAGTAGTGGCGGCACCCTCCCCGGAGGGAGGTTGGTGGCCGGTACCGTCGCCCTGTCCCGTGTGGGACAATTAGGACCACCTTGATCTTGTATGAGCATAGCCGGTGCCAAAAGCATAACCGGCGTCTTTCCGGTACGTTGAATCGAACCGGGACAATCCCGGTTGTCCCCCAGCGGGACAGTGTGTGTGCGAACGGGACAAAGAGGAGGGGCAGTCAATTGACAACAGACGATTGACAATGACCTTTCCTGCACCGGAGCGGAATCATTCCCCGTCCCCGGCGGGGGAAGCCGGGAGTGGGGAGAATAAAAAAGGAGGGGACGCGCCAAGAGGAAGAGTCGAGGCGGGGTCAGGTACGGTAAAAGGCCTTGCGGTTCACTTTGAGCAGTTGGGACGCCCTGGACTTGTTGCCGCCGCAACGCTCCAGCGTAATGCCCAGGATCTGCTCGTTCAATGCGTCGAGGGAAAGCTCCTCGACGGGAAGGGTGAGCTGGTAGTTCACGCGGCTCGAATCGGTGGCACACGCACCGGCGCTCTCCTGCCCCGCCTCCGGCGCGGCCCCGGCAAGCCCCAGGTGGCCGGGACGGATCAGCTCGTTGTCGGTCAGGATGGCGGCCCGCTCCAGGCAGTTGCGCAGCTCGCGGACGTTGCCCGGCCAGCGGTACTCCAGCATCAGGTCCATGGCCTGCGGCGAGATTCCCGGCAGCGGCTTGCCCAGGTGCTGGCGCAACTGCTCCAGGATGTGGCCGGAGAGGATCGGGATGTCGTCCTTTCTCTGCCACAGCGGCGGGATGGTCAGCGGGAAGACGTTGACCCGGTGGTACAGGTCCTCGCGGAAGCGCCCCGCCGCGACCAGGTCGGCCAGGCTGCGGTTGGTGGCGACGATGACGCGGCAGGCGACCGGAATCGGGGTGTTGCTGCCGATTCTCTCGAAGACCCGTTCCTGGAGCACGCGCAAAAGCTTGGCCTGCAGGGAGAGCGGCATGTCGCCGATCTCGTCCAGGAGGATGGTCCCCTTCCGGGCCAGGCTGAACTTCCCTTCCCGGTCGCGGTCGGCTCCGGTGAAGGCGCCGCGCACGTGCCCGAAGAGCTCGCTCTCCATCAGGTGCTCGGGGATGGCGGCGCAGTTCACCGCCACGAACTCGGCGGGGAGCCCCATGCCGGCGAAGTGGATCGCCCGCGCCAGCACCTCCTTGCCGGAGCCGCTCTCGCCGTAGACGGCCACCGTGGTTTGGCGCGCCGCCGCAACCCGGGAGGCCAGCTCCAGCACCTGCTTCATGGCGGGGTTCACCGTCACGATGCTCTGGAAGGTGAAGCGCTCGGTCAAAAGCCCCTTGATCTGCTCGTTCTCCTGGACCACGTGCTGGTAGTCGAGCGCACGCTGGATGGTTATGCGCAGGTCTTCCGGATCGTAGGGCTTTTCCAGGTAGTCATAGGCGCCGCGCCGCATCGCCTCCACCGCGCTCTCCACGCTGCCGTGGGCCGTGATCACGATGATCGGCGTGGCCGGATACAGCTTCCGCACCGAGCCGATCAGCTGCAGGCCGTCCATCCTGGGCATGACCAGGTCCGAGAGCACCAGGTCCATCGGCTCCCGCTCGAGGATCTCCAGCGCCTGCAGCCCGTCGGCCGCGGTGAGCACGTCGTAGCCGATCTCGCGCAGTTGACGTTCCAGCAGGAAGCGGAACACGGGTTCGTCGTCTACGGCTAGTATCCTGGTGGTGTGAGGCATGTGGTCGGGCTCCGCGAGTTGAGTTCCCTGTCTTATCGGCAGCTCTCGGAGGAGCTTGAGCCGGTACTGGACGGGCGCGCGGAAGTGGTGCGGTAAAACAGGGGCGGAGCGGAATGCGGGGAGTCGCGCCGGTGAGGAACCATCGGTGCGGGCAAGGACGGGTGCGGCAAAGCGTGCGGCAGGAAACGGGGAAGAAAACCGGTAGGAAAGCCGGACAGAAAAGCCGGGCGTGCGGTCCCGGCCCAGGGAGAATGCGGCGGCGGGGCAGAACCCCGCCGCCCAGGTGAGGCGATCGTCGCTAAACCATGGCGGTGATGGTATCGGAAACCTGGTACAAGGGGACGGCGGCGTCCACGCTGACAGCTTCGGCGACCGCCTTGGGCATGCCGTAGACGATGGCAGTCTGCTCGGTCTCGACCACCACCCGCCCCCCGGCTTTCTTGATGGCGCGGGCCCCGTCGGCCCCATCCTTCCCCATGCCGGTCAACACCACACCCAGCGCCCGGCCGCCGCAGACCTCGGCGGCGGATTCGAAGAGGGCGTCGACCGACGGGCAGTGCAGGTGCCCGCCCGGCACCGGGTCGAGCCAGACCTGGAGGACGCCGTCCCTGCGCCTGAGGCGCATGTGCCAGCCGGCGGGGGCGAGATAGACGTTCCCCGCCACGACCGTCTCGCCGTCACTTGCCTCCCGCACCGTCAGGCTACTGTTGCGGTCCAACCGCGCGGCCAGCGAAGTGGTGAACCCCGGGGGCATGTGCTGCACGATGAGAACCGGGCAGGGAGGCTGCTCGAGCCGGCTCAGGACCTGTTGCAGCGCAGGGGGGCCGCCGGTCGAGGTCCCCACCACCACGACCTCGGTGCTGGAACGGTGCACGGTCCCGCGGCAGGGACGCGCCGGCTCCGGCTTTCGTGCCGCGCCGCGCAGCTTCTCCATGTCGACCCCGGCCGCGACCTTGATCTTTCCGGTCAGCTCCTTGGCCAGGGCGCCGATGTCCATGGCCCCTCCCGCGGAGCTCTTGTCGATGAAATCGACCGCTCCGATCTCGAGGGCCCTCATGGTCTTCTCCCCCCCCTTGCCGGTCAGGCAACTGAACATGATCACCGGCGCGGGGCACTCCTTCATGATCAGCTCCAGCGCGGAAAGACCGTCCAGGACCGGCATCTGCACGTCGAGGGTGATCACGTCCGGGGCCAGGTTCCTGGCCAGTTCCACCGCGCTTTCGCCGTTGGCGGCGACGCCGACCACCTCGATGTCCGCGCTGTTCTCGAACATCCGTATGATGGCCCGGCGCACGAATGCCGAGTCGTCCACGACCAGGAGCCTTATTTTTCTCTGCGAACCGGTCAAGCTGCTACTCCCTCTTCTGATAGATGATGGCGCCCGGAAAGCGCAGCGGCAGGTAGGACGCCTGGGTCCTGGACAGAGACTCCGAGTGTCCCAGAAACAGGTAGGATCCCGGCGCCTGGAGGGCGTCGAAGTTATCCACCACGCGCTGGACGGTCTGGTCCGCGAAATAGATGAGCACGTTGCGGCACAGGATGACGTCGAAGGTCTCCCCCCCCGCGCTGTCGGCCAGTTCGAGCAGGTTCCCCTGCTTAAAGCTGATCCATTTCCTGAGGATGTCCCGCACCACGTAGCTGTCGCCCTGGCGCTTCAGGTACCTCTCGACCAGGTGGGGCTCGGTGGCCCAGAAGGCGCGCTCGCGGTACACCCCCTGCCGGGCCGCCTCCAGCGCCCGCGTGTCGATATCGACCCCGGTGATGCGCACGTCCCAGTCCCAGGAGAAGCCCCCCGACTCCAGCAGGAGCATGGCGATGGTGTACGCCTCCTCGCCGCTCGAGCAGCCGGCGGAAAGGATGCGGAGGGAGCGCTCCCCGCGCGCCAGCTTGCTCTCCTTGAGCGCCGGCAGTACCTCCTGCGCCAGGACCGAGAGCTGCGCGGATTCCCTAAAGAAGTAGGTCTCGTTGTTGGTGATCAGGGGGACCAGGCGCTGCCATTCCGCGCTGCGCCCCGGGGAGAACTTGAGGTAGCTGTAATATTCCGTGAAGCTCCTCAGCCGCAACTCGTGCAGCCGGGGGGAGAGCTTCGCGGCGAGCCCCTTCTGCTTCCCCTCCTCCAGCACGAGCCCGGCGGCTTCCGCCACGTACTCCCTGATCAGCCTGAATTCCTCTGCCTGCATCGCGACTTTCGCAACGGTCATCCCAGGTATTCCTGCTGCGCGAAGCTCTTCAGGGCCAGTTCCGCCCTCGTCCGGACTTCCACGCTGCAGTCGTCCTTTCTGACCTGGATCAGGCGCTTGAGCGGCAGGGAGTCGTAGCAGTGGCACACCGCGTCGATGGCGGCGAGCCGCACGATCTCGCTCTCGTCGTCGAGGAGTTCCAAGAGCGGGTCCACGCTCTTGCGGTCCGCGATCTTGCCGATGACGTCGATCACCCGCTCACGCAGATCCGCTTTGTAGTTCTTCTTCATGAGACGGTGCAGCCAGGGAAGCCCGGCACGCCCGAAGTGGACCAGGGCCTCGAACGCCTGCCTCCCTACCTCGGCATCGTCGAGCAGCGCCACCAGTTCCGGCACGGTCACCGGGTTGCGCAGCTCCCCGAGCACGGTGATGGCGTGCTTACGCACCATGGCGTCAGCGTCGTTAACTCCCTTCAAGAGCAGCGGCAGCTCGCGCCCGCCACCGATCTTACCCAGCACGCGCAGGGCCGCCATGCGCACGCTCCAGTGCGGGTCGCCCGCCGCTTCCTCAACCCCCTTGAGCGACTCCTGGTCGGCCAGTTCGCCCAGGGTATAGACGGCGAGCCTCCTGAAGTCGGGGTCGGAGTGATTCAGGTAGCGCCGAACGACCAGCTCGGAGGCCTCCGTGTAGGCGAGCTTGCCCAGGGTCTCCACGATGGCGTACTCCAGCTGGCGCGATACGCCGCCGGCAAGATGCCCCACCAGGAATCTCCCAGCCTCACGCGCCCCCATGTCGCCCACCGCCCGGATCACGCAGTAGTCGAGGTCCTCGCGGCCGCTTCCCAAAAGGGCCAGCAGCTCGTCCAGGAGCATGGCATCCCCCAGTTCCGCCGCAGCAAGGACCGCCGCCTCGCGCACGGACTCCTCCGGGTCGCACAGCGCCCGGCACAGAAGCGGCACAGCCTGGGAGACCTGTTGTTTGCCGATGGAGCGTACCAGCTCCGCCCGCACCTCGGGCTCGTCGTCCTGGCAGAGCAGGCGCAGGTTCTCGAGGCCGCCCCCCTGCTTCAGGCACCCGAGCAGCATGGCGGCCCGGCGGCGCGACTGCTCCGACGGGGAGTGCGCCAGTTGGTCGAAAAGCTCCAGCACCGGCCCCAGGCGATGACGCGCCAGGACCTCGGCCGCCTGCTGCGCCAGGGCGTCGCTCCCCTCGGCCAGCAGTAACTGCAGTTGCGGCAGCAGCGCCTCCTCCGGGAAGTCTTGCAGCGTCTCCAGCACCTCGAGCTGTACCGCCTCCTCGTCCCGCGACAGCAGACGCGCGAGTTTCCCCGCCTCGCAGGGGACGCCGAGCCAGCGCAGCGCGCGCAGCGCGACCAGGCGCACCGCGGCGCTGTCATGATCGAGCGCGGCCAAAAGCTTGTCTTCGGCGCCCCTCCCCAGGCAAAGCACCGCGTCTTCAACCACCTGATAGTTGGCCTCGTCCCCCAGCAGCCCGAAGAAACCGTCGATGGCGGACAACTCTCCCATCCACCCCAGGAGCATCGCCGCCGCCCGGGACGACTCCAGGTCGCCGCTTTCCCACAGCATCGACTTGAGCGTCTCCACGCCGCGCGCGGAGAGGAGTTGGCGCAGCTGTTCCTGCTGGCTCCCCATGGCGATGCTGTTCTTGTAGCTCATCTGGTCGTTCAGGCTGTTGGTGATGGACGCCATGGCGCGCGCCGCGCTGCGCGCCGACTCCGGTTCCACGAAGGGGAGGATCCCGGCCAGGGCGTAAAGGGCGCGGTGGTCACCCACCTTGCCGAGCGCCTCGATCACCGCGCCGCGCAGCAGCTCATTGTCGAGCAGCGGCAGCAGGTGCGGCACGGCACGGTAGTCGCGCAGTTCGCCGATGGCGCAGATGGCGGGGTACTGCAGCCAGAACTCCCCCTGCAAAAGCTCGAGCAGCGGCATCAGGGCACTGCGGTCGCCGATCTTTCCCAGCGCCTCCGCCGCGGAATGGCTCACGTTGCTGTCGGGGTCGGCCAGCGCCCGGATCAGAGGGTCCACCGCGTCGCGGCTGCCGATGTCTCCCAGCATCACCGCGCTGAAGTTGCGAATCTCCTCGTCGCCGTCAGTGAGGAGCAGGTTCAGGCGCGGCACCGCCTCCCCCCCCATCTTCACCAGCACCTCCATGGCGCCGTTTCTCAGGTCCGCGTCGTCGTTGTCGCGGACCGCCGCCTCCAGGGCGGGGTAGATCGCTGCCAGCCCGCGACCGATGATGGTGTCGAGGGCCTCGCTCTTGCGCCCCCGTTCGGCATCGCCGACGAAGAGGAGCAGCTCCGGTAGTGAACGTTCCTGCAAACGGATGAGTTCGGCGCCAGGGGCATCATAGTGCGAAAGCATGTTCGGCGTTCTCCAATTTCCTGTACACGAGACAGCTCGCATCGGGAACCGCGGCGAGGTCGTGGCTGAAAAGGTGCAGCGGCTCAGCGTCGCCGGTGAAAAGGTGCCCCCCCGGGGCCAAAAGCCGCGAGAGGGTCCCCACGAGGAGCTGCTGGCAGCTGGGCGAAAAATAGATCATCACGTTGCGGCAAAAAACCAGGTCGAAGCCCCCCCAGCCGGTAGTCATCCCCGGGGGGAGTTCCCCTTCCATGAGCTGGTTCAGGTTGAGCGGCATGAACCGCACCAGCGCCCGCAGTTCTTCGGAGACGAAGGCGCCGGTGGGGGTGACGGTGAAATATTTGCGGACCAAGTGGGGCGGGATGTGCTGCAGCCGGTCGTTTTCGTAGTACCCCTCCCGGGCGATATCGAGGCAGCTCTGGCTGATGTCCCCGGCCACGACCTCGATGTCCCACGCCTTGGGATAGCGCAGCCCCTCCAGGAGGGTCATGGCCACCGTGTAGGGCTCCTCGCCCGTGGAACAGCCGGCGCACAGGACGCGCAGCTTCATGACCTTGTCGCCGGCACCGCCGGCTTCCCCCCACGAGCGCATCAGCTCCCGCCCCCGCACCAGCTCAAGCTCCGGGAGCGCGACCAGGCGCAGGTGCCGAAACTGGTCGGGGTTTCTGAAGAAGAAGGTCTCGTTGATGGTCATCAGGTCGAGCAGGGCAGCGTACTCGTTCGGGGTCTGCTCCAGATGGTTATAGTAGGAGCAGAAATCGGGAAGCTCCAGCTGCGCCAGCCTGGTCTCCAGGCGCTGCCTGAACAGCGCCAGCTTGCGGGGGCCGAAGTAGAGCCTGCTCTTCTCGAAGACCCGTTCCCGGATCCGCTCCAGGTAGAGGTCCGCTGCCCCCTCCCGGTATGCCGTGTTGCCCCCGTTTTGCATCAGGCCACCTTGAAGGTGCCCACCAGCGCCGTCATCTCCTCGGCCTGTTGGGTCAGGTTCTGCGCCGCGCGCGAGAGCTGCTCCACGGCGGAAAGGTTTTCCCGGGTGATGTCGCTTATGTTGTCCATGGCGACCACCACCATCTCGCCCCCCTTCTTCTGCTCGGCGGTGGCGTTGGCCACCGATTGGGTCATGGAGGTCATGCTGTTTACCGCCCCGACGATCTGGCGGGCGGACAGGGACTGCTCCCGGGTGGCGATCGTCACCTGGCCGGTCACCTGGTTCATGTTCTCCACGGCGATGCGGATCTGGCGGCTCCCCAGGGCCTGCTCCTTGGCGGAACCGGTCACCTCCTGGGTGAGCTGGTTCATCCGCTCCACGGCGATCCTGATCTGCCTGCCGCCGGTGGCCTGCTCGCGGGCGGCGTTGGCCACCACGTCCGAGGCACCGCTCATCTGCTCCACCGCCTGGAGCACCTGGTTGGAGGCGTTGGACTGCTCGGCGGTCATGCGGGCGATGTCGGACATGAGGGTGCTGGTACGATCGATGCTGGAGACGATGTTCTCCAGCGAGTTGCCGGCCAGGGTGATCAGTTCCATGGAGTTCTTCGCCTCCTGCGAGGCGATCTCGCCGAACTTCACCGACTCGCCGGTGTCTACCTGCACCTGGCGGATCACCTGGGCGATCTCCTTGGTGGCCCCCATGCTGCGCTCGGCGAGCTTTCTCACCTCGTCGGCCACCACGGCGAAGCCGCGCCCGGCGTCCCCGGCGCGCGCCGCCTCGATGGCGGCGTTCAGGGCGAGCAGGTTGGTCTGGTCGGCGATCTCGCCGATCACCTTGACGATGTTGCCGATCTCCTCGGAGCGCCGCCCGAGGTTCAGGATGGAATCCGAGGTCTTCTCGATTACCTCGGCCACGCGCCCCATGGCGGCGACCGCCTGCTGCCCCGCCTCGAGGCCGGCGTTCCCCTCTTTCGCCGCCCCCTTGGCCACTTGGTCCGCCTCCTCCACGTTCTTCGCCACTTGGCGGATGGACGCGGCCATCTCCTCGATGGTGGAGGAGGAATCAGCCACCACTTTCTGCAGTTCCTGGGAGTTGGTCGCCACCTGGTCAATGGATACGGTGATCTGCTCGATGGTCGCGGAGGTCTCGGCGACGGAGGTCATCAGTTCGTCGGCGTTTTGCGCCACGTTGTCGATGGAGATGGTCATCTGCTCGATGGTGGCCGAGGTCTCGGCGACCGCGCTCGCCATCACGTCGGCGCTCTTGGCCACCTGCTCGCTGGAGGCCCCCAGTTCCTCGATGGAGGAAGACACCTCGTCCGCGTTGGCGGCGAGCGAATCGGCGTTGGCGGCGACGGTCTGGATGGAGGCGGCCATCTGCACCATGGTGGCCGAGGTCTCCTCGGTGGCCGAGGCCTGGCCGTGGGCCGACTTGGTGAGCTGCTGGGTGTTGGCCGAGATCTGGCCCGCCGCGGAGGCCACCTCGCCGGAGGTGCCCCGGATCTTGCCGATCATGGCCATGAGGTTTTGCACCATGGTCTGCATGGCGGTGAGGAGTTCACCCACCTCGTCCTTGGAGTTCACCTCGACCACCACGGTCAGATCGCCCTCAGCCACGGTCTTCGCGATCTCGACCGCCGCGTTGATAGGAGCCGTGATGCTGCGGCTGATTAAAAAGCTCACCAGGATGCCGACGATGAGGCTCACCAGGATGCTCCCCAGCACCAGGAGCGTCACGTGCCGGGACAGGTCGATCATCACCTTCTCCTTGCTGTCCATACGGTGGTTGCTTTCTTCAGCCATCTCCTTGGAGACCCCCTCGAACTTGTGGATCCCCGCCTTGTATGGCTCAGTGGCAGCGTTGGCCTGGGCCGGGGTCCTGATGCGCCCCGCTTCGATCCCCTGGTAGATCTTGGTGACGCCGGCCTCGTAGGCGGCCAGTTCCTCCTTCATCGCCTTGACGGCGTCCTTCTCCTTCTGCAGGACCACGAGCTTCTCCAACTCCTGCAGGTTCTTCACCAGGTGATCGCGCTGGTCATTCCACTTGCCGAGATACTCCTTCTCGTGCTCGTGGTTGCCGAGGTTCAGGAACAGGTCCTTCTCGTAGCGCCGCAGTCCCAATACGTTGGTTGCTGCGAGGGATGCGTATTCCGAGATGGTGGCGTCCCCCTGCAGCATGGCGACGGTGGTCTGGGTGCTCTCCCTCACCCCCCAGTAGCCGGTAGCGCCGACCGCGATGACGATGAGCAGCATGATGCCGAAACCAAGGCCGAGCCGGCCACCTATGCGAACGTTCTTTAACATCTCCGTCTCCTTTACTGAGTAGTGCCCCGTGCTAGAGCAGCAGTGCGCGATTGAGGTTCAAGATGATGACCAGGCGGGTGTCGAGCTTCGCCATGCCCCGGATGTAGCTCGCCTCGGGGGTGGTGGCGTCCTCGGGCATCTCCTCCACGAGACTCGTGGAGAACTGGATCACCTGGCGCACCGAATCGACCAGCATCCCCAGGCGCTTCTCGCCCAGTTCCACCACCACGATGCGCTGCTCCTCGTTCTCCTCGATCTCCGGGCGGGAAAAACGCCGGCGCAGGTTCACCACCGGGATGATCTTGCCGCGCAGGTTGATCACGCCGCTTACGTGGGAGGGAGCCCCGGGGACCTCGGTGATACCGCCCCCACGGATGATCTCCTGGACGCTGTTGATGTCGACGCCGTACTCTTCCTTGCCCAGCCGAAAGGTGACCAACTGCAAGGTCCCGCCCCCCTGGCTGCCGGCATCGAACAGGCCCCGGTCCACCTCCTCCTGGGCCTGTTCGATGAACCGGGCCAGCACGTCCTCCGCGAGTCCCGAGCTTGGGAGGATAAATTGCTCTGCCATGCCTGTCTCCTTTGCGATAACTCTTTTTGCGCCGTTGGGGGTCAGCGCCCCAGTATGGAGGGGATGTCGACGATGAGGGAGACCGTGCCGTCACCGAGCACGGTGCCGCCGGAGATGCCCGGGAGTTCACCCAGGTAGTCGTCCAGCCCCTTGATCACGATCTCCTGCTGGCCGACCAGCCGGTCCACCACCAGTCCGCCCTTCTTGTCCCCGCTTGCCACCACCACCACGTATTCCTGTTCCTTCTGCACGTCGCCCGGCCGTCCGAAGAAGCGGTCCAACCGGTGCAGGGGGAGCACCCGGTCGCGCAGCATGATCACCTCGCCGCTACCGGTGTCGTGGCACTCCTCCCCCCCGATCTGGACGCTCTCCAGGACGCCGGAGAGCGGCACCGCGTAGGTCTGCCCCGCCACCTCCACCATCAGCGCTGTGATGATGGCCAGGGTCAGCGGCAGCATCATGGTGAAGGTGGTGCCGCGCCCGGGTTTGGAGTCGATCTCGATGATGCCGTTTAGGGAGGAGACGATCTTCTTGACCACGTCGAGGCCGATCCCCCGCCCCGAGGTCTCGGTCACCTCGCTCCTGGTGGAGAAACCGGGGACGAAGACCAGCTGCAAAAGTTCGGCGCCGCTCATACCCCGGGCCGCTTCCGGCTCCAGTATGCCGCGGGCCACCGCCTTCTTGCGGATCTCCTCCGGGTCCATGCCGCCGCCGTCGTCGGAGACCGAGATGACGATGTGGTTACTCTCGTGGCGCGCGCCGAGGGTCAGCGTACCGCAGCGCTCCTTGCCGCGGGCGCGCCGCTCGGCCGGGGTCTCCAGGCCGTGGTCAACCGCGTTCCTGATCAGGTGCAAAAGCGGTTCGCCGATCTCGTCCAGGACCGTCTTGTCCAGCTCGGTATCCTCGCCGGCCAGCACCAGGCGCACCTCCTTGCCGTGGGCGAGCGAGAGGTCCCGCACCAGGCGCTGGAAACGCTGGAACACCGTCTTCACCGGGAGCATGCGCACCTTCATGATGGATTGGCGCAGGTCGTCGGTGCTCTTGCCGATCAGTTGGCTGGTCTCGTTGAAGGCGTTCAGGAGCTCCCGGTCGGTGACCTGCTCGCGCAGGCGCTTTTCCAGGGTGGCGAGCGCGGTGCGCTGGATGACCAGTTCCCCCATGAGGTTCAAAAGCTCGTCCAGCTTCTCGAAGTTCACCTTGAGGGTGCTGCTTTTCTGGGTGATGTAGCCGAACTCCGCGGCGGTGGCGGGGCGGGGGAGCGCAGGTGCCGGTTGGGCGGCGCTGTCGGGCGCGGCCGGCCGGGATGCCCGCAGCGCCTCCAGCGCGCTCTCCTCGCCGGCGAAGTCGAAGTCGGTGTCGGGGGACTGTGCGAAGCGAAACAGCGCGCCGCGCAGCGCGTTGATGCCGCCGTAGAGCGCGCCGAAAAAGGCGGCATCGAGGGTGAGCGCGCCGGCGCCGGTCTCCTTGAGCACCTCTTCCAGCCGGTGCACGTACTGCTGCAACGGGGCGAGCCCCATCATGCCGGAGTTACCCTTGAGGGTATGCAGGTGCCCCTGGATCAGGGTGACCAGTTCGGCGTCGCATCCCTCCGGGGCGCGCCGCTCCAGCTCGAGCAGAAACCCCTCCACCGCGTCCAGGTGCCCCCCGGCGTCCTCGACGAAATCCCCGACCAGCGCTGAAAAATCGCAATCACCGTTCAAGGGCGGCCACCTTTTCCGGCTCCGAGGCCGTCGCGCCCGCCTGGAGCACCCTGACGATCACCTCGTGCAACTGGCTCGGGGTGAAGGGCTTGGTCAGGTAACCGCTGGCGCCGAGCTTTAGTCCCTGAAGGGTATCGGCCTCCTTCCCCTCGGTGCTGACGATCACCACCGGGAAGCGCTCGGTGTAGCCGAGCGCCGAGGCCTTCTCCAGGAACTGCAACCCGTTCATCACCGGCATGTTGATGTCCAGCAGCACGAGCTGCACATCGTCCTGCTGCGCCAGGATGTCGAGGGCCTCCAGGCCGTTCTTGGCATCGACCACCTGGCAGCGGTAGCGCGCCAGTACCAGGTGGTACATCTGGTGGATCAGGGCCGAATCGTCGACTACGAGAACCTTGTTCAGCATCATCTTTTCCCTTTCCATGTTGCGGCCAGGCGGCAATGGCGCCCGCAGGCGCGGCCGGCCGGGCCGGGGGATTACAGGGTGTTGGCGCAGCTGCGCTGGTCGAGGCCGGCAGCGCCGCCTGGGGGCAGGAGCTTCTCGATCAGCTCGTGCAGCAAGGTGGGGTTGAAGGGCTTTTTCACGTACCCCTTGGCGCCCAGCTGCAGTCCGCGGATGGTATCGCTTTCTTTGCCCTCGGTGCTGATGATGACCACCGGGATCCTGCTGGTGTAACCGAGCGTGCCGGCCTTCTCCAGGAACTGCACCCCGTTCATCACCGGCATGTTGATGTCGAGCAGGATGAGCTGGACCCCCTGGTGCCTCTCCAGCAGGTCGAGCCCCTGCTGTCCGTCCATGGCATCGAGAATCTCGCAGTTGTAGCGGTTCAGAACCAGGCGGTACATCTTGTGGATCATTTCCGAATCATCGATTACCAGGACTTTCTTCAGCATCGTGCACCTCGTTAGCTATCTGTTGCGCGCAGCGGTGGATTCATCCCGCCGCTCCAGCTATGGCAAGCGCCGTGCCATGTCAGGAAAAACGAAGAAGTCACTGTTTACAGTACTTGGCAAGGGTGCGAACTCTGGGGGTGGGTGTTGCGGCGAGCAAGAAAACTTGACAGGCCGAAGGGTGAACCTTTGTTTCTCATTAAGAAGCGGGGGGTTACGGTAATGAGCAAGAAAAATTGACAGGGCAAGAATTCTTGCCCTGCGGCAGCGGTGCGGCAGTGGGGAGAGCGGGTTTCGGCGGGTAAATACGTGATTGCACTACATTATTTCTTGCTAATTCGCTGGTTAAGCGCCTGGCGGCTGATGCCGAGCAGTTCCGCGGCGGCCCTCTGGTTCCCCCCCGAGCGCTTCAGGGCGGCCTCGATCAGGCACTGGGTAAGCTGCGCCAGGGTGGGAAAGCCCGCAGCGAGGTTCAACCATCCCCCCCCATCGTCGGCGCAGGGGGCCAGGGCGGGAAGCCCCACTCCGGTCACGTCGCGGAACGGGGCCAGGGAAAGCCGCCCGCGCTGGTGCCGGGTCACCACGTCGAAGACCATGGCCCGCAGTTCGCGGATGTTGCCCGGGAAATGGTAGCCGGCCAAGAGACTCGCCAGCTCGTAGGGGTATTCCGGCACCTCCTTGTGCAGGGTGCGCGCCGCCTCCTCCACGAAGGTGTCCAGAAGGAGCGGTATGTCCTCGCACCGCTCGCGCAGCGGGGGGATGTGCACCTGGTGGGCGCAGAGCCGGTAGTAGAGGTCGCGGCGGAAGCTCCCCTCGCTGATGGCGGCGGCAAGGTCGCGGTTGGTGGCCACCACCACGCGGGCCTGGTTGGCGGCGGCGACGTCGGAACCCAGCGGGTAGTACTCCCCCTCCTGCAAAAGGCGCAGGAGCTTCACCTGGGTGGGCAGGGACATCTCCCCGATCTCGTCGAGAAAGAGGGTCCCCCCGGCGGCGCGCACGATCATGCCGTCGCGCGCGTGGTCGGCGCCGGTGAAGGCCCCCTTCTTGTGCCCGAAGAGGGTGTCCGAGAAGACGTGGTCATCGACGCCGGCACTGTTCACCGGGACGAAGGGGCCCCGGCGCCCGCTCAACTCGTGCAGGGCGCGCGCGATCAGCTCCTTGCCCACCCCGGTCTCGCCGGTGATGAGTACCGGCTGCTCGGTGGGGGCCACCGCCTCCAGGTAGCTGAAGATCGCCTTCATGCGCGGGCTCCTGGTCTTGATGCCCGAGAAGGCCTCCTCGTTGGCGGGCTTGCCCGTCAAAAGCGACTCGCGCAGCGACTCGATCTCGCGCTGCATGGTGTTGCGGTCCAGCGCCTTCCTGACGCTGGTGACGAAACGGGTCGCGTCGACCGGCTTGACGATGTAGTCGAAGGCGCCCAGCTTCATGCAGTCGATGGCGGTATCCAGCTCGTTGGCCGCGGTGACGATGATCACCGGGATGGCCGGGAACCCGCAGGAGAGTTCCCCGAGCATCTCCTTGCCCGAGATGTGCGGCATCTGCAGGTCGAGGACGATCACCCCCGGCTCTTCCTCGGCCAGAAGCGGCAACAGCTGGCGGATGTCGTCCAGCGTCCTCACCCGTCCCAACCCCGCCTGCCGCAACATCACCGAAGAGCCGAACAGTATGCTGGGCTCGTCGTCCACCAGGAGGATCAGGTCACCTTCCCCCTTCTTGTTACCCTGTATCGACATGCACGCTCCGCCGAATTCGCAATCCACAAATGTTAATAGTCAAATGAGTGTTTGCCAGCTTAGCGTCAAAATGTTAAAAGCAAAAGAATTTTTTTGCACCGATGCCCATTGGCGGCCTCCCCTGCGGCGGCCCTATCGTGAGGAGCCCCGTGCCCACCCACCGTTTCCGCAGGATACTGTCGCTGCAGTCGACCCTTCTGGCCGTGGTCCCCTTCCTGCTGGTCGTCTTTTTGAACGTCTTCCTGCTGCTCCCCCACATCACGCGGGACGTGGCCGCCGGCCAGCGCGAACTGGCGCGGGCCTTCGGCGTCGCACTGGACAACTACCTCTCCGCCGCGCTTACCGATGTCCGGGCGGTCGCCGCCCTCCCCCTGCGCAAGCCCGACTACCTCGGGGACCTGCAGGAGATCCTCGATGCCGAGGTCGAGGCATCCGGCTCGCTCAACCTGCTCTATGCCGTCCTCCCCGACGGACGCATCAGGGGGGCCGGGATCCGCAAGGACCACCGCCACAGCCAACAGGACCACCGCGCCCTGGAGCGGAGCAGCCTGGCCCACGAACAGCTCTTCCGGGACACCCGGCGCCTCCAGGGTGCGGCCTGGTCCAACACCTTCGCGTCCGCGTTCGGCAAGGGGGTATCCATCGCCGTGGGGATACCCAGCGGCGATCTGGTGGTCATCGGGGAAGTCGACCTCGCCAAGCTGGTCCGTTCCATGCGCGACATCGTCGGCAGCGCGGGGCAGGAGATCATCCTCATCGACCGCAACGGACAGGTGATCGCCGACCAGGGGGGGACGGCCCTGGTCACTCCCCGTTTCCTGGGCAACATCCCCCTGGTGCGCTCCGGGCTCGCCTCGGGGCAGCCGGTGAGCGGGGAGTTCTGGCTGGACGGACGCACCGTGGTCGGCACCATGATGCGCTCCAGCCACATCGGCTGGTACGTCCTGGTGGCCCAGCCGGCGCAGAGCGCCTACCGGTCCGTGGCCATCACCACCCACAACGTCGCGGCCGGGGCCGTCGCGGCGCTCATCCTCGCCCTGGTCGCCTCGCTCTTTTTGGCCCGCCGCCTCTCGCGCCGCCTGGAGGAACTGGCCGGCTTCGCCCGCAGGGTTGCCAGCGGCCAGAAATCTCCCCCCTGGCGGCCGGGGGAGATCGCCGAGGTCGAGCAGTTGGCTGGGGACCTGCTCAGCATGGCGGACGAGATACGGTATCGGGAGCAGCAGCTCGTCGAGGGCGAGCGACTTTTGCGCTCCGTCACCGACCACGCCTTCCACTACCAGGGGCTTCTCACCACGGACGGGACGCTGGTGGACGCCAACCACACCGCGCTGGCGCTGGTAGGAGCCAGCAAGGAGGAGGTGCTGGGCGTCCCCTACTGGGACACCCCCTGGTGGCGCCACGACCCGGAACTGCGCGAGCGGCTGCGGGCCTCCATTGCCACCGGCTGCCAGGGGATCCCGGCCCGCTTCGAAACGACCCACCTGGACCAGGCGGGGGGCGTGCACCACGTCGACTTCTCCCTCTCTCCGATCCGCGACGAGACCGGTTCGGTCATCTACCTGGTCGCCGAGGGGCGCGACATCACCGACTTCGCGCGCGCCAAGAACGAGCTCAAGGAGAGCGAGGAGCGCTTCTACCAGGTCTTCCTGCAAAACGACGACCCCGTCATCCTCATGAAGCTGGAAACCCTGCAGGTGATCGACGCCAACCCCGCCGCGCTGACGCTCTACGGGCTGCGCCGCGAGGAGCTCCCCTCCCTGGCCATGGACACCCTCATCAACCCGGAGGACCTGCACAAGATCAGGGCGGAGCTCGCCCAGCACGACGCCGCCCTGGGGTTCCTGCAGCGGGCGACGAGCTACAAGAGCGGCGGCGAGAAGATCGTCATCTCCTTGCGGGGCACGCGGATCAGGCTCAAGGACGAGGAGCTCCTGCTCTGCTCGATCCGGGACATCTCCGAGAAGCTCCGCCTGGAGCAGGAAATCCGGGCCACCCAGGCCAAGCTGATCCAGGCCAACAAGATGACCTCCCTGGGCATGCTCGTTTCCAGCGTGGCCCACGAGATCAACAACCCCAACCACTGCATCTCCATCAACAATACGGTTTTGACCCAGCTCACCCGGGACATGCTGGCGCGCCTGCAGGCTCTCAAGGAGGCGGAAGCGGAATTGAACCTGGGAGGATTCAGCTACGACGAGGTCCTGGACATGGTGCCCAAGCTGCACGACGGCATCCGGGAGGGATCGCTGCAGATCGACAAGATCGTGCGGGACATGAAGAACTTCACCAAGCCCGCCGGGCTGGACATGCAGGGGAGCATCGACGTGAACCGGTCGGTGGAGAACGCCGCCGCCATCCTGTGGCACCATATCCAGCGTCACACCGACCACTACCGGATGGAGCTGTGGCAAAACCTCCCCGCCGTGCAGGGGAGCCAGCAGCAGATCGACCAGGTGGTGATCAACCTGGTCATGAACGCGTTGCAGTCGCTCCCTGACAAGAACAGCGGCGTCGTGGTGACGACCTGGCACGATCGCGAGCGGGAGACGGTCAACCTGAGCGTCGAGGACCAGGGGGACGGCATGTCCGAGGCGGTGCTGGCGCGGCTCACCGAGCCGTTTTTCACCATGAGGATCAACAAGGGGGGGACCGGGCTTGGCCTGTACATCTCCTCCTCCATCATCAAGGAGCACGGCGGCAGCCTCACTTTCGAGTCGCAGCCCGGCAAGGGGACCAAGGTAACGGTCCGGCTCCCTGCCCTCTCCGCTCCCGGGGAGGAGCCCGCTGGCGCCGGTGCACCGGGGGACCAGCAGCACTGAGCGCACTCCCCTGCCCGGCTCCGCCCGCTCGCTGCCGGCGTCACACAAAAAAGGCCTACCCCGTCAGAGGTAAGCCTTTTATCCAGTTCGGTGTCGTTCGCTGCCGGGCCCGTTCTTGCCCTTGGAGCGGATGTTCCTCTGCGCTGCCTGCCCCTAGGGAGTAGTCGGGGGCGCTGTCTGTACTGTGCCTTGGTGCATGGTGGCCTGCATCGACTGCTGCATGGTCGTCTTGGTCATCGACGGTGCCATGCTTGCGTGCGTCCCTTTGGTTCCGCTGGCCATGCCGCTCGAGGCGGTGCCGGACATGCCGGCTTTCGTTCCTGCACCTTTGCCGCCCATCGCGCCGGTTCCCGCACCCGTTCCGGTGCCATGACTGGCGCCGTGGCCGGCGCCCCCTCCCATCCCGCCCCGGGCCATGCCCTGGCTGGCAAAGGAAAGCAAGGTCATCGCGGTCACCGCATAAATAGCCAACGTTCTTTTCATGGGTCGTACTCCTTTGAATGGATTGTTGCTGCTGCGTCTCTTTTACACAAGCCATGCCATGCAAGCTGACTTGCGTTGCCGGTTGTGATTACCGACGGTTACAGCGTCGTAGCCGGCCGGCTCTCCCCGAAGACGGTGCAAACGTTTTCACCTCGCAGTGAAAGATTCTGCACATCGGGCAGTTACGCGCGCACCTTGACCATCCCCACTCCTCCGACGCGGCACCAGACAAGTCTTTCCTCCACTCTTGCAGCGACTGTTCACTCATCGGAGCGGCTATTTCACACAAAAGTCAGGGAAACCGGAACTTCTCCCACTATTGACCACAAGAACCAGTGTCCAATGCCGTATCGGCTCCTTCTTTGCTAATACCTTCAGTTGATTACGCTTGACAAGGGAGGACTTGTGAGTGTAAGCAGATGGAAATTTTCAGCGATACACGACAATACTAAACCATCCGCGAGGATGGGGCGGAAAGCCTAAAGGGTCTCCATGAGACAGCCGGGATGCCGAAATATCACGTGATATTAAGCCCCGGCTTTTTTGCGTCCTGACGCGGGAGTCGGTGTTGTATGAGGGGGATTAATGGAACTGGCACAGCAAGGAGCCCAGCGAAAGGAGCGCGCCACCAGGAAGAAGCTGGGGGAGATCTTCGTCGAGCGGGGCATTCTTTCCGCAGTGACCGTGGAGAGACTGGTCAGCTACGCGCGCAAGAAGGGAAAGCGCTTTGGCACCGTGCTCGAGGAGTTGGAGCTGGTGACGCCGGAGGAGTTGGCCCAGGCGCTGGCGCAACAGCACAACATGAAGTTCCTGGCGGACTTTCACCGCTACCGCTATAGCGAGGAGCTGCTCCGGATGATCCCCGCCAAGGTGGCCATGGCGAACCTGATCTTCCCGCTGAAGTTGCAAGAAGGGAAGCTCGGCGTTGCCATCAGCGACCCGACCCTTGCCGAGGTGCTGCGTACCATAGCCGAAGAACATAACGTGGGGGTCGTGCCCTACGTGGCCACCCACCGCGAAATCATGCTGGCCATCAAGATGCACTACCTCAAGTCCGCCCCGGCCGCCGCCTCCGACAAGAAGAGCGTCCTGGTCGTGGACGACGACCAGGCGGTGAGCCAGTTCATCACCTCATCGCTCAAGCGCAAGGGGTACCACGTGGTCTGCGCGGCCGACGGCATGGAGGCCTTCAAGGAGATCATGTCCAACCGCTTCGATCTGGTGATCACGGACAAGGAGATGCCCAAGCTGAACGGCTACGCCGTGCTGGAGAGCCTGCGCACCTTTCCCGACACCGCCAACGTCCCCGTGATACTGGTCACCTCCACCGCCACCGTGGACGAGGAAGCCACCGCCCTGCGCCGCGGTTTCTTCGACTTCATCCCCAAGCCCCTGCGCGAAGCGACCCTCTCCGTGAAGGTGGAACGCGCCCTGTCCATGGCACAGGAGTACTGAGGGACCGCCCGTTCTGGACGGATCTGCCGCTCAAAGAGCCGTCCCGCGTGCGGGCGTGCGCAACCGCGACAGGTCGACGCCCTCGAGCTGCAGCAATGTGATCTTTTTGCCGATGCCTCCGGCATAACCGGTCAGGCTGCCATCTGCCCCCACCACCCGGTGACACGGTATCACGATCGAGATGGGGTTGTGCCCCACCGCCCCGCCGACAGCCTGCGCCGACATGCTTGCCTTGCCGGTCCGCGCGGCGATCCTTTTGGCGATGTCGCCGTAGCTGATGACTTCACCGTACGGGATCTGGCACAGGATGTCCCAGACCGCCCTGCGGAACGCTCCCCCTTTCGGGGCCAGGGGCAGGTCGGCAATGTCGGGCCGCTCACCTTCAAAATAAGCGTCCAGCCAGCGTCGCGTCGCCACGAACACCGGCAAGTCCGCTTTTTCCTCCGTCTCTTGCGGCAGGGTCGCCGCGAAGTATTTCTGCCCCTCCAGCCATAATCCGACCAGGCTGTCGCCGTCGCTGGCGAGCATGATCCCACCCAAGGGTGAGTCGTAACGTGTGACAAACATCTATCCGCCTCCTGCACCGTCTGGTGCGCTTACAGCGAGTTCCATAAATT
This sequence comes from Geomonas propionica, assembly GCF_016458235.1. GTDB lineage: Bacteria > Desulfobacterota > Desulfuromonadia > Geobacterales > Geobacteraceae > Geomonas > Geomonas propionica. Next base: position 21,957 of record NZ_JAEMHK010000007.1, on the reverse strand, counting down.
GACCGTTGCATAGCTGCGCCAGGGGCGCCACGTTTCCGCCAAGGCCGATATTTCCTTTGCGGTGCGCGGCGCCAATGCCTTTTTGACCCCGAAGTCGGTGTCGGGAAAGGCATCGGGCCATCCCATGGCTCGCATGGCGATGTACTGCGCGGTCCAGGGGCCGATGCCGGGAATCGCCATCAGCTTTTTCAGTTCCGTTTGCGGTTCGGCGCCGAAGTTGAAATTGATCTCTTCCCGCACCATGGCCTGTGCCAATTCCAGGATGGTGCGCGCGCGTGCCCCGGTGATGCCGAGCGGGCCGAGATGCCCGTCGATGGGGCCGGCCAAGGCGATGATCTGTTGCGGTGACGGGAAAGCGTGGGTGAGCCCCTCGATACCGGTCGCCACGGGAGTGCCCTGGGCTAGGACCAGCCTGGCAGCCAGGGTCCGGGCCGCCTTCACGGTGATTTGCTGTCCCAACACCGCCCGCACCGCCATCTCGAAGGGATCGAAACAACCGGGCAAGCGGGTTCCCGGCGTGCAAAGGTTGAGGCCGACAGTGTTCATCGCGGCAAGGACTTCATATACCGCATCCGGATCGCAGAACAGATCGAAGAGGTGCCGGATCCGGGCCAGCAATTGGGTCAGTACCGGCAGCAGCGCGCCGTCCACCGTCACCGTCAGCACGTTGCTTTCCGGCCGATGCCCCACCCGCACCCAGCCAAACACATGCCGCTTCTCCGCACTGACGAGATGCACCGTGCGCAGGTATGCGCCGTCGATGACCGTCTCCACTCCTGGAATGGCGCGCTGGGCGAGAAAGTCCAGCATCTGCCGCCACTGATAGGGAGGACGATACCCCAAGGCGAGCACGATGGCGTTGTCCCTGCTTTTGGTGGTGGGCGATTGCCGGCGCAAGGCCGTGGGCGCCATGCGGTACCTCGTCTTGAAGAGGTCGTTGAAGCGCCGCAAGCTGCCGAAACCGGCCGCCATCGCCACGTCGATTACCGAAAGATCGGTGTCGGTAAGGAGGTTCTTGGCGAGCAGCAACCGGCAGGTTTGCAGGTATTGAACAGGAGTGACGTTGTAGGCGGCCGAAAATACGCGGCGCATGTGGCGGTCAGTGCAGCCGAGCTGGTCGGCGATCGCCTCGATGCTCACCCCGCTGCCGCAGTTTTCTTCCAACAGTACCTTGGCGCGATGGACCAGGGCGAGGGTGGCATCGACCGGCGCGGTCCCCGGGGCGCGTTCCGGCCGGCACAAAAGGCAGGGGCGGAAACCCGCCTGCTCCGCAGCAGCAGCCGTCGTGTAAAAGGTGCAGTTCTCCGGCTTGGGCAATTTCGCCCGGCATATCGGCCGGCAATAGATCCCCGTGGAGGAGACCCCGACGAAAAAGTGTCCGTCGAACCTGGCGTCCTTTGCCTTCAGTGCCGCGTACCATATCCGTTCTTCATGCTGCGCCATACGCCCACCTCTTTGTAGCAAGATACAACATCCGCTCGCAAAAAACCGGCTATTTTCGGACCTGCTTACAGATAGGGCGATGACAAGAACAGACAACGCAAAAGGGCCGCCCGTGATCGGGCGGCCGCGCACCTAACACCTGTACGCGCCACAAATCGTTAGGTAATGCACCTATGCCGTGTTATTCATTTCATAAACTATTGATCAGAGGAGAATTATGCTCAGTGTATTACGCAACTACTGGAATGAGGCTGGAGTAAGAACAACACTCGTCAAATTAGGTTTTGATAAACGCGTAGCTAGAACTATTACGGCTTCTCTTCCTAGCTGGGCTTGGCACATGTTCAATGACTGCACCAAAGGATTAAATCTACCTATTAATGTATGTAATACCATGTATGCACTGACAATTTACGTGAATTTGCAAGACAGCAGTGTATCAATGAACGAACTATCCGAAGATTTCCAATATGCTTTTAAAAATTTACTAGCTGCCTTGGAGTATCATTGCGAAATGGGCTTCAAGGCACCCATCGATGAATCTCAAAGAAGATTTGAGTACGCAGCAAAATTTCATTTCGATTGAGGTCTAGTATCTGGTGGTGCTGCTTCTGACAAGATGATTGTGCGATCTGCTCCGACGTCTGCAACAATTCGTGTAACGCCAGCACGTGGACTTTCAATACGCGCGTCTTCCATGGCTTGCAAAGTCGATACAAGAAAAGGGCTACCCCGTCACGGGATAACCCTTTAAAAACACTACTGGTGCGAGAGAGGGGACTTGAACCCCTATACCTTGCGGTGCCAGATCCTAAGTCTGGCAAGAAGTTAATAGTGTCAATCAATAACCAATCATAGCCTTGAATTTCAAACAGGTTACCACTCACCACACACCCGTTGTTACTAGTTATTTCCTGCCATTTATTGCCCCAATTGTCCCACCAGTGTCCCATTACCCTACGTGTTCGTTCTGGCGAAATGGAGGCAGGAATCCATTAACGCCCAGGAAACCATTTAAAGTCCAACAATCGCATCTGTTTTAGTATTGTAAATCCAAGTTTCACCACCATGTGTGTCCAAGTTAATCCAAGTGTCTCCACGAACCGGTTCAAAATCGGGACTATGACCAAAAATTTGAGGGATGAGAGGAAAAGGTAGTCTTCGTTCTCCTCCAGCATCGTGCCAAAAAATCCCGCCATATTCATGGTAGCCTCCGCGACAGGCAGGAATTTGGAAGAGCGGGCCTTTCCCATATCGCGGCCCTCCTCGCAGGGTGTCAGGATTTGGCACTATTAACTCGCGCTCGAACTCCACGCACAGCCATTCGGCTATAGCTTCTACTCCCCCAGCAATAACACTTGCGGGAATTAGTTTTGCCAAGTTAGGACTTACACCAGCGTGGGTACAGAGCCAACCATCGGCCGCATAAGCCGCAGTAAATTTGTTTCTCGCAGTTTGATATCGGTCACGAAAGGCCATCTCACTGAAGTTACCGTAACATCGCCATGGCCGTTCTGGCAGGTAGGCCAAGTCATGGTTGCCCCACAGGAGAATAGTGGGTGAACTCAAGAGCAGATCTAGGCAGGCCAATTCCTCTTCAAACGTAAGCTTGTTCCGCCCCCTACTGTCGACTATGTCTCCAAGACATATGTGCTGCTCTTGGGGCTCATGGGCTAGAAATTTCTGCACCTTAAGGAGGCAGCCGTGGATATCACTTATGATAATTGCCATAGATAGTTGCCCCAGTGCCCACGAAAACCCTTAAGAGCCGTTGCCCCCCTTACCACCGGCTCATCCCATAGCCACTCCGCGCACTGGTTCAATATCGGTGGATAAACCAGCTTCAGGAAGTTGATCGACGCTCTCATGTCGATTCGCCTACCGCTGCCAAGGCAATCCGCCGGGCACAGCTATTCCCGCCTCTTCACAGGACATTTCCATTTGCCGCTGAACCTCACGCGACATCTTATATTCCGCTAGGAGTTGTTGGACCTCTTCGGGGCGCGCCACCTCGACAAGAACCGAACACTGTTGCAGGTCCTTTTCCTTTTTCAGTTCTTTGTCCTTCCCAGTTCGACGCTGGGCGATGATAAGCTTATGCAGCATCAAAGCCTCGGGCGAAGGAATGGAAATACTAAAATCTTCAATCACGATAGTCGCCGGCCTGATGAAGAGAAGATCAATAAAAGGTAGCGGTTGGGCCGCCACCTTCCAAGGCTGAATCAGGACCGATCCCTCTCCGCGGCCACCGCCTTTACGATGAGTTAAAAATTCGACCTCGAATTCCCCATGCAGAAAGGTTTCAATGCCAGCATCGTAATCGTGGACCGGCGAATACCCCAACCGATCCAAGACCTCCGGGACGGTTTCAGGGGGCGGCTGCGGCACCCTCATGGCACCGATCACAGCAAAATCGATGTCGCCTGTCCGCAGGCCGTACATTAGAGTGAAATGGTCGGCATACACAACCATCGGCCAACTCCCGATCAGAAGTCCATGCGTGAAAAAACCGATCCCCGAGAGCTCCCTGAGAAGTTCGGTTACATCTTGCTCAAAGAAGGGACTCTTCTCAAATTTTATTTCCAAAGCATTCACCCTTTCTGGAGGATGTGATTAATTGTAGCCGCCCTCTTCCGGCTGGCCTTCAGATCGTTCTGCAGCTTCTTTTTCCGCTCAAGCACTGGTCGCAACTCCTCTGCTCGCTGAGCGGAAATGTGCTCAAATTTGACCTGAGCGCCCTCCCTATATTTCAGACAAGAATAGATATATACCTTGCCACCGCTCTTAACCTTCCGCTGCCCTAGGCATCCCCGCGGCAGGTTTTCGAGTTCGGAAAAGATCTTCTCGATGACTCTGATACACCGATCCCTCTCTGACTCCAACATCTTAAAAACACTATTGTCTATGGCTTTGACGCGCACGACCGCCTCCCGTTTTTGTACCAACACCTTACCACATAATCGTATCATGTGGTACAAATTTTTTGTACCAACATATATCTACTTTTGGGGTATCTGTTGAGCCAAAAATTCCGTGGATTTAAGCGACAGTGACAGGGGGCCTTGCTTGACGGGTACTTAACTTACCACCAGGGGTGACCGCTCTCACTTAATTTTTATGTTGCATTTTGTGATTTACTTCATATAATCACGGCGTGTTGCACAAAAGGAGGATATCACCAATGCAATCGATCCGGATAGCGTCCCTCAAAGATCTCGTCCCTCATGTCTCGCAATACATAGTTCCGCTAATTACAGAAGCGGTCGAAGTGTGCCTGCGAGCCCACGCTGATGACCCTTTCAACGATAATTGGACTTTTGGGACCCACCTTTGGAAGAACAGTTGGAACAGGATCAAGGCAACTTCTGAAATCGAGAACAACCCAATAATAACACCTCCCAAGGGGAATGAATTCTGCTTTTCCATCGGGAACGCCACCATCCACCACCACCGGGTAGGCGGAGAAGGCCTGTTGCCAAGGTCAGCCAAGAAGGTCAAAGCTTTGGCCGATGAAGCCCAGTTGCCACTTTTCCCGCAAAAAAGAAGAGTCGCATTTGACAATGTGGTTCTCGGAATTGCCGCAGACGTGCAAATCGGCCTCAGTGAGATTTTTATCGGCAAGCTAGAAAAGGATGTAGCGTCTGACCGGTATTATTGGTCTGAAACCGTTTCCCTTTTCAAGACATCCGCAACGACGTTCGAAACTCCTAAATATATATTTTTCGAAGAAGAGGCAGAGGCCATACCCGTTCTTATGTTGGAGCCAAAGGCCGTACAGAGCGCTCAATCAGATGCATAAAAACAACTGAAAGGATAAACCGATGAGCATGCTCATAGACCCAGAAAGAATCACCTATGCTCGTGAGTTGAAAGGTTTCTCCAAAAAAGACCTGGCCCAGAAGGTGGATAAAACCCCGAGTGCAATTTCCCAAATAGAGAAAAGTATCATCAGACCTGACACAGAGACGTTGATGCGGATTTCACTCGCGCTTTCCGTCCCTCCTAGTTTTTTCGCCAAGAAGGAAGGAAGACGGTACATAAATCTGGGACAGTGCCACTTCAGGTCTAAGAGATCCGTGAGCCAAGCTAAAAGAAAGCAAAGCGTTCGCATAGGTGACTTTTTCATCGAATTCGTCGATTTCCTTCAGCAACAAGGGGTTGTCTTTCCCGAAGAGAAGGTCTCGGGATTCCAATCTTTCCAGCCCAAGAGCATGGAGGATATAGAGATAATCGCAGCTGAATTGAGAAGGTTCTGGGGCATGAGCCTGGGTCCTATCCCGAACATCACTAGGCTCCTTGAGAGCAAAGGCATTATAGTCACACCCATCTACAATAGCTGCATTGAGGTGGACGCTTTTTCGGTATGGGCGGGGAAGCGCCCTTGGGTGATGCTGGCCCTAGGGAAGACTGCCAGCAGGGCCAGGTTTGATGCCGCCCATGAATTGGGGCACCTGGTCCTGCATGAGGAGCACACGCCGGGATGTTCGCTTACCGAAAACGAAGCGGACCGCTTTGCCGGGGCTTTTCTTGCTCCAAGGGACAGCTTTATCCTGGAATGCCCGAGGCGATGGGACTATGAAGCTTTTGAAAAGTTGAAACACCGATGGAAGATGTCGATCCAGGCCCTGGTTTACCGGGCTTACAATCTGGGGGTCCTATCCCAACATTCGTTGAGAAAGGCCTTTATTTCGATATCGCAAAGCGGCCAACGCAAAGATGAGGGCACAGAGTGGGCCAAGGAGCAGCCGACGCTATTTGACCAGGCGTTGGAACTTATCTGCGACAAGGTGTCGTTGAGCGAGATAGCATCCAGCCTCTGTGTGTCTAAGACGGATCTGATTGGGTATTTGAACGATGCAATATCTGAAGATTTGCTAGCCAGGCTTGATAAAAAGAGCGAAGACCAAAATGGTCAATTAGTCTTCTTGCGCGAAAGCTAGTGCCCTTTCCGCCCCCGAGACGTTTGCTGTGTTCGTCCATGGAGTTCCACAAGTTTCGTTCAGATAAATGGCTTGTCTAACTTCGTCGATCCGTCATCAAGCAGTGGTTCTCCTCATGCAAAAACGGCCAGATTATCCGATGAACCAGATCAATGGAGAACGAATTCGGGTTTGGGTTCTCTACGGCATCTGTTGTAAAGCTTTGAATGACTTATCTGTTTCCTTCTCACATCACCTCCGAGTTTTGCAATACTATACGGCACTCCGGAGGTCCACTCGCAATTGCGTACGCTCCCTCAATTATCCAAATATGAACTTTTCCCGATTTTATAGCTTTACGCCATGCCTCAATTTGGGGTGTACCCTAGGCGTACACCTTGGTCGTACAAATCGTGCGTAAGATTTACATGTACGAAAATAAGCTTTGACACCTTTCGCCTGACATTTTAGATTCAAATCGTACACTACTCGGGCAAGGGGGCATCAAATGTCAGGACAGCACATCGGCTACATCAGAGTATCAAGCGTGATGCAGAACACGGATAGACAACTTGAAGGTGTCAAGACAGACATCACTTTTGAGGACAAGGTATCAGGGAAGGACACCAACAGACCGCAGTTAGCCGCTATGATGCTCCATGCTCGCAAGGGTGACACGGTAGTGGTTCACAGCATGGATAGGCTCGCAAGGAACCTTGATGACCTTAGAGGCATAGTGAAGGAGTTGACCGCCAAAGGTGTAGTTGTCCAATTCCAGAAGGAGGGGCTTACCTTTACGGGTGACGATAGCCCGATGGCGAACCTCTTGCTATCCATGCTTGGCGCTGTAGCAGAGTTTGAGCGTTCACTGATCCGAGAGAGGCAGAAGGAAGGTGTGCAGATTGCTAAGGCCAATGGAGCCTACAAGGGGCGCAAGCAAGAGATGACCGCAGAACGGATAGCGGAGATTAAGCTTAGGGTTGCCAATGGTGAGTCTAAGGCCAAGGTCGCCAAGGACATGAGCATCAGCAGGGACACCCTGTATCGGTACCTAGCGGCCTAGACAGCACAAGACAGATGTTGCCCGGTTAGCTCGAAAACGAATAGATACCAAAACAGGGATTTCCGTTAGATACCAATTGTTTAGCGCGTAATCCCTGAGCTGCCTTTCCAGGGTACAAGACAGATAGTGGACGGGTAGCCGCCAGAGTAGATAACATCAGGTAGATCCCGGTGTTTGTTCTATAGGTAGCCCACGTTCCAAGTCATCGGTAATACTTGATAGCTGAGGAAACAAGATAGATGTCCCCGCGATGACGAGCACTGCACCAGCGCAGGTCGACGGCTTTTAACCCGCCCACCCTCACCACGGTATGCACCGGCACCCAAGGACCCGCCACAGGGCATCCTCGCAAGCCTGACACACCCAAGGGCATCAGGAGTACCGATCACGGCACGGAGGGCCTACGGGGAACCATGCAGGCGTTATCTTCTCAGACACTCTCACGCAGCAGCAGGGCATTTTCAGCATTCGGGAGTGCAGCAGGTACTACACCAATAGGATAGTTATAGTCCAGAACAAAACCCTCCTGCTAAGGAAGGTCAGTTCTCCAGGCTTAAGCCTGCGCTACTTGCTCTACCCGCTGCAACCCTTCTATCCAAGCTTCCACTTCTTGGCGTATCCAACCTACGCTTCTTGCCGACAACTTGCGCCTAGCCGGGAACTCACCAGCTTTCTCCTTGTTGTAGATGCTCGTGTAGCACAATCCCGTTGCTGCAACCACGTCCTGACGCTTCATAATGGTCTTCATTCGGTATCCCCCTGTGAGTTGCCGCGAAAGTGATTGATGTTCACCACCGTTCACGGTCATTGATCTATAAGGGGAACTCGTTAGCAGGATTCAGCAGGATTCGTCAGCGTGCAGCAGGAATTAGAGGTTACACTAGCGGTTACACAACCAAAGCTAGAACAAGTAAAGGGCTACCCCGTTACAGGATAACCCTTTGATTTAACTGGTGGTGCGAGAGAGGGGACTTGAACCCCTATTCCGTGAGGAGCCAGATCCTAAGTCTGGTGCGTCTGCCAATTCCGCCACTCTCGCAAAATCGGACGGCTGAAACAGCAAACCCCGCGGTTAACGGGGTTGGCTTTTATAGGTTGGGGTGGATAGTGGGATTCGAACCCACGTATGAACGAGTCACAGTCGTTTGTGTTAACCGCTTCACCATACCCACCATATTCAATTGTGGTACGCCTGAGAGGGTTCGAACCTCTGACCTACGGCTTAGAAGGCCGTTGCTCTATCCAACTGAGCTACAGGCGCAGAAGTAGAGCCTGCAATGAGTGGTCGGGGTGAGAGGATTCGAACCTCCGGCCCCCTGCTCCCAAGGCAGGTGCGCTAGCCAGGCTGCGCTACACCCCGATTCAAGAACCACGTTTATAGCACAGCCTCTGATGCCGTGCAAGCCCTTTTTTTGAGCCCACGCAGCATTTTTTAAGCTCTTGAAAAGCCCTCAAAATTTAACGCAAAGCCGCAAAGACAACCAGGAGTACTTTGTCTTGTCCCTTGGAATCTTTGTCTCTGCTTTCCAACCACGTTTATGCCTTTGCTTCACCCTTTGCGGCTTGGCGGCTTTGCGTTAAATACAGTCTTTCGCTTTTCGCCTTTGCCTCAGGACCTTTACCTATCTTCGCGTCCTGCGTCTTTGCGTTAAGAGTTTCGCCTTTACCCCTGTTGTGAGGACAACGCCTCTTTGAGCATCTGCATGGCCCGACCGCGGTGGCTGATGGCGTTCTTGACCTCCATGGGGAGCTCGGAGAAGGTCTGCCCGTACTCGGGGACCAGGAACAGCGGGTCGTACCCGAAGCCCCCCTCTCCGCGCGGCGCCTCCAGGATTTCTCCGGCCAACATGCCGTCGAAGCTCTGACAGGTCCCGTCGGGCAGGCAAAGCGCGATGACGCAGTGAAAGGCGCCGGTGCGCTCCTTACGCGGCACGCCGGCCAGCTCCTTCAAAAGGAGCGCGTTGTTGTCGGCATCGCTGGCCTGCTCGCCGGCGAAGCGCGCCGAGAAGACGCCGGGACGCCCGCCCAGGTAGTCGACGCACAGCCCGGAATCGTCGGCCAACACCGGCTTACCGGTGAACCTGGCGGCAGAGAGCGCCTTCTTGATGGCGTTGGCCTCGAAGGTGTCGCCGTCCTCCACCACCTCCGGCAGGTCCGGAAAATCAGCGGGAGAGAGGATGGTCTCCACCACCCCGCGCAGAAGTTCCGCGAACTCCTTCAACTTCCCCTTGTTCCCCGAGGCGACCAGGAGCTCTTTCATGCCTGCAGCGCCTCCCGCTGCAGTTCGAAGAGCCGGGAGAGCCCGAGCATGGCATGGCTGCGCATGGCGTCCATCTGCTCGATGGTGAACGGCTCCGCCTCGGCGGTCCCCTGCACCTCGACAAAACGCATGGAGGAGGTCATCACGAAGTTCATGTCCACCTCGGCGTTGGAATCCTCGGGGTAGTCGAGATCGAGGAAGGGAGCGCCGTCGATGATGCCCACGCTCACCGCGGCCACCGCCTCGCGCAACGGGCTCTCTGCCAGTTCGCCTTTTTTCACCAGGGTCTGCAGGGCGTCGGCCAGGGCCACGTAGGCGCCGGTGATGGAAGCGGTGCGGGTGCCGCCGTCGGCCTGGATGACGTCGCAGTCGATGAGGATGGAACGCTCACCGAGCTTCTCCATGTCCACCACCGCGCGCAGGGACCGGCCGATCAGGCGCTGGATCTCGTGGGTGCGTCCCGAGAGTTTCCCCTTCGAGGACTCGCGCTGGTTGCGGGTGTGGGTCGCGCGCGGCAGCATGCAGTACTCGGCGGTCACCCAGCCGGTCCCCTTCCCTTTCAGGAACGAGGGCACCTTCGCCTCGACGGTCGCGTTGCAGATGACCTTGGTGTCGCCGAACTCGATCAGGACCGACCCTTCGGCGTGTTTGAGGTAGTTGCGGGTGATTTTTACATCTCTCAGTGCGTCGGCCGCGCGGCCGTTTGTGCGTGTCATCTTAACTCCCTTAAAGCATGTTCTACGTTTTATGTTCTACGTTCTAAGTTAACTGCTTAAACGCAGGTTCTGGGTGATATTTCAAAGGAACCTGCATTGCCGGTTCCAGGTTCTAACGTAGAACATAGAACGTAGAACCTAGAACCGCGCCTTTACTGTTTTGGCGCCGTTTTGAGCTGTGGCGCGAAGCCGACCTTGCCGCGGCCGCCGTTGTCGTAGATCCTGGGACCGTTCTCGCCCCAGAAGTTGTTGGGGGCGCGGAACTCCTCGGTCCCGGCATTATAGATGTCGTACCCGCTGTTGCCGCTGATGGTGTTGTTCCAGGCCACGGCCGCGCCGTCGAAAACGAGCACGCCCTGCGTGCCGTTGCCGGTGATCAGGTTCCCCTCCACGCGGACCCGCGACCCGGTCAGGGAGAGACCATAATCGCTGTTGCGCGCGAGCTTCACACCGCTCACACCCCCCTCGCTCTCCAGCAGGGTCACGCCGCGCCCGTTGTCGAGCACCGCGCCGCCGGCAAGCTTCACCCGGCAGTTGTCACAGGAAAGAGCGGAGCGGTTCATGGCGAGACTCGCGTCCTGCAGGTAGATGGAGCTCTTCTGGGCCGAGATCCCCGCGCGGTTGCCGATCAGGTTCAGGCTGCGCAGGGTCGCTTCGCTGTTGGCGAAGACCAGACCTGCATCGCAGTCCGACGCGCCGCCGGCTTCCATCTGCACCAGGGCATCCTGGAAACGCATCCCGGTGACGCAGCGCTCGGCGCGCACCCCGTTCAGGTTCAGGTTGGAGAAGAGTGCCTCAAGCCCGGTCTGCGCTCCATCGATGCGGCAGTTCTCCAGGACGTTCTTCTTTTCGCTGCCGAGGAGCGTGATTCCCAGCCAGTCCCCCGCCGCCGAAGTGACGAAGTTCGAGGTAAAGCGGATGGGCTCCTCTTTGGTACCGGAAGCGGCGATGCGTCCTTGCACCACCAAGGTAGGGTTGTGCCCCTCACTCTTTTTGAAGCGGACCACCGTCCCCGGTTCCACGGTCAGTGTCGCTTGTGGAGCCACCGTGACCGCTCCCTCCACCAGCACCTCCCCGCGCCAGACCGTATCCTCCGAGAGCAGTTGGTCCCCGTAGGAGAGTTGCGGTTTGAAGGGCGCCTCGAGCCGCAGGAGTATCGTCTGTGCAGCAACCGGAGCCGTAGCAGTTGGAGCCGTGGCAGTTGGAGCCGTCGCCTCTCCCGCCGCAGCGACAACGACGCGAGCACCGTCAGCCGACTTGTCGGCCGTAGCCTTGGCGAAGGCCGAAGCCTTGGCGAAGGCGGACGTGTCAGCCGACTTGTCGGCCGTAGCTTTAGCGAAGGCCGAAGCCTTGGCGAAGGTGGGAAGCAAAAGGGCCGCCAGAAGCGGCCCACCGCAGATAAGGGCAAAGAGTTTTCTTTTCATGTGGTCGGGATCTGGAGGCTTTCCTGGTGGTACACCTTGTTCTTGCCGCAGCGCTTGGCCAGGTAGAGCAGGGAGTCCACGATGTTGAACAACTCGTCCATCTTGTCCGCGTTCTCGGGATAGCTCGCCACCCCGACACTCACCGTCACGCCGCGATTGGTCCCCTCCACCAGCCTGGCGGCCGTGCCGTTTTGCACGCTGTCACGCAGGCGCTCCGCCGCCAGGACGGCCTGCTCCAGCCGCGTCTCCGGCAGGAGCACGATGAACTCCTCTCCGCCGTAACGGAAGGCGACGTCCACGTTGCGGATGGTCTGCAGGATCAGCTCCCCCATCAGCTCCAGGAGGCGGTCGCCGCTGGCGTGGCCGTAGGTGTCGTTGTAGGACTTGAAGTCGTCCACGTCCATCATGATGATGGAAAACGGCTTGTGATAGCGCTTGGCGCGCGCCATCTCCTGCCGGAAGTACTGCTTGAAGTAGCGGTGGTTGTGCAGCCCGGTGAGCGCATCGGTGATGGCCAAGAGCTTGGTCTGCTTATGCAGCGTGGCGTTGTGAATCGCCATGGCGGCAAAGGAAGCCAGGATGGAAAGAAGGTTCAGCTTCTCCCGGTCGAACTGCCTGGGGGCGAAATCGTCCAGGTAGAGGATCCCCACGATGCGCTCCTGGAAAATGAGCGGCACGCAGACCAGCGAACGGATCCCTTCGTTGAGGGCGATCGGGTTGTTGAAGAAGGGGGTCTCCTCGGTGTCCTCAATATAGAAGATCTCCCCCGCCCGGAGCACCTGCTCGGTCAGCCCGCCGGCACTCACCTCCCAGCGCTCCTTCTTCACGAAGTCCGCCGTCAGCCCCGAGTGCGCGTGCAGGCTCAGCTCGCGCTTGGCGTCGTAGTAGAGCGCGACGCTACCGGCGGGGGTTTCGGCGAATCTCATCGCAGAGGTGAGGATGGCCTGCAGCACCGTGTCCAGGTCGAGCGTGGACACCACGGCTTTGGCTACCTCGATGAGGTCCTTGAGCGCCTTTACTTGGGACTCGAGCGACTCTTTTTCGCTGTTGCAATCACACTGGGTCATGGAGGCTCCCGGCAGAAAAATTAACCCGACATTAATATCACAGCGGCGCCCCCCTTGTAAATGGGCGAGCGGTGTAAATAGCGGCAATTTCGATTTTTATTACGGCCCGGAATTTTAATCTATTAACGCTTGACTTCATCATACATCTTGTGGTTTATTTCTGGCCGCCCACAAAATGTAGGGATCCAAGCAAATGACATGGCTACATGTTGAATATCTCAAGGAGGACAAAAGGTTATGAAGAAAACAGTCGAGAAGGGTCAGATCCCGGGTCTCACTAAGAATGCACTGACGGTGCTCGAGAAGCGTTATTTGAAGAGGGACCAGGCCGGGAATCCCCTTGAGACTGCCTCCGACATGTTCCGCCGCGTGGCGACCGCGATCGCGCAGGCGGACTCCGTGTTCGACAAGAAGGCGGACATCTCCGCGCTGTCGGACAAGTTCTACAGCATGATGACCAACTTCGAGTTCCTCCCCAACTCCCCGACCCTGATGAACGCGGGCCGCGAACTGGGGCAGCTTTCCGCCTGCTTCGTACTGCCGGTGGGCGACAGCATGGAGGAAATCTTCGAATCCGTCAAGAACACCGCGCTGATTCACAAATCCGGCGGTGGCACCGGCTTCTCCTTCTCGCGCCTGCGCCCGGCCAACGACGTGGTCATGTCCACCACCGGCATCTCCAGCGGCCCCCTCTCGTTCATGCGCGTCTTCGACATCGCCACCGAGACCATCAAGCAGGGCGGCACCCGCCGCGGCGCGAACATGGCGATCCTGCGTGTCGACCATCCCGACATCATGGACTTCATCATGTGCAAGAACGACCAGCGCCAGCTGAACAACTTCAACATCTCGGTGGGGATCACCGAGGAGTTCATGAAGGCGGTCGACGCGGACAAGGACTACACCATATTCAACCCGCGTGACAAGAAGCCGGCCGGCACGCTGAACGCGCGCAAGGTGTTCGCCCGCATCGTGAAGCAGGCCTGGGAGAACGGCGAGCCGGGCATCATCTTCCTGGACCGCCTGAACAAGGACAACCCGACCCCGCACATCGGCGAGATCGAGTCGACCAACCCCTGCGGGGAGCAGCCGCTTCTCCCGTACGAGTCCTGCAACCTGGGCTCCATCAACCTGGGGAAGATGGTGGTCCACGGCAAGGTAGACTGGGACAAGCTGAAAGAGACCGTGCGCACCTCCGTGCACTTTTTGGACAACGTCATCGAGGTGAACAACTACCCGCTGCCGCAGATCGACGAGATGACCCGCTCCAACCGCAAGATCGGCCTGGGCGTCATGGGTTGGGCCGACATGCTGATCATGCTCGGCATCCCCTACGGCTCCGAGGAGTCCGCGGAACTGGGCGAGAAGGTGATGCAGTTCATCAACGAGGAAGGGAAAATCGCCTCCCGCGAGCTTGCCAAGTCCCGTGGCTCCTTCCCCAACTTCAAGGGTAGCATCTACGACGTCCCGGGCGGCGATCCGATCAGGAACGCGACGGTCACCACCATCGCGCCGACCGGCACCATCTCCATCATCGCCAACGCCTCTTCCGGCGTCGAGCCGCTCTTCGCGGTCAGCTTCGTGCGCCAGGTGATGGACAAGAACATCCTGGTCGAAGTGAACCCGCTCTTCGAAAAAATCGCCAAGGAGCAGGGCTTCTACTCCGAGGAGCTGATGCAGAGGATCGCCGAGCACGGCACCGTGCAGGACATCAGCGCCATCCCCGAGGATGTGCGTGAGGTATTCGTCACCGCCCACGACATCACGCCGGAAGAGCACATCACCATGCAGGCGGCCTTCCAGCGCCACACCGACAACGCCGTGTCCAAGACCGTGAACTTCCCGCAGGAAGCTACCATCGACGACGTCGAGCAGGTGTACCGTCTCGCCTACCAGATGAACTGCAAGGGCGTCACCATCTACCGTGACGGCTCCCGCGACGAGCAGGTCCTCTCCGTAGGCAAGAAGGAAGAGCCCAAGGCCGCGGTGGCGCTCACCGCCGAAGAGAAGCGCGCCATCAAGCGCGAGCGTCCCAAGGCGCTCAAAGGGTGGACCTACCAGATGCAGACCGGCTGCGGGCCGCTGTACATCACCATCAACGAAGACGCCAGCGGCCTGTTCGAAGTCTTCACCACCATGGGCAAGGCGGGCGGCTGCGCAGCCAGCCAGAGCGAAGCCATCGGGCGCATGGTGTCCTTGGCCTGGAGAAGCGGCGTGCAGGCGCGCCAGGTCGTGAAGCAGCTCCTCGGCATCTCCTGCCACAGCCCGAGCGGTTTCGGCGACAACAAGGTCCTTTCCTGCGCCGACGCCGTCGCGAAAGCGATCCAGGCGCACCTGGCCATCACCGGTCATGCTGAAGTGATCGAGGCCCCGTCGTTCGAGAGGGGCGCCTGCCCCGAGTGCGGCGGTGTCGTCGAGCACGAAGGCGGCTGCGCCGTCTGCCGCGTCTGCGGCTACTCCGAGTGTGCCTAGCAAGTAGCGGGGTCACTCCTGCGCAGACCAGCAGAGACAGGCTGGGCAAACAGTAAAGAAGAAATAACAGTAAATAAAAAGGGGGACCCGATTGCGCGGTCCCCCTTTGTTTGTTAGATAGACATTCTCACCAGCAGCAGGGAAGCGAGACGGGGCACAATCTGCCGATCATCGATGCCTGGCAAGGACCTAGATATTGACTGGAATAACCTCAAAAAACCTGCTAAGTTACAGTAGCTTTCCGGGCGTGCCAATAAGCGGAGCACTAAAGAATCTGCAGCAGCATTTGAGATCGCCTGGACAAGGCCAAGTAATGGCAAAGATGATGGATGGTCATGGAGGTTGTGCGTGATCGATTACGATAAATTCAATAAGTCACTCAAGCATCTTGAGCTGCAATTTGCAAATTACAGCAGCTCTAGTGAGCGCAACCTTCCCGAGTTGGACAGGGAGGCGCTGGCGGAATCGGTCGTACACCGCTTTGAGACCTGCTATGACTGCCTGTGGAAGATCCTCAAGCGTTACTTAATGGAAGAACTGGGCCTTCCTGACGTGCCCAACAGTCCCAAACCCATTTTCCGCCTTGGCTTCGAGAATAAGCTCTTTCGTTCGGTGGAAAGGTGGCTGGGATACGCTCAGGCCCGTGTCGACACCTCCCACGATTACAGCGGGGAAAAAGCGGAAGAATGCCTGAAGCTGATGGGGGATTTCATCGAGGATGCCATTGACCTTTACGAGACCATGACTGGTGCTACGTGGGAATAGTGGCCTCTATAGATATCACACCGGACCAGCGTGAGTCCGTTCTGACTCTGCTCAGCAGCTACATTCCGGACACCGAAGTATGGGCCTACGGCTCACGGGTCAAAGGAACGTCCCGCCCCGCGTCAGATCTGGACTTGGTTTTGTTCATCGGGCGTGCGCAGCGCGAACGCGTGACTGCGCTGAAAGAGGCGTTTGAGGAAAGCTCTTTGCCGTTCCGTGTCGACGTGATGGTATGGGATGAGGTACCAGAGAACTTCCGTAAAAATATTCTAGACCACTACGTGGTGCTGACACAAAAACACGCCGCAGCCCTGACCCAATAGCTCCACCTCGCTTTTACCTTTTCCTCCCCGCATAAACAGCAATCGGCACGGTATAGACGATCTGGCCGGCTTCCTCGCGGGCGTTGATGCCTAAGCTGTCGACGCCCACATCGGCGGTCACCATCTCCCTCATCACCTGGTCGTCTCCGGGCTTGGGGAAGGAAGCCTTTATCTGCGTTTCCAGCTCGATGTCAACGCCGTAGGCGCTACGGCGGCAGTCGGCCAGGCCGGAGCGCTGGAACAGCAACTCGAACTCCGCGTCGGTCAAGGCATGGGTGTGGGAAGGGTCGCGGATCAGCTCCAGATGATCGTAGGCCGCCGATTTTGCCGCAGGCATGGCGACATCGGCCACCATCACCGTGCCACCCGGCCGGCAGACGCGGATCATCTCGAAGAGGGCTGCCTGCGGATCCAGCAAATGGTGGAAGCTGTAGCGGGTGAGCACCAGGGAAAACGAGTTGTCCGGGTACGCCAGCGGCACGGCATTGCCGACCTCCCACGAGAGGTTCGATAGCCGCTGCTCCTCTTGGCGCAGCCTTGCCTGCTCGATCATGGCCGGCGTGATGTCGACTCCCGTAACATGCTGCGCGCGTTTGGCGAACTCGCAGGCGACCATCCCCGGGCCACACGCAACGTCCAGGACTTCATCCTCAGCGCCGGTTCCGGAGAGTTCCAGCAGGATCTGCATCGCGTCGTGATGCCCCGGCACCTGCGTGAACGGTACCGCCTGCTGCGAGAATTGCTCGATAATCTTCTCCTGGTGCGTCTGCGCCTCGTTCGACATCATCCCCCCTCCTCGAATATCAGTCACGCCATGCCATGATCCCGCACAGATCACGCGGCCGATCAGCGGTCCTGGAAAACCGGCGCCCGCTTTTCCAGAAAGGCGCCCATCCCCTCTTTCTGGTCGGCCGTTGCGAAACTGTAGCCGAAGAGTTCCGCTTCGTAGGCGCAGGCCCGGACCAGGTCCATCTCCAGTCCGTTTACCACCGCCTCCTTGCACAGCCTCATGGCCACACGCCCCTTGGACGCGATCTTCGCCGCCAGCTTGCGCGCCTCGTCCAGCAACTCGTCCTGCGGTACCACCCGGTTCACCAGGCCGATACGGAGCGCTTCCGCGGCATCGACCATGTCGCCGGTGAGGATGATCTCGAGCGCCCGCCCCTTCCCGACCAGCCTGGGGAGACGCTGCGAGCCGCCGAAGCCGGGGAGGATGCCGATGTTGATCTCGGGCTGGCCGAAGCGGGCGTTGTCGGAGGCGATGCGGATATCGCAGGCCATGGCCAGTTCGCAGCCGCCGCCCAGGGCATAGCCGTTGACGGCAGCGATGAACGGTTTCGACGATCGTTCAATGGCCGCATAGATGCCATGGGCCATGAGCGCCAGTTCCCGCGCCTGGGTCGAGGTCATATCCCGCATGAGCGCGATGTCGGCGCCCGCGATAAACGCCTTGGCGCCCGCCCCGGTGATTATCGCGGCGCGCACCTCGTCGTTACGCTCGATCTCGGCGACCACAAGTTGCAGTTCCGCCAGGGTCTCCGGCGTCATGGCATTCATCGCCGAGGGACGGTTCACCGTCACCGTCGCGATGCTGTCAGTTACTTCAAGCAGCAGGTTCTTCAGGTCCATTCCCCCTCCTTCATGACATCATGTCTCTGTGACAGTCCGCTCTTGACGGATGAGTATACCACTCTTTCTTACCAGCCTCGATTGAGGGACGGGCAGGCGCACTTGTCGCCTTCGGCCCACTGTTTGAGCGGATCAGCGATCTTGCCCCGCCTGGCGTGGTAGATGTCCAGCTCCGTCCTGCCTTTCCCTGCCGGGCGCATCTCTGCCACCAAGGTGTAGAGCCCCTCCACGGGCGCGCCAGACATCTGATGGTCGTTATACTCCTCCTGCAGCGAAAGCGTCGTCATCTCCTTGCCGGCCGTCTCAACTTTGGGACGGAAAGTCGTCGAACCTCCTGTTTCCTTGAGGGCGTAGTTGGGCGGGTCTACTACCCGGACGTTGAGGCACTTCTGAGCGAACGCCTTCACGTCGGCGGTGACCGCTTTGGCGGGCCGGTTGATGGTGAAATGCTCCGCCTTGCCGAAAATCTTGGCGTCTTTGTACATGGTCACGAACTCTTGTCGATTTTGCGGCACACCGATGGCACAGCCTGCGAGAAGGGGAAAGAGCAACAGCGACGAAAGGTAACGAAATAACATTGCAACTGCCTCCTGAAGATTGAAATCGCACCAGATCATCCCGTCAACATCCATCCTCCTCGCCTCCGCCCGAGAAAAGCGGCGCGCATAGGTGAATCTCATTTGACCCGGTAAATAATCGCAATATATAGACATGCGTCATTCCTGTCAAAGTCGAAGTGCGAGAGCAGCGCGTCCTGAACGCTGCTTCCGGTATGGCCCGGGTGGCGGTTGAAGGTGGGATGACTTGAAGATATGACGGAAAGCCTTACACTTGTTGTCGTTACACCTGCGGAAAGGAGGGATGACAAGAGGCGCAGGAATACGTTCCTTGGCTGGTTTCACTTTGCAGTGACTACAAAGGAGGATTCTATGGCCAAGATCCACAACAAGAGGTGGACGATTCTGGGGCTTTTGCTGGCCCTCGTGCTCATGGTGCCGGCATGGGCCTCGGCGCAGACGTCCTTCGACCGCATTGTAGTGTTCGGCGACAGCCTTTCCGATCCCGGTAACGCTTTCGTTTTTCTGGGGACGTCGAACACCCCTCCCTACCCGTTGCTGGACCAACTCCTGGTCCCTGAAATGCCGTATGCGCGGGGCGGGCACCACTTCAGTAACGGTGCGACCTGGGTGGAGCAACTCGCGCGGCAATACTCCCTCTCGGGGAACACCCGGCCTGCATTCCGGCAGCTCGGGCTCAATGCGACCAACTATGCCGTCGGTGGCGCCAGGGCGCATGACAAGGCAGGTGAGGCGACGATCACCTTCGAGGTCACCACCTTCCTCAACGTGTTCGACGGCCAAGCACCGCAGAACGCACTCTATGTAGTGGAATTCGGCAGCAACGACATCCGGGACGCCCTGGAGGCACAGGACCCGGCCATCGTTGAGCAGGCGGTTAGCTCGCTGCAGCGGAACATAGTCGCTCTCTACAATGCCGGGGCCAGGAAGTTCCTGATATGCAACGCCCCGGACCTTTCGCTCACCCCGGCGCTCATCGCCACGGACCAAGCGATGCCGGGGGCCGCGGCTGCCGCGCACCAGTTGTCTCAGTATTACAACTTCCTCCTCGACTATATGCTGTCGTCGATGTTGGCCCAACTATCCGACCTGCAGGTGGTGCGGGTGAGTTTTTATGACAAGCTCGGCGAACTCGTCAGCGCCCCCGCAGGTTTCGGTTTGAGCGTCGTCAATACCCCCTGCCTGACACCCGGCTCGCCTCCGTACGTCTGTAGCAAGCCCGACACCTTCATCTTCTGGGACGGCATTCATCCCACCGAAAAGGTGCACGGAATCATGGCGCAACTGGCGCTGACAGAGCTGGCGAAGTAATCTGCATAAAAAAACCGGAGTCTCCCGCGAGGAGCTCCGGTTTTCAGTCTGTGAGAGGCAAACTCCCCATCTGTTGTCGTCTTTTTGATTGTTTCAATTTTCCCATCCACCAGTCCACGCCTTGACCATAGCGGCGTCTTCCAGCCCCAGTCGATGCCCAAGGGCCACGTCGTGCACCTCAATACGTCGCCACTTTGCGCAGATACTCATAGAACGGAGCGATGGTCTGGAACCCGCTTACTAATTCTGAGAATATTTCCTGTTCAATGCTGCCTCCCTCTACTTGCCTGTTGCTGACCAGATAAAGATTTTTTCTGTTGTACCAACGTTGCAGTTCCTCGGGAAGATCCGGTTTCAGCGGCCGCTTGTATTCGTCCCCTTCAATACTGAAAACACGTTGCTTTTTGAAGAATGAAGTTGCAGAGAGAAACTTTGCTGGATGCGAGTCGATTCCTTTTCTGAATCTGTCCATTGTCTCGCGGCTGGCGCTGTAAAAGCCCATTCCGTAACGGTATGAATATGGCGAGATTTCAATAAAGAATGCCGGCTTATCTACCCACTCAATCTTTGAGCGCTTGAAAGTAATCCAGTGGCTTGTTTTGTATGGGGACTTGTCCTTAGAGAACCGGGTATCCCGATATATTCTTGCGATTGTCTTGTTTAAAGAGGGAGTAACTTCAATATCAGGATCGATGCTCAGCATCAATGGTCCTAAACCCGCGGCTAATGATTGTAAAGGCTTCAGAACATAATTCTGGTAATCCGACTTGTGAAGTTCGAACCATTCTTTTGGGTTGTTATCGCATAGGCCTCTTAGAAATTGAAACGTAGCTGGAGGAAATCCATCGAATTTTTCGATCATTTTACCTTCCTTCGCGAAAGTCACTGGGGCAGCCGCTCCTTTCTCATCCGTTCGTAGCTCTGGTAATCGGGGGACTCGCCGCGGTCCGCTCTCTCCGAGGGAGTTGCGTGCAGGTCCCTCTGCACCTTTATTCCCTCGTACAGGCCTCGCTTTACGCTGCTACCGGCGCAACCGACGATCAGCAGCGCTGAAATGACCGAAACCAACTTAAAAGTCGTGCCCATCTCGATCCTCCACTGAAAAAGGCTGGTGCATCTGGAGGTTCCATTACAACTCCCGGATGTCACAGGATGTTGACCGCCCGTGCCGCAAGCAGAGCTATCACCAGCAAAGAGATCATCGACTGCAGCATCATCAAAACCTTGGCCCAACGCGACAGGACGGGGACATCGGTCGGCGAGAAGGCTGTCGAGGTGTTGAAGGCCAGGAACAGGTAATCCACAAAATTCGGTGTCCACTCATGCAAACCTGCAGCGTGTTTCCTCTCAGGGGGCAATGTCATCTGGGGAAAAAGAAATGCCCCATTGAGGTGTTCCTGGCGTTGAGCTCGATGGTGCGGGCCGCCGGCGTCAAGCCTCCAGTACCAGGAAGCGAAGACCAGGATATTGGGGAGCCACAGTGCCGCAGCGGACTGCAGCAGTTCTTGCGGTTTTTCCAGGTGAAGCGGCAGGGCTCTTATCAGTAAGACTAACGAGATGATCATGGTCGCCGTCACCACGCCGTTTAGAAGGAACCCTATCACTTGGTTGGTATCGTGAGCCCCCTTGTAATGCGTGACGACAAGTGGCACTGCAAGTACGGAGACGATAGCCAGAAGGAGCCAGCGCGGGCCGCCCAGCAGCAAAGAGGAAGGCAATGCCGCATACAGGCCACCAAGCGCCAACAATGCACAGAGCGAGGGCCAGCGGGACCTCACAGCCTTAGCAACACCCCCCTCGTTCTCGTTTACTCTGGTCATTGCCACCTCAGTGCTGCGCCGCCCCTTAAACCTGCCGGGGTAAGATGATCATATATCATCAAATTGCTTGCATCTGTCAGGCATAAATTTAGCCGATTAGCGCTAATCTTCAGCAGATTGCTTTTTAAGACGTTTTCTGTCGCACCTAAACAGTAGGATTGCCGTGA
>NZ_JAEMHK010000006.1 GCF_016458235.1 Geomonas propionica | reverse complement strand
CGAATGAGCAGGAAGGCTGTCTTCACCCGTGCCTTCAGTGGTTCTACGGCGACCTTCGCCTCGGAGATCACGGATGTCTTGAGAGACTTGACGAGGTGGCGGCGGCTCCCGAAATGGGATCGGATGTCGGTGGGAATCGACATGAAAAAGTAGAAGTGTGATCCCCTGCGGTACAGGTATTCGGCTACGGAAACCATGAGTCCAGCCTCCCCAAAGTTGTACAATTGATAGTACGCATTGGAAAGCTGGACTGCATGTCAGCCTGCAACCAACTGGAATCACTATGTAAAATTGGCCGTCAGATCCCGAGCGTCAAGCTACTTCAACCGCACCAAAGAGCGCTTCTTTCCGGACGGGTTCGAGAAGGGGTGGCCGATCAAGTGATGGCCAGGCGCCGTTGACAACTGACAACTGACACTCGAGTGCCTGATACGAGAGGAGCCGCCATTTACCAATGGCGGCTCCTCTTTTTTCGGGATCAGATTATGCGTTTATCGGGTGACGGGATTTATTTCAGCAGCGGCTCCAGCCTCTTCAGATCAAAGCCTCGCACGATGCTGCCGTTAATGATGAAGATGGGAGTGGCGTTCAACCCCAGATCCTTGGCGATCTGTTCGTGTGCCTGTTGCAACGCGATCCCCTCGGGCGTGATCTCCGACAGCTTCCACTTGTCGAAGCTCCCTGTCGCCACCTCCTGGTAGACCTTCTCCTTGTCCTTGGCGGAGAGGATGTACTGCACCTTTCCCTTGGATTCGGGATGGCTTTTCAGCGGGATGAAGAAGACGTAGCGGGTGACATCGCTGCGCTTTTGGAAGTAGGCCTCGGCCTTCTTGCAGAAGGGGCAGTCCGGGTCGGTGAACTCTACGACCATGATCTTGCCGTTGCCGACCTTGACGGCCTTGCTGAGGTCCAGCTCCTTGGCGGAAACCAAGGTGGCCAAGATCAGCACAAGGAGGGGGGCGACGAGCCAAAGGCCCAGTCGCTTCAACGTTGCACCGCTTATTGTTCGCATCACTATCCCCTTACCTGAAAACCGGTGAACTCGCCGGTGTATTCACCCTTTTTTTCGATCAGTTCATCCACCCTAGCCAGCTCCGGCCCCCGGCGGCACCACTGTACCATGGCGAGCACGTCCGCTTCCTCGCCCTCGAAACAGGCCTCGACCGAGCCGTCGGAGAGGTTGCGCACCCAGCCGCCTACCCCGAGCTGCTGCGCGGTACGGGCGGTGTGGTGACGAAAAGCCACCCCCTGGACCCTGCCCCGCACGATGAGGCTCGCCCTTATTTTCATTTTTCCCCCAGCTCCTTGGAGCGGGCCACGCAGACGTCGACGGCGTTGATGGTGGCGGCGCGGAAGCCGTCGCGGTCCAGCGAGTGCATGGCGGCGATGGTGGTCCCTCCCGGCGAAGCGACGTTGCTCTTCAGTACCGCCGGGTGCTCGTGGCTCTCCAGGAGCAGTTTCGCGGTGCCGTAGACGGTCTGGGCGGCCAGTGCGGTTGCCACGTCGCGGGTAAGGCCGTGTTTGACCCCGGCGTCGCTGAGCGCCTCGATGAAGGTGAGCACGTAGGCCGGCCCGCTTCCGGAAACGCCGGTGACTGCGTCGAGAAGTTTCTCGTCCACAACACAGGTGGTGCCGACCAGGTCGAAGATCCTGCGCGTGAGCACCAGGTCATCCTCGGTGGCGTTGTAGCCGCGGGAGATCGCCGATGCTCCCTGGAGCACCAGCGCCGGTGTGTTGGGCATGACCCGGACCACGCGCGCGCCGGAGCCGAGCATGCCCTCGATGGCGGCGCTTTTCACCCCGGCCATGATGGAGATGAACAGCTTTTCGGTGAGACCTGCGCCGAGGGCGCCCAATATCTGGGGCGCTACCTGGGGCTTGACCGCCAGGATGATGGTGTCGCTGATCCGGCACAACTCCGCGTTGTCCGCGATCACCTGTACGCCGTAGCGTTCGGCGAGCAGTTTGCGGCGCGCTTCGGACGGTTCGGACACGGCAAGTTCCGCAGCCGGCACGCCTCCGGCCAGAAGCCCCTTGATGATCGCCTCCGCCATGTTGCCGCCGCCGATGAACCCTGTTCTCTTCTCCATGTCCTCGCCTCCCTTTCCTGAAGGATTTAGTTCAAAGATAGGTAATAAATCCGGCACCAAATGTCAATAGAATTGATTTCTTTTAATTATCCAGTTTGTGGTGCGAGTGCCGGTTGTTGCCGGCTGTTATTGGGTTAGACTGAGACGCGGAGGTGCGACGTGTTCAAAGGCATTACCGGCAACGTGCTCGTGCTGGGACTGGTGAGTTTCTTCACCGATGTCTCCAGTGAGATGATCTACCCGCTGCTCCCTCTGTTTCTGACAGGCCAGCTCGGGGCGGGCCCCGCTTTTCTCGGCGCCATTGAAGGCGTTGCCGAATCAACAGCCTCGCTCCTGAAGCTGCTTTCCGGCATCGTGTCAGACCGGGTGCGCAGGAGAAAGCGCCTGGTACTGTTGGGGTACTCGATATCGAGTCTCATGCGCCCGCTTATAGGGAGCGCGACCTCGGCCCTGGCCGTGCTGCTGATCCGCACCGGCGACCGGGTCGGCAAGGGGATCCGTACCTCGCCCCGCGACGCGCTCATCGCCGACTCGGTCGATCCCTCGCTGCGCGGCAAGGCCTACGGCTTCCACCGCTCCATGGACCACGCCGGCGCCCTGGTGGGACCGCTTCTGGCCACCTTCCTGCTCGCCTATTTCGTCAAGGACCTGCGCCAGTTGTTCTGGCTGGCCGGGATCCCGGGGCTCGTCGCCGTGCTCCTGATCGTCTGGAAGGTGAGCGAGACCGAGCACTCGCCGCTGCCAAAGACGGGGCTGCGGCTTGCCATGCTGCCTCCCGGCAGGCTGAGAAGGTACCTGCTGGTCCTGTTCCTTTTCACCCTGGGCAACTCCTCGGATGCCTTCTTGCTGCTCAAGGCCGGCGCCGTCGGCACGCCCACCTATCGTCTCCCGCTTTTGTGGGCCTTCTTCCACCTGGTGAAGATGCTCTCCTCGATGCCTTTCGGCGCGCTCTCCGACCGCATCGGCAGACGGTCCGTGATCGTGGCCGGCTGGT
Organism: Geomonas propionica; assembly: GCF_016458235.1. Lineage (GTDB taxonomy): Bacteria > Desulfobacterota > Desulfuromonadia > Geobacterales > Geobacteraceae > Geomonas > Geomonas propionica. The sequence goes on along the minus strand of NZ_JAEMHK010000006.1, from coordinate 268,962 downwards.
GCGTCTATTCCCTCTCGTACCTGGGCTTCGGGATGGCGCATAGCGAATGGCAGATCTGGCTCCTCTTCGCCGGGTACGGTCTGTTCTTCGGGCTCACCGAGGGGAGCGAGAAGGCGTTCCTGGCGGACATGGCACAACCAGGAGAGCGCGGGGCGGCCTTTGGCTGGTACAACTTCGCGGTCGGCGCCGGCGCCCTGCCCGCCAGTGTCCTCTTTGGCTTCATCTGGCACAGCTTGGGCTCCGTAGCCTCCTTCCTGTACGGCGCTTCCCTCGCTGCCGTCGCCGCGCTCCTGCTGCTTTTCCTGGTCAAACCTGCCCCTGCCTGCCCCGAACGCGGTTGATCTTTGCGTCACTGTTACCGTTTCATCACGTACCAGCGGCGGCAGTCATCGTTCAGTTTCGGGGTTGCGAAAACCGAGGCTCCGTGACAATTGGATGAACCTCTCTCTCAACTGAGCTAAGTTCTCTCAGCACCCTTCTTGATCCCCGTCTAGTTCCTATAACAAAATCTACTGCTGTTTTCGATTTTTCCTAAAGTCACCATAACCGCTGCCGAGAAGTATCCCTGTGTCACAAAGAGCCGCTGATACAGAAAGCTGAGTCAATATCCCGGCTTGAGAACACTGTCACAGTCATACTTTTGTCACCATCAGGCTCCCAACAGAGGTCCATTGTCTGCAACTGATAGAGCCATAAGGGATTTTGTGTCATGGCCCAAAGGTTGCACAACTGGTTGAGCGAGGATGTACTGCGCGCGAGTATTCAGGGCATGCGCGAAGCCCTCGTACTGTCATAGGCTCCGGCTGCGGATTGTGTTAAATATGTTTAATTTTTATTCGTCTGATTGGAAAAAAATTTATGGTCAAAGCAAATAAAACCGGCATGAACTTGCGTAATGAAATTTCTGTTGTAACTTTGGCAACAGTGCAAGTTATGCCAATGTCCCAATTGTTAACTTCTTTTAGTGATAGTTAATGTGACAGTGGCCGCTGTGCTGCTCTCACCACACAGACCCGACCCAAAGTTTTTCCTGATTATATAACAGTAACAACCAGTCTGATAATGCAGGTATAGCGCATCCGGTTTCCTTCTGTCGCAACTCGACCGGGGCCGCGGCGCGTCCTGCGCGTGCAAGCTAAAAACACCACGAGGAGGTATCCGCAGCTTTTCCAGAAACAGGATCAAGAGACGTTGGAGATGCAATAACGAATGGAAAGGAGGTTGAATTAATGGGGATCAAACGGGTTCCACTAGTACTTCTGTGTATGTCCCTGCTCCCGGCCAGCGCCGGTTTGGCCGCGGAAATACATGGCAGAAGTTCCACCCAGTTCCAATCATTCAATAACCAATTGTTGAATGACACTCGTCAGGTTGAGCTGGCCGAATATCTGCGGTTCTCAATCACCAACATCGACAACGATGGAAAGTTCTCGATCCAAGGCTACGGCAGGGGATCGCAGGATTTCACCAATGGTGAAGGGCTGAACGGCAGGCTCTACTACCTCTATGGTGACTACCGCGGGTTGTTCGACAAGATCGACTTCAAGATCGGCCGCCAGTTCGTGAACCTGGCGGCGGGCAGCGCCATCATAGACGGCGCCCAGGTAGACCTGAAAAACGTGGGACCGGTGGCCTTCACGGTCATGGGAGGCCACGAGGTGGTTTACGGCCTGAACGGCGAGTTCGGCGACGCGAGCAACACCGTGTTCGGCCTGAGCGCGTACCTGACCGGCTTCAAGACCACGGACGCGGAGTTGAGCTGGTTCCGCAAGCTGGACGGCAGTAACGTCACCAGGGACATCGTCGGCGGCTCCTTCAAGCAATACGTGCTGAACAACCTGAAGGTCTACGGCAACGCCAAGTACGACACTACTGCCGAAGCCTTCAATGAGGTGCTGGGCGGGCTGAAGTACTTCCCCAGATCCGACCTCATCTTCACGGGCGAGTACTACAAGAGTTACGCCACCTTCGACGCCACCTCGATTTACTCGGTCTTCGCGATCAACGATTACCAGGAGGCGGTGTTCAGGGCCGACTACATCATGAACGACAAGCTGTCGCTCAACCTTGGCTACAACCGGCAGTGGTACGGCGATGACGGCCACGCCAACGTCTACGAGGCCGGCGCCAGCGTCCGCCCCATCGAACCGCTCAAGGTGAGCGTCGAGTACGCCAATCGCAACGGGTACTACGGCAGCACCAACGGCGTGATCATCGATGCGAGCTACGACGTGACCAAGGAATCCCAGGTCGCGGGCGGCTTCACCTACGACGTCTACCAGCGCGACTCCCTCACCGGCGAAGAGACGGCCCGCAGGTACTGGCTGGGCAGCAAGTACAAGCTCGCCAGCAACATGGCGGTTTCGGGCCGCATTCAGGACGACGTCAATGCGCGCTACAACAACAACGTCTCTGGCCGGCTGACGTTCGATTACAACTTCTAGAAAGGGGGTGCTACTGTGAGGAAATTGTTGTTTGTTTGCATGCTGTGCTTGATGTCAGCCTTGTATGCCCAGCAGGCGTTGGCCGAGAAACAGCAGCACAAGGAATATGCGGAGATGAAGGTCTCCGAGTGCAACGATTGCCACAAAGGCGACGGCGTTGCGCCAAACCACGACGGCGATTGGCTGCGCAACCACCGCAACCTGGCCAGCAAGGCCAACAATAACTGCGGTCAGTGCCATACCCAGTCGTACTGCCTGGACTGCCACCAGGGCGGTGGCATCAATGCCGATCTCACCAGGTCCACCTTCGGCCGGGACTACGTCCCCAAGAGCCACAGAAGCGACTTCGTGAACCTGCACCCGCTTAAGGCCCAGGACAACCCGCAACGCTGCCTGCGCTGTCATGACCAGAAGTACTGCAACTCCTGCCATGCGCGCTTCCCCAAAGGGAGCATGAGGATCAAGTCGCACCTGATGCTCGGCCCCAACAACCAGCAGTACGCGCCGGCCTTGGGCGAGCATGCCATCGAGGCGCGCCGCAACCTGCAGTCCTGCCAGACCTGTCATCCGGAAGGCGATGTCTGCATCCAGTGCCACGCCAGCGGCAAGACCAACCCGCATCCCCGCAACTGGAAAAGTATCAGCTCTAACTACAGGGACAAGGCCGGCAACAAGGTGTGTCTGAAATGCCACCTGCCGGGAACTTTTTAATCGCGTGTAACCAATCAACGAAGGAGGATTGAGCATGAGTAAAAGGGTATTCAAGTATTCAGCCGTAATCGCCTCGCTACTGATCACCGCCGTCTTTGCCGGCTGCGGTACCAGCAACAAAGAGGGGAACCTCACTCTTGGTGATGTCGCCAAAGTAAGTGAGACCGCATGCGCACAGTGTCACGGCTCTTCCATCAATAGCCAAAGTGGCATGCCCATCTACTCGGAGTACGTCCAGTCGAAGCACTTCCTCAACGGTGTCGGTGAAGTGGTCGGCTGCCAGGACTGCCACGGCGGCGGCGCTCAGCATAACGGCGTCGGCCCCCTGCCGTACGACGGCAAGGACGGTCGTCTCAACCCCGACCAGGCAGGTAAGTGCTTTGGTTGCCACAAAAACTCGTTCCTCGGGCTGTTCAACGCGAATAAGGTGCCTACGGCGATTCAGAAGGCCCATTTCTACAACATCACGGGTGCCGGCACCCATGATGCGATGTACGTGACCAAGAACTTCGAGAACGGCTGCACCGCCTGCCACGAGCCGCACAACCCGCTGCTGGGCAAAGGTGCGGCCGAGCGCAGTGCTTGGGCGACTTCCGGTCACGGCAAAGTTTCCAACGCACCGTTTGCCGACGAGGATTTCAAGGAGAATACAAGCTGTATCCGCTGCCACACCTCGACCGGCTACGTCAACTTCCTGAACTCCGGTTGGACCCTTCCCACCACCACCTGGGCAACCGCCGGGGACAACGGTCGTGAGGTCCTGACTTGCCGCACCTGCCACGTGAACGACAGCTTCGCGGTCCGTGGAACCACCGCATTCAAGATCCCGTACAACAACGGTAACTTCCCGAAACAGCTGCCGAGCATCGGCGAGAGTAACATCTGCGTCGCCTGCCACTCCGGCCGCGAAAACGAGGACACCATCGCCGCGGTTACCAACTTCACCAATGCCACCTTCAAGAACTCGCACTACAAGGCCGGCGCTGCCCTGATGTACCTCTCCGCGGGCTTCAGAAGCTTCACGTCTCTTGACACCGTGGTCGGTACCAGCACCTACCGGAAGACCCTCTATCCCGACAGCACCTCTGTGCCGGCCTACGGTGTTACCGGCGGCGTGACCTCGACCCATCGCAAACTGGGCACCACCGCAATCAACGGCGATGGCCACAATACAGCCTTCTTCGTTCCGGGTGTGCTGGACGACAACGGTCCGTGCGTCACCTGCCATCTCAACGCTAGCGGCGTAGCCGATCGCCCGGCTCATGGCCATACTTGGAAGATCAACCAGGATGCCGTCGCCCAGGTGTGTATCAATTGCCACGCATCCGAAACGACTGACAACGTCACCGGCTTCGCTAGCCAGGCTGCCCTGGACACCTTCCTCGAGGAGCAGGCCTTGGTGTCGGAGAACGCGCTGGGCCTGATCCAGAACCTCCTGCTGACCAAGTACAAGATCAGCTACAACCCTGATGTCTACCCGTACTTCTATGACGAGAACCTGCCGCTGGTCAATGGCAGCAAGCAGCAGGTAAAAGACTGGACCCGTGGGCTTGGTAACAACGCCGCCGGCAATCTGTTCGGGAAGAGGTTGATGGGTGCCGCGTTCAACCTGCAACTGATCGTCAAGGATCCTGGCGCCTTTGCCCATGCCCGCACCTACGTGCGTCGCCTGATCTATGACTCCATCGACTGGCTCGACAACAATAAGCTGGACTTCTCCGTAAGCGCTACCGCTACCGCCTATGATCCGGTTCTTTACCAGAAGGGTGCGCAAGCTTTCACTGGAGATGTGACCCTGCTAACAACGACCCTTTATGCTCCCACTACCGATGCCATGACGTACCTGCTTGGTTATAGCCGCGGCACTGGCAAATGGAACAATCCTGAACGTCCGTAGGTAGTTCAACGAAGGTTGTAAAACCCGCCCCGCCTCGCAAAGAGGCGGGGCTTTTCCATTGGTTGGCGGGTGCTGTCCTCGCCGTCGCGGCACCACGAGGCTCAAGAAGCGAACCATGATGCTCCATCTCCACAAAAACCGCATCGCACCGACTTGCATCGTCTTTTCCGTGGTGGCGCATCTGGTCTTGCTACTTCCCTTCTGGAAATACGGCAGGTACGACTTCGGCAACCCCGTTAGGCCGTTGCAAGCGGTGATGGTTGATCTGGCCCAGGCAAGCCCAAAGGCCGGGCTCGTGCGTCAGCCAAAGATGGCACAGGCCGTGAACGTTGCTCAGGTGCAGGCGGCAACAGCGACTATGGAGGATCACCCCAAAGGCGGCAACGCTTTTGAACCGCAGCGGGAACCGATACCTTTCGCAGCACCGAAAGGGGCCGCTGAGCCGACGGTACCACGTGTCCCCGAACCACGCGCGGAGAAGACAATTGCAGAGGTAAAGGACGCCGGCATGGGTGCGCCGGTGCACGTCCTGCGGAAAACGTCGGTTGCCTACCAAGTTCAACCGCCATTGCGGCAGGTTGATGAGTTCCTGGCGGCGGCCAAGGAGCGGCTCACATATCAGATCAGCATGTTCAACCTGCCGGTGGGGAGCGCCGAACTGGAGGCGAAAAGGGAGAACGGGGAGGTGCGCTTCACCCTGAAGGTGAAATCTTCGCCTGCGCTGTCGGGGATCTACCCCGTCGACGACCTGGTCGAGACCCGCCACATCGGGGGTAATTACATCCTGACCCGGATCCAGCAGCGGGAAGGGAGCTTCCGAAGCGACCGTGGCTTCACCCTGATGCTCCGTGACAAGAAGGTGTTCTGGATCGACCGTCTCACCAGCCGCAGCTCGAACGAGACCATCCCCAGTAGTGATGTGACCGACATCATCTCCGGGCTTTATTATCTGCGCAACCGCCCGCTGGAGGTGAGCGAGACGGAAACACTCCACGTCTACGACAGTGACACCTATACCGACCTCCCCATCCAGGTGCTGCGGCGCGAGCGGATCGATCTCCCCGGTTTCAGAAAGCTCGATACCATTGTGATCAAGCCGCTGCTGAAGACCGAGGGGATCTTCAAGAGGACGGGAGAAGTCACCATCTGGCTCACAGATGATGTTCACCGGGTGCCGGTTAAGGTGGAAACGCAGATCTCGCTTGGGAAGGTGACTGTCGCGCTGATAGCTTCTGACACTGAAACGGACGGAGCTGCCTCTGAAGCTGTCTCAGCAAAGGCTGACACAGAGTAAATAACCCGTGAACCTGTCATACCTTTTTGTTACACTATCGGCATGAGAGTTCCGATAGTTGCCGTTTTGACAGTCCTCTTTTTCACAACTCCGTCACCGGCGGCAGAAATTGGCGCGCCGAAACTCTCCAATCCCTTCGATTCCCCTATCCTTTCTAAGCCATCCGTGCCCGCCGCCTTCTTCGACACCACACGCTTTTTGAGCAACGCGGGGCTTACCTATGCCGCCTCCCCGGTCCTTATGCTGGAACCGGAGTTGGGGATAGTCTACCGCGGCATCGAACAGGAAATGCACGGGGGGCTCGAGCAGTCGACGCACCGGCTGCATGCACGGGCAGGATGGAAGGTTTCCCTTTCCGAAACCCTCTATTTCTCTGCCGCCGCCAAATTTTCCATCTTGACCATCGAAAACACAGGTGCGAGCACCGTGGATGAACTGGGTACTCGGCCGGGGAGTGGCGGGCATGTGGGCTACGACTTCAGCAACCCTGCCCGGGCGCCGCTGCGATGGACCGGCGAGGTGGGGGTACGGTTGTCGCCGCGCACGGACCTGATGCTGTACTATGACCAGGACCCCGTCACGGGGTGGTCTTCCACGGGACAGCACCAGGAAGAGCGCGTCGGCACCCGGTTCATCTTCAGGTTCAAATAGCGGACTGGCTCCGCCAGGTGCCTGACCCCTTAAAGGAGGACGTGTGAGCCAGCTCCTATCCATCGACCAGGGCACGACCAGCAGCAGGGCCACCCTCTACGGCAGCAGCGGCGAGGCTCTCGCCACCTTTTCCCAGCCGCTCACCCAGCACTACCCGAAGCCGGGGTGGGTGGAGCACGACCCGGAGGAGATCTGGCGCGGCCAGCTCGACTGCATCCGCGAGGCGCTCGCAGGGGCGGCACAGGGGGGCGTGGCCGGCATCGGCATCACCAACCAGCGCGAAACGACGGTGATCTGGGAACGCGCCACCGGCAAGCCCTTGCACCGGGCCATCGTCTGGCAGGACCGGCGCACGGCCGAGTTCACGGAAAGTTTGAAGCGGGAAGGGGTGGAGCCGATGGTACGGCAGCGGACCGGGCTGCTGCTCGATCCCTACTTCTCGGCCAGCAAGCTCTCCTGGCTTTTGGACACCGTACCGGGACTCAGGGGGCGCTGCGAACGGGGGGAGGTCTGCTTCGGCACCGTCGATTCCTGGCTCATCTTTAGGTTGACCGGCGGCAAGAGCCACGTCACCGACCTCTCCAACGCGAGCCGCACCATGCTCTTCAATATCCAGACCCTGGAGTGGGACGAGGAGCTGTTGCGGCTTTTCAAGGTCCCACGCGCCATGCTCCCGGAGGTGCTCGGCAGCGCCGCCCACTTCGGCAGTACCAGTGCCGATCTCCTCGGAGCGGAGATCCCCATCACCGGCGTGGCGGGCGACCAGCAGGCAGCGCTGTTCGGGCAGGCGTGCTTCACGCCCGGGATGGCCAAGGCGACCTTCGGCACCGGCGCCTTCGTGGTCATGAACTGCGGCGCCCGACCGGCGGGCGGGGAGGGGGTCCTCTCCACCATCGCCTGGCGGCTCCCGGGGGAGCCGGTGCAGTATGCCCTGGAGGGTTCCATCTTCATCGCCGGGGCCGCGGTGCAGTGGTTGGAGGAGGGGCTGGGGATGATCGCAGGCCCGGCGGAGGTCGAGGCGCTCGCCCGCAGCGTGGCCGACACCGGCGGGGTCTACTTCGTGCCCGCGCTCTCGGGGCTTGGCACCCCCTACTGGGACCCGTACGCCCGAGGGGTAATCGCCGGTCTCACCCGCGGCAGCGGCAAGGCGCACCTGGCGCGCGCCGCCCTGGAGGCGATCGCCTTTCAGACCCTGGATGCCATCCGCGCCATGGAAGGGGCGAGCGGCATCCCGCTGAGCGAGCTGCGGGTGGACGGCGGAGCGACGCGCAACGACCTCCTCCTGGAGATCCAGGCCGACCTTCTGGGCGTTCCGGTGCTCCGGCCCCGTTGCACCGAGAGCACCTCGCTTGGGGCGGCGTTCCTGGCGGGAATCGGTGCCGGGGTGCTGGACACGGAGCAGATCGGGAGGCGGTGGGCTCTGGACCGGCGTTTGGACCCCGCCCTTGCCGCCGAGCGCCGCGAGGAAATGTATCGCGGCTGGAAAAAATGCGTGCAACTGTCGCTTGGTTGGGCTAAGTAAGAAGGGCGCTGGAAGATAGGCGTTAAAGACAAACCGAATTTAACGCAAAGACGCAGGGTCGCAAAGAAAAACCGGCTCAGCAAGCCAAACCCAGTTGGGAATCAATCCCGGTGGAGGCAGCCGCAGTCCAAAAGATTTTCCTTTGCGCCCTTGCGGCTTTGCGTTAAAAAACCGATTTTGCTTTTGGAGGCTGTGAGTGACGGACCGCAGCGCGAATCTGGAGATACTGAAAAGCGGGCGCACCTTCGACATGCTGGTGATCGGGGGGGGCGCGACCGGGTGCGGCATCGCGGTCGACGCCGCCAACCGCGGCCTGTCGGTGGCACTGGTGGAACGGGGCGACTTCGGCTGCGGCACCAGCAGCAAGAGCACCAAGCTGATCCACGGCGGGGTGCGCTACCTGGAGTCGGCGGTGCTGCACCGGGACCGGGTGCAGTTCAACCTGGTACGCGACGGGCTGCGCGAACGCAACATCCTCTTGAAGATCGCCCCCCATCTGTGCCACCGGCTCACCCTGGTGACCCCCCTGTATGGCCTGGTCCAGGTCCCCTACGTCTGGGCCGGCCTGAAGCTCTACGACTTGCTGGCGGGAGAGGCGGGCCTTGGCCACAGCCGCTTCGTCGGTCGCGGCGAAATGCTGCGCCGCTTCCCCATGATCCGCGGCGAGGGGTTGAAGGGGGGGGTGCAGTACTGCGACGGGCAGTTCAACGACGTGCGCATGAACGTGGCCCTGGCCCAGACCGCAGCGAGGGAAGGGGCGGTAATCGGCAACTACGTGGAAGTGGTGGCGCTCATGCGGGAGAAGGGGAAGGTGGCGGGCGCCCTGGTGCGGGACCCGCTGGTGGGGGCCTCCTGGCAGATCCGGGCCCGCTGCGTGGTGAACGCCTGCGGTTCCTCCGCCGACATCGTGCGCCGCCTGGACGACCCGACCGCCGCTTCGCTGCTCAGGGTTAGCCGCGGCATCCACATCATCCTGCCCGGGCGCTTCGCCCCCGACGGTGCCGGGGTCATGGTGCCGAAGACCGATGACGGCCGCGTGCTCTTCATCCTCCCGTGGGAGGGGGCGTGCCTGGTGGGGACGACCGAGGAGCCGGCCGAGGCGGGCGAGGTGCCGGTGGCCAGGGAGAAGGACGTCGACTACCTGCTGCGCCACCTCCGGCGCTACTTCAAGTTGGGCGCGAAGGCCAGCGATATCACCGCCTCATGGGCGGGGCTGAGGCCCCTGGTGCACGACCCGTTCACCGCCGACACGGCCGAGCTTGCCCGCGACCATGTGGTGAGCTGTTCCCCGACCGGGCTTATCACCATCGTCGGCGGCAAGTGGACCACCTACCGCAAGATGGCTCTGGACGCCGTCGATTTCGCGGTGAACAAGGCGGGACTGACGCCGCAGCACCCCTGCCGCACCGACCGGATCGTGCTGCAAGGGGGGGAGGATTTCACCGAGGCCCTGCTGCAGGAACTGGAACGAAAACACGGCTTCCCCCCCGACGTGACCCAGCACCTGCACAGCTCCTACGGGGACCAGGCCCTTAAGGTGGCACAGTACTGCCAAGGGGCGCTCAGCGGCAGGCTCGTCCAGGGGCACCCCTACCTCAAGGGGGAAATTCTCTACGCGGCGCACCATGAGATGGCGCTGCGTGCAGTCGACTTCCTGGAGCGGCGGGTACCCTTGGCCCTTTTGGACCGCAGGGGCGCCCGCGCGGCGGCTCCGGAGGTGGTCGCGCTGATGGCCGCGGAACTGGCCTGGAATTCCGAGCGGCAGAGGCGCGAGCTCGAGGAGGTTGCCGACGCCCTGCGCGAGGTGTGAAGGGGCTGGCTCCGTTCCGGTGCCTGTCCCTCTGGCTGAACGCTCCGTTCGGCTCAGCCACCTTACTAAAGCCCTAAGGGGACAGGCACCTGGCGGAGCCAGTCCCCTCCTACGGAGGACACGGATCGCCAGTAGAGCGAAAAAGGGGGCTCCTGTCTTTGGACAGGGGCCCCCTTTCTCGTTTCCGGTTTCGGGTACTGCTAGATGTGGCAGGCCGCGCAGAGGCGTCCGGTGTTGGTCACCGTGACCTGGGTGCGCCCGGTAGTGAAGCCGACGAAGCCCTGGTAACCGAAATTCTGGGGGTTGGGCGTCGTCGGGGTGGTGCCGGTGATCCTGGTGCTGCCGGCGCCGGCGTTGATGGTCGGCGGAGACCCGTTGCCGTGGCAGACGGGGATGATGCATTCCGCCGCGCCGTAGGTCTGGACGTACGGGGCGTGCGCGGGGAGGATGGTGGGCATGGCGATTCCCGCCCGGACCGTGAACCGCGGCGGGAACCAGTCTAGCGGGTGGACGGAGAAGGCGTTGCCGGCGTGGCAGCTCGAGTCGACGACGCCGGGTTGGTCGTCGAAGCAGGAAGGGCCGGAGTTGGCTACGCCACGGTAGTCGGTGCCGTGGCAGAGGCTGGTGGCGCAGCTTTGCGTCGCGGAGCGGGCCTGGTCCGGAAAGGTGGTCGCCAGGGCTCCCGTGGTGAGGGCGCTGATATCGATCCCGGTGGCCGCCACCCGCTGCCTGATCCACTGACCGTGCAGGGCATAGTCGCGCCCATCCCATTCCAGCGGGTGGACGTCGACCTGGTTGCCGAGGTGGCAACTGGTGCAGGCGACCTTGGAGATGCCGCCGCTGAAATCGGTGCCGTGGCAGGGCGCGCAGTCCTCGAGGTGGCCGATGGCCGCTACCGCATGCCGGGCCGGCACCCAGTCGGAGGGATGGGCACCCTTGTCGGGATCGAAGTTGGCGTGGTTGTTGTTATCCCCGCAGCCGACAAGCGACAGGACCAAAAGGCACCAAAGCATGGCAAGAGCTTGAGTTGGTCTGTTTACTTGTGACATGTTTTGCACCTCTCATTGTTTTGCCGCCCGTGGCATTTCAGGCAGGAAGCGGGGTTGATCCTCCCCTCAACCCTGTGACGGCTGAGGTAGTCGCCCCGGTGAGGCAGCGACAGTTCGGGCCGGTCCTTGTACTTGTCGCTGGGCTTGATCTCTTCCTTGTGCGCGTGGCACCGGACACAAAAGGACTCCTTGTGGCAGGTGTTGCAGGCTTCGCGCTGCTGGGCCGCGTAGATCTTATGCTTCAGGTAGAAGTCCTGGGTCTGGTGGCTGAGCGCCGTCCACTGGTCGGTGTGGCATTCGGCACACCGGGGCAGCCCCTTGACCTCTTCCGGATGGACGCGGGCGATGCTGTTGGTATTGGCGCAGGCGTAAAGGAAGGAGAGCATGATTCCCACTATCATTAGATACGCTGTATTTTTCACTATTTCCCCTCCTTTCCAACGCCGAAGGCATAGCTGAGCCTGATCAGGCCGCGCAGTTCGTTGTCGAAGTCCGCACTGCGGATGTAGTCGACGTCGGCTGCGACCCTGAGGTTTCGGCTGAAATCATACCCGGCGGCAGCCGCCAGGGAAAAGGTGTTCTCGCGCCCGCTGATGCTGCCGTCGAAATCGACGTCGAAGAAGTCGAGGGTGAGGTCGGCGGGACCGAACTTCTGCGTGGCCCAGGCGCGGTACTGGTTGTAGCGCAGCCGGTCGGTCGATCCGTCCATGCGATGGAAGGACAACCCGGCGGCCAGCCCGGTGGTGGTGCTGAAATTGCCGGTAACCCCGTAGTAGTCCGCTCTGCCGGCCAGGTCGTACTCGTAGCGGTTGTACTCGGCGGAGAGGCCGATGTTCTTGGTGGCGTTGAAGCCGACGCTGCCGCCGACGTTCCACATCTCTTCGTCCGGTGCGATGAATCCGTTGGTGAGGCTCAGCGTGTTGGTGGTCACCTGGTAGAAATAGTCCTCGTAGTGGACGTTTTGCAGCGATGCCGAGACCCGGAGTGCCTCGGTGGGGGTGAAGCTGGCCGTGTAGGCGTGCTCCATCCACCCTTTGGTGAGCGAGTTGTAGGTGGAGCGACCGGTGATGTCCACCATGGCGACCGGGTGCAGCCACAGGTCCACCCCCTCCTCCTCGCGGATCCCTTCGCCGTTCACCTGGTTCCTCAGGGCGCTCACCCCTATCGAGTAGTACTTCGGCATGGAGTGGGCGAGGCGCCCACCGTAGATGAGGTCGCCGCCGTCAAAATCGGGCTGGGTCACCACCGGGTTGCCGACATACGCCGCCCCGGTGAAGCCCCCGAGCAGGTCGGTCCTCAGGTAGAGCCCGTCGATGCGCTCGGTCCCCACCCCCTCGACCACCCACTGCCGCCCCGCGTTGGCGGTGAAGTTGCCGCGGTTGGCGCGATAGCTCAGGAAGCCGTACTGGATGTCCCCGTCGGTGCGGTGTTCGAAGCTGCGGTCACCCAGGTCGACCCGCCCCCAGCCGCCGATCTCCAGCGAGATCGCGCCGGGGCCGGCGGCGTCGCTGGCGGATAAGTTCAGGTATTCGTAGAGCGGGAACAGGTTTTCGTCGAATACCCCCTCCCTCATGCGCAGGATGGTCTCTGAATTCCCGTTTATCGCGGTGGCGTCGGCACTTTGGTGGCCGAGGACAACCAGCGAGCAGGCCAACAGGATGCTCGCCACCGCCTTGCATGCGCCTGGGGGCGCCGGTGTCGTTTTTCTCTCTTTGATTTTCAAGACATTTCCTCCTTTCATGGTTCGATCTGGTTACCGTGGGGAAATGCAGTTGCAAATGAAACCGGGGGCGCTAGCGCCCCCGGCAGGTTACAGGTAGAGCATCACCAATTCAGGAGCAACTTCACCATGCGTGCCGCGGAGCTGCCCGTGGTGAGGCTGGACGGCACCAGCGCCGGGCGGTTCTGCCCATGCATGATGATCACGTCGGCCACCCTGCCCTGGCCGTGGCACAGGGTGCACTGCTCCGTGGCCGACGGCAGGGTCGAGCGGGCGACGCCCATGTTGGTAAAGGACGGTCCGGCCAGGGCCGCGCCCAGTTGCGCGCCGTTGGCGTTCATGTGGGCCTTGGCGAGCGGGGTGTCGTGGCAGGAGACGCAGGCCGCGGTAACGGGCGCCACTACCAGGTCCTCATTGTTCGGGACGGTGGCACGGGCCGCGGTGAGCGTTGCGGTGGTCGGGGTGGCTACCGACGCGGCACTCCTGGTCACCTCGGTCGAGGGCAGCACTCTCGGGCGCAGCGCCTCGATCACGTCAGGTGTGTAGCTCTGCTGGGTGACGTGGCAGGCGTCGCAGTTGCCCAGCATGTTCGGGAAGGTGACTTCCTCGCCGGCGATCAGGGTGATGCTGGCGCTCGGCCCGTTACGCACGTCGCGGATCGGGTTGGTGCGGGTCGCGCCGGCATGGATGCCGTGGATCAGATCCTTGAAGTTGTTGGAGAACTCGGGGAAGGTGAGCGCGTACCCCGGGGTCGCCTTGTTGAAGGCCGGATCCCACGTGGTCAGGATGCCGAGCTGGATCTGGGTGAAGGCGAAGCCGGCGAGCTTGGCGTCGCTGATGGTGCGCCCCGATGTGGTGAGGTTCGGGTTGTGGCAGGTCACGCACACCTGGGTCTGGTAGACGCGCTGGCCGCCGTGGGCCTCGAAGAATTCGTGGCAGTTTTTGCACTTGTCGGGATCCACCACGGTGCGGCGCATCGCGTCACCGGTGACCGGGATGATCACCGCGCGGGTGTGGCGGCCGGCGATGGAGGCGTCGAAGCCGGTCTGGGTCCAGTAGCTTTGCATGGCGACCGCGCGCATCTGGGCACCGGCCGGGAAGGCCGATGCGGAGTTGATGGTGGCGGTGTAGAAGCCGCTGCTGTCGGGGCCGGCGATGTTCCCTATCGCCGCGTTGGCGGTGTTGAGCAGCGTGGTGATTGAGACCGTGTCAGGCTGCGCCGCCACCTTGCCCAAGTTGTTGTAGTCCGCCGGTACCGCACCGGCGGTTTCCTGCTGCGGTTTCGCGTAGGCAAGGATGAAGCTCGGCCCGCCGGTGAAGCCGGCGAGGGAGGTGGTGAGCCCCGCGGCGGGGGTGGCCAGGGTGACCGGCGTGCCGTTGCCCAGGATGCGGAACTTGATGGTCAGGTTGTTGCTGCCGTCCACGGTTGCGCTGGAGAGCTGGTATTCGAAGCTGGTCAGGCCGGCGGGAGCGACCGGGTTGAGCGGGCTCACCAGGGCCTGTGCGTGCGATTCGGTGATCGCCGTCGGCGTGTGGCAGGCGTTGCAGCTCGCGTCGTTGGTGTAGACCGGATGGGCCGGGCCGGTGGTGTTGGTGCCGGTGGCGAAGTCGATGTTGTCGTGGCAGCTGCCGCAGGCCTTGCGGTTCGGCATGGTGCGCCAGTTGTCCCCCTGCGGGGTTACCGCCAACTGCTGCGCCGTCTCGCCGCGGTGGCACTTGCGGCACAGGGCTGCACTTTCAGGGTAGGCGATCTCGTTGAACTGGATCCCGGCGTAGTTGTAGCCGGTCTCGGTCAGGTTTTCGCCCATGTGGATCTTGTGGATCAGGGTGACGAACTCGCCCAGGATCTGCGCCTCGCCGGTGGTGGGGTCGGTGACGCCGGCATCGGCGGTCACGTAGGTGGTGCCGGTGAAGGCACCCGCGGTGGCGGTCGAGATGGCCCTGCCGTAGGCGCGCTGGCTGGTGTGGCAGAGCACGCAGTAGCGGGTGTCCACGCGGCCGGCGTGCGGCGTGGTGATGCCCAGGCCCCACCCCTGCTGGTTGAGGTCGGTCGGGTCGCCCGGGTTGCCGTGGCACTCGTTGCAGTACTTGGTGAGCACGATGTTGCGCTCGGCCGCACCGGTCGTCGACGAGGTCACCCTCGCGCCGGTGGCGGGGATGAAATCGTACACGATGTTGATGGCGTTCTTGTAGATCAGCTGCGGCGAGGTGTTGACGATGTTGCCGCCGTACTCGATCACCAGGCGGTGGGTGAGGGTCGGGTCGTAGGTCAGGTCGCCCAGGTCGTTTCTGCGGTTGTTGCCGCTGAAGGTCATGGCGTTGACCTGGCTCTGCACCAGTTTGATGTCACGCGCGAAGGTGTAGCGGAACTTGCCGTCGCCAAGGGACTCGAGCTTCCCTTCGCGATCCCTGGTCGGTCTGGTGGCGGTGGGGGCCGAGCCGTCGGTGGGGGCGGTGGTCACGATGTAGCTGACCCAATGGGACGGGGTGCCGTTGCTGGCGGGGATCAGCTTGGCGATGGTGAAGGCCAGGTTGCTCAGCTGACCCGAGGCGTTCCTCCTGCCGATTCCCTCCACCGGCTGGCCGCTGGCGGTCTTCAGCGTGAAGGTGACCACCGGCGGGCTCTGGATGGTGACGCTGTTGACGGTGCTGTTTTGTTGGTCGAAGGTTATATTGGCCTGCTGGTCTGCAGTCGAGGAGCTGAGGTTGGTGAATACGCCGCTGCCCGCAGGGCCTTGTGCGCCCCTGGGACCCCGGTCCCCTTCGCAGCCGCCCAGCAACAAAGCTGTGGCCGCGGTCGATGCAACCAAGAAAGCTGAGAACCGTTTCAAAAGCTTGTCTTGCATAAATCCTCCTTGTCTCTGGGTGTCGCATGAAGGCTGCTTCTGGACCCGGAAAGAAAGCCACGCAGATACTGCTTAGGGGGGGATCTCGGTAACGGCGGGATTTATGAGCTGTCGTAGTCCGTCACGATCATGTGAACACCTCCTGATTATTATTAGAGATTTCAAACATAAGGTAGAAACTTAGCAGTTGTTCATGAAATAGCAAGGGCGGCACGCGTTTTTTGTAACGGCTTTGAACCTGCGGCGTGATGAGGGGCGTGCGTGTTTCGGGGTGTCGGAACCGACGCTATTGCGGGGCAATAACACCTTGAATCGGGTGGGTCCGTGGGATAGAATGCAAGGTGGCTGGCATGATTTATGAAGAAGGGGGTGGGTGTCGAATTTGACGTTTCAGGTCAGACAGGGAAGTGCTTCCAAACGGAGAACCGAATGGGCATCACGGTGATATTTGAAAACGGGGAAGAAAAGAAAGTCCCTACCTATATGCTTGATTACCTGATCCGGGAAAATAAGATCGTCGCTTTTCAGAGGTCTTCCGGGTGGGTTCACATCGGGCGTGACCCGATACGGAAGTCGCAGCAGCCTCTCACCCGGGCGGGAGAAAGGTGGAGCGACTTCCTTTTCAAGAGAAAGCAGGCATGACGCTACATCTCGTGGCCTAGGCCACCCTCAGTGCCGGGCACCGCTTGAGGCATTCCAGTCGTTTCGCTCCGGCTGCCTCGAGCGGGACCCGCTCCATCATCAACCCCACCTCTTCGGCAAAACTAATGGCACTGCGTACCGTCCTGGCGTAGGACTCGTCGTCCTCGGGCTGGGTTTCCGGAAGATATACCCTGGTGCGGTGGCTTTGCGTGCCGTAGATGGCTGCGAAAACCTCCTTCCCTTCCCCTTTGCGCAGAGAGCAGACGTACCCCTGGCAGCTTTCCTGTCCCCCGGTTCCCTCGGGAGAGAGGTAGGCGTTGTTGATGGAGTGGTGCAGTTCCAGGACCTCCGCGGCCGGGCAGTCGATGGCGTCCAGGCCGGTTTCCAGCAGGAACCGGACCGGTTCTCCGTCGTCGCTGGCCGAGAAGAAACCGCCCTGCAGGTCCCCCAGGGGTACGAAGGACGTTTCCTGCTCTCCGAACGAGAAGCTTCGGGCTGCTTGGGCCGGTTGGGCCGGCTGGGGGATCTTCGCAGCGTCAGTGGGTGTATCCCAGGGATGTCCCGCCTGTGGCGGCGCCTGCGACTCCGAGAATGGGGGGAGCGTCTCGGTGCCGGTCGGGCCGGGCTCGGCGCCGGCATCCTGAAGTCCCGACAGGACTCGCGCCGGCAAGGATTCCTCCTCCGGCCTTTCGGATTCCGCTTCCGGCCTTGCGGATTCCGCTTCCGAGCTCTCGGATTCCGCCTCCTGGCACCCTTCCAACACAGCGATCCGCTGCAGGGCGGCATCCCTCTCGGCCTCCAGTCGCTCGAGTTCCTGCCCCAACTGCGTCGCTCTCGCCTCGGCTGCCCGCGCCTGCTCCTCTTCCATGGCGGCAAGGCGCGCCAGCGCGGCGTCCCGGTCCGCACCAGCCTGCTCCAGGTCCTGGCGCAGCCGTTCCAGGTCCTGACGCAGTCGTTCCAGGTCGGGATCGGCTCCCTTTTTTTCGTTGCGAGTCGCGACCCGCTTCAGCGCCGCATCCCTTTCCGCGGTCATGCCCGCCAGTTCCCGACGCAGGGCGTCGAGTTCTTGCTCCTGCTTCCGTGCAGACTCTTCCAGTGCCTCGGCCCGTTGCAGGGCACCGGTCGCCTTGGTGGCCGCGGCCTCAAGTTCCCGGCGGGCCTCCTCTAGTAGCGTAACGGTTTCCTTGTGCTGCTGCGCGGCTGTCCCGGCGTCTGCCAGTGCCGCGTCTCTTTCCGTCATAAGCCGGGCGATGTCCTGCCGGGTCTGGGCCAAGCTTTCCAGCATCGCGCTGTGCGCACGTGTCAGGTCCGCGTTTTCCTTGGTCAGCGCCTCCAGCGGAAGGCCCTGGTCTGCGTAACGCTTTTCCAACTGGGCGATCACAGAGTCCTTTGCCGCCACCAGTTCGTCGGCCTGTCGTTGCTGGTCGCGCAGCGCGTCTCTTTCCCGGGCCAGTTCCTCACCGGACTGGCGCGCGGCGGCCAATTGGTCCGCCGTCTCGTGGTGCTGTGCCGTGAGCCGCTGCAACTGCGCGGTCAGGGTGTCACGCTCGGTTGCCAGGGCTAACTGCTCGCGCTGCTGTTGGGCCAACGCCGCGAGCAGTTCGCCGCCCTGGCTCTCTTCCGCCGCTGGCGCGGCCATCGCGGCGACGACGGGCACCGGAGCGGGAGTGATTACAGGCGCAGGGATGGCCACAGCCGGTTCGGGAGCCTCGCACGCGTCTTTGCCGAGGATGGGGAGGACCGGGGCGCCCGCCAGGCCGTGCTTGAGGCCTCCGGTTCCCTTGCTCCCGGGAAGGCGCAGGACCTTGGTGTTGCGCACCACCACCTCGCGCATGGCCGGGCTGTAGCTGAGATCGACCTGTTCGGGGGCGAACCCCATGGCCTTGGCACAATTCAGCCCTTTTTGGATTTCTCGGGGATATTCCTGCTCGTTTTTACCTTTGCCGGGGGTGGAGTAGACGTAGATGCGGTGATCGTTCACCACCAGCGCGAGGTAAACCTTCACCAGGGTCTTTTTTCTGACGGCACAGAGGTAGGCCTCCATGGTGTCGGAGCGTTTTTCGGATCTGCGGGGAATGGGGGCGGAGCGGTAGAGAGCGAGTACATCCGCTTCGGATACTTCGATACAGCCTATGGTACTATCGAGTGCCAGCATAAGACCTCCAGTATCCGCTGCTCGGTTACCGAACAAAAAAGTCGGGTTGCCTAATATGATATTTCGGCAACCCGGCTGTCTTCGTGAGACCCAATGGGCTTTCCGCCCCACCCTCGCGAGTGGTTTAGTATTATCGTGTATCGATTCTGTATGAGGGGGCGCCGGCGCGGGCTGGCTGCCTATGTGTAGGGCATTGAATACATTACACTATTGAGGGGCGTTATAGCAACTGGCATTTGCTGAAAGGGCATGTCGCCGGTTACAGTCGGCAACCGCCTGTTTGCAACGGCGACGGAAGGGAGGTTTTGCAAATCCTGCCGGACGGCAAGTTGACTTTCATGTGGAGCTGCATAGAATCGTATACAGAAAAAACGGCTCCTTTTTAATGGGGCCGGGGGCACGTTCTTCATGATAAAATGATTGATATGACACGAAAATAACTGCGAACTGGATGTGTAACTGGAATCTTCATTATTTTGTTGTGGCAGGGCAGGGGGATTTCATGGCGAACATAGAGCACGATGACAATGGGTTTACCTGTGAGTGCGGCTTGCGTAACGAGTACCCCGGTTACGTGCAGGCCCACTGGAGCGTCAGGTTGTCGTATTCCTGCGCTTGTCAAAGGCAGTACATCCTTTACCGGGGCACCGTGGTGAAGACCTCCCGCGAGTCCGCTGAGATTTCCGACAGCGAAGCCTTCGGCGACTGAGCCGTCACGTCCCGTCCCCGGTCCAGCCTCTGCATGCCTCCCACTTCAATGCCCTTCCCCTCTTGGCTGCCAAATTGCAACGACAGGATGCGATTGTTCCATCCCGCAGTATAACGACAAGAAATCCGTGTTTCCGGTGCTCAAGGCGGTGCGCGGTGACGGTGCGCTGACTTTCCGCGTCAAAAAAGTGCCCGCTGCGGCGCCTCGATGTGCCGGGGCAGGACCGAGACGAGTACAAACAATGGCCATAAATTCTTTACAGGTAACATCTCCCATCGCGTCGCCGCGTGAGGCGTGTGTGGAAAAGAAGGCTTCTTCGACCCCTTCGGGATTCGAGTCCCTGCTGCAGTCCGCCAGCGGACCCGCCGGTAGGGAAACGGTATCGCCCCGGGTCGCGGCCGAAATGCTCCGAGTTCAGATGATGCAAAGTACCCTGACCCTGGCAGTCTCAGATGCGAGGTCCGATGCCGCTTCCGGCCAGGCCTTGCGGTCGGTACCTGCCGCTTTTGACCTCGGGCTCGGCCTCCCCACCGCCTACCGCGGGACCGCCGCCCTTGAGACGGCAGAGGTGGAGGGGGAGCCGGTCCCGTCGGCGCTTCCCTCGCTGACAAGCCACGCTGCAACCGAGATCGACCATATCAGCCAGACCGCAGCACGTTACCTTGGCACCCCGTACCGGTTCGGCGGGGACGGAGCGGATGGCATCGACTGCTCTAGCTTCGTGCAGCAGGTATTCCACGCCAACCAGATCGACCTGCCGCGTACCGCCCGGGAGCAGATCAACGTCGGCAGTAACGTCGCTCCAGGCGAGCTGCGCAAGGGAGACCTGGTCTTTTTCCAGACCTACGCGGAGTACCCGTCCCACGTCGGGATCTATCTTGGCGACGGCAAGATGATCCATGCCTCCTCCGGCAAAGGTGAGGTCACCATCTCCGACATGAACAGCGACTACTACCGCCCGCGCTACCTGGGCGCCAAACGCGTCATCTGAGCCAGTTCGCAGTCACCCGGGAAAAATAAACTCCTCCGGAAGCGTATAGCATGCACCCTACGAAGCGCCGCAGGTGAACTCACGTTCCCCCCTTTGCGAAGGGGGGACAGGGGGGATTTGCAGCACTTGCCAAACTCAAAAAGAAAAGCCCACCGGCCTGACCCGGTGGGCTTTTTAATTAGTGGGGGAATCGGCGTCACTGCGCGTGGCGCTTCACCCACGGGACGTAGCGGTCCATCCACCCCTGCAGGAACTTGACGGTATCGGGGCTGGTAACATCGCCGGCCGCGTCGAAGAAGCCTTCTTTCACCTGGATGAACACCTCCGGCTGCCCCATGGTCGGCACGTCGAGGTAGGCCAGTGTGTTGCGCAGGTGCTGCTGCGCGAGCGCGGTGCCGATTTGACCGATGGAAGCGCCCAGGATGCCGGCGGGTTTGCCGGTCCAGGCGCTGGTGCCGTAGGGGCGCGAAGCGTTGTCCAGCGCGTTCTTCAGTACCCCCGGCATGGAACGGTTGTACTCAGGCGTAACGAAGATCAGTCCCGCCGCCGCCTTGACCTCACTTTTAAGGCGTACGACAGACTGCGCCTGTTTGTCGTCGTCGTCCTGGTTGTACAGCGGCAGGTCGCCTATCTCCAAAAGCTTGAATGAGAAATCAGCAGGTCCGAGCTTGATCAACGCGTTGGCGAGCTTGCGGTTGATCGAGTCGCGGCGCAGGCTCCCAACGATGACGGCAATCTGGTACTGACTCATAACCTTCTCCTCCCTTGATAGCGTAATTATCACAGCTATGACTATAGCACCGTGTCACGGCTTTGCTATCACGGGCGAGGTCTCGTATCAGTCCGGCACCTAAAGTAGCTCTCCAGGAACCTGTTTCTGACCACGTGGGGGAGATGGGCTAGTGGGCGGGTATCTGGAACTTGAACAGGGTACCCTGTTGCGTGGAGGAGGAGAAGCTGACCTTCCCTCCCAGTATCTTCTCGCCGATCAGTTGCATGGAGAAGGTCCCTACGCCTCGACCCGGCCCCTCCTTGGTGCTGAAGCTGCGCTGGAAGATCCGGCACTGCACCTCGTCAGGGATCGCCTTTTCGTTCCAGACGCAAAATTGCAAGGTATCCTGTTCCTGTTCGAACCAAAGCTTCACCTCGCCATGCTCCTCCGTCGCCTCCAAGGCGTTGAGGACCATGTTCGCCATCACCCGCAACGCCAGTGACTGGTCGGTCTTCACCGTGAGCAGGGGGAGCGAGTCGGGCAGCAGCATCGACTTTTCGCTAGCCGCGTCGTGCTTGGAGAAGATCCCTTTCAGTTCGGCCAGAAGTTCAGCCGCGGTGGTGTCGTCGCGGGACGGGCGGTACTCCAGGAAATCGTTTTTGAAGAGACATCTCTGGATCTCCAGTTCCTTGTGCAGCCTCAGGGCGGCGCGATATATCATGGAGGCGAATTCGGAGTGATCTTCCCTGACCAGGTACTGGCTTGCGCCCAGCAAACCGGTGAACATGTTCCCCATATCGTGGAAGAAGGTTCTCTCCAGCGCGGCGCGCAGGTGTTCCAGGGTCACGTCGTGCAGAAAGAGCAGGATGAACTTTCGCCCCTCGAGCGTCAGGGTGCTGGCGCGGACCATGATCGCGTATTCGCGGGTCGTGTCATCCTTTTGGGTACTCAGCGAGCACAACTCTTCCACCGGTCCTTCGCCGTTGAGTGCCGCTACCATGGCTACCACCGCACCGCAGGTGCTGCAGTAGCGCGTGGTCCCACAGCCGTTGGGCCCGTCGCTACTGTGAACGCACCCCATCACCTCGCCCAGGCGAAGCCCCAGTACCGAACCCGGGTCATCGACGCCCAATGTCTTCAAGAAAGAGTCGTTGAGGCCGACGACCTGGCGGTGCTCATCCAGAACCGCAATCAAGCCGCCGATGCTATGCAGCAGTTCCTGGATGACGGGGCTGGTGGTGACCGTTGTGATTTCTTCTTGTAATTGGTCGTTCGTGGTGCGTTCGGCGGGAGCGAAGTAGGTATCCACAGCAGCCTCCAAGGGAGTAAATCCGATCAGAACAAGCTGTCTATGCCAAAGGGAAGGTGGTGGGTGTAGGATCTGATGGGAAAACAATGGAGTTAATTTAATATTTTTTAGTTCGTTATGTCAAATTGTTCTTTTAGGGGCGTTGTTGTGAGTGGGGGGAAGTCCTGCTGTGAGAACCGTGGTGATATGCCTTTCAGGGTTTTACGGCTGCCAGCGGTAACGGTCGAGCGGGATTCGGTCGCAGGAGTCGAAACGGACCCCCTCGGCCTCCAACCGCAGTCGCTGCAGTTCGTCATGGCCGCCGCCGGAACGGGGACTGATCTCCCCCTTGGCGTTGATGACGCGGTGCCAGGGAACGGAAGCATCGTTGAGCGCGCTCAAAGCGTAGCCCACCTGGCGGGCATGTCCCGGCAGGCCGGCCAGCAGCGCGATTTGCCCGTACGTCGCCACCTGTCCCTGGGGGATTTGGGAGACGACGGCATAGATGTCTTGGTAGGTGGATGAGGTCATCGCGACTGAGAGCATTTTCTGCGGATGCTCGACCGGTTAAATTTATGCCTCTTCCGCTTGCATACCTCAAGCAGGATAGTAGTATTCGACGAGGCGGAAGAATTGTGCTTCTCTAATTAAACTTCGAGTTGGCGAAAAAAGGAGGTGCGATGTGACTCCTCAGGCCGAGAGAGTACTGCGGGATTACCGGACCGCGGGGGCAACGAAGTTTCATGGAATCAACCAGAGTGTAAGAAATGCCTTAGCCGACAAAACGAGGTTCCCTGATTCATTCTGGACGACGCATCAAACAGTGCTGGAGGCGTATCTCGCGGCATCGGAAAGGCACGACGCACTTTATCACGAGTCGATGCTTGGGAGCAAAGTCGTTATTGCGGAGCGTGTAACGAGCCAGGCGAAACTGGTTGTTTTGATGGATGAAGTGGCTTCTTTTCTGGAACTGGCGGCACTGCGAACTCCTGAGATCCTCATCGTCTCAGGTTTCCGTCTTGCCAAAGAAAGAAGGGCGCACACCAGGTCGAAGGCAACTGCCACAACTCAGACCGTGCAGGAAGAAGTCAAAAACAGCATTCCCGCCTAACTTTTAACTTCCGCCACCAGGGCCAACGGCCCGGATATTTAAACCGGGGGGATGTCATCTGGCATCCCCCTACCTTTCCGTTTCATCTTTTCATTCATCTTCTCCTCTCCAAGCGCAGGCCATCTGCCATCTGTTCCGTCCTATTCGATGCTCCGCAGTTCACCGCCGCCGTCACGTGAGTCACCTGACGCGGCAGGCGAGTCACTCAACGCGTCGAGCGAGTCACCCAACGCGATGAGCGAGTCACCCAACGCGATGAGCGAGTCACCCAACGCGATGAGCGAGTCACCCAACGCGATGAGGGAGTAACCCAACGCGATGAGCGAGTCACCCAACGCGATGAGCGAGTAACCCAACGTGATGAGCGAGTAACCCAACGCGATGAGCGAGTAACCCAACGCGATGAGCGAGTAACCCAACGCGATGAGCGAGTAACCCAACGCGATGAGCGAGTCGCACTTGGGTGCCTTGTGCAAAGCGGGAAAAATAAACTTGAACGGGAACCGACGTTAATTTAGAGTGCCTAACTGCAGAGGTTCTTGACCATCCCCAACCTACCCCTCAAACAATGGGCCGATGGAGACAAGTGCGACTGCCCGTCCCTTAACCGAGGGTGGTAAAGACGGAACCAGGAGGGACTAGTTTTCTTGGAAGCGATTTTTGAGCTGGTTTTCGGTCTACTGTGGGAGCTGTTCGCCAACCTTGTCTTTCAACTGCTGGTGGAGTTGGGCATGCGGTCGCTCGTCGAGCCCTTCCGGAAAAGCGATCGCAGACATCCGGTGTTGGCCTTCTTCGGAACCATTTTACTGGGCAGCCTGGCGGGGGTGGCGAGCCTCTGGATTGTGCCCAATCACATCTTTCATCTAAAACACCTCCAGGGGTACGGCCTCGTGTACGCGCCGCTTCTCTGTGGAGCGACCATGGCCGGCTTGCGGCGGCTAAAGGAGTCCAGGGGGCGGCAAGTCTTCTTCCTGGACAGCTTCACCTACGGCTACACCTTCGCGCTTTTCATGTCGCTGGTTAGATTTTATAGAGCGGGTTAAAAGGGAGGATGCTGAAGAGCAGGTCAAAAAGTAGCCTGTCCCCTTTTTACCCTCTTTTACCCCAAGTATTGAGCAGTAGAAAGAGGAGGTAAAGTGGACAAGATCGACTGTTTGAAGCAGTTAAAGCACCTCTATGGTCCGTCTGCAAAGAAAGTCGAAAGTGTGGAAGTCCCTGAGATGAATTTCCTCATGATCGACGGTGCAGGGGATCCCAACACGGCGCAGGAATTCAAGGATGCCGTAGAGGTCCTGTTTTCGCTTTCTTATACGCTTAAGTTCATGCTCAAAAAAGGAGAAGCGGGCATCGATTACGGCGTGCTGCCACTCGAGGCTCTCTGGTGGTCTGACGATCCTTCTGCATTCACGACAGGTAAAAAGGACCTTTGGAAATGGACCGTGATGGTTATGCAGCCGGATTTTATTACGTCCGCGTTGGTTGACGCAGCGACAAAGGAAGTGCAACGGAAGAAAAAGCTAGTGTCTCTTTCTCTGGCAAGGTTTGAAGCCTTCAAAGAGGGGAAGGCCGCACAGATACTGTATGTCGGGCCGTTCACGGAGGAAGGGCCCACAATTGAGAAGGTCCATTCCTTTATAGAAAGCAGTGGCAGCGAGAGGAGAGGAAAGCACCACGAGATCTATTTAAGCGATATCCGGCGCGCTGCGCCAGAAAAATGGAAGACTATCATCAGGCAACCAATGTCGTCATGAAATTCATCGATTTTAAAAGAAGAGTACGGGCACAGCGAGCGCTATTCAAGGTCAGCTTAAGCTTAAAGAATTGCAATAGAAACAGCGGGAAGTGTGATACGCATCGGAGGGCGTGGGGCAGGGCATGAGTTGTTGCCAAGGACGGCCGCAGTTACAGTGCAATATTGCCAGACTGAGAACCTTTGCCAATCCCCATCCAATACTTGGAGATACACATATGAAGAAAATATCCATTATCTATCTGATCCTGGCTTCCTTGCTAGCGGGCTGCACTAACTACATGTATGGCGTACCCCAGGAAATGTGGAACCGGATGAGCGAGCCGGAGCGGATCGAGGCGATACGGGTGTATGAGCAGGAACAGCGGGAACGCCGCCAGGCTGCGGAGGAGCGGGCTCGGCGCCAAGCTGTGGAACGTGAGCGGGAACGGGCACGCCAGGCCGCGCTGGAGCGGGAACGGCAGGAGCGCATCGATGCGATACACAGGGGGCAGGGGGCTTTCGGGGAGCTGATTCGGGTTCGCTTGCAGGGAGGAGAGATCAAGATCGGCGACCGCCACCACCACTACGAACCGTTGACGTTCACCATCGCGGACGGTGAAACCCGCAGGATCGGCGTTGCCGACTACAAAGGGAGAGAGGTCGATCTCACCGTAACCTATGCCGGCGGTGCCCTCAGCTTTGAAGGACTGCGTTTCCCCTATGACCGGCACTGGGCGAAGGGTGAACTCTATACTGACACCGGCACCTCGGGACCGCTGGCGTTACGGGGAGTGGATGTCTTCATCCAGGTTCACGACCGCTCTTCCCGATTCGAGCGGGAGGTGCCGCGGCTGGTCATCATGCGGGATGAACCGCCGGTGGTAATACGTGAAAGGGAACGCCTGGCACCTCCGCCTACGATCATCGTCGAAAGGGAACGCCTGGCACCTCCGCCTACGATCATCGTCGAGAGGGAGCGGCCACGGCCTCAACCGGTAGCTCCCGCTCCCCCTGCGCCGGTGCGTCAACCGGCCGCCCAATCGACGGTACGACAGCCTGCCGCCCAAGCGCCGGCGGGTCCGCCGCGCACCGTGGCAGTCGCCCTCCTCTCGGGGGAGGTGAAGGTGCAAGGCCAGAAGCAGCCGGTGGAGCAAGCCACCGTGCGCATCGCCGAGGGCGAGAGTCGGGACCTGACGGTAAAGTCCGGGGGGGAGACTCGCACGATCTCGATCCACTACCAGAATGGAGAGGTCTTCATCAACGGGACCCCTGGAAAGGGTCGCACCGAAATGCGTCTTCGTTTCGACAAGGATTGGAAGACGGGGAAGGTCTACCGCTTCGATCTTAAGGGGAAAGTGTCCCTGGAGAAAGTGGAAATAAAGGTGACAGGGGTCGAGTAAGTAGGAGCTTTGACTCCGGCCGAATGCTAAAATAATGACTAGTCCCTCTTGCCTATAAGTCCGTAGGCCATAGCACAAAAAGGAGACCGCTATGAGCAATGAAGAGGTTCCTGAAACGAAAGGTGTTTCGGTGAAGTTACTTGCAACGGTGGATC
Organism: Geomonas propionica; assembly: GCF_016458235.1. Lineage (GTDB taxonomy): Bacteria > Desulfobacterota > Desulfuromonadia > Geobacterales > Geobacteraceae > Geomonas > Geomonas propionica. The sequence goes on along the minus strand of NZ_JAEMHK010000006.1, from coordinate 242,123 downwards.
TCGGCCCAGAGATCGAGGGGATGGAAGGGCGCCAACTCCGAATGCGCATGGTTACCATCGAACCCGGAGGTGTCTTCGGCCCGATGCACGATCATAAAGACAGACCGGGCACGGTCTATATACTGCAAGGAACAATAACGGATCATCGAAATGGGGTTGCGACGGAGTACGGACCGGGAGTTGGCTGGCCCGAGGATAAGAACACCACGCACTGGCTTGAGAACAGAGGGGGGATTCCTGCGGTTGAGATTTCCGTCGACATAGTCAAGCCGCAGTGAGCTTAGACGCGACCACCTGTGGCTCAATCTGTGGATCATATGCAAGAAGGGGCAGCCGTGAGGCTGCCCCTTCTCTTTTTAAACAGGTGATGAACGGCTCTGACCTTAGGTCAAGTTCCACAGGAACATCTCCCACATCTCTTTCCAGCTCTTGCCGATCTCTTCGACAACGGTCGGCTCGAAGCCGCAGTGCATCATACACTGGGCGCAGCGCGGGTCCTTGCCGACGCCGTACTTGTCCCACTGGGTCTTCTCCATCATCTCGGCGAAACTGCCGTAGTGCTCGTCGGTGATCAGGTAGCAGGGTGCCTTCCAGCCGCGCGGGTTCCGGGTCGGGTTGCCCCAGGGGGTGCACTCGAGCTCCTTTTCCCCTTTCAGGAACCTCAGGTACATGGGGGTGGAGAAGAAGCGGAAACGCTTGCTCATCTCGTACACGGACTCGAACTTCTTCTGGATCTCGCGACGCTCCAGGAACAGCTTCTCACCCACGGCCTCGTAGCCGAATCCGGGGGCGACCAGGAAGCCGTCGACGCCGATATCCTTCAGGTGGGAGAAGAGCATCTCGATCTCGATCAGGTCGGTTTCCTTGAAGATGGTGGTGTTGGTGCAGAGCCGGAAGCCGAGCTGCTTCGCCTTCTTGATGGCGGACATGGCGATCTTGAAGGTGCCGGGGCGCTCCAAGATGCGGTCATGGGTCTCTTCCATGCCGTCCAGGTGCACGTTGATCACGAAGTTGGGGTGCGGCTTCAGGGTGTCCAGCGCCTTCTCCAGGAGCAGGGCGTTGGTGCAGAGGTAGATGTGCTTCCCTCTCTTCAACACAGCGTCGATCAGCTCGAAGATGTGGGGATACAGGAACGGTTCCCCGCCGGTGATGGTGACGACCGGTGCCGGGCACTGGTCCACGGAGTCCAGGCACTCCTGGAGACTCATCATCTCCTGGATGGTGTCGGCGTACTCCCTGATGCGGCCGCAGCCGGAGCAGGCGAGGTTGCAGAGGTGGGTCGGCTCCAGCATGAGGACCAGGGGATACTTCTCCTGCTTCTTCATCTTGTTGCCCATGATGTAACGGGTGAGATCGTAATTCAATCGCATCGGAAAACGCATTGTAGAGGTATCCTTCCGGCTGTTCTTTGGTTGATGGCTGATAAAGACGGCTACGGGACAGGCCGAGGAAATGAAGCTTTCGGCCTGTCCCGCGTCTAGCTGTCTGACTGATAACTAAAAGCGCTGCTACTTCACTACGGTTAGTTGCGGATGGACGCTGCCGGCTCCCTTGAGGAAGGCCTGGCAGGTGGCGGCGATGCCGGCGCCGTCGAGCCCGAGGTCGGCTCTGAGCTGGCTTTGGCTTCCCTGCTCGACGAAGCTGTCGGGGATGCCGATCCGCTTCACCCGCACGCCGGTCAGCCCCGCATCGGCCACCGCCTCGAGGACGGCGCTGCCGAAGCCCCCCATAAGGGCGTTCTCTTCGACGGTGACGATGCAGCCGGTGCGCCCGGCCTCGGCCAGGATCAGCTCGCGGTCCAAAGGCTTCACGAAGCGGGCGTTCACCACCGAGGCGAAGATCCCTTTCTGCTTCAAAAGCGCGGCGGCTTCCAGTGCCGGGTAGACGGTGGAGCCGACGGCGACCAGGGTCAGGTCGGTCCCCTCGACCAGCAGTTCCCCCTTGCCGACCTCGAGCGCCTTCAGTTCCTTGTCCATTGCCGCGCCGAAGCCGGCGCCGCGCGGGTAGCGCAGGGAGACGGGTCGGCCGAGGTAGATGGCGGTTTTCAGCATGTGCTGCAGTTCGTTCTCGTCCTTGGGCGCCATCACGGTCAGCTCGGGGAGGTGGCGCAGGTACGACAGGTCGAAGGCGCCGTGATGGGTCGGGCCGTCGTCGCCCACCAGGCCCGCGCGGTCCAGCGCCAGGGTGACCGGAAGCTTCTGCAGGCAGATGTCGTGGAAGACCTGATCATAGGCGCGCTGGGTAAACGTCGAGTAGATGGCGGCGACCGGGCGGAACCCCTCCGCGGCAAGCCCTGCCGCGAAGGTAAGCGCGTGCTGCTCGGCGATGCCGACGTCGAAGAAACGGTCCGGGAACCTCTCGGCGAACGGGGTGAGGCCGGTGCCGTCGGGCATGGCCGCGGTGATGGCGAGAATCTTCTCGTCCTTCTCCCCGAGCTTCACCAGGGTGTTGCCGAAGACGCTGGTGTAGGAGGGGGGAGCCTGCTTGCTCGTGGTGGCGCTGGCCGGCTTGGTGGGGGCGACGCCGTGGAACTTGTCCGGCATGTCCTCGGCCGGGCCGTACCCTTTCCCCTTCTTGGTCATGACGTGCAGGAGGATGGGGCCTTCCAGCCGCTTCACGTTTTCCAGCACGCCCAGAAGTGTCGGGATGTCGTGGCCGGCGATGGGGCCGACGTACTCAAAGCCGAGCGCCTCGAAGAGCGTTCCGGGGGTGAGGAATCCCTTGAGGGAATTCTCGGCCTTCTTGGCGAAGTGCAGGATGTTGCCGCCGATGGCCGGAATCCCGGCCAAAAGCCCCTCCATCTCCTTCTTGAGGCTGCGGTAGTAGGTGCCGGTCATCTTCCTGGAGATGAAGGAGGAGAGGGCGCCGACGTTCTTCGAGATGGACATCTCGTTGTCGTTTAGGACCACGATCAGGTTTTTCTTCAGGTGTCCGGCCTGGTTCAGCGCTTCCAGGGCCATGCCGCCGGTGAGCGAGCCGTCGCCGATCACCGAGATGACCCGGGCGCCGTCGTCCTTCAAGGTGTGGGCCACGGCGAGGCCGAGCCCTGCCGAGATCGAGGTGGAGGAGTGTCCGGCGCCGAAGGCGTCGTGGGGGGACTCGGAGCGTTTGGGGAACCCGCTGATCCCCTTGTAGCAGCGCTGGGTGTGGAAGCTGTCGCGTCGTCCGGTGAGGATCTTGTGGGTGTAGGCCTGGTGGCCGACGTCCCAGACGATGTTGTCCTTCGGGGAGTCGAAACAGTAGTGCAGCGCGATGCTGAGCTCGACGACACCAAGGTTTGAGGCCAGGTGTCCGCCGGTCTTCGCAACCGAATCCATGAGGAAGCCGCGCACTTCGTCTGCGAGCAGCACCAGCTCCTCGGCATCAAGCTTCTTCAGGTCGTCGGGACCGTTTATCTTGCTGAGCAATGTGTACATGGATCTCCTTGAGAACCCGTAACGATTAAAAAAACATGAAATCAAAACCGTTGGCCACGGAGAACATCTGAGAACTTCGGAGAAAACCCTTCACAAGGTTTAAAACCATCAGACTCGGTCTTGGCCTTTCTCAGATTTCCTCAGATTGTCTCCGTGGCTAACGGTTTTGGACATAGCCGTTGTCCTTAAACCACTTCACCGCACGCTCCAGGGCGTCTTCCACGGGAGTCTGCGGTAACCCGAGCTCGGCCTGCGCCTTGCCGGAATCGAAATACATGAACTTCCTCGCCATCTGCACCCCGGCCAGCGGGATGAGCGGCTCGCGCCTGGTGACCAGGGAGAGCGCGTGGTTCGCGTAGGCAGCCCACAGTATCGGGTAGTAGGGGAGCTTCACCCGCGGCGCCTTAAGCCCCGTGAGCGCCGAAAGCATCTCGAAGATCTCGGCGAGGGTCAGGTTGCGGTTCCCCAGGATGTACTTCTGTCCGATCCTTCCCTTTTGTGCCGCCAGCAGGTGGCCGCGCGCACACGCCTCGACGTCGATCAGGTTCAGCCCGGTGTCGAGGTAGGCGGGCATCTTGCCGTTCAGGAAATCGACGATGATCTTCCCCGTCGGCGTCGGCTTCACGTCCATCGGCCCGACCGGAGTGGACGGGTTCACGATCACCAGCGGCAGCCCCTTCTCCAGGTAGGACTCGGCGGCGCGTTCGGCGAGGAACTTGCTCTTCTTGTAATCGCCGACCATGTCGACGAAATCGACCGCGGTCTCCTCGTTGCCGGGGGTGCCGTCGCCGGGGTTGCCCAGGGTCCCCACGCTGCTGGTGTAGACAACCTTGCCGACGCCGGCGGCCAGCGCCGCGGAAAGGATGTTGCGGGTGCCCAGCACGTTGGCATCATACATCGCCTGTGGCGTCCGGGTCCAGAGCCGATAATCGGCGGCGGCGTGGAAGAGGAGGTCACATCCGGCAAGCGCCTTGACCAGTGACTGGCGCTCGGAAAGATCCCCCTCGTGCAGTTCCAGGTCGAGCCCGGCCAGGTTGCGACGGTCGGAACCGGGACGCACCAGCACGCGCACCTGCCATCCATCCTTCAGGAGCTCGCGCACGATGCTCGCGCCGATGAAACCGGTGGCTCCGGTGACGAAGGCTCTCATGGCCAACCGCTACTCCGTCCCGCCGGTGAGGGTGCGGTAGGTCCCCAGCGCCATGAGCGGGAAGCAGTTGCGGTAGATGTGGTACTTGATCATGAAGTACTTCGGGAACCCGGTCCCGGTGTACTGCGTCTCGTCCCAGGTCCCGTCCTGCTTCTGGGTGGAGATCAGGTACTGGATGCCGCGCACCACCGTGGATGAGTGCGCCTCGCCGGCGGCCATCAGCCCCAGCAGTGCCCAGCTCGTCTGAGATGCGGTGCTCTCGCCCATCCCGGCGAGGGTGGCGTCGTGATAGGACTCACAGGTCTCGCCCCAGCCGCCGTCGATATTCTGGCGCGACTTGATCCAGTTGACCGCCTTCTTGATGTAGGACTGTTGCATGTCCTCGCCGATGGCGGCCAACCCGCAGAGCACGCTCCAGGTGCCGTAGAGGTAGTTGACCCCCCAGCGCCCCCACCAGGGACCTTCCGGCTCCTGGTTTTTCTTGAGGAACTCCAGGGCGCGCTGCGCCGCCGGATAGGTCTTGGGATAACCGAAGGTCCCCATCAGCTCCAGCATCCTGCCGGTGAGATCGGCGGTGGGCGGATCGATGAGCGCCTCCAGGTCGGCGAAGGGGATCTTGTTCAGGATGTGCTTGGTGTTGTCCTTGTCGAAGGCACCCCAGCCGCCGTTTTTGCTCTGCATCCCCAGGCACCAGTCGATGCCCCTTTTCACAGCGGCGTCCAACTCCTTACGGTTCTTCACCTCGATCCCCTTCAAGGCGATCATGACGAAGCCGGAGTCGTCGACGTCCGGGTACCAGTCGTTCAGGAATTCGAAGGCCCAGCCGCCCGGCTCGAGGTCGGGGGCCTTGATCTTCCAATCCCCGGGGCGTCTCACCTCGCGCTCCAAAAGCCACTGCGCGCCCTTCACCAACGAGGGGTGGTCGGACGGCACCCCGGCGTCCACCAGTGCCTTGAGGGCGAGCGCGGTGTCCCACACCGGCGAGACGCAGGACTGCAGCACGAGTTGCTCGTCGGACTCAATGCAGAAGTGCTCCAGCCCTTTCAGCCCCTGGGCCACGGCCGGATGCTCGTTGTCGTAGCCGAGGACGCTTAGCGCCAATACCGCGTTCAGCATGGCCGGCTGGATCCCGCCCCAGTCCCCGGACTCCTCCTGGTGCTCCAGCACCCACTCCTCGGCCTTGGTCATGGCGCGCTTGCGGAAGGGGCGGATCGGGCTGCGCTCGTACACCTTGAGCATGTGGTCCAGGCCGATGAAGAAGTTCTTCCAGGTAAAGATGCCTTCTTCCTTGGTGAAGGTGTAGTCGATGGCGCGCGGCGGTCGCACGAACAGTTCCTGCACCCTTTGCGCGGGGGCGACCTTGTGCACCGGCCGCTTGAACATCACGATGGAGAGCGGGATGATGGTCGCCCTGGCCCAACTGGAGAACTCGTAGATGTTGATATAGGCCCAGTTCGGGAGCAGGTTCAGTTCCACCGGCATGCTGGGCACGCCGAGCCAGTCGAACTCGCCGAAGAGCGCCAGGAAGATCTTGGTGAAGACGCGTGATTTGATCACGCCCCCCTTGGAGAGGATGAAGGCACGCGCCTTCTGCAGCGCCGGGTGCTCCGCGGGGTAGCCGGCGAGCTTCAGGGCGAAATAGGCCTCGACGGTGGTGGAGAGGTCGCCCGGACCGCCGTAATAGATGGTCCAGAATCCCTCCTCGGTCTGCTTGGAGAGGAGGTAGTTGCTCATCTTGCGCTGGCGCTCGTGATCGACAAGGCCAAGGAAGTGGAGCAGCATTATATATTCTGCGGTTATGGTGACATTGGATTCCAGCTCCGCCCACCAATAACCTTTGGGGAGCTGTTCGCGGAAGAAGAAGTCGCGGCTACCTTCAATGGCGAGATCGAGAGCACTCTTTGCCTTGCCAGGCTTACTCTTCCAGAGAGCGGGGGGAAACTGGTGCACCGTTGCCCCTGCCTTGTGTTCGACGTTCAACTCCGGCTCACTAACGGTGCCGTTGAATGAGGTGAGTGCATGTGATATGGGGTGTTTGAAGGGGGAAGTCACCACATACTCCTTTCTGCCGGATTGGTGAGTGTTAACTCAGTGTAGCTGCTTTGTATATAGTTACAAGGATGGAAATCTACCATGAATTTGACAAAAGGTACACTGTTTTTTCCTGATGTCCGTTTTTTTTCCTAATGAAAACAGGGATTTGCTCGGTGCAGTTGATTGTGCGTTCCGTGTATGCTAGGTTGCAGGGGCTTAATTTAATGTCCGGAAAAGGCCAATGATCTTATGAATGAAGCCCCTAAAGCAAGCCTCCTGTTCTCCCTCGCGGCGCGCCGCCCCTGGCTGGTGCTGGCCGTGGCGCTGGTTGCCTCCGTACTCTCCATCTGGCTCACCACCCAGCGCATGGAGTTTCTCACCGGCCGCGATGACCTGATGCCGCAGAACACCTCCTTCAACCGCGACTACCGTGCCTTCCGCGCCGAGTTCGGCAGCACCGAGGACATCGTGGTGGTGATCGAGGGGGACGACGCCGAGAAGGTGGGGAACTTCGGCAGCCGACTGCACGACACGCTCGCCAAGGACAAGAGGCACTTCTCCGACGTCTTCTATCCCTTTGCACTTCCCTATTTCCGGGACAACGGACTGTTGTTCATGTCGCTTGAGGACATAAAGGAGCTGCGCCGCAACCTGACCCTGGCGGCGCCCGCGTTGCGGGCCCTCTCCGCCTCACCCTCGGTGCAAACCCTGTTCACCTACATGACGGGGAGCATCGACCGGTACCTGGCCGGCGACGAGAAACAGCTGCCGGGCATTTTGTTCATGCTGGACAAGTTGGGCGCCGGCTTCACCAGCTTCGGGACCGGCAAGGGAAGCGTCCCTTCGATGGAAAGCGTCTTCATGAACCCTGATTCCGCCTTCGCGCGCGCGGGACGCCAGCAGATACTGACCGCGCTCCCGGTGCGGGACATGGCGGGCTTCGTCCCCGCCAAGGCGGCCATAGCCGTGGTCCGCGCCGAGGTCGCCCGTCTGAAGGCCCTGCCCGAGTTCAAGGGGGTGAGCGTGGGCCTGACCGGAACTCCGGTGCTGGAGCATGAGGAGATGACCACCAGCGAGAAGGACATCACCCTTGCGACGGTGATCTCCCTGGTGCTGACCGTGGTCCTGCTTCTTTTCGCCTTCCGGGGGGTACTGAACGTGACTGCGGCCATGGTGTCGCTGCTGGTTGCCATCTCGCTCTCCTTTGGTTTCGCCACCCTCGCCGTCGGGCACCTGAACATACTCTCCATGGTGTTCGCCATCATGCTGATCGGCATCGGCATCGAGTACGGCATCCAGGTGGTGCTGCGCTACCAGGAAGAGCTGCAACTGGGGGCGGGGGAAATGGTCGCCCTGGAAAGAGGGCTAACCAGGAACGTCTGGGCCATCGTCATGGCCGCCGCCACCGTCGCCGCCGCCTTCCTCACCTTCGTCTTCACCGACTTCCGCGGCATCGCCGAACTGGGCATCATCGCCGCCGGCGGGGTGGTCATCTGCGTCCTGGTCACCTTCACCGTGCTCCCCGCCCTGCTGGTGCTGCTCGCCCGGTACCGCAAGGCGCGCAAGCCGGCAGCGGTGGCACGGTTGAGCGAGCACGGGGTAATGGCGCGGCTCCTCTTCGGCCGCCCCAGGCTGGTCATCGGCCTCACCCTGGCGCTATGCGTCGCCTCGCTCTATCCCCTGTCCAGGATCTCGTTCGATTACAACCTGATGAACCTGCAGGCCAAGGGGCTGGAGTCGGTCACCTATGCCTACAAGCTGATGAGGAGCAAGGAGAACAGCGGCTACTTCGCCGTGGTCACCGCCAACAACGCCGCGGATGCGCAGGCGAAGACCGCCCGGCTGGAGCGGCTGCCGAGCGTCGACCACGTGGTGAGCCTCAACACCCTGGTGCCGGACCACCAGCAGGAGAAGCTCGCGGAACTGGCCGCGCTGCAACGGGAGCTTGCCGACGTGAAGCCGGCACCCTACGAGGAAAACCTCTCGCTCATGGAGCTCCCCAAGGTATTCGAGGCATTTAGAAACGCCGCAGTCGCGCTCAAGGAGCGGCTGGAGAAGGAGCGGCGCCCGGAGGCGAAACAGGCTGCGGCCTTCGTGGCCACTCTCGACAAGTTCTTCGCCGGGTTGGAGAAGGAGCGGGACAAAAACGCGGTCGGGATGCTCCAGGATTTCCAGGGTGGGATGTTCAAGGAACTCCCGGCCAAGATCGAACTCCTGAAGCAGAGCCTGGCGGCGAAGCCGGTCAGCGAGGCGGACGTACCCAAGGAGCTTCGTTCCCGGTTCGTCGGCAAGACCGGGAAGCTCATGCTGCAGGTGGCTCCCAAGGGGGAGATCTTCAACCGCGATCCGCTCAAGGCCTTCCTGGACGAGGTGAGGAGCGTGGACCCGCATGCCACCGGGGAACCGGTCATGGTCTACGAGTCGATGACCATCATGCGCGACTCCTACCGACTCGCCTTCATCTACGCCTTCGTCGCCATCGTCGGGATTCTCCTCTTCGCTTTCAGGAGTGTGAAGTTCGCGCTGATCGGGCTGGTGCCGCTTTTGGTGGGGCTTCTCTTCATGGTGAGCGGCATGTGGCTCTTCGGCATCAGCTTCAACTCCGCCAACATCATCGTCATGCCGCTGGTGTTGGGGATCGCGGTCGATTCCGGGATCTACATCATCAACCGGTATCGGCGCGAGGAAGGGAGTGCGGCGGGGGTGATACTGAGCTCCACCGGGGTCGGGGTGTTGCTGAACACCCTTACCATCATGGCGAGTTTCGGGGCGCTCATGGTGGCGCGGCACCAGGGGGTGTTCAGCATCGGCGCCGTGATGTCGCTGGGGATGGTCGCCTGTCAGATCGCGTTCATGGTGACGCTGCCGGCGGTGCTGACGCTGGGGGCAAAAAAGTAAAGACCTGACGCCAATGCCACGAAGCGCAACGCGAGAACTCGCCTCCTCCCCTTTGCGAAGGGGAGACAGAGGGGATTTCGCCTTGGGCTTTATGAGATGTTGCTGGTGCCGCAGGGGCAAATCCCCCCTGTCCCCTCTTTCGCAAAGGGGGGGACTCTGGGGTCATGTGCGGTGGGTAGAGCAACATCCTCCATGTGGCGCGTTTTATGTTTTTAAGAGGAGCAATGTATGGAAACGCTGCGCGGGGCGGTGCCGCTGTCGCATTACTTTCTGAGGGAACGGGTGCAGCCCGGAGACGTTGTGGTCGACGCGACCTGCGGCAACGGCCTCGATACCGCCCTGCTCGCGGAACTGGTCGGGCAGGAGGGGACGGTCTGGGCCTTCGACGTCCAGCCCCGTGCCATCGCGGCGACGCGTGAGCTGCTGCAGCAGGAAGGGCGGCTGGCACAGGTAAGGCTCGTCGAGGCGGGACACGAGCGGCTCGCCGAATTCGTAACGCCTGGGGTGCGGGCGGCCGCCTTCAACCTGGGCTACCTCCCTGGCGGTGACACCACCTTCATCACCGATCCGGCCAATACCATCTCCGCCCTTGGTCAGGCGGCGGAACTGCTGGCACCGGCCGGGATCATCACTATCGCCCTCTACACCGGTCACGCCGGCGGCCCCGAGGAAGCGGCCGCGGTAGAAGGGTGGGCCGCCGCACTGCACCCGGGCCGGTTCAACGTCTGGCGACACCGGCAACTGAACCGCCCCGAAACGGCACCGTACCTGGTGCTGGTGGAAAGGATCCGCTGATGTTGCACGAAGTCCTCCCGTTCCTTTCCGTTACACCTGCTCTCGCCTACGCCGCGATCACCTATTACTGCGGCCGCAGCTTCTTCGCGGCGCCAGCGCCCCTTGCCGAGCACGCGCCAGCGGTCTCCATCCTGAAGCCGGTGCGGGGCGTGGACGGCGACAGCTTCGAGAATTTCTCCTCTTTTTGCCGCCAGGACTACCCCTGCTACCAGATCGTTTTCGCGGTCGCCTCGTGCGATGATCCCGTGATACCCATCATCAGGCAGTTGGTGCGGGCCTACCCGGAGACGGATATCGAGCTGGTGGTCGATCCGGCCATCCACGGGGCGAACTACAAGGTCTGCAACCTGATGCACGCCTACGCCAAGGCGAAGCACCCGCTGCTGGTGGTCTGCGACAGCGACATCAGGGTGGGGGACCAGTACCTGCGCCAGGTCTGCGCCCCCTTTGCCGACGCCGAGGTCGGGCTGGTCACCTCGCTGTACCGCAGCTCGCAGGTGGCGGGCACCGGCTGCGCCGTCGAGGCTCTGGGCTTTTGCTGCGAGATGATACCCAACGTGATGGCCGCGCTGAAACTGGAGGGGCTTTCCTTCGCGCTGGGGGCGTCGATGGCGGTGCGCCGGGAGGCACTGGAGCGGATCGGCGGTTTCGAGGCGCTGGTCGATTACCTGGCCGACGACTACCAGTTGGGCAACATGATCCATCGGGCCGGTTACCGGTTGGAGCTCTCGCCGTACTTCGTGGAGAGCATGATGCGCGGCGACGAGAAGCTCTCCGAACTCCTGTCGCGGCAACTGCGCTGGGGGCGCACCATGCGGGTCTCCCGGCCTGGCGGGTACCTCGCTTCCGGCATCACGCTGCCGTTCCCCGGTGCGGTTCTCGCGCTGCTGCTCGCCGGCTTCACCAGTTCGGGGTGGCTGGCTGCCGCGCTGCTCTACCTGGTGCGGTCCGCCGTTTGCACCGCCTATAGTCAACTGCTGGTCAAGGATCGGCTTCTGCCGTGCTGGCTCTGGCTCCTGCCGCTGCGGGACGCGTTGTCATTTGGCGTGTGGGCGCTGTCGCTCGTAGGCAAGCGCGTGCGCTGGCGCGGTGACCTGTTCCTGCTGGAGAAGGGGGGAAAGATCGTGGCGCTGGAAGATAAAGGCAAAGGGGGGGACGCTGGTTCGAACTGATCCCTTGTAGTGCATCTGCCTTAGGTTTGCCCCCAAAGTCTCCTTCGTGTTCTTCGCGGATACTCAGCGTTCTTTGCGCAACCGCTTTTAAAAGCCGTTACGCAAAGAACCACGAAAAGTAGGCGCAAAGAGCGCCATGAAATCTATCTTCTTTATTTACGGAACAGCCAGAGGATGAGGGAGAGAATCAGCGAGATGATGATGCTGGTGGCGAGGGGAAAGTAGAAGGTGAAGTTTTCCTTCTTCACGTAGATGTCGCCCGGCAGCCGCCCCAGCCATGGGATCTTGCCGGCGAAGGTGAAGAGCGCGCCGATGGCGGCGATGATCAAGCCGAGGATGATGAGTGATTTTCCGAATGAAGGCATGGCTTAGTCTCGAAGGTATGTTCTTACGGGAGGCGAAAGTAAAAGGGGACAGGCACCTGCGGAGCCAGTCCCCTTTTTAGCTGTTGCCGGGCTTGTTATTTCCTGACGTAGCGTTCCTTCTCGCTGTAGATGCAGCCACAGTATTTCTGACGGTACAGACCCATCTCCTTGGAGAGATTGATCCCTTCCTGCCAGCCGGTGCGGAAGTCCTCGTAGTGAAATTCGACGCCGTAGCGCTCGCCCAGCTTGACACCGAACTCGCTGATCATCTGCTGGTTTTGATAGCGGCTGTAGAGCAGGGTGGAGGTGAATTTCTTGAACCCCAACTCCGCCGCGGTGCGCGCGGCCTCCTCCAAACGGGAGCGGTAGCAGTAGGCGCAGCGCCCCTCTGGTTCACCAGCCACGTTGGAGAGAAATTCCTCCAGGAGGTATTCCTCCCGGTAGAGCACCTCCAACTCCACCAGCTTCGCGTAGGTCTTCAAGGCCTCCATGCGCAGCTTGTACTCGGTGAACGGGTGGATGTTGTGGTTGAAGAAGAGCCCCGTGACATCGAGCCCGGCGGATCTTAGTTCCTTCACCGGATAGATGGCACAGGGCGCGCAGCAGATGTGCAGAAGTATCTTCATGCTCTGCCCTTACGGACGTGCCCCGCCGGGGCCGCCCAGCAGCCAGGTGATGGCGTCGGCCTTGACCTGGGCGAAGGCGGCCGAATAGTCGACAGTCGGAAGCCGCGCCGTGATGTAGTACCCGCCCAGGATCGGATTGCTGAGAGATACCTTGCCGGTGCTGCTGTTGACCGCCAGGGTCGCGTTGTTGATGGCAGCTTCGACATCGTTATCGAGCACACCGTTGTTCAGCCAGTCGATGGAGTCGTAGATGAGCCGCTTGGTGTACTGGTGGTTGTGCGCGAAGGCTCCGGGATCGTTCTGCAGGAGGCTCGAGTTGAAGAAGGCCCCCATGGTGTTGGCGCCGCCGCCGGGGAAGGCCGCGTTGTAGTCAGAGTTCTTGTTGGCCAAGGGGCGCACCTTCGAGCGCGAGGGGTTGAGCGGGTTGACCGGCAGTGTCGAATCCGTCTTGAGGACGTTCAGCATGGCGATCGCCGCAGCGTAACCATTCTTCTCGGTCTGCAGGACCGCCGGAGTCAGCTGTACCGGGTCGCCGGTGTGGCAGTGGGCGCACGCCGTGCTGAGGATGGTCGATATCTTGCCTGCGCCGTCCTTCTCCACGGGTTCGAAGCCGTGCGGGGTGGCCGATTCCATGTGGCAGGTCACGCAGGGGCCAGTGTTGCCGGTTCCGCGCGTATTGGCCACGCCGATGCTGCCGTGGAGGAACCTGGTCGGAGTATAGTTCCTGCCGGGGAACTCGTAGCCGCCGGTCTCGAAGATCAGCGTTGCGGCGGCCCGGTCATGGGCTCCCGGCGCGGTTGTGTTGCTGAAGTCCATCCCGGCAGCCTGCGCGTCATAGATCATGGTGCCTACACCGCGGCCGGCATGGCAGGGGATGCAGATGTTCGATTTGCTGAGGTCGGGGTAGACGGTGACCTTGTCGTTGAGCTTTACCGTCGGGGAGCTGTTGGCCGACGAGAAGTTGTAATAGCCACGGTAGGCCGGTACCGCGCGGGTGGCCCAGCTGTAGGCCCGGCCGGCCCCGTTGTCGTGGCAGACGTTGCAGGCGGTGACTTCTTTGGTTTTATCCGGCGAGGGGGCGTCCGCAGGCTGCGCGGCACCAGGTGCGACCTTGACCGGGTAGTTCTGCACCACCTTGTAGCCGGGGCCGGCGAAGGGTCTCACGTCGGAGAAACCGCTGGTCACGAAGTTGATGTAACCGGTGGAGGTGTGGCAACGCACACAGTAGTACTGGAAGGTCAAGTTGACCGGCTCGTAGCTGCCGCGGGTCTTGAACTCGTAGCGGGTTCTCGCGCCGGAGAGGACGTCGCCGTGTCCGGACTCGGCCCACTCGGCGTTGGCCGACATCGCCGTGGTCGGGTCGTGCGGGTTATGACATTTGCGGCAGTTGCCGATGTAGTTGGAACTCAGGTACGAGGCGCGGTAGGTGCTGTTGTTGATGCTCGCGGTCATGTTGCCGAAGTGCTGCGGCGCGAGCCTCACCTGGATGTCGTTGGGGTGCGACAGCCCATGACATTTGTTGCACTTGCGCGAGGCGTCGGGGTTCTGCGTCGCCACGCCACTGCCGCCGCCGTGACATTTGGCACAGGACTCCGGGTGACCGGGGTGGGGCTCGTGACAGTCGGCGCATCCCGCACCGTTGTTGGTGTTGTGCGTGGAGTTCAGCCACTCCTGGACGATCAGGGCGCCGGTTCCCGGCGAGACCGAGCCGGCGTGGCAGCTTGCGTCCATGCACTTTTGGGACTGGGCAAGCTTAGAGACTCCAGTGGCATTGTTGGTGGAACCACCCCCGCACCCCGCCACCAGGAGCGTAGTGAGAATGAGGAAAACAAGGCTTTTTAGCAGCATAGCACGCCCTCCCAAAGATTTAAGACGCTACCTTATAGCATTTTCCAGAGCAAAAAAGTATAGAAAAATGAGTGTTAGCTCACAGCCGGTCAAATTCGCTTTTTGTTAAGTTGACTTCACTTCTGCAATATTGTATTAATCACCAGTCCAATCGCGTCAAGTACGCACGTGGTGAGGGATTGAGCCGCTTTAGTAGTGTTAATGTAATTTAATTTAAGCGCTGGTAGCAGTGTAGGAGACCAATCATGTTTCTGAAAAAGCATACTGTAGCGGTCATGTTCCTTCTCGGTATCTCCTGTGCCCCCCTGCTCGCCCCGGGCACGGCAAACGCCATCCCGGCGTTCAGCCGGCAACACAAGACGGAATGTTCCACCTGTCATACCATCTACCCCGAACTCAACGAGTTCGGCGATGCCTTCCTGAAAAACGGCTACGTCTACCCTCACAAGAAGGAGGGGGCGAAGGCGGCAGCTAAAGACACCGAGCCGGGCAACGAGTGGTCCTTCATCTCGGGTTTGCCCCAGCAGATACCGCTCTCGCTTACCGCGACCGCAGACATCGCCTACGACGAAGATGCCGCTGACGGCAACAAGGTCGACCTTTCCACCAGGTCGATCACCCTGCAGGCCGGCGGTTCGTTCCGCGACATGTTCGGGTTCTTCGCCACCTACAATCTCTACTCCCAGGGGATGCAGCGGGCTTCCTCGCTCACCAATCCTGCCAACAACACCAACGTTCCCCCCAGCAACGACCCCGACCTGGACGAGCTGTTCCTGGTCTGGCGCCAGGCCGTCGGTAGCCCGGTCAACGTGAAGGTGGGGCGCTTCGAGCCGAAGCTTTCGCTGTGGAAGAAGAGCAACCGTATCCTGCCGGTACCGTCCTATGCCTCGACCACCTACCGCGTCGGCGCCTCCCCCTTCAGCAGCGATGCCACCGAGGACGGAGTGGAACTGAACGCCCTGCTGGGTAACCGCGTCTTCGTCGCCGGCGGTGTCGTGGATCGCAACGGCCAGGACCGGGAAGACGGCTACGGGCACATCTCCTTGAAGATCGGCGGCACCGACTTCAAGGGGCAGGAGCCCGAGGTCGACCTGGAGAAGGACAGCCTGTGGGACTACCTGAGTGTGACCCTCGGCGGCTTTGGCTACTGGGGGCAAAACGGCGAGTTCAATGCCAGCGGCGTGGCGCAGAACCTGAACAACTTCAGGAGGATCGGCGCCGAGGCCGACATCCTTTACCAGCGGCTGCACTTAAAGGGGAGCGGCAGCTTCGGTCGTGATTCCAACCCCGAGTTCGGCGTCATGAAAGCTCCCGTCGACAGCAAGGCCTATGCCCTCGAGGCCGAGTACTACATGGGCGCGCCGGTGAACCTCGTCCCGCTGTTCCGCTACGAGTACCTGAATGCCGGCGACGGCGTCATCAAGCGCCTGACCCCGGCCATCACCTATGCTCCGCTGCAGAACGTACGGATGTCCATTGAATACACACACAGCATCGCCCCGGAAGGAACCGGCAACATCGCCTTTGCTTCCATCGCCTTCAGCATGTAGCTGACGGTCCGGACATGCCCAAACGGCGGACGCCGCCGACATAAATTTGGAGGACGTACTATGAAGAAGCTCCTGGTTACCATGCTCCTTGTTGCAGCAACCGCTGCCACCGCCCATGCCGGGCTGAAGGTTGTCGGCAAGGGGGACGCAATGCGTCTCGATCCTTCCTCGTTCCCGCCGAACATGAAAGCCAACTACGAGATCGTCAGGGTCAAGTGCGTGAAATGTCACACCCTGGAGCGCACCATCGTCGCCATCCAGACCGGTGTCGCCCCCATCTCCGGGCAGCCCTTCGACCGTAACGCCACCAAAGCCTACGGCATCAAGATGCTCAGGAAGCCGGACTCCAACATGACCAAGGCCGAAGTGAAGGCCTCCGTGGACCTGATGAACTACCTCCTCGCCGAAGCGGAGAAGTAATTATAATGAAAGACCTGACCTTGCGTACCCGCCTGATCGGGTCCTTCCTGATCATGGCCTTGTTGGTCGCCTTCACCGGCGGCTTTGGCGCCCTCAACATCAAGAGGGTCGGCGGACAGATCCAGAACATCCTCGAGCAGCTCGCCAAGCAGCAAAAGCTGGTGCTCCTCATGGGAGTGACCCAGAAGTACTGCCACGTGAGCCTGATGCAGGCGGCCCTGGTTCCCAACGACCCGGAGAAGCTCCAGGAGTACATCGACGACTATCAGATGAAGCGGGACACCCTGCTTAGTCAGGCCCAGATCATCCTGGAAGGGAACAAGAAGCTGGGAGTGCTCCCGGTGGCCAAGGGGAGCGTGGTCGAGAAGCGCACCCGGCAGTTCCTGGTCAGCTTGGGCGAGTTCGAGAAGGTCGCCGATGAGTTGATCGCCCGCAAGCAGACGCTCATGAAGGGGGTCCCCGCCGGGGCGATGAGCCAGGCGGCCAAGGATGCGCTTGCCGACCAGCGGCTGAACCAGCTTGCCAACGAGGAGATCGCCACCGCCAACGACAAGGCCAAGGAGGATCTGGACGACATCCTGGTCGAGGTCGGCAACCGGATGACCGACGCGAACAAGCAGGTGAGCGACATCCAGCAATCCGCGGGGATCACGTT
The DNA here is from genome assembly GCF_016458235.1 of Geomonas propionica. Taxonomy (GTDB): domain Bacteria; phylum Desulfobacterota; class Desulfuromonadia; order Geobacterales; family Geobacteraceae; genus Geomonas; species Geomonas propionica. The sequence goes on along the minus strand of NZ_JAEMHK010000006.1, from coordinate 225,194 downwards.
CGCCGCGGTTATCCTGGTGGCGGTGGCCCTGGCGATTCTGCTCGGGCTCCTCATCACCCGCAACATCGTTTCCCGCCTCTCGGTGATGGCCGAGGCGGTCAACAGCGGCTCCGGGGGTGACCTCACCGCCCAGGTCGCGATGGGCAATCACGACGAAATCGGCAAACTTGGGAGCGACTTCAACGAGATGGTCGGCAAGCTCTCCGGGATGATCGGCAAGGTTTCCCGCTCCTCCAACGAGTTGGCCGGCATCTCCGATACCATGGCCAAGGCCTCGCATTCGGTGGTCGGTTCCGCCAAGACCCAGGCCGAGAGCGTCTCTAAGACCTCCGCCGCCATCGTGCAGATCAACACCTCGGTGAAAGGGGTGGCCCACGGGGTCGACTCCCTCTCCATTTCGGCTTCCGAAAGCTCTTCCTCCATCCTGGAGATGGCTTCCAGTGTCGAAGAGGTGGTGCAAAACATGGAGAACCTGGCCCTCTCCGTGAACGAGGTGAGTTCCTCCATCGTCGAGATGGGGGCCTCCATCAAGCAGGTCGGCAACGGCGTGGTGAGCCTCATGGAAGTTTCCACCGCCACCGCCTCCTCCGTCATGGAGATGGACAGCTCCATCAAGCAAGTGGAAAGAAACGCCAACGAAACTGCCGCCATTTCCAAGGCGGTTCGCATCGACGCCGAGACCGGGCGCGAGGCGGTCGACGCCGTCATCAACGGCATGCAGGAGATCAAGCGCGCCTCCAAGATCACCAGCGAGGTCGTCACCACCCTCTCCGAGCGTGCCGCCGACATCGGCGACATTCTCTCGGTCATCGATGAGGTGGCCGAGCAGACCAACCTTCTGGCCCTGAATGCCGCCATCATCGCGGCGCAGGCCGGCGAGCACGGCAAGGGGTTCGCCGTGGTGGCCGACGAGATCAAGGAACTCTCCGAGCGCACTTCCAGTTCCACCCGGGAGATCTCCCTGGTGATTCGGGGCGTCCAGGAGGAGACCCAGCGCGCCGTCGAAGCCATCGACCAAGCCGAGCGCTCCATCGCCGACGGCGAGCTGTTGTCGCAGAAATCGGGCGAGGCGCTCACCAAGATCGTAGTCGGCGTCGCCGAGGCGACTGCCCAGGTGAGCGAAATCGCGCGCACCACGGTCGAGCAGGCCAAGGGGAGCCAGATGATCCGCGAGGCCATGGAGCAGGTTTCCGAGATGGTGTCCCAGATCGCCAAGGCGACCCGCGAGCAGGGGCAGGGGAGCGAGCTGATCATGGCTGCGGTCGAGAACATGAAGAGCCTGACCTCTCAGGTGCTCTCCTCTACCCGTGAGCAGAACAAGGTGGGCAACCTGATCGCCCAGTCCACCGAGAGCATCACCGAGATGATCCGCCACATAAAGCGCGCCTGCGACGAGCAGACCCGCGGTTCCGAGCAGATCGTCATGTCGGTCGAGGATATTCAGCAGGCCACCGATGCCAACCTCGAAGCGACCCGGGTCATGGATGAGGCGGTTTACAAGCTCTTCCGCCAGACCGAGATGCTGAAGCAGGAGATGGACGCGTTTAAGATTTAGAGCGCGCCGAGAATTTTTTTGCAGCACCGACTAAATCCCCCTCTCCCCGAGGGGGACTTTTTTTGTTATAAGGGGAGACCGGCCGCGGCGCGGGGCCGGAGTCGAGCCATGGTAGAGCACTCTCTTCTCCGCTCGATTCCTGCTTCCCCCCTTCGCAAAGGGGGGTAACGGCTACAAACCTTTGAACGTGTCAAGGAGTGACCATGAGCAGGATTGCCGATAGATTCGCAGCATTGAAGTCACGCGGGGAAAAGGCGCTGGTGACCTTCGTCACCGCAGGCGACCCCGACCTCGCCGCCACCGAGCAGGTCGTGCTGGCGCTGGAGCAGGCGGGTGCCGACCTGATCGAGCTGGGGGTTCCCTTCTCCGACCCCATGGCCGACGGGCCGACCATCCAGCTCTCCTCTGATCGCGCACTGGCCGCAGGTACCACGCTCCCCGGGATACTGGAACTGGTGACCCGGCTCAGGACCCGGACCCAGGTGCCCATCGTCCTCATGGGATATTTCAACCCGATCTTCGCCTACGGCGCCGAGCGTTTCGCCTGCGACGCCGCCCAGGCCGGCGTGGACGCCCTCCTGGTGGTCGATCTTCCCCCCGAGGAGGCGCCCGAACTCAAGGAGCACACCGACCGCTGCGGTCTGGACCTGATCTTCCTGCTGACCCCCACCTCCGACGCCTCCCGGGTCGATTCCGTAGCGCGCCAGGGCTCAGGCTTCATCTACTACGTCTCCGTCACCGGGGTCACGGGTGCGAGGACCGCCGTCGCCGATACGCTGGCCGATCGCGTCACCGAGGTGCGCAACGCGCTGAGCCTCCCCCTCGTGGTGGGCTTCGGCATCTCCACCCCCGAGCAAGCGGGCCAAGTGGCCCGGGTCGCCGACGGCGTGGTGGTGGGAAGCGCCCTGGTGAAGTATTTCGAGAAGTACCAAGGTGAGGAACTGCTGCGGGAGGTCTCCTCCTTCGTCTCCGCTTTAAAACAAGGGGTGCGGCAGGGGGCTTAGAAATAATCGTCCGTGTTTTCAGAAAGTTAGCGGCGGCGCCGCACCGTTTTGTTTGACATAGCATGAGCGATCTGCTAAGAATCAGCGCTGATTTACGTCTTAATAAAACAACTTGGGGCATTTCCCCAAAAGAGGGCACATATGGCTTGGTTCAAAAGGGATAATCCGCCGATGGCGAAGGCTGGGGAGCACAAGGTAAAGGTCCCGGAAGGGCTCTGGACGAAGTGCGTCAGCTGCAACGAGACCATCTATACGAAGGACATCGAAAACAACCTGAACGTCTGCCCGAAGTGCGGCCATCATTACCGCGTCTCCACCAAGAAGCGTATCGAGCTGCTCATCGACGAGGGGACCTTCACTGAGTTCGACGCGGGCATCGTATCGGTCGACTTTCTCGAGTTCAAGGACAGCAAGAGCTACCAGGATCGCATCGACCAGGCACTGGCCAAGGGGGGCAGCAAGGATGCCATCGTCTGCGGTTCCGGCAAGATCGAGGGGACCCCGGTGCAGCTCTGCGTCTTCGACTTCTCCTTCATGGGCGGCTCCATGGGGAGCGTGGTCGGCGAGAAGATCACCCGCGGCATCGAGCGCGCCCTGGCAGAGGGCACCCCGTGCATCATCGTCTCCGCCTCCGGCGGTGCCAGGATGCAGGAGAGCATCCTGTCGCTCATGCAGATGGCGAAGACCTCAGCGGCGCTCGCTAAGCTGCGCGAAGCCGGTCTCCCCTTTGTCTCCATCCTGACCGACCCGACCACCGGCGGCGTCACGGCGAGCTTCGCGATGCTGGGCGACATCAACATGGCCGAGCCCAAGGCGCTGATCGGCTTCGCCGGTCCCCGCGTCATCGAGCAGACCATCCGCCAGAAGCTCCCCCAGGGCTTCCAGCGTTCCGAGTACCTGCTCGACCACGGCATGGTTGACGTCATCGTGGAGCGCGCCAAGATGAAATCGCAGCTCTCCAGCATACTGAAGATGCTGTACAGAAACTAAAACAGGTCGAGGTTGAGGTTGAGTAGACCACGACCGTAGCAAGGAAAGGTTAAGGCAGAGGAGGTTACACCCTTCACAGTCTTAACCTTTCTTTTTACCTGCTCCTCAACCTTAACCTTAACCTTAACCTGAGGTCACCATGGTCTCCCTTTCCCAACTGGTCCTGTTCGCCTTCACCTCCACCGTGCTTATCTTCACCCCCGGCCCCGACATCATTTACGTGATGACGCGGGGCGTGGCGCAGGGGAGGAAGGCGGGCCTCGCGGCGGCGGCGGGCTTCGCACTGGGGAATTTTGCCCACACCTTCTTCGCCATCGTCGGCCTCTCCGCCCTGGTCACCTCCTCCGCCACCGCGTTTGCCTGCGTGAAGTACGCCGGAGCGGCGTATCTCATGTACATCGGCTTCAAGATGCTGCGCAGCAAGGCTTCCCTGGTTCAGCATGGGGCGGCAGGGGAACTGTCGTGCTGGGTCATCTTCCGGCAGAGCATCCTGGCCAACATCATGAACCCTAAGGTGGCCCTCTTTTTCCTCGCCTTCTTCCCGCAGTTCGTGGACCGGGCCCGCGGCGGAGTCCCGATGCAGATGCTGATCCTCGGTAGCACCTTCGTCGTGCTCACCATGCTCGGCTTCGGCGTGGTTGCGCTCCTCTCCGGGGAGATCGGACGCTGGCTGAACCGCAGTGCGGGCGCCGGGAACCGGATCGGGCAGGGGGCCGGGTGCATCCTGATCGCCCTGGGACTGCGTCTGGCCTGGCCGGAGCGGTAGCCGGAGTCACCGGGATTAATATGGACTTTTTCACCTTCTTTACCTATAATCCCCGCCTGTCATGACCTACGCCGATACACTTGCGCACATCTATGCCCTTGGTCGCTTCGGCATCAAGCCCGGGCTGGAGAGGATCACGCGCCTTCTTGCCAAGTTGGGGAACCCGCAGAACGCCTTCAAGGCGGTCCATATCGTCGGCACCAACGGCAAGGGGTCGACGGCCTCCTTCCTCTGCTCCATCCTCAAATCTGGCGGCTACCGGACCGGGCTGTTCACCTCGCCGCACCTGATCTCCTTCACCGAGCGCATCCAGGTCGACGGCGCCGAAATAGGGGAGGCGGACGTGGTGCGGTTCGCAGAGATGGTGATGGCCGCCGCGCCTGCGGAAACCACCTTCTTCGAGATCGTCACCGCTCTCGCCATCCTCCATTTCGCGGAAGCGGGCGTGGAGATCGCCGTTTTCGAGGCGGGGATGGGGGGGAGGCTCGATGCAACCAACATTCTGCCGGGGGTACTCTGCGCCATCGCGCCGATTTCACTGGAACACACCGATTATCTTGGTAAAACTATCGAGGATATCGCCGCGGAAAAGGCCGGCATCTGTAAGCCCGGCGCCCCCATAATTTCGGCACGACAGGAGCGGGACGCCCAGTTCATCATCGAACACCAGGCGGCCCAGCTCGACGCACCGCTTTATCGCCAGGGAGAGTCTTTCGACGCCTTCTGGCTGGACGGCCTGCTCAACTACCGCGGCGTCGGCGTCACGCTGGACGGCCTTTCCTGCGGTCTTTACGGTCGCTACCAAAGCGGCAACGCGGCGCTTGCCCTGGCTTCTGCGGAGCTGATGCGGGCGGTCGGTTTCCCGGTGACTCCCCAGGCGATGATCGCCGGCCTGGCGAATGCGCGCTGGCCTGGTAGGATGGAACTTTTTCCCGGTCCGCCGCGCCTATTGCTCGACGGGGCCCACAATCCGGCAGGGGCCACCGCGCTCGCCGAGGCGCTTGCCGACGTCCCGCGCGGCCGGCTATTTCTGGTGGCCGGGGTGATGGCGGACAAGGAGCTTTCCGGGATACTGGCGCCGCTGCTGCCGTTGGTGGACCGGGTCTTCGCCGTTGCTCCCGCCCTGGAGCGCGCCCTTCCCGCTGGAGAATTGGCCACCTACTGCTTCGGCGCTGGCGTGGAGGCGATGGAGGCGGGGAGTGTGGCGCAGGGGATCGAACTGGCCCGGAACCTGGCCCAGGACGACGACCTGATCCTGGTCTGCGGGTCCCTGTTCACCGTGGGCGAGGCACGCAGCCACCTGAAGTCCCGGAACTTCGAGCCGTTCAGAGGGTGAACAACCACCAAGAACGTTCTACGTTCTATGTTCTACGTTCTGCGTTGAACGACAGAACCTTTACCCTCAATTGTTGCTGGTGCTGGAAATTACTCCCTTGTGGAGTCGGAGAGCTTTTAACCTAGAACCTAGAACGTAGAACACGTTTCAATGTTTCTGTTGGAGTCCGATGAAACCTGCAAGAGCCTTGTGGCTCCTCACATACCTGCTGCTGACAACGACTGTTGCCCATGGCAAGGACAACGCAATGTCTTTCAGCAAGGCGCCCCCTGCCCCGAAGGCGGCCCCTGCTGAGAAAGCGGCCACATCCGACAAGGCGGTGTTGCCTGACAAGGAGGTGACCCTGAAGGCGGATTCCCTCTACGTGGACACGCCGACCGAGAGCTACCATGCCCAGGGGCACGTGCAGATCATGCAGGGAGGGGCTTCCCTGCTCGCCGACAGCGCCGTCTACCGGCGCCTGACCAGTGACGCCCTCGCCGAGGGCAACGTGCTGCTTGAGCGCGGTGGCGATACCATGAAGGGTGACCAGCTCTTCCTGAACCTGCTCACCCAGAAAGGGGAGCTCCTGAACGGAGAGCTCTTCATAAAGAAATCGAATTTCCGGCTGCGGGCCCCGCGGCTTTTGAAAACGGGCGAGGATGACTACCAAGTCGAACGCGGCGTCTTCACCACCTGCGACGGCGAGCACCCGAGTTGGCGCTTCGAGGCGAAGAAGGTGGACGTCACCCTGGACGAGTACGCCACCGCCAGAAACGCGGTCTTCTACGTGGACAACGTCCCGATCTTTTACACCCCATACCTGGTCTTCCCCGCCAACACCGAGCGGCAGTCAGGTCTCATGATCCCGAAACTCGGCTTCTCGTCCAAGAAGGGCTTTTACGTGGATCAGCCCTATTACTGGGCCATCGACCCAAGCCAAGAGGCTACCTTAGACCTCGACATCGAAAGCTCGCGCGGCGTCGGCACCGGCGTCGATTACCGGTACCTGCGCCCCAACGACAGCCAGGGGCGCCTGCGCGCCTTCGGTATCTACGACACCAACGAGTCCAAGTTCCGCGGCGAGTTGCAGCAAAAGCATCTGGAACTGCTGACGCCTGAATTGACGCTCGCCTCCACCGTGCACCTGGTCTCGGACCGCAAGTACTACCTCGACTACGGCGAGTTCTCCGGCGAATACAATCGCCAGCTGCTGGAGTCGTCGGTCTCCTTCGACCGGCGCTGGGAGCGCTACGGCCTTTTCGGTGCGCTACGCTACGACCAGGACCTCGAGGCGCCCAACAACCGCGCCACGCTGCAGCGCCTCCCCACCTTCGGCTTTATCGCCGCCGGAGAAAAGCTGGGGCCGGTGTTCTTCTCCATGGATTCCAGCCTGACCAACTTCGAGCACGCGGTGGGGCCGACCGGGCAGCGCCTCGTCCTGCACCCCCGTGTCAGCTACTACGCGAAGCCCGCGGGTATCCTGGACTTCTCCCTCTTCGGCGCGTTCCAGCAGCGCATGTACAACGCGCACGGCGACACCGCAGAGACCGGCTGGCGCCAGATCGGCCAGGCCGACGGCGGCGGCGCACTGTCGCTGCCCTTGGAGCGGATCTACGACAACGGCACCCTGCGGCACCTGCTGGTCCCCGCGCTGCAATACAACTACGTGCAGCGGCGCAGTGACGAAGACCTCCCCTTCTACGACTACGGCGACCGGGTGCTCGGGCAGAGCATCGCCTACTGGTCCGTCGCCAATACCTTCACCCGCAAGTACGTGCGGGAAGGGATGCCGGACGAGTACCGGGACCTCCTCTACCTGAAGCTTTCCCAGGGGTACCAGTTTACCGGGCAGCGCCGCGACCTGCTTACCCTGGTGGACGAGGGGAATCGCCTCACCGACCTGATGCTGGAGAGCGTGGTTACCCCGCTGAAGGACCTGTCCCTGCTCGTCGACGGCCGCTACAACACGAACGACAACGTGGTGTCCACCGCAAACCTCGGGCTGCAGGTCAAGGGAGAGGGGCGCAACCAGGCCAGCATCACCTATCGGTACAGCCGCGAGGAACTCGACTACCTCGGGGCCGGGGTCACCTTCCCGCTCACCAGCCAGCTCACGGCGGATCTATTGGGGCGCTACTCCTTCGACAAGGGGGGCTTTCTCGAATCGCGCTACGCCCTGGAGTACCGGCAGCAGTGCTGGAGCGTGATTCTCGCCTATTCGGACCGGGTCAGCAGCCACCAGGTAAGCGGCGAGAAACAGTTCACCATCAACTTCTCGCTGGCCGGACTGGGATCGCTGGGGCCGATCCAGACCTTCTAAGTCGGGTTGACGGCAGCGCTCCCAGGCTAAGAAGTTGACACTTTTGCTTTTCCCGGTGTATCTACAATAGTCGGCTGAAAAAGGGCGCCGCTTCGCAGAGGTCCCGACACAGAGCCGGCCGGAGGCGTTATGCAGGATGTTTTCACACCCACATCGTTGCTGGTTACCGGTGGGGCGGGGTTCATCGGTTCCAATTTCATCAACCACTTCATGGCCGGCAACCCGCAGTGCCGGGTGATCAACCTGGACATCTTGACCTATGCCGGCAACCTGAAGAACCTCACCGCGGTCGAAGGGAGCGCCAACTACCGCTTCGTGAAGGGTGACATCTGCGACGGCGAGCTGGTGGCGCGTCTGCTGGCCGAGGAGAAGGTCGATGCCGTGGCGCACTTCGCCGCCGAGTCGCACGTCGACCGTTCCATCACCGGCCCCGACATTTTCGTGAGAACCAACGTGCTGGGGACCCAGACCCTTCTGGAGGCGAGCCGACAGCACGCCGAGAAGCTCCCCGACTTCCGCTTCCTGCAAGTCTCCACCGACGAGGTGTACGGTAGCCTCGGCGCCGAGGGGTACTTCACCGAGGAGACGCCGCTGGCGCCAAACTCCCCTTACTCCGCGAGCAAGGCCGGGGCCGATCTCCTGGTGCGCGCCTACTTCGAGACCTTCGGTCTGCCTACCTTGAACACCCGCTGCTCCAACAACTACGGGCCCTATCACTTCCCGGAGAAGCTGATCCCGCTCATGATCCACAATATCCTCAAGAAGCGTTCCTTGCCGGTGTACGGCGACGGCCTCAACGTGCGCGACTGGCTGCACGTGAAGGACCATTCTGCCGCCATCGAGCGCGTGCTCAAGCAGGGCAAGCCCGGCGATATCTTCAACGTGGGCGGCAACAACGAATGGAAGAACATCGACATCGTGAAGCTGGTGTGCGACCTGATGGACGAGCGCCTGGGCCGGGCCCCGGGAGAGAGCCGCGAGCTGATCACCTTCGTCAAGGACCGCAAGGGGCACGACCGGCGTTATGCCATCGATGCCTCCAAGTTGAAGCGCGAGCTCTCCTGGGAGCCGAGCTACACCTTTGAGCGTGGCATCGCCGAGACCATCGACTGGTACCTGGCCAACCAGGGGTGGGTCGAAGAGGTCGTCAGCGGCGCCTACCGCGAATACTACGAGCTGCAGTACGGAGCGACGGCATAAAAAAACGAGTTCTACGTTCTATGTTCTACGTTCTAGGTTAGAATCTCCTCTTGGTTTGCCGGCTGCGGTCGTCGGTCGCGGCAGGGCAAACAGGTTTGGGGTTAACGTAGAACATAGAACGTAGAACGTAGAACGTAGAACCGGTTCTATGGGGTTTGAGATGATTCTGGTAGTCGGCAGCAAAGGGATGTTGGGGCAGGAGTTGATGGCGCTGTACGGGAACGCGGCGCGCGGGGTCGACGTGGACGATATCGACATCACGGACCTCGAATCGGTGCAGCGGGTGCTCCTCACCCTGAAGCCGTCCGTCGTGATCAATGCCGCCGCCTACACCGACGTGGATGGCTGCCAGTCCAACGCGGAACTGGCCATGCAGGTGAACAGCGAAGGGGTCGCCTTCCTGGCCATGATCACCAAGGAGGTCGGCGCCAAGCTGGTCCAGGTGAGCACGGACTACATCTTCGACGGCCAGAAGGGCTCTCCCTACGTCGAGGACGACCTCGCGGGCCCGCTCAGCGTCTACGGGGAGTCCAAGCTGGGGGGCGAGATGAACACCTGGTTCAACCCCGACCACCTGGTTGTGCGCACCCAGTGGCTCTACGGCCACGGTGGCAAGAACTTCGTGGAGACCATGCTCAAATTGGGCGCGGAGAAGAAGGAACTGACCGTGGTGGACGACCAGATCGGCTCCCCCACCTGGACCCGCGACCTCGCCCTCGCCATCAAGGCGCTGCTGGACAAGGGATGCCAGGGGACCTACCACGCAGCCAACTCGGGGTACGTCTCCTGGAACGGCTTCGCGAAGGAGATCTTCCGCCTGGCCGGACTCGACGTCGCCGTCCTGCCGATGACCACCGAGCAACTGAACCGTCCGGCGCCGCGGCCGCTCTATTCCACCCTGGACTGCGGCAAGTTGCAGCAGGACACCGGCTTCGTACCGCAGCCCTGGCAGGAGGCGCTCAAGCGCTACCTGGAGTTGAGACCCGTCAAATAGCGCCTGGGGACTGGCTCCGCAGGTGCCGGTCCCCTTTCCCACGAACCTTGGGCGAAAGTTTATTCGCCCCCACAGACGTTAGGGCATCACAACCGACTAACCGGAGGACATCATGGAACGCGGAGAGCGTCCCTGGGGAACATACACCGTCCTGGACGAGCACAACGGCTACAAGATCAAGCGCATCGAGGTGCTGCCCGGCCAGAGGCTTTCGCTGCAGATGCACCATCACCGCAGCGAACACTGGATCGTGGTCTCCGGTACGGCCAAGGTCACCTGCGGGGAAAACGTGAAGATCATCAATATCAACGAGTCGACCTTCATCCCGATCGGGTCGACGCACCGCCTGGAGAACCCCGGCGTGATCCCGCTGGTGATCATCGAGGTGCAAAGCGGCGAGTACCTGGGCGAGGACGACATCGTCCGGTTCCAGGACGACTACCACCGCGTCGAGGCTCCGGGTGCGGAGAGCGTCGCCGAGGCCGCTGTGGAGCCCATCGTATAAATGCACAAACAACTGAGCCTGCTCAGGGAATTCTCGGTGCCCCTGGCCGGCGGCGTCATCGCCGCGCTGCTGTGGGCCAACCTGGCACCTGAGCAGTACCACCACTTCCTGCACGACCCGCTTTTCGCGGGTCTTTCTGTTCACTTCGTCACCAACGACCTGTTCATGGCGTTTTTCTTCGGCATCGCCGCCGTCGAGATCACCCAGAGCTGTCTGCCGGGGGGCGATCTACACCCCCTGCGGCGCGCCGTCAACCCGCTGTTGGCCACCGTAGGAGGGATCCTGGGGCCGGTCGCGCTCTACCTGCTCCTCAATGCCGCCTTCGGCGCTCCCGCACTGTCCCGTGGCTGGGGCATCCCGACCGCGACCGACATCGCGCTCGCCTGGCTCGCCGCCCGCTTCATCTTCGGCAAGGGTCATCCGGCCATCTCCTTCCTGCTCCTGCTGGCGATAGCCGACGACGCGGTGGGACTGGTGATCATCGCGCTTTTCTACGGCGATCCGCTGGCGCCGGTGCAGCCGGGATGGCTGCTTCTGTGCGTCGCCGCGCTCACCCTTTGCTGGGGGCTGCGTCGCGCCAGGGTCTTCAGTTACTGGCCCTACCTCATCTTCGGGGGGGCGCTCAGCTGGTTCGGGCTGCACGAGGCCCATCTGCACCCGGCTTTGGCGCTGGCCTTGGTGGTTCCCTTCCTGCCGCACCCGCCGGTGGAGAAGCGCCACATGTTCGACATGGATCCTGACGACCTCACGCCCCTCTCGCGCTTCGAGCATGACTGGAAGCTGTTCGTCGACGTGGGGCTCTTCGTCTTCGGGCTGGTCAACGCCGGCGTCGCCTTCGGTTCCGTCGGATCCGCCACTTGGCTGGTGCTGGCCTCCCTGATCTGCGGTAAGGTGATCGGCATCGTCAGCTTCGGGCTCATGGGGAGCAAGCTCGGCTTCCCGCTCCCCATCGGGGTGGGGCTGCGTGAGTTGATCGCCACCGGGCTCGTCGCCGGCATCGGTTTCACCGTGGCGCTCTTCGTCGCCGGAGAGGCGTTCCCCGATTCCGCCGCCGGCCCCTCCGCCAAGATGGGCGCCATGTTGAGTCTTTTCGCCTTCATCCCCGCGGTGCTGGTCATGAAAACGCGCCGCTCCAGGCAGGGAGGCGCGTAGTCGTTTCGTTGTTCCTTCCCCCTCCTTTGGCGGGGATTATTGCAGAGCTGGAGGAAACCATGTACATCGTCATCCTGGCGGGCGGCTCCGGCACCAGATTCTGGCCGCTGTCCCGCAAGAGCACACCGAAGCAACTCATGTCCGTCTTCGGCGGCAAGTCCATGCTGCAAAGGACGGTGGAACGGGTCCTGCCGCTGGATCCCAAGCGGGTTATGGTGATCACCAACGCCTTGCAGGCCGCCGAAACCCGGGCCCAATTGGCGTACATAGAAGGGGTTCCGGTCGACGTGATCGAGGAGCCGGTGGGGCGCAACACGGCGCCTGCCATCGGCCTGGCCGCCGCTATTATCGCGCGCTTCGATCCCGACGGCATCATGGTGGTGCTCCCTGCCGACCACTACATCGTCGACGAAGAGACCTTCCGCGCCACCCTGACCGCCGCCCGTTCCGTGGCCGTGAGTGGAGCGCTGGTGACCCTCGGAATCACCCCGACCAGGCCCGAGACCGGCTACGGCTACATCGAGGCCTGCGAGCCGGCCGATTCCGGTGCCGCGCCGGTGAAGCGCTTCGTGGAAAAGCCGAACCTGGAGCGCGCCGTCGAATTCTTGGCCTCCGGGCGCTTCTACTGGAACAGCGGCATGTTCGTCTGGGAAGCCTGCGCCATCCTGGACCAGATCGCGCAGCACATGCCCGAACTCTCCCAGGCCCTGGCCCGGCTCACCTTCGAGTCGGACGTCTGGGAAATCTCCGACCTGAAGCCTCAGATCGCCGAGATCTACGGCAGCATCAAGGGGGAGTCAATCGACTTCGGCGTGATGGAGAAAGCGCAGGACGTGCAGGTCATTCCAGCGTCCTTCGGCTGGAGCGACGTGGGGAGTTGGAGCGCGCTTCCCGAGGTGATGGAGGCGGATGCGGCGGGGCATGTGCTGATCAACTCGGCCGGTGCCGTATCCGTGGGGGCCAAGGAGTGTCTTGCCTACGGCAACGGTAAAATGGTAGCCTTTGTCGGCGTCAGCGACCTGATCGTGGTGGACACCCCCGACGCGTTGCTGGTCTGCTCCAAACAGGCCGCCCAGGACGTGAAGAAGGTGGTGGAAGAATTGGAGCGGCAGGGGAAACAGGAACTGCTGTAAAAGATCAAAGGATCAAAGGCGGAACACAGAGGGCACAGAGGAAAAGCCGAATCTACACAGAGGACAGGCACGAAGGTTTTGTTTTTCCCCTGAAGTAGCTTTTCCTCCCGGACCTCTGTGGGCCTCTGTGTCCTCTGTGGTAAAGCTTCTAACCTTTTTTTGAGGTTTGTATGTACGGCTGGACCGGAAAGTTGCTGCATGTCGATCTCACCCGTGGCATCTGCGAGCGCAGGGAGATTCCCACCGAAATTCTGCACGCATATCTTGGCGGACGCGGGTTGGGCGTCCGGCTGATGCGCGACTATTTCCGCCTCGGCCCCTTCGAGCCGGACCTGCCGCTCATCTTCGCCGTCGGCCCGCTGTGCGGCTCCAATTCACCCACGGCGGCGCGCCTCTCCTGTGTCTCACGTTCGCCGCTTACCGGCACCATCTACGACTGCTCGGCGGGGGGGCGCTTCGCCTGGCGGCTCAAAGCGGCCGGGCTCGACGCCGTCTTCATAACCGGCAAAAGCCCCCAGCCGGTCTTTCTCTCCATCGATCCGGCACGGGACGAGCTGCATCCAGCCCAGTTGCTGTGGGGCAAGGGGGTGAAGGAGACGGTGGCGGCCCTCAGCGAGCGCGGCTCGGTAACCACCATCGGCCCCGCCGGCGAAAACGGCGTCCTCTTCGCCAACATCATGATGGGGGAGGGCAACTCCATCGGCCGCGGCGGCCTGGGCGCGGTCATGGGGGCCAAGGGGCTGAAGGCGATCACCGCCCAAGGGGACGGCACGACCGCGATCGCCGATAAGGAGCGCTTCGACCGCGCCCGCGGCGACGTGATGCGCCTGTTCCGGGCGTCGCCAGTCATCTTCGGTGAGTTGGGCATCGCCGAGTATGGCACGCCCGCCCTGGTCGACCTGATGGCCCAGCGGCGCATGGCCCCCACCGAGAACTTCCGCTCCACCTTCTTCGCCGACTCGGGCAACTACTCGGGACCCGCGATCCGCAAGGAGTGCGGCGCCAAGAAGGAAGGGTGCTACGGCTGCCCGATCCAGTGCAAGAAGGCGAGCGCGGCCGGAGAGCCGCTGCCGGAATACGAAACGGTGAACCACTTCGGTGGCTTGAACGGCATCAGCGACCTGCACGCCATCGTCAAGGCCAACTCACTGTGCAACGAACTCGGGCTCGACACCATCTCCGCCGCGGCGACCCTGTCCGCGTTCGGCGAGGCGCGTGGTCGTTTCCCGGATGCAGCCGAAGTGGCGAGCCTCCTTGCCGACATCGCCTACCGGCATGGCCAGGGAGAGCTGCTCAGTCTCGGCTCGCGACGCATGGCGGAATTGCTGGGGAAGCCGGAACTCTCCATGAGCGTGAAATCCCTGGAGCTGCCCGCTTACGACCCGCGCGGCGCCTACGGCATGGCGCTCGCCTACGTCACCTCCAACCGCGGCGGCTGCCACCTGCGCGCTTATCCCATTTCGCACGAAATCCTGAGAAAACCGGTCCCCACCGACCGCTTCTCCTTTTCGGGCAAGGCCCGCATCATCAAGATCGCCGAAGACGTCAACGCGGCGGTAGATTCGCTGGTTGCCTGCAAGTTCGCCTTCTTCGGCGCAACCCTCGAGGAGTACGGGGAGCTTATCTCGGCGGTGACCGGCGTGGAGTACGGGCCGGAGTCGCTGAAAGCGATCGGCGAGCGGATCTACCTCACCGAGCGCTTCTACAACTGCGCCAACGGGTTCAGCCACACCCACGACATGCTGCCGCGCCGCTTCTTCGAGGAGGCGGGGAGTGCCGGAGAAGGGATCGACGTCCCCCCCATCGACCGGGCTCGCTTTGAAGAAGAGCTGCAGAAGTACTACCGCATCCGCGGCCTAGACGAGGATGGCCGCTTCGGCGACCGGGACCTCCTCGCGGAGCTGCCCTGATGCCTGCCATGGCAACCAAATAGAAGCGGTGAGATATGCGAGACCAGATCAGTAAATACACGGGAAAACTTCTTGCCGACCGCTCGGCCTGCGTCGACGGCATCGCCTTCGCCGCGCAGGACGACGTGCTGATCGCGGCCGGTGCGCCGGAGTTGGCCGCGCTGGCTGGCGCCACGCTGTCGCGCCTGAATTCCCTGGCGCTGGTGGCCGCGCGCCCGTCGCTTCCCTTCGCGGATTTCCTGATTGCCAGGGCGGGGCAGGGGGAGGAGTGCATCGTGCCGCAGGACACCGAGACCCGGACCTTCCTGCACGACATCCCCTTCCTGCGCCGCAAGGACCTCGCCGGGGATGCCGCTCCCATCCTGGCGCGGCTGCTCGGTAACCGGAAAGGGGTGATCGTCGAAGGGGTCGGTATCGTCGCCGTCGGCGCCATCACCGTGGAGCAGTCCTTCATCAACTACTCTTCCGTGTTCCATTCCACTTTCGTGAAATACCTGCAGGACGTGCTGGTCGACGGTTTCCTTCTGCCCGGCGAGCGCGAGGCCTTCGACTCTTTCCGGCAAGAGTGGTTGAGACCGCTCTCCGCCTCGGGGCTCGACTTCGTCGGCGCACTTTCCCTGGAGAAGGAAGAGATTCTTGCCGAGATCGAGCGGGTGGGGCGCTACACCGTTGAGCGGGGGCTGGTGGACTCCTTCTTCGGCAACATCTCTGCGGTGGCCGGCGAGCGGATCTATATTTCGCAGACCGCGGCGAGTCTGGACGAGTTGAAGGGGTGCATCGACCCGGTCCCCGCAGACAACTCCTCGACCACCGGGATTACCGCATCCAGCGAGCTTTTGGCGCACCGCAAGATCTACGAGCAGACCGGCGCCCGTGTCATCCTGCATGGGCATCCCAAGTTTTCCGTGGTGATGAGCATGCTCTGCGACAAAAAGGCGGAGTGCGCCATCAAGGACTGCTGGAAGGACTGCCCCCACGTGCGGGAATTGGGGGGAACCCCTGTGGTCGCCGGCGAGATCGGGGCCGGGGGGCTCGCCAAGCGCGTGCCGCCGGTGATTGGCGCCAGCGGTTCCGCCATCGTCTACGGCCACGGCGTCTTCACGCTGGGACGCGAGGGTTTCGGCGAGGCCTTCGCCGCCATGGTCGACGTTGAGAATTTCTGCCGCGAGGAATACTTCCGGCGGTTAGGCAGTACTAACGGCTCAAAATCTGATTGTTAACGCAAAGGCGCAAAGACGCAAAGTACGGCGTAAAGCTTTGGGTTTTTACCAGCCGTGTTTTGGTCTTCTTTGCGACTTTGCGTCTTTGCGTTAATTTTGTGGTTTTGAGGTTTTAGGAGGTTGTTTGTCTGAGAAGAAGAACATAGCCCGCGCCGCTGGTGTCTTGGGAGCGGCCACCATGCTCTCCCGCATCATGGGCATGATCCGCGACATGGTGGTCTCCCGCCTGTTCGGCGCCGGCCTCTACACCGACGCCTTCTTCGCCGCGTTCCAGATCCCCAACATGCTGCGCCGCTTCTTCGCGGAGGGGGCGCTCACATCGGCATTCGTCCCCACCTTCTCGGAATGGCACACCAACAAGGGGGAGGAGGAGACCCGCGCGCTGGCCAACGTCTGCTTCACCGCGCTGACCATCGTGATGGCCGGGATCACCATCCTCGGCATCATCTTCTCGCCGCAACTCGTGCACCTGATGTTCCCGGGGTTCTCGTCCAACCCAGAAAAGCTCTCAGTCACCATCCTGTTGAACCGGCTCATGTTCCCCTATATCTTCTTCGTGAGCCTGGTCGCCCTGTGCATGGGGATCCTGAACACGCTGCGCCATTTCTTCACCCCGGCCATCTCCACGGTATTCCTGAACATCTCCATGATCCTGTCCGCCCTGCTGCTGCACGACCGGTTCCAGGTCCCCATCGTCGCCCTGGCCGTGGGCGTGCTGATCGGCGGGGTGCTGCAACTGCTCCTGCAACTGCCGGTCCTGTACCGGATGGGCTTTCCGCTCAGGCCGAACTTCAACCTGGACCATCCGGCCCTGAAGCGGATCACGCTGCTCATGGGCCCCTCGGTGTTCGGCGTTGGCGTCTACTACCTCAACATCACGGTGGGTTCCATCCTGGCATCCCTGCTCCCCGAGGGGAGCGTTTCCTACCTCTACTACGCGCAGCGGCTTTTCGAGTTCCCGCAGGGGATCTTCACCGTGTCGGTGGCCCAGGCGGTGCTCCCCTCCATGAGCCGGCAGGCGGCGGCCGGTGACATGGACGCCCTCAAAGAATCCCTCTCATACGGCGTCCGGCTCACCCTGTTCATCACCATCCCGGCAATGGTCGGGCTCATGTTCTGCGCCACCCCGATCTTCTCGCTGCTGTTCATGGGGGGCGCCTTCGACTACGCCAAGGCGGTCAACTGCGGCACCGCGCTCCTTTACTACTCGGTGGGGCTCGCCTTCGTGGCGCTGGTGCGCGTGCTGGTCCCGGCCTTCTACGCGCTCAAGGATACCAAGACCCCGGTGGCGGTCGCCTTCGCCGCTTTCCTGCTCAACCTGCTCTTCAGTCTCATTCTGATGGGGCCGATGAAGCACGGCGGGCTGGCGCTGGCATCGTCGCTTTCCGCGCTGGGCAACATGCTGCTCCTGCTCTGGTTCTTGAGGAAGAAGATCGGTCCCTTCGGCGGCCGGGCCATTTCCGTGGCCGGCGTGAAAGGAATCATCGCCTCCCTCCCGATGGCGCTGGCGGTGTACTGGATCATGCGCCTCATCGACTGGTCGCCGCCCGGGAAAAGGCTCCTGAAAGGGGGCGTGCTGGGGGGAGGGGTGCTGGCCGGGATGGCCATCTTCCTGGTCTCGGCGCACCTGCTGCGTTGCGAGGAGGCCGGTGACGTGATCGGCCTGGTCAAGAGAAAGCTGTTCAAAAAGTAGATCGGGTTTTTTAGGAGAAGGATATGAGGAACCAGGCGGCGGTTACTGCGTGGTTCATGTACGAAACCTCTGCGGGATACGGTGGGGTGGCGCAACCTGCTGCCGGTCATCATCCCCTGCCACAGGGTGGCGGCGCGAGCGGCGGCATGACCGGATTCACTGCTCCGGGTGGGACGGACTCCAAGCGGGGGCTCTTGTCGATGGAAGGGGTGATTTTAGATACGAAAGGCGGCGTGACCCGGGCGAAAATCGGGTAGTTATGCACAGGATTTCCACCGGGGTTGCCACCTAATTAGGAGTAGCTAATTCTGTCTGAGGTCGATAGACCACGTATGTATACGATCTGTGCTAAGTTGCTGATTTTTCGTTCGAATATCGTCATGGCCAATATTTATGCAGAACGCGGAAAGTGCTTAAAAGCCGTAGGTTTCTCAGTTTGTCAACATCGTTTTCCACAGCTTATCCACATAAAATGTGGATAAGCCGCTGGTATCGTAAAAATATTAATTAGATTGAACCTTTCTCTAATTTCTTGGCCTCTTCCCAAAGCAGGTCCATCTCCTCCAAGGTGGCATCCTGCAGCTTCCGGCCGCCTCCGTGCAGGGTCTCCTCGATGTGGTTGAAACGCCGGGTGAAACGCTGGATGGTCTTCCTGAGTGCCTCCTCCGGGTCAAGCGACAGGAACCGTCCCAGGTTCACGATGGCGAAGATGAGGTCCCCCAGCTCCGATTCCATCTCCTGTTGGTCCCCGGCTGCCATCGCCTCCTGGAACTCGTGCAACTCCTCCATCACCTTGGCGAAGACCTGGTCGGTGTGTTCCCAGTCGAAGCCGACCCGGGCGGCCTTTTCCGTGATCTTCTGCGCCTTCATGAGCGCAGGGAGGTGCGGCGGTATTCCCGAGAGCGCGGACTTGCGCTCCTCCCCCTTCTCACGCTTCTTGATCTTTTCCCAGTTCTCCACCTGCGCGGCACTGTTCTCGATCACCTCGTCCCCGAATACGTGGGGGTGGCGGCGCACCAGTTTGTCGTTGATGGCGTCCAGAACCTGGTCCATGGTGAAGGCGCCGCGCTCCTCGGCGACCGCGGCATGGAAGATGGGTTGCAGGATGAGGTCCCCCAACTCCTCTTTCAGTAGCTCGTCGTTGTTGGCGTCGATGGCCTCGATTACCTCGTAGGACTCTTCCAGCAGGTAGCGCTTGAGCGAGTCGTGGGTCTGTTCGGCGTCCCAGGGGCAGCCCCCGGGCGCGCGCAGCCTGCGCATGATCTCCATGAGGCGGTCGAAACGGTTCTGGGTGCTTTCAGTGGACATGAGTGGATCTCCGGAAGGAAGTATTCCCTCCCCCGGAGGGGGAGGGGCAGGGGAGGGGGATGGGAAGCTACTTGAGCCCGCCCAGGTACTCGACCAGGGAGTCGATCTGCTTTTTCGAGAAGGTGTCGTAGGGGGGCATGGCGGTGCCGGGGTAAACCTTACCAGGCTCCCGGATCACCTGCTCCAGAAAGCGCCGGTCCCGTTTGCTCCCGACGTGGGACAGCTCGGGGCCGACCACCCCTCCCTTGTCTTTGACGATGTGGCAGTCCCGGCAGCGCTCGTTGAAAAGCTCCTCGCCGAAGAGCTCCAGTTGGGCCGCCGACTGCTTGGGCGCGGGAGCCTGCGCCGGCTCCTGCTTGGAACAGCCGCAGGAGAGGGCGATGGCCGTCGCCGCAATGACGAAGCTGCGTCGCATGCCGTTCACCTATTTTCCCTTCAGGTAGGTGGAGAGGAACTGCTGCTTGTACTCCACGAAGCGCCCTTCCTCTATGGAGGTGCGGATCTCGGCCATCATGTTCAGGTAGAAGTGCACGTTGTGAATGCTGGCCAGGATCGCCGAAAGCACCTCGTTGGAGGTGAACAGGTGGTGCAGGTACGCCCTGGTGAAGTTGCGACAGGTGTAGCAGGTGCAGTTGGGCTCCACCGGGTAGAAGTCACGACGGTAGTTCTTGTTGGTGAGCCTGATGCGACCGCGGTTGGTGAAGAGCGTCGCGCTCCGCGCGTAGCGGGTCGGGATGACGCAGTCGAACATGTCGATGCCGCGCTCCACGCTCTCCAGGATGTCCTCGGGAAGCCCCACGCCCATCAGGTAGCGCGGCTTGTCCTCGGGAAGATGCGGCGCCGTGTAGCCGACCACCTGCTTCAAAAGTTCAAGCCCTTCGCCCACGGAAACCCCGCCGATGGCGTAGCCGGGGAAATCCATCTTCACCAGCGCCTTGGCGCAACGCTTCCTGAGATCCTCGAACACGCTTCCCTGCACGATGCCGAACAGGTACTGGTTCTCGCGCGAGTGCGCGTCGATGCACTGCTTGGCCCAGCGGATGGTCTTCTCGGTGGAGCGCTCCGCGTACGCCTTGTCGCAGGGGTAGGGGATGCACTCGTCGAAGTTCATGATGATGTCGGCGCCCAGGGCCTCCTGGATGGCGACTGCCTTGGCCGGGTCGAGGAAGATCTCCTCGCCGGTGTCCTCGTGGCGGAAAAAGACCCCCTCCTCGGTGATGCGCTTTTTCGGCAGCGAGAAGACCTGGAACCCGCCGGAGTCGGTGAGGATGGGGCCGTCCCAGCACATGAACTTGTGCAGGCCGCCCGCCTTCTGCACTAGGGCTTCGCCGGGGTGCAGGTGCAGGTGATAGGTGTTGGAGAGGATGATCTGGGCGCCGGTTTCCTTCACCTGCGCCGGGGTCATCGCCTTCATGGCGGCGTGCGTCGCCACCGGCATAAAGATCGGGGTCTGGATCTCGCCGTGGGCGGTGGTTACTACGCCGCGGCGCGCGCCGGACTTGGGGTCCTTCTTGAGCAGTTTATAAATCATGAACCTTCCTGGCTTTAATGTTTTACTGAGGGTGCCTATCCTAATTAGCAGAGCGGGGTCAAAATTGCAACAATACGGCGCCGTAAGCGTTATTTCAAAACAGGGTTAGTGCAGTTTAGAAGGGGCTAAGGTGTCTGAACCATTAATTGTATGCTGTATACAAAAAACTGTTGCATTTTCGTATAACGGCATTTAATATGCGCGTCTATCAACCCGCCGATTTTTATGTTATAGGTACCATCCACTGTTGCTAATGTGAGTTCAATAAAGGAGAGATCATGCAGACACTGAGCCCGTGGCGCGGTCCCCCATCCCCCCCAAGCGGAAGCCGCGAGTCCGCCCCGTGAACGGGTCTTCGGGACTTGTACTCCTCCGGTGTACGCACGCAATCCAACTCATCTGAAATCGAAAAAAGGCAAAGGGACAAAAAACATGCGAATCTTATCTAGCTCTGTGGGAAGAAAGATCCTGATGTCCATCACGGGACAGCTCCTGATCATCTTCATCCTGATCCACCTGATCGGAAACTCCACCATCTTCTTTGGCCCCAACGGCATCAACGCGTATGCTGAGCATCTGCACAGCCTGCCGCCGCTGGTCTGGGCCTTCCGCCTGTTCATGCTGGCAGCCATCTCCGTCCACATCGCTTACGGCGTCACGCTGACCCTTGAGAACAAGGCAGCCAACCCGGGCGCGTACGCGGTGAAAAGGAACCTGAAGGCGAGCTTCGCCTCCGAGAACATGATCTGGACCGGCCTGCTGGTCGCGGGCTTCATCCTGTACCACCTGCTCCAGTTCACCATTAAAGGCACCCCCGACATCGTAGTCGGCCTCGACTCTGCCAACCGTCCCGACGTGTTCAGGATGGTGGTGACCAGCTTCGGCAACGGCCTGATCTCCCTGGCCTACATGTTCGCCATGCTGATGCTGTTCCTGCACCTCTCCCACGGCATCCCGAGCTTCCTGCAGACCATGGGGTGGAACAACGAGAAGACCATCCCGGCCTTCGGTACCGGTGGCAAGGTCATCTCCGCCATCCTCATGCTTGCTTATATCTCGATTCCTGCGGTCATCCTGGCCGGCTTATTGAAACTTTAGGGGGTTCAAGTGATACTCGACGGAAAATGTCCGAAAGGACCGATTCAGACCTCGTGGGACAGGCACCGCTTCGACCTGAAGCTGGTTAACCCCGCTAACAAACGTAAATACAAGGTTCTCGTCGTCGGCACCGGCCTGGCCGGTGGTGCAGCCGCAGCCTCCTTGGGCGAGCTCGGCTACAACGTCGAAGCCTTCTGCTACCAGGACAGCGCACGTCGCGCCCACTCCATCGCGGCGCAGGGCGGCATCAACGCCGCCAAAAACTACCCGAACGACGGCGACAGCATCTACCGCCTGTTCTACGACACCATCAAGGGCGGCGACTTCCGTGCCCGTGAGGCGGACGTTTGGCGTCTGGCCCAGGTGTCCAACAACATCATCGACCAGTGCGTGGCCCAGGGCGTTCCGTTTGCCCGCGACTACGCCGGCTACCTCGACAACCGCTCTTTCGGCGGTGCGCAGGTTTCCCGTACCTTCTATGCTCGCGGCCAAACGGGTCAGCAGCTCCTGCTGGGCGCCTACTCGGCTCTGTCCCGCCAGGTGAAAGCCGGCACCGTCAAGCTCTTCGCCCGCACCGAGATGCTGGACCTCGTGGTGGTCGACGGCGAGGCCAAAGGTATCACCGTCCGTGACCTGATCACCGGCGAGATCCGCACCCACGTGGGCGACGCGGTCGTCCTCGCCACCGGCGGTTACGTCAACGTGTTCTACCTCTCCACCAACGCGATGGGCTGCTCGGTCACCGCGAACTGGCGTGCCCACAAGAAGGGCGCCTTCTTCGCGAACCCCTGCTACACCCAGATCCACCCGACCTGCATCCCGCAGTCCGGCGACCACCAGTCCAAGCTGACCCTCATGTCCGAGTCGCTCAGGAACGACGGCCGCTGCTGGGCTCCGAAGAAGAAGGGCGACAACCGTCACCCCAACGACATCCCGGAAGAAGAGCGCGACTACTACCTGGAGAGGAAGTACCCCTCCTTCGGTAACCTCGCTCCCCGCGACATCGCCTCCCGCGCAGCGAAAGAGCAGTGCGACGACGGGCGCGGCGTCGGCCCCGGCGGCCGCGGCGTGAACCTCGACTTCTCGGCTGCCATCAAGCGCGTCGGCGAGCACACCATCCGCGAACGCTACGGCAACCTCTTCGAGATGTACGAGAAGATCACCGACGAGAACGCCTACAAGCAGCCGATGCGCATGTACCCGGCACCGCACTACTCCATGGGCGGCCTCTGGGTCGACTACAACTGCGAGAGCAACGTCCCGGGCCTCTTCGTCCTGGGCGAGGCGAACTTCTCGGTCCACGGCGCGAACCGCCTGGGCGCCTCCGCGCTGATGCAGGGTCTGGCCGACGGCTACTTCGTCATCCCCTACACCATCGCCAACTACCTCGCCAAGACCAAGCCGGGCGCCGTAACTGCGGACCACGCCGAGTGCAAGAAGTCGGTCGAGGACGTGAAGGCCTACAACAACCGCCTCATGAACATCAACGGCAAGAAGACCGTTTCCGAGTTCCACCGCGAACTGGGCAAGATCATGTGGGAAAACGTCGGCATGGCGAGAAGCGAGGAGACCCTCAAGGACGCCATCAAGCGTATCCCGGTCCTGCGCGAGGAGTTCTGGAACAACGTCAAGGTCACCGGCAAGGGCGAGGAGCTCAACCAGCAGCTGGAGAACGCCGGCCGCGTGGCGGACTTCCTCGAGTTCGGCGAGCTGATGGCGAAGGACGCCCTGCACAGGAACGAGTCCTGCGGCGGCCACTTCCGCGTCGAGCACCAGATGCCCGACGGCGAGGCCAAGCGCGACGACGAGAACTACTGCTACGTCGGAGCCTGGGAGTTCAAAGGTGTCGACAAGGAGCCCGAACTGCACAAGGAGCCGTTGACGTTCGAAAACGTCCATCTGGCGGTAAGGAGTTATAAATAATGAACCTCACACTTCACGTATGGCGCCAAAGTGGCCCCAAAGCTCCGGGCAAGCTCGAGCAGTACGAGGCCAAAAATGTTAGCCCCGACCAGTCCTTCCTGGAGATGCTCGACGAAGTAAACGAGCACCTGATCAAAGAGGGCAAAGACCCGATCGCATTCGACCACGACTGCCGCGAGGGGATCTGCGGCATGTGCTCCCAGGTCATCAACGGCGTGCCGCACGGCGGGCGTGAGCGTACCACGGTCTGCCAGCTGCACATGAGAAGTTTCAACGACGGCGACACCATCTACATCGAGCCGTGGCGTGCTCTCGCCTTCCCGATCCAGAAGGACCTGATCGTGGACAGAAACGGCCTTGAGAAGATCATACAGGCCGGTGGCTACACCTCCTGCCACACCGGCGGGGTTGCCGACGGCAACGCCATCCTGGTGCCGAAGATCGCGGCTGACTACGCCATGGACGCTGCCGAGTGCATCGGCTGCGGCGCCTGCGTCGCCGCCTGCCCGAACGGCTCGGCGATGCTCTACACCTCGGCAAAGGTTGCCCAGTTGGCCGCACTGCCGCAGGGCCAGGCGGAGGCCGCCGAGCGCGTCTGCGCCATGACCGAAGCGATGCAGGAAGCAGGTTTTGGCAACTGCTCGAACCACTACGAGTGCCAGGCTGCCTGCCCGAAAGGGATCAACGTCAAGTTCATCGCGAAGCTGAACCGCGAGTACCAGAAAGCGCTCCTTAAGTAACAGGGCCGTGTTAGAAGAAGCGGGGCGGAAGGGAAACCTTCCGCCCTTTTTTTATTTCCCCAGCCGTCATTGACGCGGGTGTAAGGCCCGATTCTGCTTGATTCCTACCTCCGTTTGTCTTACTTATGCAGGCATTACCAGATTTTCGGATCGGAGCCACATGGACCAGCTGTTCACCTACCTTTTCGTCGTCAACATTTTCCTCACCTTCATCGACGCCACCGTCGGGTACCACGCCGCACCTGCGATCGCTTTGCTCGCCGGCAGCGGTGAGGAGGAGGCCGAGCACACCGCCCGCGGGATCCGCAGGCTCCTGTCCTGGGTGGTGATGCTGTACATGTTCTTCAACTGCCTGGCCTTCTTTGATCGCATCCCCTGGCTTTTATACGGCACAGCAGCGGTCCTGGCCGTCGATATCGCAGCACAGGTCGTCATCTTCCTCAAGATGACCGGAAACAAGGGCCGCTGACATGGAAAAGATGTACCTGACGCCGGCCGAAACCGTGCGCACCATCGTAGACAACGGCAAGAGGGTGCTGACCCAGTCGCGGCTGCGCACCTTCGTGTTGAGCCTTTTGGCCGGCTTCTACATTGGCTTCGGCGCGCAACTGGCCACGGTGGTAACCCAGGATGCCGCGGCCTTCGCCGGCAAAGGGGTGGCCGCACTCCTGGGGGGGAGCGTCTTTTCCCTGGGCCTCATGCTGGTGGTTGTCTGCGGCGCCGAGCTTTTTACCGGAAACAGCCTTCTCACCAGTTCCGCGTTGCACGGTGAGATCACCTGGGGACAGCTCCTGGAGAACTGGGGCATCGTCATCGTCGGCAACTTGGCAGGATCGCTCTTCTTCGCCGCCCTCATGTTCGAGTCCCAGCTCTGGATGAACGGCGCCGTAGCCGAGACCGCCATCAGGACTGCGGCGGCCAAGTGCCAGCTCCCCTTCGGCGTCGCCCTGGTGCGGGGCATCCTGTGCAACTGGCTGGTATGCCTCGCCGTTTTCATGGCCACCGCGGCCCGTGACGTGTCCGGCAAGATGCTCGCCTGTTACGCGCCGATCATGGCCTTCGTCGCCAGCGGCTTCGAGCACTCCATCGCCAACATGTACTTCATTCCGACGGGACTGCTCTTGGCGGGGAAGCTGGGACGCGAGGTGCCCGGCCTGTCCTGGGGCGCCTTTTTCCGCGACAACCTTTTACCGGTCACGCTGGGGAACATCCTGGGGGGCGTGCTCTTCGTCGCCTTCGCCTACTGGTACGTGCACCTCAAGGTGGATGCCCCACGCTGAAGGAAAACTCCCGGTGAGAGCCCCCTTCGTTTGCGGCGACACTGTCATTGCGCGTTCTGCCACTGTCATTATCCAGCATAAAGTCAGCCCACCGCATAGCAGTAATGACTCTAGTTGCGCCGGGGCTGAAAAAAGTGTTTATCAGCCTCGGCTAATGTGTTATTTTTAGCCCTCGTTTTTTCCGCTGTTACTATCGGCAGCGCATGAGGGCAACACATGAGCGAGACGCAATCTCCCATAGCGAGGTTCAAGTCCTGCATATGGAAGGGGGGTAGCTCTACGATGGAGCAACACCTCTTTGTGCTTTTGTGCATCACGGCCGTCGTCGCCTCGTTTTTCGTCGTCATCCCAAGCAACTACCTGCAGCACCTTCCCCCCTACATCAACGTCTGCGTCACCGTCTTCGGCGTGCTCACTCTGCTGCTTCTGGCTGAGGCCCGTCGGGGGCGCTACCATACGACGGCGCTCTTCTTTCTGTTCCTGGCCCTGATGAACCTGATCTGGTTCCCCAATGGCGCCTCGGACGGAAGCCTCCCCTTATATTTTTTCTGCCTGTTGATGTACCTGCCCATCTTTTTCAGAGGACGTGCGCGCTGGCTGCCTCTGCTGTTGACCTCCATCGATGCGGCCGCGCTGATGGCGTTGGAGTTGCGCTTCCCGCAGTGGGTTACCCCGTTTGCCTCGGAGCAGGACCGTATGGCGGACAACGTGGTCGGATTCGCGGTGACCACCGTTTGTTGCGCCGTTATGCTGTGGTCGCTGCTGAGGAGCTACGAGAAGGAGCAAACCCGGCTGGTCGCTGTTAATGAGGAGCTGGAGCGCGTCATCGTGGAGCGCACCGCTGTAGAGGGCGCGCTGCTGCAAAACCGGGAGCTGCTCAACTCGGTGATCGATGGGACCACGGACGCCATCTTCGTGAAGGACATTAGCGGGCGCTATCTTCTTTTCAACGAGGCGGCCTGTCACATGACCGGGAAAGGGCAGGACCAGGTGCTGGGCCGGGATGATCGCGAGGTGTTCGACTCCGAAGTAGCTGCCGCGATCATGGAGGTGGACCAGGAGGTGTTGAACGGCAACCAGGCCCAGTTGATGGAGCGGAAGTTGCGCGCCGGCAGCGGCGAGCAGTACCTCGTGGAGGTGATCAAGGGGCCGCTGCACAACAAGGAGGGACAGGTGGTCGGCCTGTTCGGCATCGCGCGTGACGTTACCCAGAGCCGGCGCATGGCTGAGGAGCTGCGGCTGCTTAATGAGGAGCTTGAGCGCAGGGTTGTCGAGCGGACGGCGCGGCTGGAAGCGGCCATGAAGGAGCAGGAAGCTTTCAGCTATTCAGTCTCCCACGATCTGCGCGGTCCTCTGCGGCACATCAACAGTTACGGTTCCATATTGCTGGAAGAGTTCGGGCCCGAGCTGGCGCCCGAGGCCCGGGGGTACCTGGAGCGTATCCGGACCTCGAGCAAGAGGATGGGGGATCTGATCGACGACCTGCTGGAACTATCCCGTATCGGGCGCTCCGAGTTGAGCCGGGTCACCGTAAGCCTGAGTGAACTCGCCTTCGGCATTGGGTGCAAGCTGCAGGATGCCGAGCCGGAGCGGCGGGTCGATTTGCTGATCGAGCCGGGGTTGCAGGTCGAGGGCGACCGGCTGCTTCTGGAACTGATGCTGGAGAACCTGGTGGGCAATGCGTGGAAGTACTCCAGCGTACGGGAGCGGGCGCGGATCGAACTGGGTTGCTGCGTGCTTGGCGATCGCGATGCATTTTTTGTCAAGGACAACGGCGTCGGCTTCGACATGGCCTACCAGGACAAACTGTTCGGGGCCTTCCAGCGGCTGCACGGGGCGGAATTCGAGGGGACGGGAATAGGACTCGCCACGGTCAAGCGGATCGTGGAACGGCACGGCGGGGCGGTCTGGGCCCAAGGGGTGGTGGACCAGGGCGCCACCGTCTATTTCACCCTGCCGCGGGTCTAGGAGGAGATGGGATGGTACGATTTTGCCGGTTGCTGTTGGTCTGCCTGGTGGCTCTCGTGCTGAGTGCGGCGACTTGGCAGAGGCAGCTGCTTTATTTCCCGACCCATCATGATCGCAGCAACGGATTGACGCCGTGGCGCGACCAGGGCGAGGTTATTGGTTTCGCGCGGATCGTGCCCAGTCCCAAAAATGTCTGGCTCATGCTGCACGGAAATGGGGGACAGGCAGCCGACCGTGCCTACGCACTCCCTTCGTTTTCCGGCGACGACAGCGTCTACATCCTGGAGTACCCCGGATACGGCCTGCGCCCGGGTGCCCCTTCCAAAGAGGCACTGAACCAGGCGGCGCAGCAGGGATACCTTCTGCTCCGGCAGCAGTACCCGGAGAAGCCGGTCTGCGTGGTAGGCGAATCCATCGGAAGCGGCCCCGCGTGCTTTCTAGCCGGAGTCCAACCACCCCCGGACAAGATCGTGCTGGTGGTGCCGTTCGACAAACTGCATCGGGTGGGGCAGCACCACTACTGGTTTTTACCGGTGCGGCTGCTCCTTCCCGATGACTGGGACAACATCGAGGCTGTCAAGGGGTATCGTGGCAAGGTGGAGATCTTCGGCGCGAAGCAGGACAAGGTGATCCCCGAGAAGTTCGCCAAAAGCCTGGCGGAGAGCCGGCTGGGGACGGTGTTCCGGGAGATCGAGGGGGGGCACAACGACTGGGCGACGCCGGGACGGGTGACGATCCGGAACCCTTAAAAGCAAGAAGCCTCAACGCAAAGACGCAAAGGCGCGAAGGCGCGAAGAAAGGCTGAAGACCAGGTTTTCCCCCTAAAGCTTTTCCTTGCGTCTCTGCGCCTTCGCGTCTTTGCGTTAGGGCTTTTCGTTTAAAAAAAGGCGCCGCCGATTCCGGCGGCGCCTTCCTTTTTAGGCGATCCTGGTGAACTTCTCTTTGGGGACCAGGCAGACGGCGCACTTGTCGGGCGCCTCGTCGTACACAGTGTTGCCGCAGACTTCGCAGACGTAGACGGCCCGGTCGGCGAGGTCGACGCCGTTTTGCACCGCCGCCAGGGCCTGCTGGTACAGGTCGTGATGGACCTCTTCCACCGCGAGCGCGAACTTGAAGGAGGTTTCCGCGGCGCGGTGCCCCTCCTGCTTCGCCTGCTCGAGAAAGGGCGGGTACATCTTCTGGAACTCGAACCCTTCTCCCTCGATGGCCTCTTTCAGGTTGTCAACGGTACTCTTGATCCCGTCCATGGCGCGCAGATGGGCATGGGCGTGCACCGTTTCGGCATGTGCCGCAGCGCGGAACAGTTTCGCTACCTGCGGCAGCCCCTCCGCTTCGGCCTTCTTGGCAAAAGCGAGATACTTTCGATTGGCCTGGCTCTCTCCAGCAAACGCCTCGGCAAGGTTATCCCTAGTCGACATCTCTTCCTCCTCATTATAGAAAATGTGCAGCTTGAATATAACGAGGCATCGGTTCCAGTCAAGGCGCTCCATAGATTATATTTGCTTGATATGTATACGGATTTTGGGGCGAGGCTTGCATTCTTGACATTAACATATGCCAATGTAATCTTCATTGGCGTCGCTGACGAGCGCCGGTGCGCCTTACGGCGACACCTGTGAGGCCCTGCATGGCACAAGAGATTACGACTCTTCAGGAGATGCTCGACCGGATCAACGATTCAGGGAACGACCAGGGGCGTGTCTCTTTGGGGGAAATCGTGGAATCCGTCGGCAACCGCTCCTTCGGTCCACTGCTGCTCATGGTGGGGGTTATCGCAGCCTCGCCGTTGAGCGGCATGCCGGGAGTGCCGACGGCGACCGGGATCCTGATCCTGCTGATCGCGGCGCAGCTGTTTTTCGGCCGGGACCACTTCTGGCTGCCTAAGTGGCTACTGCGGCGCTCGCTGGGCACGGACCATGTACAGAAGGCGATCCGGTGGCTGCGCCCTGTGGCGCGCTTCATCGACCGCTGGTTGCGGCCCCGCCTGCCGGCGCTGATCAAGGGCGGAAGCATCTACCTGATATCGTTCAACTGCGCAGCCATAGCGATCGTGATGCCGATGATGGAGCTGGTTCCCTTTTCCGCGCATGGCGCGGGCCTGGCCCTGTCGGCCTTTGGCCTTGCCCTCATCTCGCGCGACGGCCTGCTGGCGCTGATCGCCTTCGCCGTCACCGCCGTGAGTTTCGGTCTCGTCATCTACAACTTCAACTGACTTTACGGAAGATATTCCTCGCGTACCGGTGAAAACACCTCGACGGCCACGGAATTCTCCAATATCTCGGCGTTGTGCTGAGCCCCGCCTGCGATGCACCAGCTGTCCCCCGGCCGCACCTCATGCTTTTTGCCGTCGATGCTGAGCCTGATCCTGCCGCTCACCAGGTACCCGGTCTGTTCGTGCGGGTGGCTGTGCAAGGGGAGCAGCGCCCCTTGTTCCAGCAGGAACTCCACCATCAGCGTCTTTTCCCCGTGCACCAGTGTCTTCTGTCGGATTCCCGGCAGCACCTGCTGATACCCCTCCTCGCTGCTCTTCTCGAACATTTCCTCTCCTTTTGTTCCCCCTCCCCTTGCGGGAGGGGGCGCTTTTAGGATGCCTACGCCCCTGCCAACGCGCCGGTCTGGCGCAGCGCCTCGTACAGTACGATGCCGGCCGAGGTGGACAGGTTCAGGCTGCGCACCTTGCCGATGATGGGGATGCGCACCGCCGTCTCCGGGTTCGCCTCGATCAGTTCCTCGGGGAGCCCTTTGGTCTCCTTGCCGAAAACGATGAAGTCGGCGGGGTGAAAGTGGAACTCCAGGTAGCTCTGCGGGGCCTTCTTGCTGGTGTAGATGAAGCGACCGGCCGGAAAGGCACGCTTGAGCGCGTCGAGATCATCCCAGTAGCGGATATCGACTTCGCTCCAGTAATCGAGGCCGGCGCGCTTCAAGTAGCGGTCGTCGGTGGAGAAGCCGAGCTTGCCGACCAGGTGCAGGACGGTCCCGGTCGCGCCGCAGAGTCTGGCAATGTTGCCGGTGTTGGGTGGAATCTCGGGCTCCACCAGCACTATGTGAAACGGTTGTTGTAAGGACATCGGTGACCTCGAAAAGGATGCTTTTCTGGAAGCAAAAACGGACTCTGTCACAGGGAAAAAAAGGACAGAATGAGACGATTTTCGAGCCCGAAAATGAGCTTCCAGGGTAGGTGATATTTGTAGCTCAAAGCAAAAAATAAGGCAAAGATAAACGGCTAAAAGCCTGTAACGGCGGGGGGTTGTCTGGGGGGTAAGCTCTGTAAGCTTGCAATTTATCGACAGATAGTCTATAATGCTCGCTTCATACACCTACCGGAGGCAGCTTTGGATACGCCTGACAACAGTGGTCACTTTGGTCGTTTCGGCGGCAGATACGTGTCGGAAACGCTCATGCCGGCGCTGCTCGAACTCGAGCAAGCGTACAATTATTTTCGCAACGAAAAGGGGTTTCAGGAGGAGTTCGCCTACTACCTGCGCCAGTATGTTGGCCGTCCCAATCCGCTCTATTTCGCCGAGAAGCTGAGCCGAAAAATGGGGGGCGCCAAGATCTATCTGAAGCGCGAGGACCTGAACCACACCGGCGCGCACAAGGTGAACAACACCATCGGCCAGGCACTTTTAGCCAAGCGGATGGGTAAGAACAAGGTGATCGCCGAGACCGGCGCCGGGCAGCACGGCGTGGCGACGGCGACCGTCGCGGCCCTCTTCGGCATGGAGTGCGAGGTCTTCATGGGCGAGGAGGACATCCGCCGCCAGTCCCTGAACGTGTTCCGGATGAAGCTCTTGGGCGCCAAGGTCAACCCGGTCAGTTCCGGCACCGCGACCCTGAAGGACGCCATGAACGAGGCGATGCGCCAGTGGGTCACCAACGTCGAGGATACCTTCTATATCATCGGCACCGTCGCCGGTCCCCATCCCTATCCGGTCATGGTGCGCGACTTCCAGGCCATCATCGGTCAGGAGGCGAGGGCGCAGCACCTGGAAGCGGAGGGAAGGCTTCCCGATTACCTGATCGCTGCGGTAGGGGGAGGGAGCAACGCCATCGGGCTCTTCCACCCCTTCGTCAACGACGAGTCCGTGCAGATGATCGGCGTGGAAGCCGCCGGCTACGGCATCGACAGCGGCAAGCACGCGGCCCCGCTTTCCGCCGGCAGCGTCGGCGTGCTGCACGGCAACAAAACCTACCTTCTGCAGGACGAGTACGGTCAGATAGCCCACGCCCATTCCATTTCCGCCGGACTGGACTACCCTGGCGTCGGACCGGAGCACTCCTACCTGAAGGAGATCGGACGGGCCAGCTACGTCTCCGTCACCGATGACGAGGCGCTGGACGCGTTCCAGGTGCTGACCCGCGAAGAGGGGATCATCCCGGCCCTGGAGTCGTCCCACGCGGTTGCCCATGCACTGCGTCTGGCTCCGACACTTTCCGCCAATGAGAGCATCGTCGTCTGTCTGTCGGGCAGAGGCGACAAGGACATCCATACCGTAGCCGATGTTATGGGGGTTCAGCTTTAATATAGAAAAATCGAGGTTTTAGTGGGGGAGGTCCGCTGAGCGGGGCTCCCTTTTTATCTGGCATGGTTGCATAAATTTAATGTGTAGCTTGCAATGTTAGTCGGATTTGATTACACTAATAACCTCAGATTGGCGACGAGCCAATGTGATTCCAATGAAAGGAGATGATTGGCGCGGGCTTCACTACCGACATTTAGTATCACTACCTAAAGCCGGCAAAAGCCATTCAACAGCGATTTATGAAACGAAAACTTGCATTGCTGGTCGCGGTGCTCATGATGACGGCATCGTGCGACCAGTCCCACCTGCAGCAGGCGCAGGTCCCGGTGATTCCCTCGGTGTCGGAGTCGGACCGGGCGCTGCTGACCTGGGCGGAGGGGAGTGAGAAGCAGGGTGAGAAATCTCCCGCCTCGCCCCCGGCCGTGCAGATGGATCTGCCCAAGGCGGCAGAACTCGACGGGAGGAAGAAACTGGTTCCCGCCATCTATGCCACGTTCGCCCGCAGGACGACTCCTGCACGGGCCAAGTGGCTCGCGGAAATCTGCTACGAAAAAACGGAAGGAACCAAATTCACACCGCTGGACCTGGCTGAGATAGCCCTGGCGGAAACAGGCGGCCACAAACTGTCGTCAAGAGCGGTATCCACCAAGGGTGCCCTCGGGGTCTGGCAGTTGATGCCGGAGCGTGCGGAAAGCCACGGCTACACGACCCAGGACATGTGGGACGACGAGAAGTGCGCGGAAGCGGCCGTGAAGGAGCTTTACGAGAAGCTCGATATGGCCAAGGGCAACAAGGCGCGCGCGAAGCGGCTGTACTGCGGCGCGGGGCCGGCGGCGAGAACCTACGACAGGATCCGCAAGCGCTTCAGAACGGAGATACTGCGGGAAATGCAAAGGGGCATGCTGATGCAGCAGGTCGCGGTCAACCATTAGTCCTTTTGCTGTTTGATGTTTGGTTGTGCTATAGTGGGCGGGTTCTTTCGGGGACCCGCCCTCTTTGTTTCCGGGCTACCGCCTTTTTCAGGAGTATTGCTGTGAGAAAATTGTTTGGCCTTTTATTGGTGATTGTCCTTCTTTCCGGGTGCAGCAAGCTGGTGACCGCGCCGCTGGTCACCGTGCAGGACCTGAACGTGGTTTCGGTTGATCCGAGCGGCGCCGGCATGGAACTCTACCTGCGGGTGCAGAACACCAACAGCTTTGACGTGAAGCTGCAGGGTTACAGCTACGACATCAAGATCATGGCGCTGCCGCTGGCCAAGGGGGGCGCGCGGGAAGAGATCAACTTCCCCGCCCACGAGGAGATCGACGTCCGCATTCCGATCCGCATCACTTTTGCCGATCTGCTGGAAATCTTCAAACGCAAGCCGGACCCGGACAAGATCCCTTACCAGGTGGCAGCGGGGCTGGACCTGGAGACCCCGGTGGGGCAGATGACCGTTCCGGTCAAAAAGAACGGCACCTATGCCATCCCCAAGAAGTACCGTCCGGCAGCCCTCTTCGGCAAGGTCGCCGACCTCTTCAAGTTCTAGTCACGTTACGGACGAATCTTCCGCTGGTCACCTCTCCCTGTGGGAGAGGGTGCCCGAAGGGCGGGTGAGGGAGGGTGCTCGCGCCAATCCCCTCACCCTGACCCTCTCCCGAAGGGAGAGGGGATTGTGGACGCCTGTGGCATAAGATCACCGCCTTCTAAAATTTTGTTGGAGATGTCATGAACGTTGTAGATATCACGGGGCTTTCCAAGAGCTTTGGCTCCCGTGTCCTGATGGACGGTGTCACCTTCGCCGTGGGCGAGGACGAGCGGGTGGGGGTGATCGGTGCCAACGGCGCCGGGAAGTCGACGCTCCTCACCATCCTCGCCGGGGCCGAGGACCGCGACGGCGGCTCCATCGCCATGAAACGTGGGGCCTCGGTCGGCTACCTGAGCCAGGAGCCGGTGCTCGATGACAGCGCCACCGTCGCCGCCGAGATCGAGAGCGGCCTCACCGCCATTCGCGCCGCCATGGCGAGCTTCAACGAGCTTTCCGAAAAGATGGCGGCCAACCCTCCCGACATGGACCGGCTGCTCGCCCGCCAGGGGGAACTTACCGTCTGGATCGAGCACCACGGCGGCTGGAACACCGACCATCGCGTGTCGGAGATGATGACCCACCTGCAGCTCCCCGATCCGAACCAGATTATCGGCACCCTTTCCGGCGGCACCAAGCGCCGCGTCGCCCTGGCGAAGCTGTTGTTGCAGGCGCCGGAGCTGCTGCTTCTGGACGAGCCGACCAACCACCTGGACGCCGACACCACCCAGTGGCTTCAGGACCATCTGAAGGCGTATCCGGGCGCCGTCATGCTGATAACCCACGACCGCTATTTCCTGGACCAGGTGGTGACCCGGATGCTCGAGCTCGAGCGCGGTGCCCTCGTCTCCTACCAGGGGGGATACTCGACCTACCTCACCCTCAGGGAAGAGCGGCTCATGAACGAGGCAAACCGTCGCTCGCGCCTTTTGAACCTGCTGCGCATCGAGACCGACTGGATCCGGCGCGGACCCCCGGCGCGCTCCACCAAGCAAAAGGCGAGGATCGATCGCTACAACGCGCTGGAAGAGAGTCTCTCCGGCCCAGGGCGCCGCGACCTCAAGATCGGCTTCAACACGGAGGAAGGTCTGGGCGGGACTATCCTGGAGCTGGACGGAGTGGCCAAAGGGTATGGCGACAGGACGCTGGTGAACAGCCTCAGCTTCGGCATGAAGCGCGGCGACCGGATCGGCGTGATCGGCCCCAACGGCTGCGGCAAGACCACCCTGATCCGGATGATCATGGGGGAGGAGGAACCCGACCAGGGGAAGGTTGTTGTCGGCAAGAAGACCAAGATCTCCTACTTCGACCAGCTGCGCGAGGTGCTCGATCCCAACCAGACCATCTACGACTTCTTCGGCGAGGGGGACTACGTGACCACCGCCAACGGGGAGAAGCGCCACAAGATCGGCTACCTGGAGGACTTCCTGTTCTCCGGGGAGGACCGCAGGCGTCCGGTGGGGAGCCTCTCCGGCGGCGAGAAGAGCCGGCTTATCCTGGCGAGACTCATGCTGCAGGACTCGAACCTGCTGGTGCTGGACGAGCCCACCAACGATCTCGACATCCCGACCCTGCAGCTTCTGGATGCCTCCATCGCCGCCTTTCCCGGTTGCGTGCTCATGGTGACCCACGACCGCTTCTTCCTGGACAAGGTCGCTACCGGCGTACTGGCCTTTGAAGGTGACGGCAAGACAGTCTTCTACGAGGGGAACTACAGTAACTACCGCGAGCGCAAGGAGGCGGCCCGCGTGGCCGCTGCCGTACAGCGGGTCGAAAAGAAGGAGGCCCAGGCGGCCAAGGTGGAGAAGCCCAAGAAGGGGCTCACCTACGCCGAGCGGATCGAGTTGGAAAAGCTGGAGGGGAGCATCGAGGTGCTGGAGCAGGAGTTTGCCCAGGTGCAGGAACTTTTGGGTGATCCTTCGCGCTACGACACCGTCGCGGGCGGCATCACCGCCATCACCGCCGATTACGGCAGGCTCGAGGGCGAACTCGCCGCGGCATACGGAAGGTGGGAGGAGTTGGAGACGAAGAAGGGCGGGTGACGGTGGATGCCGGAGTCGTTCCATGTTTTGCATATAAAAAGGCTTCTGCGGGGTGTCCCTGCAGAAGCCTTTTTTCATGGGCAACTCCCTCACCCTGGCCCTCTCCCACAGGGAGAGGGGAATGTGGTGGGGGCGTTAAGGGGACAGGCACCTGGCGGAGCCAGTCCCCTCGTCAATTACTTTTGAAAATCTCTTTTGCCAGCCTCAAGCTTACCTTCCTCTTGGTTGCTATCGCGGTGCGGTTGATGGTCTCCAGCGCGTAGACCAGGGACGGGATGTCGCGACGCACCTTCAGGAGCATCTCGTCGATCACGTCGTCGGGCAGGGTCATCTGCCGGTCTTCGGCGAGCTTCTTCAGGATCATGCGCCGGGATTCGTCGTCGGAGACATCCATGCGCGCCACCAATCCCCACAACAGCCGGCTGGTCAGGTGCCCGTCCAGGTGCGGCAGTTCCTTGGGCGGCGTCAGGCCGGCTATGGCGATCTTTCTGCCCGAACTGTAGAAGGCGTTGAACAGCTCCCAAAGCTCGACCCGCAACTCCTGGCGGTCCGGCAGCAGGTTCAGGTCGTCGAGGATGAGGGCCTTGGCGCCAGCGAAGTGTTCGGCAAGCCGGGATGGCCCTTCGCTGCCGTAGCTGCTGCCGTAGAGGGCGCCGGCGTCGCGGAATGAGAAGTACCTGCCATCGACTTCGGTGCAGAGGGCGGTCAGCAGGTGGGTTTTGCCGGACCCTTCCGGGCCGTAGACATAGAGGAGATTCTCGGCGTCGCTGCCGCTGGCAAGCCTCTGCGCGAACTGGTAGGCGGTCTTGTTGCCGCCGCACACCACGAAGTTCTCGAAGCAAAAGCGCGGCACGACCGGAAAGTCAAAGATAAGCTGCATCTCTAGAACAACCTTCCCTGCGGCGGCTCGGGGGCGATCCTGCCGAAATGGCTGTAGGCCGCGGCGGTTGCCACGCGCCCCCTGGGGGTGCGGTTCAGGAAGCCGTTTTGGATCAGGAAGGGCTCGTAGACATCCTCGATGGTGTCGCTCTCCTCGCTGATGGCGGCCGCGATGGTGTCGAGCCCCACCGGTCCCCCGCCGAACTTATCGATGATGGTCAGCAGGATGGCGCGGTCCATGGTGTCGAAACCCATGTCGTCGATCTCCAAAAGCGCCAGCGCCTGGTCCGCCACCTCGCGGGTGATCACGCCATCGGCGCGCACCTGTGCAAAGTCGCGCACGCGGCGCAGCAGGCGGTTGGCGATCCTCGGTGTGCCGCGGCTTCTGCGCGCGAGCTCCAGGGCGCCGTCGGCGGCGATCTCCATGCCGAAGATGCGCGCGGAGCGAGTGATGATGAAGGCGAGTTCCTCGTGGGTGTAGAATTCGAGCCGGGAGATCACGCCGAAGCGGTCCCGAAGCGGCGAGGAGAGCAGACCGGCGCGGGTGGTGGCGCCGACCAGGGTGAACTTGGGGAGGTCGAGCTTGATGGTGCGCGCGCTCGGTCCCTGGCCGATGATGATGTCGAGCTGGAAGTCCTCCATGGCGGGGTAGAGGATCTCCTCCACCACGTGGGAGAGGCGGTGTATCTCGTCGATGAAGAGGACGTCGTGCGGTTCCAGGTTGGTCAGGATGGCGGCGAGGTCGCCCGGGCGCTCGATCACCGGCCCCGAGGTGGACTTGATGTTGACGCCCATCTCGCAGGCGATGATGTTGGCCAGGGTGGTCTTGCCGAGGCCCGGCGGGCCGTACAGCAGCACGTGGTCCAGCGCCTCGCCCCTGCCGCGCGCGGCGTCGATGAAGAGCCCGAGGTTCCCCTTGGCCTTTTCCTGTCCCACGTAGTCCGCCAGCGCCCGG
Source organism: Geomonas propionica (assembly GCF_016458235.1). GTDB lineage: Bacteria > Desulfobacterota > Desulfuromonadia > Geobacterales > Geobacteraceae > Geomonas > Geomonas propionica. Next base: position 187,623 of record NZ_JAEMHK010000006.1, on the reverse strand, counting down.
GGGCGCAGCGATGCTTCAAGGAGGTCGTCTTCGGATCTTTCGGCGCTGATAAAGCGGGTCATACCTCTCCTTGCCGGCGGCTGGTGCCGCCCGAATGCAGGGAGCCAAATTATAACAGTTGAGGGTAAAGGTCAAGGGGCATGCCCGGCCCGTCGGGGGACCGCGATGGATCGCGGGCATGGTAAGAAGAGTTGTCGCGGGGAAGGGGGGCCGTGAGGGGCCGCATCCTCTAGTAGCGTCCCAAACCGTTCTTGCTGCTCCGGCTCGTCAGCTATTTCATCAGTTTCTTCAGCGCCTGCTTGAGAAGCGACTCCACGGTGGCGTCTTCCGGAAATTTCAGCTCGGCCAGTGCCTTTTGCACTACGGCCTCCTTGTAGCCCAGGTTGATCAACGCGGAAAGAATGTCCTCGCGGATCTCCGGCTTGGGAGGGGCGGCGGCAGTCCCAGGTGCGGCGGCCGTAATCCCCAGCTTCTTCATCTTTTCCTTGAGTTCCAACACCAGGCGCTCGGCGGTCTTCTTGCCTATGCCGGGAATGGCGGAAAGCCTCGCGATGTCCCCCCTTACCAGCGAGTCGGAGAGTTCCGCCGGCTCACTGTTGGAGAGGATGCTGTTGGCGAGCTTGGGGCCCACCCCGGAGACGCCGATCAGCAACTGGAACAGCTCCTTCTCCTGCTGGGTGCGGAAGCCGTACAGGTTGATGGCGTCCTCCTTGACGGAGGTATGCACCTGCAGGGTCGTGGTGCTCCCTTCGGCGGGGAGGGCGTAGTAGGTGGAGAAGGGGATGAAGACCTGGTAGCCCACGCCGTTCACGTCGAGGATGACGTAGTCGGGGGCCTTGTGCGCGATCTTGCCGGTGAGAAGGGCGATCATTTAAAACCTCGAAAGCGGATTAGTACTATCCTGCGCTGTAAAAGTCCCCCTTTGGCAAAGGGGGGAACGGCAGGTAGCGGAAGCCGATGCGCCCCCTGATAAGGGCTCTACCTGATGCTCTTCAGGAGGGTGCGGATGCCGGCGGAGTGGGCGTGGCAGACGGCTACGGCGAGGGCGTCGGAGGCGTCCTCCTGGGCGATTTCGGGGAGGTTCAGCAGCGCCTTGATCATCTGCTGCACCTGCGTCTTCTCGGCGCGGCCGGTGCCGACCACCGCCTGCTTCACCTGCATCGCGGTGTACTCGTGGACCGGAAGCCCCACGTTGACCGCCGCGACGATGGCGGCCCCGCGTGCCTGGCCGAGCTTCAGTGCGCTCATCGCGTTCTTGGCGAGAAAGACGTCCTCGATCGCAACCACTTCCGGCTGGTACTCGGCGATGATCGCGGAAAGGCCGGTGAAGATCTTCTCCAGGCGTTGCGGGAAGTCCTTGGCGCTCTGGGTGAAGATGGCGCCGTTGTCGATGTGGACCAGGCGGTTGCCCTGCTTGGAGATGAGTCCGTAACCGGTCTTGCGCGAGCCGGGGTCTATGCCGAGAATGATCATGTCAAAACCTTAAGACCGTTAGCCACGGAGAAAATCTGAGAACTTCGGAGAGAACCAAACAAAAGGAATTGGTTTAACTCACAAGCTTTTGCCTTTCTCAGATTTCCTCAGATTTTCTCCGTGGCTAATGGTTTTGCCTTTGCTTCCAAATAAAAAAGCGCGGGGGATGCCCGCGCTCTTAGTACCACAAAACGACATGCTTATGCTACATCATCTTTTCCATGTCCTCGGCGGAGATGTCGAAGTTGGCATAGACGTTCTGAACGTCGTCGTTGTCCTCAAGACGGTCCATAAGCTTCAGCATGTTCTCGGCGTTCTTTCCTTCCAGCTTCACCATGGTCTGCGGGATCATGGTGATCTCCGCGGCCTCCGGCTTGAACCCTGCCGCCTCGAGCGCGCTCTTCACCTGGTGGAACGCGGTCGGGTCGGTCAGTACCTCGTACTGCTCGTCTTCGTCGACCACGTCGTCGGCGCCGGCCTCGATGGCGGCCTCGAACAACTTGTCGAAGTCGGTGCTCTTCGGGTACACCAGGAGCCCTTTCTTGTCGAAGAGCCAGGAGACGCAGCCGGTCTCGCCCATGTTGCCGTTGCACTTGGAGAAGGTGCTCCTCACGTCGGAAACGGTGCGGTTGCGGTTGTCGGTCATGACCTCCACCAGCACCGCGGTGCCGCCCGGACCGTACCCTTCGTAGGTGGTCTCCTCGTAGTTCACGCCTTCCATCCCGCCGACGCCCTTCTTGATGGCGCGCTCGACGTTGTCTTTGGGCATGTTCTCGCCTTTGGCCTTATCGATAGCAGTCCTCAGGCGCGGGTTCCCATCGGGATCGCCACCGCCGAGTTTCGCGGCAACGGTAATTTCCTTGATCAGCTTGGTGAATACCTTGCCGCGCTTGGCATCGGCGGCGCCCTTCTTGTGCTTGATGGTACTCCATTTATTATGTCCTGACATGACTGCTTCCTTTCCGATCAGTTTGTGGATGAAAACGCGAAATACTAACATGCCCAAAAGTGTGTTGTAAAGTGAGAAAATGGCAGTTAAACTGTGTGCGCTGGACCCGCCCGAGCGGGGATTCGACTCCATAGGGGAGAGATCATGGACATGATTCGCCGGATACTGAAAGCCTGCTCGCCTTTGTTTGTGCTGCTCTGTCTCATGCTGTCCCCCATCGGTTGCACCAAGGTGGTCTTCAGAGGCGATGCCCCCCCCATACTGGCCCAGGACGAACTGCTGCGTCCCTTCAAGAAGGTTGGAACCATCGAGGTGCACCGTGTGCGCTACGGCGACAAGGCCGACCTCACCCCTGCAGATTACAGCTGGGCCAACGATGCCCTGCGCGCGGAGGCCGCGAAGATCGGCGCCGACGCCGTGATTTTGCCCGAAGTAAAAATCGAGATGGACACCTACATCTTCTTCCCCAAGAGCGAGATCACCGCGCGCGGGACAGCCATAAAATTCCGCTGACTTTTTCCTCCCACTGAGAGAATTCCGTTGATAAAGGACTCACATTTTTGAGATAGTGTCGCCCGTATACACTATCGTGGCCGAGTGACTCGGCCGCCATGAATTCAATTGATACGGAGGGAAGCCATGAAAGCGGTACTGATGGAAGGTTTCGGCGGCGTCGAGGTGCTCAAGGTGGGCGAGGTGGACAAACCTGTCCCCAAGGAAAACGAGGTGCTGATCAAGGTTCACGCCACCTCGATCAACCGCCCCGACCTGGTGCAGCGCGAGGGGAAATATCCCCCCCCGCCCGGTGACTCCGACATCCTGGGACTCGAAGTGGCCGGCGTCGTCGAGGCGCTCGGAGCGGGCGCGACCGGTTGGAAGGTGGGTGACCGCGTGGTGTCGCTGGTCGGTGGCGGCGGTTACGCCGAGTATGCCGTGGCCTACGCCAACCACCTGATGCCGATCCCGGACAGCGTGAGCTTCGAGGAAGCCGCCTGCATCTGCGAATCCTACATCACCGCGTTCTTGAACGTGTTCATGATCGGCGGGCTGGAAGATGGCCAGACCGCGATCCTGCATGGCGGCGGCGGTGGCGTCAACACGGCCGCTATCCAGCTCTGCAAGGCCCTCGTGCCCAACGCGAAGCTGATCGTCACCGCCTCGCCGGAGAAGATCGAGCGGGTCAAGGGGCTCGGTGCCGACTTGGTGATTAACTTCCGCGAGACCCCGGACTTCAGCGAGGCGGTCAAGGAGTTCACCAACAAGAAGGGTGTTGACGTCATCCTCGACCACGTCGGCGCCAAGTACTTGGCCCCCAACATGAACTCCCTGGGCTACAAGGGGCGGCTGGTCGTCATCGGCGTCATCTCCGGCATCAAGGCGGAGCTCAACCTGGCGCTCATGATGGTGAAGCGCCAGCAGATCATCGGCAGCGTGCTCCGCTCCCGTCCGGTGTCCGAGAAGGGTGAGATCGCGGCCGAGTTCGTGCGTCGCGCCATGCCCAAGTTCGCCGACCGCACCATCGTCCCGATCATCGAGAAGGTGTTCCCCATCGACCAGGTGGTCGAGGCGCACCGGATGATGGAAGAAGACAAGCACTTCGGCAAGATCGTGCTGAAGATAGCGCAATAACAAAACCCAAAAGCGGAACACAGAGTACACAGGGGAGCACGGAGGACACAGAGAGAAAGGCTTGAAGGTTTTAAACCCGCTTCAAGTTTTTCCCCTGTGCCCTCTGTGGACCTCGGTGTCCTCTGTGGTAACGCTTTTGGGGTTTCAACAAAGGAGAGTACAGCTACAGGATGGAAGCTTATTCGGATTTTTTCTTCACGGTGTGGATCAGGTTCTTCTTCCTGCTCACCCCCTTCTTCGTACTCTCCACCTTCCTGGCCATGACCCCGGAGTTGACGGCGAGCGAGCGGCGCTCCACGGCACTGCGGGTCACCCTCGCGGTCCTGGTCGCCTGCTTCGTCCTGTACTCCTTCGGCAACACCCTCTTCTCGCTGTTCGGGATCACGCTCGACTCGTTCAGGATCGGGGCGGGGAGCCTCCTCTTCCTCTCGGCGGTGCACATGGTGCACGGCGACGACAGTGCGCCTCCCAGCGAGAAGCGCGGCGCCATCTCCGTGGTACCGCTGGCGATTCCAGTTACCGTCGGCCCCGGGACCACCGGCGCGCTCCTGGTCATGGGCGCCGAGGTGCAGCACAACTGGCAGGTGTTCGTTGGCCTGGCCGCCCTGGCCATGGCGGTTCTCTGCGTGGGGATCCTCTTGGTCTGCGCCTCCTTCATCGAGCATATCGTCGGCAAGAAGGGGATCACCATCTTGAGCAAGCTGACCGGTCTCTTCGTCGCCGCGCTCGCCGCCCAGATCGTCTTCACCGGCGTCAGGAACTTCCTGAAGATCGGCGCGTAAGTCAAAAGCCTCAACACAGAGGACACCGAGGATCTCAGAGGACACAGAGAAGTGCTTGAAGGTTTAAACCTTCAGCTTTCCTCCGTGTCCTCTGTGCGCTTCCGTGTTGTCTGTCTTTGGCTTTGATTTATGTGCAACAGTTAATTCCTGATTGACTTCCTGCCCCGTTTCACGTTATGTTCCGCGTGGTCTTTACCTGTTTGACAGTTCCAACTGTCAGGACAACCTCGATGGGAGCCGGCTGGAACCGATGGTGAACAGCAGAAAACTACACGTTGCAGCCGCGTTCGCTGTGATCTTCTTCCTGGTCTTCGCAGGTATGAGGATCGCGCTCCTCGACCGTTCCCCCAGACCCAAGCCCAAGCCGCGCGCCGTCCTCAACCTGTCTGTCCAGAAGGCGCAATCCGCCTCCAATTGCAGTGACGCTTTCCCCCTCCATGCGGTCGATGGTGAATTCCACCGCCATAACCTCAACGCGCCTGCCGGGCGCTTCTACGCCTTGACCCGGCTGGTGGCCGCCCATACCGAAAGCCCCTGCACGAAGACCCTGCACGGTCGTTCCCCACCCTCCTGCTGATTCCCTAATTTGTCTTGAAACTGGCCGGTGTGCTGTACCTTGCCTGTCGTATCCGCGACAAGGCCGGTCGCTTCATGCCCGGCGCCCAAGCAGCGTCTTGCCCCGCCTGGTCCAACCTGCGGGCGCGCTGTCGTCTCTTGTCGCGTGCGGGAGCCTTGCCACGTCCCTTCGGGGACACCAGCGTCGGAAATGCCATGTCCCTTATATCCATCGTCATACCCGTATTCAATGCCGAGACGACCATAGCCCCCCTGTGCCAGGCCCTGGTCTCTCAACTGAATGATCAATACCGCATCGAGATCGTGCTGGTGAACGATTACAGCCGCGACGGTTCCGATGCCGTCTGTCGCCAGCTCCACCTTGCTTCCCCGGAGACGGTCACCTACCTCTCCCTGTCCCGCAACTTCGGCGAACACAACGCTGTGATGGCCGGGCTGAACCAGGCGCGAGGCGACTACGTGGTCGTCATGGACGACGACTTCCAGAACCCGCCCTCGGAGGTGCCCAAGCTGCTGGCCGAGATCGCCAACGGGTACGATGTCGTCTACTGTCAATACCCGAGAAAGAGCGACAGCTGGTTCCGCAACCTCGGGAGCTACTTGAACGGGACTCTCGCCCGCGTCACCCTGGACAAGCCGGCGAGCCTCTACCTCTCGAGCTTCAAGGTGATGAACCGCTTCCTGGTGGACCAACTCATCGCGCACAAAAGCCCGAACGTCTACCTCGACGCGCTCATCCTGCGCAGCACCCGCAACATCGGCACCGTGGAGGTGCGCCATGATCCGCGCCGCGAAGGAAGATCCGGTTACACGCTCAAGAAACTCATCGATCTCTGGGGCAACGTCTTCGTGAGCTATTCGCTGATCCCGCTGCGCCTGCTTGCGGTCGCGGGAGCGGTCCTGACCCTCGCTGGAGTCTATTCCGTCTCCGCCATGCTGATCCGCGGATGGCTTCCCATGTTGAACGACCCAAGTGACCTCGAATCGTTGAATTCCATCACCATGTTCTTCCGCGGGGTCCAGTTGCTGGCCACAGGGGTGGTCGGCGAGTACGTGGGGCGCATCTATCTCAAATTGAACCAGGAGCCGCAATTCATCGTCAGGGAAAGCTGGGCCGCGGGGAGGGAGCGCAATGGCAGCTAACATGAGCGCCGCGATGCTCGCGGCAGGGGACACCATCCCCCCCGATCACGCCGCAGGAGTGGTGGCTTCGCGCAGCGGTGGCTTCGCCCTGCACGACGACACCTTCGTTGACCATTGGATCGCCGCGTCCCGGCGGGGATGCTCGCTCAACAACATGCTGGTGCCGCTGGATGCGGTGCAGGGGTGGCACAGGGAACCGGCCACCGGCAACATCCGCCACGATAGCGGCCGGTTCTTCAGCGTGATGGGGGTGCACGTCCGGCACCGGGTGGGGCACCACCACCTGGAATGGGATCAGCCGATCATCGAGCAGCCGGAGGTGGGGATTCTCGGGATCGTGGCAAAGTACATCCACGGCACGCTCCACTTCTGCCTCCAGGCCAAGGAGGAACCGGGCAACGTGGGAGGTGTCCAGCTCTCCCCGACGGTCCAGGCTACCTACAGCAACTACACCAGGGCCCACGGGGGGGCGAGGCCGCTCTTCATCGAACCGTTCATCGAGCCGGACCCCGCCCGGAGGCTGTTCGCCCGACTGCAGACCGAAGATGGCGGCAGGTTTCTGTACAAGTCGAATCGCAACATGATCATGCTCGCGGGTGATGAGCTGCCGGTGGAACTTCCGGAGGGATTCATCTGGCTGACTCTGCGCCAGATCGCCTCCCTTATCCGCCGCGACAACCTGGTGAACGCCTGCACGCGCAGCATCCTGGCCTCTCTCGCCGGCGCCGGAAGCGCGGGGCGGCCGGTCACCGCAGCGGGGCGGGACGGGCTGTGCGACACGCTGCAGTGGCTGGACGACCGCAGGGCGGCGACACACATGCTGACCAGACGCATCGGGCTGAACGATCTCCGGGAATGGCGTCTGGACGAGAAGGGGTACTTCTCCCATGTGTCCAGCGCGTTTTTCCGCATCGTGGGGCTGAAGGTCTCCTCGCAAACCCGGGAGGTGGGCTCTTGGGGGCAGCCGATCATCGAGAATCCCGCCTCCGGGATCATCGGGCTGCTGCTTCGCGAAGGGCCCGAAGGAACGGAACTGCTGATGCAGGCCAAAGCGGAGACCGGCAATCGCACCACGGTCCAACTCGGTCCCACGGCCCAGTTCACCCAGGGAAACTACGAAGGAAACGGGAAGCTGGAAAAGCCGTTCCTGTTTGAGGAGTTCGCCGCGCCCGGCCGCTTCCCGCTGGTTCACGAGAGCCGCCAGGCCGAAGAAGGGGCGCGGTTTTACCGCGAATACAACCTGCACCGCATCCTGATGCTTCCCGAGGGAGCCGAGCTGGCGCTGCCCGCCGACTATCGCTGGCTTACGCTGCGGCAGGCACTCGTGCTGGTGCACCTGGGTGAGCAGGTCAACTCGTGCGCGCGGAGCATCATGTCGTGCCTGCTGTGATGACTCTGCGGGTGCAGGAACAGGAGGGTGGTGGGGAAAGGGGGACACTATGCATGGTGTGAATCACACCGTCAGCTACTGGGAGTATCTCGGAGAGTACGCGCCGCGCCGCGAGGAGTACCTGGACGCGGTGGACCGCGTTTTTTCCTCGGGGCGGCTGGTACTGGGGCGGGAGGTGGCGGAATTCGAACAGGGGCTGGCGGGGTATTGCGGGGCCGCGTTCGCCGTCGGCGTCAACTCCGGAACGGACGCCATCCTCCTGGCATTGAAGGCTTTGGGGATAGGGGGCGGTGACGAGGTAATCACCGTCTCCAATACCGCCGTCCCTACCGTGGCCGCGATCCGTGCCAGTGGGGCGACGCCGGTCTTCGTCGACGTCGAGGAGGACACGTACCTCATGGATGCCTCCCTCGTCGAGGCCGCGGTCACCCCGCGTACCCGTTGCCTGCTGCCGGTGCACCTGTGCGGGCAGATGGCGGACATGGTGCCGTTGCGGGAGATCGCCGGCCGGCGGGGGCTGCGGGTGGTCGAGGACTGCGCCCAGGCCTGTGGCGCCACCTACCGGGGACAGCGGGCCGGCAGCTTCGGTGACGCGGGAGCCTTCTCCTTCTACCCGACCAAGGTGCTCGGGGCGTACGGCGACGCCGGCGCAATGACCACCTCCGATCCGGAACTTGCCGCGCGGATCAGGCGGCTGCGCTTTTACGGCATCGAGCAGGGGTACCACGCCGAGGAGGAGGGATTCAATTCCCGGCTGGACGAGGTGCAGGCGGCGATCCTGAACCTGAAGCTTCCCCGGATCGAGGCGGCGGCGTCAGCCCGGCGCGACATTGCCCGCATATACGATGAGGGGCTAGCCGGGGTGGGGGACCTGGGCCTTCCCTTCGTTGGCGGAGAACGTCGGCACCAGTACTACCTGTACACGGTGCGCACGCGGCGCCGCGACCGGCTAATGGAGTTCCTGACCGGGGAGGGGATCCAGACCAAGATCAACTACCCGCACCCGGTGCACCTGATGCGGGGCTACTCCACGCTCGGATACCGGGCGGGGGACCTGCCGGTCACAGAGCGTCTCGCCCGCACCATCCTCTCGCTTCCCATCTACCCGGAACTGCCGCAAAGTCATGCAGAAAGGGTGGTGGAGGCGGTGCGCCGCTTTTTCCGCGAGGGGCGATGAACCAGCAGCGCCCGGTCAGGATGCTGTATAGCCGAAAAAACGCACCGCTCGCCTCGTTGGAGGGGAGGGCGCTCCGGCTGCCAGTCGGGCCAAGTTATCTGCCGTCCCGCGGAAGGGGTACGGCTGGACAGGAGAGGACATGAAGAAGCGACGCAAGGCGGCAAGAGAAGAACAGGGGACGCTCGCACAGGCAGCGCCGGATGGTGACGAGGAACTCAGCCTGTGGCGCGACCCCCTGGTCCATGTCCTGCTGGTCCTGGTGGTGGGACTGGCAGCCTACTCCAACATCATCTGGGCCCCTTTCGTCTTCGACGACGTGCCGTTTCTGGCCGGGAACCCGCTGATCAAGGACTTCGGGTTCTTCGCGGACCCGCAACGCGTATTCGAACTACCCATTAATCCCGACCTCAAGCACAACTTCGTGCTGCGCCCGGTCGCCTACTTCACCTTTGCGCTCAACCACGCTCTGCATGGACTTGATGTCGGGGGCTATCACGTGGTCAATCTCCTGCTGCACCTGGCGGACGCCCTGCTCGTGTACCTGCTGCTGTGGCTCACCTTGAGGACGCCGGTGCTCCGGAGCGATGGGGATGGGGACCAGCCCGCGCAGCGCTACTACTACCTCCCCTTCGTATCCAGCCTCTTGTTCGTTTGTCACCCGCTGCAGACCCAGGCGGTGACCTACGTCATCCAGCGCTTCGTGCCGCTGGTAGCCTTGTTTTACATCGGCGCGCTGGTCCTTTATGCGGCCGGCCGACTGGCCGCGGGCAAAGGGGCCCGGACGGCATGCTACCTGGGGGCGTTTTTCGCCTGCGTCCTGGCCATGAAGACCAAGGAGAACGCCTTCACCCTGCCGGTCGTGATCCTGCTCTACGAAGTGGTCTTCTTCCGGGGCGCGGTCACCGCCCGCCGTGTACTCAGTCTGGCCCCCTTCGTGCTGACCATGGCAATAATCCCGGTCAAGCTGATGCAGCTATCGGCGATGTCGGCGACGACCGCGGGGGCGAAGGTCGCGGGCGCGGTGAACCTGATCAACTTCAAGCAGATCTCTTCCTGGGAATACCTGATGACCCAGTTCGGCGTCATCGCCACCTATCTCAGGCTGCTGTTCATCCCGGTTGGCCAGAATTTCGATTACGACTACCCGCTGCAACAGACGCTGCTGGCCCCGGCCGTCCTGCTTCCGCTGGCCCTTCTCGTGGGGCTTGCAGGGGGAGGCGCCTGGCTGTTGTTCCGGACGCGGGGGCGTCGCGGGATGGCGTGCGCGCCGCTCGCCCTTGCCGGCTTCGGCATCTGGTGGTTCTTCATCACCCTGAGCGTGGAGTCGAGCGTGGTGCCCATCGATGATCTGATCTTCGAGCACCGGGCGTACCTCCCCTCGGTTGGGTTCTTCATCGCAGTGGTCACCGGCGCCTTTTCCTTGCTGCCGCTGCGGGAGGGGGAACCGCTGGGGACGTCGCGCTTGGCGATTGCGGCCTTCGCCCTGTTGGTCACGGTAAGCGCGGCGGCTGCATATGCGAGAAACAGTGTCTGGGAGACGCCTGTTTCCCTCTGGCGCGACAACGTGCGCAAGAGTCCGGGCAAGCCCCGCTCCCACTTCTCGCTGGGGGTGGCGCTGGCGGACACCCTGCCACCCTGGCACACCGATGATATCAACGTCATGCTGCAGCCAATGAACGCCAGGCAAAACGAGGTGCTTGCCGAGCTGGTGCGGGAATTCAAGACCGCCATCAGGCTTGACCCGCAATCGGGGGCCGCATATACCTTTCTGGGCGGAGCGCTGCTGGTTCAGAAAAGGTTTGCTGAGGCATCCGATGCGCTGGCCCGTGCCGCCGCGCTGGAACCGCGGGATGCCCGCCCCCCCGCGTTCATGGGGCAGGTCCTCGAGGCGCAGGGGGACCTGGCGGGTGCGCGCCGCAAGTACCTGGAAGCCATCGCCGTCGATCCCTCCGCCCAGTATGCGCACCTTTTCCTGGCGCGGCTTTGCGTCCGGGAGCGCAGGCATGCGGAGGCGCTTGCCGGATACGAAACGGCCTATTCCCTCTCTCCCCGGCCCGACCTGGAACCGGAGATAGCCCGGCTGCGGCAAGTGGTGGGCGTGCGGTGACCCGGGCTGGACAACAAAAAAAGGGGGCTCCGTTTACCGGAGCCCCCTTTTCCTTCATCCCTTTTATCTTTTATGCCTGTTCGTTCATCCTTACAGGCTCAGCTCCCCATGCCCGTTGCACAGCCTGTCGCGCTCGGCAATGACGTCGGCGTCCTCGAGGTAGTCATCGAAGTTCATGTCGCGGTCGATGATGCCGCCCGGGGTGATCTCGATGATCCTGTTGGCCACGGTGGATACGAACTCGTGGTCGTGGGAGGCGAAGAGCACCACCTCGGTGTAGGAGATGAGCCCGTTGTTGAGGGCGGTGATCGACTCCAGGTCCAGGTGGTTGGTGGGCTCGTCCAGGATCAGCGCGTTGGCGCCGGTGAGCATCATCCGGGAGAGCATGCAGCGCACCCGCTCCCCGCCGGAGAGGACGGCGGTTTTCTTGGTCGCCTCGTCGCCGGAGAAGAGCATCCTGCCCAAAAAGCCGCGCGCGAAGCTCTCACCCTCGGTGGGAGGTGAATACTGCCCCAGCCACTCGATCAGGTTCATGTCGCTCTTGAAGTAGTCGCCGTTCTCCTTGGGAAAGTAGGCGTTGGTGATGGTGACGCCCCAGCGGAAGGTCCCCGCGTCCGGCTCCATTTCGCCGGCGAGGATCTGGAACAGGGTGGTCTTCGCCAGGGAGTTGCTCCCCACGAAGGCGATCTTGTCCCCCTTCCTCACGATCAGGTCCAGGTCCTTGAACACCTGCACGCCGTCCACGGTCTTGGTAAGCCCCTTCACCTCGAGGATGATGTCGCCGCAGGGGCGCTCCGGTTTGAACACCACCCACGGGTACTTGCGGGAAGAGACCGGCATATCCTCGATGGTCAGCTTCTCGAGAAGCTTCTTCCTGGAGGTGGCCTGCTTCGCCTTCGATGCGTTGGAGGAGAAGCGCTGGATGAACTCCTTCAGTTCGGCGGCCTTGTCCTGCACCTTGCGGTTCTCGTCCTGGCGCTGCTTCAGGTTTAACTGGCTCGCCTGGTACCAGAAGTCGTAGTTGCCGACGTAGACCATGATGCGGCTAAAGTCGATGTCGGCTATGTGAGTGCAGACCTGGTTCAGGAAGTGACGGTCGTGGGATACCACGATCACGGTGTTCTGGAAGCGGTACAGGAAATCTTCCAGCCAGGAGATCGACTTCAGGTCCAGGTGGTTGGTCGGCTCGTCCAGGAGGAGTACGTCGGGATTGCCGAAGAGCGCCTGCGCCAGGAGCACGCGCACCTTGTCGCCCGCTTCCAGCTCCTTCATCAGTTTGCCGCGCAACTCCTCGGGGATGCCCAGGCCGTTCAGCAGCACCGCCGCCTCGCTTTCCGCCTCGTACCCGTTCATCTCGGCGAAATCCGCCTCCAGTTCTGCGGAACGGATGCCGTCTTCCTCGCTGAACTCAGGCTTGGAATAGATGGCGTCCCGCTCGGCCATCACCTCGTAGAGTTTCTTGTGCCCCATGATCACCGTGTTGAATACGGTGTGCTCGTCGTAGGCGAACTGGTCCTGCTTTAAGACCGCGATCCTGCCCTTGCCGACCGAGATATCCCCCTTGTCGGGCTCGATGTCGCCGGCCAGGATCTTCAGGAAGGTTGACTTGCCGGCGCCGTTGGCGCCGATCAGGCCGTAGCAGTTGCCGGGGGTGAACTTTATGTTTACGTCCTTGAACAGTACCCTCTTGCCATAGGAAAGGGTGACGTTTGATGCGCTGATCATGGTTGCTCCTTCTGCGAAAAATGAAAAGACCACAGGTTAGCCTGTGGTCGTGAACCTCGTATTTATAACATCCCGGCAACTGGCAGGGCAACGTCTTTTTTCTCTTGTGGCAGGATTTTAACTGTACCGGTGACCCAGTACGGCGCTGTCGCTTTTCTTATAAAAAAATGCTAAAGTCACGCCCAGCGCTGTCGAGGAGACAAAGATGCCAGTCTCGGTCGGTCCGGCCATTGTCACAAGCGCCGCCGCCGAGCAGCCTATGGAGCATACATGAAGATTGTCGACAAGATGAACCGCGACCGGCAGTTCATCTCTCTTGAGTTTTTCCCGCCCAAAGACAAGAAGGAGTGGCCCGGTTTCTTCCAGGTGGTCGATCGCCTGGCGCAGCTCAATCCCCTCTTCGCCTCGGTCACCTACGGTGCCGGCGGCAGCACCAGGGGGGATACCCTCGAGATCGTGAGCCGGTTGAAAAGCGAGCACGGCCTGGACACCATGGCGCACCTGACCTGCATCGGCGCGTATCGCGGCGACCTGCAGCTCTTCCTGGACAGTCTTGCCGAGGCCGGGGTGAACGACGTCCTCGCCCTGCGGGGCGACCTTCCCAAGGACGCCCCCCCCGAGTTCTCCGCCTGCCGCACGCTGTTGCACGCTTCCGACCTCGCCGCCTTCATCAAGGAGTCCCACCCGGGCATGGGGATCGGCGTGGCGGGGTATCCCGAGGTGCACCCGGAGGCGGTAGATGCCGAACACGACCTCTCCTACCTGAAACTGAAGCTGGACCAGGGGGGCGACTTCGCCATTACCCAGCTCTTTTTCGACAACGCGCTCTACTTCGATTTCGTCGCCAAGGCCCGTTCCATCGGCATTGACAAGCCTATCATTCCCGGTATCATCCCCGTGGTCAGCCTCAAGGTGATACAGCGCATCATCTCCCTTTGCGGGGCGAAGCTCCCGGCTGCCCTCCTGGCACAGCTGGAGGCGGCCGACCGCGCGGGGGGGGCGGCCGCCGTTCAGGAGGTGGGGGTGGCCCACGCGCGGAGACAGGCCGAGGAACTGTTGGCCGCCGGCGTTCCCGGGGTGCACATTTACACGTTGAACCGGGACCAGGTGGTGCTCGACCTGGTGCAAGGACTGCTGCCGTAGGACCTGCAATGCAATCTGATTGAAATGGCGGCTGCTCGTGACTGCCGCAAGGGGGCGAGGTGAACAAGTTACTGCTTTTCCTGCTGCTTGGCGCGCTCATCATCTGCGCGCTTCCCTCTCGGCTCCTCGCCGACTATTACACCTACACCGACAACCGCGGTGCGGTGCACATGACCAACAAACTGCAGGCGGTCCCGGCCAAATTTCGCGCCACCATGAAGGTGACGCGCGAAGAGCCGAAAAAGCAGCCTGCCGTCCAGGCCCAGGACGCCGCGCAATCCGCGCCCGATAACCAGTCGGTGCAGCAGGAGGCGCCGGCGGTGGAGCCGGGGCGCTTCGCGCAGCTGGCGTCGCGCCACGTCTGGCTCAAACCGCTTCTGGCCGTCGCCGTTATCGTTGCCCTCTTCGCCGCGGCCTGCAAACTCGCCACTTTGCTCTCTTCGCCCATGCTCTCCAGGGTGATCTACATCTCCTTTTTCATCGGGGTCATGGTCTTTCTCTACAAGACCTACGTGGACTACATGGTCGAGAGCAGCATGAAAATCAAGGAGCGCGCGGTTACCATGATGAAGAAATCCTCCAACCGCGAGCTGCCTGACCCGGCCGCCGGAGCCCCGGCAGAGCCTCGGGTCACACCGATGCCAGCTTCTGATTCAATGAACCGGCAGTGACGCCGGCTGCAGCACAACAAACCTAGGAGGGTGCCACAATGCTTGTACGAGACAGGATGACGAAAAACCCGATAACCATCATTCCCGACATCTCGGTGACTGAGGCGTTGCGTCTGATGGGGGAAAAGAAGATTCGGCGTCTCCCGGTAGTAGACCGCTCCGGGCAGTTGGTGGGGATTGTTTCCGATCGGGACCTGTTTCAGGCCTCCCCGTCGCCGGCGACCTCGCTCGCCATCTGGGAGATCCATGACCTGCTCGCCAAGCTGACCGTAGGAAAATGCATGGCCAGGGACGTCATCACTGTCTCCGAGGATACCCCGCTCGAGGAGGCGGCCCGCATCATGGTGGACCGCAGGATCGGCGGACTGCCGGTAGTGAACGCGGGCAAACTGGTGGGCATCATCACCGAGTCCGACCTGTTCAACATCCTGCTTGAGCTCCTGGGCGGGCGCCGCCAGGGGGTGCGCCTCACCGTCGCCACCACCGGCGCCAAGGGGACCCTCGCCGACGTCACCAAGACCATCTACGAGGCGGGCGGCAACATCGTGGGGCTTGGCTTCAGCGAGGTCGAAGGCAACAATGCCGACACCTGGGTCAACACCTTCAAAGTGCAGGGGGTGACCAAGGAGAAGCTGGTGGAAGCGATCCGTCCGCACGTGCGCGAGATCATGGACGTGCGCGAAACTTCATGATCCACGGGGGCGTTATGCACCTGATCCAGATCCTGCTGCCGCTTTACGACAACGAGGGGAACCCGTTCACCCAGGACGAGTTTCTCAAGGTTCGCGACGAGCTCTCGGAGCGCTTCGGCGGCATCACCACCTACATGCGCTCTCCGGCGCGCGGGCTCTGGAAGGAGACCAAGGACACCACGGTCCAGGATGACATCGTCATCTACGAGGTGATGACCCCGAAACTGGACCGGGCCTGGTGGCGGGAGTACCGGCAGCAGTTGACGGCCGATTTCCGGCAGGCGCTGTTGATCATCAGGGCGAGCGCGGTGGAACTCATCTAGCCGCCGGCGCCGCAAGACCGAAAAAAAGCCGGGTGCCGCAGGCGACCATCATGGTCGCCGGGCACCCGGCTTTTTCATCGCTGGCTCTCAGGTCCTAGAACCGCTCGAAAGAATCGTCGTCCATCTCCAAGTCGGCCCCGACGGCCTTGCCCACCTGTCCGGAACCGCTCTGCGCAGTCGCCGCCTTGGCCACAGTCATCTGTTTGGCGCCCGGCTTATCCTTTGCCTTGGCGTGCGTGACCGGCCTTGCTTTGGTCCTGGCCTCGTCTCCTGTCTTGAAGAAGGCGATGGTGCTCTGCAACTGCTCGGCCTGCGAGGCGAGTTCCTCGGCGGTGGAGGACATCTCCTCGGAGGCGCTGGCGTTTTGCTGGATGACCTGGTCGAGCTGCTGGATCGCCTTGTTGATCTGCTCGGCGCCGGTGTCCTGCTCGCGGCTGGCGGCGCTGATTTCCTGGACCAGTTCTGCGGTCTTCTGGATGTCCGGCACCATCTTAGCCAAAAGTTCGCCGGCCTTTTCCGCGATGCTCACGCTGTTGGCGGAGAGTTCTGAAATCTCGCCCGCCGCCTTCTGGCTCCGTTCCGCGAGTTTCCTCACCTCGCTGGCGACCACGGCGAACCCCTTGCCGTGCTCGCCGGCCCGGGCAGCCTCGATGGCGGCGTTCAAGGCCAGCAGGTTAGTCTGGCGCGCGATTTCTTCGATTATGTTGATCTTGCTGGCGATTTCCTTCATGGCATGGACGGTTTCCAATACCGCCTTGCCCCCGTCCCTGGCGTCTTCCGCCGATTTCACCGCAATCTTCTCGGTCTGGATGGCGTTGTCGGCGTTCTGGCGGATGTTGGAGGTCATCTGCTCCATGCTGGAGGAGGCTTCCTCGGCGGCGGCCGCCTGCTCGCTCGCGCCTTGCGACATCTCCTCGGAACTGGAGGAGAGTTCCTGGCTCCCCTGCGCCACGTAGTTGGTGGCCGCCTTCACCTCGGTCACCACCTCTTTCAGCTTGTTCAGCATGGTGCTCATGGCGGCGAGGAGCTGCCCGGTTTCGTCTTTGGAGGTCTGACCTATCTCGAAGGTCAGGTCGCCGTCGGCAAGGCGGTTGGCCGTGTCGACGCCCACCTGCAGCGGTTTCTTGATGCTGGACGTGACCAAAAAGCTCAGGGCGACGGCAAGGAACAGGGCCACTAGGGAAATGGTGATCAGCAGCAAGACCACATGCTGGGTCGCCTTCTGGACCACTCCCTTCTCCTGTTCCATGATCTTGTTCGACTCCTGGGCCATCGTGATGGCCGTAGTCTCCATCTTATGGCTTTCATCCTTGAACGCATCAACAGCGGCATTGGCCTCGGCCGGATTCCTGAGCTTGCCGTCAATGATGGCGGTGGCTACCTTGGCAAACCCCGCCTTGTAGCTGAGGAAGTTGTCTTTGATGGTCTTGACCTGTTCCACGTCCTCCTTGCTGTGCACGACCTTTTCCAGGTCGGCGAGACGTTCGTTCAACTTCGTCTCTTCCTCCTTCCACTTCGCGTAATACTCCCCGACCTGCTTGGCGTCCGCGATGTTCAGGAACATGTCCTTTTCATAGCGCCTCATCCCCACGACGTTGGACCTGGCCCTCGCCGCATGCTCCGCGATTTTGGCCTCGGTGTCGAGGATGTTGACGATCGTGTTTTCGCTCTCCTTGACTCCCCAGTACCCGGTGCCCGCGATTCCCGCGAGCAGCAAGACGACGAGCCCGAAACTCAGCAACAACCTTGTACCGATCTTCATGTTCTTGAGCATTTTTATTCCCCCCTTAGGCGCAGTGCCTATCTAATAACCTTCCCTTAACTGACGTATCGGTCGTGCCCTGGTATACGGAATGCTCCTGTTGGAAGCCATGCTTTCTAAAATTCCCACAGCGGGCTAGGGCAGGGTCACTTCTTTGTCCCTTTTTCCCTGTGTCAATGTGAGTATCGGGTGCAATGTTATTTTCTTAAGTAAAGAATTGAGATGTGAGGGGAATGTAGTCACCAGTGACCAAGGCTCACGGGGGATAAGTGATGGCGGGTAAAGATTTGAGAGAGGATAAAAGGGCGTATGAGAGTTTGCGGAGAGGGAGCCCCCGCCTTAATTCTGGCTGGGGGGCTCGTATTTGTATCCGGCCCCGTAAATGGAGTGGATCAACTCCTGGTCGGGGGCGACCGCGGAGATCTTCTTGCGCAGCTTCTTGATGTGGCTGTCGATGGTCCGATCGCTCACTATGCGCTGGTCGGTGTAGATCCGGTCCATCAACTGGGAGCGTGAATAGATGCGTCCCGGGTTCTGGTAGAGAAAGTGGAAAAGTTTGAATTCCACCACGGTCAGGTCGAGGTCGTGCCCGTGCCACTGGGCCGAGTACCGGTCCGGGTCGAGGGTGAGGCCGCCGGCGGACGGTGCCGGCTGTTCCACGCTGCGGCGCAGCACCGTTTTCACCCGCGCCACCACCTCGCGCGGGCTGAAGGGCTTGCAGATGTAGTCGTCGGCGCCAAGCTCCAGGCCGAGCAACCGGTCGATCTCCTCGACGCGGGCCGTGATCATGATGATGGGGAGTCGCGAGAAGGTGCGTATCTCCTTGCAGATCTCCAGGCCGTCGCGTCCGGGGAGCATCAGGTCGAGCAGCATCAGGTCCGGCTGCTGCTCGCGCACCCGCGGCACCACCTCCGTGCCGTTGGCGATCCAGACGGTCTCGAAGCCGGATTGCTTCAGGTAATCCCCCAAAAGGCTGGCCAGTTTTTCCTCGTCCTCGACGATCATGATGGTCTGTGTCATGTCCGACTCCCGGTAAGCGGCAGTTCTATCCTGATCAGCACCCCCCCCTTGGGGGAGGGGAGTGCGACGATGGTCCCCTCGTGCGCCTCGACGATGTTCTTGCAGATGGCAAGGCCGAGCCCGGCGCCACCCAGGGCGCGGTTCCTGGAATTCTCGACGCGGAAGAGGCGGTCGAAGAGCTGGGCCAGTTCCTCCGGCTTCACCCCGGGTGCCGAGTCGGCGAACTCCACCAGGGCCCGGCCGTCGTCGCGCCTGAGCCGTACCGACAGCTCACCTCCCTGGTCGGTGTACTTGAGCGAGTTGTCCAAGAGGTTGCAAAAAAGCTGGTTCAGCCGGACCGCGTCCGCGAAGACGGTCAGTTCCTGGTCCGGAAGTTCCGGCCGTAGCGCGATGTTCTTGTGGCGGAACTTGACGTCGAACGGCTCCAATGTGTCCTCCAGGAGTTCGGTCAGGTCGACCAGTTCCTTCCTGTAATTGAGCGCGCCAATGTCGGACATGGAGACTTGGTACAAATCTTCCACCAGCCGCCCCAGGTGCATCACCTCGGCGTGCAGCGAACGCATCGACTCCGGCCCCAGTGGGCGCACCCCGTCTTGCAGCGCCTCGATCTCGCCGCGCAGGATGGAGAGCGGCGTGCGCAGTTCGTGCGAGATGTCGGCAAGGTAGCGCCGGCGGGCCCGCTCGTTGTTTTCCAGGGAGAGGGCGAGGGTGTTGAAATCGCGGGCGAGTTGTCCCAGTTCGTCGGTGGACTCCACCGGCACCCTGGTGTCGTATTCGCCGGAGGCTAGCCGGTGCAGGGAGCCCGCGAGCCTCTTGATCGGCTCGACCAGGCGGTGCGCCAATGGTAGCGAGAGCGCCGCCGTCACGAGCAGCATCACGACGGCCACCAGTCCCATGGTGAGCTTTTGCTGCTTCACGAAGAGGAGCTGGTAGGTGTCGGTGAGCCGCTGCCTTGGGCGCAGCGCCAGGTACCCGATCACCTCGCCGTCGCTGGTCAGCTTCTTCACCTGCGCCGTGTCGAGGTTGCCCTGCGTTCCTTGGATCAGGCGCTTGTCGGGATCGAGCAGCACCACGCGTCCCTCGAAACGGTAGGCGAAGCGCGGCGGTAGGTGCTGCCCCTGACCGCTCATGTTGGCGAAGTCGCGCCGCGCCATCCTGCGCTGGGCGCTGTCGCTGTCGCCCCCCTCACGTCCTTCCCGGGTCGCGGATACCATGTCGAACCAGGTGGAGGACTCCTGTTGCAGGAAGTCCCAGTTGCCGTTTTGGCTGTAGGACTGCTCCAGCACGTGGGCCAGCCGCTGCAGGCGGTCCTTCTCCATGGTGTTCACGTAGGCGAGAAAGCCGTGCCCGATGCTCCACTGCATGATGAGGAACATGGAGATTACCACCGCGCCGGTTGCTGCGAGCATGGTGCAAAAGAGCCTGTATTTTATCTTTACCTTCATGAGATCCACCGTTTAAGTCACTGGTACAGTTTGTTATTAACATAGTTGTCATCATTGTGCCATTGCATCTTTGTGCGGAATTGAAATTCCACATTTGCTCCACAATTGTTCCTTATTGTGCTGGTAGCTTGAATCTCAAAGAATGAATGAGCCTGGCCGCGAAGTCACGGCGCCGGGAAACAAAACACAGCAACTGTCACAAGAAAGACGGCTGAGGCCGCAAGGAGAAGATCATGAAAAAGCTCGTCGCATTGGCATTCGTTATGGTACTTGCCGGGGCTGCCACTGCCCAGGCAAGGGTGGATCTCAGCGTCAACATCGGCATTCCGGTAGCGGCGCCGCCTCCGGTCGTCTACCCGGCTCCGGCCCCGGTGGCCTACGCCGAGCCGCCCAGCTTCATCTACTCGCCCAACCTCGGCTTCTACGTGTCGGTGGGGCTCCCCTACGACGTGGTCTACACGGACAACTGCTACTACCAGTACCGGGAAGGCTACTGGTACATGGCCACCAGCTATCGCGGACCGTGGACCTACGTCGCACCGCGCCGGCTCCCCTACGGGCTGCACCAGCACCGCTACGAGCAGATCCGTTACTACCGCGACCACGAGTACCGCACCTACCTGAGCGACCGTGACCGTTACCGCGGCAACTGGTACCGCCCGGTGGCCGAGCGCCGCGACGGGCGCTGGGGCGAGCGCAAGGATTACTACCGTGACGGCTACCGCAGTGGCTATCGCGACGCCAACCGCGACGAGCGCAGGGACGACCATCGTGATGACCGTCGCGACGACCGCAGGGACGACCATCGCGACTACCGGGATCGTCACTGATCCCACGGCTGGCTGCCTCCTCCCGCAACGCATCTTCCGGGCTCTCCTCCTTCTCCTGGAGGGGCGGGGCGGGAGGGGGAAGCCTTTTCTGACGGCAAAACGCACCATTAGATAAAATTAGGCCATTTTTTCTCAGTTTCGTGTTATACTCCCGGTTCTAATGAGTCACGGACCCCATGGGCCTTTCAGGCTTCTGGGGTTTTTTGTGGCGTCACACCAAGAAACAGGAGCATCAGTGGATTTCAAACAGTTTAACTTGCACCCCAAAGTCCAGGCCGGCGTAGAGGCCGTGGGCTACCAGGTTCCCACCCCCATCCAACTGCAGGCGATCCCCCCGGTCATCGCCGGGCAGGACGTACTGGGGCTGGCCCAGACCGGCACCGGCAAGACGGCCGCCTTCGGTCTTCCCCTGCTGCACCGTCTGGCCGACGGCGTGCGCGGTCAAGTGCGCGCGCTGGTACTCGCGCCCACCAGGGAACTCGCGGAGCAGATCAACGAGTCGCTCAACGCGCTGGCACAGCAGACCCGGCTGAAAAGCATCACCGTCTACGGCGGTGTCAACATCAACACCCAGATCAAGAAGCTGAAGGAAGGCGCCGATATCGTGGTCGCCTGCCCGGGACGCCTGCTGGACCACATCTCCCAAGGGACGGTGAATCTCTCCAAGGTCGAGGTCCTGGTCCTGGACGAGGCGGACCAGATGTTCGACATGGGCTTTCTCCCGGATGTGAGAAAGATCCTCCGCGCGCTTCCCGGCAAGAGGCAGAACCTCATGTTCTCAGCCACCATGCCCGACGACATCCGCCGGCTGGCGCACGAGATCCTGTGCCGCCCGGTCACCGTGCAGGTGAGCCGCACCGCCCCCGCGGCGACCGTGTCCCACGCACTCTACCCGGTCGGGCAGCACCTGAAGACCCCGCTTCTCTTCGAGCTTTTGAAGCACACCGACACCGAGAGCGTGCTCATCTTCACCAAGACCAAGCACCGCGCCAAAAGGGTGGGGGAGCAGCTTGAGAAGGGGGGCTACAAGGCCACTTCGCTGCAGGGGAACCTGTCCCAGAACCGCAGACAGGCGGCCTTGGACGGCTTCAGGGACGGCACCTACCAGATCATGGTGGCAACCGACATCGCCGCGCGCGGCATCGACGTCTCCTTGATCTCCCATGTCATCAACTACGACATCCCCGACACCCCCGAGGCGTACACGCACCGGATCGGCCGTACCGGGCGCGCCGCCAAGACCGGCGACGCCTTTACCATGGTGACCGGCGAGGATGAGGCGATGGTGCGCAGCATCGAGCGGGTGCTGGGCGCGAAGATCGAGCGGCGCCGCGTGGAAGGCTTTGACTACACGGTACCCGCCCCGAAGAAAGACGCCGAGTTCGCCCGCGCCCCGCGCGAGCCGCAACGCAAGAAGCAACCGGCCGCCGCGGCCCAGGGCAAGCCTGGTGAAGCCAAGAGCGCGCAAGGTACGGGGAGACCCGCCCAGCCCGGCAACAGCCGCGGCCCCGGTGCATCCCGTGGCCCCGGCGGCAGCCGTCAGCAGGCCGGGGCGCGTCAGGGTGGCAGTCGGCCCGCCGGCGCCGGCGCCGGTGAAGGGCAGCGCGGCGGCGCGCAGCGTCCCGGCAACCACGCCGCCCGGCGCAGCGGCAAGTAAGGCTGCCGAAGGAGGGGACTGGCTCCGCGAGGTGCCTGTCCCCTTGGGGCATCGGTGAAGTCGGCAGGGCTGAGATGAGCGTCCCGCTAGGGGGACAGGCACCTGCGGAGCCAGTCCCCTCTGACCAACACAATCCGCTAGAGCCAAAGAAAAAGGGGAACGTCCTGCGACGTTCCCCTTTTTCCATTTTAGCTGTCGGCCTCAGTCTCCCAGCCACCCCGCCTCGGGGAGCTGCACCGGGTCGCAGACCGCATCGATCTCCTTCGCCTTGGCACCGCAGTTGCCGCATTCGACGGTGGGCTGCAGCGTGAGCTGGTGGACCTTGTCTATCTCTCCTCGCGCGGTCAGGGCGCAGATGTGCTCGCTGTGCCCTTCCTTGTTGCATGCCATGGTGGTCACCTCCTTGAACGTTATGTCATAAGGGCTGGTGTTCATAGTTACGCTACAGTTGTAGCTACTCCATTCTACGCTTTTCTGCTAAAATTGTTGTCACAGAAGAAGTTAACTGCTGTCAGAGGAGGTATGCCATGCTTGGATCGAGATGCCCTAAATGCAACGGCAGAGGAAAAATCCTGATGGCTTCCCGGCAGTCCGGTTACGACGTCGAGGAAGTTCCCTGCACTATGTGCAAGGGGTCGGGAAGAAAATAGGGAAACGCGGCAAGGAACAGGCAACAGGTGGGACGCCCGGCGTTACGGGCAATGAAAAAGGGGGGGGCGTTGCGGCCTCCCCCTTTGCTCGTTCTCTGCATCGTTACCAGGGCATACCCCGGAAGGCTCAGTCGCCGGCGGAGGGTTCCGAGATCGGCACCAGCAACAGGGGGCACTTGCTGCGGCTGCAGATGCCGTGGGCGACGCTGCCGGTCCAGAAGGCCGCCATGCCGGTCTTGCCGTGGGTGGGGAGCACCATGAGGTCTATCTTCGCCTCCTGCGCGGCCCGGGCGATGGTCTCCGCCGGATCGCCCCGGAGCACGTGGGCCGAGGCGTGAATCCCCTCCGCTACCAGTCCCCGCACCAGTTCGCCCAGGTGCTCCTCGGCGTCGCGCGCCTCCAGGTCGAGCATGCGGGTAGCGGTCGCCGGCAGGGTGCGCGCCGTCACCTTCTCGTCCGGCGGCAGCGACTCGTAGGTGGGGATCACCGTGATGATATGCAGGTCGGAGTTGCAGATGCGCGCTACCGATTTCACCACCGGCAGCCCCTTCTCGTGCTCGGGATCGGTGTCCAGCGGCAGCAGGATCTGGCAGCAGCAAAACGGCGGCGGCTCGCCCCGGTCGTCGGGGTGGGTGATCAATACCGGCAGGGTCCCCCCGGCGATCACCTTTTGCGCGATGGAGCCAAAGAGCAGGTGAAAGGCCTTGCCGCGCCCGTGCGAGCACATGACCACCAGGTCGTGCCCCAGTTCCGCCGCGTGGGCCACGATGCTGTCGGAGACCAGTTGGGTCTCGGTCTCGTGCACGTGGCATTCGACCTTGGGGATGCCGGCAAACCAGGTCAGAGCGACCTGTTGCAGGTAGGCTTCCGCCTCTTCCGGCCCGGTCAGGTGCTTCTGGCCATGCACCTGGCTCGGGGCGTCCTTCTCCACCACGTGGAAGAGGGTCACCTGGGCCTGCAGTTTTTCGGCCATGAATCGGGCTGCCGGAAGGGCGGCCTCGGCGAGTTTGGATCCGTCCATCGGGACGAGAATGTGCTTGAACATGGCGATCATCCTGGGAAAACGGTTGAGTAAATCAGGTAGATGTTGAGGGCGACGATGAGGCCTGCCGCCATGGCGGCACAAGCGGTGGTCGCGGGTTTATTGACCAGGTCCCCCATCAGGTCGGCGCGGCGGGTGAACAGCACCAGCGGGATGATGGCGAAGGGGAGCCCGAAGGAGAGCACGACCTGGCTGATCACCAGGGTGCGGGTCGGGTCGAATCCCATGGCGATGACGAACAGGGAAGGGGCCATGGTGACCACGCGCCTGATCCAGGGCCTGATGTGACGCTGGATGAAGCCCTGCATGATCACCTGCCCCGCGCTGGTGCCGACGCTGCTGGAGGAGAGGCCGGAGAACAGCAGGGAGACCCCGAAGATGAACTTGGCCGCCGAGCCGAGCAAAGGTTCCAGGGTCCGGTAGGCCTCCTCGATGGTGGCGATGGAGGTCTTGCCGGTGGCGTAGAAGGTGGAGGCCGCCATGATGAGCATGGCCATGTTCACGAAGCTCGCGATCCCCATGGCGATCACCACGTCCATGATCTCGTAGCGGTACAGGGTGCGCAGCTTTCTCCTGTCCTTCACCACGATCCGCCCCTGCATGAGCGAGGAGTGCAGGAAGATGGCGTGGGGCATGACGGTGGCGCCGATGATGCCGGTGGCCAAAAGCACGCTTTCGCGCCCCGCGAAGGCCGGCCGCACCACGTGGCCGGCGATGTCGCCCCAGTTCGGGCTGGCGATGAAGATCTCGGCGACGTAGCACAGGGCGATCACGGCGACCATGGCGGAGATCACCGCCTCCAGCGGTCTGAAGCCGAAACGCTCCATGCCCAGGATGGCGATGGTGGCGAGGGCGGTGAGCAGGGCCCCTGCCAAAAGCGGGATGCCGAACAGGAGCTGGAACCCGAGCGCCGCCCCCATGAACTCGGCCAGGTCCGTCGCCATGGCCACCGCCTCCATGATGACCCACATGGTGATCGACACCGGCTTGGGGAACTGGTTGCGGCAGTGCTCGGCGAGGTTCTGCCCGGTGGCGAGCCCGAGCTTCGCCGAAAGCGTCTGGATCAGCATGGCGATCAGGTTGCTGGAGATGATCACCCAGAGCAGCAGGTACCCGAATTGGGCGCCCCCCTGGATGTTGGTGGCGAAGTTGCCGGGGTCGACGTAGGCGACGCTGGCGATGAAGGCTGGGCCGAGGAAGGGGAAGACGCGGGCGAGTCGTGACTGCTTCGTTTCGCGCGACAGGGCCTCCAGGGCGGACTGGACGGTCCTTGAGTCAAGGTTGCTGCTGCTGTTTTTGGGCAATGTCACCTCTGCGGTGGTTGTTGGGCGAAAAGGTCAACTAATTCTATCTGGGATGGCACCAAGAGCAACAGCATGCTTTGAAAAAGATGCGCAGCCGTCACCCATTCGAAATGAGTTGGCACCGGACCTGAGCGCATGGTAAAAGCGAGGATGAGGTAGTATAGCCGAGGCGGTCATGGCGGCCGCTGCAAAATTGTTTGATAATTATCATTATCTCGGCTAGAATCTGGCGTCCTATCAACGGGAATGGAAAATGCCGGAAGACAAAAGAAATATATTGGAAGACAGCGAAGATCTCGGCGCCGCCTGTCAGAAAGCGCTCGCCGAAACCTCGAAGGCATTGAAGGCTTTTTCCTTCTATCCCGACAACCATCCCTTGCGTTCGCAAATACTCACTTCTGCCTATGAGGCCATCACCAACCTGGTCAGGCTTGCGCCGGTCACCCTGATCGTGCAGCGTGGCGGCTTCGCCATCGCCGGCCGCCAGGAGACCATCGAAAGCAACCCGATGACCAAGGCCCTGGCCCAGGAACTCTTCGCCCGCGAGCTGCAGCGACTCACCTTTCTCCCCGAGCTGTCCCAGGCGGATCTCGCCGCCCTCCTTTCCGCGCTGGCGGTGTCGCCGCAAAAGATCGCCGAGGAAGGGGGCGTGGGCGGCATGTTGGCCCGAAACGGTATCAGCACCGTCATGGTGAACCAGATCGACGTGACGGCTGTGTACACCAAAAAAAACGTGGGGCAGGCCGAGGAAGAGCCGGGCGACGGTGGCGCCGAGGTTTTCGTGGAGGGTGCGCCCGAGGCCGCCCCGGCACAGGGGAGCGTGGCCGGGCAGGGATCCGAACCCGGGCTCGACGAGATTCTGGCCGCGCTGATTGCGGAGACCGACGAGGAACGCTACCGGCAATTGGCGCGCCTGCTGCTGAAAAAGGCGCTGCCGCTGAAGCTTGAGGGGAGCCACGACCGCCTCTACGTAGTGCTGACGCGCCTGGTGGAACAGCAGGCGGATTCGGGCAAGAGCACGGCCTGCTGCGACGCGGCGCACACGGTGCTTCAACAACTCATCCAGGGGGAGATGGCGGAACACCTGCTGAACCACCTGGAGGACGTCGATTTTCCTGACAAGGAGGCGATCTGCCGCATGCTCCGGCTGGCCGGTGCCGAGGTGGTTGACGCCGTAGTCCGGCGCCTGACCGCGACCGGCAGCAGGTCCGCCCGCAAGGCCCTGGCCACCGCCGTGGTCCGCATCGGGGTGCAGGCGCAGCCGCAGTTGCTGGTGCTGCTCAAGGACGCCAGGGCGCAGGTGGTGCAGATGGCGGTAGCCATCCTGGCCGAAATCGGCAACCGGGATGCGGTGAAGGGGCTCGTGCTGACCGCGTATCACCCGGAGAGCCGGGTGCGCACGGAGAGCATACGGGCGCTGGCCCGCGTCGGCGGCATGGAGGCCACCGGCGTGCTCCTCACCCTGGTGCAGGAGGGGGACGAGGCGACCGCGCGGCAGGCGATTTCCTGCCTGGGGACCTGCAGGAACCAGGCGGCGCTCGACCCGTTACTTAAGCTGGTAGGGAAGCGCGACCTGAGGGGGAAGCTGCACGCGCTCCAACTGGAGGCGCTCAAGGCCATAGGGAACATCGGCGACCGGCGCGTCCTGGGCGCCCTTTTCAAGCTGGTGCGCAGGCGCTACCTGATCGGCACGACGCGCCGCCTGGAGCAGAAGCTCGTTGCCGTTGACGCCATCGCCGCCCTGGGCGGGGACCAGGCGCGGGCTTTCCTTAAGGGGTACGCCTCGGGGAAAGGAGATCTGGCCGGTGCCGCGGCTGCGGCGCTCCAGGTGATGGCGCAGCGGGAGCCAGGGCATGAGTGAGATCACCAAACAGGATGTGCAGCGCGCCGCGATGCTGTTCACCGCGTCGATCAAGTCGGTGCTGCTTTATCCGCTCGCCCATCCGGCGGTGCGCCAGCCCCTGCAGGAGTTGGTGGGGCTCATGGGCGAGATGATGGGCGAGCGGCACGAACTGCACCTGGGAGTGGTGGAGGGGACCTTCTTCATCGAGGGATGCCTGCTGGTCGCCCCCAACGCCGCCGTCGCCGAGTTGGTCGAGCGCCTGCTGCAAAAGGGAATCGACGCCGTAACCATCTACCCCGCAGTCACTCCCGACGACCTCTTCGGCTTTGCGGCGCTCCTGGCGAACCGGAAGGTCGACGCCGACACCTTCGCGGCAGAGTTGGAAAGAAAGGGGATCAGCAACGTCCGCCTCGGCATCGACGAGATGGTCGCCGGCGAGGCGGAAGGGAAGGGGGAAGCCCTGGTTCCCACCGCCATCTACCGCGACGCGCTCAAGGCCGTGCGCGACACCATGCGCGAGATCGACAACGGCAGGATCCCCAGCGGCGAGTGGATCAACGGCGTGGTGGAGAACATGGTCTCGGTGACCATGGAAGAGCCGACCACCCTGCTTGGCCTCGCCATGATCAAGGACTACGATAACTACACCTTCAGCCATTCCGTCAACGTAGGCATCCTCGCGCTCACCCTGGCCGCTTTCCTCGGCCTCGAAAAAGAGGCGCTGCACGAGATCAACACGGCGGGGCTATTGCACGACATCGGCAAGACCAAGATCGACAAGACCATCCTGAACAGCCCGGGGAAGCTCTCCGACACCGAGTTCAAGGAGATGAAGCGTCACGCCGAGGAAGGGGCCGAGATCGTCAAGAAGATGAAGAACATCCCCCCCGCGGTGGCGGAGGCCGTGCTCGGGCACCACATCCGCCACGACCGCACCGGCTACCCCGAGTGGGCGCGGGAGATGCACTTCGGGCTGTACACCGAGATCGTTTCCGTGGCCGATTGCTACGACGCCATTACCACGCTGCGCACCTACCAGCGGCCGACCCTGCCCAAGGAGGCCATGGAGATCATGCACCGCCTGGCCGGCTCCTCGCTGAACACCGAGCTGGTGGAACAGTTCGAGACGATGATGGGGGAATATCCGGTGGGGAGCCTGGTGCGCCTGGACACCAACGAGATCGCGCTGGTGCTCAAGCCGCACCCGATGGAGTGCGCGGAGCCGTCGGTGAAGATCCTGCTTGACGCCCAAGGGCAGGCGCTGGCCGCGCCCCGGCTGGTGAGCCTCGCCGCGCAGGGGGGCGCGCGCTACGCCTCCATCATCGCGCCCGTAGACCCGCTCTTGAAGAACATCGACGTCGCCAGCCACCTGCTGGCCTGAACCGCGCGCCGGCAAAAGGGGACTGGCTCCGCCAGGTGCCTGTCCCCTTAGGCTTGGGTAAGGTGGCTGGGCAGAATGGAGCGTACCGCTAAAGGGACAGGCACCTAACGGAGCCAGTCCCTTCTGCTACAAAAAAGGGGGGACGGCTTTCGCCGTCCCCCCTTCGTGCGTCTAAAGCGTGGCGTGCCTGTCTAGGCGGACCACTGTCCGT
This sequence comes from Geomonas propionica, assembly GCF_016458235.1. GTDB lineage: Bacteria > Desulfobacterota > Desulfuromonadia > Geobacterales > Geobacteraceae > Geomonas > Geomonas propionica. The sequence continues at coordinate 158,698 of NZ_JAEMHK010000006.1, read as the reverse complement.
GCATGTTGCAGTACTCGCGCACCTTGATGTCGGCGGCGGTGATCGGGAAGGTCGCTTCCGGGGCCTGGCCCGGCTGCAGCTGAGCGCGGTAGACCTTGCCGTCGGCGATCACTTCGATCCACTCGATGTAGTGGGCGCTCTCCATCGGGTGCGGGATGCTCCCCACCTTGACGGTGATGGTCCCTGCGCCGCGCTCGATGACCGGTACGTGCTTCTCCTTGGAGGCGTCGACCGTGTTTTCCTTCTGCAGTTTCATCTCCTCACCGCAGCAGACCAGTTGGCCGCCGCCGGCATGGAACACCTCGACTATATTGCCGCACATTTCACACTTGTAGATTTCCAGAGCCTGAGCCATTTAATCCCTCCTGTTTGGTGGTTGATTTGAGTGCCGCTATTTGAGACAGGCGGCAAGGTTCGCCGCCAAGATCTTGTTGTTTCCTTCCAGGAACTTGTTCTGGAAGATGGCGTCGTCGCCGAAGACGAGGAAGGAGCCCTTCCCCAGGGTGCCCGCCACCACGACGCCGAAGGAGGCGGTTTCCTCCTTGGACTGCTTCTGGTCCTGATCGACATCGATCCAGGCCTGGAAGCCGGTTGCGGCGATGACGCGGGCGTTGTCGGTCTGGTTGATCAGCCCCCAGGCGCCATGCACGCTGAAATCGGAGACCCCCTTGAACAGGGGATGCTCCTGGAACCGGTTGACCCGGAAGTTGATCAGTTCCCCGTCGATCACGTTCTCGCGCTCCTGTACCACCCCGTTGGTGTGGCTTACCTGCAGCCGGTCCAAAAAGGAGGCCATGGGGGGGGCGATGTGCAGCATGATGGCGACACGCCCGCCGTTCTCGATGAACCTCGCCACCGCCTCGATTTCGTTAGGGTGCAGCGGGGTGAAGGCGCCGCTGATGATGAGCGCGCGCGCGCCGGCAAGTGTCGCATCGGAGAGGGGCTGGTCCACGGTGCCGACCTCGAGGCCCGCCTGCTGCAACACCTCCGCCAGCCCGGAAAGCTGCAACGGTCCCTGCTCCTTCACCTGAAAGCGTTCGCCGTGCCCGTTGTCGAAAAGAACCTTGTCCGCCGCCAGCACGGGTGCGGTCATCATTAAGAAGGCCAGTACAATTATACTCATGAATCTCAAAGCGCCAGTCATTTAATCCCCCATTGCATAAAAATTTAAAAGAGACCTTTTTGATCCTGTTGGTCCTTATAGCAGCATTGTTTCGGCCACGCAACAACTTTTTTCTGTCTACGGGACTGCTACCGTTGACAGCGGGGCGGGCGCCGATGTATTACAGGTAACCGAGCAATGTCATCACAGATTCTGGGGGCAACACATGATCGTGCATATAGTGCTTTTCAAGCTCAAAGAGGCCACCGCTGAGAACGTCGAGGCTGCCAAGCAGCGCCTTTTGAGCATGGACGGCAAGGTAGAGTTGCTGCGTCACCTCGAGGTGGGCGTGGACCTGATCCACTCCGAGCGGTCCGCGGACATCGCCCTGTACACCAAGTTCGACTCCCTGGAAGACCTGCAGGCCTACCAGGTGCACCCGTACCATGCCAACGAGGTGGCCGCCTACATGAGGAGCGTCTGTTCCTCCGTGGTCGCCGCCGACTACGAAGTCTGATCAAAGCACCACATAAAGAGCAATGAGGAGGAGTAACTGATGGAGTTGTGTGCCTGTGGCAGCGGCGTGGCTTACGCCGAATGCTGTCGCCCCGTTATCAAGGGGGAGCGCCGCGCTGAGACGGCAGAGGCGCTGATGCGCGCGCGTTACGCCGCGTATGCCAACGTCGAGACCGATTTCATATTCGAGAGCACCCACCCCAAGCACCGCGAGGGGTATGACGCCGAGGGGACCCGCGAGTGGGCGGAGAAGTCCGAGTGGCTGGGACTGGAGATCGTCTCCACCAAGGACGGCGGCAAGGATGACGCCACCGGCGAGGTCGAGTTCATCGCCCGCTGGAAAGAGCAGGGGCAGGACCGGGCGCACCACGAGCGCGCCCTGTTCAAGAAGGAGAAGGAAACCTGGCTCTTCACCGACGGCAAGCCGGTGACTGCGCAGCCGATCGTGAGGACGTCGCCCAAGATCGGGCGCAACGATCCCTGCAGCTGCGGCAGCGGCATCAAGTACAAGAAGTGCTGCGGCAAGTAATCCGGCCGCGGTAACACGGCCGAGGCAGGAATGGCCGTGGTAGGAATGGCCGAAGCATGAATGGCTAAAGCATGAATGGCAAAGGGGCGAGTGGAAAATCCACTCGCCCCTTTTTCTTTGGGCTCATATTCCCCCTCCCCTTGCGGGAGGGGGGTAGGGGGTGGGGGAGGATGCCAACATCTCAACTGGTTGCGGCTTCACCCACCCCCCGTCCCCCTCCCGTCAAGGGAGGGGGGCAAGGACCGGTGCTTCCACTTGTCCCCTACTTCTGGCTCGCCACCAGCGCCTGGTTCACGTCCTCGATGATATCGTCGATGTGTTCGATACCCACCGAGAGCCGGATCAGGTCGGGGGTGACCCCGGAAGCGATCTGCTGCTCCTCGGAAAGCTGGCGGTGCGTGGTGCTGGCCGGGTGCAGCACACAGCTCCTGGCGTCGCCCACGTGCACTACGAGCGCCACCAGCTGGCAGCTCTCCATGAACTTCTTGCCCGCCGCCGCGCCACCTTTGATGCCGAAGGTGAGCACGCCGCTCGCCCCCTTGGGGAGGTACTTCTGCGCCCTGGCGTAGCTCTTGTGGCTCTCCAGCCCCGGGTAGCTCACCCAGGAGACCGCCTCGTGCTTCTCCAGGTACTTCGCCAGCGCCAGCGCGTTCTCGGAGTGGCGCTGCATGCGCAGCGGCAGCGTCTCCAGCCCCAGGTTGAACAAAAACGCGTTCATCGGGGCCGGGCAGGGGCCGATGTCGCGCATGAGCTGCACGCGCGCCTTGACGATGTAGGCGAGCTTGCCGAAGGTCTTCAGGTACTGCAGGCCGTGGTAGCTATCATCAGGCTCGGTCATTTCGGGATACTTCCCGTTGTCCCAGTCGAAGTTGCCGCTGTCCACGATCACGCCGCCCACGCTGGTGGCGTGCCCGTCGATGTACTTGGTGGCGGAGTGGATCACGATGTCGGCACCGTGCTCGAGCGGGCGGCACAGGTACGGGGTCGGGAAGGTGTTGTCGATGATGAGGGGCACCTGCATCTTCTTGGCGACGCGGGAGAACTTCTCGAAGTCGAGAATGTTGAGCCCCGGGTTGCCGATGGTCTCACCGAACAGACAGCGGGTCTCGGGGCGGAAGGCCGCGACGATGGTCGCTTCGTCCGCCTCGGGATCGACGAAGGTCACTTCGATTCCCATTTTAGGGAAGGTATTGGAGAAGAGCGAGAAGGTGCCGCCGTACAGGGTGCTCGCCGCGACCACGTGCTGGCCGGCGCGGCAGATGTTCATCACGGCGATGGTGGAGGCCGCTTGGCCGCTGGAAGTGGCCATGGCCGCGACCCCGCCCTCCATGGCGGCGATCTTCAGTTCGAACCCTTCCGCGGTCGGGTTGGAAAGCCGGGTGTAGAAATGCCCACCGACCTCGAGGTCGAACAGTTTGGCCACGTGCTCCGCGCTGGAAAACTTGAAGGTCGTGCTCTGATAGATGGGCAGGATGCGCGGGTCGCCGTCCTTGGGGGCGAACCCCTCCTGGATCGCCTGGGTCTCGATGCGCCAATTCTTCTTCATTGTTCCCTCCTTCGTGAGTCATATAGCAAGGCAAGGGCCGCACTATAGCATGATTGTCGCGGCTGTTGCAGGGAAATATTAGAATGGCGCTTTGGTGGCCTGATCGCCGGGGGGAATACGCCTTGCCCCGTATTCCGGAATGTGTTAAAAAATTGGACACCAAAATCAAGGAGGGGATGCATGCCCGTCGCAGATAAGATCGCCGGATTTATTGCGAAATCGTCGTGGATCAGGAAGATGTTCGAGGAGGGTGAGAAGCTCAGGAAGGAGTACGGAGCCGACAAGGTCTACGACTTCACCCTGGGGAACCCAGATGTCGAGCCCCCCGCGGCGTTCCAGGACGAGTTCCTCAAGCTCGCCAAGCAGCCGGTCCCGGGCATGCACCGCTACATGAACAACGCCGGCTACCCCGAGACCAGGGACGCCGTGGCGCGCATGCTCTCCGCCGCGTCCGATCTCCCGGTCCAGGGAAGCCAGGTGGTGATGACCTGCGGTGCCGGTGGGGCGCTGAACGTGGTGTTGAAGACGATCCTGAATGCCGGTGACGAGGTGATCCTTCTTACCCCGTTCTTCGTCGAGTATCGTTTCTATATAGACAACCACGGCGGGGTTCCGGTCGAGGTATGGACCGACCGCGAGACTTTCCAGCTCGATATTCCGGCCATCGCCGCGGCGGTCACCAACAAGACCCGCGCCATCATCATCTGCTCCCCGAACAACCCGACCGGCGTCATCTACCCGGCTGAAAGCCTGCAGGCCCTCGGCGAGATGATTGCCGACAAGGAAGCGGAGCTCGGCAAGCAGATCCTGGTCATCTCCGACGAGCCTTACGCCCGCATCGCCTACGACGGCAAGAGCGTGCCCAACATCTTCCGCTACGTCCAGAACTCGGTCATCGTCACCTCGCACTCCAAGGACCTGGCGCTTCCCGGCGAGCGCATCGGCTACCTGGCCGCGAGCCCCAAGATGAAGAACGTGGACCATTTCATGGAGGGGGCGGTATTTTCCAACCGCGTACTCGGCTTTGTGAACGCGCCGGCTTTGATGCAGCGCCTGGTGGCCGGACTGCAGCATGTCTCCGTCGACATCGACGCCTACCGGGTCAAGCGCGACCTGCTCTACGACTCCCTCACTGCCCTGGGCTTTTCCATGGTCAAGCCGGACGGCGCCTTCTACCTGTTCCCGAAGTCGCCGATTGCCGACGATGTCGAGTTCGTGAAGATGGCGCAGAAACACCGTATCCTGCTGGTTCCTGGTGCCGGCTTCGGCGCCCCCGGCTTCTTCCGCATCGCCTACTGCGTGGACCAGGGGATGATCGAACGGAGCATCCCGGCCTGGCGCGAGCTGGCCAAAGAGGCGGGCCTCCCCGGCTAAAGGGACTACCATGACCGAGACCATTCTTATAGTCGACGACGAGGAGGGGATCCGCTCCTCCCTGGCCGGCATCCTCGAGGACGAGGGGTACCGCACCGTCTGCGCTGCCGACGGCGTCGAGGCCCTCGCCCTGTGCCAGAAGGAGGTTCCCGGGCTCGTGCTCCTCGATATCTGGATGCCCAGGATGGACGGCATCGAGACACTCAAGCACCTGAAGGAGCTGCACCCGGCCTTGAACGTCATCATGATGAGCGGCCACGGCACGATCGAGACCGCGGTCAAGTCGACCAAGCTGGGCGCCTACGACTTCATCGAGAAGCCGCTCTCCCTGGAGAAGGTGGTGGTGACCGTCGAGAACGCGCTCTCCATGAACCGTCTCAAGGAGGAGAACGCGACGCTCAGGGGGCAGGTGCAGCAGGGGCACGAGATGATCGGCAACGCGCCCGCCATGCTCCAGCTGGCCGAGCAGATCCGGCTGGTCGCACCCACCAACGCCTCGGTCCTCATCACCGGCGAGAACGGCACCGGCAAGGAGTTGGTGGCGCGCTCGGTGCACTACCACAGCCAGCGTCGGGACAAGCCCTTCATCGAGATCAACTGCGCGGCTATTCCTGAAGAACTGATCGAGAGCGAGCTCTTCGGTCACGAACGAGGCGCCTTCACCGGTGCCGTGGCGCAGAAGAAGGGAAAGTTCGACCTGGCCGACGGCGGCACCCTGTTCCTGGACGAGATCGGGGACATGTCGCTGAAGACCCAGGCTAAGGTGCTGCGCATCCTGCAGGAGAAGAAGTTTGAGAGGGTGGGTGGCACCCGGACCCTGGAGGTCGACGTCCGCATCGTCGCCGCCACTAATAAGCTCCTCGAGGAGGAGATCAAGAACGGCACCTTCCGCGAGGACCTCTACTACCGCCTGAACGTGGTCCCTTTCAAAGTCCCGCCGCTGCGCGAGCGCCGCGAGGACATCCCGCTTCTGGCCGGCTACTTCCTGGACGCCTTCTGTGACCAGGAGGGGAGGGAGCGAAAGCGCATCGTCCCGGAGGCGATGGAATCGCTCAAGCGCTACGAGTGGCCCGGCAACGTGCGCGAGTTGAAGAACATCGTGGAGCGCCTGGTGATCATGACCCCCGGCGGCACCATCACCATGAACCATCTCCCCGACGACTTCGTCTCGCCCGGCAGCCGGGAGGGGGCGGGGGGGAAGCTGGACAGTGTACTGGAGCTCTCCAGCCTCAGGGAGGCGCGCGAGGAGTTCGAGCGCGAGTTCATCATGCAAAAGCTCGAGGAGAACGACTGGAACGTCTCGAAGACTGCCGAGGCGATCGAACTGGAGCGGAGCAACCTGCACAGGAAGATCAAGAGCTACGGCATCGACATGAAGAAGTAGGAAACAGGTAGGGTAAATGTGTAAAGTTTGGAACGAAAGTTGCCGAAATAATTTAACTTTTTATTTTTACGTGTAAAGTTTCGCGGGGCCGTTTTTTTCCGTTAGTAAGCAGGTACTATTTTTTGTAAAGTTTGCGCTGTAACTTTTTGAAGTTACAGCGCTTTTTATTTTTAGGTGTAAAGTTTCGCCGGTTCCCCGTTAGTAAGCAGGTGGTCAAAACTTTGTAAAGATTGAGCTGTAACTTGCTTAAATAGCGACGTCTTTTTTTTGCCGTGTAAAGATTCTCCGGCGACCGAAATGGTCGTTTTTTTCAAAACTTTACAAGTGAATCGGGGTGGCAAGCGGGGTACCCCATAGTTGTAAAGTTTGGTGCGAAACCCTCGGGAATCACTTGATTTTCTGCTTCGAGCGTCATGTTGTGCCGGGCCATTAGTAGGCTGGTGGTCAGCGGTTTGTAAAGATTGAGCTGTAACCTGCCTAAATCACGAGGGGTTCTTCGGCAAGATGTAAAGATTCTCCGTCGGCCAAAATTTTTGATGCCCGGAATCTTGACAGACGCTTCGGGTGATATACCATTTGATATAGTTACCTTTTGACAACCAGTGGAGGCGGCATGGAAGAACTCACAGCACGGCAGCGTCAGGTTCTCGACTACATCGTTTCCTTCCTCGGCAGCAATGACTACCCGCCCACCTTGAGGCAGATTTCCGGGGAGATGGGGACCAGCGGCACGGTCAGTACCCTGCGCATTCTTGAGGCGCTGGAGCGCAAAGGGTATATCTCGCGCGAGGCCGGTGCCTCCCGGGGGATCCAGCTGAAGGTGCCTGCGCCCAGGGCGGGGGTGCTGAAAATCCCGATCGTCGGAGCCATCAACGCGGGGAGACCCGACCTGCCCTTCGAGGAGATCGAGGGGTACTGTCGCTTCGAGGAGGAGCGTGCTCATGGCGGCACCTTTTTCCTCAGGGTCAGGGGGGATTCCATGATCGAGGACGCCATTCTTGACGGCGACCTCGTTCTGGTCAGGCCACAAGCAACGGCCCAAAACGGCGACATAGTTGTGGCGATGGTAGATGGGGAGGTGACGCTCAAACGCTACTATTTCGAGGATGGTCATGTCCGATTGCAACCGGCCAACCGGAACATGGAGCCTATCCTCGTGACTTCATCACATGACTTCGTGATATCAGGCAAGGTGGTTAAAGTGTTGCGTGATATCGAACATTAACGTTGTGGAGGGTTCGCAATTATTAGAAAAATATTTATTTGTACTTGACATAATATTCTACTTGAAAGGGAAACCTCTTGTGCTAGTGTCATGCTTATAGCTGACTTTCTGAACAAATCTGGCACAACTTCTCTCTTCTAGCGCTCCTGGCTTTCCTAAAGCTGTGTGGAGGTGTGTGTCATGAGTGAGTTGCTTAAGGTCAAACTGACCAAGTTCGTCACCGGTGAGCGGTTCCCTGTTGTGGTGACTGCGACAGGGATGCCGGAATACTATCCCAACATCTTCCTTACCAGTACTCTCCGGGTGGAGCACAAGCAGGGCAAGACGCTTTTCAATGCCGCCTGCGCCGTCAAGGATCTCCGTTACTGGGAATTGCTGACTGGCGTCGATCTGGTCGAACGCATGCTAAGCGGGCAGTTCCTGGAGTTGGAAGAGGCAGAAGGGCTTGTGGAGACTCTGTGGCACAGCTGTAAAAGTCTGCAGCAGCAGCTCGATGGTAAGTGGGCGATCGCTCTCGCGGCGAGGAGCAAGGTCTGCCAACTGGACAGCTACCGCGACATACGCAGGGCGGCAAAGGCGACGGCCGCTTCTCTGTTAAAGCCCGGGACTGTGGCCGGGAAGCTCGTTTATGTGGCTAAGTATCTGAAGTTTCTAGGCAAACAGGCGGTGAGGGCTGCTATGGATTCGGAACGCCAGATCGCACTGGAGCATGAGCTCGCAGACTTGCTCTGTGCCATAGGCAGGCGGATTCCTGAAGCTCACACGGGCTACCAGTTTGCGGAATACCAGCGCCTGGGTCTTACCTATCAAGTAGAAAGCCTGGTGCGCGAAGTCATAGAGCCGGGCCACCCTGCCAACCCCTGGAGCAAAAAGAACCAGTTGCGCAACAGCATGATCGTAAAGGTACTGCTCAATCTCGGCATCCGCAGGGGGGAGTTGCTGAACATCCGTATCGACGATATCGACTTCAGGGAGAACAAGATCAGCATACGGCGACTGCCCGACAACCCGGATGACCCCAGGCTGTATGAGCCCAACGTGAAAACCTTGGCGCGGTCGCTGCGGATGAACGATGCCACCGCAAACGTGCTGCATGACTATATCGTCTCCGAGCGTAGCAAGTTCAAGGGGGCGAGGAAACACGACTTTCTGGTAGTTTCAAGTCAAGATGGAGCGCCGCTCTCCCTTAGCTCTCTTAACCTGATTTTTGCCGAACTGCGCAGAAAAGTGCCAGGTATTCCTGTCGATTTCAACTGCCATATCTGCCGTTTCACCTGGAATGACCGTTTCAGTGACCTGTGTGATTTGAAGGGGATCGATGCTGAACGGGAAAAGAAGATCCGTTGCGACATTATGGGATGGGTGCATACCAGCGAGATGGCGGCTGTTTATACCAAACGCACCGCCCAGGCAGCTGCTGACCAGTATCTACTGATCTGCCAGGAAGAGGCTGCCGGCGGGAATCTGGCGAGGCTGATCAATGAAATCACTTCGGACCGCATCTAAGCAGGGTAAGGGAGTCAAGCTGCCACAGACTTCCTGGACCAAGGAAAAACAGCAATTCTGCCCAGGCGATGATGTGTGGCGCCTCTATGATGGCGGGGTGTCCAGGACCTTGACCTTCGAGCGCTGTCGCTCCTGTTGCCACTCTGAACTGGTGCAGTCGCTGAAGGCCTACCTGGTTTATTTGCTGCGCTTCCAGTCTCTTGACGCGTGCAACAACTTCCTAGAGCGCTTTCTCAAGCTGGCCAAGCACTGCAGCCTCCTTGCCGGCGGGCCTGTTGCCACGATCACGGTAGACGGCGTGATAAGTTATCGGGCTACCTTGGACAGGGATCACGAATATCTCTTACACGCGATCCGCGCCAGGGTGGAGGACTGGGTGCAACTAGGGTATCCCGGCATAGATCCCGATGTTCCCGAAATGCTGCGCAAGCTGAAGCTGAAGAAGAACGATTCCGGTGTCGCAGTTCGCACCCACCACCCGGTCAAGGGACCGTTCAACGATGAAGAGTATCATGCCATCATTCAGTATCTCCTCGACACCTTCGCAGCCGGCCAGATAGATCTCTTCGACCTAGCTCTTGGGTTCTTGTTCGTGGTGTTCGGACCGCGGCCGGTATCATTCGCGGCCCTGCGCATCAAGGACTTCAGCGTCGAGAAAGACAGCTACGGGATCGATTGCTACACCCTGAGGATACCAGCGGCCAAACGCCGCAGCGGCGGCCGCCGCACTCACTTGAATGTTCGAAAGCTCAGCGAGGAGTTCGGGCAGATGCTGTCCGGGCTGGTGCCGATGGTCCAGAAGCGTTTTGCGAAGGAGATCGCTGCCGGGCTTGATCTGCAAGAACTTCCCTTCTTCCCAGGCAAGGACGCAAGCAGGGGGTACTGCGTCTCTTCCAGTGAAATCTCGGAACAAATCGAGCGCTGCTTTAACGCAGGTGTGCCCATCATCTGCAACCGTAGGGGATTACAGGGAACAGTCCTCCACGTAAATCCCAGGCGTTTTAGGATCACCTTGGGAACGCGCATGGCTGAAAGTGGCAAGCGCGAACGGGAAATCGCTGAGGCCTTGGGGCAAACCTCGATGGTTTCGTCGAGGGTGTATATCGAGGCTACCGGCAAGCTGCGTCATGTGATCAATGAAAAAGTAATGCCACTGGTGGAGCCGTTCTCCAAGTATTTTCTAGGAACGATTGTCCAGTCGGAAGCGGATGCGTTCCGTGGCGATGATCCGTCAAGCAGGATCCGAAGCTTCGATGGCTCGCTCAAAGGACGGGCCGTGGGTACCTGCGGCAAAAGCGGTTTTTGTGGCGGCTTCGTGCCGCTCCCCTGCTATAGCTGTCGCAAGTTTCAGCCTTGGGCTGATGCTCCGCATGCCGAGTTGCTAGCTTGGCTCGTGCAGGAGCGACAACAAAAACTTGCCGCTACGGGAGACGAAACGTATGCCTCGGTGAATGATGAAGTTATCAAAAAGGTTGCGGATGTTGTCCTTCGCTGTTCGATGCTTCAGGGCCGGAAGAATGCGCCAAAGGAGCTCCCACGATGAGTCCAGTGCTGCCTTTTACACCTTGTCAGGGCATCAAAGCCCAAAGAGAGGTCGAACTCTTTATTGAATACTGTAAAAACAGGCTCGATCTCTACGGATCGGACCTTGACTGGAACAGCGTGCGTTGGGAAGTTGCTTCGCAACACCGCCGCAAGGGGCACTACGGCAAGCGGCTGGGGATGGTTTTTTCCTCGCTCGGATCAGCGCGACATCGCGCAATTCCGATGCATCCTGAATATGTGGACTTTGCCAAGGCGTACCTTCGGCACGAAATGACGTTCAGCGGCGAAAAGAACTTCACGGGCACGCTTTCTGGGGCGCGCATTCTGGAGGCAGCCTTGGCCGATTGCAGCAGAGATGGCGTGCCGCGGGTTTATCTCACTGATGAGGTGGTTGCGGCTCGAGCCGTGGAAATCATCGATGAGCACTACTCATCGGTGGCCTCGAGGTATCAGTTCGGCTGGCGCCTGGAGAAGATCATTGCTTTCCTGGTGGCCAAGGGGCTGGTCAGCAAGCCTTTTGACTGGAAGTCACCGCTTCCTCCGCCACAGATAGGTACTTTGCTTGGCGAGGAGCACGACCGCCGCAGGGCGGAAAAGCTCCCTTCCCGGGAAGTACTTGAGGCGCTGGGGGCTATCTTCGATATGGCTGAAGAACCGCGGGACCAGGTTATCACTGCAGCGCTTGCGCTTTTGTCTGCCGCTCCCGGCCGGATCTCGGAGGCTGTTACCATTCCGAACGACTGTGAGGTGTGGCTCCCCAATGACGATGGCACCAAGGATCTCGCTCTGCGCTGGTATCCGGCCAAGGGCGGTCCCAAAGGGCTGAAGCACTTGGTAAAGGTGATGGAGCCTGTGGTGGTGAAGGCCCTGGAGCGGGCACGGCGTTACACCGAGCTGGGAAGGACGTTGGCGCGGTGGTATGAAGAGCACCCGAACCAGCTGTTCCTCCCTCCGGATGTGGAGCACCTGCGGCAAAAAGAGCTGCTGACCGGCGACGAGTTGGCCCGGATTTTTGGCTGGCGCGATGGGTACAATGCACCCAGGCAGGCGAAGCACTACGGCCTGACCATCTTCAAGAGCACGGTCTTGATACCCAATAGAAGGCGCAAGGACGGTTCTCGCTCCCAGTCCCATAAAGAGATCAATCTTTACTCCTTTGCCGAGGTAGAGAAGAAAATCATCAGCATGCTCCCCCCTGGCTTTCCCTGGCTCGACCGGGAAAACCAGATCAGGTACAGCGAGGCGCTGTTCGTGGTGCCCAAGGCCTTCTTCGATGGCAGTCATGGCTTCATGCCAACCATGTTCATGGCGCTGGATATCTCCGCCATAGGCACGCAGTTGGGAGGGGAGAGGCCCGACAACAATATCTTTCTCCGCTTCGGCTTCAGAAACCCCGATGGGAGCGTGATGAGGATGACCACACGCCAGTTGCGCCATTGGCTGAATACCATCTGTCAAAGGGGCGGCTTATCGGACCTGGAACGGGATATCTGGTCCGGACGGGTGGTCGGTGCCGGCCGCAAAGGGGGGAGTGTTAATCGTCAGGGGCTGGCCTACTTGCACAACACTACGGAAGAGATCATGGATGCAGTCGGGATGACGTCTCAGGAGACCGATCTGGGGCCGTCGCTGGCCAGCAGTTTTGAGAGACTCCCGATAACGCGGGAGGAATTCATGGCGCTTGAGAACAAGCCGCCGGTTCATGTCACCGAATTCGGCATCTGTTTTCATGACTTCGCCTTGCTTCCCTGCTCCCTGCACGCTGATTGCCTGAACTGCATGGAACACGCATGTATCAAGGGGGAGCCGGAGAAGACCGCCAGGATTCGCCAGTGTCACCAGATCGTCCAGGAGCAGTTAAGGCTTGCGCAAGAGGCGGTAGGGGAGGGGTATCTGAAGGCCGAGCACTGGTACGAACATCAGGCACTGACAGCGAAGCGGCTCACGGGGCTCTTGGAGTTGTTGGACGACGAGACCCTGCCGGTAGGGTCGCTGATCATGCTGACGAACCCGTTCCAGTATTCTGCCTTCCGTAACGCTGTCACTGACAGGGCGACGCTGCTCGGGGAGGCTGAGACCCTTGCCCTTGCCGACGCTCTCACGCCGAAGCTCTCGGCGCTGCCGGGCGGCGAGATCAAATCCGGTTGTTAGCCATGAAACACCTCCGTGTCGATCAATGCCAGTCCATTGCCCAGCTCATAACGAGTTTCCGAGGAGCGATACGCTGGAACGATGTCATCGATCTCGGGGAAGAAGTTACGGGATACAGGTACAGTCGCCAGTCGCTCGAATGCAAAGATGTCATCAGGGCTGCCTTTACTCAGGCGACGCAAAGGGAGCCGGCGAAGGTGGTGGGCAGGAAATCGGCGGAGGTTCGGGTGCTTGAGGCCCGAATCGAGCGCCTTCAGGAGGAGATACAGCTTTTGAAGACGGTGGATGCGCAGAATCGTGAGCGGTTTGTTTTGTGGACGGAAAATGCCCGCAGGCATGGACTCGACGAAACGAAGCTGAACAAGCCGCTCACCAGGGTCGAACGTCGAGCCACTAGGGAGTGACGTCATGCGTAAAGGGTGTAACGGCAAGATGGTTGGCGAGGAAAACGTAGCCAAGCTGAAGCTGTGGCTCGATCAGGTGGATGCCATCCCTATGCACGGGGGGAAGCCCAACAAGTCGGAGATCGCCAGGCTCGCGGGTCTGGCCGATCGGCAGCCGCTGGATAACAACCCGGAGTGCCAGAGGCTGCTGGCTCTTGCGGTGGCAAGCAAGGGGGGAGAGCTGCAGAGCCGCTACGATGAGGAAAGGGCCCGGCAGGAGAGGCGGATTCGCGAACTCGAAACCCGAGCCGACAAGGAGATGGCAGAAAATTTCGAGCTTAAACGGATGCTCAAGAAGCTCCAGCACGTCGAGCAGATACTCGAGGCCGGCGGCCGGGTGATCCCGTGGCAACGATAGTGGTGCAGAACGTCGCCTTCGCCGGTACTTCCACCGGCGCCATCTTTACCGGGGCCTGTGCAGACGGTAGCGTGCACAGGCTGGTGGCGAGTCGGGATGTAATGCCGCGCCCCCCGGTGGTGGGCGAGGTCTGGTCAGTGTCCGGGGTCGTGCAGACCCATCCGGTGTACGGCAGACAGGTGGTTACCCGCAAGGCGGTACTGGAGCGCCCCAGCGGCAGGCTGATCACAGCTTGTCTTGCCAAGTCCACCGTATTCCCAGGTATCGGACCTAAGACGGCTGATCAGCTCTGGCGGCGGTTCGGTGAGGACATCTATGCCATGCTCGATAAGGGCGATCCCGCGCTCTTCGAAGTCCCCCTGCACTCGAAGCTGCTGGCCAGGATCCTAGTTTCGGGGTGGCAGACGCTAGCTCTGGAGTCGGATACCTATCGCTGGCTGGACCGGCATGGCGCCCCGGTGTCAGTAGCCGAGAAGATTGCGGATATCTACCAAGGCCAGGCGGTCGCCAAACTGGAAGATAATCCTTACCGGCTGCTGGCTTTTTGCGGTTGGGAAGTGGCGGACCGCATCGCCCGATCGATGGGCGTCGCCGCGGACGATCCCCGGAGGCTGGTGGCGGTTGTCGATACCGCGGTCATGAAGATGCTGAGGAACAAGCATACCTGGGAGTCTGAGGCGGACTTTCTAAAGTCTGCGGTTCAAATCGGGGGCTTGAAAAGGCAGGCGGCGGCCCGGGCGGTAGAGCTTGCCATGGCCGACAATGCTGTGCTGCCGGTGGCAGGTGGTTTCCAGGGGATAGGTCCCGCCTCCATGGAGCGGTACATCGCAGACATGGTCGCTAAAATGGCTGCTGGAGAGTTTCAAGCATCGCAGCTGTCGTTACGTTTTGCTGCGGACAGGACGTTTCTTTCCTCCTTTCTCGCAGCATTCCACGAAACGAATGGGTTAAGGTTGAACAAGGCCCAGCAGGACGCCCTTTCGATGGCTCTCAGGGAGCCGATCTGTATCGTCTGTGGCGGGGCTGGGGTGGGCAAGACCTGGGTGCTGAAGGCCTTCTGCACGGCGTCGGAGCGGCTCGCGAGGAAGGTCTACCTTCTGGCGCTCTCGGGGCGCGCAGCGCGCCGCATGGAGGAGGCGACGGGCCACCCTGCCTTGACCATCGCTTCTTTCCTGCACCGTGTCCGCCAGCGGGAGATCGTCCTGGAAGACGAGCCGGTGATTGCCGTGGATGAGGCGAGCATGCTCGATCTCCCCATCAGCTACCGCTTGCTCAGGCATCTGGAGCCGGGGTGTCGCTTGCTTCTTCTCGGCGACCCGGGACAACTGCCCCCGATTTCCTTTGGGATCGTCTTCCACACCTTAGTAGAGTCGGCGCTGCCAAAAGTCGAACTGACCCAGGTGCACCGTCAGTCCGCGGCGACCGGCATCCCGCAGGCGGCAGCTGCGCTTCGTGCCGGTGTGGTGCCGGGATTTTCGGCTTATGCTGGCAGGTGCGCCGGGCTGCAGTTCATCGACTGTACGCCAGAGTCGGTCCAGGATCTGTTGTGCGATCTGTACCGGGACTTGGGTGGGATCGACGAGGTCCGGATATTGTCGCCGGTCAAGGCGGGCCCGGCGGGGACTCATGCCATCAACAGGGCATTCCATCAAGTCATGGCCGCCGGTGTACCAGCAGGGGCAGGGGGATTCGCGGTCGGAGAGCCGGTGATCTGGACGCAGAACGACTATGACCTGGGGCTGATGAACGGCTCGTTGGGCATTGTGGTTCGCGCTGACGGCCCGCTCGTTGTCAACTGGGATGGGCTGGAGGTGTCCCATACGGATCTGTCGCGGATGGAGCATGCCTACGCAATAACGGTCCATAAAAGCCAGGGTAGCCAGTTCAAGCGTGTCATCATACCCATTTTCAATAATAAGCTTCTGGACCGTACCATGGTGTACACCGCTATCACCAGGGCTCGGGAGCAGGTGGTACTGCTGGGCGCGCGGTCGGCGCTTCATAAGGCGGTGACCGAGCCACCAAGTTCGAGCATTCGCAGGACAGGCCTAGCATTGGCGCTTGAGAAGGCAACGGCCCGATGACTGTCAACATCTTGCAGGGTTTCGGAGTAGGAGAAGACCATGACAATCCTAGAAGAATACTACCTGTTTGTTGCAGCAGAAGAACGGTACCTGCGAAATACCGACCAGTGGGATAGACTAAAGGCTTAGATCGCCCTGATCATGTCTCAACGTGATAAGAAGAGAAACGACGCTCCCTGTTGCTACGAGCAAGGTGATAATGTCATCAATCCTTGAGTAATTATCGATGCTGTTGCGGGGAACTATCAGGTACAAGACTGAAACAACAAGTACAAAGACGAAATATGTGCCAACTAGTGTTCTTTTTGATCTTACATTGGGCAATTTCATATTCATCTCCTGCAGGCTCAGTGCATTAAAATCAATATCTTTTGCTGCAGGAAATTTACAGCTTTTGGGATGTCAATCACCCCTACTCCACCAGTTGCGGTGCCGCGTATTGGAAAAACTATCCGCGAGAAGTTTGATCAAGACCTTGTCGGTCTGCAGTGAGCTTCACGGTTTTTCCCGGTGATTGCAGTCAGGATACCCCGTACACCCGTAGAAATTGCCAAAGCGCCCGTTCCTGAGCTTCATTGGCCGGCCGCACTTGCTGCAGGTGCGATCCTCCCCGTGTGGCGGTACGGTCTGCCTCTGCCCCGCACCTCTTCGTGCAGCACCGTGATTTTGCTTCCATCCGCAGTTCTCGCACTCCCAGTAAGGCCCGTACTTTCCTTTCATCCAGGCACAACGCGCGCCGCACCCTTCGCAGCGAGGGTTTTCGGCCTTCGTTGTCGCTCCTTTCATCTTTTCCGCTTTGGCACCGCGCTCTAGTGCCAACAGCGCTGCGAAAGCGAGCGTCATTGTCTCGCTCTCTACCCGCACCATCATTTCACTGGTCCCCATCGAGTACGAAAGCGGATTCAGAGATCCGAACCAGATCACCTTCTCGTCGATCAGCACCGCTTTTTCGTGGATGTCCCCGCGTGTGTCAACGATGCAACCCATCTGCTCCAGCCCGTCTAGTGCAGCCTTGCCGTCTTCAGGAGCGATGGAGCCGTTCTTTCTGGGGGAGCGGGTGACACAGCGGATCCGAACTCCTTCACCAAGCTTGCGGCGGAAGGTGACTGCGTAGCCGGCTACCCTTTGCGGCGTGATAAATCCTGAGTAGATAGCTATACTGTGCTGCGCCTGTTCGAGGTCGGCCAGAATCACCTGGTCGAATTCCCTCTCGTTAAAAAGTCCGGTTTGTTCAGCCTCGGCCGAAAGATCAAACTGCTTTCCTAACTTGCGGAGATCATCGACGACCGGATAGAGGGCGAGAACATCGCGAACGTCGACCACCGCCCCTTTGCGCTGCATCTGGAAAAGGATCTCTCTCAGGAAGGCGGTGCCGGGCAGCTTGCTGTCCAAGTAACTAAGGTTGGCACAGACGATCAGGTGCTCCTTGGCACGGCTGAGGCCAACATTGAAAAGCAGGGAGCCTGGATGGTCGGGCGTGGTTCCCTCTAGAAAGTATCCCGCGCGGTGTTCGCCGCTATCCGGAATATCTAGGACCATCACGGTTTTCTCGTCCCCTTGGTAACGATGCACCGTTCCTGCTTGCAGGTTGTTACCGAACTCCGCTAGCGCCTGTCTTAGCAGCTTTGCTTGAGCGGTATACGGTGTGGCCACGCCGATGTCTCGATTTGTGGTCAAGCAACCCTTATCTGCAAAATGGCGACAGAGGTTGCGAATGGCCAGGGCGTTCATTACGTTGTATCGGGATTTGGAACTATCGCGGTTGGCAAAAGGCCCTACGGACGATGTGTCGATAATGGTGAGTGTTGCGTTAAACGGTGCGGGTATTGGTAGATTTTCCTTGCGGGTTTTGCTGGTTCTTAGCTGGTTGTCGTACATGCGGGTGATCAGCTGGCAGATGGGATCCTCCATTCTGTACTGCTCTTGCAGCATGGTGACTCGCTTTGCCACGTATTTCCTGCCCAAACCTATCCCGGCCGTTTCGAACACACTTTTGCCGATGCTGTCGAAGATCGCTTGCTGCTTCGTCAGGACTATCGGCGCTAACTGCTTCGAGTCCCCTGAAATGACAACCTTTTCCTTTGCCATTCCACAGGCATGATACAGGGCTGGCAGCATGACCATTGAAGCCTCGTCAACGACCACCACATCGAAAGCGCTGAACATTTGACTGCTCAAGTAAGCCTTGGTCACTGTAGCCCCGATGATGTGCGCTCCGTCAAGCACGGTCTTCCGGATATCATTCAGCTGTGCCTCGATTTCCGAGAGCTCATCGAGTATGGGGCGGCGCTTGGCATCGAACTCATCGAGCACTTTTTCTGCAATTGAGCGGTCATACGGTGCCATGGAGCGCCGGAGCGTGTCAGCGGCCTCGGCTGCGGCAGCAGTGTGTTGTTGGGCATGCTCTCGTTGATCGCGTGCGGCAGGCAAGAGACTTTCTGCGCGCGCTAAGTCTCTGTTCGCCTTGATCAGATCTTCATCAATCTTTTCCAGTGACCGCATGACCAAGCGACGAAGTGTGCCTGCACTGACGACCGCGGTCCGCTCCAGTTCCAGCTCCTGTTTACGCATCAGTAGCCGTTGCTTGTTTTCCTCGGCCGTCTTGTACACCTTCACGGCATTTTGGAACAGTTCGGCCTGTTTATCGGCTTCGGCTGCAACCTTGTCCAACTGGTTGAAAAGCGAAACCACTTCCGACGCACGTGCTGCCGCCTTATTGATTGCGTCCAACTGGGGTTCGAGTACCATTTTTCGGTCCCGCAGTTCAACACTCCGCCGCTCAACTATCCCATCCACGGTTATTTTGTCCGCCCAGTCTCTCCCCAGTTCGTTGTGGGCGATCGTTCCGACTCTGATTATGCCCCCATCACTGACTAGCGAGCTTTGGCCATCAAAGCGCTTACAGAGCTTCAGAAGTATCTGGTCAACAGCCTGGTTGGTGTTTGAGCACACCAGCAACCTCTTCTCTTGATCGATGAGCTCCAATGCGAGCGCGCTCAACGTCTCGGTTTTACCAGTGCCTGGAGGGCCCCATAGGTAGTAGATCTCATTTGCCAACATCCCTGTCACTGCCTGTTGCTGCAGCTTATTTAGCCCCTGCGTATTCTTCGGGAGAGGATCTGGCTGTACCATCTCTCCTATATTGGCAACGACGGCGTCCGCCAACTTGTGGTTGAATCCGGTTGTCGCACCCTGTCCGATTTTTTCAAGGCGCGCTCGCAGGGCTTCCAGCATCGCGGTGTTATCTACCTTAAGAAGACAGGTGTCGATGTGAGGCCCAAAATTTGCGGACAATGCTATGAGTAGAGTCTCCCCCATTATGGCGGCGATCTTGCCTTCCGCCTGAACACCGTCGACACTTGCCGTGACGGCGGCTCCTTCAAACAGGTCGGCTTCGTCCTCATAGCGGAACTGGTAACCGAAGTCCTGGGCGCCGAGGTCAACGCTCTGACCATCGCGAAGCAGGACTTGTCTTGCAGCGGCACCATCGCGTTTCATTTCCTTAACCAGCTCCTTGAGAGCGGCTTCGTAGATAACGGCGTTGGAGGCATCCTTGGCAACGTTTAGTTTTAGTGTCTTGTCCAGGTTGAAGGTACGTGGGCTCGGTACCCCCGGTATGTTTCCGCAAGCTCGTATGACTCCCTTCTTTGCTGAGGTATGGTTAGCTTGTTGCTGAGAACCATCCCCCGACGCTTCATGGGCCGGGTCCCTTTGGCTGCGGCTTTTTGGCGATGGTGTGGATTCGAACAGATTTCGCTGTTGGTTGGCTCTTACCTTTGTTGGCTGTTGGGTGGGCGTGGTAATACCTGGAAGGGGAGGCTGAGCGCTTTTTGCCGACTTCAGTTGCTCTTTGACTCGATCCCTTAACCTGACGGCTCGAGGGGTCACACGGTGCTCGAGTTCGGCATGCAGGACTTGGAGTAACTCACGGTCTGCGGCTTCAGTCGCGAGAGCTTCAAGTTCGACTATGGATTTTTGCAGATATGGGCGAATAGCCATGGGGGGCTCTATTAGATGTTTTGACTACAATGAAGCCTGTAAAGATAGCAAAAACAGGTCGTGGTCACCTCCATTGTTTCAGTCAGAGTCCACCTCTTCCTTTTTGTCAACTCCGTTTGCGGGAACCCAGTAACGTCCAGATTTGGTGGATTTGTATATCCCGTCGTGATCGGTGCCCGCAAAGAGAATGCGCCTTTTTACCGGGTCGATGGCTATGGTCACTGTGTACGTCGTGGGGATACCATCGTTAGTTGAAAACCAGGTCATGCCTCCATCTTCGGACTTGAAAATACCGGCGTCGGTAGTTGCCGTATAGACAACCTGTGGATCGGCTGGATCAATAGCTATGGTCGCAACGTACGCTGCGGGTAGTCCCGTATTGGCTTCAGTCCAGTCCCCAGCGCCGTTACCTGTTTTGAAGACACCGCCGCCCCAAGTGCCGGCGTAAATGGTTTGGGGGGTAGATGGAGCGATGGCCAGACATTGTATGCCAGTGGTAATCGTGGTCGTTGATAACCCGGTGTTGACGCCGTTCCACGAGTTGCCGCCATCGGTTGTTTTGAAGATTCCGCTGCCATTTGTCCCGGTGGCCGCGTAAACAATCTGTGGAGCAGATGGGTCAATGACGAGGGAGGTGACTATGATGCTGGAGCCAGGGAGCCCACTGTTGACTGGACTCCAGGTCCCACCGCCATCTGTCGACTTGAAGATGCCCTGGCCGTTCGTTCCGGCGTAAAGGGTCTGTGCTGTCTCTGGATCTGCGACGAGCGCCCTTATGTAGGTGTTGGTCAGCCCCTGATTCACCTTGCTCCACGAGTCGCCACCGTTAGTGGATTTGAATATGCCGCTGCCATTTGTCCCGACGTAAATCGTCTGCGGGGCGCTCGGAGGGATCGCGAACGAAAGTCCCATTATGTTGATCAGCCCGTTGCTTGCCGCGTCCCAGGTGTTGCGCCACGATTTGCCGCCATCAATTGATTTGAAAACCCCAACAGATGTGCCTGCATAGACCGTCTTGGGATCTGTCGGGTCAACGCCGACTGCTCGTAATACCGCTCCACTAAGGAAGTCGCTAGACTGTTCTGGGCTGGCACTAGCCAAAGCTGGAGTGGATAACTGTACCAGTGAAAGAATGATCAACGCCTTCACGCCAATTCCTTTCATTAATTTCAGCATGATACCCTCCTTTTCGCAATGGACAAACCTGCCAAGTGTATCACTGTGAGCGGTGACTTCAACATGGTCTTTCTGAGACTGACTCAACTTGTGCTGTGACTAGGTGACGTCGATTGTGGCGGGTGGGCGAGGTTGGTTGAATCACGACTGTGGCAATCGCAACAACCTCCAGAAAGTTGTGATTGCTATTGCGAAAAACAGGCGGTTCCGAGTTGGAGCCGCCTGTGGTCAGTCAAGGATTGCAAACAGAGCTTGATTCGATCATTGTGGGCTCACGAGGATGGAGAAAGGGAAAAAACTCTTCTTCGAAAATCAATAGTTAGAACAAAGTTTTCGAGGAAGCCCTTGCGTCCAAGAAGACCGATCTTTGAACCAGGCATAATAAAGGCCGGTTCCGTTGTGGTGTACAGTACTGGCGTACCCGGAGTCATTTCAATTACATCAACTTGTAACGGATGTTCGTATGCAATCGCGTCTGTGCTCGCTGTCTGTTGTGGTTTCCCTTTACACGCCTTTAGATCGATACCGATTATTTGTGCTACTTCGCCTGTCACAGAGCAATAATCTGCGCCTGTGTCGATATAGCCGTATAAAGGATGCGACTTCCCGGTTACTGGGTTGGTTATTATCAAGGGGAGCAGCGGGTAATGGTTGCCATCGATCTCAGTGAAGGGGTAATCCGTAACGATCATCTCGTCCTCCTGCAAAAATGTCGGGAAGATTACCATGTAAAGAACACCTCCTGCAACAGCACTTTTATCGCCAAGGACCGTTAAAGAGAAGTACGGCCTTGTCATATCCTTTCTTCTTCGCGGCTGCCAACACGCGATGCGGGTTCTTCCCGTATGCAACAATAATTGGTTCAAGAAAGGATTTTAAGGCCACATACTTGCCTGCATGCTTCTCCTGCACCTTAATTGTAAATGGATCTATTTTTTCCGTCATGCTTCCTCCCAGTTCATCAGTACTGGTAGGAACCTTCTATTCTCGTGCCAAGATGTTACGATGTCAGGTAGAGACCCGGTGAGATGGCACCGTGACGCATGGTGCAGGTAGCAGATCTTTGCAGTTATGCGCTGAGAAGGTATCTCGAGGATAACGAGGTGGAATTCTTTGACGCTATCTTTAAGCGAGCTGACAATGCCGCTCTCCAGTGATTCTGGGGGCGGCATTGTCTTTTTGAATTGGTCATGGGGCCGATACTGAATCGCAACAACTCTTCGAAAGTTGCGATTTTGGCTCAGTCGACACGACCACTTCTCATCCGCCTGCAGTTTCGTGCATATTGCGTAGCATTAATATTTGTTACAGAAATGCAGAATAGCCTATCGCTTCTACGGATTTAAGGATGGCGGCCTTGGTATTTTTACTGAATTGTTGGGTGCTGGCTATTGCAGCGAGCTTTTGGGCGTCGATCACCGGTATCAGGGATTTACATTGATCGAGATCTTTGAGCTTCTTCGACTCTTTTATGCGCCGTTGTGCGACAATGAGTTTGTGTAGGAAGAGGGTTTCCACCCCCGGAATGCGGATGCTGAAACCTTGAAGATCCACCGTGATCGGGTCAAGGTATAACATCGACATGAATGGCAGGGGGAGTGCACGAATCTTCATTTTCTTCACCGGAACGTAGGGGGCGTCCTTGCCACCTTGACGGTGAACAAGGAATTCAATCGAGAAGGTCCCTTTAATGAACTTCTCAAGCCCATCAAGGTCCATGAGTGGAAGGTATTCCAGTTTTCTCAGGATTTCAGGGATGTCCGTTTCGCAGTTTCTTGCAACTTCGACGGCGAAATCTATGTCATCTGTTCTGAGGGTGTAAGCCAGTCTGTGAAAAGACCGATAAACCACCATCACCCAAGATCCGCACAGGATGCCGTCTTCGAAAAAAACTTACCCTGGATAAATCTTGCAATAATTGTCTTACGTCATCCGGAAATATTGCTGGGTCTGCCTTCAATTCCATTCAATACGCTCCTTTTGTCCTGTCTGATTAAAAAAATTATACGTGGCAACATTTCCGAGAAGACTTTTTTTCTCCTATTAGTGGAGCTAGATACTTAAGCCGCTTTTCAAGGACGACGCAGTTATTCCGGTATGCTTCACGTTGTTCTAATTGCTTCTTTAGGTCAGGGACCTCTTTCACGTTGACGTGTCGCGATACGACCTTGTCTCCCTCTCTCCACTGGAGGTGAAGGTATTCGTAGACGCGCCCCCTCACCTTGATCCGCTTAACGACTAGGCACCCCTTTGGGTAGGCGCTTAACACTTGTTTTATCTGTTCTATGAGCTCATGACATCTGTTAAACTCATCGCGTAGCATCCCCTTGATGCCTTCGTCTTCGAATTTTCCATTTCGCATACTTACCTCCAGGTTTATCCAACAAACCTTGCGACGCCAGGCTCGATGTAGGATAAATGACTTATCCTACATTTGGCAAGATAAAATCGTTTTGTTGGATAAAGTCTATCGCGAAGATGAAATAACTGCAAGCAGGTATTGAGCCGCCGGCTCCTCGGGATTTTGGGGGGAGCGTGTTATGATTACCGTAAGTGCGGCTTGTGGGATTCCAGGGATTAATGTAGTATCTGCGTCCGTTGGTCGCATTGCCTAGACACAGTCCTGTTGTTGCTTCAGGGGATCGTTGTCTGGACAGTCACCTGACGCATGCCTGTTGTCGCTTCAAGAAAAAGTTGCTGGGACGATCCGACTGGCGCGGCTGCGAAAATCCTGACGCCCGCGGCTGCAGGCGCCAAAAATCCGGCGGCAAAGCCGGTCTCTCTTCTTTATTTCCAATAAAAACAGCTAGTTAGGTGCGGTGGCGGTGTCGCGGATTGTTGGCGTGCGGCCGGCAATTATACATACACTTTACACTGACCACCTGCCTACTAAAACGGTAGCGGGGCGCCATGTTCTTCAGACTGTTCCTCATTTTACTGATCGTGCCGGCCATCGAGATCTACCTGATCATCCAGGTCGGCCAGGTGATCGGCGGCGCGGCCACGGTCGCCATCCTGCTGCTCATGAGCCTTTTGGGCGCCTGGCTGATCCGCCACCAGGGGGGACGGGTGCTTACGCAGATCCGCGACGAGCTCGCCCAGGGGCGGCTTCCCGCCGCGCAGTTGCTCGACGGGGCCCTCATCTTCATCGGCGGCGTGCTCCTCACCACCCCCGGCTTCTTCACCGATTTCCTCGGCATCTTCTTTCTGATCCCGTTCACCAGGCGCTTCATCAAGCTCTGGCTGGGCCTGTGGCTGCAGAATAAGATCTCCCGCGGCGGCTTCGTGGTACGCCGCCACTTCTGACCCCTTTACGCTGACATCCCCTGTGGCACCTACCCCCACCCCCTAACCCCCTCCCGCGAGGGAAGGGGGGACTGTTCCGCATCTTCCCGCATCCCTCCCACTCTCCGCTCTGATTGCGCCTCCACCTTTTTCGGCTACTATTTTCGGGTTGTCCGCGCGGCCGCACCTGCGTCCGTCGGGCGGAAAGGGGAAGACCAATGCTGGTGGTGGAAGAGTTTCGCGGCACGCAGGTGACGCAGCAGCAGGTCGAGATGGTGGAGCGCAAGGGGACCGGCCACCCGGATCAGATCTGCGACTGTATCATGGACTCCATCTCGGTAGCTCTCTCCCAGGCTTACCTCTCCGAGTTCGGCACCATCCTGCATCACAATATCGACAAGGGGTTGCTCGCGGCCGGTCGCGTGGACCTGCGCTTCGGCGGCGGCGAAGTGATCGAGCCGATGGAACTCACCATCGGCGACCGGGCCACCTTCACCCTGGGCGGCAAGGAGATCCCGGTGCACGACATCGCCGTCGACGCCGCCAGGGGATGGATCTCGCGCAACCTGCGCCACGTGGATCCGGAGCGCCACGTGCGCTACCGCCTGAAGCTCGCCCCGGGCTCCCTGGAGCTGACCGACATCTTCGCCCGCCCCGGAGCGGTGAGGGGGGCCAACGACACCTCGGCCGCCGTCGGCTACTATCCCCTGAGCCCGACCGAGCGCGCCGTGCTCACCCTGGAACGTGAGCTGAACAGCGGGCGGTTCAAGACCCTCTTCCCCGAGACCGGCGAGGACGTCAAGGTCATGGGGCTTCGCAACGGGACCGAACTCGACCTCACCGTCGCCATGCCTCTTCTTGCCGGGGGCATCGACTCCGAGCGCGATTACTTCGAGAGAAAGCACGCCGTCGAGATGGAGATGCGGCACTTCCTGGAAAGGGGATGCCGGGGCTTCGAGCGCGTCCGGGTGCACTACAATACGCTGGATCAGGCCGGGCGCGGCCTTGCCGGAGTTTACCTGTCGCTGCTTGGAACCTCCGCCGAGGACGCCGACTCCGGCCAGGTCGGGCGAGGCAACCGCGTCAACGGCCTCATCCCCATCGGGCGCCCGATCGGCACCGAGGCAGCCGCTGGCAAGAATCCCATGAGCCATGTCGGCAAGATCTACAACGTGCTGTCGCACCGGATGGCGCGGGAGATCTGCAAGTCGGTGGCGGGGGTGCAGGGAGCCTACGTCATGCTGCTGAGCCGGATCGGCGAACCGGTGGACCGGCCGCAGATGGCCAACGCACAGCTCGTCATGGAACCCCGGCGCAGCGTGGCCGAGGTCGAAGGGGAGGTGCGGGAGGTCATGCAGCGCCAACTAACCGGTATCACCGAGTTCTGCAGTGCCCTGGCCCGGGGGGATTTTCCGGTCTGTTAAAAATTGGCTAAAGAACGGCGCGTTTCTGCCGAATGCAAATATACGCATCTTTATCTGCCTGCTCTGCTTTGCCGGGTGCTGGCCTACGCTACCTAATCGATGCGCGCGAGGAGGACGAAACATGGGGCTTGATGCTGCAGTGCTCAGCGAGGCCAACACCACCGAGGAAGAGGTCAGGAAAACCATTGCGGATATCACCAAGGGGGTATTCTCCACCATGGTGATGCTGGACGTGGTCGACGAGCCTCCCCTGGCTGAACCAGTCTTGACCTTCCACGAAACCGTGACCAGCATGGTGGGGCTCGCCGGCAGCCACTCCGGCATCCTGGCCATCCACTGCCCGAAGAAGCTGGCCCTGCAGGTCACCTCCAATATGCTCGGCATGGACGTCACCGAGGTCGACGAGGATGTCAACGACGCCATGGGCGAGATCGCCAACATGGTGGGGGGGGACGTGAAGCACATCTTCTCCCCCAAGGGCGCCGACATCAACCTCTCCATCCCCACCGTCATCTACGGCAACGACTACGCCCTGGAGAGCATCTCCAGCGCCGAATCGCTGGTGATGCCCTTCGTCTGTGGTGAGGAGCGCTTCCTGCTCTCCTTTAAAATCGGCAAGTAGTCTTTCTCTCGTAAGTCGTTCCACCGACAGCGGCCACCATAGCGGTGGCCGCTGTTCTGTTTTTTCCCCTTTCGTGATCACCCCGCCGGTGCGTTGTCGCCGGGTTCAATCAATACAAAAGGTTGACAAGGTCGCGGTTAGCGTTGAAAATGAGCATCTGTTGAATTTGGGACGTCCGCGGCGCGACTGCGGGCGGGCCATGAACTAACCCGGAGGGTCCTTGGACACCGTCTTTGTCGAACTGCTGGTCATTGCCGTCCTCATTCTGCTGAACGGATTTTTTTCCTGCGCCGAATTCGCCATCATTTCCATCCGCAAAAGCAGGGTAGCCCAACTGGTCGCCATGGGTGACCAACGGGCCGCGCTGGTGGAGTCGTTGCAAAGTGATCCGCACCGCCTGCTGGCCATCGTGCAGATCGGCGTCACCGTAGTGGGCTCGACCGCCTCGGCGGTGGGCGGCGTCATCGCCGTGGACTACATCCGCCCCGTGCTGCAGGTTTCCTCCATCGCCATGATCCGCAACGCAGCCGAACCGCTCGCCATCGGTATCGTCGTCAGCGCCATTTCGTACCTGCAACTGATCCTCGGGGAACTGGTTCCGAAGACCGCGGGGCTGCAGTACGCTGAACCGGTCGCGCTGCGAGTGGTGAAGACCATCACCGTCCTGGCCCGGGTGGCGGGGGTGCTGGTGTCGTTTCTGAGCTATTCCACCAAGTTCACCCTGGCCCTGTTCGGATTGAAGGGCGAAGGGAAGGCATTCATGACCCGCGAGGAGGTGCAGCACATCGTCGCCGAGGGGCATGAAAGCGGCATCTTCAGCGAGACCGAGCACACCTTCATCGACAACCTCTTCGATTTCACCCACACCGCGGTGCGCGAGGTGATGGTGCCGCGCACCCGCGTGGTCGCCTTCGACCTGAACCTCTCCAACGAGGAAATCCTGAACGGGGTGCTGGACAACATGTATTCCCGCTACCCGGTGTACCTGGGCAGCATCGAGGAGACGGTCGGCTTCATTCACGGCAAGGACCTGTTGGGGCGCATGGTGCGCGAGCCCGACTTCGACATCCGTTCCATCGTACGTCCGCCGGTCTTCGTCCCGGAAGGGAAGAAGGTGAGCGAGCTCTTGAAGGAGATGCAGAAGACGCGGGTGCACATGGCGTTCGTGGTGGACGAGTACGGCAGCATCAGCGGCATCGTGACGACCGAGGATCTACTCGAGGAACTGGTAGGGGAGATCGAGGACGAGCATGACGAGGGGGAGCCGAGCCGGGTGCAGGTGCTGGCGGACGGGAGCTTCCTGGTGGACGCCCTGATTTCCATCTCGGATCTCGAGGATCTCCTGGAGGTCGATTTGGGTGAGGATCTTCCCTACGACACGCTGGCGGGGCTCATTCTGGACCGGATCGGTCGTTTCCCCGAGCAGGGCGAGAAGGTCAAGTTGGGCGAGTACCTCTTGACCTGCGAGGAAGTAACCCGCACCGGCATCACCCAGGTGAAGATTGTGAAGAGGCAGGAAGAGCAAGACAAAGATAAAGATTAAGACAGCAAAGCGGATACCTTAACCTCTGTCTCAATTCCCGGTTCTACTCAATCTCGATCTTAATCTGCCTCTGCCTCACCTATGCCTTTTACCCAACACGACCGAGGTGAGGATGGAGATGGTCAGGGAGCCGATGATGACGCCGAGGGAAAGCAGCAGCGGGATCTCGACCAGGTTCGACAGCAGCATCTTTCCCCCGACGAAGGCGAGAATGACGGAAACCCCGATCTTCAGGTGGGCGAACATCTCCATGACGTGGGCCAGCAGGTAGTACAGCGAGCGCAGCCCCATGATGGCGAAGACGTTGGAGCTGTACACGATGAAGGGGTCGTGGGTGACCGCCAGCACTGCGGGGATGGAATCGACAGCGAAGATCACGTCGCTCGACTCGACCACGACCAGGGTCAGGAACAGAGGAGTGGCGGCCCAGATGCCGCACCTCTTGATGAAGAAGCGGTCGCCGAAGGATCGCTTGGTAATGGGGATGAAGCGCCGTACCAGCCGCACCAGCGGGTTGTGCTCCGGGTGCACCTCCTCGTCGCCGCCAAAAGCCATCTTGAAACCGGTGTAGATCAGCACCACACCGAAGACGTAGACCATCCAGTGGAAACGCTCGATGAGCTCTATCCCCACCACGATGAAAATTCCCCGCATCACCAGCGCACCGATGATCCCCCACTTCAGTATCTTGGGCTGATGCGCCCGCGCCACCTTGAAGTACGAGAAGATCATGATGAAGACGAAGAGGTTGTCGACGGAGAGCGACTCCTCGATGATGTAGCCGGTGAGGAATTCCAACGCCTTGGCGGATCCCATCACGTACCAGACGCCGACGTTGAAGGCCATGGCGAGGGCGACCCAGACTGCGGTCCAGGCCAGCGCCTCGCGGAACCGTATCTCGTGACTCTTCCTGTTGAAGACGAAGAGGTCCAGGATGAACATCACGGTAATGATCCCCGCGAAGGCGATCCACATCATCTCTCTGTTGGTCAAAACTCCCTCCGATTAATGCCCCATCTGCTCCAGGCGGGCGATACGCTCCTCCATGGGGGGGTGCGTGGAAAAAAGCTTCATCAGCATCCCCGCGCTGAGCGGGTTGACGATGAACATGTGTGCCGTCGCCGGCCGTGCCTCGTACATGGGCAGGGCCCGGGAAGACTGGTCCAGCTTCCTGAGCGCGTTGGCCAGGGACAGCGGCTTGCCGCACAGTTTCGCGCCGCTTTCGTCGGCCTGATACTCCCGGCTCCTGGAGACGGCGAGCTGGATCAGCATGGCGGCGATGGGCGCGATGATGACAAGTGCCAGGCCGCCCCAGCCGCCCCCTTCCTCGTCGTCGCTGCGGCTGCCGAAGATGGCGGCCCACTGCATCATGTTGGCCAGCAGCGAGATGGCGCCCGCGATGGTGGCGGCGATGCTGGAAATGAGGATGTCCCGGTTGGCGACGTGGCTCAGCTCATGCGCCATCACCCCCTCCATTTCCTCCGGGGTGAGGATGCGCAGGATCCCCTCGGTCGCCGCCACCGCGGCGTGGTCCGGGTTTCTGCCGGTGGCGAAAGCGTTGGGGCTCTCCGAGGGGATGATGTAGACCCGTGGCATCGGAAGTCCCCCCTGCACGGCGAGCCTCCGGATCATGCCGTAGAAGGCGGGGTTTTCCGCCTCGGTGATCTCCTGGGCGCCGTACATGCGCAGCACGATCTTGTCCGAGAACCAGTAGGAGAAGAGGTTCATGGCGCAGGCCATAAAGAAGGCGAGGTACATGCCGCCCCGGCCGCCGATGGCGCTTCCCAGGGCCACCATGATCAGCGTGAGCGTGGTGAGCAGGACTGCAGTCTTGAATCTGTTCATGACTTACCTCCTTGTCGGATCGCCTGGTCAAATAAAAAGACCTTTACCCAGGCGCTTGCACTGGATAAAGGTCTTGCTTGCTCTGACAGGATTGTCATGCCCCATGTCCGGGCCTCTCGGCCGTCTTGACGAACACGGGTCGGTTGCGCGTCAACCGATAGCTACTCCCCTTTACCAACATGAAATATAGGTAAGGGAGGGACCGGTGTCAACCGTTTCTTTGCCCCCACTCACGCCGGGGGACCAAGCATCACCCCGCGATGCTCTCGGTGAGCAGGATGGCGTCGGCCAGCTGCCGCATCGAGATTCTGCGGTCCATGGCGAGGCGCTGCATCCTGCGGAAGGCCTCAGCCTCGGATAGCTTGTCCCGCTCCATGAGCCGCCCCTTGGCCTTTTCGATCACCTTCCGGCTTTCGATGCTCTCCTTCAGGGATGAGACTTCTTCCTTGAGCCGTTCCACCCGGCGCGCCGCGGCGATGGAGAGGACCAGCGCCGCCACCAGCTCCTCCTCCCGGACCGGCTTTGCCAGGATGGTCGAGACTACCGACTCGCCCCAGGTCTGCACCTCCTCCAGATCGCAGCTCTCGGCGATCATCACGATCGGCAGGCTGAGCTTGTCCCAGAGCTTTTTCACCGTGGCGACGATGTTTTGGTCGCCGGCCCGGAACTCGACGACTGCCACCTCCGGATGGTCGGCCATGGCTTCGCTCAGCAGCTCGCTTGAGCTGCCGGACGCTATTATTTCAGCAAAACCGCGCTCCCGCAGCCTGTTTTTTAGGCTCCCCAGGAGATCCTCGTCGTGAATGTACAGGACCGCTTTTCCCATGAATTTAACCCCCTTACGACGATTGGAACTGCCCTGACGGGCAGGTTACCCGGTTAAAGAGCATAGAGCGTTCCAAAATGCGGCGCCTGCCCCGACAAAGGCGAATTCCAGGAACACGCTACTGCTGCCCCCTCCCCTTGCGGGAGGGGGGCAAACTGCTTTTCCCCGAACAATAAAAGTCCCGCTTCCGGTCTATTTCATTAATGTTTCCGGCCAGCGAGCCGATAATGTGGCTATGCCCCTGCAAACGGCGGGGCGACCGCTGCACCTGTGTCAAGGGGCGCAGCGGCATCAAGGCAGCCCCACCGGTAGCCAAAGGAGCCCATGTTGTTCATCTCCCGATCCGCAGCAATCCATAGCCGAAGCACCCTGGCCCTGGGCATCTGCGCCTGCGTGCTGCTGGTCCTGGTCACGGCCGTCTGCCGTCCCCAGGCAGGTCCGGTGGGAGCATTGGCTATGGTCTTCGTGGGAGGGTTGCACGCCCTGCGCCTGAAGTGGCGCCGGCAGTCGGAGGACGAACTCAGGCGCAGCGAGGAGCAGTTGCGCATCTCGCAGCGCATCGCGCACATCGGGAGCTGGGACTGGGATGTGGCCAGCGGTCGGCTGGACTGCTCCGAGGAACTCTGCCGCATCTTCGGGATCCCCTTCGAGGAGGCGCCGCAGACCTTCTCCGGCTTCCTCGACCTGCTTCCGACAGCGGCGCGTGAGGCGATGACGGCCGCAGTGGAACACTCCCTCTCCGGCGAAGACTCCTTTGCCGTGGAATATCCCTTGGTGCGACCTGACGGCAGCGAGCGATACCTGTCCCAAGTGGGGGAGGTGTTCCGTGACTATACCGGCACCGTGCTTCGGGTGGTTTGCGTGGTGCACGACATTTCCGAGCGCAAGGAGGCCGAGAGCGCCCTCTTCTTCGAGAAACGCTACCGCGGACTGATCGAGAACCTGCCTCAGCGCATCTTCCTCAAGGACTGCAACCTGGTCTATCTCTCCTGCAACTCGAGCTTCGCCCGCGAACTGGGACTGGAGCCGGCAGACGTGTTCGGCAAAAACGACTACGACCTGTTCGAGCCGCCGCTGGCCCGCAAACGCCAGGAGGAGGACCAGAAGGTGATGGCGGCGGGGACCCCGGTCGAGCGCGACGAGCAGCGCGAAAGGGACGGCAAGTGGGTCAGCAAGGCGCTCATCCCGCTCAAGGACGACCACGCCCGGGTCTACGCCCTGCTCGGCGTGCTCACCGACATCACCTTCCGCAAGAAAGCCGAGGAACAGTTGAAGGAGAGCGAGGAGCGCTTCCGCAACACCTTCGAGCAGGCGGCGGTCGGGATCTGCCACATCGCCTTGAGCGACATCCTGATCCGGATCAACCGGCGCTTCTGCGACATCCTGGGCTACACCCAGGAGGAGCTCCTGGGGTGGAGCCTGGAGCAGACCATTCATCCCGACGACCGCGCCGCCGAGCAGGGGCAGCTCTCCCGGCTGGTCAACCGCGAGATCGACAACTACAGCATCGAGATGCGCCAGCTCAGGAAGGACGGCTCGGTGGTGTGGGTGAATCTCACCAAGTCGCTGGTGTGCGGCCCGAAAGGTGAACCCAAGTACCTGATCGGCGTCATCGAGGACGTCACTGCCAAGCGCGAGGCCCAGGAGCTGCGCCGGGAGCGCGACTTGGTGCAGGCGGCCAGCCAGGCCAAGAGCGAATTCCTGGCCAACATGGGGCATGAGATCAGGACCCCGATGAACGCCGTGATTGGGCTCAGTCGCCTGGCCCTGAAGACCGAGCTCATGCCCAAGCAGCGCGAGTACCTCGAGAAGATCTGCTCGGCCAGCAGGACCCTCTTGAACATCATCAATGACATCCTCGACTTCTCCAAGATGGAGGCGGGCAAGCTGGAGCTGGAAAAGACCGAGCTGAGCCTGCAGGAGGTGTTGGGCAACATCTCCGACATGCACCACCTGAAGGCGCAGGAGAAGGGGACTGACTTCAAGATGCGGCTCGCCCCGGAACTCCCCAGAAAACTCCTGGGCGACCCGCTGCGCCTCACCCAGGTGCTGAACAACCTGATTGCCAACGCGCTCAAGTTCACCAACCGGGGCGAGGTCGTGGTCGCGGTGAAGCCGGTGGATCAGCGGGACGGTGTGGTGCAGGTCAACTTCTGCGTCCAGGACACCGGCATCGGCATCACCACGGAACAGATGGAAAGGATCTTCACCCCCTTTACCCAGGCGGATAGTTCCACCACGCGCCGCTACGGCGGCACCGGTCTCGGTCTCTCCATCAGCCGGCAGCTGGTCGAACTGATGGGGGGGGAGCTGAAGGTGCAGAGCATTCCCGGCGCGGGGAGCAGCTTTTCCTTTACGGTGGGCTTCGCAGTTCCGGCTGCCGGGAAGGCGATCCCGGAGGCGCGGGAAGAGGAGCTGCGCAACCTGAGGCTCCTGGTGCTGGACGGCAATCCCGCGGCGGTGGAAGGGGTCGCGGAGATGTTGCAGGGGATGCCGATCGACCTGCAGGCGGTGCCGACCTTGGCGGCGGCCAGCGAGGCGATCAAGGCCGCCCCGGCTGGGCAGGCCCCTTTCGACATGGTGGTGGTCGACGCCGTCACTGCCGGCGAAGATGGATTGGAGCAGCTCTCCCGCAGCATCTCGAGCCGGTACCACGGGGAGGTGCCGGTCCTTGCCACGGTGCCGCCGGAGCAGTTGGAGGCGGTGCGGCAACTGGGTGACGAATGGGGACTGAGCGCGGTCTATCCCGTTTCGGTGCGCCCTTCGCTGCTGGTGGACGGCATGATCCGGGCCCTGGCGCGGGCCGTCGCTCAGAAGTCGGAATCGATGCCGGCTTCCGCCCCGGTGGCGCACCCGGTGCGGACGGCGTCCGAGGGTCGTTTCGAGCCGGATCGGTTCGCGGCCGAGAAGGCGAAGCTCGAACGCCTGCTGGCCAGAAACAGCCTGGACGCCAAGAGACAGTTCGAGAACTTCTGCCGCGAGGTGCCGCGTGGCAGCTGCGCCAAGGAGCTGCAGGCGCTCCAGGGGTGCATGGAAAAGCTCGATTTCAGAAAGGCTCGTCAGCTGCTGTCCATTTTCCCGGCAGCGCAACAGTTCCACACCGACAACAGGGAGCAGCTATGAAACGCCAGACGGTGATGATAGTCGACGACACCCCCGCCAACATCGAGATCCTGAGCGAAAGCCTCGGGGACGACTACGAACTGTTCTTCGCCACCAGCGGCCTGGACGCCCTGGAACTGATCCGCGCCGATAAGCCGGACCTGATCCTTCTTGACATCATGATGCCCGGGATGGACGGATTCGACCTCTGCCGCATCCTGAAGGGCGATCCCTCCACGCGCGACATCCCTGTCATCTTCGTGACCGCCATGATTGAGGAGGAGCAGGAAATCAAGGGGCTCGAACTGGGGGCGATAGACTATCTCACCAAGCCGATCAGCCCGCACATCGTCCGGGCCCGGGTGAAGAACCACTTGGAGCTGAAGCGCTACCGCGACCTTTTGGAGACGCTGGCAAGCGCTGCCGACCGCGCCAAGAAGGAATTCCTGCGCAGCGTGAGCCACGAGCTGCGCACGCCGCTCACCCCGATCATCGGCATGACCGATCTGGTGCTCAACCAGGAGGAGGACGACAACAAGCGGAAGTACCTGGGCATGGTGCAAAAATCGGCGGCAAGGCTGTTGGGGATCGTCGAAGACCTGATCGAGACCAGCCGCCTGGAAGGGGAGGGGGGAGCGCCGGAGAACGCCACCTTCCATCTGCAGAGTTTCATGGACACCGTGACCATGGAGGCTCGGGCCATGGCCGACGGCAAAGGGCTCACCTTCAACGTCCACATCGAGCCCGCGCTGCCGGAGGTGATCGTCACTGACCAGGGGATGCTGCACAAGGTGCTCACCATGCTGCTCGGCAACGCGGTCAAGTTCACGCCCGCGGGTGCCGTCGGGCTGGAGGTGCGGCAGCAGGAAATCGCGGGGGAGCAGATGCTCCAGTTCTCCATCTCGGACACCGGCGTCGGCATCGACCAGGCGGACCTGGATCGCATTTTCAGCGACTTCACCCAGTCCGACGGTTCCATCACCCGCTCCTACCCCGGCCTCGGGCTCGGACTCACCCTGGCGCGGCGCATGACCGAGCTGTTGGACGGCAGCATCTGGGCCGAGAACGCCCCCGGCGGCGGCTCGGTATTCCAGTTGCAGATCCCGCTGGTGCTGCCGGAGGCCGATGGCGTCCTGTCTACCCCAAATTAGCTGTGTTGGGCCGGCCAAAGATGCTATAGTGCTGCGTCATGACACAACTAGAGCGAAAACACGTCCACGTAGCCTGCGCCATCATCGAGCGTGATGGGCTGGTACTGTCGGCCCGGCGCAGCGCGTCCATGAACCTGCCTTTGAGGTGGGAGTTTCCCGGTGGGAAGATAGAGCCCGGAGAGGGGCGCGAGGAATGCCTGAAACGTGAGCTTGTGGAGGAAATGGGAGTGGAGATAGCGGTGGGGCGCGCCCTCACGCCGGCCACCCACAGCTACCCGACCTTCGACGTGACCCTCTATCCGTACGTCTGCAGCATCGTTTCCGGCGACATCACCCTGCACGAGCATTCCGCTATGACCTGGCTGCTGCCGGAGCGGATGCTGGAGCTGGAGTGGGCCGACGCCGACCTCCCCATCATCCTGGAGTATCAAAATTCCTACAGCACAAGTTCCTGAGAATCCTCCAGAACATCCAGCAGATCGTCCATCTCTTCGTCGCTAAGCTGCAGTATGGCCGCCTCGGTCTGCTCGGCGAGGTCGATCTCCGGCTCGTGCACAAGCCCGATCCCCTTCATCTTGCACGCCTTGTTCACCAGCCGCACCACAGTCAGCACGATGTCCTGGGTGTCGAAGTTGTCGTCGTGGTGGTTGGCGACCACGTTGTAATAGACCTTGGGCATATTCCAGTGTTCCATGAGCCGGCACCCCTGCTCGACGTGCAGTTCGGCGAAGATCTCCAGCAGCAGGTCCTCCTCGAGCGCCGCGTGCGCCACCCCCATCTGGTTCAGCCGCTCCAACGCCTTCAACAGGTACAGCTTGCCGATGTCGTGCAGTAGCCCGGCCATGTAAGCCTGATCACTGTGCTGCGGGTATCCCGCGTGGCGCGCGAGCCACCGGCTCCCCAAGGCGCAGGCGTGGCTGTGCAGCCAAAGCGATTGCAGGAAGCTGTTGATGGTCCTGTTTTCTGACGTGTGCAGGCTCGCCTGCGACGCTGCCATGGCGAGGTTGGCGATTTCCTGCCCCCCCAGCCTGACCACCGCCTCCTTGATGGTCTCGGTCCGGACCCGGCCGATGTACATGGGTGAGTTGGCCAACTTCAGGATCTGCCCCGCCAGGGACTGGTCCTCGTTGGCGAGATCGGTGACCTGGGTCATGGTGAAGTCAGGAGTCTGCAAAAGGTGCAGGATGTGCACCGCAATGGGATGGAAGACGGGGAGGTCGATGGGCTGATTAGTCAGCAGACGCCTGATGGTGAGCGACAGGGGCATGACGATTCTCCTTGTGCTGGGCTCTGGCCAGGGGTCAGTTTAATCCACCCGGCCGACCCTTAACAATACAAATCGGCTGGTTGCGCTGGAACTTGAGCGCCGGTATTGCGGCCGGAGATGAGGGTGCGTTGAGGAGAAAAAGGTTGCCTTGCAGCGGCGATTCGGTCAACTATGAACGCGCGGCAAACAGCAGCACAACGGAGCGGATATGTCAGCAGAGTATAAAGGCAAGAAGGTAGCCGTCGCCATGAGCGGCGGCGTGGATTCATCGACGGTCGCGGCGCTTCTGAAAGAGCAGGGGGCGGAGGTGATCGGCATCAACATGAAGCTCTTCAACCGGGAAGGCGAGGACCCGCACGCCAAGGGTGACGCCCAGATCGTGGCGGAGTATCTCGGCATAGAGTTTCACCAAGTGCACCTGCAGGAGGAATTCGGCCGCCTCATCATGGACGACTTCCGCGCCCAGTACGTAGCCGGCGAGACCCCGAACCCGTGCGTGCGCTGCAACAAGTTCGTTAAATTCGGGCTGCTCCTGGACAAGGCGCTGGAAGTGGGCGCCGACTACCTTGCCACCGGGCATTACGTGAGGACCAGCAGGGACCAAAACGGGACCTGGCACCTCTTGAAGGCGGCCTACCTCGCTAAGGACCAGTCCTATTTTCTTTACACCCTCACCCAACGGCAGCTGGCCCGCGTGATCTTTCCGCTGGGTGACATGCCGAGCAAGGACGAGGTGAGAAGGCTGGCCGAGGGCTTCGGCATCCCGGTGGCGCAAAAAAGCGACAGCCAGGAGATCTGCTTCGTCCCCGGTGACGACTACGTCGCCTTCCTGGAAAAGGACGGCGGGCTTGATGGCAGAAGCGGCGAGATCGTCCACGTGGACGGTACCGTGCTCGGGCGCCACAACGGCACCCACCGTTACACCATCGGGCAGAGAAGGGGATTGGGCATCGCCTGGAAAGAGCCGTTGTACGTGGTCGCCATCGACGCCGCCGAGGCGAGGGTCGTGGTGGGCGAGGTCGGGGGATTGTTCGCTCCCGGGCTGGTGGCGTGCGATCTGAACTGGGTGGTTCCGGTCGAGGGGGACGTCGTCGAGACCACCTGCAAGATCCGCTACCGTCAGGAGCCGATCGCGTGTCGGGTGAAGCTCTTGGGCGAGGGGATGGGCGAAGTCTTTTTTGCCGAGCCGCAGAAGTCGGTGACAGCGGGGCAGTCGGTGGTGTTCTACCAGGGCGACGAGCTGGTCGGCGGCGGCCGCATCGTCAAGGCGCTTTAAAGACAATAAGCGGTTAGCAAAGTACGCCGAGAACGCGCGAAGGGCGCGAGGAAAAGCCTTCTAGGGGTAACCCCAAAAAGCTTTTTCTTCGCGCCCTTCGCGACTGCTTCGTGTTCTTCGCGTAACCGTTTTGGTGTTTTAGGAATTAAGCTGGCTGTTGCAGTAGGTGCAGACGTTGAGCCATTTCTGGATCGCCGTTGCCTGCTCCTCCCACTCCTTGCCGAGCCTCAGTTTCAGGAAGGTGGCGAACACCGAGTCGAAGAGCTGGGTCCCTTTCTCAAGCAGCAGCATCCTCTCAAAGAAGACCGCTTCCCGCTCCATCGCCTCGTCCACCGTGCTGTCCTTCTCCAGCTGGACCGCCGGCGACTTGAAGGAGGCGAAGTGGAACAGCTCCCCCTTCAGGGTCAGCTTGTAATGGTCGTCCCCCGCCTCCATGTGCAGCGTCGCCTCGGTGATCTGCTTCTTGTTCAAGAGCGCGCTTCTCACCTCGTTGAAGTGGTCCTGCGGGCCGGCGACAGTGATCTTCTGCGCGCCGTTCTCACCTGAACCAAGGAGCACTACGCGATCGTCAAGGTAGGCCACGAACGCTTCTTGGGCGAGCAGCACGCCTGCCTGGTTTACGGTGTACTCGGAGGACTCGTTCATGGTCTGGTACATGAGCCAGAGCATGAAGTCGGTGCCGAGCCACTGGTTTTCCTTGATCAGTTCCAGGTAGTTGTCGCCGCCGGCCTTGTTGGCCTGCGCCAGCAGCACCTTGTTGCCGTCGTCGAGCACGCTTTCGGCGCGGGCGTAGGGATGGAACGCGGAAACCCTGAGCCCCTCGAAGGTCTTCTTGAACATGTCCTCGAACAGTTCGATGACCTTGGGCGAGAGCGAGCTGAAGGTGAGGATGCCGTTCTTGGTGTCCCAGACCGCGTCGTAGGTGGCCGGGGTGGGCAGGGTCTGCGACAGCAGCATCGCGTGCACCGCCTCCTTGAGGTCCTCCCTTTTCTGCTTGGGGACCTTGGCGAAGCCGGGGTTTTCCGCCAGGAATTCCTCCTTGGCCTTCTCCAGGTGCGCCTTCAGTACCGCGGAGGGGACGGCGCGCTTGTCGCGGCGCAGGGTGAACATGAAGTAGTGCTCGCGGCAGCAGGCCGCGGGGGAGTCGAACTCGGCGATTCTAGGATCGTCCAGGTGCACCCAGCCCACCGACATTTCCTCGGTGCCCTGATCGATCGGGTTGAACTTGTTCGCTGCCAGTTGCTTGGTGACCCAGGCGTGGAGTTCGTCCTGTTGCGGGAGATCCCCCTGAACCTTGAAGTGGCAGACGCTTACTGTGTTGGCGAGGATGCCCATCGATGATTCTCCTTCTTGCATTTCTTGTCCCGCGCGAGCGGGGACAGCATGGATACACCTTTTGCCCTTGGGGGGCAAGTTAAAAAGCCCAAAGAGTCAAAACCATTGGCCACGGAGAAAATCTGAGAAAATCTGAGAACACCCGAAAGGCTTTTGAAGGTAAACCTAAAGTCTTTTGACTTTGCTTTAGCTTCTCTCGCTTTGCCTTTCTCAGAAGTCCTCAGATTTTCTCCTTGTGAACGGTTTACCTCATCTTCTCCAGCACCTTCCCCTTCTCTCTGGCGTACTCCGCTTCGCTCAGCGCGCCTCTTTCGAACTTTTTCTTCAACACCTTCAGCTCGTCTTCGGCGCCGGGAGCGGCTGCCTTGCTCTCTCCCTTTTTCCCCCGCTCTTTCAGTCGGCTCGCCTCACTCTTGATGTCCACCAGGTCCATCTTCAACTCGGCGTTGCCGTACCAGTGGGTGTAAGCCGGGTTCTGGTGATAGGCCCCCTTGACGGTGCGGGCGTAGTCGTACTTCTTCATCTTGAAGAAGAGCCGCTCGATGTGGGAGGTGTCCTCGTAGAGCATCTGGCTGTCGGTCACCAGACGCTGCCCGCTCAACGGGTGTGGCGGGCGGTTTTCGGGCATCGGATCGAGGAGCCCCCGGTCGTTCAGATCCCAGATGACGTGCTCCGCTTCCTTCAGGATGGCGATGCTCTGGCTGCGCACCTGGTCCCCGCGCTCCAGCTCTTTCCTGGCGAAGGAGGGGGCGTGGCAGTCGCTGCAGATGTTGACCATGTCGCCTCGGGCCGGCTGCGCCTTGGCGGCGGGGTAGGGGACGCCGCCGGAATTCATGGTGATGCCGATGGAAACGTTGTGGGTCCCCTTGGGCATGTGGCAGGTCTGGCAGTCGGGCCCGGTCTTCCTGCCGGTGCTGGCGTTGAGCGTGCCGTGCAGCGAGGTCTGCCACATCTCCCACTGCGGGTGGTCCGGCCCCATGTGACACTTGGCGCACGAGTTGGGATCGCGCACGATCTTCAGGTCGGTCATGTGCTTGGAGTGGCAGGAGTCGCAGGCGTCCTCGACGCTGTGACAGTAATTGCAGCCGATCTCCGCCATCTCCGGCGACTGCTTCAGGAACCGGGCGCACTGCACGTCCGAGCGCGGCGCCTCGTCTCCTTCTTCGTGGCAGAAACGGCACTCGCCCGGCTTGCGGTCGGAGAGGTTCCTGGTGCAACCCCACCCGGAGTGCAGCCCCATGCCGTGACGGCTGGCGCGATGTTCCTGGTATGCCTTCTGGTGGCAGGGGGCACAGACTTTCATTCCCACCTTGGCCTCGCCCTTCACGATCTTGTCGTGGTCGCTGCCGTGGCACTTCTCACAGCCGACTCCGGCCTTCGCGTGGGCGCTCCCTTGCCATTGAGCCACGGCGGCGGGAGTTTTCTCGGCATGACAGGGAAGACAGGGTTCGGCGGCGCCCGCAAGAACCGGCGCGGACAGCAGTAACACTGCACAGATCAGTGACTTCATCATCGGGTCGACTCCTTGCCTTCCAGTTGCTTTTGGTACTCCTGATCGGTGATCAGCCCCTGACTACGCAGCCGGCGCAGCCTGAGTACCCGATCGAGGTCGGCGGGAGGTGCCGGGGCGGCCGCGTCCTCCAGCCCGGAGACGAGGAACAGTTGCCCCTGGTAACTCACCGCGATGGCGGAGCCGTCAGGGACGAAGACACCTCTGGAGCCGGCAGGAAAGGTGGCTATCGCTTTTTCCTTCCGGTACAGGTGGCCGTCCAGAAGCAGATAACGGCCGGAAGGGGAGAGGGCCGAGTTGACGGCGGCGCTCGGCCAATTTTCAACCGGCTTACCTTCCGGCAGCGATATCCTGCGCGTGGCCTTGTCCGTGTCTGCAATTACAAGCGACTCGCCGTCCGGCGCGTACATCACCTTTCCTTGCCCGAGCTGCACCTGCCCCACTTCGCTCCCCCCACCGGTGTCGAGGTTGCGGATCAAAACCCTCAAGTAGGGGGTGAATAGGGGGGGGTCCTTCAAAGAGGTGAAGGCGATCTCGTCGCGGTAGGGGGAAACGGCGATCAAGAGCTGGTTATACAACAACTGCTCCGGGAGCTTCGCCACATGTGGACGCAACGTGACGTCGTTCAAGGTGGTGGCGACAGGTACTCCACTGCCGTCCCACTGGAAAAGCAGCGAGACCATCTGCGACCCGAAACTGTATTTCCTGATGTTGAGCGCTCCGGCGAGCACCTCTTTTTCGGAACGCCAGGCGACGGAGGTGATCCTTCCTGCCACCTTGGTTTCGCCAAGGGTTGCCCCGTTAAGATCCACGATGCGGAGCAGGGACCCCCCAGTGGTGGCAAGGGCAACCGCCAGCCTGTGGCCGCCGGGAGAGAAACTGAGCGCGCTGGCGCCACCGTTCGCCACCGTCACGCGTTTTCCCTGCAGGTCGGTCAGCGCGACAGTACCGTCGGTAACCGTGGCGAAGTGGCCGTTTCGTCCGGCATCGAAAGGGGTACCCGAGTCGGAGCGGGCAACGGGTTTGACCTGGAATCCGGCGGGGAGTTGGGCCGGCAGCGTAGCGGCGCAACCAGTCAGGGAGCCGAGGGCAATGACGGCACATAGAGTCAGCAGCAAGTTCTTCATGACACCTCCGTTTAGCGGGCGCCAGTGTACTCAATTTGCCGAGCTAAGACAACATGCAACAATGCTTGTGCCACCCAGCTAGCTGTATACTGCTTCCCCCCTCCCAACCTCCCCCCTCCAGGGGGAGGGGCTGGTGAGTACTTGCCCCTGGAGAGGGAGGGGGCATGAGTTCCCGCCCCCGGAGGGGGAGGGTCAGGGAGGGGGAAAGCTCCAGGACACTCTAAGTGACAGTGTGGCGTGCTCTGTGTGGAGTCGATGTGGTAGAATCGCTGCATTGTCTTTGTCAAAGGAGGACGCCATGCACGTGGCATTGCTGCAGATGAGACTGTTACTGCCAAGCCGCACGCTCAAAGAGAAGAGGGCGATCGTGAAGAGTGTGCTGGCGCGTGCGCGCAACCGGTTCAACGTGGCCTGTTCCGAGAGCGCCCTCAACGACCAACCTGCTGACGCCGAACTCTGCTTCGTCACCGTGTCCTCCAGCGCCACCCGCGCCCGGCAGCTTTTGCAGGAACTGGAGTACTGGCTCGTGTCGGAGCGGCCGGATGTGCAAATCATCGACCTGCAGGTCGAAGAGCTGTAGCCGCATTGTCGCTTCCCACCCATTGCAAAATGTGTTAGCTTCCGCTTCTATGAATCCGCTAATCGGGGTGACCGGGCATGGCACAAGATGACCTCAATAAACTGACCATCGACAAGCAACGTTACACCCCAGGCGGTGGCGCCCCGCGCAAGCGACGCACCCTGGTGATAACGGTGCTGGTGCTTTTGGCCCTGGTGCTGGGGCTCTGGACCCTGGCGAGCAGGCGCAGCGTCGAGGTGGAAGTCGCCACCGTTTCCCTCGTGTATCCCTCGCAGACCTTCTCCCTTT
Organism: Geomonas propionica; assembly: GCF_016458235.1. Lineage (GTDB taxonomy): Bacteria > Desulfobacterota > Desulfuromonadia > Geobacterales > Geobacteraceae > Geomonas > Geomonas propionica. The sequence continues at coordinate 116,579 of NZ_JAEMHK010000006.1, read as the reverse complement.
TGAACGCCAGCGGGTACGTGGTGGCCCAGAGAAAGGCGGCGGTCGCCTCCAAGGCCACCGGCAGGCTGGAGTGGCTCGGCGTGGAGGAGGGGAGCGTGGTGCGCGCGGGACAGTTGCTCGCCCGCCTGGAGAACCGCGACGTGGCGGCCCAAAAAGGGCAGGCCGCGGCGGCGCTTTCAGCGGCCCGCGACACGCTGGAGCAGGCCAAGGTGGAGCGGACCGACGCCGCCCGCGCCCTGTCCCGCGCGAAAGAGTTGATCGGTCAGGGGATCATCGCCCAGGCCGACTTTGATACCGCCCAGGCGCGCTACCAGCGCGCGGTCGCCGCGGCGGCCGCAGCCCAGGCCAACATAAACGGAGCCCAAAGCGCCCTGGGTGGAGCCGAGGCTTCCCTCGACTACACCCTGATCCGCGCCCCCTTCGACGGCGTGGTGCTCACCAAGAACGCCGACGTCGGCGACATCGTCTCGCCGCTGGCCGCCGCCGCCAACGCCAAGGCCGCCGTAGTGACCATGGCCGACATGGGATCGCTGCAGGTGGAGGCTGACGTCTCCGAGGCGAACCTGGCCAAGGTCAAGGTGGGCCAGCCCTGCGAGATTCTTCTCGACGCCTTGCCCGACGTCCGTTTCCGCGGCGCGCTCTACACCATCGTCCCCACGGCCGACCGCAGCAAGGGGAGCGTCATGGTCAAGGTGCGCTTCCTGGACCAGGACAAGCGCATTCTCCCCGAGATGAGCGCCAAGGTTGCCTTCTTGGAGCGCGAGCTGAAAAAAGGCGAGGCAACGCCTCGGGTCGCCCTGCCGCCGTCCGCCGTCGTGCACCGGGACGGCAAAAACTACGTCTTCAAGGTGGTACAGGACCGAGCGTCGCTTACCCCGGTGGTTCTGGGCGCAAAGCTCGGTGACATGGTAGAGGTCGGCTCCGGCGTCAAGGCCGGCGACCGCATCGCCACCAAGCCGCTGGACAAGCTGCGCGATGGCAGCCGCGTCAAGACGGCGGAAAAGTAGTCATGGCGGAAAACAGCGAGCCCATCGTCCGGATCAGGAATCTCTCCAAGGCCTACCGCCGGGGCACCCAGGTGATCCCCGTTCTCACCGGAATCAATTTCGATATTGCCAGGGGCGAGTTCGTCGCCCTCATGGGGCCCTCCGGCTCCGGCAAGAGCACGCTCCTCAATCTGATTGCCGGCATCGACAGCGCCGACCAAGGTTCCATCCAGGTGGCCGACGTCGAGATCACCAGCCTCGGCGAAAGCGACCTCGCCCGCTGGCGCGCCGGCAGCGTCGGATTCATCTTCCAGTTCTACAACCTGATCCCGGTCCTCACCGCTTTCGAGAACGTCGAGCTTCCCCTTCTTTTGACTCACCTGGACCGGCGCGAGCGGCGCGAGCACGTCGAGGCGGTCCTGAACGTGGTCGGGCTCGCCGACCGGATGGATCACTACCCCGCCCAGCTTTCCGGCGGCCAGCAACAAAGGGTCGCCATCGCCCGGGCCATCGTCACCGATCCCGAAATCCTGGTGGCGGACGAGCCGACCGGCGACCTGGACCGCGCCTCCGCCGAAGAGATTCTGCAGCTCATGGATCGCCTGGTGCAGGCCTTCGGCAAGACCGTCATCATGGTCACCCACGACCCGCGCGCCGCCGAGAAGGCCCACATCATCCGGCACCTGGAAAAGGGTGAACTGAGCGTGACCTAGATGGGCATCCCTTATTCCTACAGTTTCCGCAACCTCTGGACCCGGCGTCTCACCACCGTCCTCACCGCGAGCGGCATGGGGCTCGTCGTCTTCGTCTTCGCCGCCACCCTGATGCTGACCGAGGGGCTGCAAAAGACCCTGGTGCAGACCGGCTCTCCCGACAACGTGGTGCTGCTGAGAAAGTCCGCCAATTCCGAGGTGCAAAGCGGCGTGGAGCGAGATCAGGCGTCACTGCTGGAGAGCCAGCCCGAGATCGCCATCGGTCCCGGCGGAACGCCGCTTCTGGCCAAGGAACTGGTGGTGCTGATCAACCTGAAAAAGCGGGTGGGGGACAAGCCGGCCAACGTTATTATCCGCGGCATCACCCCCGAATCGCTGGAGTTGCGCCCCGCCGTTCGCCTGAAAGAGGGACGCATGCCCCGTCCCGGCTCCGCCGAGGTCATCGCGGGAGAGAGCGTGTCGCGTCGCTTCAAGGGGTGCGGCATGGGCGAGACGCTTCGTTTCGGGATGCGCGACTGGCGCGTCGTCGGCGTCTTCGATGCGGGCGCCACCGGATTCTCCTCCGAGATCTGGGGCGACCGTGACCAGATGATGCAGGCGTTCCGCCGCCCGGTCTATTCCTCCATCATCTTCCGGTTGCGCGATACCACCGCCTTCGACGCCTTCAAGGCGCGGGTGGAGTCGGACCCGCGGCTGACCGTGGAAGCCAAGCGAGAGACCCAATACTACCTGGATCAGTCCGAAGCGATGGCGAAGTTTCTGCGCATCCTGGGGCTCGTGCTTACCGTCGTCTTCTCCATCGGCGCCGTGATCGGGGCGACCATCACCATGTACGCCGCCGTCGCCAACCGGGTCACCGAGATCGGCACCCTGCGCGCCCTTGGTTTCCAGAGAAAGAGCATCCTCTCCGCGTTTATCGTGGAGGCGCTCCTGCTCGGGCTCTGCGGGGGGATCCTCGGCCTCTTTGCCGCCTCCTTCATGCAGCTGATCACCATTTCCACCATGAACTGGGCCTCGTTTTCCGAGTTGGCCTTTTCCTTCACGTTGAACGTGAGCATCGTCTGGAAGTCGCTGCTTTTTTCCGCCGTCATGGGTCTTGTCGGCGGCGTGCTGCCCGCCTTTCGCGCCTCGCGCCTGAAGATAGTCGAGGCCCTGCGGGCCACTTAAAAGCTGGAACACAGATGGCACGGAGGTCCACAGAGGTCTCAGAGGAAGACGACTGGGTTTTCCCCGTTTTCCCTGTCCTTGCCTTTGCTTCGTGACCTCTGCGATCCTCTGTGTCCTCTGTGGTAAAGCTTTTTGTTTCGGGGTGTCGATGTTTCTCCTCAAATACATCCTCAGGAATCTGTTCCGGCACCGGCTCCGCTCGGTCCTGACCGTGGTGGGGATCGCCGTGGCGGTGCTCGCCTTCGGGCTGTTGCGCACCCTGGTCGGCCTCTGGTACTCCGGCGCCGAGCACGCCTCCGACACACGCCTGGTCACCCGCAACTCCATCTCCCTCGTGTTCCCGCTTCCCATCTCCTACCTGGAGCGGATCCGCGGAGTGCCCGGGGTGACCACGGTTTCCTACGGCAGCTGGTTCGGCGCCTACTACAAGGAGCCGAAGAACTTCTTCGCCAATTACGCCATCGAGCCCAAGGGGTACATGGAGCTCTACCCCGAGTTCACCCTCTCCCCCCAAGAGAAGAACGACTTTCTCCTGGACCGCAAGGGATGCATCGTCGGGCAGCGCCTCGCCAAGACCTACGGTTGGAAGGTCGGCGACCTGATCACGCTCAAGGGGACCATCTACCCGGGACAGTGGGAGTTCGTGCTGCGCGGCATCTATCACGGCAGGGAGAAGGCGACCGAGGAACGCATCCTTCTATTCCACTGGGATTACCTGAACGAAGCCATGCGCCAGACCGTGCCCAGGCGTGCCGACCAGGTCGGCTACTTCATCGTGGGGGTGAAAAAGCCGGAACTCGCTTCGGAAGTGGCGCTCGCCATCGACTCGCTTTTCAAAAACTCGCTGGCCGAGACGCTGACCGAAACGGAAAAGGCCTTCCATATGGGGTTTGTCTCCATGACCGAGGCGATTATGATCGCGATACAGATCGTTTCCTACATGGTGATCGCCATCATCATGGTGGTAGCGGCCAACACCATGGCCATGACCGCACGGGAGCGCATCGGCGAATATGCCACCCTGAAGACCCTGGGCTTCAAGGGGTGGCACCTGGCTGGGCTCATCTTCGGCGAGTCGGTGATCATCTCCTTTCTCGGCGGCCTGCTTGGTGTCGCCGCCACCTTCCCGGCGGCAAGCTGGATAGAGACTGAGCTGGCCCAGTTTTTCCCCTACTTCAGCGTCTCCGGAGAAACCCTCCTCTTGGAATTGCTGGCTGCCCTCTCCGTCGGCGTAGTTTCCGGTATCTTCCCCACCTGGCGCGGCGCCACCATCCGCATCGCCGACGGCCTGAAGCGGATCGGGTAAACCCATTTTCAACGCAAAGACGCAAAGGCGCGAAGAAAAACGAAAATCTTGTCTTTTACCCTGAAAGGCAGTATAAGAACCCCCCTGTATTTTCTTTTCCTCCAGTACGTTGAGAGCTTCTCTTTGCGGCTTTGCGTCTTTGCGTTACAAAGCCTTCTGCCTTTTTGCCTTGCGTTTTTGATTCTAGGAGGTCCCCGTTGAGATTTCTGCGTCTGCCCAAGGACCGCATCGTCTGGTTGCTGCTCCTGGTCTCCCTGGTCCTGTACCTGGGCGACTACTTCCTGTTCCCCCGCGCCGAGGAGATCGGCTTCAACTTCATGTCCAACGTGGCCTTCCTCCCGGTCTACGTCCTCTTTGTGACCCTGATGATCGAGCGCGTGCTCAAGGAGCGCGAACGCGAGGCGATGATCAAGAAGCTGAACATGGTCATCGGCATCTTCTTCAGCGAGGTCGGCTCGCCGCTGCTGCGGGACCTGCACGACTTCTACCCCGACGGCAAGGAACTCTCCCAGAAACTGGGGGTCACGGTGCGCTGGCACGAGGAGGATTACCGCGCGGCACGGGAATTCCTCAAGGAACACGAGATCCGCCCCGACTCCCGCTCCGGCGACCTCGCCGCCCTCAGGGCCTTCCTGGCCGAGAAGAAGGGGGTGATGCTGTCGCTCATGGAGAACCCGAACCTCCTGGAGCACGAATCCTTCACTGATCTCCTTTGGGCCGTGTTCCACCTGATCGAGGAACTCCAGGCCCGGTGCTCCCTTACCGGACTGCCGGCCAGCGACATGGATCACCTGAGCGGCGACATCAAACGTGCCCACACCAACCTCCTCATGGAGTGGCTCTCCTACATGGCGCACCTGCAAAAGGACTACCCCTACCTCTTCTCGCTCGCGGTCCGCATGAATCCGATGAATCCGGAGGCGCACCCCGAGGTAACCTGAGAAAGAGAAAAAAGTTGCATATTTGCGACGGGTGCCTTATAAGTATCAGCTCCGCAAAAAGCCACTATCCCTCCTGAAAGGTGACCGAAAGCTTTGAAAGAAAAGCAAACTCTGGCAAAACTCCGTCAGGAAATAGATGCGGTGGACGATCGCATCCTGGAACTTCTCAACCAGCGGGCCAAACTCGTGATGCAGGTCGGCGCGGTGAAGACCGAAAACCGCAGCGACTTCCACGTGCCCAGCCGTGAGAGGGAGATCTACGAACGTCTTATCGCGGCGAACCCGGGCCCGTTCCCGGCCGAGGCGGTGCACGGCGTCTTCCGTGAAATCATTTCCGCGTCGCTGGCGCTGGAAAAGCCGTTGAAGGTCGCCTTCCTGGGGCCCAACGCCACCTTCAGCCACCTGGCCGCCATGCAGCACTTCGGCCTGTCGGCTTCCCTGTCGCCGGAGCGCTCCATCCCCGCCGTGTTCGAGGCGGTGGAGAAGGGCGAGGCGTACTACGGCGTGGTCCCGGTCGAGAACACGACCGAGGGGATGATCTCGCACACGCTCGACATGTTCATGGAGAGCGAGCTGAAGATCAACGCCGAGGTCCTTTTGGAGGTGTCCCACTTCCTGCTTTCCAGGACCGGGCGCTTCGAGGACATCAAGAAGGTCTACTCGCACCCGCAGCCCTTGGCCCAGTGCCGCAAGTGGCTCGCCGAGAACCTCCCCAACGTGCCGCTGGTCGACGTTGCCTCCACGACGCTCGCCGCCCAGATCGTGGCCGAGGACTACACCGCGGCGGCCATCGCCAGCGAGTACGCCTCCTCCATTTACAACCTCAAGATCGTCAAGGCCCGCATCGAGGACCAGGTGAACAACTTCACCAGGTTCCTGGTCATCGGGCGCAAGATGGCCGAGGCCAGCAGCGATGACAAGACCTCGCTCATGTTCTCGGTGCGCGACGAGCCGGGCATCCTGCACCGGATGCTGGAGCCGTTCGCCAAGCGCGGCATCAACCTCTCCAAGATCGAGTCCCGCCCCCTCAAGAAGAAGGCCTGGGAATACATCTTCTATCTCGACCTCTCCGGGCACATCTCGGACCCTGCCGTCGGCGAGGCGGTGCAGGATCTGTCCACCTGCTGCCAGTTCGTGAAGGTGCTGGGCTCGTACCCCCGGGCGCGTCAGTGAGGAGGGACTAGCAATGGTCCAGTTCAAGAAGCTGGCCGTAATCGGCGTCGGCCTGATAGGCGGATCCCTGGCCCGCGTCCTGCGTGAGAAGGGGGCTGTGGACGAGGTGGTCGGCATCGGGCGCGGCGAAGCGAACCTGAGGCGCGGCGTCGAATTGGGCGTTTTGGACAGCTACACCACCGACGCCAGGGAAGGGGTCGCCGGGGCCGATCTGGTCTTCGTGGCCACTCCGGTCTGCACCATACCGAAGGTGGTCGCGGAGATTGCGCCTTACCTTGCTCCCGGCTGCATCGTCACCGACGGCGGCAGCGTCAAGGAAAGCGTGGTGACCGCGTGCGAACCGCTCATGCGGGAAGGGACCTTTTTCGTCGGCGGGCATCCCATCGCCGGGACCGAGCACTCCGGCGTCGAGGCCTCTTTTTCCACCCTGTACGTGGGGAGGCGCTGCATCGTCACCCCGACCGCGAATACCGATGCTAGGGCGCTGGAAAAGGTGGTCGAACTCTGGAAGGTGGCCGGTTCCACCGTGCCGCTCATGGATCCCGTGCAGCACGACCTGGTGGTCGCCGCCATCTCGCACCTGCCGCACATGGTGGCCTACTCGCTGGTGAACGCCGTGGACGGCTACGACCGTTTCGGCGGCGACCTGCTCTCCTTCTCCGCCGGCGGATTCCGGGACTTCACCCGCATCGCCTCGTCGGACCCGGTCATGTGGCGCGACATCGCCCTTACCAACCGCGATGCGATCCTGGAGATGATGGACTTTTTCTCCGTGTATCTGGAGAAACTGCGCACATTGGTCGCCGAGGGAGATGCCGACGGCCTGCAGTCCTTCTTCCTGAACTCCAAGCAGAAGCGGGACGCCATTCTCTAGCGGCCGCCGTCCGACGGAGCTGAAAAAATACGAGGTGTTTCATGCAAAGCTACACCGTTAAACCCGCCAAGAGTGTGCGCGGCGAGATCCGCGTCCCGGGCGACAAGTCGATATCGCACCGCTCCATCATGTTCGGCTCCATCGCCAACGGCGTGACCAAGGTCTCGGGTTTCCTGCGCGGCGAGGACGCCCTCGCAACCCTGGAGGCATTCCGCGCCATGGGCGTGCAGATCGACGACGACGGCGAGACGGTGACCATCGTGGGCAAGGGGCTGCGCGGGCTCGAGGAGCCGACCGACGTCCTTGACTGCGGCAACTCCGGCACCTCGATGAGGCTCCTCACCGGGCTTCTCGCTGGTCAGAGCTTCTTTTCGGTCCTCTCCGGCGACAAGTACCTGCGCGCCCGCCCCATGAAGCGCGTGGTCGGCCCGCTCTCCAAGATGGGCGCCCGCATAGGCGGCCGCGCCGGCGGTGAAAAGGCGCCGCTCGCCATCCAGGGCTCACAGCTGAAAGGGATCGAGTACGACTCCCCGGTTTCCAGCGCTCAGGTCAAGTCGGCCATCATGCTGGCGGGGCTTTACGCGGAGGGTGAGACCGTGGTGCGCGAGCCGCACCTCTCCCGCGACCACTCGGAGAGGATGCTGCGCGCGTTCGGCGCCAACGTCGAGACCTTTCCCGGCGGCGTCAAGGTGCGCGGCGGCGCCGAGCTGATCGGACGCGACATCGTCGTCCCCGGCGACATCTCCTCCGCCGCCTTCTTCATGGTGGCGGCGTCCATCGTCCCGGGTGCGGACCTGCTCATCAAGGGGGTCGGCATCAACCCGACCCGCACCGGCATCATCGACATCCTTAAGGGGATGGGGGCGGACCTGGAACTTGTGAACGAGCGCGACGAAACCGGCGAGCCGGTGGCGGACATCCGGGTGCGCTACGCGCAGTTGAAGGCCATGGCGATCTCGGGCGAGGTGGTGCCGCGCGCCATCGACGAGTTCCCGGCCATCTGCATCGCGGCGGCTCTCGCCCAGGGAACCACCGTGGTGAGCGGCGCGGAGGAGTTGCGGGTCAAGGAAACCGACCGCATCAAGGCCATGGCCGACAATCTCAAGCGGGCCGGGGTCACCGTGGTGGAGACACCGGACGGCATGGAAATCACCGGCGTGTCCGCCCTCAAGGCGTGCGCCGCCGACAGCTTCGGCGATCACCGGATCGCTATGTCCATGATGGTGGCAGGGCTGGTCGCACAGGGGGAGACCACGATCTCCGACGTCGACTGCATCGCCACCTCGTTCCCCGGCTTCCATGAACTTCTCGAGGGGGTAGTACAGCGTTGAGTGCAGTGAGAACAAACGGCGTAATCGTAGCCATAGACGGACCTTCCGGGGCGGGCAAGAGCAGCCTCACCAAGCTTTTGGCGCAGCGCCTGGGCTATATCCACATCGACACCGGCGCCATGTTCCGCGCCGTCGCCCTCATGTCCAAGCGCGCCGGCATCGCCAGCGACGATGACGCCGGGCTGGCGGAACTCTGCCGCGGCCTGGAAGTGAACTTCGTGCGTGACGGCGACAGTTGCCGGGTGCTCGCCAACGGCGAGGACGTCTCCCGCGAGATCCGCACCGAGGAGATCGGCCTGCTCACCTCCGCCATCTCGGCCCGGAAACCGGTGCGTGAGGCGCTTTTGACCATGCAGCGCGCCATGGGTGCCAAGGGGGGCGTCATCCTCGAGGGGCGCGACATCGGCACTGTGGTCTTCCCCGATGCCGAGGTGAAATTCTTCCTCTCTGCCAGCGCCGAGGAACGCGGCCGGCGCCGCTACCTGGAGTTGGCCGCCCGCGGCGACCAGGCCACGCTCGAGGAGACCATCGCCAAGGTGATCCAGCGCGACCAGCAGGACGAGGGGCGTGAACACGCGCCGCTCAGGCAGGCCGAGGACGCTCTCGCCATAGACTCCACCACCCTCTCCATCGACGAGGTGCTGGCGGTCATGGAAAACACCGTGCGCAAACGCCTGGGGCAGGGCGACAAGGGGTAACCATGGAAGTGATACTCGCCAAACACGCAGGTTTTTGCTTCGGGGTGAAAAGGGCCACCCATCTCGCCTTTGACGCGGCCGACAAGGGTGGCGACACCTACACTCTGGGGCCGATCATCCATTCTCCGCAGGTGGTGCAGCGGCTCGAGGAGATGGGGGTCAAATCGGTCGAGGATGTGAACGGGATCGGCGACGGCAGCACCGTGATCATCCGCTCGCACGGCGTCGCCGCCGAGGAGCTGGAGGCCGTGGTGCGGGCCAACCTCAAGATCGTGGACGCAACCTGCCCGTTCGTGAAAAAGGCCCAGGAACACGTCGCCACCCTCTCCAGAGAAGGGTATGACGTAGTCGTGGTCGGGGACGCGGTGCACCCCGAGGTGCAGGGGATCGTTTCCTACGCCACCGGCCGGGTCTACGTGGTCAGCTCCGGCAATGACGTGGACCGGCTGCCGCGCATGGCCAAAATGGGCGTGGTGGCGCAGACGACGCAGTCCTTCGAACACCTGAACGAGGTGGTGGCGGCCTGCCTCGCCCGCGGCGGCGAGACCCGGGTCTACAACACCATCTGCGACGCCACCGCGGTGCGCCAGGAAGAGACCAAGAAGCTTGCCGGCGAGGTGGATTGCATGATCGTCATCGGCGGCTTCAACAGCGCCAACACCAGGCGCTTGGCGCAGATCTGCCGCGAACTGCTGCCGCGCACCCATCACATCGAAACCGCCGGGCAGATCGACCCGGCCTGGTTCGAAGGGGTGCAGCGGGTCGGGGTGACCGCGGGGGCTTCGACGCCGAAGTGGCTGATCGACGAAGTGACGGAAACAATTTCGGCCATCGACAAGGATAAAATAGGTTGATATTTTTGTGCGATGTGCTAAATTAGCTCGATTTTATATGGAGATTACACGAGGGGGTAACAGTTTCAATGGGTGATGAAAAACGTACGTTCAAGAAAAAAGATATGCCGATTAGGCGGTTACACGATAATGACGAGGAGCTGGACCAGGCAGAAATGGGTGGCGAGTTCGCCGACCTTTTCCAGGACAGTCTGAGGCAGCCGCAGAGCGGCGAAGTCGTCAAGGCAGTCGTGGTTCAGATCGAGCAGGACGTGGTGCTGGTTGATGTCGGCTACAAGTCCGAAGGTGCTATCCGCATCGCCGAGTTCATCGACGAGAATGGCGACCTGACCGTCAAGGTCGGCGACGAAGTCAACGTCTACTTCGAGCGCGGTGAGAACATCCGCGGCCACATGGTCCTTTCCAAGAAGAAAGCCGATTCCCAGGTTGCCTGGGAAGCTATCGCCGCTGCCGGCGAAGGCGGCACCATCGAAGGCAAGATCACCGGCAAGGTGAAGGGCGGCATGACCGTCGATGTCGGCGTCGAGGCGTTCCTCCCGGCTTCGCAGGTTGACCTGCGTCCCGGCGGCAACATGGACCGCTTTGTCGGCCAGACCTACCAGTTCCGCATCCTCAAGCTGAACAGAAAGCGTGGCAACCTGGTGCTGTCCCGCCGCGTGCTGCTCGAAGAGGACCGTGACAAGGCAAGGACCGAGACCCTGGCCACCCTGAAGGAAGGCGACATCGTCAACGGCGTAGTGAAGAACATCGCCGAGTACGGTGCGTTCGTTGACCTGGGCGGCGTCGACGGCCTGCTGCACGTCACTGACATGTCCTGGGGCCGTCTGGGCCACCCGTCCGAAATGGTCAAGGTGGGCGACACCCTGAAGGTCATGGTGCTCAAGTACGACCGCGAGAAAGGGAAGATCTCCCTGGGCCTCAAGCAGACCGTACCCGATCCGTGGTTGAACGTTGCCGACCGTTACCAGGAAGGCGAGCGCGTCAGCGGCAAGGTGGTGAGCCTCACCGATTACGGCGCATTCATCTCCCTCGAGGACGGCATCGAAGGCCTGGTGCACGTCTCCGAGATGTCCTGGACCCGTCGCGTGCGTCATCCGTCCGAAATCCTCAAGGTTGGTGAGGACGTCGAGGCGGTGATCCTGGGCGTCGATCCGGGCAACCGCAGGATCTCCCTGGGCCTCAAGCAGACCGAGGTGAACCCCTGGACCGTGATCGGCGAGCGTTACCCGGTCGGCACCAAGATCGAAGGCCAGATCAAAAACATCACCGACTTCGGCGTCTTCATCGGCATCGAGGACGGCATCGACGGCCTGGTCCACGTCTCCGACATCTCCTGGACCCGTCGCGTGAAGCACCCGGGCGAGCTGTTCGGCAAAGCGCAGACCGTGCAGGCCGTGGTTCTCAACATCGACGTCGAGAACGAGCGTCTCTCCCTGGGCATCAAGCAGCTGGTTCCGGATCCGTGGGAAGAGATCCCCAGGAAGTACAAGCCCGGCTCCAAGGTTCGCGGCAAGGTGACCTCCGTGACCGACTTCGGCATCTTCGTCGAGATCGAGGAAGGGATCGAAGGTCTGATCCACGTCTCCGAGATCTCCTACGAGAAAGTCGCTTCCCCGAAAGACTTCGCTAACGTCGGCGACGAGCTCGACGCAGTGGTGCTGAACGTGGATATGGTCGAGAAGAAAATCGCCCTTTCCATCAAAGCGCTGCAGACCGCGATGGAGAAAGCGGAAATCGCTTCCTACATGGGCAGCCAGGGTGAGGCAACCTCCAGCTTCGGCGACCTCCTCAAAGAGAAGCTGAAGAAGAGCACTGAAGAATAAACCAGTCACTTCGCCGACTGAATAATCTTATAGATTCATATTTGAGGTGTTTAAATGACTAAGAGCGAATTGATCGACAAACTGGTGGAAGTGCGCGGCGCGCTGACCCGTAAGGATTCCGAGGCGGTAGTCTCCATGGTGTTCGACGCCATGAGCGAGGCTCTCACCAACGGTGACAAGGTTGAGATCCGCGGCTTTGGCAGCTTCACCATTCGTGACCGCGAGCCGCGCGAGGCGAGGAACCCGAAGAGCGGGGAAATCGTCAGCATCCCGAGCAAGAAGACTCCGTTCTTCAAGACCGGGAAAGACCTGCGGGAGCGCGTGAACAACCTCTAGCAGCAAGCAACCGACGGGATCGGCCCGGATGGCGGAATTGGTAGACGCAACGGACTTAAAATCCGTCGGCCTCACAGCCGTGCCGGTTCGACCCCGGCTCCGGGCACCACGGTGAAACACAACTGTAAGAAGGGCTATGTTTAGGCATAGCCCTTTTTCTTTGGGACTGCCGGGTGATTATGAAGGCAACCAATTTCCCGTTGGGATTCGTTGCCGCGACCGGGCTACCTCACGAGGAGCTATCTTCAAGAAAGAACGAAGGGGGACAACATGTCAAAAGTAACCATCGTGGCAAAACTGACCGCAAAGAACGACTGCATCGAGACGGTAAAAGCTGAAGTCATCAAGATGCTTGCTCCGACCCGCCAGGAGAACGGCTGCATCGAGTACCGCTTGCACCAGGACAGCACCGACCCGGCCGTCTTCGTGTTCTACGAAAACTGGGCCAGCCAGGTCGCTTTTGAGCAGCACATGGACTCGGCACACTTCAAGGCCTACGTCGCTGCCGTCAGCGACCTGATCACCGACAAGACCGTAAACCGGCTGACTGAGCTGGTGTGAATGCAGTGCAAGCTGGCGCCGAGGACCGGCTCCAGATCAGGCAGGTTGGTTCAACGTAAAAAGGCGTCTTCCCTCACGGGAGACGCCTTTGTCATATCTAGTACGCTACAGGACGGCTAAAGCTGGATGTACTCCTTGGGATCGGTGTTGGTTGCCATGGTCCAGACGGTGGCGCTCCCTTTCTTCACTATGTACACCGCCAGTTGTTCATAGCCGACCTTGTCGATCCAGGGCTTCAAGAATTCCCGCTTGGCCACGATCTCTTTTTTCAGCTCCAGATCCTCTATGGCCTCTACGGTGCCGGTGATCCGGACCTGGATCAGGTTCTCGAAAATGCCGTTAGTGAAACAGAGCTCGACCTTCGGGTTCTTGCTCAACTGGTGGTAAAGATCCTTGATCTTGCCGGTATTGAAGACGATGCCCTTCTCGTCGGCCCTGTATAACAGCATGCCGCGCACGTGCGGAGTGTCGCCGTCGGCGGTCGCCATGTGGAATATCGGATTGGAGTTCAAAAATTCCATTATTTCTTGCTTGTTCATATCTCGCTCCTTGAAAGCCCGGTGATGGCGCTGCTAGCTTGGACAACGGATATTATACAACAATCGCCCTGCCCGCAAGAAGGTGTCTTGATGTTTTCAATTAAGTATTGCCAATAAAAAGTTTGTGGACGGTGGTGATGAAGCGGCAATTCGGTAAAATGATGGCCTGTATCGGCTTTCCTGTAGGCGCATGGTGCAATCGGTCGCAGCACACAGGTACAGGAGGTTACAGCAATGAAAACAGCCATCGTTCTCCTCGCATTACTGTTTGCCCTGCCGGCTCAGGCCCTCGACAAGGATAAGATTTCCCATTTCGGCGGCGGCGCCATCTTAGGCCTCGCCTTCGACACCGTGCTGTACCACGCCACGGACCTGGAGCGCCCCAAACGGATGGTCACCGCCACCGGACTCGCCATGATCCCCGGCTTTGCCATCGAAGTGGCGGATGAGTTTACCGGTACGCATTTCAGTTGGTATGATCTTCTGGCCGACGGTCTGGGATCGGCGACCGGCATGTTTGCGGGAGAACTCATCAACGGTAAGCTCTGGATAAAGGCATCAGCGCGGCAGGTGCAGCTGACCGGGCGCTGGTGATGTCGAGGTGGCGGTCATGAAAGAAGGACGCGATACAGATCCTGCGCAGCGCTGGGTTGCCACGTTCACCTGGGAGGACCGGCTCATCGCCAGGTTCTTCCCTCGCTTCTTCAAGCGTTATGCGCCTGAGGAGGTGCAGCAGCAGTGGGAGTTGCTGCTGGCGCGCAAGCAGGAGCGCCGCAACAGGTAAACGAGTCTTTTAACCTCGTGCCGATGCCGGCAATGGCAAAGGCCAGGCTGCCGTGGCCGCCTGGCCTTTGTTGTCACGCGTTTGCAAGCCCTCGCAGGGACCTAATCTACTTATTCTCTTTCTGCTCTTTTTGCTCTTTCTTGTCCTTTTTCTCTTTCTTCTCCTTCGGGGGCGCGATTTCCAGTTCGTTGGTCACCTTCCCCTTGCCGACCACGCTGGCAGCAGCCTTTTCCACGGTATTCTTCTCTTCTTCGCTCTTCACCGGCCCTTTCAGGGTGACGTGCCCATTCTTGGTAATGATCTTCACGTTGTGCGCCGTGATGGACAGGGACTTGTCCTTCACCACGGTGCGCCGGATCTCCCGGGTGATCTCCCGGTCGGTCTTGTTCTCCTTTTGCTGCTCGGCGGTCGCGCCCTTGTTCTCTTCCTTGTTCTTCTTGGTGTTATCGGCCTTGGTGTCGCTCTTGGTGGTGTTCTGGGAGGCGTGAACTGCGGGCGGTGTGCCGAAGGCGACGGCGGCTGACAGTGTGGCGGCGAGCAGAATAGTGATCGTTTTCATGGTCCTGACTTCCTCCTTGAGATGTGGTATTGGGATAATTCCCGTTTAAGAATTAGTAAAAACTAATACATTGAGTGTGGTATGTCAATACGTAAGCAACAGAAAGAAGCAGCTAGTGTGACGGCACTACCTGGGAATCCCTTTTTGACTTCTGCAGGTGGTCGGATATTATTAGACTTTTCGAACCACAGTTCCACGGCCACCAGCCAAAGGAGAACGACGATTTCAGCCTCCGACGTTTCTCACATCCGAAACATTGGCATCATCTCCCATATCGATGCGGGCAAGACTACGGTCACTGAGCGTATCCTCTTCTACAGCGGGGAGACGCACAAGATGGGGGAGGTGCACGACGGCCAGGCGGTCATGGACTGGATGCCGCAGGAACAGGAACGTGGCATCACCATCACTGCCAGCGCCACGTCCTGCCGCTGGGGTGACCACCGGCTCAACCTGATCGACACTCCCGGACACATCGATTTCACCATAGAGGTGGAGCGGAGCGTCAGGGTCCTGGACGGGGCGGTGGCCATCTTCAGCGCGGTGGAGGGGGTGCAGCCCCAGAGCGAACTGGTTTGGCGCCAAGCGGACCGCTACCGGGTGCCCCGGGTCTGCCTGATCAACAAGATGGACCGGATGGGAGCCGACCACGACCACGTGCTGGCTCACATGGCCCAACGCTTGGGAGCGCGGGCGGCCTTGTTGCAACTGCCGGTGGGGACCGAGGCGGGGTTCGCTGGAGTGATAGACCTGGTGGGGGAAGAGGTGCTTTCCTTCTCGGACCAGGACCTGGGACGCACGGTAGTGCGGGCGCCGGTGCCCTCCGAGTACGCCGAACCGGTGCGGCTGGCACGCCTTGAGTTGACCGAGGTGGCCGCCGATTTCGATGACAAGGTGATGGCGGACTTTCTGGAGGGGCGCAAGGTGGCGGCGGAGGACCTGCACCGGGCCCTGCGTAAGGGGACGCTTGCCTGCCAGATCTTTCCGGTGCTCCTTGGCACGGCTCTGCGCAACAAGGGGGTGCAGCCGGTCCTCGACGCCGTTTGCCTTTACCTGCCGTCCCCGCTGGATCTCCCGGGCATGGTGGGGAGGCATCCCGTCAGTGGCGAGGCGGAGACATTCAGCTGCGATCCGGACCAGCCGCTGCGCGCGCTGGCGTTCAAGGTGATGGCGGAGGAAGGGAGGCGACTCACCTACCTGCGCATCTACTCCGGCAGGGTGAAGGCGGGGGCCACCGTGCTGAACGCGAGCCGCGGCGGTAACGAGCGCATCAGGCACCTGTTCCACATGCACGCGCACCGCAGGGAGGAGGTCGCCGAGGCGCTGGCGGGAGACATCGTGGCGGTCACCGGGTGCCAGTCGACCCTGACCGGCGACACCCTGTGCGATCCCGCTCGACCTCTGCTCCTGGAAGGGGTGAGCGTGCCGGAGCCGGTGGTCTCCTTGGCCGTGGAGGCGAAGGGGGGGGAGGATCGGGCCCACCTTTTGGGGACGCTCGAGTTTTTCCAGTGGGAGGACCCGACCTTCCGGGTGCACGAGGACAAGGAGACCGGGCAGACCATCCTGACCGGCATGGGGGAGTTGCACCTGGAGATCGTCATCGACCGGCTGCGGCGGGAATACGGCGTGCAGGTGAAAACGGGGCGGCCCAGGGTGGTGTACCGCGAGACGCTCAGGCACGAGGTGACCCGACGCGAACTCTTCACGGCGCTTGCCGACAAGCGTCCGGAACCTGCCGAGCTCTTGCTGCGCCTGGTGCCGCTGCCGCGTGGCACGGGGGTCAGGGTCCTGCTGCCGGACCCGGCGGCGCCGATCGCCGCTGAGCTCCTGGCGGCCGTGCAGGAGGGCCTGCTGGAGGCGTGCAGCGGCGGCTGCCTCACCGGGTACCCGCTCACCGACCTGGAGGTGCGGGTGCAGGAGGTCCCCGTGGAGCAGGGCGCGCCGGCTCCCTCGGAACTCGCCCTGCGCGGGGCGGCCCAGCGCGGCCTGGTGCTGGCGGCGCGCGAGGGAGCTCCCATGCTGCTTGAGCCGATCATGAAGCTGGAGCTGGAGACGCCGACGGAACACTTGGGGAAGGTGCTGGGGGGGCTGCAGCAGAAGAGAGGGAGGGTGGAGGGGCTCGACCGGCGCGGCGAGCTCGAGCTGGTAAAGGCCACCGTTCCCCTCGCCGAGATGTTCGGCTACATGACCGAGCTCCGTAGCGCGACCAAGGGGCGCGGCAGCTACACCATGGAGTTCCAGGGGTTCGAAGAGGCTCCCGCGGAGGTACAGGAGCGCTTCGGCCTCACGTAGGGGGAGGAAACGGAATGGGACTGGCTCCGCAGGTGCCTGTCCCCCTCGGTCAGCAAGTAGTGGGAGGGAGACCTTCGGTCCTGGGTCCCCTGCGTTGGGTGTCGCAGCACTTCATCACCTCGGCGAGCGCCTGCATGCTGTACGGTTTCTGGATGAAGGCGAGGTAGCCCGCTCCCGAGAGCTTCCGGGTCACCTCCTGCTCGCTGTAGCCGCTGGAAATGATCACCTTCACCTCGGCATCAATTTTTCTCAGCTCCTGGTAGGTCTGCTCCCCGTCCATGTGCGGCATGGTCAGATCGAGAACGACGAAGCGCACATCTCCCCGGTCGCGGTACAGTTCCACGGCCTTGGCGCCGCTGAGAGCGGTGACCACCTGGTAGCCCAACTGCTCCAGCATTGAAGCGCCCACGTTACAGATGAACTCCTCGTCGTCAACCAGCAGCACCGTCCCGCTCCCCCGCCAGGTCTCCTCCGGCGCCGGCTGCTGCTCGGCCGCCTCGTCCAGGACCGGCAGGTCGCTGGCAGGCAGGATGACAGTGAAGGTGGTCCCGCGACCGGGTGTGCTCTCCACCTTGATGGCGCCGCGGTGTCCCCTGATGATCCCCAGCACCGCCGACATTCCCAGCCCCCGGCCGGTGAACTTGGTGGTGAAGAAGGGGTCGAAGATGCGCGACAGCGTGGTTTCGTCCATGCCGCAGCCGTCGTCCTCCACCTGTACGAACAGGTATTCCCCCTCCTTGATCTCCTTTTCGGACCAGGCCCCTCTCAGATACAGCTCGTCGAAATGGCGCAAACCGCTGCGGATGGTTATGGTTCCCCCGCGGTCGCCGATCGCCTCGGATGCGTTGATCACCAGGTTCATCACGATCTGGCGCAACTGGGTGGAGTCCGCCTGCACCGGCGGGAGTTCCTGGGTCAGTTCAAGCACCAGCCGGGATTTCTTGGAGATGGAGACTTCAAGCAGGTGGGCCATCTCGGTCAGGAGGCCGTTCAGGCTGACTGGTTCGACCACGAACATCCCCTTGCCGGAGTAGGCGAGCATCTGCCGGGCCAGGTCCGCCGCCCTGATCGCCCCCTTCTCTATGTTCTGCAGGTTCTCCACCGCCGGCGAGCCCGGGTCGATGCGCATGAGTCCCAGGCTGGAGTTGCCGAGGATGCCGGTCAGGATGTTGTTGAAGTCGTGGGCGATGCCGCCGGCCAGGATCCCCAGGCTCTCCAGCTTCTGGGCATGCAGGAGCTGCTGTTCCAGCCTCAGGCGCTCTTCTTCGTGCATGCGGCGCTCCAACTCCGCGGCGGCACGGCCGCTCACCATCTGCAGGATCTCTTCCGCCAGCTCCCGGTTCGACAGCGGTTTGTGGCCGATGGTCGCGATGAGCCCGATGGGAACCCCGGTGGAACTCCATAGCACCACGCCCAGGTAGCTCTCGGCTTTCAGGTCCTGCAGTACCTGGTCGTTGGGGAAAAGCTCGCGCACCCCTTCGCGGTAGCAGCAGATGTTGTTTCCCACCACCTCGCCGCAGGGCGTTTCCTTAAGTGTGTAGCGGACGTTCTCCTCGAAGTTGCCGTTGTAGTAGACCGCGAGGGTGCGGGCCCAGAGGTTTCCTTCCTCCAACTGGTCGATGCAGATGAAATCCATGTCCAGGGTGGTGGCCAGGTAGCGGGCCAGGCGGTGGAAGAACTGCTCTTCCGGCGCGTCGGAGGTGTGGGACTGCGCCAGGAAGGCGAGGCACTCCTCGGTGCGCTTTCGCTTGGTGATCACGTCGAACACGATGACGAAGCAGCCGGGTTCCGGGCTGTAGACGGACACCGAGAGCCACTCGCTGATGGCGTTGATGTAACATTCCATCTGCTCCGGCTTGCCGCTCAGGGCGACGCGCCGGAAGGCGGCCAGCAGTTCCGGGTCCGAATCCCACAGGCGGGGCAGCACCTCGCTCATACGTCTCCCCCCGGCCGCGCGCAGGCCGGTGAGTCGCTCGAAGCTCTTGTTCACCTCCAGGAATACGAAGTCCTGGGGGAGCGAGGAGTCCAGGATCATCCTGCAGTAGGCGAAGCCGTTCATCATGTTGTCGAACAGGGAGCGGTAGCGCTCCTCGCTTTTTTTGAGGCTCTCCTCGGCCTGCTTGCTTCGGGTGATGTCCATGCCGCTCGCCTGGAACTCCAGTATCTGTCCGGCATCGTCCATGATGGCGCTGTTGCTCCACTTCTGCCACACCAGGCGCCCGTCGGGGAGCCAGGCCCGTACCTCCAGCGACTGCCCCTGGTTCTCCTCGGTCATGCTCTCGACGTTTCGGATCAACGCCTCGCGGTCCTGCAGGAAAAAGAAGGGGTAGAAATTCTGCCCCAGCATTTCCTCCCGTTCCTTTTGCAGATAGCGGCAGTAGGTGTCGTTGACGAAGGTGAGCGTGCCGCCGCGCCGGTAACGGACCACGAACTCGGCCTGGGTCTGCACCATGGCATGGTAGCGGGACTCGCTTTCCTGCAGCGCCCTTTCGGCCTCGTGGGTCTCCCTGACGATGACGCAGACATGGGCAGGGGCGCCTCCGTCGGCGGACTTGATCGGCATGGCGTCCATGCAGACCGGCACTAGGCGCCCCCTGCGGCGGTTGTGAATGGCGAGGTTGACGTCGCGGGCGGGTGTGCCCAGGAAGGCGGATGTGGCGGGGTGCTGGTCGGGCGGAAGAGGGGCTCCCTGCGCCGTGCACAGGTGCCATTGGGGCGAGTCGCTGTTGTGTCGCAGGAACAGGTCCCGTTCCATCCCGAAGACCTCCAGAGCGGCGGCATTGACATCCAGCGGTGTGCCGTCAGAAGCCTGGATGAACATTCCCAGGGGCAGATCATCGAACAGGGCGCGGCATTGCTCCAGCGAGTCGAACATCGGCATGTCTCCGTGTTGCCGGTCACTTGGATTCACAACAAGATAGCGTTATATCAGATCGTGCTGAATGTTCAATCAGGGAGGGATGTACCTGTGTGAACTTCCTTACAAATATGAGCAGTCGGTACAGCGTCTGTGACTGTGCATGCTGTCAAGGTTTCGGCATAGTACGACGAAATTTTGGAGCCTTTGTCGCCTTTGTCGCAACCTTTTGTCATGCTCTTTTTCGAGAAATTGCGAGGTTATGACTTTGGTTGAGATATTGCATCAAAGCGGAGACCCGCTGATACTGTCCCAAAAGGAGCAACCACGTGTTCTTGATGCTCGAATCGAACCCTGATCGTAGGACCCATCTTTCCCCCAAGCAACAGCCTCTGCTGGACCGCGAAGCCAACTTCGTTCCCAGGCACGACCTGAGGATGCCAATGCCTCCCCGACAGGTGCGGCTCTTCATCGGTGAAGGGCTTTTCTGCCCGGACGCCCCGCTGCTGTGAAGTCCCGGCTGGCGCGGGGGGGATTTTTCTGCCACAATGTCTCCCGTCCCTGAAGAGGGGCTATGGGGAGGGTTACATGTCCGGATCCGGCGCACCCATCAAGATAGGCGTCAGCTCCTGCCTGTTGGGGGAGAAGGTACGCTACGACGGCGGCCACAAGCACGACCCCTACCTCACCGGCGTACTGGGGAGGTTCTTCAGCTTTGTGCCGGTCTGCCCCGAGGTGGAGTGCGGCATGACAACGCCGCGCGAGGCGATGCGGCTCGAGGGGGACCCGGCACAGCCGCGGCTGATGACTCACCGCACCCGCATCGACAAGACCGAGCAGATGCTCGCGTTCTGCCGCGCCAAGGTGGAGCAGCTGGCGGCCGAGGACCTGTGCGGCTTCATCTTCAAGAAGGGTTCCCCCTCCTCGGGACTGTTCCGGGTCAAGGTGTACCGGGAGGGGATGCCCGCAGCGAGCGGCAGCGGTCTCTTCGCGGCCTCGGTGGCGCGGCGCTTCCCGCAACTCCCGATGGAGGAAGAGGGGAGGCTGAACGACCCGGTGCTCCGGGAGAACTTCATCGAGCGGGTCTTCGCCTTTCGGCGCTGGAAAGACTTTCTCGCGGAGGGGCCCGACCTGGGCAGGCTGGTGCAGTTTCACACCTGCCAGAAGCTATTGATCATGTCGCACAGCACCCAGCTCTACCGCGAACTCGGGGCGCTGGTGGCCACGGGGAAGGAAATCGCCTTTCCAGAACTGCTGGAGCGCTACCAGGAGCTCTACATGAAGGCCCTGGAGCTGCACGCGACCGCGAAGAAGCAGACCAACGTGCTGATGCACATCATGGGATACTTCAAGAAGCACCTCTCGGTCGAGGAGAAGCAGGAACTTTTGCAGCTCATCAAGCAGTACCACGACGGGCTGGTGCCGCTGGTGGTGCCCCTCACCATGCTCAGGCACTACGTCGCCAAGTACCGGCAGGAGTACCTGAGCCAGCAGGTCTATCTTTCCCCCCACCCGGCGGAGCTGATGCTGCGCAACCACGTCTAGCCGGGCTGCCGCCCACCATCCCGAAACCCGCCTATTAGATTTTCTCTATCCCGGAGCGCCCTCTTCGGCTATAGTTTGCCAATTCCGCAACTGACAGAGGTGCCGTATGGAAGCGACACGCGAGATCTACTGGAACGTCAACCATGGCTTCATCTGGGTCATGTACCTCTTCGCCTTGCTCGCCGTCGGCGGGTGCGCCTGGGGCTTCTGGTCGCGGCTGCCGCTGTACCGGCAGGGCAAGCCCCTGGAGCGGTTGGACCGGCTCCCGCTGCGCTTTAAGCTCATGGTGCAAGGGGCCCTGACCCAGGCCAAGGTGCTCCGGGTCCAGGTGCCGGGTACGCTGCACGCCTTCTTTTTCTGGGGCTTTCTGCTCCTTTTCATCGGCACGCTGCTCATCATGCTGCAGGTGGACTTCACCGCGCCGCTCGCGGGGTGGACCTTCCTGAAGGGAACCTTCTACAAGGCCTACTCGCTCACCCTCGACCTGGCCGGCATCATCGCCATCCTCATGCTGGCGGGGCTCTTCGTGCGCCGGTTCCTGGTTCGCCCCCCGGCGCTCCCCACCAAGCGGGACGATTACCTGGCCCACGCACTCCTCTTCACCATTCTGGTCACCGGTTTCGTGGTGGAGGCGCTCCGGATGGCCGCCACCGAGGTGCACCAGAACCCGGAGCTGGCGCGGCTTTCCCCGGGAGGGCTGCTGCTCACCCCACTGTTCGCCGGGATGAGCCTGGCCGGTATCTCGGCGACGCACAAAGCGCTGTGGTGGTTGCACTTCTTCCTGGCCATGGGCTTCATTATCGTGATCCCCTGGACCAAGCTGCGGCACTTGTTCACCGATCCGGCCAACTACCTGTTCACCGACCTGCGCCCCAAGGGGGCCATCGCCACCATCGATCTCGAGGACGAGACCGCGGAGCAGTTCGGGGCCGCCAAAGCCACCGACCTCGCCTGGAAGGACATCTACGACGCCGACGCCTGCACGCTCTGCAAGCGCTGCCAAGACCGCTGTCCCGCCTGGCACACCGAGAAGCCGCTCTCGCCGATGCGGGTGGTGCAGCAGGTAGGGGAGATGGCGCTTAACGAGCCGCAGGGAGACCTGTGCCGTTACATTACCGAGGAGGTGCTCTGGGACTGCACCACCTGCCGCGCCTGCCAGGAAATCTGCCCGGTCGACATCGAGCACGTCAACAAGATCCTCGAAATGCGCCGGAACCTGGCACTCATGGAGGGGAAGTTCCCCGGCGACGAGGTGCGCACTGCCATGAGCAACTACGAGGTGAACGGCAACCCGTTTGGGCTGGCCTGGGCCGAGCGCGGCGCGTGGGCCGAGGGGCTGGACGTGGTCACCCTGGAGAGCGGCGAGCCCTTCGACGTGATGTACTTCGTCGGGTGCTACGCCTCCTTCGACCGCAGGAACAAGGAGGTCGCCAAGGCTTTCGCCAAGATCTGCTCGGCGGCCGGTATCAGGCTCGGCATTCTCGGCAAGGAGGAGAAATGCTGCGGCGAGCCGCCGCGCAAGCTGGGCAACGAGTACCTGTACCAGACCATGGCCCAGGAGAACATCGAGCGCATCAAGGGATATGGAGTGCAAAGAATCGTCACCACCTGTCCGCACTGCTTCAACACCCTGGCGCGCGACTACCGCGATCTTGGCCTGGAGGTTCCGGTTAGCCATTACACCACCTTCCTGGCGGAGCTGGCGGACCAGGGGCGGCTGAAGCTGAGCCCCGGCGAGCGCTTCGACTGCACCTACCATGACTCCTGTTACATCGGCCGCTACGCCGACATCTTCGAGCCGCCGCGCGAGATGCTGCAGCGCCTGGGGGGCAGTATCACCGAGATGGACCGCAACCGCCTGGAAAGCTTTTGCTGCGGCGGGGGAGGGGGGCGCATCCTGGCCGAGGAGAAGGTCGGCACCCGCATCAGCGTGGCCCGGGTGCAGATGGCCGGGGAGACGCACGCTCCGATGCTGGTCTCCAACTGCCCGTTCTGCCTTACCATGTTCGAGGACGGCATCAAGACCGGCGGGCTGGAGGGGGATCTGGCCGTGCGCGACCTGGCTGAGCTGGTAGCGGCGCGGCTGTAAAGGGGACTGGCTCCGAAAGGTGCCTGTCCCCCTTTAGCTCCTTTACCTCCCATGATTAGCACCAAAGGGGACTGGCACCTGCGGAGCCAGTCCCCTCCCTCTCATGAGCTTCATTGACTTGTGCGCTTCATGCGTGCGATAGTGTGATGGGCTTTTTCGTTGCCGCCGGCAGCCGGGACGCCCATATTCCAGTTTTAAGGACGAAGCAGTGGTCCACCGCGCCTTGACAGGCAAAACCCAATCCCTCGGCACCAGGTTGCTCCGCCTTACCCCGGCCCTCCCCGGCACAATCCTCCTGGCCTTTTTCCTGCTGCTGGTCCCGCTGTGCCTCCACGCGCGCGCCGATTTCATCCCCGACCCGGCGCACCAGGGGACGCCCGCCACCGTCGTGGTCGGCGGCGACCGCGCCTATCCACCCTACGAGTTCATCGATAAAGACGGCAATCCCGCCGGCTACAACGTCGACCTGACCCGCGCCATCGCCGAGGTGATGGGGATGAAGGTTCGCTTCGTCTTCGGCAACTGGTCCGAGGTGCGCGCCGGCCTGCAAAACGGCAGCGTCGACATCCTGCAGGGGCTCTCCTACTCGGCGCAACGGCTGAACACGGTCGAGTTTTCGCCGCCGCACACCATCGTGCACCATGCCATCTTTGCCCGGCGCGACACTAAGCCGGTGAAAAGCCTGGAGGAGCTGCGCGGCAAGAAGGTGCTGGTCTTCCAGGACGGCATCATGCACGAGCGGTTGAAGCAGATGGGGTTCGCCAAGGACCTGGTGCTTACCCCGACGCCGGCCGAGGCGCTGCGGCTGCTCGCCTCCGGTCAGGGGGACTACGCGGTGGTGGCGCAACTGCCGGGTATCTACCTGATCCGCGAGCTGCACCTCTCCAACCTGGTGCCGGTGGCGAAGGCCGTGGTGAGCGAGCAGTACTGCTACGCGGTGGAGCGCGGCGACAAGGAACTCCTGGCCCGCTTCAACGAGGGGCTTGCCATCGTCATCAAGACCGGGCAGTACGCCCAGATCTACAACCGCTGGCTCGGCGTGAACGACCCCCCGCGGGTGACCCGGGAACTCGCCCTCAAATACGGCGCCATGATCCTCGCGCCCCTGCTCATCATCCTGGCTGCGATCGCGCTCTGGTCCAAGACCCTGCACAAGCGGGTGGCGGAGCGGACCACGGCGCTGGCCCAGGAGGTCGCCGAGCGCAACAAGGCCCTGGAGGCGTTGAAGCGCCACCAGGACAAGCTGATCCAGGCCGACAAGATGACCTCGCTGGGGACCCTGGTCTCCGGCGTGGCCCACGAGATCAACAACCCCAACGGCCTGCTCCTCTTGGACATCCCGGTGCTGAAGCGGGTGCATGACGACGCGGAGGAGATCCTCGAGGAACATTACCGGGAGCGCGGCGACTTCATGCTGGGCGGGGTGCCTTACTCGGAGATGCGCGAAGAGATCCCGCGCATCCTGGACGAGATGCAGGACGGGGCGCAGCGCATCAAGCGCATCGTCAACGATTTAAAGGATTTCGCCCGCAAGGACATGGGGCAGAAATCGCTCATCGACCTGGACGCTGTGGCACGTACGGCGCTCCGCCTTGTGGACCCCACTATCCGCTCCTCCACCAGCCACTTCCAGACCGCCTTCCACGGCTCGCTGCCACCGATCCTGGGCAACGCCCAGCGCATCGAGCAGGTCATCGTCAACCTGGTCCTGAACGCCTGCCAGGCGCTTCCCAACCGCGAGTGCGGGGTGTTCGTGGGCAGCAGCTATGACCCGGCCCGGGGACAGGTGCAGCTCCAGGTCACCGACCAGGGTATCGGGGTGGCCCAAGAACACCTCCCGTACCTGCTCGACCCCTTCTTCACCACCAAGCGGGACAGCGGCGGCACCGGTCTCGGGCTTTCCGTTTCCTCCGGGATCGTCGAGGATCACGGCGGCTCGCTGCAGTTTCAGTCCACCCCGGGGGCGGGCACCACGGTGACCCTTTCCTTCCCCGTCCCCGACAGGAGTTCGGCACCATGAAAAAGACCCTCTACCCCGGCTTCGGCATCCTCTTGGTAGACGACGAGCCCGCCTGGCTCAAGTCGTTCGCCCTCACCCTGAAGAGCTGCGCCGGGATCAACAACATCGTCACCTGCCAGGAGAGCCGTGAGGTGATGGGGCTTCTCGACCAGGGGGGCATCGGCCTGGTGCTCTTGGATCTGACCATGCCGCAGCCC
Source organism: Geomonas propionica (assembly GCF_016458235.1). GTDB lineage: Bacteria > Desulfobacterota > Desulfuromonadia > Geobacterales > Geobacteraceae > Geomonas > Geomonas propionica. Next base: position 90,934 of record NZ_JAEMHK010000006.1, on the reverse strand, counting down.
TGCGGCGAGACGCTGTTGCAGCAGATCGGGGAGAGCCACCCCGAGATCATGGCCATCGTCGTGAGCGGCATGAACCAGTTGGAAACCGCGGTGCGCTGCATGAAGCTGGGCGCCTTCGACTACATCGTCAAGACCGACGAGGAGGACCGCCTGGTGAGCGGGGTGCTGCGCGCTGTGCGCATCCTGGAACTGCAGCAGGAATTCCGCACCATGTCGGACCGGATGCTGTCGCGCGAGCTGAAGCATCCCGAGGCCTTCGTCGACATCGTCACGGCGGACGCGCGCATGCACGACCTGTTCAACTACGTGGAGGCGGTTTCCCCCAGCCACCAGCCGCTTTTGATCACTGGGGAGAGCGGCGTCGGCAAGGAGCTGGTTGCCCGCGCCGTGCACAACCTGAGCGGCTGCTCCGGCCCCTTGGTGGCCGTGAACGTTGCCGGGCTGGACGACACAGTGTTTGCCGATACCCTTTTCGGTCACGTGCGCGGCGCCTACACCGGCGCGGACCAGGCACGCCCCGGCATGATCGAGCAGGCGGGAAACGGCACGCTGTTTCTGGACGAGATCGGCGATCTCAGCATCGCTTCGCAGGTAAAACTCCTGAGGCTATTGCAGGAGGGGGAATATTTCCCGCTTGGCGGCGACCGCCCCAAGAGGATGAACGCCCGCATCGTGGTGGCGACGCACCGCGACTTGGCCGCACGGGAGGCGGCGGGGCAATTCCGGCGTGACCTCTACTACCGCCTATGCACGCATCGCATCAACATCCCGCCGCTCAGGGAAAGGCCCGGTGACATCCCGCTCCTGCTCGACTACTTCCTTAAGGAGGCGGCGAAGTCGTTGGGAAAGAAGAAGCCGACCCCTCCCAAGGAACTGGCGCAGGTGCTCGCCACCTACAGCTTCCCCGGTAACGTGCGCGAACTGCGCGGCATGGTCTACAACGCGGTCAGTCTGCACAAGGAACGTATCCTTTCTATGGACAGTTTCCTCAAGGCGATCGGGCAAAGCCGGGACACGGCGCCCCTCGCCTCCCAAACTCAAAACCCGTTTGCGGCTTTCGAGCGGCTCCCCACCTTTGTCGAGGCCGCCGAGCTGCTGGTGGAGGAGGCGATCAGCCGCGCCAACGGCGTACAGGCCATAGCGGCGCGACTTCTGGGCATCTCCGCGCCCGCACTCAACAAGCGTCTCAAGATGTCCCGCAAGTAATAAGTGCAGCGGGGAGAGTCGCTCTCCCCGCCAAAGCCGCAGTAAATTATTTTCGTCTTTTATCCCCTCAATCCCATCCCCAGACGCGCCAGTCGCCGCTCCAAAAGGGTAATGGTGTTAACCTTGGTTAACTGCTTAACCGTGGTTAAGGCCCTTATCTCTCCGTAATTAAACCGCTTTTTCGATTGCAACAGCTAAGGTGTTTTCTTTGGTTAATGCCTTTCGTTGTTTTGCTCCTGTGTAAAACATTATTTTTCGACGTGTATCCGGATAGTTACATCCGTATACAGGCTTTGGTATTCGTCTTGCTGATATGAAGTGTCAAACAATGTTATCGGCTACACGCCTTTGTCGGATCTTATACAGGTTCAAGATGAGCCACCAAAAAGGAGAGACCATGAAAACGAAGAAGTTCTACCAGGTTCTGTACTTCCAGGTGCTGTTTGCGATATCCATCGGTATCGCGCTGGGCTACTACCTGCCCGACACCGGTGCGGCCATGAAGCCCTTGGGCGACGGCTTCATCAAGATGATCAAGATGATCATCACCCCGGTCATCTTCTGTACCGTGGTCACTGGCATCGCCGGCATGGACGACATGAAGAAGGTGGGACGCGTCGGCGGCAAGGCGATGCTCTACTTCGAACTGGTCTCCACTCTGGCCCTGGGCATTGGCCTGCTGGTGATCAACGTGATCCAGCCGGGCGTTGGCATGAACGCCGACGTCACCAAGCTGGACACCAAGGGGCTCGCCACCTACACCGCGACCGCCGCCAAGTCGCACAGCTTCGCCGATTTCGCCCTGAGCATCATCCCGACCAGCGTGGTCGACGCGTTCGCCAAGGGTGAGATCCTCCAGGTGCTTTTCTTCGCCATATTGTTCGGTCTGGCACTGGCCGCCCTTGGCGAGAGGGGCAAGCCCATCTACAAGTTCATCGATGACGTCTCCCACGCCCTCTTCGGGGTGGTCAACCTGATCATGAAGTTCGCTCCCATCGGCGCCTTCGGCGCCATGGCCTTCACCATCGGCAAGTTCGGTCTGGGCTCGTTGGCCAAGCTGGGCATGCTGATGGGGAGCTTCTACCTCACCTGCCTGCTCTTTATCTTCGTGGTGCTCGGCACCATCGCTAAGATCTGCGGCTTCAACATCTTCAAGTTCATCTCCTACATCAAGGAAGAACTCCTGATCGTACTGGGGACCTCCTCCTCCGAGTCCGCCCTGCCGCGCATGATGGCGAAGCTCGAGAACCTGGGCTGCACCAAGTCCGTGGTGGGCCTGGTCATCCCGACCGGCTATTCCTTCAATCTGGACGGCACCTCCATCTACCTGACCATGGCCGCCATCTTCGTGGCGCAGGCCACCAACACGCCGCTTACCATGACCCAGACCATCACCATCCTGGGCGTGCTCATGCTGACTTCCAAGGGTGCCGCCGGCGTCACCGGCAGCGGCTTCGTGACCCTGGCCGCGACCTTCGCCGCCATCCCCACCATCCCGGTGGCGGGCCTGGCACTGATCCTCGGCATCGACCGCTTCATGTCCGAGGCGCGCGCTCTCACCAACCTGGTCGGCAACGGCGTAGCCACCGTGGTGGTCTCCCGCTGGGAGAACGAACTCGACATGGACCGCATGCATCGCGTGCTGAATCAGCAGGAGATCGAAGAAGAGCCCGAGATGGGGCTTTTGGAGCCGGAGCCGGAAGAGGCATAATTTTGCATGCGGGGGCGGCCGGTCCGCCCCCCGCCACATTTTGGCCCCGACAGGGGCTATTGAGAGAGGGCTAGCACGTGGTTGCTGCTGCCCTCTTTTTTTGAACCAAAATTAGCTGGAACAGGAGGATTGCATAGATGAGCAAGAAACTGGGAGCACTTGACTACCACTGTAACGGTAGGAAAGGGAAGATCGAAGTCATCGCCACCAAGCCGTGTCAGACCGCGGCCGACCTGTCGCTTGCCTATTCGCCGGGTGTCGCCGAACCCTGCCTCGCCATCCAGCAGAACCCCGACGACGCCTACAAGTACACCGCCAAAGGGAACCTGGTGGCCGTCGTTTCCAACGGCACCGCGGTCCTTGGGCTTGGCAACCTGGGCGCGCTTGCCGGCAAACCGGTCATGGAGGGTAAAGGGGTCCTCTTCAAGCGCTTCGCCGACATCGATGTCTTCGACATCGAGCTGGACACCGAGAACCCGGACGAGATCATCAAGGCCTGCCAACTCCTGGAGCCGACCTTCGGCGGCATCAACCTGGAGGACATCAAGGCGCCCGAGTGCTTCTATATCGAGGAAGAGCTGAAAAAGACCATGAAGATCCCGGTCTTCCACGACGATCAGCACGGCACCGCCATCATTTCGTCGGCCGCCCTTTTGAACGCGCTGCAGCTCGTGGGCAAGAAGATCGAGGACATCAGGATCGTCGTCAACGGCGCCGGCGCCTCGGCCAACTCCTGCGCCAAGCTCGCCATCGCGCTGGGCGTGAAGCCGAACAACATGATCATGTGCGACACCAAGGGGGTCATCTACAAGGGCAGAGTGGAGGGGATGAACAAGTACAAGGAGCTGTTCGCCGCCGACACCCCGTTCCGCACCCTGGAGGAGGCGGCCAACGGCGCCGACGTCCTCTTCGGCCTCTCGGTGAAGGGTGCCTTCACCCCGCAGATGGTGCGCTCCATGGCGCCCAACCCGATCATCTTCGCCATGGCGAACCCCGACGCGGAGATCACCCCGGAGGAGGCGCACGCGGTGCGCGGGGACGTGATCATCGCCACCGGCAGGAGCGACTATCCCAACCAGGTGAACAACGTGCTCGGCTTCCCCTTCATCTTCCGCGGGGCACTCGACGTGCGCGCCACCGCCATTAACGAGGAGATGAAGCTCGCCGCGGTGCACGCCCTGGCGCGACTTGCCCAGGAGGAGGTGCCCGACTCGGTCTCCAAGGCCTACGGCAACGAGAAGTTCTCCTTCGGCCCGAACTACATCATCCCCAAGCCGTTCGATCCGCGCGTCCTTTTGCACGTGGCGCCGGCCATCGCCCAAGCCGCCATGGACAGCGGCGTCGCGCGTCAGCCTATCGAGGACATGGCGAAGTACATCGAGCAGTTGGAATGTTCGCAGGGGCGCTCCAAGGAGATCATGCGCAGCATCATCAACAAGGCGAAGAGCGACCCGAAAAAGGTAGTCTTCCCCGAAGGTGACAACGAGAAGATCCTGCGCGCGGCGCAGATCATCGTGGAAGAGGGGATCGCCCACCCCATCCTCGTGGGCGACCGCAAGAAGATCCTGCAGAAGATGGATGACCTGAACCTCGACCTCGAGGTTCCCATCGTCGACCCGACCGAGAGCGAGTATACCGAGGAGTACGCGCAGGAGCTGTACCGCCTGCGCCAGAGAAAGGGGATCACCAGCTCCGAGGCCAGCCGCATCATGCGCCGCAAGTCCCGCACCCACTTCGGCACCATGATGGTGCACAAGGGGCACGCCGACGCACTCCTGGGCGGCATCGACACCCACTATCCCGAAACCATCCGCCCGGCGCTGGAAGTGCTCGGCAAGCAAGCGGGGCTCTCCAGCGTGCACGGCCTGTACATGATGGTGTTCAAGAAGGGGGTCTACTTCCTGGCCGATACCACCGTCACCATCGACCCGACTGCGGAAGAGCTGGCCGAAACCGCCATCCTCGCCGCCGAAAAGGTTGCCATGCTCGACGTGGAGCCGAGGATCGCCATGCTCTCCTTCTCCAACTTCGGCTCGGTGGAGCACCCGCAGGCGAGCAAGGTAAAGCGCGCCGTGGAACTGGTCAAGGAGCGGGCCCCGCACCTTATCGTCGAGGGTGAGATGCAGGCTGATACCGCCTTGGTGCCGGAACTTCTGGATGGCTTCACCTTCTCAAAGCTGAAGACCCCGGCCAACGTGCTCATCTTCCCGGACCTCAATTCCGGCAACATCTGCTATAAGCTGCTGCGCCGCCTGGGGGGCGCCGAATCCATCGGCCCCATCCTGATGGGAATGAACAAGCCGGTGCACGTGCTGCAGCGCGGTGACGATGTGAACGACATCGTCAACATGGCCGCCCTTGCCGTCGTGGACGCCCAAAACCCGTAACCGTCGCTTGGTCAGAACCGATCCCCCCTTCCCCTCTGTCGAGGTGGGAGGGGGGATTTTTTTGTGCCGGCGGTTCGATTCGTTTACGGAGTGTTTTATTTTGGACTTTTGTCGTTTGTCTCTCATTTGGCCTCCTGATATTGCCGTATTACCATGTAACCAAATAACGTTGCCGGCTCCGTTTTACTGGGACGGCCTCGACTTTCCCGGCTCGATTGGTTGCTTAGTAATTACGAGTAAATATGTGTAATTCAAACATTCGTTCGGTGTTTCTCGGGTGACCTGTCAATCTCACTGCCGGTCTGGATTGGTGCAGAATTTTGGTATGACCAATTATTTTGTGGAAATATTATAAAAGTGTTTGCCAAAAAACTATCATGGGAGTATATGAGTGTGGTGCGGCGTTGACCCCCGGATTTAGGCCAAAATAAAACAAGAACAGGTTAATGTTGTACGCTTGGCAGTTTTACTAAAACAGAGGCTTTAAGGAGGGAAAATGAACGTCCACGAGTACCAGGCCAAAGCGATTCTGAGAAAATTCGGCGTGCCGGTCCCCGACGGCCACGTCTGCTACAACGGCGCCAGCGCCAGGGAATGGGCCAAGCGTTTGGGCGAGGGGCCCTGGGTGGTGAAAGCGCAGATCCACGCCGGCGGGCGCGGCAAGGGGGGCGGCGTCAAGCTCGCCAAGACCTCCAGCGAAGTGCAGATGATCGCCCGCGATATGCTGGGCATGACGCTGAGGACGCATCAGACCGGGCCGGAAGGGAAGGTGGTGCACCGGGTGCTGGTGGAAAACGGCTGCAACATCGCCAACGAGCTCTACGTTAGTTTCCTGGTCGATCGCGGCACCTCCCGCGTCACCGTGATGGCTTCCACCGAAGGCGGCATGGACATCGAGGAGGTGGCGGCCAACACGCCTGAGAAGATCGTCACCGAGGCGGTGGATCCTTTGGTCGGCCTCACCCTGTTCCAGTGCCGCAAGATCGCCTTCGCCCTGGGGCTCAAAGGAAAGTTGACCAACAAGGCGGTCAAGGTTCTCACCAACCTCTACGCCACCTTCATCGCCTGCGACTGCTCCCTCTTGGAGATCAACCCGCTGGTGGTCACCGCCGAGGGTGACCTGCTTGCCCTGGACGCCAAGTTCGGTTTCGACGACAACGCCCTCTTCCGGCACCTGCAGATCGGCGACATGCGCGACTTTGACGAGGAGGACCCGAACGAAATCGAGGCCTCCCAGCACGACCTCTCCTACATCTCGCTTAACGGCAACATCGGCTGCCTGGTGAACGGCGCCGGCCTCGCCATGGCCACCATGGACATCATCAAGCACTACGGCGGCGACCCGGCCAACTTCCTGGACGTCGGCGGTGGGGCCACCATCGAGCGCGTCACCGAGGCCTTCAAGATCATCCTCTCGGACAAGAACGTGAAGGGGATCCTGGTCAACATCTTCGGCGGCATCATGAAGTGCGACGTGATCGCAACCGGCGTCATCGAGGCCGCGCACCAGGTCGGCATCCAGGTGCCGCTGGTGGTGCGCCTGGAGGGGACCAACGTGGAGTTGGGCAAGAAGCTTCTGGCCGAAAGCGGCCTCAACATAGTAGCCGCCGACGGCATGGCCGACGGAGCGCAGAAAATCGTGGCCGCCGTTGCGGCTGCCGCCTAGGGGGACGCCATGAGCATATTGATAGGCAAGGAGACCAGGGTCATCACGCAGGGGATCACCGGCGCGACCGGCCTGTTCCACGCACAGGGCGCCCGGGAGTACGGCACGCAGATGGTGGGCGGGGTGACCCCCGGCAAGGGGGGCTCGGTGATCGACGGCTTCCCGGTGTACGACACCGTGGCCGAGGCGGTGCAGGCGACCGGCGCCACCGCGAGCGTCATCTACGTCCCGCCGCCGTTTGCCGCCGACTCCATCATGGAGGCGGTGGACGCCGGCGTTGAGTTGGTCTGCTGCATCACCGAGGGGATCCCGGTCCTCGACATGGTCAAGGTGAAACAGTACCTGGTCGGCAAAAAGACCCGGCTGGTCGGCCCCAACTGCCCCGGCGTGATCACCCCCGGGGAGTGCAAGATCGGCATCATGCCCGGCTACATCCACAAGCCCGGCAAGATCGGCGTCGTTTCCCGCTCCGGCACGCTTACCTACGAGGCGGTCTGGCAGTTGACCAGCATCGGCCTCGGGCAGTCCACCTGCGTCGGCATCGGCGGGGACCCGGTGAACGGCACCAGCCACATCGACTGCCTGCGCCTCTTCGAGGAGGATCCGGACACCGAGGCGGTGATCATGATCGGCGAGATCGGCGGCAGCGCCGAGGAGGAGGCCGCCCGCTTCGTCAAGGAGAACATGACCAAGCCGGTAGCGGCCTACATCGCAGGGGTCACCGCCCCTCCGGGCAAGAGGATGGGGCACGCCGGCGCCATCATCTCCGGCGGCAAGGGGACTGCGACCGAGAAGGTGGCGGTGCTGAAGGAGTGCGGCATCAGCGTCGCGGCGACCCCCGCCGAGATGGCGCAGGCGCTGCTCAAGGTCTACAAACCGTAACAACGTAAAAGTGCCACGAGGATGTGGCGGCGGAGAACGACATGAAAAAGAAAGATAACGCACGCTATCACGTGCTCTCGGTGCGGGTGAGCCGCGAGGAACGCGAAACCATCGAGAAGATATCCAAAGAAGTCAACATGAAGGTGTCCGACCTGATGCGGGAGGCCCTGCAGGACATGGTCCCCTGGCAAGCCGCGCCCTAGCCGGGCGGCGGGAAAGAATCGACTGCATAAGAGTATAGAGGAGCGAGAGCATGAGCAGAAAGATGGTAACCATAGACGGCAACACCGCGGCGGCCCACGTGGCTCACGCCACCAACGAGGTGATCGCGATCTACCCGATCACCCCTTCCTCGGTGATGGGGGAGATCTCGGACGCGAAGAGCGCGGCGGGGGAGAAAAACATCTGGGGCACGGTGCCGCTGGTTTCCGAGCTGCAGTCCGAGGGGGGAGCCGCCGGGGCGGTGCACGGCGCGCTGCAGGCGGGCGCGCTGACCACCACCTTCACGGCGAGCCAGGGGCTTTTGCTGATGATCCCCAACATGTACAAGATCGCCGGCGAGCTCACCTCCACCGTGTTCCACGTCTCGGCGCGCGCCATCGCCACCCAGGCCCTGTCCATCTTCGGCGACCATTCCGATGTGATGTCCTGCCGCGCCACCGGCTGGGCCATGCTCTGTTCCAACAACGTGCAGGAGGTGATGGACTTTGCCCTGATCGCCCAGGCGGCCACCCTGCGCTCGCGCATCCCGTTCCTGCATTTCTTCGACGGCTTCCGCACCTCGCACGAGGTGCAGAAGGTGGAGGCGCTCTCCCGTGACGACATGCGCGCCATGATCGACAACGAGCTGGTCAACGCGCACCGTGCCCGCTGCCTCACGCCGGACCGGCCGGTGCTGCGCGGCAGCGCCCAGAACCCCGACGTCTACTTCCAGGGGCGCGAGACGGTGAACCGCTTCTATCCCGCCACCATCGGTATCGTCGAGAAGGAGATGGAGAAGTTCGCGGCGCTGACCGGGCGCACGTATAGTGTCGTCGAATATGCCGGCGCGCCTGACGCCGAGCGGGTGGTGGTGATCATGGGTTCCGGCGCCGACACCGTGCAGGAGACCGTGGCGACCCTGAGCGCGCAGGGGGAAAAGGTGGGGGTGGTGAAAATCCACCTGTACCGTCCCTTCCCGCTCGAGGCCTTCGTCAAGGCGCTCCCTGCCACGGTGCGCCGTATCGCGGTGCTCGACCGCACCAAGGAGCCGGGTGCCCTGGGCGAGCCGCTCTACCTCGACGTGCGCACCGCCATCGGCGAGGGGATGGCCGCCGGCATCAGCAACTTCGTCGGCTATCCGGTCATCGTCGGCGGGCGCTACGGTCTGGGATCCAAGGAGTTCACTCCGGCCATGGTCAAGGCGGTATTCGACAACCTGAATGAGGACCAGCCCAAGAGCAACTTCGCGGTCGGCATCAAGGACGACGTCACCGGCGCGAGCCTCGACTACGACAGCTCCTTTAGGACCGCGATGGAGGGGACCTACGAGGCGATGTTCTTTGGCCTCGGCTCGGACGGCACCGTGGGGGCCAACAAGAACTCAATCAAGATCATCGGCGAGGCGACCGACAACTACGCCCAGGCCTACTTCGTCTACGACTCCAAGAAGGCCGGGACCATCACCACCTCGCACCTGCGCTTCGGCAAGAAGCCGATCAACGCGCCGTACCTGATCGACAACGCCGACTTCGTCGCCTGCCACAACTTCACCTTCCTGGAGAAGTACGACATGCTGGGCAAGGCGAAGCCGGGGGCCACCTTCCTGCTCTGTTCCCCGTTCGATCACCAGGAAGTCTGGGACAAGATGCCGGTCGAGGTGCAAAAGCAGATCATCGACAAGAAGCTCAAGGTCTACACCATCAACGCCATCAAGCTTGCCGAGGAACTGGGCTTGGGCGCCCGCATCAACGTCATCATGCAAACCGCCTTCTTCAAGATCTCCGGCATCATCCCGCTCGAGAGCGCGATCGCCGAGATCAAGGGGGCCATCAAGAAGAGCTACGGCAAGGCGGGCGAGAAGGTGGTGGCCATGAACAACGCCGCCGTCGACCAGGCGCTGGTGCACATCCATGAGGTGGCCGTCCCCGCGGCCCCCGGAAGCTCGATCACCATGCCCCCGCCGGTGGGGCCGGGCGCGCCGCACTTCGTCAAGGAAGTTACCGGGCGCATCATCGCGGGCTTCGGTGACGACCTCCCGGTCTCCGCCATGCCCATCGACGGCACCTTCCCGACCGCGACCTCGCAGTACGAGAAACGCAACATCGCGGTGGAGATCCCGGTGTGGGACGAGAAACTCTGCATCCAGTGCGCCATCTGTTCCTTCGTCTGCCCGCACGCCGCGATCCGTGTCAAGGCCTACCCGGCCGAGGCACTGGCCGGCGCCCCGGCGGGGTTCAAGTGCGCCGGGTCCAAGATCCCGGAGCTTAAGGAGCACAAGGTGACCTTCCAGGTCGCCCCCGAAGACTGCACCGGCTGCGGCGCTTGCGCCCACAACTGCCCGGCCAAGGACAAGGAGAACCCGGCGCATAAGGCGCTGGACATGCAGTTCCAGCCCCCCCTGCGCGCTGCCGAGGCGGCCAACTACCACTTCTTCCTGGGGCTTCCCGACCTCGACCCCGCCTTGGTGAAACTGGACACCCTGCGCGGCAGCCAACTGGTGCGCCCCCTGTTCGAGTACTCGGGCGCCTGCGCCGGCTGCGGTGAGACACCGTACCTGAAACTTCTCTCCCAGCTCTTCGGTGACCGGGCTCTCATCGCCAACGCCACCGGCTGCACCTCGATCTACGGCGGCAACCTCCCCACTACGCCGTGGGCGAAGCGGGCCGACGGGCGTGGCCCGGCCTGGTCCAACTCGCTCTTCGAGGACAACGCCGAGTTCGGCTACGGCATGCGGCTCGCCGTCGACAAGTTCAGCGAAGCGGCAGGGGAGCTCTTGGAGCAACTCGTGGAGTGCGGCTGCGGCAGTTGCGCCCCGATCGCGCCGCTGATGAGGGAGATCCTGGATGCCGACCAGTCGGGTCAGGCCGCCATCGAGGCTCAGCGCGCCAGGGTGGCCCAGCTCAAGGAGGCGCTTGCCGGCTGCGACGAGGAGGCTGCGGCGCAACTACTCCCCATTGCGGACTACCTGGTGCAGAAGTCGGTCTGGTGCGTGGGGGGGGACGGCTGGGCCTACGACATCGGCTACGGCGGTCTGGACCACGTCATCGCCTCCGGGAAGAACGTGAACATCCTGGTGCTCGACACCGAGGTCTACTCCAACACCGGCGGCCAGGCCTCCAAGTCGACCCCGATCGGCGCGGTGGCGCAGTTCGCCGCCGGCGGCAAGACCATGGCCAAGAAGGACTTGGGCATGATGGCCATGGCTTACGGCCACGTCTACGTGGCGGCGGTGTCGCTCGCCAATCCGGGCCAGGTGGTCAAGGCCTTCATCGAGGCCGAGGCCTACGACGGCCCCTCGCTGATCATCGCCTACGCGCACTGCATCGCGCACGGCATCGACATGACCCGCGGCGTGGACGAGCAGAAAAAGGCGGTTTCCTCCGGCTATTGGCCGCTGTACCGGTACAACCCGGCGCTCGCCGCGCAGGGGAAGAACCCGCTGCAACTGGACAGCAAGGCCCCCACCACCACCTTCGAGGAATACGCCGGAGGCGAGAACCGCTACAAGGTGCTCAGAAAGGTGAACCCCGAGGCGGCGGACCGGTTGATGGAAAAGGCAAGCGCCTGGGCTGCGGACCGGTTCGACTACTACACCAAGCTGGCGGCGCTGAACTTTGGCGACGACGGCAAATAGTAGCGCCAAAACGACGCTGCGGTAACAAAAAGGGCCGGGGGATTTCCCCCCGGCCCTTTCGCGTTAAGCGGGTCCTCCCCCCCAGGGCACAGGCGCGCCGGGGGCGGGGAAGATGAGACGCTGCAAAAGAAAATTGACAAATGGCGCCACATGCATATTATCTTCAGCCTTGAACTGCACGATCTTGCTATTTCCGGAGGGCACATGCGACGCACCACGATGATTGCCACGGTTTTTCTCTTTGCCGCACCCACGCTCGTTCTGGGCGGCACCTACCAGTGGCGCGACGACGCCGGGACCGTTCACTTCACCGACGACTCCGACCGCATCCCCGGAAAGTACCTAAAACGTGCCCAGGAGGTCGATGCGGCAAGTGCTGCGAAACCCGCGGCAAACGCGCCGAAGCAGGAGGCACCGGTAGCGGCGCCGGCAGCGAGGCGGGCTGCTGCCCCAGAGCCCGGCGACCCCAACGGCGCGCAGCGGGAGCGACTGCGTGGCGAACTGGCCCGGATCCGGGGCGGGCTGGTGGGCAAAAAGCAGGAGCTGCAGAAGCTGCATCACAAGTGGATGGTGCTGAAGGGGCGCACCCCGACCCTGGAAGAGGCCAAGAAGTTCCAGAAGGACCTCGCCGAGGGGAAAACGACTGACGGCAATAACCCCTATGTCACCAAGAACCACGTCTTCTCTACGGCCGGTGCAGCGCGTGCCGCTTACTACAAAAAGCTGGTTGAAGTGCGCGAGGACGATGCGCAGTTACAAAAGCTGGAGCGGGAACTCGAGGCGATGAAGTGAGCACGGCGCCCGGAACTGCGGGGAAGGGTGGGGCGCTGCCGGTAGTTTCCAGGGAGCGCATCGCACAACACCTGCAGTTCCTGGAGGGGGTCCGGCATCCGGTGGCGGCGCCAGCCGCCTTGCAGCGGGCCTGCACCTATCTGGAAGACTCGCTGCGCGCCCTGGGGTACGCGGTGGACCTGCACGGCTTTCTTGACGGCGGCGAGCAGTACCAGAACGTCGTCGCCACCAGGCTGGGGACGCGCCGGCCGGAACAACGAGTCCTGGTGCTGGCCCACTATGATACCGTTGCCGGTTCCCCCGGGGCCGACGACAACGCCAGCGGCGTGGCGCTGCTCTTGGAACTGGCGACCATCTTCAAAGAGTGGCGGCCGGAACTGACGCTGCAGTTTGTCGGAGTCAGCCTGGAGGAGAACTCGGAGGAGACCGGGACCGGACTCCGGGGAAGCCGTGCCCTAGCTTCCTTCGCGTCGATGCAGGGATGGCAAATCGAAGCCGTGGTGGTGCTGGAATCGGTGGCTTTCGCCGGCAGGTCGGTGCGTCAGGAGGCTCCCGCAGGGGTGCCGCTGCAGGTGCCTGAAACCGGCGACTTCCTGGCGGTGATCGGAAACCAGGCCTCGCAGGGGCTGGTGTCGCGCTTTGTCCTGGCCGTGGAAAGCTTTGGTGTCGTCCTTCCCGTGGTACCCCTGGTGGTGCCGGGCAACGGCGAACTCCTCCCCGATACCCGCAGATCCGACCACGCACCCTTCTGGGATGCCGGTTACCCCGCCATCATGCTCACCGACACCACCAACTTCCGCAATCCTCACTACCACCTGCCGACCGATACCGTAGCGACCCTGAACCTTTCCTTCGCGGCCCGCGTCTGCGAGGCTACCTCTGCCTTCCTACTGGGGCTGGCGTGCGGGGAAGGCGAAGCTCCGCGCTGATCGCACGCGTCAGTGGTTCGATCGGCTGCTCCCGGTGCGCCTGCATCAAACTCCCGAAAAGTACCGCCCGCTGCCCGGCCAGCACCTGCAGCAGTTCTTCCCGGCCCGCTCCCTGTGCCACCCGCTGTTCCACCATCTCCGCGAAAACATCCAGGTCGTGCAGGCTTCCCAGGAGGTCCTGGTAGCGCTTGAGGACCTGGCGCAGTTGATCCCCTTCGTCTTCCAACAGCGGTGCCAGGATCTCCAGCCGGTAGCGCAGCTTCTTGAAGGCGATGCGCAGCCGGTGCTGGGCCACCGCGTCCTCCTCCCGTAGCGCGGCCGGGAAAAGCTCCTCGACCAGCGTGACCCGCTCGGCCAAGGCCGCTTCTGCAAAGAGGGCGACGTCCATGAAGGGGTCGATACCGCTTGGCCGGAAGGGATTCGGATGCCCCAATAACCGCGCCAGTTCCTTTTTCAGGTTCCCCGCACGCAATCTGGGCAGTGCTTGTGCCAGTTCGGTTTGGGCCGCGTCCCTTTCTTTCGACAGCGTGCGCAGCAGGCCGGCCAGCGCCGGTCCACCGCCGCCTTGCTCCCGATTAAGCCCGGAGAAGAAGGCGAGGGCCTCGTCGACGTTACGTAGTTCTCCCAGAAGGGTAGTGAGCCTTTTCACCCTGCGCGACAGCCTCGCCACCTTCTTCCCCGGCAGAAGGGGGGCGAACAGGGCGAGCCCCTCCCGCAGGCGCCTGGAAGCGACGCGCAGGTCGTGCACCGCGTCCAGGTCGAGCCCCCGGACGGCACCGCGCCAGCGGACGAAGAATTCTTGCTGCAGCATGGCAAGGAGGTGCGAGGCGGCAAACCACAGGCGTGCCGGACGGAGTTGCGGGGAAGGGATGTGATCGGCGGGAATACTCATAGCTATCACCCAGACTGACAGCATTATAGCATGAACTCAATCAAGGATTCCGCCACTCGTTTGATGGCAAAGGGGTAAGTGCGTGCCCACTGGATGCCAGGGAGCGCAAGACTACGCTTCCTGGATCAAAGGGTTCAGTGAGGTTTGTGGATGGATATTAGGAATTCCATGACTGCCAGCAGGTTGGTGAGCCTTCTGAAGAGGATGTTCTTTTCCCGCAGGTCCTTAGTGTTCTTGAACTTTGTCATCAGTAGCTGGTACTGCTCATGGGCCAGATCGAAAGGTTTCATCTTTTTCAACGTGCCGCTCTCCTTTGTGGTTTTTTAGATTAGAGTGTTATAACTACAATAGATTAACATGTCAAGCGAGGAGGGTGAAGAAACCCCGTTCCCGCCATTGCTAAAAAATGCCAAGCGAATAATTGGTAAAAATTAATGTTGTGCTATAGTGTGTCGGTCGTTTATCAAACTCGGGAGGATCATTATGAAAAGAGTGTTGACCACCATCGTAACCGCGCTAGTAGCAGTATCTTTCGCTGGAATGGTCTGGGCGGCAGACACGACCGGAACCGATTCGGGATACACCGGGGGGCAGGGGACCGGTATGTCGTCCGGAACCCAGAGCGACCAGGGAAGTGCCGAAACGGCCAAGCCGAAGACCAAGACCAAGAAGAAAAGAAAGAAAAGCAGCAAGAAGACCAGGAAACATACCAGGAAAAGCACGGGGACCGGTGCCTCCGGGACGCAGCCCAACTACGGCACACCGCCTCTAGGCGGTCCTAGCGGCACCGGTGGCATGGGCGGTACCGGCGGCACTGGTGGTGGGACCGGCGGTATGGGCGGGACTGGCGGCACCGGGCAGTAAGGTATCTACGGCAGGGGCTCCTTCTGGCCGCACCGCAAGGCGCGGCCTTTTTTTCGCCGCCTGTTGATCCGCGACATAGCGATTCAACACGGAGCCGCCCGGTTCCCCCCCATGGGGTGGGTGAAATGCCCCACCTCCCTTGCCGGTTGGGTGACGGCTTATGTGGCGCGGCGGTGCATCCGCAGTGGCTACCCCCACAAAGTTTTGCAATTCTGAACAATTACCTGAACCGGCCCCGGCGCGGTGACGGGCGTTGGATGACGGTTTTGCCCCAGATCGTTGCCGGGTACGGCTCTTGCTGTGCAAAGCTGCCAGCTTTACATTTCATTACATTTGATAAAAGGAGATTCCATGTCTGCGTTGAAGAATTGGATACCGGCCACAGCGGCGGTGCTGGCCCTGTGTGTGCTCCCGGGGTGCTCTGAGAAAGGGGGCGGTGGCGCCCCCGTCGCCAAGGTGAACGGCACCACCATCACCAAGCCGGAGCTGGACCGTGCCGTGAAGACCCTCCTGGCGCAAAACCAGGTCAACCAGAAGCTGCCGCCGGAACAGATGAAAAAGGCCACCGACGCCGCCCTCGAGCAATTGACCTCGGCGGAGCTGTTGTACCAGGAAGGGAAGAAACTGCAGATAAAGAACCTGGACCAACTGGTCGACCAGCAGTACCAGAAAAACCGCGCGGCCTTCCCGACCAAGGAGGAGTACGAAAAAGCGCTGAAGGCGACCGGGATGACCGAGGCCGAGGTGCGGGAGTCGATGCGCAAAGAGATCGTGGTCAACTATTTCGTGGATCAGCAGTTCTCGGCCAAGGCCACCTGCACCGATGCCGAGGCGAAGAAGTTCTACGACGACAACAAGGTGAAACTGTTCCAAAAAGGCGAGCGCCTGCGTGCGAGCCACATCCTGGTGAGCGTAGACCAGAAGGGGGGGGGCGAGGAGAAGAAAAAGGCACGCGAGAAGGCGGAGGCACTCTTGAGCAGGGTGCAAAAGGGTGAGGACTTCGCGGCAGCCGCAAAGGCCGAGTCGACCTGTCCCAGCCGTACCAAGGGTGGGGAACTGGGCATTTTCGGCAAAGGACAGATGACCGCCCCCTTCGAGAAGGCCGCTTATGCCCTGAAACCGGGCGAGATCAGCAAGGTGGTGGAGTCGGAATTCGGCTTTCACATCATCAAGCTGCAGGAGCGGATCGCCCCTTCCACGGACAGCTTCGACGCCGTCAAGTTCCAGATCGTTCAGTATCTGAAGATGGAGCAGACTCGCAAGGCCGTGGCCGCCTTCCTGACCGAGTTGCGCCAAAAGGCGAAGATCGAAAAGGTCTAGCAGCGGGCGTCATCACGCAGATCGGCCCGGGGGGAGTTTCCCTCCGGGCCGTTTTTGTTGCCGTCGCTGGGGCGTTGCAGTAAGGGGGGGCGATGGAGGTCAGACCCACCTGAGGTTGTCGGCGGAGGCCTGGGGGGCACTGCCGGAAACCGACGCCTCGAACCCGTCGTTCTCCCCATCCTTTCCCGACTCGGACAGCCCGAACTTCTTCATCCGGTAACGCAGGGTATCCCTGCTCGTCTTCAGGAACTTGGCGGCCTTGGACTGGTTTCCGCCGGACTTCTTCAAAGCGAGCTGGATCAGCATCTTTTCCAGTTCTTCGAGGGAGATGCCGGTGGACGGGAGCACGATGTGCTCGCCGGCGAAGTCGGAGCTGATCATCCCGGGGCTGTCCGGTTCCTGCGCGGCGACCTTGCTCTGCTTGATCTCCGGGCTCAAAAATTCAGGCGTCAACACCTTCCCCTGTTCCAGCATCATGAGGCGCTCCACGCAGTTGCGCAACTCGCGGACGTTGCCGGGCCAGTCGTATCTGGTCAGGTATTCCAGGGTTTCCGGCGAGGCATGGCTGACACTTCTACCGTACTCCTCGTTCAGGGCGTCGACGAAGTACTGCACCAGCGATTCGATATCCTCCTTGCGCTCTCTGAGCTTGGGGAGGCAGATATTCATCACGTTGAGCCTGAAGAAAAGGTCGCCGCGGAACCTTCCTTCCTTAACCATCTTGGGGAGGTCCTGGTGCGTTGCGGTGATGATCCGCACGTTGGCCTCGACGTCCTCCTGCCCCCCGAGCCTGCGGAAGCGTTTGGTCTCGGTCGCCTTCAGGATCTTGGCCTGCATCTGGTAGGGCATGTCCCCGATCTCGTCCAGGAACACCGATCCTCCCTCGGCCAGTTCGAAGACCCCTTTCTGGCGCCGGGAGGCGTCGGTGTAGGCCCCTTTTTCATGGCCGAAGAGCTCGTTTTCCAGCAGGTTCTCCGGGATCGACGCGCAGTTTACCTCGATGAAGGGGGCGTCGGCCCGCGCACTGTGGTAGTGGATCGCCTTGGCGACCAGTTCCTTGCCGGTCCCGCTCTCGCCGGTGATCAGCACCGTCTTGGCGTCGGCATCGGCGCAGATCTTGATCATCTTGAAGACTTCGATCATCTTGGGGCTGTTGCCCACCATCTTCTCGTTGTCCGACTTCCTGCGCAGCTCGTTTCGGAAGTAATCGACCTCCTTCTTGAGCCGCCGTTTCTCGAAGGCCCGCTCCACCACGTGCTTGACCGCCTCGAGGTTGAAGGGCTTACCGAAATAGTCCTCCGCGCCGTCCTGCAGCGCCTGCACCGCCGAGTCGGCGTTGGCGTAGGCGGTGATCATGATGACGTAGAGGTCCTCGTTGGTCGCCTTGAACCGCTTCAGCAGCTCGAGGCCGCTGGTATCGGGAAGGCAGATGTCCAGCATGACCAGGTCAGGCTTGAAGATCTCGAATTTCTGAACAGCCTCGGCACCGGAAGCGGCCGTATCCACCTCGTAGCCGTCCTTTTTGAGGCTGGCGGCGAGGGACCAGGAGATCAGCTTTTCGTCGTCGACGACCAAGATCCTGTTTTTACTCATGGTGACGGTTCCTTCCTGGACCTGCTGCGGGAGAGTCCGCAGATTCTCGATAGGCTGAGACCGGTGTCGGTCAAGTTGCGGGGCGGGTCCCCATGCCGGTCAGCAGGCGGCTGAACTTTATCATTTATTTAATAATTTGTGTATTGTTTTTTTAGCATATAGGGGCCCTGTCTGGTGCGGAGCAGGGCCTGGCAGATCTTGGCCGGTGCAGCAATGGGTCCTTTACACCGGGCAGTGGGGGATATCACCCATGTTTGGGACATTTGCCCCAGTGCTACGGCTGCAGCGGCCCGATTTTTCAGCGCCGCGTGGCGCAAGGACTTTTTTCTCCGTACTGTGTTATTTGACGCACGCAGGTGGGGCTTTTCCAACACTTTACCCGCCCAGGGCGCGGCGAAGCCCCTGAAGGGCGCCTGTCCAGGGACGGCGACGGTGCCGAGGGCGCGTGGGGCAAATGACCAACTTCCAGCGCGTTAGCGACTTGGCGGTGCGGCTTCAAGAGGTGGCGCGACTCTTTTCTCCTGTTTCCCACCGGTCAATGCGACTTCGGCAGGATGGAAGCTAGCAGGATACGTGCCGAGCCCCCGGCGCCATAGCGCTCTGTCCCCCTCGCACCAGGCGCGGCCCCCACCATGGCATGGATGGCAAGTATTGTGCATAAGGAAAAACGAATTCACTATAAGGGCGGTGGCCATGAAACTGATGCAGGTGGTGTTGTGGGTAGCAATGGTGGTTGCCATCGGCGCCGGGTCGGGGTACGGGTACGACGGGACCGATTTGAAAGAGGTACAGAAGTTGGCGGAGCAGGGTAACGCCGAAGCCCAGATGAAGCTCGGTGTCATGCTTTCTTCTGGGGTCGGGGTCCCGCTGGACAAGCTGGGGGGGCTCAAGTGGTACGAGAAGTCCGCCAGTCAGGGTTACCCGCCGGGGCAGTGGAATCTCGCCTTCGTGTATATAAGGGGGGAGGTGGTCCCCCAGGATTTCAAAAAGGCCTTCCAACTGCTGCGGCAAGCGGCCGACGCCGGTTTTGACAGTGCGCAGTATGATCTCGGCATGATGTACCTGCAGGGGCTCGCCGTGCCGGCACCCGATCAGGACAAGGCGGACGTCTGGTTCCGCCGGGCGGCTGCGCAGGGGAACCGCGACGCCAAGAAGATCCTGAAGGAACTGGCTGCGAACCAGTGACCCGGGCGGCCGATCACCATAAGAATCATACGTTTCCAGGAGTCACCCATGCCTAACATATTCGAGCCCCAAAACGCGGCGCCGGAACTCACCCGCGCCTGCTTTGATTTCAGCCACGTTGCCGGTGAACTCGAGGAGAGCCGTAAGCGGCTGAGCGCCGTCTTCGATACCGTGCAGGTCGGCATCGTCATCATCGACGCCGAAACCCACACCATCGTGGATGCCAACCCCAAGGCGGTGGAGTTGATCGGCACGGCAAAGGAAGCGGTGGTAGGCTCGGTCTGTCACTGCTTCATCTGTCCCGAGCAGAGCGGGCACTGCCCCATCACCGATCAGGGGCAGCGCATCGACAACGCCGAGCGACAGTTGCTCAGGCCCAGCGGCGACGCCATCACCGTCGTGAAAACGGTGGCCCGGGTGAGACTGTACGGGCGGGACCACCTGATCGAGAGCTTTCTGGACATCACCGACCGCAAACGGGCCGAAGAGGAATTGAGGGCGAGCGAGGAGCGCTACCGCGATATCCTGGAGAACGCCAACGACCTGATCCAGAGCGTGGACGCCCAAGGGAACTTCATCTACGTGAATAACGCCTGGAAGAAGACCATGGGGTACACCGACCAGGAAGTAGCCAAGCTGAACATCTTCGACGTGATCAAGCCCTGCTGCCAGAGCCACTGCGCCACCATGTTCGACCAGTTGAAGTCCGGCGCGCGGATCCCCCGGGTCGAGGTCGAGTTCGTCGCCAAGGACGGGCGCAGCATCATCCTCGAGGGGAGCATAAACTGCAATACCTCCGACGGACACGTCAGCACCAGGGGGGTCTTCCGGGACATCACCGAGCGCAAGCAGATGGAAGCGGAGCTGACGCAGAGCGAGGACCGCTACCGCAAGTTGTTCGAGAACGCGCCGGAGGCGATCCTCGTGCAACATGAGGGGCGCTACGTCTGCGCCAACAAGCAGGCCTGCCACCTGCTCGGCGTGGACCGCCCCGAGGAGCTGATCGGCCAGTCCATCTTCTCCTTCGTGCATCCCGACTTCCACGCCATGGTGGTGGAGCGCATCCAGCAGATCCACGAGACCGGCGAGCCGTCGCCGCTACGCGAGTCGAAGATGGTGCAAAAAGGCGGGGCCGTCATCGACGTGGAGGCGGTGTCGACCGGAATCGTGTTCCAGGGGCAGCAGTCGATCCAGGTCATCATACGGGACATCACCGAGAGAAAGCAGGTGGAGGAGCAGAGAAGAGAGCTGAACAGCCATCTCGAGAGGATGGTGGAAGAGAAGACCCGGCACCTGAAGGAGGCCCAGGCCAAGCTGATCCAGTCGGAAAAGATGGCGACCCTGGGCGAGGTGATCGCCGGTGCCGCCCACGAGTTGAACAACCCGCTGGCCGGGATCCTGGGCGCGATCCAGATGCTGCGCAGCAGCGCGCTGGCGCATCCCATCGACCCCGAGCTGATGGATGGCATCGACGTCCTGGAGAGCATCGAGAGTGCGGCGGTCCGCTGCCAGAAGATCGTCGAGGACCTGGTCCGCTTCACCACCCAGGCGCGCTGCAATTTCAGCGATATGGACATCAACGAGGTGCTCAGGGACACCCTGGAGATCATGTCGGGGCCCTTCGAGGAGCAGAAGGTGAAGGTCACGCTGCAGCAGGACGCGGAGGTGCCCCGGATCGAGGGGGACTTCGTGAAGTTGCTGGAGGTCTACGTGAACCTGCTGCAGAACGCGAAGAGCGCCCTCCCCAACGGCGGCCGGATCGACATCAGCACCGCCCTGGTGAAGAAGTACGGGGAGCCGCTGCAGGTTTCGGTGGTGATCCGCGACGACGGCTGCGGCATCCCGCCCCAGAACCTGGCCAAGATCTTCGACCCCTTCTTCACCACCAAGCCGGCGGGGAAGGGGCCCGGCCTCGGGCTCACCGTCTGCTATGGCATCGTGAAGCGTCACGGAGGGGACATCGACGTGCGCTCTACGGTGGGGAAGGGGACCGAGGTGACGGTCACCGTCCCGGTCCGGCAGCAGAAAGGGCTGGGCTACCAGGCTTCCTGATCCTGGCGGCGGAGTTCTCACGTCCCGCCCCCCCCCGTTCGGGTTAATTTTATTTGACATTTCCTTCCCCATCTGGTTAAACCATCTCTCGATGGCAAGGGCAGCAGCGGCTGCCGGAGACAAGCGGGAGGGGCGGCCAGCTCAGCTCGAAGCGTGCCAGAAACGGAAGCACCGGAAAAAAGATAAACGATAATACTAAACCATCCGCGAGGGTGGGACGGAAAGCCCACGGGTCTCCCTGAGACAGCCGGGTTGCCGAAATATCTAGCCAAGCTGCAGCTACGATACCGGCAACCCGTTTTTTTTGTTCGCTTCTAATGATGTTGTCCCAAGATGGCCCCGCGCTGGAGTGACTGCCGGAGCGGCCGCCACCCTCTCCCCATCGCATTTTTCTTCGTAAATCCAGATAGTCATGCCGGTGCCGCACCAGGCGGCGGCAGGAGAGACCCATGCACGATGCGGCTAACGATCCACCAGGGTGTTTGCAGTCGGGTTCCGGTCCGCTGCAGTTGTTCAACCAGCTGCAGCAGGACGATGAACGCCTGGCGATGCTGAAGGAAGCGATCGACTTTCTTCCTATCGGCGCGGGGATCACCATCAGCGACCGGGAAGGCAAGATCATCTACGTGAACCAGGCGGAGGCGGAGATGCATGGCTACGCCAGCGAAGAACTGCTGGGCAGGCCGGCACGGGTCCTGGCGCCGGAGAGCAAGGCCGGCGGGCGCCGCATCAACCGCCAGACCGCCGGACTGTGGAAACGGGAGTGTCTGAACCTGCGCAAGGACGGCATGATCTTTCCCGTGCAGCTCACCTCCCTGCCGATCAGGAACCCGGGCGGAGACTACCTGGGGATGCTGACCGCCTGCGAAGACATGACCCAGCGCAAGCTCTGCGAGCAGCAGCTGAAGACCCTCGCCTATTACGACAGCGTTACCAAACTCCCCAACCGGGCGCTCCTCATGGACCGCCTGCACCAGGCCCTCGCCCTCGCCCAGCGCGAACGGCGCGAGCTGGCCCTGCTCTTTCTCGACCTCGACAATTTCAAGGACCTGAACAGCTCCAAGGGGCACGAGGTGGGGGACAAGTTCCTGCAGGAAGTGGCGGCCCGGCTGGCGGGGTGCCTGTGCGAGTCCAACACGTTGGCGCGGCTGGGAGGGGACGAGTTCGTCATCCTGATCAACCCGGTTCCGGGGGACGAGGAGGTGGCCGTTACTGCCGCCAGGCTGCAGGCCCTTTTCGCCGAGCCCTTCCTCATTGAAGGTGAGGTGCTCTACGGCAGCACCAGTATCGGCATCGCCCTCTTTCCCGAAGACGGGCGGGACGTGGAGAGCCTCTTGCGCAGCGCCGACGCCGCGCTGTACCAGGCCAAGAGAGAGGGGAAGGCGGGCTACCAGTTCTTCTCCCAGGAGATGAACCAGGTGAACATGCGCCGGGTGGCCTTGGAGAACGGGATGCGCCAGGGGCTCGCGCGGGGGGAGTTTTACCTCTACTTCCAGCCCCAGTGGGACCTGAAGACCCTGCGGCTGACCGGGGCGGAGGCGCTTTTACGCTGGCACAGCGCCGAGTTCGGCCTGGTCGGGCCGGACGAGTTCATCCCCATCGCGGAGTCCTGCGGCTTCATCTTCGATTTGGGGGACCTGGTGCTGAGGGAAGCCTGCCTGCATGCGGTGCAGTGGGACTCCTTCTTCCCGGGGCTTAAGGTCGCCGTCAACATCTCGGGGCGGCAGTTCCGGCAGCCCGACTTCCTGGAGACCATGGCCTGCGTCATTAAGGAGACCGGGGTCCGCCCGAGCTCTCTGGAACTTGAGTTCACCGAGAGCGTCATCATGGAGCGGGCCGAGAAAAACATCCACGCGCTGCAGGCGCTGAAGAGAATGGGGGTGAAGCTGAGCATTGACGACTTCGGCACCGGCTATTCCTCACTCAACTACCTTAAGCACTTCCCCATCGACGCCATCAAGATCGACCGCTCCTTCATCGCGGAACTCGTCACCGACAGTGATGACGCCGCCATCGCCGAGGCCATCATCTCCATGGCCCATAGCCTCAAGCTCAAGGTCATCGCGGAAGGGGTCGAGAACGACGCCCAGCTCGATTTCCTGGTGGATCGCTGTTGCGACGAGGCGCAGGGCTTCTACTTCGCTCCCCCCATGGCCGGGGAAGATTTCACTGGCTACGTGAAGCGCTTCTCCGAGCCGGAGGATCAATCCAAACCGCTGAGTGTCGCAGGCTGACCTCACCCCCCTAAAAGGAGGAAACACCCGTGAAAACCATGCAAAAGATAGCGCGCGCTTTCGTGCTGCAGGCCGTGGCACTGCCGCTCATACTGTCCCAGGCGCAGGCCGGCAACGTCGGCGTGGACGTCAACATTCATCTGGGCAACGAGCGCCCGGTGGTGGTGGCCCCGGCCCCCGCGCGGCCGGTTGTGGTGGCGCCCGCCCCGGTGCCGGTTTACCAGCCCGAGCCCTACTATGACGATGTCGAGGAGAACGTGGAGTTTATCTACCCGCAGCCGCTGGGGTTCTACGTGGCGGTGGGGGTACCCTACGACCTCTTCTACCTCAACAACGTCTACTTCAGCTTCCGCGACGGGCGCTGGTACCGCTCTCCCGACAACCGCGGCCGCTGGGTCCCGGTCGGGTACCGCGAGCTCCCCTCGCCGCTGCGCCGCTACCGCATCGAGCGCATCAGGGAGTACCGTACCCGCGAGTACGCCGTGTACCAGCGCGACCGGGACCACTATCACGGCAGGCACAGAAGCGAGCGGGGCTACTGGAAGGCGCGTCACGAGCACCAAAAGGACGAGAAGCGCTACGCCAAGGAGCAAAGAAAGGAAGAGCAGCGCTTCGAAAAGGAACAGAGAAAGGAAGACAAGCGTTACGAGAAGGAGCAGAGAAAGGAGCACAAGCGCCTCGAGCACGAACAGCGCGGCGAGGAGAGGGGCAATGACCGGGACCGTCACGGCCGCGACTAGCCTGAACCGCTGTGGCTGGGCGGGCAGCGATCCCCTTTACTGTGCTTACCATGACCTCGAATGGGGAGTGCCGGTGCACGACGACCGCCTCCTCTTCGAGTTTCTCACCCTCGAGGGGGCGCAGGCGGGGCTTTCCTGGATCACCATCCTGAGAAAGCGGGAAGGATACCGCCGCGCCTTCGCCTCCTTCGACCCGGAGCTCGTGGCCCGCTTCGGCGATGCCGACGTCGCCCGGCTCATGGCCGACCCCTCCATCGTCCGTAACCGCCTGAAGATCGCTTCGACCCTGGACAACGCGCGCGCCTTTCTCCGCGTGCAGCAGGAGTTCGGCTCCTTCGACGCCTACCTGTGGCGCTTCGTGGACGGCGTCCCGATCCAAAACGCCTGGCGCAGCCTCGCCGAGGTCCCCCCAAAGAACGAGCTGTCGGACCGAATGAGCCGCGACCTCAAGCGGCGCGGTTTCCGTTTCGTGGGGAGTACCATCTGTTACGCGCTGATGCAGGCGGTCGGCATGGTGAACGACCATACCGTCGACTGCTTCCGTTGGAGCCAGCTGCAAAACGGGTGACCGGCCAAACCTCCAGCGAAAACCTGCCCATACGCATTGCGTCCCGCCCCGATTTCGGGTAGATATTTAGGGTCATTCCTCAAGCAGCACATCCCCCTTTCGCGAGCCGGCACCAAGCGGGGGAGACGGTCCCCGCGCACGTCCCCCGCCAGCGCCCGGCTCGACCAGGAGAACCCATGTTCCGTCGCACCAAGATCGTAGCCACCGTCGGCCCCGCTTCCGATTCCGAGCAGATGCTCGACGCCCTGATCCACGCCGGCGTGGACGTCTTTCGCCTCAACTTCTCCCACGGCGATTACGCCTCCAAGGTGGCGGTGATCGGACACATCCGGAGGCTTTCCCAGGAGCACGAACATGCCGTGGCCATCCTCGGGGACCTGCAGGGGCCCAAGATCCGCACCGGTCTCATGGCCGGCGGTTCCATGGAGCTTGTGGCCGGCAGCGAGGTGGTGGTCACCACGCGGGAGGTGCTGGGGCAGGGGAACCTGATCCCGACTATCTACCGGGGGCTGCCGCGCGACGTGAAGCCGGAGGACCGCATCCTCCTCGACGACGGCTTGATGGAGTTGAAGGTGCTCGGGGTTTCCGGGGAGGACGTGCGCTGCCAAGTGGTGACCGGCGGGCTCCTGAAAGACCGCAAGGGAATCAACCTCCCCGGCGCCAAGGTCTCCGCCCCCGCGCTCACCGAGAAAGACAAGGAGGATCTGCAGTTCT
The DNA here is from genome assembly GCF_016458235.1 of Geomonas propionica. Taxonomy (GTDB): domain Bacteria; phylum Desulfobacterota; class Desulfuromonadia; order Geobacterales; family Geobacteraceae; genus Geomonas; species Geomonas propionica. Next base: position 65,364 of record NZ_JAEMHK010000006.1, on the reverse strand, counting down.
GCATGGAGCAGCAGTTGGACTACGTGGCCCTCTCCTTCGTGCGCGAGGCCTCGGACGTGGTCGAACTGCGGGAGATCATCGACCGCGCCGGTTCCACGCTGCGCATCGTCGCCAAGATCGAGAAGCCCGAGGCGGTCTTGAACTTCGCCGCCATCCTGCGGGTCTCGGACGGGATCATGGTGGCGCGCGGCGATCTCGGTGTCGAGCTGAACCCCGAGAAGGTCCCCCTGATCCAGAAGCGCATCATCAGAAGCTGCAACGACGCCGGCAAGCCGGTGATCACCGCGACCCAGATGCTGGAGAGCATGGTAAACAACCCGCGCCCGACCCGCGCCGAGACCTCGGATGTCGCCAACGCCATCCTGGACGGCACCGACGCTATCATGCTCTCCGCCGAGACCGCCTCGGGGAAGTATCCGATCGAAGCGGTTTCCATGATGGTGCAGGTGGCGCACGACATCGAGAACGACCCGCAACTCATGGCGCAGTGCTGCAAGACGCCCAACGGCCAGAGCAGCCTCCCGAACATCTCCGAGGTGATCGGCATGGCGGCCTGCCGGGCCGTGGAAAGCGTCAAGGGCTCCGCCATCCTCGCTTTCACCCAGACCGGCAGCACCGCGGCGCTGGTTTCCAAGTACCGCCCGGCCCAGCCCATCATCGCGGTGACGCCGTCGCAGCAGGTGCGCCGCCGGCTCGCGCTCTACGCCGGGGTGCAGGCGCTGCGGGTGGACATCGAGGGGGATACCGAATCCCAGATCATCTCCGTGGAGGCGGCTGTGCTCGCCATGGGGTGGCTCAAAACGGGGGACCTGGTGGTGATCACCATGGGGAGCCCGCTGTCGAGCCCCGGCACCACCAACCTGATGAAGGTGCACCGGCTGGAAGAACCAGGGCTGCGCCCCCCGCGCTGATCGACGGCAGGGACCTCACAGTTTTCGTCCATTTAGGCGTTGCGCTGGGGTGGGGTAGGTGCTATAACTGTCGCGATCACTCGCATGAGGATCGGCGCTGCGCTATGGCCGACGACGGGGCTGATTTATGACAATCCGTCCTGTCCCGTTGCCGCGTATCGAGGGTTTAGTCCAATGGCTAGACCCTCTTTCATTATCTTTGTCATGGAGGTTACTGCGATGAGTGTGATACTCGTTACCGGCGGCGCCGGTTACATAGGAAGTCACGTAGTCAGACAGCTCTCCGAGGCGGGGCATGAGGTGGTGGTGTACGATAACCTCTCCACCGGTTCGGCCGACGCGCTGGTGCACGGCGAACGGCTCGTGGTCGGCGACCTCTCCAACCCCGACGCCATACGGCAGGTGCTCAAAGATACCGGCGCCAAGTCGGTGCTCCATTTCGCCGCGGCGATCATCGCCCCGGAGTCGGTAACCCTGCCGCTCAAGTACTACAGCAACAACACCAGGAACACCCTGAACCTCCTGCAGGCCTGCGTGGAGCACGGCGTCGAGCGCTTCATCTTCTCGAGCACCGCCGCGGTCTACGGCCTCCCCGAGGGGGGCGCCGCCTCGGAAGTAAGCCGCACCGCCCCCATCAACCCCTACGGGACCTCAAAGCTCATGAGCGAGTGGATGCTGCGCGACGCCGCCTTCGCCCACGGCTTCTCCTACGTGGCGCTGCGCTACTTCAACGTGGCGGGCGCCGACCCGCAGGCGCGCATGGGGCAAAGAACGCCGGAGGCGACCCACCTGATCAAGGTGGCCTGCCAGGCCGCCCTGGGCGCCCGCGACGGCGTTTCCATCTTTGGCACCGACTACGACACCCCCGACGGCACCGGGATCCGCGACTACATCCACATCGAGGATCTCGCCTCGGCGCACCTCTTCGCCTTACGCTATCTTGAGCGCGGCGGCGCCTCCGACGTCATCAACGTGGGGTACGGCAAGGGGAGCAGCGTGCGCGAGGTGATCAAGGTGGTGAAGGACGTAAGCGGCGTGGACTTCAAGGTCAACGAGGCACCGCGGCGTCCCGGCGACCCCGACAGCCTGATCGCCGTCGCCGACAAGATCCGCACCGTCCTTGGCTGGACGCCGTCCTACAACGACCTGCACACCATCGTCGCCGATGCCTGGCGCTGGGAGCAAAAACTTTGGCAATCCCGCTAGCCGCACAGGGCGGGGACAAGGAGAAGGCATGATAAAAAGCATGACCGGCTATGGCAAGGGTGAGGCCGTCCACGAAGGGGGACGCTTCATCGTGGAGGTGCGTTGCGTGAACCATCGCTACGGCGAGATCACCGTGAAGCTCCCCCGCGTGCTGCTGCAGTTCGAGAACGAGATCAAGAAGCGGGTGGGCGAGAAGCTCGTGCGCGGCAAGATCGACGTCTTCATCCAGGTGGAGAACGCGGTGGCGCTTGGCGTGCCGACGGCCAACCTCCCCTTGGCGCGCGGCTATCTGAAGGCCTTCCAGAGCATCGGGGAGGCGCTCGGGCTTTCCGGCGAGGTGGACCTCGCGCTGGTCGCCTCGCAGCGGGACGTGGTCACCGTGGCGGCCGAGGCCGAGGCGAGCCTCGACGAGATGCCGCAGGAACTGATGACCGCGCTGGAGGACGCCCTGCGCCGGGTGGACGAGATGCGCCTGTTCGAAGGGGAATCGCTCTACGCCGACTTCCAGAGACGCCGCGAGACCCTGGCCCAGTCCATCGCCCAGGTCGCCGCACGCGCCCCCCAGGTGGTCGCCGAGTACGGGCAGCGCCTGAAGGAGAGGATCGCGCAGCTTCTCGGTGATGCGTCCCTGCCCGAGGAGCGCCTGGCCCAGGAGGTCGCGGTCATGGCCGACAAGTGCGACGTCACCGAGGAACTGGTACGCCTGGAGAGCCACCTGCGCCAGTTTGACGAGACGTTGGCGAAAAGCGAACCGGTGGGAAGAAAGCTCGACTTCCTGCTCCAGGAGATCAACCGCGAGGTGAACACCATCGGCTCCAAGGGGAACGACGCCCAGATGGCGGCGCTGGTGGTGGAGCTGAAGGCGGAGCTGGAAAAGATTCGCGAGCAGGTGCAGAACATAGAGTAGGGGAACTTTACACTTTGGGGTTCCGCCGGCATGTTTTTGTAGCGGATCCCGACAACGGTTACGGGTGAACTATGAAGCGTGAAGGCGTATTGTACGTGATTTCGGCCCCTTCGGGGGCGGGCAAGACCTCGCTGTGTAAGGAAATAATTGACATCTTTCCTAACTTACGGCATTCTGTCAGCTACACGACGCGCCCTCCCCGGAACGGAGAGGTGCACGGGCGTGATTATTTTTTTGTGGGCAAGGAAGAGTTCGACCGGATGGTCGAGGCCGGGGAATTCGCCGAGTCGGCTGAGGTGCACGGCAACTTCTACGGCACGTCGCTCGCCACCCTCAAGGAATCCCGCGCCGAGGGGATCGATCTCATCCTTGACATCGACTGCCAGGGTGCGCGGCAGCTGAAAGGGCGTTTCGAAGGAGGGGTCTACATCTTCGTACTCCCCCCCAGCATCGAGGAGCTCAGGCGCCGCCTGGACAACCGCTCCTCCGACTCGCAGGAAGTCATCGAGCGCAGGATCCAAAACGCCTCCGGCGAGATCCAGGAAGCGCGCTGGTACGACTACATCATCATCAACGACAAGTTTTCCGAGGCCCTGGAGCAGCTGAAAAGCGTGCTGGTCGCCGAGCAGTGCCGCACCACCCGCCTGTTGCAGGGGCTTTCCAGGATCTTCACGATTTAGACGTTTAACATCACAAAGGGGATTTCACTTATGGCAAGGGTTACTGTAGAAGATTGCCTCGAGAAGGTGGACAACCGCTTCCTCCTGGTCATGCTGGCCTCCAAGAGGGTGAAGCAGCTGTTCAAGGGCGCCAAGCCGCTCATCGACAACAGGGCAGCAAACAAGAACGTGGTCGTCTCCCTCAGGGAAATCGCCGCCGCCAAGATCGGCTGCGAGATCGGCAAGAAAGGTCGTTAACAGATCGAGAGGGAGACGCATGAGCGGTCTCCCTTTTTTTCAAACCGGCTGGGGCTATCGGCTGACGGGGCATCTGCTCCGGTGCTGTTAGCCCCTTCTTTTTCCGCTAAGAAACGGACGCGATGATAAGACTCAACGACATACTCGATAAGGTTTCCTCGTATAACCCGGGCGCGGACCTGGACCTATTGCGCAAGGCCTACGTCTTTTGCGCCAAGGTGCACCAGGGGCAGACCCGGCTCTCGGGGGAGCCCTACCTGATCCACCCGATGGAGGTGGCCGGGATCCTGGCCGACCTGAAGCTGGACCTTCCTGCCGTGGTGACCGGCCTGTTGCATGACACCGTCGAGGACACCCTGACCACCCACGAGGAGCTGGAGTCGCTCTTCGGCGCCGAGGTGGCGCGCCTGGTGGACGGGGTCACCAAGATCGGCAAGATCCACTTCAAGACCAAGGAAGAGAGCCAGGCCGAGAACTTCCGCAAGATGCTTCTCGCCATGGCCACCGACATCCGGGTCATCCTGGTGAAACTCGCCGACCGCCTGCACAACATGCGCACCCTGCAGTACCAGCCCGAGCCCAAGCAGCGCACCATCGCCAAGGAGACGCTGGACATCTACGCCCCCATCGCCAACCGGCTCGGTATCTCCTGGGTCAAGGGCGAACTCGAGGACCTCTCCTTCCGCTACCTGGAGCCGCAGCTCTACTACGACCTGGCCGGCAAGGTCGCCAAGAAGAAGCAGGAGCGCGAGTCCTACGTCGCCACGGTCAAGGACATCATCAAGAAGCAACTCGAGGAGCACGGTATCAAGGGGGACGTCTCCGGCCGCTCCAAGCACCTCTACTCCATCTACAAGAAGATGCAGAGCAGAAACGTCGACATCGACGAGATCTACGACCTGATCGCGATCCGGGTCTCGGTGGACGACATCCGCGAGTGCTACGAGGTCCTGGGGATCATTCATTCCACCTGGAAGCCGATCCCCGGGCGCTTCAAAGACTACATCGCCATGCCCAAGGGGAACATGTACCAGTCGCTGCACACCACGGTGATCGGCCCCTACGGTGAAAGGATGGAGGTGCAGATCCGCACCGCCGAGATGCACCGCGTCGCGGAGAGCGGCATCGCTGCGCACTGGAAGTACAAGGAAGGGAAGGGGTACGACGAGAAGGAGGTCCGGCACTTCACCTGGATCCGGCAGCTCCTGGAGTGGCAGCAGGAGCTGGACGACTCCAAGGAGTTCATGGACACGGTCAAGGTCGAGCTCTTCCCGGAGGACGTCTTCATCTTCACCCCGAAGGGGGACGTGAAGGGGTTCCCGAAAGGCTCCACCCCGATCGACTTCGCCTACTCGGTGCACACCGACGTCGGCCACCGCTGCGTCGGCGCCAAGGTGAACGGCAAGCTGGTCCCCTTGAAGTACGAGTTGAAGACCGGCGACATCGTCGAAGTGATCACCTCGCCGCACCACACCCCGAGCAAGGACTGGTTGAAGATCGTCAAGAGCTCGCGGGCGCGCAACAAGATCCGGGCCTGGGTGAAGACCGAGGAGCGCCTGAGAAGCATCACCCTCGGGCGCGAGATCTGCGAGAAGGACTTCCGGCGCTACTCCCTCAATTTCGGCAAGCTGCAAAAGAGCGGCGAGCTGAAGAAGGTGGCCCAGGAGTTCGGTTTCCAGGCCGAGGACGACCTGATGGCGTCGGTGGGTTACGGCAAGCTCTCGGCGAACCAGGTGGTCGGCAAGCTGGTGCCGGCGGACAAGATCGAGGCGGCCAAGGACCAGAAGGAAACCCGCATCGGCAAGGTGATCGGGGCGCTGAAGGGGAAGTCCTCCTCCGCCATCCAGATCAACGGCGTTGAGGACGTGCTGGTGCGCTTCGGCAAGTGCTGCAACCCGCTTCCCGGCGACGAGATCACCGGCTTCATCACCCGCGGCCGCGGCGTCACCGTGCACACCGCCGACTGCCCCTTCGCCATGGCCTTAGAGCCGGAACGGCGCATCGATGTGGCCTGGAACAAGGGGAAAAAGAGCGCGCTGCCGGTCAAGATCCGCGTCGTGTGCAACGACGAGAAGGGGATCCTGGCTCACATCGCCACGGCGATTACCAACTGCGAGGCCAACATCTCCAGCGCCAGCATCCAGAGCACGCTGGACAAGCGGGGCGAGAACCTGTTCGAGGTGGACGTGACCGACCTCGACCACCTGAAGAAGGTGTTCGCCGCCGTCATGAAGGTGAAGGGCGTCATCAAGGTGGAACGTCTGAAGAGCTAGGGAAATAAGGAACGATCGAGACAGGAGGAGGCACTATGCAGAAGGAAATCATCAGCACCGACCAGGCACCCAAGGCGATCGGCCCGTATTCCCAGGGCGTGAAGGCCGGGGGCTTTCTCTTTCTTTCCGGCGCCATCGCGCTCGACCCGGCCACCGGTGAAGTGGTGCAGGGGGGCGTCGTGGCGGAGACCGAGCAGGTGATGAAGAACATCGGTGCGCTCTTGGCCGCAGCCGGCCTGGGCTTCCAGGACGTGGTCAAGACCACCATCTATCTGGCCAACATGGGGGATTTCGCGACGGTGAACGGCATCTACGGGGGCTACTTCCAGGAGAACCCGCCGGCCCGCAGCACTGTTGAAGTGAAAGGGTTGCCGCGCGGCGTCCTGGTGGAGATAGAGGTCACCGCTCTTTGCCGCTAAGGGAATTGCGGACACAAATAAAGCCGCGGGCGCTTAGAGCGCCGCGGCTTTAGGGACTGTGCGGAAGATCTTCTTAGAGAGCCTTGGTGACGTGACCGGAGCGGATGCAGCGGGTGCAGACCTTGATGCTCCTGACGGTACCGTTTTTCACGGCCTTGATCTTCTGCAGGTTCGGGCGCCAAATTTTGCTGGTCTTGTTGTTGGCGTGGCTAACGTTGTTCCCGAAGCTAGGGCCTTTTCCGCAAATCTCGCATATTCTGGACATTTCTTTGTACCCTCCGGTGATTACTGAAGTCGTTACTAATAGCAGAAAGGCTACGCCGTTGCAAGTAAAAAGTGGCGGTCTTGCTGTTTTTTCAGGTGCTAAATCATGGCTTTATTGAAAGGGCTGTTCTCCCTGTTGTTGCTGATACTGATCGTTCTGAGTGTTCTTTTCGTGGACTTCGTCTACAAGACCTTCTCCCTGACTCCGCGCGACGTGAAGTGTGACGCCATCGTGGTGTTGACCGGCGGCCGTGGTCGCGTGGAGGAGGGCGTGCGCCTGTACCGGGCCGGGCAGGGGAAGAAGTTGTTCCTGATCGGCGTCGATCCGGCGGTGAAGAAGCGCGAGCTCTATCAGGGTGAGGGGGCTGCGAACGTCTACCTGGAGCAGAATTCGCGCAACACGTTGGAAAACGCTATCTACGCCCGCGACCTGATCATGAAGCACAAGGTGACCTCCATCAAGCTGATCACCTCGCGTTACCACATGAAGCGCTCCACCATACTGTTCCGGAACGCGCTCCCCAAGGACGTCGCCATCTTCCCGCACCCGGTCGACTCGCGCAATCTAAAGGAGGAGTGGTGGAGCCACCAGGGGAGCTTCAAGCTGTTGTTCTCGGAGTTCTATAAGTACTGCATCCTGCGCTTTTTCTTCATGTTCGCGCCGGGCGAGCTGAGGCCGATAATCGGGAACAGCTAAGGCGCCTCACGCAAAGCCGCCAAGGCGCAAAGCAAAGCAAGGCTTGAAACAACAACAGGGATAAAGGGGATGCAAAGGATGTAAAAACCAAAGCTTTGGTTTTCATCCCTTTTATCCCTTTTATCCCTGTTTAGTTTTTTAGCCTCGCTTTGCGCCTTTGCGCCTTTGCGCCTTTGCGCCTTTGCGCCTTTGCGCCTTTGCGGCTTTGCCTGAGGCCGGTTTTACTCCGCCTTTTCCTCGATCCTCGGGAAGAGTGCCTCGGCCTTGGCGATGGTGGTGCCCGGTTTCAGCCCGCCCCATGCGAGCCCCTCGGCGCTGGCTTCCTCAGGCCAACCCAGGCAGCAGAGGCCTTTCTGGGCGGTCTTGGGCATGAAGGCGGAGAGCAGCGTGTAGACCACCCTCTGGCTCTCCAGCATGTAGTACATGACGGTGGAGAGACGCTCGCGCTGCTCCGGGTCCTTGGCCAGGGTCCACGGGGCGGTCTCGTCGATGTACTTATTGCCGGCGGAGATTACTTCCCAGATCGCCTGCAGCGCGCGGCTGAAGGCCATCTCCTCGATGAAGTTGTCCACTTGCCCGATCATGGCCGCCGTCTTTTCCCGGTACGCCTTGTCCAGTTCGGTCTCTTCGCCCGGCGTCTGCAGCACGCCGCCAAAATATTTGCCCAGCATGGCGGTGGAGCGGTTCAAGAGGTTCCCGAGGTCGTTGGCCAGGTCCGAGTTGATGCGGTGCACCAGCGCCTGGTGCGAGAAGTCGCCGTCGAGGCCGAAAGGCACCTCGCGCAGCAGGAAGTAGCGCACCGCGTCCACGCCGTACTTGTCGACCAGCATGTTCGGCTCGACCACGTTCTGCAGGCTCTTGCTCATCTTCTGCCCCTCGACGGTCCACCAGCCGTGCGCGAACACGCGCTTCGGGATGGGGAGGCCGGCCGCCATCAGGAAGGTGGGCCAGTAGACGGTGTGGAACCTCAAGATATCCTTGCCGATCAGGTGCACGTCGCAGGGCCAGTATTTGTCGAAGTTGCCCCCCTCTTCGGGGTAGCCGAGCGCGGTGATGTAGTTGGTGAGCGCGTCGAACCAGACGTAGACCACGTGCTTGTCGTTGCCCGGTACAGGGATGCCCCAGCTGAAGGTGGTGCGGGACACGGAGAGGTCACGCAGGCCTTCCTTCACGAAGGAGATGATCTCGTTGCGGCGGCTTTTAGGCTGGATGAAGTCCGGGTTGGCCTCGATGTGGGCCAAAAGCGCGTCCTGGTACTTGCTCATCCTGAAGAAGTAGGATTCCTCCTTGAGCTTCTCGGTGGGACGATTGCAGTCCGGGCACTTGTAGTCGATCAGCTGGGTCTCGGTCCAGAAGGTCTCGCACGGGGTGCAGTACCAGTCCTCGTACTCTCCGAGATAAATGTCACCCTTCTCCATGACCCGCTCGAAGAGGACGGAAACCCCCTTCTTGTGCCGCTCCTGGGTGGTGCGGATGAAATCGGTATGGGAGATCTCCAGCTTCTCCCAGAGCGACTGGAAGCGCTTCATGACGCGGTCGGCCAGTTCCAGGGGAGTCTCGCCGGCGGCGGTGGCGGCCTTCTCCACTTTCTGCCCGTGCTCGTCAGTGCCGGTCAGGAAGAAGACGTCGAACCCCTTGAGCCGCTTGTAGCGGGCCAGCACGTCCGCGGCCAGGGTCGTGTAAGCGTGCCCTATGTGCGGGACGTCATTTACGTAGTAGATGGGGGTGGTGACGTAAAAAGCCGGTTTCATTGTGGTTTCTCCTTTTTTCTCTCCTTGACGTCGACGGGCCTGTTGCGGCGCTGCTTGCCGGGACCCTGGGATTTCCCCTTGTCGCCCCCCTGCTGTTCACCCTTGCCCATGGGCGGCTTCTTAACGCGGTCGCTGACGTTCTCGGGGGCGATATCTTCACCCTTCAGGACCACCAGCGAGTCGTCGGTCGTCTTCAGCGTGACCGTCTGCTCCAGCACGTTGACCTTGACCACCTCGCCGTCGTGACAACCGCACTGCACCCTCTTGCCGCACTTGGGGAGACCCTTTCTCAGCGAGCAGTAGGTGTCGAACTCGTAGGAGAGGCAGCAAAGAAGCCTGCCGCACTGCCCGGAAATCTTGCTCGGGTTGAGCGCCAGGTTCTGCTCCTTGGCCATCTTCACCGAGACCGGCTCGAACTCGCGCAGGTAGGAGGAGCAGCAGAGCTCGCGGCCGCAGATGCCGATGCCGCCCACCATTTTGGACTCGTCCCTGACGCCGATCTGGCGCATTTCGATCCGGGTGTGGAAGGCGTGGGCCAGGTCCTTGACCAGTTCACGGAAGTCCACCCGGCCGTCGGCGGTGAAGTAGAAGATGGCCTTGGAGCCGTCGAAGAGGTACTCGACCTTGACGAGCTTCATGTCCATGCCCCGCTCCTTGATCCGGGTCAGGCAGAGCTTGTGCGCCTCTTTTTCCTTGGCGGTGTTGGCGGCCAGCGTGGCCAGGTCGGCGACCTCGGCCAGGCGCTGCACCGGCTTGGTCCCCTCCGGGACCAGCGCGTCGTCCACCTCGATGGGACCCGCCACGACCTGTCCTATGCTTTTACCCCGCTCGGTTTCCACGATGACCCGGTCCCCGGCCTTGACGTTGGCCTTGCCGGCGGTGAAGTCGTAGAGCTTGCCCGCGGTGGAAAATTGAATCCTTACTATCTTTGCCAAAAATGCCTCCAAAGAGAAAACAGGTCTTGGTCAACCTGTGGTTCGTGTGCCGGTTCGCAGAGGCGCCAAGGACGGGTCCTTTGATTCTCTCCGCGTCTTTGCGCCGTGGCGTCTTTGCGTTAAGCCTTTTACCGCTCCGCGAGGCGCATGAAAAAGACCTCCAGTGCTAGCCTCGCGTTCACGTTGCGAACAAGCAGGCGGCGCAGGGCCACCAGTTGCTCGATCAATTCGATGGTCACCGTCTCGGTGCACCGCTCAGCCTCCCGGGCCACCAGGTGCGCGAGATCCACGTTGGCCAGCGCGTCCGGCGTGGAGCGATAGATGAGCACGTCCCGCAAAAAGGAGAGGAGCAGCTCCAGGAACCCGGGGAGCCCTTCCTTGTCGGCGGCGAGTTCCTCAGCCGTAGCGAAGAGGGTGTTGATGTCCTTCAGGTTCAGGGCGAACACCCGCTCCAGAAAGGTCACTCGCCCCTCGAGGACCCCGTCCCCGGCGATCTCGAGCGCTCGGCTCAGGCTGCCACCGGAAAGTGACGCTGCTACCCGCGCCGCCTCGGCCGGGAACTGGTCCCGGACCAGCCGCCCTTCGATCAGCTCGGCCGGCAGCGGCTGGAAGTCCAGCGTCTGGCAGCGGGAGAGTATGGTCTGCAGCACCGCGGAACGCTCGGCGGTGATCAGGATCATCAGCGCGTTGCCGGGGGGCTCTTCCAGCGTCTTCAGGAGGGCGTTCCCGGAGGCGAGGTTCAATTTCTCCGCGCCGTCGATGATGCACGCTTTCTTTGGCGCCTCGAAGGGGCGGTAGGCGAGCTCCTTCTGCAGTTCCCTGATCTGATCGATCTTGATGAAGGCGCCGTCGGGTTCCAGGACGTGCAGGTCCGGGTGCTGACCGCTGGCGATTTTGCGGCACGAGGAGCAGACGCCGCAGGCCTCTTCCTTGCCGCAGAACACCGCCTGCACCATGGCCAGCGCGGTCTTCTTCTTGCCGCACCCCTCGATGCCGGAGAAGAGGTAGGCATGCGCCACCCGCTCCAGCGCGATGGAACGTTGCAGCACCGAGATGGCCCGGTCCTGTCCGATTACTTCGGAAAAGGGCACTAGCGGCCACCCTGCGGCAGCCGGTCCCTGAGGGCCGCGGTAACCAGCACCTCGGTGCGGGCTACGTCGCCGGAGCCGTCCACCACCACGAAACGCTCGGGGAAGGCTCGGGCCAGCGTCAGGTAACCCTCGCGCACCCGCTCGTGGAAACGTACCGATTCCAGCTCGAAGCGCTCCTCGCGGGCGCCACTGGTCGCCTCGATGCGGGAGAGGGCGCGGGAAAGGCCGATCTGGACCGGGCAGTCGATGAGCACGGTGAGGTCTGGCTGCACCCCGCCGGTGGCGAGCGCGTTCAGTTGGCGGATCACGTCGAGATCAAGCTCCCTGCCGTGCCCCTGGTAGGCCACGGTGGCGTCGGTGAACCGGTCGCAGAGCACCGTCTCGCCCCGCTCGAGTGCCGGAGCGATCACCTCCTGAACGTGCTGGGCGCGTGCCGCCGCGTAGAGCAGCAGTTCGGCCAATGGGGTGATGGCGCTGTTCTTGGCGTCGAGCAGGATGGCGCGCATCTGGTCCGCGATGGGGCATCCCCCCGGCTCGCGGGTGGCCACCACGGTCTCGCCGTCGGCCTCCAGACGCTCCTTGAGGAGCCGCAACTGGGTCGTTTTACCGCACCCTTCAACGCCTTCAAATGTAATGAAAAAGCCCATGTCTCCGCTCTCATGATCCTCTATAAAATCACTGAATTATATGGGAGGGGTGATTATTATGCAACATTTAAATGCCCCCGCGAACCCCTGTCGCGCAAGGCTTGGCCGCCACTGGTGCCGGTTTGCGGGAGGGGGGCGGGCAAGCCCCATGCCGCTGCCGCGCAACTGCCGCCGAGAACCCTATTGCCATGCCGCCACCCTTTGTCTATATTTGGCTCAAATTAAGGATAGGCACGGGCATCTATCATGAACGAAAAGCTGGACCATACCCTGGCGGTGATCGAGACACGGATCAAGTACCGCTTCCGCAATCCCGAGTTGCTGGAGGAGGCGCTCACCCATCGCACCTACGTGAACGAGGCGGGGGGGAAGGACAACCAGCGCCTGGAGTTCTTCGGAGATGCGGTGCTCGACTTCCTGCTCTCCGACCTCTTGCTGCGGCGCTTTCCCGACAGCCGTGAGGGTGAGTTGACCAGGATCAGGGCGGCACTGGTGGACGAGGTGAGCCTGGCCCGCCTGGCCGCGGAGCTGGATCTCGGGACCTCCCTGCGCCTTGGCCGCGGCGAGGAGAAGGGGGGCGGGCGGCACAAGCGCTCCTTGTTGGCCGATGCCTTCGAGGCCCTGCTCGCCGCGCTCTACCTGGATGGCGGCATCGAGTCGGCGCGGCGGGTGGTGCACGAACTGTTCGAGCCTTTGCTGGATACCCCGGAGCTGCTCTTCGGGCGCGACGCCAAAACCGAACTGCAGGAGCGGGCGAGACTCCTGCACCGGGAGCTGCCGCGCTACCAGTTGAAAGACGCCACCGGTCCCGACCACGACCGCCGCTTTACCGTCGAGGTCTACCTGGGTGCCGAGCTGATGGGGGAGGGGGTGGGGAGGACCAAGAAAGAGGCCGAGCAGGATGCCGCCCGCGCCGCCACCCTGCTGCTCAGGGGGGAGCATTGAGGCCGCTGCTGGTCCCCTTTTTCATCTCCCACCAGGGGTGCCCGCACCGCTGCGTCTTCTGCAACCAAGTGCGGGTGGCCGGCCCGGAGGGTGCCTTGCCCACCCGGACGCAACTTTTGCACCGCATCGACGAGTACCGTATGGGGGCGCCGGCGCGCCGACTGGAAGTCGCTTTTTACGGCGGCACCTTCACCGCCCTGCCGCGCCGGGACCAGGAGGCACTGCTCCTCCCCCTGCAGCCGCTGCTGGCCGGCGGCATCCTGCAGTCGGTGCGGATTTCCACGCGCCCCGACGCCATCGACCCGGACACTGCCCGCTTTCTCAAAGCGCATGGCGTCGCCACCGTCGAACTGGGGGTGCAGTCGCTCGACTCCGGGGTGCTCCTCCTCTCCGGGCGCGGCCACGGCAGCGCCGAGGTGGAAATTTCGGTGGCGACCCTCAAGGAGGCCGGCATCGAGGTTGGTATCCAACTCATGCCGGGGCTCCCGAACGACACGCCGGAGACCTCGCTCGCTACACTGCGCCAGGCGCTCGCCCTGCAACCCGCCTTCTTGCGCATCTACCCCACCCTGGTCATCGACGGGACCGAGCTGGCCCGGCGCTACCGCGAGGGGAGCTATCAGCCCATGACGCTCACGCAGGCGGTGACCTTGTGCAAGGAGATGCTGGTGCTCGCAGGACAGGCCGGCATCCCCGTGGTCCGCTTCGGGCTGCAGCCCACCTCCGAGCTCGACTCCCCTGGGGTAGTGCTGGCCGGTCCCTACCATCCCGCCTTCGGGCAGCTGGTCGAGTCCGAACTCTGCTTCGACCGCATGTGCGCGCTGCTCGAGGATGTCCCGGCCGGAAGCGTGGTAACTTTCGGCGCTCCCGCGGGGCGGGTCTCCGATCTCGTGGGGCAGCGAAGGGGGAACCTGCAGCGACTGGCGGCCCGCTACGGCGTGACCGCAACGGTGCGCGAGGACGCCGCGCTTTCCCCCGACCTCATCTCCCTGCAGTGGGGCGAGCTGACCCGGCACGCCTGCCTCTTCGAGTCTTACCCCCGCCACTAGGCAGAACGCCGGTTCGAGGTATACTGTGTCGGTGCGCCTTACACAGGTGCGGATGCAAAGAACGCTTTCCTTGCCGTACCAATTCCCGTATGTTGTAGCGTTTCGATTACCGCAACAAGAGCCAGGAGGGCATTAAGAAGATGTCTGAAAAGATATTCCGTTCCGGTTTCGTCTCCATCGTGGGGCGGCCGAACGTCGGTAAATCCACGCTGTTGAACCGCATCCTCGGTGAGAAGCTGATGATCACCTCGGACAAGCCGCAGACCACCCGCAACCGGATCAAGGGGATTCACAATGTGCCGGATGGGCAGATCGTCTTTCTGGACACCCCGGGTATCCACCGCGCCAAGACCCGTCTGAACAAGTTCATGGTCGAGGAGGCGCTCTCCTCGGTGCAGGGGGTGGACCTGATCCTGTTTCTGGTCGACGGCGCCTTCGATCCCGAGAAAGAGGCGGCCATGATCAAGGAGGTCCTCTCCGGCGTCGAGGCTCCGGTAATCCTGGTGCTGAACAAGATCGACCTGATTGCCAAGGGCGATCTCCTGGGGCGCATGGCGGCCTACGGGGAGACCTACCCCTTCAAGGAGATCATCCCGGTTTCAGCCGCTTCCGGCGACGGCGTCGAGCAACTGGTGCAGCTGGTGCACGGGCTTTTGCCCGAAGGCCCCTGCTATTTCCCGGACGACATCCTGACCGACGTGCCGGAGCGTTTCATCGTGGCCGAGATCATCCGGGAGAAGATCTTCCGGCTGACCCATGACGAGGTCCCTTACTCGGTGGCGGTGGTGGTGGACAGCTTCAAGGAACGGGAAACTGGCGTCGTGGCGATCCAAGCCACCATCAACGTGGAGCGCGACTCGCAGAAAGGGATCGTCATCGGCCGCAAGGGAGAGATGCTCAAAAAGATCGGCACCCAGGCGCGCCAGGAGATCGAGCGGCTCTTGGACACCAAGGTGTTCCTGGAGCTGTTCGTGCGGGTGAGCGGCGAGTGGAGCGACAACAGCCGTATGCTCAAGGAGTTCGGCTACGAGTCGTGACCCGGTAGCGGGGTGCGTCGACTTTCCTCATGAGTACTTGCTTGCATTTTATAAGATTGTTTGATACTATAACATTGTTTTTTATTCTTGATATGGCGAGCCGGTCGTCGTTGGCGTTTCCCACGTAAACCCCGCGGGTTTTTCGTAGATAGCCGTTTTAAAATATCGCGTATACATTAACATAGTTTTTTTTGACATAAGTCATACCGGATAGTAAGGTTCTGCCCTATTTTCCTGGAACCATACGTAAACACGCAAGGAGACGACACTATGGCATTAAGAAAGTATGCCGGCTACGCCTGGAACCTGATCAGTCTGGTCGGCATGATCCTGGCCGTCACCGCGACGGGCCTGATCATCGGCTTCCTCTCCTACGAGGGGATAACCGGCGTCGAGAAGCCCTACCTCGGCCTGATGACCTACTTCCTCTTCCCGGGCATGCTCATCGTGGGCCTCATCCTGGTCCCGCTGGGCGCCTATATCATACGGGAGAAGAGGCGCAGGCATCCCGATGTGGACATTCCCCCGTTCCCGCGGGTGGACTTCAATGACGCGCACAAACGCCATCTGTTCCTCTTCTTCGTCATCGCCAGCATCGGCTTCGTGCTCATCGTCTCCGTCGCTTCTTTGAAAGGGTACGAATTTACCGAGTCGACCACCTTCTGTGGCGAGCTCTGCCATCAGGTCATGGAGCCCGAGCACGTCGCCTGGGCCAATTCGCCGCACGCCAAGGTGAAATGCGTCGAGTGCCACGTGGGCCCCGGCGCCGCCTGGTACGTCAAGGCCAAGATCTCCGGCATGAGGCAGCTTTACGCGGTGGCCACCCACACCTATCCGGAAACCATCGAGACACCGATCGACAACCTCCGCCCGGCGCGCGACACCTGCGAGCACTGCCACTGGCCGGAGAAATTCTATGCCGGACGCCAGAAGGTGTTCTACCACTACGCTCCCAACGAGGAAAACACCCCGCGTGAGATCAACATGCTGATCAACATCGGCGGGACCCCGAAGAGCGAGCACCACAAGGGCATCCACTGGCACATCGGCCAGGAGGTCTCCTACATCGCGCTGGACCGTCAGCGCATGAGCATCCCGTACATCGCGGTCAAGGAGAAGGACGGCACTGTGACCGAGTATATGGACACCGAGAAGCCGCTCAGCAAGGCCGACATCGCCAAGGCTCAGAAAAGGGTCATGGACTGCCTCGATTGCCACAACAGGCCGGCTCACGTCTACCGTTCCCCGGGCGTGGAGATGGACGAAGCCTTCGCCGCCAGGCGCATCGACCAGGGGCTGCCGTACCTGAAGAAGACCGCGGTGGAGGTCCTGACCAGGCCTTACAAGAACAAGGAAGAGGCCAAGGCGACCATCGCCAAGGAGCTTTCCGAGTACTACAACAAGAACTACCCGGAGGTGGCCAAGGCGAAGAGCAAGGAACTCGCCCACGCCGTGACCGTGGTGCAGGACATCTACAACAGGAACTTCTTCCCGGCCATGAAGATCTCCTGGAATACCTATCCGAACCACATCGGGCACTTCTACACTCCGGGGTGCTTCCGCTGCCACGACGGCAAGCATAAGACCGCGGCGGGCAAGGTGATCTCCAAGGACTGCAACATGTGCCACACGGTGTTGGGGCAGAAGCAGGAGAACATCCCGGCCGGCAGCGCGCCGGTGAAACAGTTCGTCCACCCGGTCGACATCGGTGACGAGCTCTTCAAGGCGAACTGCAGCGACTGCCACTCGGCAGGCGGCCAGGACGTCCCCGGCGGCGAGAAGCACGCCAAGGGCGGCGAGAAGCACGCCAAGAAATAACAGCCACAACGAAAAGCCCCCGGAACACTCCGGGGGCTTTTTTTGTTTCAGTATTGCAGCGGGCTGGATTGAAGGCGGGCTGGGGATTCCTGAGACGGATGGGAACTAATGGAACTGATGGGGACCTGATGGGAATATTGTCCACTAAGCGATGTCCCTGCCCAGGCGTTCCCCCCTTCGCTTGAAGGGGGGACAGGGGGGATTTGCAGTTTAGATGGCAACCGGAAGGGGGATCTCTTTAACCCAAAGGCAAATCCCCTCTGTCTCCCCTTTCACAAAGGGGAGGACGTGACGTCAACTGTAGTGCTGGGTGCCAAATTTCCGACGCTGCCCCAGTTTACAGTAGAACCTTCTTTGTCGTCTAACGTGCCGCCAAACGGCCGGGACGATTCGCTTTTTTAACATTAACGGCGTTGCGTCTTCATCTTAACGGTGCTATACCTTTCCCTGTTCAGCCATGGGGGTAACAGTCGATGTTGATGAAGGCTTCAGAAGTGGCCGCGCTGCTGCACCAGGACGAGGGGACGGTCCTTAAGTGGATCAAGAAGGAAAAACTACCCGCCACCCTTGTGCGCGGCACCTACCAGATTAACCGGGTCGACCTCCTGGAGTGGGCCACGGAGCACGGCATCAAGGTGCCCCCCGAGCTGTTCGAGGCGGTAAAGGCGGACCTGGACCTGCCGAGCCTGGCCCAGGCTCTCGAGGCGGGCGGGATTCACTGCGGCGTCCCAGGAGACGACAAGCTCTCCGTGCTGCGCAACGTGGTGAACCTGTTGCAGCTTCCGTCGCAGGTGGACCCCGAATTCCTGCTCCAGGTGCTCCTGGCCCGCGAGGCGCTCGGCACCACCGCCGTCGGTGACGGCATCGCCATCCCCCACGTCCGCAATCCCATCCTGCTGCAAACCAAGCCGCAACCCGCGATCTCCCTCTGTTTTCTGGAGCGCCCGATCGACTTCGGGGCTTTGGATGGCGTTCCCGTGCGCATCCTGTTCCTCATCACCAGCCCCACCGTCAAGGTGCACCTGCACCTGCTGTCCCGGCTCGCCTACGCCCTGCACGACCAGGAGTTCCGGGGCACCCTCAACAATGCCTGTGATCCCGCGGCTGTCATGGAGGCCGCGCGGCGCTGCGAGCGCGGCAAGAGGAGCTGATCATGACCTTCTCCGGCGAGCCTGCGACTTTTCTTGGACTGTTGTTGCTCGCCGTTTGCTGCCAGGCCATATCCGGCCTGCCACTCTTGCTCGTGAAGGGATCGAACCTCGCCCAGCGAGCCGGTGTCGCGCTCATGGTGGCGGCATCGCTCGCCGGCTGTGCCGGGGCTCTCGGCGCGGTCTTCTTCCCCTCCGCAGGAAGTTGGCTGCTTCCTTCCGGACTCCCTTTTGGCGGGCTGGAGATAGGCGTTGATGCCCTGTCCGCACTGTTCCTCCTCCCCATCTTCATCGTCACCGGCTGCTGTGCCGTCTACGGGGCCGGCTACTGGCCGGTGGCGCGACACCCGGAGCACGGCGGCAAACTCGCCTTCTTCCTGGGACTCCTGTCCGCCGCGCTCACCGTGGTGTTGGTGGCCAGAAGCACCATGCTTTTCCTGATGGGGTGGGAGGTGATGGCCCTGGCCGCCTACTTCGCCCTCACCACCGAGGACGAAAAGCACGAGGTGCGCGAGGCGGGGGTCCTCTATCTGATCACGGCTCACCTGGGCGCCTTGGCGCTCTTCGCCACCTTCTCGCTCCTGAACGCCGCCACCGGTGCCTACCTCTTTCCGGCCCCCGGTTCCCTCTCCGCCGCAGGCCCCATAGCCACCGCCGTCTTCCTGACCGCCCTGTTCGGTTTCGGGATGAAGGCAGGTGCGATGCCGCTGCACATCTGGCTCCCGTCGGCGCACGCCAACGCTCCCAGCCACGTCTCCGCCATACTCTCCGGCGTCGTGCTGAAGACCGGTATCTACGGGATGATGCGGGTCTTCTCCGCCTTCACCGATCCGCCGCTCTGGTGGGGCGCCCTGGTTCTGGTGCTGGGGTGTATCTCCGCCGTCCTCGGTGTCGCCTACGCCATCGGACAGCACGACCTTAAGAGGCTTTTGGCCTACCACAGCATCGAGAACATCGGCATCATCCTGATCGGTCTCGGCATGGCCTTGATCGGCGCCAACCAGGGGTGGGAGGCGCTGGTCGCGCTCGGGGCGGCAGGGGCGCTCTTGCACGTTGTCAATCATGCCTTGTTCAAGGCGCTGCTCTTTCTTTCCGCAGGATCGGTGATCCATGCCACCGGCACCAGGGAGATCGACCTTCTGGGAGGCGTGGCGCGTCGACTGCCCAAGACGGCAGTTTTTTTCCTCCTTGGCGCCGTCGCCATCTGCGGGCTTCCCCCCTTGAACGGGTTCGTCAGTGAGCTGATGATCTACCTGGGCGCCTTCAACTCCATCGGCGCCGCGGTCGGTCTGGGGCCGTCGCTCCCTGCGCTGGCGGCACCGGTGCTGGCGCTGGTGGGGGGGCTGGCTGTGGCCTGTTTCGTCAAGGTGTACGGGGTGGTTTTCTTGGGGGCGCCGCGCTCGCCTGAGCACGAAGGCGGGCATGAGGCGGGCGCCGGGATGCTGGTCCCCATGGGGGTGCTTGCCGCGTGCTGCGCGCTGATCGGTTTGGCGCCGGGGCTGCTCGTCCCGGTTCTGAACGGCGCCCTGGGGGGGTACGGGGGAGTGCCGGGAATGCAAGGGATTGAGAGCCTGGTTCCCTTCGCCTGGATCACGATCCTCGGGGGCGGGCTGATCCTGCTCCTGGCCTTGCTCTGGGTCTTCTTCGCCAGGCGCGTAGCCCGCTTTCCGGTGCCGGTCGCGCCGACCTGGGGCTGCGGCTATCTGCGCCCCACGCCGCGGATGCAGTACACGGCCTCCTCGTTCGGCTCCATCCTCGTCAGTTGGTTCGCGCTACTGCTCCGTCCCGAGCGGCACCGGGACGAGGTCGACGGGCTTTTTCCCGGGCACTCCAGCCACGAGAGTCACCTGCCCGAGACCGTGCTGGAAAAGGGCTATCTCCCGTTTCTCGAGTACCTGTTCGAGAAAGCCCAGCCGGTGCGGCGTCTGCAGCACGGCAAGTTGAACATCTACATCTTCTACACCTTCGTGACGCTGGTGTTGCTGCTCGCCATCACCAGCGGGTAGCGGTTTCCCTTGCGAACGAAAAGCGGGCGAATAGTTATTCGCCCGCCTTTGTTTTTCCTTTAGAACCTAAAACCCAGAACGTAGAACCTAGAACGTCCTTCGCTTTTTAATGCGTTTCCTTGAACACCGGCATCACCTTGTTCAGCACGTAGAAGAGGCCGAAGGGAACCCCTGCGACGATCAGGGCGCCGACCAGCCCCTCCTTCAGCGTTTCCATGCTGTCCGGCCACAGTGGCATGACGTAGTGCATGAACCCCGAGAACGACGACGAGAAGGCCTGCCCGCCGATGACGACGTTCCAGCGCATCATGAAGACCCCCAGCAGCACCAGCGCGCTTCCCACGGCGGCGCGGCGAATGGTCAGTCCCGGGATCAGGAACAGCACGAAGGGAACCAGGTTCCCCAGCCCGTACTGCACCACGAAGATGTTCACGAAGTCCCGCTCGTAGATGACGCTCCTCAGGATGTCCCACGATTTCACCGCGGTGTAGCCCCTGAAGATGAGGTCCAAAAGTTCCAACGTGATGGCCGCCACCATGAACATGAGCAGGTAGCGCGAGGTCATCGCCACTACGTGTGCCTCGGCGCTCTTCAACTCCTCCATGGAGGGAAGCTCGGGGTGGGCGAGCCGGTGCCGACGCGCCAGCTGCTTCCTGATTTCCATGGTGAGGATGTAGGTCAGAATGCAGAGGGCGATGCCGGAAACGACCGCGGAACAGATGAAGATGACCGGCATGAGCGGCGTCATCCAAAGCGCGTTCGCCTTGACCGAGCCGAAGATGAAACCGGCGTAGCCGTGCAGGAAGCAGGCGACCGGGATGCCGGCGGCGGCGAGCTTCTTCACCGCCCGCTCGTCCGCCTCGATCGCCTCGTGGGAGATGTCATAAGCGCCGAGCGTCAGCACGCTGAACAAGAGGTACTGTCCCTGCTGCAGCACGCTGCGTCCCTCGATCGCCTTGAGCCCGAGCGCGGTCTCCACGAAGTGCTTACGGAACACGAACCAGAGCTCGGACGCGACGATCATACCGTAGGTGCTGAACACGATGCCGAAGGCGGCGATGGCCGAGGTGAAGTGCGGCGTCATCATCACCTCGATGCCGCGCAGCGGCTGCTGCAGGTGCATCAGAAGCGGCAGCATGGCGACCGGCAGCAGCGCGAAGGAGAACACCAGCGAGAAGCGCGCGATCCCTTTCAACTGCTTCACGCCGAAGACGTGGTACAGCGAGGAGAGCACGAAGGCGCCGGCGACGAGGCCGGTCATGAACGGGTACATGACGATCTGGATGGTCCAGTAGATGTACTCGTTGGGGTAGGTGAAAAACTCCTTGATGGTCCAGGCTTCTCCATGCACCATGGCTATTTCACCTCCTTGGAAAGGCCGAGGTAAAAGACCTGCGGCTTGGTGCCGTACTCTTCCTTGAGCACGTTGACCCGCTCGGTCATGATGATCTTGGTCACCGGGTCCTCGGGGTCCCTCAGGTTCCCCACCCGGCGCGCCCCGAAGGCGCAGCTGTCGACGCAGGCGGTTTGCATCCCCTTGGTGATGCGGTGGTAGCAGAAGTTGCACTTTTCGGCGACGTGGAATACCGGATGGAAGAAGCGCACCCCGTAGGGGCACCCCATGATGCAGTAGCCGCAGCCGATGCACCAACTGCGGTCGACCAGCACCACCCCGTCCGCGGTCTGGTAGGTCGCTCCCACCGGGCAGACCTGGACGCAGGGCGGGTTGTCGCACTGGTTGCAGAGCTTGGGCACGAAGAAGGCCTTGTCGATGTCGTCGTCCTTGATCTCCTCCAGTTTGCCGTGCCCGATGTCGATCCCCTTGTTGGGGAACCCGTCGCGCGCTCCCTTGGGGGAGTCGATGTGGGTTTTGCCGTCGCTGGTCACCACGTAGCGCTCCACCCAGGTGCGGGTCACGTTCGCGTCGTAGGGGACTTCGTTTTCAACCTTGCACCCTTTGACGCAGAAGCCGCACCCCACGCATTTGCGGGTATCGACCAGGAAGACCCAGCGCGGCCCCTTCTGATCCTTCTCGGCCAGGAGCCGCTTGGGATCGAACAGTTCCAGGCAGGAGAGCGGGATCGCCAGGCCGCCCGCGATGAGCAGTGATTTCTTGCAGAAGGATCGTCTCGAAATCATTTCTTGTGCCCCTCCTTCCTGGGATCGTGCGGCCAATGGCAGGTGACGCAGTCCAGGCCGACGTTGTGGGTCTTGGGATCGATCCCCTTCATCACGCCGCGGCCGCTGTTGGGGTAGGGGAGGCGGGTGTGACAGCGTGCGCAGAGTTCGCGACTGCGGTCGATGGTCAGCGACTTGGGGTCGTCCGGATGATTCAAGGCGGGGCCGTGGCAGTTCTCGCAGTTGATGTTGCGGTGCGGCGACTCCTTCATCTCGTCGTACTTGTCGGGATGGCAATCTTTGCAGAAGGCAGCGGTCTTATACTTGACCTTCATATCTTTCCACTGCTGCTCGTTGCCGGCGCGGTGCCAGCCGTACATGTACCCCCTGGCGCCGATTCCGAAATCCGCGGGGACCAGGAATTTGCGCGCCACCAGCACCAGGGCGATGATCACCAGCACCACGAATAGCGGGCGCCAAACATGACTCTTCACAGCCTCCCTCCTTTCATCCAAAAAAGTAACGATTTGCGACAGCGCTCGCCACGAAACTGCGGCCGCTCCTTTTCCTATAACAATGTTCGTAACAAAACCGATGTATGCTTTTAATGATAACGGCACCCCGCTTGAAAACAAGAAAGCTTTGCACTATTGTTGTTTTATCGGCCATCCTTGTGACATTCCAAATCTTTTTTTGACAAATCTTTTCTCAGGGAGTATGGTTGGTTCCCTGTCGCTCCCTGTAAACAGTATCGGCACCAACTCGCTACAGTTAAAGGGAAAAGCGGCAGGTCTGGCAGCTTTGCTCCCCTTCCGCGGCACCGGCATCCCCGGTTGCGTTGGAGGTTGAAACTCGATGGGCAGATGACGATCCGTTCCTGGTTCGAAAGGGTGGGTTATGTTGTTTTTTGACATGATGCGGGACCCGGCTTCCTTGGTCCTTTGCGCAATAGCTTTAGCCGGCTGCTCGGGGCTCCCCGGTCTCGTGTTTCGGGACGGGACGCTCGGACAACGGCTGGCCGCGGTAGCCGCTCTGACGAGTTCTCTCCTCGCGCTGCCGTCTCTTCTCTACCTCTTGCTGGGTGGAGGAGAAGCAAGCTTTCTCTTGAACTGGAATCTCCCCTTCGGCCCCTGCGAAGTCGCCCTCGACCCTCTCTCTTTATTCTTTCTGATCCCCATCTTTTTGGTGTTCCCCGCCGGCTCCCTTTACGCCCTCGGTTACTGGCCCACCGCCTCGCACAGTTCCCAAAGAAGCGTCACCTTTTTCTACGGCATCCTGGCGTGCGCCATGGCGCTGGTGGTGGTGGCCCGCAACGGCGCGCTGTTCATGATGTCGTGGGAAATCATGGCGCTCTCCGGCTACTTCCTGCTGGTCGCGGAGCACCGCGAGGCGGAGGTGCGTAGCGCGGGGACGGTCTACCTGGTGGCAAGCCACCTGGGTGGCGCCGCGCTCCTGTTGCTGTTCGCCTCGCTGTTCATGATTACCGGCGGCTTCGGGTTTCCCCCCGCCGGTTCGCTTGCCGTCGGTGCGGGACTGGCCGGTACGCTCTTCCTCCTGGCCCTGGCCGGCTTCGGCTCCAAGGCGGGTCTCATGCCGCTGCACCTGTGGCTCCCGTCGGCCCACGCCAACGCACCGAGCCACGTCTCGGCGGTGCTCTCCGGGGTCATGCTGAAGGTCGGCATTTACGGTGTCCTGCGCGTGATCTCGTTCTTCCCTGAGCGTCCGCTCTGGTGGGGCGCAGTGCTCACGGCCGCGGGGCTCACCTCGGCAGTGATGGGGATCTGCGTCGCCTCGGCTCAGAAGGACATCAAGCGGCTCTTGGCCTACAGCAGCATCGAGAACCTGGGCATCATCTGCGCCGGTATCGGCATGTTCCTTGTGGGGCAGGGGACCGGCAACCAGCGACTCGCCTTCCTGGGACTGGCCGGCGCGCTCTTTCACGTGCTGAACCACGCCATTTTCAAACCGCTACTCTTCTTCTGTGCCGGCAGCGTCATGCATGCCGCCGGCACCCGCGACCTGGACCGAATGGGGGGGCTGGCGCGCCGCCTTCCCTATACCGCCTTCTTCACCCTGTGCGGCGCGATCGCCATCTGCGGCCTCCCCCCCTTCAACGGCTTCGCCAGCGAGATGCTCCTCTACCTTGGTTTCTTCGGAGAGGCGCGGGCCGGGCAGCCCTTCGTGGCCCTGGGGGCGCCGGTGTTGGCCCTGGTGGGGGGCGTCGCCGTGATCGCCTTCGTGAAGCTCTACGGCATCGCCTTTTTAGGGGCGCCGCGCACGGCGGAAGCTGCCGGTGCCCACGAGGCGACCGGGACCATGCTGGCCCCCATGGCCCTCCTGGCCTCTCTCGCCCTCGTCGGTGGCCTTTTCCCGCAACTTTTCCTGGCCCTGGTGCGGCCCGCTATCCGGGGGTTCTCCCCTGACCTGGCTCATGCCGCCGTCCTCCCGATCGCGCCGCTCTGGTTCGCGCTGGCCGGGGGTAGCGTCATCTGCCTGGCGGCCCTTTTGTTCCTGTTCCTGCACCTAAAGACCAGGGGGAGCGCCGTCTCCGCCCCCACCTGGGGCTGCGGCTACCTCCGGCCGTCGCCGCGCATCCAATACACCGGCAGCTCGTTCGGCGCCCTCTTTTCCTCTCTTTCGGGGTCGTTGATCCGCACCCGGATCACCATGGGGGCCGTGACCGGCCTCACCCCGGCCGCGGTGCGGTTGAGCTACCACCCCGAAGAGACCCTGCTGCACCGCGTGGTGCTGCCGGTCCTGAACGTCGTCGGCGTCGGCTGCGCCTTCGTCCGGAGGCTGCAGCACGGCGAGGTGCAGATTTATATTCTCTATATCTTCGTGACGCTGATGCTGCTTTTGTTGTGGGTGCAATAGAGAGGCACAGGAGTTGGACATGATCGACACAATCTTCCACGTGGTGCTGGTGCTCGCCATGCCCCCGCTGTTACTGGGGGTGATCGGCAAGACCAAGGCGGCCTTCGCCGGGCGGGTCGGCGCCCCGTTCCTGCAGCCCTACTACGACCTGGCAAGGCTCATGAAAAAGGGGATCGTCCTCTCCGACAGCACCACCTGGATCTTCCGCGCCGGGCCGGTGGTGACCCTCGCCGCCACCCTGTTCGCGGCGCTCCTGGTGCCGCTGGGCAAACACCCAGCGCCGGTCTCCTTCGAGGGGGACATGATCCTGTTCGCCTACCTCTTCGCCCTGGGGCGTTTCTTCACCACCACCGCGGCGCTCGACACCGCCTCCAGCTTCGAGGGGATGGGGGCGGCCCGCGAGGTGAGCTTCTCCTGCCTGGCCGAGCCGACCCTCTTCTTCGCCTTGATCACTCTGACCCGGCTCTCCGGCACCATGAGCCTGACGCCGATGCTGCACCACGTGACGCTCCCGGTCTGGATGGCAACCGGTGCCTCGCTGATCCTGCTCTTGGCGGGGCTCTTCGTGGTGCTCCTCGCGGAGAACTGCCGCATCCCGTTCGACGACCCCAACACCCACCTGGAACTCACCATGATCCACGAGGTGATGGTGCTGGACCATAGCGGCCCCTATTTCAGCTGCGTCCTCTACGGCGCCGCGCTGAAGCTCTATCTTCTGGGCGCGCTCTTCGTGAACATCGCCCTGCCGTTTGCCTCGGGGAACGCCTACCTGGACTGGGTGGTGTTCGCGGCGGGGATGCTGCTTCTCGCCGTCGCCATCGGGGTGGTGGAGTCAGTGATGGCGCGCCTGAGGCTGATCCGCGTGCCGCAACTCCTGGTCGCGGCCTTGATCCTGACCGCATTCTCCCTGGTTCTGGTTGTGAGGTGACCACATGAATTCCTTGGCCGACCAGTTGCTGGTTCTCTGTCTTTTGATCAACTTCGCCGTCCTTGGCACCAGCCGGCTCGCCTTCTCGGTGCGCTGCGTGGCGGTGCAGGGGGTACTGCTCGGGACGCTCCCGGCGCTGGTGCATCCTTTCTCCTGGCACGTCAGCTTCATCGTAGTGAGCATCATCCTGGTCAAGGGGGGGCTGATCCCGGTGCTGATCATCCGGGCCATCAAGAAAGCGGAGATCGAGCGCGAGTTCTCCCCCTTCATCGGCTACATCCCGTCGCTGGTGCTGGGGGCGCTCTTCACCTCGCTGGCCTTCATCTTCGCCGCCAGGCTCCCGCTCGCCCCGGAGCACGAGGGGCTCCTGATCGTCCCGGCCGCGGCCGCCACCCTCATGAGCGGCTTCCTGGTGCTCATGGGGAGACGCAAGGCGATCTCGCAGGTGCTCGGTTATCTGCTCATGGAGAACGGCATCTTCCTGTTCGGCCTCCTTTTGGCCGACGCCATGCCTGTCATGGTGGAGGCGGGGGCGCTCCTCGACCTCCTGGTCGGCATCTTCGTGATGGGGATCGTCATCAACCACATCAGCCGCGAGTTCTCGAGCATCGACACCTCGAGACTTTCCGCGCTGAGGGAGGATTAGCGACATGATGTGGGCCCTGGTACTGCTTCCGCTTCTTGGCGCCGCGCTCTCCTGGCTCGTCCCGGACAACCGCCGGCGCGTCTGGGTGCTTCCCGTTTTCTCCCTGGCGCACCTGGCCGTGAGTGCGGCGCTCCTGGTGCACACGCCACCCCCTTCCCCGGCGGGATGGATATGGCTCGACCCCCTGGGCAAGCTCGTGCTCATGGCCAACAGCGTGCTTTTCACCATCTGCTCCCTCTACGCGGTCGGCTACCTGAGCTACCGCTTGAAGCGCCCCAACCGGGTCCTGTGCGCCTCGCTGCTGGTCTGTCTCTCCGCTACCTCGCTGGTGGTGATCTCGCAGCACCTGGGGCTTTTGTGGATCGCCCTGGAGGCCACCACCCTGACCATGGCGCCGCTTATCTACTTCAACCACAACGCCCGCTCCATCGAGGCGACTTGGAAGTACCTCCTGATCTGCTCGGTCGGCATCGCCATCGCCCTTTTGGGGCTCTTCTTCCTGGCTTACTCCACCATTGTGGCCCAGCAGGAGGTGAGCCTCCTCCTTCCGGCCCTGATCCGGGACGCGGCCGCGCTGCACCCGGGGTGGCGCCATGCCGCCTTCATCTTCCTCCTGGTCGGCTTCGGCTCCAAGATGGGGCTCGCCCCCTTGCACACCTGGAAGCCGGACGCCTACGGCGAGGCGCCGGGGCTTGTGGGCGCTCTTCTCGCCGGCGGCTTGGTGAACTGCGCCCTGCTGGCGCTGCTGCGCGTCTACCAGGTGGCGGCCGCCTCGACCGAAGGCCCGCTCTTCCAGCAGGTGCTCCTCACCATGGGATTGGTCTCCATGGCCTTCGCCGCCGTCTTCATGGCGCGCCAGAGCGACTTCAAGAGGATGCTCGCCTATTCCAGCGTCGAGCACGTCGGCATCATTGCCGTGGCGCTCGGCCTGGGCAAGGGCGCACTCTTTGCCGGGCTCTTGCACATGATCAACAACTCCCTCACCAAGGGGGTGCTCTTTCTCTCCTGCGGCAACATCCACCGCGCCTACAACTCCAAGAGCACCCAGTTCGTGCGCGGCGCCCTCCGGCGCACCCCCTGGTCGGCGGCGCTCTTTCTGGCAGCCTTCCTCGCCATCACCGGTTCGCCCCCCTTCGCCCCCTTTGTCAGCGAGTTTCTCATCGTCTCCTCCGCCTTCGGGCAGGGGAACCACTGGACCGGCGGCCTCTTCCTCCTCTTCCTGGCGCTGATCTTCATCGGCATGGCCTCCACCGTGCTACCGGTGGTCCTGGGCGAGGTGCCGCCTGACCTGGAGCGGACCCGGTACCGCGATGCCGTCCCGACCGTGTTGCCCCCGCTGGCGCTCATGGGGCTCGTGCTGGTGCTGGGGCTGTGGATCCCGACGCCGCTGCAGGAACTCCTGCACGAGGCGGCGCGGCTTTTGGGAGGTGAGGCATGAGCCCGGCCCTGGTCTTCACCCAGAACGGCGGCGTCTTGTCGCGCCACGAGATCCCGCGCCACGCGCCCGAGCGCTTCGCCCAGTCTCTACTCTCCGCCCTCGCCGGCGGCTGGCGCGTGGTCTCCTACTTCGGCATGCAGGAGGAGGAGGGGGTGTGCCTGTTCTGCCTCCTTTCCTTCAAGACCCACGCTTCCATCGGCGTCATGAGCACCCTGATCACCGGCAAGAGCTTCTACTCGCTGGTAGCTGACGCGCCGCAGCTGCACCTTTTCGAGCGCGAGATCGCCGAGCAGTTCTACTTGAACCTGGAGGGGCATCCCTGGCCCAAGCCGGTCCGCTTCGCGCCGGCCTTCGGATCCCTCCCCGGTGACATTCCCGCCCCCCCGCCCATCATCGGCGTCATGGATTTCTACCGGGTGGAAGGGGAGGAGGTGCACGAGGTGGCGGTGGGGCCGGTGCACGCCGGCATCATCGAGCCTGGACATTTCCGCTTCCAGTGCTTCGGCGAAGAGGTGATGCACCTGGAAATCTCGCTCGGCTACCAGCACCGGGGCGTCGAGCGGATGATGCTGGGACGCCCGGACGAGCGCAAACGCAAGCTGATGGAGACCGTGGCGGGTGACACCAGCATCGGCCACGGCACAGCCTACGCCATGATCGTCGAGGCGCTCTCCGAGACGCGGGTGCCGGCCCGGGCCCAGGCGGTGCGCGGCATCGCCCTCGAGCTGGAGCGGTTGGCGAACCACACCGGCGACCTGGGCGCCATCGCAGGCGACGTCGGTTACCTACCCACCGCCTCCTTCTGCGGCAGGATCCGCGGCGACTTCCTCAACATGACCGCGGGGATCTGCGGCAGCCGTTTCGGCCGCGACCTGGTTCTGCCGGGCGGGGTGCGCTTCGACCTGGACGGTGCCGGGGCGCGGCAGCTGTCCGACCGGATCAAGGTGGCCCGCGACGAGGTGAGTAACGCCGTCGATCTCCTCTGGGACGCGCCGTCCGTGCTGGCAAGGCTGGAGGGGACCGGGGTGGTGAGTGAGCAGACCGCCATCGATCTCGGGCTGGTGGGACCCGCCGCCCGCGCCAGCGGCCTGAACCGCGACATCCGCCGCGATCACCCCTTCGGCATCTACAGCATGAGCCAGATCCCGGTGGAGACCGCGAAGAGCGGCGACGTCTACGCACGGACCCTGGTGCGCTGGCTGGAGATCGAGAAGTCACTCGACTTCATCGAGGAACAGCTTTCCCAGCTTCCCGGGGTCGCCGTGGCCAACCCGGTGCGCGAGGTGGCGGGGGACCAACTCGCTGTGGCGCTCACCGAAGGGTGGCGCGGCGAGATCTGCCACGTGGCGGTGACCGACGCCAAGGGGGATTTCCAGCGCTACAAGGTGACCGACCCCTCCTTCCACAACTGGACCGGTCTCGCGCTGGCGCTCCGTGGCGGGCAGATCTCGGACTTCCCGCTGTGCAACAAGAGCTTCAACCTTTCCTACTGCGGGTTCGACCTGTAGGGGATCGACAGGAGTCGCATCATGATCAAGGCCATCCTCGCCCGCATCAAGCAGGGGCACCGCACCATGGCGTACCCGAAGGAGCCGCTGCCGTTGCCGGAGCGCTTCCGCGGCTACCCTGAGCTGAAAAGCTCTCTCTGCCCTCCCGACTGCCGTCTCTGCGCCGACGCCTGCCCGGTGGGGGCGGTGGGGTGTAAAGACGGGCTCGCCGTGGACCTGGGCAAGTGCCTGTTCTGCGCCGAGTGCGCCGACGCCTGCCCGAGTGGCGCCATCTCCTACGGCAACGACCCGCGCCTCGCCGTGAACCGTCGCGAGGACCTGGTGGTGCGGGATGGGGAGGAGCGCAGGCTGGCCCAGGCGCTCGATAAAAAGATGCTGGCCCTGTTCGGCCGCTCGCTTAAATTCCGCTCCGTGGTTGCCGGCGGTTGCAATGCCTGCGAGGCCGACAGCAACGTCCTCTCCACCATCGGCTGGGACATGGGGCGCTTCGGGCTGCAGTTCGTCGCCAGCCCGCGCCACGCCGACGCCCTCTGGGTCACCGGCCCGGTCACCGAGAACATGCGCGAGGCGCTGCTGCAGACCTACCAGGCCATCCCCGCCCCGAAGCTCGTGGTGGCCTGCGGCGCCTGCGCCATCAACGGCGGCCCCTTCATCGGCTCCCCCGCGGCCAACGACGGGGTGGACGGCCTGTTGCCGGTCGACCTCTACATTCCGGGATGCCCGCCCCACCCGGTCACCATCCTCGACGGACTGTTGCGCCTTTTGAACCGCATGGGGTGATGGCGCCAGAGATTATTCCGTTTTTTGCTGACAATGCGGCGGCTTTGGGTTATTCAAAAACTGTCCCAGTTCTCAGCCTGGAGCCGTCCCACAACGGCCGGCTCCGACTGCCATGAGCGGCCCATGAAAAATACCCAAGAACAGAGCCGGGAGCGGCATTCATCCCCGGGCAGTTCCCGCATCATCAGGGTAAGCCTTGCCGCCTTTCTGCTCGGCATGATCG
Organism: Geomonas propionica; assembly: GCF_016458235.1. GTDB lineage: Bacteria > Desulfobacterota > Desulfuromonadia > Geobacterales > Geobacteraceae > Geomonas > Geomonas propionica. Next base: position 34,828 of record NZ_JAEMHK010000006.1, on the reverse strand, counting down.
TCAGCGGAACCACGGTCGGGCTCTACGAGGAGAATCGCGAGCAGATCCGCCGCCAGGCTGCCGCCGACCTCACCGCCCAGGTCGCCTACGGCATCCGGGACAACCTCAATCGTGCCCTTTCCTCCACCTATGCCCTCGCGGCGCTGATCCGGCAGGACAACGGCGTCATCAAGAATTTCCCCCAGCTTGCCCGGGAGATGCTGCAGCTCTATCCGGGCATCAGCGCGCTCCAGTTAGCCCCCAGCGGCATCATCACCGAGGTCGTCCCTTTGCAAGGGAACGAAAAGGCGATCGGGCACAACCTCCTGGCGGACAACCGGCGCAATAAAGAAGCGCTCCTTGCTGTGCGCACCAGGTCGCTGACCCTGGCCGGCCCCTTCGAGTTGATCCAGGGAGGGGGTAAGGCGGTAATCGGCCGGCTCCCTGTATTCCTGAAGGACGCAGGGGGGCGGGAAAGGTTCTGGGGCTTCACCACCGCACTGCTGCGCCTGGATCAATTCCTGGGCAATGCCCAGCTGTCGCTTTTGGGCAAGGAGTACAACTACCAGATCTCCCGTACTCACCCCGACACCGGGAAAACCGATGTCTTCTGGTCGGTGGGGGGACCGCTGCGGCAGCCCGTCAGCCAGAAGCTGGAGGTTCCCAACGGGGTATGGACCGTTTCCGTTGAGCCGGTACACGGCTGGCACATCACCGGCTTTATGGTGGTGGAAATCCTGCTGGTCCTCTTTCTGAGCTCGCTCTGCTCCCTGGTGGCGTGGTGGTTCATGTGCCAGCCGCAGCTGTTGCAGCGCATGGTCGACGAGAAGACGCGCGAGCTGTCTGAGTCCAACGCCATGCTGCAAAACGAGGTAATCGAGCGCAAACACGCCGAGGAGGCGCTCAAGGCCTCCGAGATCAAGCTCCGCTCCATCTTCACTTCCCTGACCGACGTCATCCTGGTCTTGGACCGGGAAGGGCGCTACCTGGAAATCGCCCCGACTAGCACCGACAGGCTGTACCGTCCCCCGATGGAATTGCTGGGGCAGCGTATCAAGGACGTCTTCCCGAAGGAACAGGCTGACCTTTTCCTCAAGACCATTGAGAATGCCCTGGACCGCGGCGAGACCATGTCCATTGACTACGCGCTCGACTGCAACGGGACGGAAGTCTGGTTCACCGGCAACGTCGCCCCCTTGGACGGGGATCGAGTTATCTGGTCCGCGCGCGACATAACGCTCAGGAAACGCTCGGAGGAAGAGCGGCTGAAGCTGGAAAAGCAGATGCTGCACACCCAGAAACTGGAGAGCCTCGGGGTTCTGGCCGGGGGCATCGCCCACGACTTCAACAACATTCTCACCGCCATCGTCGGCAATGCCGATCTCGCCTTGATGAGGCTCAACCCGGAGTCCCCCGCGCAGGAAAACCTGCGTCGCATCGAGGTGGCGGCATCGAGGGCCGCCGACCTGGCGCGCCAGATGTTGGCGTACTCCGGCAAAGGGCACTTCGTCACCGAGGAACTGGACCTGAACACCCTGGTGGAGGAGATGGGCCAGATGCTGAGCGTTTCGGTCGCCAAGAAAGCCCAGCTCAACTACCGGCTGTCCCGTCCCCTGCCGTCCATCACCGCCGACGCCACGCAGATCAGGCAGGTGGTGATGAACCTGGTGATCAACGCCTCCGAGGCGATCGGCGACGACAGTGGCATCATCACCATCACCACTGGCCAGATGGAGTGCAACGAGGGGGACTGCAACACGGGGTGGCTCTCGGATCCACTTCCGCCCGGGATCTACGTCTACATCGAGGTTTCGGATACCGGCTGCGGCATGGATCGGGAAACCATGGCGAAGATCTTCGATCCCTTCTTCACCACCAAATTCACCGGGCGCGGGCTCGGGATGGCGGCGGTGCTCGGCATCGTCCGCGGCCATATGGGCGCCATCCGGGTCTACAGCGAGCCCGGGCGGGGGAGCACCTTCAAGGTCGTGCTGTCCGCCGGCACCGCGACGGGCGAGTCGCCGCACATGGCGTGCGCGCCGGAGCAATCCTGGAGGGGGAGTGGTACCGTCCTGCTTGTCGACGACGAAGCTACCATCAGGGATCTCGGCAGTGAGATGCTCGGGGAACTGGGGTTCGAGGTGGTGACGGCCGCAGACGGGCGGGAAGGGGTGGAGATCTTCCGCAACCGCCGCGACATCGTGCTGGTGCTGCTCGACCTGACCATGCCGCAGATGGATGGGGAGCAGTGCTTCAGGGAGCTGCGCAGGATCGACCCGCAGATCAAGGTGGTGATGTCCAGCGGGTTCAGCGAGCATGAGGTCTCCCGCAAGTTCCTGGGCAAGGGGATCTCCGCTTTCGTGCAAAAGCCGTACAAGCTCTCGGCACTACGCGAGGTACTCTCCGCGCTGGACTGGGGGAACTCCAGCCAGTTACGTTAATCCTCTTGTCAACGCTCGGTTGTTTGAGTAGTATCCGGGCTTTGCCAAAATCTACCTGGAGCGAGGCCTGCCATGAAGCCTTCATTCTGCCGACACCTTTTGCGTATCATTCCCCTGTTGCTGGTTCTTGTCATTGCCGGCTGCGGCGAGATCGACTGGTTTCCGCAGTACGTGAGGGAACCTACCACACCGGATCAGTTTTCCTTTGAACCCGCCACCGGCCAAGACAAGGGTGTGCCGGTCACCTCGAAGGAAATCGAGGTTACCGGCCTGACTGCGGCTACCAGTCCTATCAAAGTCAGCGGGGCCACCGGCAGCACCTACAGCATCAACGGCGGGACCGCCACGAGCAGCGATGGCACGGTGGCAAACGGCGACAAGGTGACGGTGAGCCACAAGACCGCGAGTACCCTGGGAACTTCGACCACGACTACGCTCACCATAGGCAACGTGAGTGCCGACTTCGTCAGCACCACAAAAAGCTTTGAGCTGTCTGCGTTCTCACAGCCTGAGCAGATCGGCGGCTTCATGATCAGCTATACCGACGTCACCACACCCGTGGGCGTGACACAAATGCATCTGGTCAGCATTAAGGATACTGTTAACTTAGGCACCGCCGCCTACCAAGCCACTGTTCTTAAGAGCTTGGATCTGACTCAGTTCACCAATGTAAAACAGTCTCTACCCCTCTCCAATGGGGAGAGAATCTTCGTGCGCAATACCCTCGCCAATGCTTCCGCTACCACCACCCTGACCATTGACGGCGTGGACACTGTGGTAAAGCTGACGCTACCGGCCCCCTAGCTGCCGGACGAAAAGGACGAAATTTAATCGCTTGCATTGTAAAAGCCAAGCTGCTAAGGTGTCCAAGTTCCGGAATGAACCGGACGAATTAAACCGCAGAAAGCATGGAGAAGGTAAAAGTAAATGGTTAACGGAACTGTAAAATGGTTTAACGACAGCAAGGGGTTTGGTTTCATCGAGCAGGAGAATGGCGACGACGTGTTCGTTCACTTCTCCGCCATCACCGGCGACGGGTTCAAATCCCTGGCTGAAGGCGATAGCGTGACCTTCGAAGTAGTCAAGGGCCCCAAAGGCCTGCAGGCTGCCAACGTGTCCCGCAGCTAAGAAGTTTTCCTTAGCGTAGTAAATGAAAGTCCCGGAGTGATCCGGGACTTTTTTTTTGCCCCCACCCCGACCGTTCCATCTCACGTCCCGCCGCGCTGGATCAGGCGCCATCGTTGACAACATCTCCCCCTGTGATATCCATTATTGGTCAAAATTAATCTTACCGGGAGGCTCTTTCATGAAGATCACCAGGAGGACCAGGGTTTGCTGCGTGGCAGTCATCGTGGCCGGGGTCGCGGTAGTCGGGCACGTGGTCGCGAAAGACCGGGGCCTGACATCCTATCACCAGGGCGTGACCCAAGCAGAGCACTAGACACACCACTGGGGACGCGGCCCCCCGCAGCACGGACCACATCATCGGTGCCCGGAGTCACCTCCGGGTACCGGCTGTCAGGCACAGAGGTGATCGGACGTCATGGAAGATACCAGGATACTGATGGTGGTGCGCGAACCGGAGGCGAGGTCGGCCTACGAGCGGATCCTGGACCGGATCGGGGTCAGCTACCACACCGCCGGCGACTTCAATGAGGTGCTGCGCATGACCGTGGCGTCCGCCTACAACGGACTGCTGGTCGACATACTGACCCTGGTGCGCTGCTCCAAGGAAGAAAAGAACATCGCCTACGACTGCATCAACTTCTACCCGACCTTGCGCATCAAGTGGGACTCCAGACAGCAGAGCATCACGCTGGGCCCACAGGAAGATTCCTCCGCCGCGGCCGACACCGACGCCGCGCTCACCCGCTTCATCCAGGACCGCTGCGGCACCTTCTCCGCCCGGTGCCTCAGGCGCTTCGCCAGGAAAGACAGCTATCTGAGCCTGCTCCTTTCCGCCCGCGACGGCCTGCCCGGCGCCGTAGTGGTCAAGACCTTCACCGTCAACATCTCCCAGGGAGGTGCCTTCGTGCACACCACCCACCCCTTTGCCAGGGCCGAACGCGTCTGGCTCAGCTTTCCCGAATTGGCCGGTGAGGCCTCGATCGAAGCGGGCGTCTGTTGGAACATCCCGTGGGGAGGGTGCCGCAGCATACCCGGGGTCGGTGTGATGTTCGACCAGGGTCTGTCGCCGCGTCAGGTCGAATGGCTGAAGCAGGTCGCCCCCAGCTAAACCCGTCCCCCGCAACGTGGTGCCGGCATTTGGCGCTAAAGAATCCGCTACGGATGCCGACTAATCAGCTAAGGATTAGAACGCTCCCCGGGATCGTGCGGCCTGCGCCGTCCCCCGGCACCACGGGAAACTAGATGATCAATCGGCTCCGCGACCTCTCCATCCGACGAAAACTTATTGCCATGCTGCTTTTCACCAACGCCGTCGTGCTGGCGCTGGTCTCGGCGGCGTTCGTGGTGAACGAGGTAAACCGTTTCCGCAGCGAGATGCAGACCGAGCTTACGGCGCTCGCTGAGATCATCGGCAACAACAGTTCCGCGGCGGTAGCCTTCAACGACCGACAGGCCGCCGGGGAAACCCTCGCCGCCCTGCGCGCCAAGCCCTACCTCCGCACCGCTCTCATCGTGCTGCAGGACAATACGGTCCTAGTCCGATACCTGGCGCCCGGGAGGCCGGCACATCCGCTCCCCTTCGTCGTGGTCGACGGTGACCGGATCAGCATCGACCAGAACCGCTTGCGCACCACCCTGCAGCATTCCCTTTCCCCCTTGGCCATAGGCGAGGACATCTACGGCGTGCATCGCATCCTTTTGGACGGTCAGCAGATCGGCACCGTCGTGCTGCAGTCCGATCCCCGCGAGTTCACCGACCGGCTGGCGCGCTTCTTCCTCCTGGTTACCGGGGTGATGCTGAGCGCGCTGCTCCTGGTGTACTTCCTCGCTACGCGACTGCAGCGCCTGATCTCGGCCCCCATCACGCACCTGGCGCAGGTGATTAAGGCGGTCTCGGCGGAGAAGAGCTACTCGATGCGGGCGACCAAGCAGGGCAACGACGAACTGGGGACGCTGATCGAGGGGTTCAACGAGATGCTGGGCCAGATCCAGCGGCGCGACCAGCAACTGGAGGCGCAGCGTCAGGAGCTCGAGGGGGAGGTGCAGCGTCGCACCGCGCAGCTCTCGGCGGCCAACCGGGAACTGAACCAGACCGTCGCCGAACTGCTGGTCTCCAAGGAGGCGGCCGAGGCCGCGAGCCTTGCCAAGTCCCAGTTCCTGGCCAACATGAGCCACGAGATCCGGACCCCGATGAACGGGGTGCTCGGGATGACCCGGGTGCTCTTGGAAAGCGGGCTTGGCGGCGAGCAGCGCCGTTTCGCCGAAGCGGTGCGCAATTCCGGCGAGTCCCTGTTGTCGATCATCAACGACATCCTTGACTTCTCCAAGATAGAGGCGGGGCGCATGGAACTGGAACCCGCCCCCTTCGACCTGCACGACATCCTGGGCGGTGTGCTGGAGATGTTCGCCGCGGTGGCGCAGCGCAAGGGAGTGGGGATTTCTCTGCAACTCGACCCGGACCTGCCGTGCTACGTGGTGGGCGACCCGGTGCGCTTGCGCCAGATCCTGGTGAACCTGCTGGGCAACGCGGTCAAATTTACCAGCCGCGGTGAGGTGCGCCTGACGGCGCTCCCCCTGGCGGAACAGGGGGAGGGATGGCTTCGTTTCGAGGTGGCGGACACCGGAATCGGTATCCGGCCCGAGGCGCAGGCGCATATCTTCGAGAGCTTCTCCCAGGCGGACTACTCGACCACCAGGACCTTCGGCGGCACCGGTCTGGGGTTGGCCATTTCCCGGCAACTGGCGCAGTTGATGGAAGGAGAGTTGGGTCTTGCCAGCGAGTACGGCGTCGGCTCCACTTTCTGGTTCAGCGTCAGGCTGGAGGTGCTCAAGGAAGTCCCGGAATGCCTGGCGCAGCAGTCGGCCCCGCTGCAAGGCTGGACGAAGCCCAGCTTCGACGCCCTCATCCTTGTGGCGGAGGACAACCCGGTGAACCAGGACGTGGTGCGGCATATGTTGGGGCAACTCGACTGTCGGGTGGAGATCGTCGACAATGGCGAGCTCGCCGTCGCTGCCATAAAGGAAGGGAAGTACCACCTGGTCTTCATGGACTGCCAGATGCCGCACATGGACGGGTACGCAGCCACCCGCGCCATCAGGGCCCGGGAAGAAAACGAAGGGGGACGGCACCTGCCGGTGGTCGCCCTCACGGCCAACGCCCTCTCCGGCGACCGCGAACTCTGTCTCGCCGCCGGGATGGACGACTACCTCAGCAAGCCCTTTGACTGCCGGCAGTTGGCCGAGGTGCTGCTGCGCTGGATACCCGAATGTGCCACGACCCGCCCCGACAGTAGCACCGTGTCTCCCCCCGCTACCAACGCCCGGGAGGCAGGTGCGCAGGGGTTGCCGGACCCGGAACGGTCGCGGTTGAAGGGGCATTCGCCAGAGGGGGACGTTCCGGTGTTTGACCGCGAGGGACTGGTGCAGCGGATGGGAGATGCGGAGTACGTCGAGATGTTCGTGGGGAAGTATCTGGACAGCACGGACAAGTTGATGATTCTTTTGCGGCAGGCGGTGGAGGCGGAGGATTATCCCGAGGTGCGCCTGCAGGCCCACAGCATCAAGGGGGCCGCCGCCAGTATCGGGGCAGAGGTGATGCGCGCCGTGGCGCTGCAGATGGAGCAGTCGGCGCAAAAGGAACAGGAGCGCTCGGCGCTGACGGAACAGTTCGGGGCGCTGGAGCGGGCCTTGGAGGATTTCCGCCGTGTCGCCGCCCCGGTTTAGATCACGACCCCCAGGGGGCTCACCTCCTCCTTGAGCACCACCCCCAGTTTCATCTGCACTTCCTTCCGCACCAGGCGGGCCAGTTGCACCATGTCCGCAGCCGTGGCCGCTCCCGTGTTGACCAGGTAGTTGGCATGTCGGTGGCTCACCGCCGCTCCCCCCACCCGCAGGTTGCGCAGTCCCGCCTGATCGATGAGCCATCCCGCAGGTATGCGGCATTCCCGGCAGCGCACCCCCTGGTCTTCCTCGAACCTGTCAATCAGATCCGCATCGTCTACCTTCGGGTTCATGAAGAAGGACCCGGCGCTTTTGTCGCAGGAAAGCTGCTTCGCCTCACGTTTAGCCAGCGTTTGCGCCACCTTGGCGGCGATCTGGTCCGGATCCCCGGGGACGAGCGCCAGCAGCGCGCCTACCACCACAAGCCCCGGATCGCGCTTGAAACGGCAGTCCCGGTAGCCGAAAGCGCACTCGTCGCGGCGCAGCGTTACTGTCTGCAGGGTGACGGTGTCGAGTACGGAGACCGTCGCCAGCACGTCACCGATGGCGCCGCCGTAGGCCCCGGCGTTGCCCCGCACCGCGCCGCCCACGGTCCCGGGGATGCCGGCCAGCGACTCCAGCCCGGAGAGCCCCCACGCGACCGTGCGGTGGACCAGGGTGGTGAGGTCAAAGCCCGCCTGGACCTGGACCATGCCGCCGGACCGGGTGACCCGGTGCATCAAGAGCCGTATGGCCACGCCGGGGAAGCCGTCGTCGCTGATCAGGAGGTTGCTTCCCCCACCCAGGATGCAGAAGGGGAGCTGCATCTTTTGAGCGAAACGCAGCGCCTCCTGGAGTTCGCGCAGGCTGCGCGCGCCGACCAGGAAGCGAGCCGGTCCCCCGATCCGGAAGGAGGTAAAGGGGGCCAGCGGTACGTTCTCTTCAATGTTGAGACGGGAATCGGCGTGCAGGTTGGCATTTGGCATAGCGAATATAATACACGAGTTGGTTGGAAAGCCAATGCAGCGGTGGGGACGCCGCATGGTCGAGTGTTGGGGGGGGGCGCGTTGGGGGAAGGGGACAGGCTCCGCCAGGTGCCTGTCCCCCTTTTGCTGGGGAAGCCCCGTGGGGAAGGGGACCGGCACCTGGCGGAGCCAGTCCCCTGGTCGGTTACAGTCTGAACTTCTGCACCATCTCCTGCATCTCGCCGGAAAGGGACGAGAGCCGCTCCGAAGCTGCGGAGATCTCCTGCGATCCCCGGGCGCTTTGCTGCACGGTGCCCGAGATCTGGTGGATGTTGTTGGTGATCTCCTGGGTGGTGGCGGTCTGCTCCTCGGCCGCGGTCACGATCTGGTTGATCTGGCCGGTCACCTTGTTGATCTGGGCCAGGATGTCCTCCAGTGCCTCGCCGGAGCGGGCCGCCTCACCGGTGCCGCGGGTCACTTCCTCGACCCCTTCTTCCATGGCGCGCACCGCGAGCTTGGTCTCCTGCTGGATGTTCTTGATCATGGTGCCGATTTCGCGGGTCGCCCTGGTGGTGCGCTCGGCCAGGGCACGGACCTCGTCCGCGACCACGGCGAAGCCGCGCCCCTGCTCCCCGGCGCGCGCCGCCTCGATGGCTGCGTTCAGCGCCAACAGGTTGGTCTGGTCGGCGATGTCCTCGATAGTGGCCACGATCTCCCCGATCTGGTCGCTGCGGGTCCCCAACTGCTCGACGACGCTGGCGGAATTGCGCACGTGGTCGGCAATCCTGTTCATGCCCTGAACGGTTTCTTTGACGATGGCGGCACCACTTTGCGCCGAACTGCTGGCTTGCCCTGAGCTGCCGGCAGCCAGGTGGCAGTTCCGGGAAATGTCGTTGCTGGTGCAGGTCATCTCCTCGCTGGCGACCGCTACCGTCTCGGCCTGGTTCACCACGGCGCCGGCGTCGTCAGCCATGCAGCGCGCGTTGGCGTTCAACTCCCCGGCCGCGGCGGCAACGTCCAGTGCGCTGCGGTTCACCTTTTCCATCACCTCGCGCAGTCCCTCGACCATGCGCCGCATCGCCTCGTAGATACCGGTCCTCCCGGTCTCCAACCGCACGGTAAGGTCTCCCGCCGCCACCTGCTGTGCGATCTCCTCCAACTCTTCCGGTTCGGTGCCGATGTGGGCGATCAGCCTGCGCACTACCAGTACCGCCGCGAGGCAGATGGCTGCCAGGATCACCGCGGTGAGCGCTATCACCAGGTACACGTTCTTGAGGATCAACTGCTTGTTGGCGTCGGCGGCCTTCTGCACCTGGGCATCCAGGTCATCCACGTAGGAACCGGTACCGATGACCCAGTCGAAGGGGGCGAAGTAGAGGGAGTAGCCGCGCTTGGTGACCGGGGTGTCGCTCCCGGGCCGCGGGAAGTGGTAGTCGGTGAAACCGCCGCCCGACTCCTTCCCATTCTTGATGATCTCCCGGATCAGGTATTTCCCCTTGGCGTCCTGGAGGTTCATGCGGTTCTTACCTTCGGCCGGTTTCCCCAGCAGGACCACATTGGTACCATCGGAGGTGTCGGCCCAGAAGTAGCCGTCTTTGCCGAACTTGAGCCCGCGGAGCAGGTCGGCACCCTGCTTCTTCGCCTCATCAATGGTGATCTCGCCTTTTTGCTGCCGGTCGCTGATCTCCTGCAGCAGGCTGGCCGCGGTCTGTACCTCGGCTTTGGCCAACAGGTCGGAGTTGGCATAGAGGGATTCGCGGTAGGACTCGTTGAACCTTGTGGTGAGGTCATAGAACTGCTTACCGACTGTCAGACCGGTGGGGGCTCCCAGGACACAGCAGCTCACCAGCACCAACAGGAGAATCTTCACTTGAAAGGACAACCTGTTTTTTGGTTTCATGTATTTTCCCTCATCCAAAGGCGTCGTCGCCTTGCTCATTCCTTCACCGTTCCGTATCGGCGCATTCATCGATAAATTGAGGAGTTTTTGCCTGCATGACCGCACGTTGTTGCCGCAGTGTCATTGGTGGAGGACGGTTAAGAGAGCGCGCTCCGAGAAGAAAAGGCTCAAGTCGAGCCCAACCGTGGCGATAAAGGTGACAGCGTTGACATGGAAGGGATGCCAGGGCACAGAAGTGCGCAGTCCGGGCTAGGGCCGGACCTGTGCCAGAACGGCGCCGCAGGCAACGCTGTTCCCTTCTGCCATGTGATCGGTGCATTTTTTAGCGGCCGATACCGATGAGAGTTGCACCGGGGGTACCTGAGAGGGTACCCCTTCTTTTTTGGTGCGGGCCGGGGGGGGCTGGGGATGGGTCAGTAGAGGAGGTAGGGTTTGCGCTGCTCCAGGAAGCGCTTCACCCCGGGGGTCCAGCGCGCCTCGATAGCCGCGGCGTTTTCGCCGGCTTGCAGCCCCTTGCGCAGTTCGGGCGAGCCCGCCATGTCGTCGATGCCGCCGTGGAACAACAGGGGACGGCTCTTCTCGGGGAGCACCGCCTGCAGCGCGGCCAGAAGCGCAACCCCGGTCTGTACCGGCGCCACCTTGCGGTAGTCGGTGATCTCGATGCTCACTCCGGCCACTACGCGGTCGCGGTACTTGGGGGCGCTGGAGACGCCCGGGATCCGGACCGGGGTGAACTGCAGCGGATCGAAATGCAGTCCCGGGAGTTGCTCTGCGTTCAGGCGCAGGGCGAGCGCATTGGCGTCGATGCCGGGCCATCCCGCGATCTGGAAGGGCCTCGTGCTGCCGCGCCCCTCGGAGGCGCTGGTCCCCTCCAAAAGGCCGGTGCCCGGGTAAAGCAGCACCGAGTCGATCAGGGCGAGGTTCGGGCTGGTCGCCACCCAGCGCAGGCCGGTGTCCTGCCAGCGCATGTCACGCTGCCACCCTTGCATGCGCACCACGTGCAGGTCCAGCTTGTCCAGGTCGGGGAGCATCGCCTCCCCCTTGATCATCACCGCCAGCTCCCCTACCGTCAGCCCGTGGGCCAGCGGGATCGGGTAGAGCGAGGTGAAGCTCCCCGGGATCTTCTCCCTCACGAACCCGGCCACGTAGTCCCCCCCCAGCGGGTTGGGACGGTCCAGCACGAGGAACGGGATCCCTGCCTGGGCCGCCGCCTGCATGGCCAGTCCCATGGTGGAGATGTAGGTGTAAAAGCGCGCCCCGGCGTCCTGGATGTCGAACACCATCAGGTCGATTCCCTTGAGGTCGTCCGGGCGCGGTTTCTTGCCGGCGCCGTAGAGGCTCTTCACGGGAATCGGGGCCTGGTTGTCGTCGGCAAGCTTGACGCCGTCCTCGGCGTTACCCTTGAGGCCATGCTCGGGGGAGAAAATGACGGCCGGCTTCACCCCCTTTTGCTCCATCAGCGCCAGGAGGAGGGTTTCCCCCACCATGGCGGACTGGTTGGTGATCAGGGCGAATCGTTTTCCCTGCAGCGGCAGGAACCCCTGCTCGCTCAGGACCTCGGCGCCGGTTTTGACGATCTCGGCACGGGAAAAGCCGGGCAACAACAGTAACAGCATCAGGGATAGTGCGACAACGGAGGGTGAAACTCGAAACACGGTGTACCGCCTTCTGGTTGAGATGATGGTGGAGCTTACCCCACAAGTTTCCGCCAAGGCAAGCCCCATGCGGCTTTTTGGTGAGTTGTGTCACACCCAGGGGCTGTGGCCGGCTTGATAGTGTGTCGTTTTTCATCAGTAGACAATAAAAATAAACTTGTCATACTGAAGCAATTGAAATAGATTATTCACATTTACTGATGATAATCATGTCTTCCCAGCTGTCAGGGATGACCGGGAGGGAGTGCTATGAAGAGACTTATTCTGGTGGGTCTGATTCTTTTCTGCGGTGCCGGTGTGCTCTGGGGAGCCGGGACCAAGAAGAAGAAGCCGCTGCCGCAGGACTTCGGGAGCGTGACCATCAGCAACTACTCCCAGCAGGCCGGGATGCCGCCCGTCGTCTTTGACCACTGGGTGCACCGCAAGAACTACACCTGCCGCCTTTGCCATGTCGACATCGGCTTCGGCATGAGCGCTAATTCTACCCAGATCCGCGCCGCCGACAACAGCAAGCGCTTTTTCTGCGGCGTCTGCCATAACGGCACCTCCACCATCAACAAGGTCAAGATCTTCGACGCCTGCGCCACCAGCTACACCAGGGAGGAGTACAAGCGCTGCGTCAAGTGCCACGCCCTGGAGAAGGACCCGGTCAAGGAAGAGGCCTTCTACCGTTTACAGGAGAAGATGCCGCGCGAAACCTTCGGCAACGGCATCAACTGGGAAAAGGCCGAGGAGACCGGCCAGATCAAGCTGATCGACTCCCTGGAGGGGGTCTCCTTCAAGAAGAGCTCCATGAAGGTGCAAAAGGACTTCGCCCTCAAGGGGAAGGTGGAAGGGATGCCGGACATCATCTTTTCCCACGCCAAGCACACGGTCTGGAACGGCTGCGAGGTCTGCCACCCGGACATCTTCGTAGGGGTCAAGAAGGGGGCCACCAAGTACTCCATGATTGATCTTTTCGACGGCAAGTACTGCGGCGTCTGCCACGACAAGGTGGCCTTCCCGCAGAGCGACTGCAAGCGCTGCCATTCCAAGCCGGCGTAGGGGAGAGCCATGAGTTTGCTTAACGTGAAAGGCGTGATCGCGGCGACGCTGCTGGCGCTGGCCCTGGCGCAGCCGCTTTGGGCGGAGGAGGCCTGGCAGGCGACCTTCGACGAGACCTGCTCCAAGAGCAACCAGGCCATGACCATGTCGGTGCAGGAGCTGCGCGACCTCTTGGCCAAGTGCGACGCGTTGCAGAAAGTGATCGAGACCCAGGAAGAATCGGTGCGCAAGGTATATCTGAAACGGCTTTCGCTGTGCCGGAACCTGTACGCGTACATGCTGGAGTACAAGCAGAGCAGCCCGGCCAAGTAGACCAGCCGGGATGAGGGGAGTGCTAGGATGAAGTCGGGGGTGTTGCGGAAGGGGATGAGAATGCTGTTGCGTGCTGTGTCGGTCTGTGCCCTGGTGCTCCTCGTCAGTTCCGGCGGGTCCGCCATGGATCGCAGCGAGCTGGCGGCGGTGCTCAAGACCATCCCGCCCAACGGCCCCTTCGCCAAGTTCGGCAACGTCACCATGCGCACGCGCGCCAAGCAGGCGGGTATGGCGCCGGTGGTGTTCCCGCACTGGGCGCACCGCAAAAACTACACCTGCCGGGTCTGCCACCTGGAGCTTAACTTCGGGATGAAGCGGGGCGATACCGGGATCACCCGCGCCCTCTATACCAAGGGGAAATTCTGCGGTGTCTGCCACAACGGCACAGTCGCCTTCGGCGTACAGAATGCCGACCGCCAGTGCCACCGCTGCCACATGGAGAACACCAAGGAGCTCGATAAGCGTTTCGAGGAATTCGCCGAGGGGTTGCCGATGGCGAGCTTCGGCAACGGCATCGATTGGGCCGCGGCCTACCGTGACGGGAGCATCCGCCCCACCAACTCCATCAACACCGAGATCACGATTCCCTTCCCTGAAAAGCTGAAGAAGCCGCTCAAGCTGGGCACCGCCTCGCCCAGAAGCGATGTGAGTTTCTCGCACGAGGAGCATTTCGCCGAGCTGGACTGCTCAAGCTGCCACCCCGACATCTTCAACATCAAGGTGAAGTCGACCGCCGCCTTCACCATGGATACCAACATCTACGGTAACTTTTGCGGCGCCTGTCACATGCTGGTCGCCTTCCCCATGAACGACTGCAAGCGCTGCCACAAGGGGATGAACAGCAACTTCAGCATGTAAACCGATCCCCTCTTCCGCTTAGCACCCCACCCAACTCGCCTGCCGATCGAAGCAGTTCAGCGAACCCCTGCGGTCCAGCGTGAGCCCGGCGTACTGGTCCATGCCCAGGCAAAGCGCCGCGTAGATCCGCGCCGCCGCCAGCACTTCCGGAAAACTGACATGCTCTTCGGGGGTGTGCGAGATCTCCAGCGCGCCCGGGCCCAGGATGAGCGGCCGGCACCCCGCGGCATGGAAGAGGTTGCCGTCGGAGTGCGACCGGAAGGCCTCGAACTTCAAGGTGAGGCCGAGGCGCTGGTAGGTCTGCTCCAGGATGCGGGCCAGCTGGTTGTCGGTACCCAGGTTGTACCCGGGGGAGGCGAAGTCGAAGGCGACCGAGAGGTCGAGCCCCGGTATGAACTGCCCCGCCCCGGCGGTGACGCGGCGGATGGCCTGCTCCACGGAGTCGGGGTCGCGCTCCGGCGGGAGGTGCAGGTCGATCCATGCCTCGCAGCGGTCCGGCACCACGAACCCCTTCTGGGAGGAACGCATCTCCCTGATCGAATACACGATCTCCGACTCGCCCCGCTTGAACAGGGCGTCCTTGCCCAGGTGCAGCAGCACGCGCAGCATGGACTCGACGGCGTTGTGCCCCAGTTCCGGCAGGGAGGAGTGGCTGCGCACCCCCCGGGTGACGAACCCCGCCTCCAGATAGCCGTAGTGCGCGAAGCAGGCGGAGAGGCTGGTGGGCTCTCCGATGACGGCCCAGGGTGCCCGGTTGTCCTGCAAAAAAGCGGCGCTGCCATCGCCGTTCTCCTCCTCACCCACCACCAAAAGAAGCCCCACGCTCGGGCGGCGCGCCGGTTTCAGGGCCTGCGCCAGGGCGAACCAGGTCTCCAGCATGGCCGCGCACCCACCTTTCATGTCCGCGCTTCCCAGCCCCCGGATCAGGTCTCCCTCCTCCCGCGCCCCGAACTCCTCGAGGTCCCAGGCGGGGACCGTGTCCACGTGCCCCACCAGGTAAAGCCTCGGTTCGTCCTCTCCCATGGTCACGCGCAGGTTGTAGCGCTCCTCCTCGACCTCCTGGCGCTCGACCGTAAACCCGGCGCCGGAGAGGAGGTCCTCCAGGTAGAGCTGGATGTCCTCCTCCTTCCCCGAGGGGGAGTAGATGTCGAGCAGGTCGGCGAGGGTCCTCTTGAGCCGGACCGGATCGATGGCGGCCATGACCTCTTCGAGTCGGCTGTTCATGGCTTTTTCACCGCCTTCTTCTTATGCCGCTTGGAGAGGTTGAGCGTCATGTAGAGGTGCTCCTGCACGTTGTCGAAACCGTGCTTCTTAAAGAATCGGATGGCGGGCTCGTTGTCGGCCGAGGTGTCGATGATGATCATGCGTACCCCCTGTTCCTTGAAGCGCCTTTTCAATTCCTTGAAGAGCCGGGCGCCGACCTGCAGCTTCTGCAACTCGCGGCGCACCCCGAGCCAGACGAGGTAGCCGTACTTCCAGGGCGAGTGATGCTTCTTCACCGTGGTCCCCAGGGCGAAGCCGAGGATGCGGTCCTCGTGCTCGGCCACGATGCACAGTTCGTTGTCGGAGTTGAACAGCGTGGTGATCTCGTATTCGTCCCAGGTGCGGTAGAGGCTTTGTGAATATTCGGCGGTGAAGACCTCTTCCCCGATGTGAAACACCTCCGGCAGGTCCTCGATGATCATCTGCCGGATGCGGGGGGCCTCCTCCTCGTGCGGGTCGTTTTGCGGCATGACCTACCTCGTGAACGGCTTATTTGGCTGCTGCTGACATTATAACAGAGTTGGGAGGCGTAAGACTGGGACAGCCGTGGTCTGGACTGACATGGTAAAAGTCGCGAAGGAAACGGTACATGGTAGGTGCAATGAGAACCTTCAACGCAAAGACGCGGAGCCGCAAAGGCGCAAAGAATAAAGATTTTCTACATTATCTCGGTGCTCATATCGAGGGGGCTTGCGTGACGTGTGAGAGGGAATTTTGAAGCGTTGTGACGCTGACCCAGCCCGATCCGTGGCGCAATGCTCATAGAAAAAAAACGTCCTGTCATGGTTTTGACTGGCGGCTCCGCTCTGCCTGCCGGATATTGAATGGGAAAGGAGAACATCGCTCCCCGGCATGGTAAACTACATGGATTCGCAGCCTGGAAAGGTTAGTCCCGTCCCATCTTACTCCACTTCTTCTGCCGCGCGTGGAGCCCGGGACCCGGAGGGGACGCCATCTGCTTGGAGCCGCATGCCCCGATCTATTGCCACATACCTCCGTATCGCACTGAGCCTCACCTGGCTCGTCTGTCTTGCCGCGCCGGTGCTGGCCGCCGAGCCGGTCGAGGTCGCCGTTTCCGGCATCGAGGGGGACGCACAGGACAACGTGCGCCGGGCGCTGGAGTTGCCGCATGGCCTCGTGCGCGACGGCAAGGTGGACCGGCTCTGGCTGGAGCGCTTCGCGAGGCAGGCGCCGGAAAAGGCGCGGGTGGCCCTGCAGCCGTACGGCTTCTACCGCGCCAAGGCGGCCGCCACGGTGCGGCAGGGGAAGGGGGGCAAGACCCTGGTGGAGGTGGTGGTCGACCCTGGCGAGCCGGTGCGCGTGGTGGAGGTCGACCTGAAGCTCGCAGGGGAAGGGGCGCAGCAGAAGGAACTGCGCCGCCAGGCCGACGCCTTTCCGCTCGCCGCGGGGCAGGTGCTACTGCAGCCGAGCTACGAGCGGGCCAAGGGCACGCTGCAGGCGCAGGCCCAGGCCCTGGGCTTCCTTGATGCCGATTTTCCCCGCCACGAGATCCGCATTTCACCCGACCTCGCCACCGCCCGCATCCACCTCACCCTCGATACCGGGGGGCGCTACTACTTCGACGGTACCCACATCGAGGGGGGGGCGGAATACCCGGACGTTTTCCTGAAACGGTTCATCGCCTTCAAGGAGGGGGAGCCCTTCTCTTACGCCAAGCTCGGGGAGACCCAGCTCAACTTCGCCAACTCGGAGCGCTTCCGGCAGGTGGTGGTGACGCCGCAGCGTGAGGAGGCGAAGGAGCACAAGGTCCCGGTGCTGGTCCGGCTCACCGCCGCGCCCCGACGCACCCTGCGGCCGGGCCTTGGCTACGGTACCGATACCGGCGGCAGGTTTTCGGTGCACTACCGTGACCTGAACCTGGACCACGGGGGGAACGATCTCGACACGAGCCTCTACATAGCTGAGCGCCTGCAGGGCTTCGCCGGGCGCTACACCATGCCCAGCGCGAGCGACCTGAGAAGCTCGACCTCGATCCAGCTGAACCTGCAGCGCGAGACCGTTTCCACCTATCAAAGCCGGCTGGCGGCCGTGGAAATCGACCGCAACTTCGGCCTGGGACGCGGCGAGGTCGCCACCCCCTACCTGAAGATCCAGCAGGAGAATTACAAGGTGGCCAACGTCAACTCCCAGTCCCGGCTGGTGCTGCCCGGTTTCCGCTTCTCCAAGGACCGCTTCAACGACCTGGTGCGGCCGACCAGCGGCTACCGCGTTTCCCTCGACCTGCGCGGTGCCCACCAGTACTTCGGCTCGGATACCGGCCTGGTCCAGGGCATTGGCAACGCCAGCGTCCTGATCCCCATCCCCGGGCGCCTGACCTTCCACGCCCGCGCCAACACGGGGTACAGCATCCTGACCGACCCCCTCGCGGACCTTCCCCCCTCGATCCGCTTCTTCGCCGGCGGCGACCAGAGCGTGCGCGGCTACGCCTATCAGAGCCTCGGCCCCCGGGACGCGGCCGGCAGGGTGGTGGGGGGGAAACACCTGCTGGTGGGGAGCCTGGAACTTGAGCGGGCCCTGTTCAAGAACTGGGGTGTCTCGATTTTCGACGACATCGGCAACGCCTTCAACGACTTCGGCAATGTCGACCTGAAGCAGGGGGTGGGGGTGGGCGCCCACTATTACACCCCGGTGGGGGGGCTCAACCTGTACCTGGCCCATCCGCTCGCACCAAACTCACCGCCCATCCGCATCCATTTCACCGTGGGGTTTGAATTTTGAAGCGGCTTGCGCTCTACATAGGGATCCCCCTGCTGGGCCTGGTGGTCGTCCCGGCTGCCGGGCTGTTCTGGCTGCTGGACACCAGCTCGGGCGCCCGTTTCGCCGTGACCACTCTCGGGGGGCTTTCCGGAGGCAAGGTGTCGGTGCGGCAGGTTGAGGGGCGCCTTTGGGACCGGCTGCGGCTCACCGGGGTGCGGCTCGACCGCCCCAAGATGGTGCTGCAACTGGAGCGCCTGGACCTCGCCTGGGAACCCGTGCGCCTTTTGCACGGCAAGCTCCTGGTACACGACCTCACCCTTACCGCGCTACGCATTCAGGACGATACCCCGCTGGTCGCCAAGGCCCCGGAACTCAGCTGGCCGCAGGTGAGCGAAAAGCTGCGGGGCCTGGAAGCGCGGGTGGAGCATTTTAGCCTGAAGGGGATGAGCTACCGCCACTTCCAGGGGGAGCCCTTCCTGTTGAGCGAAGCGGCGGCCGGGCTGACCCTGCGCGACGGCATCCTCACCGTTTCCGGAGGGAGTGTCTCGGAGGCCCGTGGTAGCGCCTCGGTGGAACTGACGGCCGGGCTGAGGCGCCCCTCGCTGCGCCTCGACCTGCGCCTCGCCCCGTCGCGGCCGGTGGCCGACCTGGACGCCGTCATCGTGCAGGCGCGGCTTGAGCCGGGGCGGGAGCCCGAGCAACTGGCGGGTCCCATCGCCGTTACCGGGAACCGCCGCGGCCACCGGCGCCTGGAGCTCACCAGCGAACTCGGCGTCACCCGAACCGGCTTCAACTTCAGAGGCTTCCGCTTGCTGCGCCCCGACCGCCGGGGGGTCCTCACCGGCAACGGCAGCATGACTCTCACTAAAGACGAACCGCTCTTCGCGCTGGCCCTCCACGCCGACCACCTCGACCTGGAGCGGGAACTCGATCATCCCGCCCTCCTGAACGGGGATCTCACCTTCTCCGGGAGCCCGTCCCGCTACCTCGGTACCCTCGACCTCACCAACCGCGGGCCGGGCTGGGAGAGCATGGGGCTCGCGGCGCGCTACCGTGGCGACAAGAAAGGGGTACGCCTGGACCCGCTCTCCGGCAAGTGGCTCAAGGGGAGCGTGCGCGGCGCGCTCGACGTGGACTGGAGCAGCGGCTGGCGGGTGAGCGGGAAACTCTCGGGTCGGGGGCTCGATCCGGAAGCCCTCGCCGCGGAGTGGAAAGGGGTGGTGAACCTCGATCTCAACGGCGTGGTGGGGCAACAGGACCATGGGCCGGTACGGGGGAGCGTGCAGGCGCGGCTTCTTGAGAGCAGGCTGAAGGGGCACGACCTGACCGGCGAGCTGGAAGGGAGCTTCGCGGGCGCTGAGCTCGCGGTGCAGCGCCTGGTGCTGGCGGGAAAAGGGTTCCGCTTGCGCGGCAGCGGCGAGCCCGACCGCCGCTTCAATTTCACGGCCGACGTGACCGATCTCTCCGGATTGGTGCCGGGGAGCGCCGGCGCCGTCGTCGCCGACGGGTGGCTGCGCTGGCGCGATGGCATGCTGTCCGGAGCGGCCGCCGCCAAGGGGCGTGACCTGGCAGTGGGCGGCGTTAGCGCCGGCGCCGTCGATCTGCAGGCGAGCCTCGGGGAGGGAAAGGATTACCCGGTCCACCTGCGCGGAACGGCGAACGCGGTACGGGCCGGTGAGCTCGCGGTGGATGCCGCCTCCTTCGCGCTCTCCGGCACCTCGAAGCGGCACACCCTCGAGGCGCAGCTCACTTCGAACGTCGCCCAGGTCCATCTCCGCGCCTCGGGCGGTTACGCCGACGGCGTCTGGCGCGGAGAACTCTCCCGCTTCTCGGGCAACGATGGCGTGGGGCCTTTCGCACTCGCCGCACCGGCGCGACTCGTCATCGGGCAGGGGCGTTTCAGCACCACGCCGCTGGTCATCGACGGCGCCCCCGGCGAGCGGCTGGAACTGGCCGGGAACCTAAACCGCGACCGGTCGGGCGCCTTCCGGGGCAGCTGGAGCGGGCTCAACCTGGCCCGGGCCGACGTCTGGCTCCCCAAGGGGGATCTCTCCGGCGCTTCCTCCGGCAGTTTCGACCTGCGCCTTGCCCCCGGGGGGCGCGCTACTGTCACGGCCCGCGCCGAGGCGAGCGGGGCGGTGGTCACCGACGGCAAACGGTTGGGAGTGGAGCGGTTCCAGGCTACGCTGCAGGGCTGGGAGGGGGGCGTGAACGCCGCCGCCGAGCTTGCCTTGGAAAATGGAGAAGGCAGCGCCAACCTCACCTTCCATTCCGATCAGCCTGCCGCCCTCGCCATCCCCAGACGCGGCGACCTCACCTTAAACTGGTCCGGCTTGGACCTGGCGCTGCTGCGACCGTACTTGTCACCCGACCTCACCCTGGAGGGGAGGCTCGCAGGGGAGATGAAGGGGCGGCTGCAACCGGGACGGCGCATGGATCTAAGCGGCCACACGGCCCTCGCAGGGGGGCGGGTCCTCTGGCGCGCCAAGGGGGACGAATTTGATGCCTCCATCGAACGGGCCGAGGTCGCCTTCGAGCGGCATTACACCGGGAAAGCGGGCGGCGAGCTGGTGCTGCACGGCAGCGCCGATGCCACCGGCGCCTACCGCTCCCAGGGCGAAAAGGTGATCGGCAGCCAGTTCACCCTGCGCGTCGACGCCGACCGCAAAGGGACCCGCGCCGCCGCCGACCTCTGGCTCGACACCGGCGGCAGCCTGCGCGCGGCTCTCGACTCCGATGCTCCCGCCGGAACCACCCTTCCCGGGACCGGGGACTTCAGCGTTCAGTGGAGTGACATCAAGCCCGCCCTGCTGCGCCCGTGGCTTCCCGGGACGGTCAACATCGAGGGGGAACTGCACGGCAGCGCCAAGGGGAGGCTCCTCCCCGGCAAGCGGCTGGAGATGGCGGGGGAGGCGGGCTTCTCACAGGGGAGCGCCCGGTGGCAGGGAAATGCCGGTGAGGCGAGCGCCGCGATCCGGTCGGCTCTGCTCAACTTCGCCTGGCGCGGCGAGAGCCTGAGCGGCAACCTCGATCTTTCCCTCGCGGACTACGGCCAAGCCAAGGGGGACTTCATCCTCCCCATCCCGGCCCGGCTGCCGGTGACTCCCAACCCGAACGGCACGGTGCAGGGGAGCTTATCGGGGACGCTGCAGGAGCATGGTTTCCTCAACACCTTTTTCCCTGGCCTGGTGCAGGAAACCCGCGGCACGCTCAGCGTCGATCTAAAGGCGGGAGGGACCTGGGGCGCTCCCACCGTGAACGGGACCCTGCAGCTCGCCGATGCCGGCGCCTATCTCCCGAGCGCCGGGATCACCCTTACCGGCGTGGAACTCCTGGCGCGCCTGGAACACGACGAGATGCGCATTGAACGGCTCCGCGCCCTCTCCGGCGGCGGTGAACTGGTCGGCAACCTGCTCATGCGGCTCAAGGGGTGGCAGGTGCAGGATTACAAGGGCACCCTGAGCGGCCAGCGTTTCCAGACCGTGTACCTGCCCGAACTCACCATGTACACCTCGCCTCAACTCACCATCACCGGCGACGCCAAAAAGGCCACCATCAACGGCGATATCGGCATCCCGGAAATGCTGATCTCCGGCTCTCCCGCGCAGCACGTGGTCGCGCCCAGCGAAGATGTGGTTTTCGAGGGTGCTCCCCCGAAAAGCAAGGAGGCCGCCATCCCGCTGCTCGTTGATGGGAGGGTGAAGGTGGTGCTCGGGGATAAGGTGCAGGTGGAGGCGTCCGGCATCGACGCCCAGCTCGGCGGCAGCATGGAACTGGTCTTGAACGGGATCGACAAGATCGAGAGTTCCGGAGAGATCAAGGTGATCAAGGGTCGCTACCGCGCCTACGGCATGAACCTGGAGATCGTGCGTGGGCGGATCTATTACGTCAACGACCCGGTGACCCGTCCCACCCTCGACGTCCTTGCCCTGCGCACGGTGGGGGACGTGAAGGCCGGGGTGACCGTGGGTGGATTCCTGAACGCGCCGGTGGTGAAGCTCTACTCCGAGCCGACCATGCCCGAGGTGGACATACTCGCCTACATGGTGCTCGGGCACCCGATGGGGAGCAGCAACGAGCAGGGTGGAGCGCTGGCCACCGCGGCCGCCGGCCTCTTCTCCTTCGGCAAGTCCGAGTCGTTGCAGGACCAGATCAAGGACCGGCTCGGCCTGAGCACGCTGGGACTGGAGCAGGTCGATACCTCGAGCACCGGCCGGATGGGGTACAAGGAGATCGCCACCACCCCGACCGGCGCCATTTCCGCCAAGACCCCCACCGCCGGCGAGTCGGTCTTCTCGGTCGGCAAGTACCTGACCCCGGAACTCTACCTCAGCTACGGTCGGTCCCTGATCACCGGCCAAAACCTGTTCCGGGTGCGCTACGACATCTTCAAGCGCATGCAGATCGAGACCCAGAGCGGCTCCGAGTCCGGCGTCGACGTATACTACAAGCTGGAGTTCAGGTAACGACAGCTATGTGCCATGAAAGCCTATGATGCGATAACTCTTGATCACATATCTCGGTGTAGGTTAGAGTTTGCAGGCCGAGTGGAGGGAGCTTGTGAAGACAGCAATGAAGATAGTGAGAGCCCGGGAAGGGTGGGAGGAAAAGTTTCGCCTGATGGCCGAGCAGGGGGATGACAACCTCTTAGATGAAGATTTCGTGCAAACGAAGTGGGACGAGGAAGAGTGGGTAGAAAGCGGGAGTGTAGATCACTACTCGAAGATCTGACACCCAAACATCATTGGGGCGCCACGTCCTTTCGGGAGATTCCAGTGTGGAGCGTGACAGCAGACCAGCAGACTGCAACAGAAAAGAGGCGGCCACTTGTGGCCACCCCTTAGCGCTTTAATTCTGCGAAACCGTCGCTACTTCTTGGCGAGGTAGCGGCTCTTCACGTTGTAGTTCACCATCCATTCCGCCATGTTGCGCTTCGGGAGCGTCTTCAGCAGTTCGGCGCTGATAGCGTCGGCGTCGCCACCCTTCGCCGCCAACTCGGTCGCCTTCTGGTCGAAGAGCTGGATGTATTCCTTCATATCCTGCAGGTCCTTCTTGCCGGAAAGGGGACCGTGACCGGGGACGACCTTGTCCACGTCCATCGCCAGCAGGGAATCTATGCTCCGTATCCAACCGCCGAAGTCGCCGTCGGCCAGGAAGGGATGGAAGTCGGTGAAGAGGATGTCGCCGGCGAAGAGTATCTTTTCTGCGGGGAGGTAGACCACCAGGCTTCCCGCGGTGTGGGAGGGAGCGGTGCGGATCAGGCGCACTTGCTCGCCGCCGAGGTCGATCAGCATCTCGTTGCTGAAGGCGAGGGTGGGGACAGCTATCTCGGTTCCGGCCATATCCTCGGGCTTCAAGCCGTAGTTCGCCGCACGCTGCAAGAGCCCGGCGCCGTTGGCCGCAAGGTAGTTGCGGTCGGCCTCGTGGGAGATGACGGTCGCGCCCAGTTTGGAGAACACGCAGTTGCCCAGCGCGTGGTCCAGGTGGGTGTGGGTGTTCACCACGTACCTGATCGGCTTGTCGGTGACCTTGCGGATGTCGGCCAGGAAGCGCTTCCCTTCCTTGGCGGAGATCAGGGTGTCGACCACCAGCACCCCGTCTTTGCCTATGACGATACCGGCGTTGGCTGCGAAGCTGTGTCCCGGCGAGGCGTCTTTGCTCCCCACGTAGGAGTAGACGTTGTCGGCGAGCTTGGTGAGTTCGGCGCAGGCGGCCTGGGCCAGCAGCAGCGTGAAAGCCAGGACGAGTGCGGTCATTACGGCGGGGCGTTTCATCTCGTTCTCCTTTTTTTCAGAAGGTGATGGTCTCGGAACTGAAAGCGCCGACGAGTTCGATGTCGGGCAGGTTCTGGTATACCTCCGTGATCGTCTGGTGCGTGCTAAGCGTACGGACCACCAGCGGCAGCGGCTCGGGCCAGATCTCGGGAAGGTCGGCTTCCAGCCGCTCACTGATCGAGAAGGCAAGGCGCTCGTCGGGGGGGGGCGAACTGGGCGGCGATGCCGGGTTTATTGCCGCGCGGGTCGACCCGGTACCAGCCGTGGTCCGGCAGCCAGACGGCGTTCAGCCCGTGCAGACAGTAGGGCGGGCCGCCGTCGTGCAGGGAGAGGCGCTGGTAGCACAGTCCGGCAGGGATGCCGTTGGCGCGCAGCAGGGCGGCCAGCAGATGGCTCTTGGCATAGCAGTAGCCGGTGCCGTGCTCGAGCACATCGGAGGCGCGGCAGGTCACCGGGCCGATCTGGTAGTCCCAGCTGTGCTTGATCTGGTCGCGGACAAACTCGAAGCAGCGTCGTGCGATTACCGTCTGGTTGTGTTCGCCGGCGGACAGGCTCTGCGCCTTTTCCAGTACGGTCCGATGTCGCCAGTCGATATACTCCGTCGCTTCCAGGTACTGTTCCATGCTCCACCCTTCCTGTCTGTAGCGGTTACTGATCCTTCCTTGACAGACTCAACATGGTATCACGGTATAGATAAGAGAAAAGTACTGCCAGTATAAAAGTGACGGCGCCGGCGCTGAAAAAGCCGGTGGCGAAGTCTGCGGCCTTGATGACCATGCCCATGGTTGCAGAACTTAACATCATGCCGAGGTAGATACAGCTGTTGTACAGCCCCAGTCCGAGACCCCGCTGCCGGGGAGGCATCACGACCACCACCAGGGCGCTCAGGGCGGTGAAGCCGATCCCCATGCCGGCCCCGAGGACGCAGGCGCAGATGAGGAGCGACACCATGCCGTGGGCAAGCCCCGCGGCGCCCACGGCGTGTGCGCAGAGCACGAGGCCGATGCCGGACATGAGGCCGCGGTCGACCCGGTCGCTCAGGTGGCCGAACGGGATGCGCAGGAGCACGTTGACCAGGGCCTGCGCCGCGAAGATGATGCCGATCTGCCCCACGTTGAGGCCGAGGGCGCGGGCATGCAGGGGGAGAAAGGAGATGAACATGCCGAAACCGAAGCACCCCCCGAGCGTCCCCACCAGCGCCGCCATGAGCCGCCGGTTGGAGAGGATGCCGGTGGGAAGCTCCTCGGCGTGCTCGTCGTGGGGCTCTTCCTCGGTGCGCGGCAGGAAGCAGACGACGGCCACCAGGGCCGCCACGATCAGGCCTCCCGAGACGAAGAACACTTCGCGGATCCCCAGCGCCTTGCCGAACCAGCCGCCGGAGGCGGGGCCGAAGGTCATGGCGAGGTAGACGGCGGTGGTGTACCAGCTGTAGGCGCGACCGACGTGGGAGCGGGGCACCACGCGGGCCACCGAGGACATCATGGTGGGGGTGAAGGCGGAGAGTCCCATGCCGAAGATGAGATAAACGGCGCCTAGGAAAAGCGGCGTGTAGCAGAAGGGAATCAGCAGCGAAGCGCAGCTCATCAGGGCGAGGCCGGAGATGAGGACCGGCCTGATGCCGATCCGGTCCGAGAGGAGCCCGGACGGGACGGCGAGGATGCCGGCGGAAAGCATGAAGGCGGCGTTGATGAGCCCGATCTGCGCGGTGCCGGCGCCGATGCTGCTGGCCAGAAGAGGCAGCACCGGGATGCGCATGTAGGCCCCGAGGAAACAGATGAAGCCGATGACGCAGCAGGTCAGCACCTGCACGCTCTGGCGGTGGTTGGGTGGGCGGAACTGTCGGGTAAGGTTGCTGTCGTGGCCGGTGTCGCTCATGGTCACGCCAAGCTAGCCGCAACGATGGGCGCTGTCAATATTAAAACTGACTAGGCAGGAGGTTGTTCGAAATCCCCTCTCCCTTTGGGAGAGGGCTAGGGTGAGGGCGTTGCCAAGGGCAACATGACAGCAGCGGGCGGAGCCCTCACCCGCCCTTCGGGCACCCTCTCCCTTTGGGAGAGGGCCGTATAGAGCCGTCAAAACACGATCTCTTCGATCTTCCTGAACAGCCGGCCGCCGCTCGCCTCGATGAAATGGAGCACCTGCAGGTTGAGCGGCACGCCGGGAAAGTCGCCGCAGTCCCTGAAGTCGGTGCGCAGGCCGTAGCACCTTTTACCGATCCCGGCGCCGTAGCCCAGTTCTGACACCGTGCCGCTGTCGGGCTCGGTCCCGTCCAGGACCGCCAGCACCAGGTCGCTCCCCTTGAGTCCCCGCGCGTTGACCGCGCCCGTGAAGCGCGCCGCCTCCTGGATGGCGCGTGCCCGCTCCGCCCCATCATCGACGGACATGGCCTGCTCGATCCGCTGCGCCACCTCTTTCTGTTCCCAGGGGTCGAAGACGCTGCAGCCCAGGCGGCTCAGGCGCTCCTTGATCCGTTCGCGGTACGGGTTGTTTTCGCGGCTGAAGCCCAGGGGGGAGGCGAGGTACACGGTCACTCGTTTGTCGGTCATGGCAATCTCCGTCCGCGCGGCAGCACCGGCGTGACTTCGGGGGATATGGGTAGGGAGAATATAGGTCCAGACGTGGGGGAAGTAAATGAAAAAGGGCCCCCGGCAAGGCAACCGGGGGCCAAATTCCGACGCCGTTGCCGGCGCCGGAGGAGGACGTTACTGCCGCGCTCTTTACTGCGGCGCGAGCCCCACCTGGATCGCTCCGCGCTCCAGGCTGACCAGGAAGGCTACTTTCTTGTACGGCACCCTGCATTCGCCGGGGGAGGGAACCCGCGACCAGGCACCGGAGTCCTTTATCAGAAGGGACTTCAGTTCCTCGCTCTCCGTCTGCACCGAAAAGGCGGGAGGGGCATCGGTGTCGTAGCTCGCGGTGATCCGGACCGTGGCACCGGCCAGCCGCTCGCGCTCCGCGGCGGCAAGTTTTCCTTCCAGCACCTGGCGCATGGCGAGGCCCGCCACCTGGAGGTAGCGGCGCGTGTTGTACATCATCTCCTGCTGGTGCCAGGCCCCGGCGAAGGCGCGGCTTATTTCCGGCGCGACTTGCGCCTGCTGCGGCTGTACCTCTGCGGAGGCACTCTCTGCGGCCGCGACCTGGGCAGGTTCCGGCGGCACCTCGGCAGTTTCGGTCGCCTCTTGTTGCGGCGCGGCCGGAACAACGGGCGGTTCTATCCGCGCTGCCGGGGCCTCCTGCGGGGCGGGGGGAGCGAAGCTCGCCAGGTCGACGTAGAGAACGGGCGGCCTGACCGCCGGCTTTGCCTCGCCGTAGCACCAGATGGCTGCGCCGAGTGCCAGGTGCAGCAGTGCCGATATGAGCAAAGGTGTTGATTTCATTCTCGTACCCGAGTGGCGCCCCTGCCCCCCGCGGGAAGGCAAGGGCGACGCATCCCTAGTTGGCGTTAGGCTGCAGCATCAGCTTGATGATCGCCTTCTTCTCTGCGGTACTTGCCGAGGCGCCGCCGGACTTGGTGGCGATGATCTTACCCTCGATGGTGCCCAGGCGTGTCATGAAGTTGGAAGCCGCCTGCATCCGCTGCTCCTGGGTCGGCTGGTTGTTGTTGTCCCAGATGGAGTTCCTGGCCATGTCCACGATGTTCACGTCCTGCTGGATGGCGAGGTAGGCGTTGAAGGCGGTGGACGGGGTGTCGAAGCTGCTGCGCTGCGAGGTCCAGGTGCCGCCGTGACCGGTGCAGCTTTGCTGGTCCCAGTACTGGGTGTTGGAGCAGGAGCCGAGCCATTGCTGCATCATGGGTGGAATCGGGGTGGTGTCCCGGGTGTAGCTGATGCTGCCGCCGCCCTGGATCAGGTTCAGCATCCAGTTCACCATGACCACCTGTTGGATCGGCCAGTTGACCTGGGTCTGCTGGTCGATGTAGTTGGTTCCGAAGTCGGGGGGCAGCATAATGCCGGGGAAGGCGGCCATGATCGAGGCCTTCAGCGCGGTGATGTCGCCGTTGCTGGAGGCGATGGCGTTCTGGAAGGTGGTCCAGGCGTTTTGGAAGATGGTGTTGATCGCCTGCTGTACCGTTTGGGCGTCGCTGCCCGGATGGGCGGCCAGGTACGCGGCCGGATCACGGAAGAACTCGCCGTACACCGCGTCCACGTTCGCGGTCGCCACCGCCATGGCCTGCGCCGCCGTGACGAAGGTGGAGACCTGGCTGCCGTTGGCCTGCAGCGTATTGAGGGCGTTGGTGTAGTCGGTGACCATCTGCACCATGCTGATTTTGCGGTTGAAGGCCGACATGGACTGGTCGATGGAGGCCATGAGGTTGGCGGACAGCGCCCCCGGGCCGCTCATGAGACCGGTAGCCTCGGCTGCCGCGCCCGCCGCCTCGTGGGCGTTGGTGATCTGTCCGAGCTCGACGTCGGCGCAGGCAGCAGCGTTCATGAACACGTCGGCCATGAGACCGCCCGCCTTCTGGGTCTCGCTCGTTTCAGTGGCGCTGCTGCCGCTTTGCACCGCGGTGTAGTAACCCTTGGTGAAGTCTCGCAGCGTGGCCTTGGTGCTGTCGGGGTTGTAGACCAGGCACCCCTTCAGCGCGGTCAGTTTCTGCTGGGAGACGCCGTTGTTGAGCAGGTATGACTCGAAGCCGCCGTTGCCCCTGATGGCGCCCTGCCCCAGGGCCGCCAGTTTCAGGACGTCGTCCGCCTGGAGGTCAGGGGAACGCAGCAGCACCAGGAGGTAGGCGGCCAGAATGGGGTCGTCGGTGCCGGCCAGTTCGGCTGCCTTCAGGAAGGTTGCGGCCTGGACCGTGGCCAGGTCGTTGATGCCGAGCTGATTCACGTCGCCGTCGGGAGGCGCGGGGGCGACACCCTGGCGCACCACGGTACCGGCGCCGTTCTTTATGGTGAAGGCAATGAAGTTGACCTCGGCGTTGGTGGGAAGGGTGGTCAGGGTGAAGGTCAGCTTGCCGTCCGCATCGGTGACGGCGGGTTTGGTTTCAATGCTGGCCAGCGTGCCGTCGCTTTTCAGCTTGCTGGTGCTGATGGTGTAGCTGCTGTTGGCTGTGAGGGCGAAAGAGGTGCCGACTCCGAAGCTGAGCAGGGTGGCGGCGGTCAGTAAGGACTGGGAAAGCTTTTGCATGGTGTGATCTCCTTTTCTCGGCCTTTGCTATTTGGCGCTGCCCTGGATGGTGCCCTTCGCACCGCCACCCGGATTTTGCTGCGCGCCGCCTCCGCCGCACCCCGCCAGGGAAAGGGCCAACACCGTCATTGTTGCCACCGCCAATGTCACAACCTTCTTCATAGCTACCTCCTCTTGTGCTAACCGTTGGTGAACCAATAGTTCAAATTACGCAATACCGCCTTAGAGCAGCTTGCATGCCAATGCCAACTCATCGAAAAGCAAAGGGAAGTCTTTAGTGTATGGAGATTTTTTTGTGCAACAGCTGAACAGAGAGTGAATTTTTAGAACAGGAAGGGCGTTGCGTTGAGAGAAAGATGACTTACTTGAGGCTGTGTGGTGTGACGATGGGAAAGCAGGACTGACTGTGGGAGGGGGAGGGGCGGGCACCGGGCTGGTGCTGGTACCTCAATCGAGGGGCGTGCGGTTCGGGGCCGGGAGTGCGTCCGGGATCATCACTTTGATTCGTGGCTGCTGTCGTAGACCCTGGCGCCGCGGATGCGCTGGTCGCCGATCTTGTTCTCCAGGTCATGCCGCTCGACTTTGTGGTTTACCACCAGTTCTTCGTACCCCATGTAGCCCGCCTTGGCGAGATCTGCCACGATCTGTACGAACTGTTCTTTGTCCTGCGGGGCGAGTTTATGAAAGGCATCGAAGCGGTTGGACGCGCCCAGGTTGAAAAAGCTGTCCACCGCGCTGAAGACGTCCTGGGAGGCGGATATGTTGACCAGATCGGCAGCGGTTTGTTCGTCGACGCCGACAGGCACAGAGGCGGCTGCGACGGAGCGCTTCTCTTTGACCGATTCCTTGCTGTCGACAGACTCCAGTATCATCGCCTTGTATGCCGCAAGTGCTGAGATCATCCCGCCACCTCCTCTGTGCGCTATGACGATGAATATTGTAACCGATACTCTTTAAAAAGCGCCAGAGAAAGAATCAGTCAGTCAACTTCGTTGTTAACAGTGTCCGGTAAGGGTTGCTGGGGACGGGGAGGCCGCCGGCGACCGACAGCAGGGTCAGGTGCAGGTGGGTGGGCGATCTTCTCTGGTAGGCGTTGAGGCCGGTTCGGCCCACCTCGGCGATGACGTCGCCCGGGCGCACCAGGTCGCCCACCTCAACGAGCAGCGCGCGGTTATGCGCGTAATAGACCAGCGATTGCGTGGCGGGGTCGAGGATCCAGAGGTATTTCCCGCCGCGCAGGCGGCTGCCGGGCTGCCACTCCTTTTCGAGGGCGACCACTACCCCGCCGCTCATGGAGAGCACCTGCACCGGTTTGCCGGTGGCTTGGTCGAGGCCGGTCTGTTTCTGGTCGTGGATGAAGATGTCATGTGAGGGGTGGCCGGTGTGCCTGTTGCCGGCGAAGTAGTCGTAGCCCCCCAACTGGAAGCCGTTGCCGCGAACCCCTCCGATGGCGCGGTAGCCGTATCCCTTGAGCGGGAAGCACCAGCTCTCCACCGGGTAGTCCACGCCTCCCGCCGCGCGGTATTCCCGCGACAAGGCCTGGATCAGCTCGGTGAAGCGTGCCTTGGCCTCGCCTTTGCCCACCCGGTTGTCGCGGATCTGCGTGTTGAGCGCGTTGAAGTCCAGGGCCAGGGCGCGCAGCCTAACCGTGTCGGCTCCCCGCGCCTCCGGGGCGGGGGCGAGGAGCAGCAGGGCGATGCAGAGGACGGCCAGGTGCCTGCAGAAGAGAAGTGGGGTCATTGGTGGTCCGTGCTGCCGGTCAGGGAATCCAGGTGATGGTCTGGGTGTTGAAGTCGATGGTGTATTTCAGGCCGGCAAACTGGGCGCCGGCCCGGAGCGGGCACAGCGAGGCCGCCAGGATCAGCGCCGCGAGGGCGCAGGGAAGCCTCATCTACTTTTGACCCTTCACCGGGGCCAGCAGGTTCTGGCGCACCTTGTAGGGATCGAGCGCCGGTTCACCCAGCTCCTTCTTCTCTTCGTTGATCAGCCTGGTCAGGTTCTTTTGCTTGCCCAGGTTCCCCAACTGGTCCGGCAGCGCCGGCAGGTTCCTCAGCCTCTCGTCCTTGGTGGCAAGCCTCGGCAGCTCGACGACGCCAGCGCCGCGCAGCCTGATCTTGTACTTGCCGCTCAAGACCGGGTCGTACCACGGGGAGAGCTCGCGTTCGGCAGCGGTCTTGGCGGTGAAATGGTTCTTGAGGGGGAGCTGAACGCTGGCGTAGCCGGGCTTGTAGATCAGGAAACCGGTGCGGTCCTGTCGGGTGAAAGGCTGCGCCAGGATGGTGGTGTACGAGGGGATGTGGAAGTTCCCTTCCTTGTCGGTGAGGGCCTCCTTGATGTTGATCACCGTGGAAGACTGCCCCGCTCCGGCGCCCATCGACCTCTTGTTGTAGATGGCGAGCACCACCGCCCCCTCGACCGGCTGCTTGGTCTCGAAGTCCAGCACCCGGCCGTCGAAGGCGGGTTCGTGGTAGACCGGCCACATGGCGTGGGACGCTGTGGTCGTCAGAAGGAGCAGGGAAAATACCGCGAGTAAAAGCTTGACCATGTGCATGTCGCACCTCATGTGCTTACTGGAGCGCGAAGACGAGCCATCCCGCGGCAAGGAGAAAAGGCGGGCACAGCACGTCGGGAACCAGGTATTTCCAGTACTGTCCGGCGCTGGCGAACTCTCCCCGCTGCCTGGTGAAGAGCGCGATCAGTACCGCCGCTACCCAGAGCAGGAAGAACAGCACCAGGGTGAGCCCGACGATGCTGTTCCAGAACGCGAACCGTTCCAGGTCGTCGAGCCCGCTCGTTTCGGCGGTGGCCTTTGCCTGCCAGGCGGCAGTGAGCGACGCCGCGGCGCAGGCGAGTTCCGCCACGCAAAGCAACAGCTTCAGGCGACGCAAGCTCGTCATGACGCGAACAGCCGGCAAAGCTGCGCCGCCAGGATGCCGAGCCAGGTGCCCACGATGTTGCCGAGGATCGCCAGCAACAGCCCGACCGAAGCAAGGCCTGGATGGTAAACCTCGGCCACGACCGGCGCCGAGGCGACCCCGCCCACGTTGGCCTGGCTCGCGGCCGCCACCAGGAACATGGGCGCCTTCAAAAGCCGCGCCCCCACCAGCATGAACAGGGCGTGGATGACGACGATCA
Source organism: Geomonas propionica (assembly GCF_016458235.1). Lineage (GTDB taxonomy): Bacteria > Desulfobacterota > Desulfuromonadia > Geobacterales > Geobacteraceae > Geomonas > Geomonas propionica. Next base: position 2,830 of record NZ_JAEMHK010000006.1, on the reverse strand, counting down.
AAAGTCCTGCGGCGATGAGCACCAGGGCGGAGCCTATGCTGGCGACCGAGGCCTTGGCGCCGATGGCGGTGAGCACGAAGTAGAGCAGGTCGTACCCGGTGCGCGCGGCACCGGCCTGCTCCAGTTTACGGACCGGCGAGAAGGAGAGCAATATCCCCAGCACGGTGACGATCATGATGGTCCAGGTGTAGCGCGTGATCACGTCCTGGATCTGGGGCAGTTGCCCCGCGGCGAGGTGCGACAGCACGCCCCCGGCCAGGGCGATGGCGAGGCAGGCGGCGATGCCCCCCAGGGTCCTGCGCCCTCCCTTGCTGGCCAGGTGCTGCACCGCCTGTTCCCCGAGGTGCTCCAGCACTCCGCGCTCGGAGCGGTTCCAGCGGTCGAAGGCCGGCTGCAGCCCGACGATGGCGATCATGAATCCCATCCAGAGGTAGGGGACCACGGTGTCCACGATCACCATGGGGGCGAAGACCGCGTCGGGAATGGCGAGCGCCTCCTTCACCGCGATCATGTTGGCGCTCCCCCCGGTCCATGACCCGGACAGGGCGCCGAAGCCGGACCAGAACTGGGACCCGATCACCGGGCGGAACAGGGCGAAGGAGACCGCCGCCCCCACGATGATGCCGGCGGCACCGATGAAGAACATGGCCAGCGCCGTCGACCCCAGCCTCAGGATGGCCCGGACATCAACCGGCAGCAGCAACAGCACCAGGCTCGCCGGCAAGAGCCAGGTCCTGATCAGGCCGTAGACCGGGCTCTCGGTGGCGATGACGCCGAAGGTCGCCGCCAGCATGGGGATGAAATAGATCCAGAACACCGCCGGCAGCAGGTCGAAATAGCGCGCGGTGCGCTCGTGGCGCGACAGCCACAGCACCAGGGCCTCGATGCCAAGGAGCGTGGCGACGATGAGCACCGGGTGGCTAATCATGGCAACTCGGGCACCACGCCGATGCCGCTCCCGGCGCCGGTGAGGTCGAACCTGCCGCTGTCATCCAGGTAGGGGGAACGGGACAGCTCACCCTTCAGGAAGAAGGTGGTGTCGAGGTCGATGAAGTCGAAGCAGCCAAGGGCCGCGGCGAAGTGGGCCGAGGCGGTGATGGCCAGGGCGCTCTCCATCATGGCCCCCAGCATGAGCTTTTTACCGTTGGCGGCGGCGAGCCGGGCGATCTCCGCCCCCTCGAGGATGCCGCTTTTCATGAACTTGATGTTGATGGCGGAGACCGCGTTGGTCTCGACGGCACGCCTGGCGGCGGCGAGGGAGCCGACGCTTTCGTCGGCGCAGACCAAGGTGCCGCTGCCGTCGAGGGCCCGGGTGATCTCGCTAAGTCCCTCCCAGTCCTGCTTCGGGACCGGCTGCTCCAAAAGGACGGGGCGCGCCCCGTGGGCGTCGAGCCGGTCCAGAAAGGCGAGCATGCGCTGGGCGTTGAAGCCCATGTTGGCGTCGAGAATGAGCTCGCATCCCGGCGCCATCTCCCGCACCACGAGGATACGTTGCAGGTCCTCTTCCTCGTCCCTGCCTATCTTGATCTTGAAGGAGCTGAAACCCCGCTCCGCGAACTGCTGCGCCGTGGCCCGGGCCTCCGCCACCGACCCGATCACGATGGTGATGTCGGTTTTGAAGGAGAGCTGCGGCATGGGGGCGACCGGGGTGAACAAGCGGTAGAACGGGATCCCCTGGACCCGGGCGGAAAGGTCGAGCAGCGCCATCTCCAGCGCCGCCAGCGCCGCGTGGTTGCCGGCGAAGGCGGGCGCGAACTCGCGGCAGACCGCGGCCGGGTCGCTGATCCTGCGTCCGCGCAACGCCGAGGCGGCGCTTTGCAGGTTCTCCAGAGTCTCTGGCACGGTTTCGCCGGTTATGTGGGTCGCGACCGCCGCCTCGCCGAAACCGCAGGCGCCGTCGCTGGCGTGCAGCCGGATGAAGACGTTTTCCAGCTCGTCGTGCTGGCCGGTGGAGATGCGAAACGGCGTCACCAGCGGCGCCCGAACGATCGAAGCCAGCGCATCGTCTATTACAAAGGAGACCTTCTCCATATCAATGTTCCTCCGGGGGCGATCGCTTTCCTATCGAAGCTCGTGGTATTGCGGAACATAAAAACAGGACAAGCAAGGCAATTGACAACGGATAATTGCCAATTGACGACGAAGGCTGCCCCCGCATAACTTCTTCCCCCGGAGGGGGGAGACCGGTGGGGCAACTCGTGATTACTGGATAGCCTTCACTATGCGCGGGTGCTCTTCCTTGATGGCGCGGAAGATGAGCGAGATCATGTCGACGATCACTTCACTGGAGAAGTTGTCATGGAAAGGAACCACCACCTGGACAGAGACGGCGTTCCCTGTTTCGACGAACTTGACCATGGTGTATTCGGCATTGAGCGTGTTGATCATCTCCAGCAGCACCGGTTTCTTCTCCGGCGGGAAGGCGAAATACTTGTAGCATATAAGAGTAACATACCTGTCGCTGTCATTGAACAGGGCCATGAGAGAAACCGGCCCCACTTCTTCGAGGTTCTCGTGAATCACGTACAGGGTGTTGTCCTCGTGCGTGTTCTTCTCGAGGGTAATTGCCTGCCCCCTCAAGTATTCCTCAAACGCAATCGCGTTCTGTGCCATATCTTCCCTCCGCAATGCCGCAGTTCGGTCGTTGGCGGGAAATATATGTGAATATTTATGTGATGTAAATTAAAAAGAGCCGGTAAAAGAGAGCTTAGGGGCGATGGGAAGCGGCTTTGGAGCGGGGTGTGTGACGGCGGCTGAGCTATCTTCACTTTTGAGGACACACCATATATCCTAACGGACCAGGAGGGTGTGTCATGAGATCGAATCGCAA
>NZ_JAEMHK010000005.1 GCF_016458235.1 Geomonas propionica | reverse complement strand
GTAGCTACTTTTCTCAAAACGGATCCAGATTAGGATGAACTGGCTCCAGATTAGAAGGAAACGGATCCGGTTTAAAAAAAATGGTAGCTACTTCTCTCAAAACGGATCCAGATTAGAAGGAACTGGCTCCAGATTAGAAGGAAACGGATCCGTTTTAAAATAAATGGTAGCTACTTTTCTCAAAACGGATCCAGATCAGGGTGAACCGGCGCCAGATTAGAAGGAAACGGATCCGTTTTGAAAAAAATGGTAGCTAATTTTCTCAAAACGGATCCAGATTGGAATGAACTGGCTCCAGTTTAGGGCCGCCCAGGAACCACCTTTAGCAGCAGTTCTGACAGAGCCGATTGTCGGTTCCTGCGAGTTGGCAACCGCAGGAAGCACAGGCATTCTCCCATTCCGGGTGCCCCGACTCTTCGGCCCGCTTTTTCGCCTCCAACCGCCTTACCTCCGCTTCCATCTCCTCGTTGTACTGCGTTTCAAACATCGCGATCCCCTATTCCCTTTCAATGAATTACCTTTGCCGAGCGTGCCTTGCCGACATCTCCCCGGACGCTTGTGTACAACTCCCGGTCTTTGATCGACGGCAACGAGAAATCGCCGTCAATGTGCCAGCGGTCCTTCAGGTAGAACCACGGCGCCAGGCTGGAGAGACGGTAATCGGCAGAGACTTCGATCTTTTCGGACTTCATATCACGTATTGAAAGCCCTTTCTTACCCGCCGTCACCGTGTGGCTGCCGCTGAAGGGCAAGGCGCCAGCGTCGCTGAAGTCCCATTGCACCACTTGGCGCTGCTCACCGTCAAGCAAATCGTGACAAGAGGCACAGGAGCGGCTTTTCCCGTATTTGTGGGACACCTTGTCCATCTGGATCCAGAGCAGGGCCCGGTTATTCTCAGGGAGGCCGCCAACGAGCCCGACATAGCCGAAGGCGTCGTCGGTGCGCTGCAGGTCGGGCAGATCCGCGGGCCAACGCCAGTGCAACCCCGGCTTCAGCGCAGACTCCTTCTGATTCATGACCGCCATAGGGAAAGGTTTCACCGGAATCCAGCGCCCCTTCTGATCGCGGATCAAGATCGGCTCCTTCATGATCCCGTAGTATTCCTTGTATTTGAAGTACGGAGTCTCAATTCCCGCCAGCTTGCCCGGCCCCCAATAGGTCCCCTGGTACCCCGAGACATTCTGTACATGGCAGGCCTCGCAGGCGAGCGACTTGTGCAGCGACCTCTGGTGGCTGGCGAGTTGCCGCTCGTGGCATTTGTCGCAGCGCCCCTGCCGCTTGACCATGGCATGGCCCAGTCCGCTGTTGGATCCGCTGTTCTCGTGGCAGTCAAGGCAGACAACCTTCTTCACCTGATGGACGTCCGGCTCCATCCCTTCCGGGTTGGCGTAGCTTCCACCGAAATAGCCGGCGCCCCGGCGGCGCTCCTCCGGACCGGCGTGGCAGATCTGGCCGCGGCCGCCACCGTAGCAGCTCTCCGGTTTGGGCACCCGGTTGAAGGAGTGCATCCCCGCCCTCGGGTTGGCTGCAGAGCGTGGCTGAGGGTCATAGTGACAATCAAGGCACCCGACGTGGCAGGTATTGCAACTGCGCTGGTTGAGCGCGCTTTGCTCCCTTGAAAAGGGAACGGCGGTGTTGGGGGCAATCTTATCGTAGTTGCCATCGAACCAGGCGCCGCAGTTATGCGGACCGCGCTGCGGGTCGCTCCAGCTTTGGAAGCGGCTCTGCTTGCCGTTTTGCCCCATCGTACTCCGGGTGAACTCGGTAAACTCCTTGGCGTGGCAGGAACCGCAGGTGTTCTCGATAGTAGAGAAATCCTGGGAAAGGTTATCCAGGCGTTTGTCCTGGTACAGGACCAGGGCTACATTGGGATCGATGACCACCTTCCCGTCTTTGATGACTTGGTTCTTGATGCGGGTCATGGGATTGCCGGTCAGTTCCAGGGGGGCCGACCGTTCAGTCGTCTCGGCTAGCATCCCCTTCTTGCGCACCAAGTGCAGTCGTCCCATCCCCTGATGAGCGGCGGTACGATCCGAACTGGAAGGATCGCCCATGTGGCAATCGACACACCCCGCGCTCATCCCCGACTGCCGTTTCACCTCTTCGGAGGTAACAGTAAGGTGGGGAAAACCCAAAGAGGTCATTTTGGCAGGATTGCCATGGCAATCGGTACAGGTGTCAAGTGCCAAGGCAGCGCGGACGTCAGTGGAAAATAGCAGAAGGAGGGAAAGAAACGAGAACAGAAGGCAACGGCAGCGGACTATCGTCGTTACAGCAGTTGTCGGGCAAGGAAATCCGTACATCTCTCCCTCCTCCTATTGCAGACGTCACCACTTCTTAGTTGTGACTGACATAGATCAACTTGCTGGTGTCGAAGCCTAGTGAGGCAGCCTTTGCAACCAAGCGGTCTCTGACTGAAGCTTGCATCTCCGGAGTTCGTGACAGGATCCACAGGTAGTTTGTGTTAGGACCGCAGACCAAGGAGTATTGGTAGTTCTCGTGGTCGAGGTCAACTATAACATAGGAGCCGTAAAAGGGGCCGAAGAAGGAAACCTTCAGGTAGCCCTTGTCAAAAGTGTCTGCAAAATATGCCTTGCCGGTGGCTTCCTTCCACCTGTTTTCTTTAGCCATGTAGCCCCGGTTGATCACCTTGAGGCCACCATCTTCCCGCAAGCTGTACTCCGCAGTGACCCGGCTCAGGCCACGTTCGAAGGAGTGGTCCAGGCGTGCGACCTCGTACCAATTGCCCAGGTACTTCTGCACGTCGAAATTATCGACCGGTTTAACCCGCTCAGGCATCCCCGCGCATCCAGACGACAAAAGCGTCAACCACAGCGATAATTTCTTCATGCCGTACCTCCTGCTGTCACAGTAGGTCAACTATAACGCAGTCCTTGCACAAGTTATATCGCCTTATTGCCGACTCACCCCCACTAGCTTCCATTAGCTACGGCTAGCTCAACTTGGGCCTTTTCATCGGTTGGGTCGTAGTAGAGTGCCTTGCGATAGTCAGCGATGGCCTCAGCTTTCTTATACAATTCGAAGTAGCATCCGGCGCGATACTTCAGCAGCGACGTGCGGTCGCCGTATTTCAGCGCTTTGGTATAGCGGCGTATGGCCGAAGCAAATTCTCCGGAGCGATAGAGGTCGTCAGCACGGTCAGATTCTACCGCCCCGAGCAGACACCATAAACGCGGGTTGAGGTTGCTGTACTTGGTAGCGCTCGTGGCGAAATCCGACATCTCCCCGTACGACCCGCCCCACCTGGGCTCCAACGAAACGATGTACTCGAATCTCACGGCGTAGGCGCGTTTATCCGCATTCACGGCCTGATCAACTATCTGTTTGGGCGAAAAGGACATATTGGAGGTTTTTGCCATCCGCAATAGCGAGCTATACGCCGGCATCAGTAAGGGGTTGGCGGCAAGTGCCGTCTGTAGGTCAGTGGTAGCATCGTCGTGCAAACGCTGCATCTGGTCCAGGTTGGACTGAGGGGTTTCATCGATGTATTTAGTCCCCCGCACCAGGAACCCCTGTTCCGCCTTGTAGGTGCCTCTGGCGGCATAGGCCACAGGTGAGCCTGTTGTTGCCACCCACACATCGAAATCCTCGGCCGCTATACCATGTTCTGGCGAAAAGAGCTGATAGGCCTCATGAAGGTAGATTTCATAGCTGACGTCTTTTCTGTACTGGTCCAAGTAGCCTTCGTAGAGTTTTTCCAGGTTTTTGAAGTCATGCGCGGCCAGAAGTCCCCTGATCTGGACGGCGTCAGGCTTTCCTTTATCAAAGCAGGACTTAAGAGCGGAATTGGCCTGTAAGGCATGGGCTTTGGTGTCGCTGAGATAATCATCGGCGAAACCCACCATGAAGTAACAGCTGAAGATCAGCACGAAGAATGAAGCCACTGCTGAAAACTGAGCTATACGAGTGGGGAATTTTCCGGCAAACCATGTTACAGGTTTAAGCAACAGTTGGGGCCGCGACCTGTGCATTGTTCCTGTGGAGTTGGATTCCAGGTTGTTACGGAAATCATCGAACTCTCGCTCCGCCAGTTTAGCCACCTTGGCAAAATAAACACCACAAGCAACGCACGATTCATGCTTCTCCTGGGCATGCCCGCATTTGGGACATAAGAAGGGAGCGGCTGCCTCAGCCTTGGCTGCGGACGCCTGAGGCTGTGACGGTGCCGGTGCCGATGCGGCCTGCACGGACGGCGGCGCCTCGTAACGGACAGGAACTTCTTCCTTCTCTATGGTGCAGAGGGCGCCGGTGCGGCAGATCGCTTCCTTGTATTTGAGGGCGGCCGCGTAATCGAGGTCCCGCTTCAGCACAGTGGGAGTCCCGTTGCAAAGCCTGTCAACCTGATCACGCCCGCAGCGGAAAAGTTGCACCAGGCTGTCCTTAGTCTCCTTCGGATCGCAGGTGAAGCCGATCGTGCCGTCAAAGACGAGCCGGTAGCGCTCCGGAGGCGGCGCCGGCCGCTGACGGGGCGTACCTTCTGTAGCATCGGTGCTTGCAACCGGTTGAAAGGTGCGGCAGGCAGGGTAAGCGCCGCAGACCCAGAACGGGACCCCCATCTTGGGTCCCGAGGTAGAGCGGCGTATGGTCATTGTGGTGTTGCAAGAGGGGCACAACGGGGCCGATGCAACCTCCTGCGCGGGGCTGGGGCGCCGGGGCCGGAACACCTCGCCATCGGCCCGCTCTCGTGCTTTTTCAGCCAGCACAGAGTGCGGATACTCGAAAACAAATTGAGCAAACCGGCTGCGGGCCGCCTCAAAGCAGCTCGTGAACTCAAGCAGGGTCGCCAGCTGGTAGAGGGCTTTTTCCCGCTGGGGCGCCGGGACTTCCAAAACCTCGACCACGCGTTCCAGGCATGGAATCTGGAGTTCGGTCCTACCCGCCTTGCCCATTGCTTCTGCCAGACGGGTCACCAAATTAGGGACTGAGGGGGGAGTATGATACTTGCCAAGGTACTCCCCAAGCACCTCCGCAACCTCGGCCGGTCGTTCAACGAGCAATAATTCCAGTGCGTTCTCGTAGAGCGCTTTTCCTTCAGGGGAGCTGTGAAACTTCGTCTTAATCCGGGCCATGCCCAATAGGGCATCGACGTTGTTCGGGTTACGGTCCAGGGCGATCTGCATCGATCGCGCGCCCCCCTGAAAGCCGGTCGCCGCCACCGACGCCTTGATGCCTATCTCGAGGTGCCGCTCTTCGACGGCGTCATCGCCGAGTTTGAGGTATCCGGCTACCAGCATCCCGGAGATCATCCCGCCCAGGTGCGCCCAATGGCCAATCATGGAGCCTTCGCCGCTGATCTGCTCAAGGCCTCCGGAGAGGTCTGAGAGGAAAAACAGGGACATGATCACAAGCGAGTTGAGCCGCACCTTCAAGCTGACCGGCAGGATAAGGGAGAAGATGCCCAGAATGGGGATCGGAAAGGTCATCGTCTTGAAGTAGCACCGAACGGCGAAGATTCCCATGATGCCGGCGATGGCGCCCGAGGCGCCTAGAGCATGCCCGGCCCGACCGTGGAAGAGAAACTCCACGAGGATGAAGACCAGCCCGCCAATGAGGCCCGTCGCGAGGTAACACCAGAAGAAGCGTTTCTTCCCCACGCGTCGTTCAACCGCAGAGCCTATCACCCAGAGGAACGTCATGTTGCCCCAGAGGTGGCCGTTACTGCCGTGGAGAAACATTGAGGTGAATGCACTTAAGGGGACGTTGAACAGGTCAGGTTTGTGCGGCAGGAAGATCAGGTTGTCCGAGATGGTTTCATAAGGGACCTGCATTTCGAAGAAGTAGAAGATAAGGACGTTTGCGAGGATAAGGGAATACGTGACCCAAGGTTTGATTTCGCTGCGCCGCTCGTCCTCGGTGCTCATCATCGGGAAGAAGGTGATATGCTCCCGAAGCAGCGCCGTTGCGTCGACGCCACTTGCGGCGGCATGGAACCTAAGTACGACCAGGAATACCAACGGCAAGAGAAGATAGAGAAGCGAAATGAGACCCGGAAAGGAACCTTTTATGACAGTGATGGTGACTGCGGTCGCCAGCGCTTTGGCGACAAAAGCTTGTTCCTCGTGCTCCTGGAAGTAATCGGAAAGGGACATGTATCCTGGTCATCCTTTGTAGAGAGTAGAAATCCTGTTGCTACCTCAGTAGAGGCACTAGAACGTTTTAATGACGTAGTTGGAGGCGATGGAATGAGTCAGACGTGAAAGCTGTAGAATGTGAGGATGAATTGCAACTCGTCACCTGGAACTCGTGACGTTTTTCACAAGCTTTCTTACCTTTCAGGCCACCACGGAATTTGTGGTCGTGGAAACAACATGCGCAAATTAACATGTGTAGTTAACCATAATCAATGTAAAGTTTCTTCTACTGCGAGAAGAGATCGTTTGATCAGCCGCGTTAGCAGAACAGTCAGTACGGTACGGGCGAGAGTAACTGGAATGACAACGGGAAAAAACAAAGGCTTCGCCATGAGAGCTAAGCCTTTGTACACAGGATGCTGCTAGGGAATGAAATGGAAGGTCTAGACTGCGGTCACCGTGGTCTAGACCCGGACACGAAGCGTCTTTTTCATGGTGGCGAAGATGGCGGACAGGTTTTCCATGGTAGGGTTGCCGCTGGCGGAAAGCATACGATGCAGGCTCTTGCAGGGTTTCTGAACCTCTTGGGCCAGTTGCTCAAACCCTACAGTCGCCCCTTCTTGCGCTTTTGATACTCCTTCCACAGTAGGACGGCCCGCTCGATATGTGGTTGACAATAAAAAAGGGTTCAGCCTCTTAGAAGCTGAACCCTTAAATATTGATGGTACCGGAGGCCGGGGTCGAACCGGCACGCCTTGCGGCGCTGGATTTTGAGTCCAGTGCGTCTACCAATTTCACCACTCCGGCGTCTTTTTATAACGGAACTGATCCCGCCACAAAAGAGAGACATCTTATACCAACAAAACGAACCTGGGTCAAGTAACTTCGCCTAAACTGTCACATTCCTTTCACTAGCCATTGCCGGCACGCTGCACCAGATACTGCTCGGCATCCTCTGCTGACAGAGGCTTACTGTAGAAATACCCCTGGATGATGTCACAGCCGTGCTGAACCAGGAAATCGAGCTGAGTTTGGGTCTCCACACCCTCTGCCACCACCTTCTTGCCCAGGGTATGCGCCATGGCAATGGTCGCGGAGGCGATGGCGGCGTCGTCCGGATCGACCTCGATATCCTTCACGAAGGACCGATCGATCTTCAGCTTGTCCACCGGGAAGAGTTTCAGATAGCTGAGTGAAGAATACCCGGTCCCGAAATCATCGATGGCAAGACCAATCCCCATAGACTTCAGCGCACCCAATATCCTGATACTTTCCACGGGGCGCTCCATGGTCATGCTCTCGGTCACCTCAAGCTCGATCATTTCCGGGTCCGCGCCGCACTCCTTCATGATCGCCGCCAGCATGTCCGGAAGATCTGGCTGCCGCAGTTGCCGGGCGGAAAGGTTGACCGCGATCCTCACCAGAGGGAGCCCGGCTTCCCGCCAGCGTGCGGCCTGTCGACAGGCCTTCTCGAATACCTGCCGACCGATCTCGAGAATCATCCCGGTCTCTTCGGCAACGGGAATGAAGCTGTCGGGGAAGACCAAACCGTCCTCCGGGTTCTGCCAACGCACCAGCGCCTCTAAGCCAACCAGCCTGCCGCTGACCGGTTCCACCTGGGGCTGGTAATGGAGCACAAACTCGTCGTTGGCGATCGCGCTGCGCAGGCTGTTCTCGATGGCGAGCCGCTGACGAGCGGCGGTGTGCATCTCCTTGGTGAACATCTGGTACGTGTTGCGCCCGGCGGCCTTGGCATGGTACATGGCGGCATCGGCGTTCTTGAACAGTTCGGCCACGGTGGTTCCGTCGCTGGGGAAGACGCTGATACCGATGCTGGGACTGGTGTAGACCGTGTTGTTGTCCAGGAAGTAGGGGGCGGCCACCGTCTTCAGGATCTTTTCTGCCAGATGCGCGGGCTCGACCTGCGACCGGGTCCGGGGCTGCACCACCACGAACTCGTCGCCGCCAAAGCGGGCCACGATATCCTCCGCTCGCAGTGCGCCCTTGAGTCTAGACGCCACCTCCTTGAGCAACAAGTCCCCTACGTGATGGCCCAGTGTGTCGTTGATCATTTTGAAACGATCCAGGTCGATGAAGAGGACAGCAAGCGAGTGCCGCTCCCGCTTGGCTTGTTCAAGAGCCTGTGTCAACCGCTCCACCAGGGTATGCCGGTTTGGGAGAGACGTGAGGGTGTCGGTATGCGCCAACTGTTGGATACGCATCTCCGCGACCTTGCGCTGGGTGATGTCCGAGAAGGAGGCGAAGTAGTTGGTTATGATGTTGTCTGCGCCGCGAATGGCCGTGATGGTGAGCCACTTGGGATAGAGGGACCCGTCCTTGCGCTTGTCCCAGATCTCTCCCTGCCAGTAGTTCGTTTCCAGGATGGAGCGCCACATGTTTTCGTAGAACGTCTTGTCCTCTATACCGGACTTGAGCACCCGCGGGTTCCTGCCCAGCGCTTCCTCGCGGGAGTAACCGGTGAACTGGGCGAAGGCCTTGTTGGTCTCCATGATCCTGTTTTCGCTGTCAGTTATAACGATAGCCTCGCCGCTCTCATTGAAGATCTTGGCAAGCAACATGATCCGCTTCTGGGCCTTCATCTGCTCCGTGTTATCCCTGATACACTCGATGGCGCCGATAACCTCACCTTTCGAGTTGCGCAGCACCGAGGCGGCTGTGGTCAGGTAGGCAGGGGTCTCACCAAGACCGGTGGCGTAGCACTCGCCATGCACAATGTCGCCGTTGCGGGTAAACCCTTCATAGTTCACGTCTCCTTCGCGGCTGGGGTCCAAAGCGAGGTCGATCAAAAGGGGGCGCCGGTGGCCGTATAAAGGAATGGAGTATTCCAAGTCGCCGCGACCGATCATCTTTGCCGCAGGCACGCCCGTCAGCCTGGCCAACTCCCGGTTCCACCCCACCACCTTACCGGCATTGTCGATGATCAGGGTCGCATCGGGGAGGAAATCGATGATGGTCAAAAGGTACTGCCTGGAATCCTGCAGCTCCAGGTTTTTCTCCTTGAGCTGGGTCTCTTGTTGGCACCGCTCCAACTCGACACGGATAGTACGGCGCGTGATGAAACCGACCGAGACAAGACCGAGGAGCCAGATGGCGCCATGACTGACCGCGATGCCCCTGCCCTGCTTTCCCGCCGCGGCATAAAAAGGCGCCAACGGTATAGAGACGTCGGTACCACCACGAAGTTCACCTACCTTGATACCGGTCCAGGCGTGGCACTGGAGGCAGGACGGTTCCATGACCATGGGCTGCATCATGCGCAAGTAGGGTTTCCCGTTGATGAGCGTGGCAGTATGGTAATTCTCGCGGGTGCCCTCCACGATGAACAGCGCGGTTCGCTCCCACTCGTCCGGGGCATCAACAGGGTTGATGTAAAGCCTCGAGGTGATCCTGGTATTGATGCCGTTAAAGTGGGGCACTTCCTGGGTGATCTCGTTCATGATCATGGCCGGGTTTTTCAGCGTCAGGTGCACGCCCCGGTCGGTCAACAGGTCGCGGTCCGGAACGTGATTCAGAAGGGGGCTCGGCGAGACCAGCGGCCCGACCTCCATATAGATCCCGCCGCGTTTGGAGGCCCACTTCCTGAAGGCGAGGTCCTTGGCAAGTGCCACTTGTGCCTGCGTTGTGGCCAATTCGAAAGCCTGCTGATAGGCGACGCGAACGTTCCACCACGCGGCAAGGACCAAGAGCAGGGTCCAGACCAGGACGGTAACTACAGCTCTAGAGAGGATTGTTTTTACGGAGCCGTTGTTCTGGAAGGAATTTTGGGAATCGGATTTCACCTCAACCACTCTCCCGGGGCGTCAGAGTACTCGGCCGATAGTTGATACAACAGGATCTGGCGTACGGTCGATAGGCAGCCGCGGCGAGAGGTCCACCGGTGTGCCTGCAGTTGTTCTTGTCGTATCGGATCGCGGACCCAACGACTGCATAGGAGCAATCGATAAGCAGAGTTCGCCGGCCCCTTACCCTACCTATTCGGCACAGGAAGGTGGAAATGAAGTCAATAATAAGGTGCTATAGTATGACGCTGCATGGGGAAGAGACAGATCATGCGTGCACAGGCCGTAGAGCCGCAACCAGTGCGGATGTGCGGTAGAAACTTTTTTACATCCAGTGCAGAATTATATATTGACAGTCACAGCACCGTTTGCTATAAACAGGACTCCTTAGATGGGGCTGTAGCTCAGTTGGGAGAGCGCTTGAATGGCATTCAAGAGGTCGACAGTTCGATCCTGTTCAGCTCCACCATCAATTACAAAGGACCTAGATTTTTTCTAGGTCCTTTTTTGTTGCTACACTTCACACAACCAGCTCATCAACGACAAAGCACCGGGCGATATCGCTTGGTGCTTTCTTTTTGGCTCTATTAGCGACCGGAGCTCTCGACGGAGGGGACTGGCTCCGCGAGGAGCCTGTCCCCCTGTCGGCAGGGCTTAAATGAGCGTCCCGCTAGGGGGACAGGCACCTGCGGAGCCAGCCCCCTCTGCCTGCCATGCGGCCTCAGCGCAACGGTCCCTTGTTTTCCGCGGCGGCACCCAGGTACCCCGTCATCTCTAGGTACCCCGATCCGCTGGGACTCCCATCCAAACCGCGCACCTCGACTGCCCCCTCCCAATAGCGAAACGCAGTAAGCAGCTCCTGATCGGCAAGCCTCGGCACCACTTCCAGGGCGATCCCCTGCGAAGGGATGCGCAAACGCCAGGTCGAGGGATAGCGGGCGCCGCTGACAGGACTCTCCCACCAACTCACGACCTCCAACTGCACCTCATCGCGGGTCACCGCTCTCGCGCGCCCGTCCGCGGCGATCAGCGTCCCGCCGGAAAAGGGATCGCTGCTGCCGTCGCGCCTGCGCAGTTGGTAGAACATCAAGTCCCTGCCGTCGTCGAGCTGCAGCGCGAACCAGTCCCAGCCGACCTGGTCCGGCTCCAAAGCGCTGGTGCTCCATTCCCGGTCCAGCCAAGAGAGTCCTTTCACGGTGAACCGTTCCTTGCCGATGCGCAAGGTACCGGTGGTCGCCATACGCGGGATGGAGTAATAGTACGAGGCGTTGCCGGGCGTGGCTCCCTTGCGGCTGAGCCCCCCTGCCCCGTTCAAGATCTCCGGCTTGATGCTGGCCAAGTTGAAGTCGAGGGCGAAGTCGGGCTCGGCGGCGCTCAACCGGACACCCCAGGGGCGGGGCGAGGTCTGCTGCGCGGACCAATCCTCCAGGCGCACCGCGAGCGGCGTGCCCCCGGCACCGGCAAGTCCCAGCGCGGCCCGGCTGAAGCGCTCGGCGAAGCGGTATTTCTCCCCCGCCACATCAGTGACAGCGAAGTGCGCCATGTACACCTCGTTGGTCCCCCAGGCGGAGCCGCGGCTCACGGCTGCCGGGGTAAGTGCGGTCTTGAAGAAGGTAAGTTGGTAGCCAAAGCGGCGACCGTCGGCGGCCTGCAGGTTGCCGGTGAAATACCACCACTCGTTGCGAAAGCCTGGGTGCGGCCCATGATCGGCGGGAAAGGAGAAACGACGCGGCTTATCGGCACGCAGATACCCGGCCGCGGCGGAACCGCCCAGGGTTTGTGCCACGCTTAAGGTCTCCTGGCGGGTACCACCGGACGGGCGCAGGGCGGACCAGGAGTACCACATCAGCAGTACGGCGCAGGCCGCAGCCGCCGCTGAGATCAGGATCCGGCGCATGCTAGCCCTCCTCCTTCAGCGCCAGTGCGGGAGAGGTGCGGGCGATCCTGAGCGAGGGATAGATTCCCGCAAGGAAAGCCGCCGTCACTGCCAGAAGCATCGCCTCGCCGAGCTGCGTCGGAGAGATGGCGACCTGCATGGTCCAGCCGAAGGAGCGCAGGTTGACCACGTAGATCAGCACCAGGGCTTCGGCGATCCCCAGGGGGAGCGACAGCAGCCCGGCGATGAGACCGATCAGCACCGTTTCGCCGCAGACCACGCCCCAAACCTGCCCAGGAGTGAGCCCGATGGCGCGCAGCACGGCGAGCTCACGAGCCCGCTCCACCTGCATCGCCATCAGCGCCGAGAGAATCCCCACGAAGGCCACCAGCATGGTCAGCATGCGCAGCACCCCGGTGATGGCGAAGGTGCGGTCGAAGACCTCGACGGTCGCCTGGCGCAACTGCGCGTTGGAAACCACCGTCACCTGCTCCCCCCCTGCCCTCGCGCGTACCAGTTCCAGGAGCCGCGCCACGCTCACCCTCTTCCCGGCGGTGAAGGACATCGCATCGACGCTTTGGTCGGAAAAGTTGGCGACGTAACCGGCGCGGCTCATGATGACGATGCCGGTATCGGAGCCGTAGTCGTAGATGACGCCGACAACGGGAAAACGCCTGTCGCCGCGGCTGGTGCGCAGGGTGACGCTCCCCCCGGGATGGAGGTGGTGGCGGTAACTGTAGGGCTCGGAAACGAGCACCGCCTCGCCCCTGTGAAAGCCGCTCCAGGCGCGGGCGGGATCACCCTCTTTAAAGGGGTAGCGCAGGAAGGTGCGCTCCGGAACCTGCACCGAGAAGACCTCCGTTGCCCCGGCAGCGCCTTCGATGCGGACCCGGCGCGACAGGGTCACCTGCGCCTCCCCCTCCAGGCCGGAGAGGCGGCGCACCAGGGCCGGGTCGAGTGGAGGGCGATAGCGGCCGCCGCCGCGGTCGGCGGAGGTCAAGTAGACGTCGGCCTGCAGCCAGTTGGCAAGCCAGTTCTGCACCGTGAGCCGGAAGCCGCCCACCATGATGCCGACACCGATGCCGGCGGACACAGCGACCACCAGCGCCGCCGTGGCCACCCCGGTGCGGGACAGCGACACCACCACGCCGCGGGCAGCCATTCTGCCCAGGCTTCCTAACAGCAGCTCGAGCACGGGGCGCAGCAGCGCACTAAGAAGCATGACGGCGGCGGGGACCAAGAGGGTGTAGCCGACAATAACCGCGAAGAGCCCGATGAAGCCGCCCACGACGCCGCCGCGCTCGGTGAGGAACAACCCGCATCCGGCCGCGATCAACAGCACGCCGCAGCAAGTCGCCAGCGGGAGGAGTTTCCTGTGGCGGCTCTCCGCCTGCGAGCGCGACAGCACTGCCCGCGGCGGCGCACCGGTCGCCTCAAGGGCTGCAGGTATGGTGGCGGCCAGGGTGGCGGCCACACCGAGGAGCGCCCCCTTCCAGAGCGCGCCGGGCAGCAGCGGCACCCGGCGCACCTCCATGACGAAGTAGAGGTCGTTGATGGTCCTCGTCACAAGGCGGGTCAGTTCCGAGCCTAACAGCGCACCCGCCGCCAGCCCGGCAACGGTGCCGGCGATGCCGATCAGGAGTGCCTCGGCGCAGATCATGGCAAAGACCTCCCGGCGGCTCACCCCGAGCGCGCGCAGCATACCGATCAACCGCCGCCTGCGCACCACCGAGAAGGTCATCGTGTTGTAGATGAGGAACATGCCGACCACGAGGGCGAGCAGGCTCAAGGCTTTCAGGTTGAGCCGGAAGGCGCGGGTCATCTGGTCCAGCGCGCCGGCCTTGGCCCCGGCGGTAACGATATCGGCGCCGGGAGGAAGGACCGCACGCACCTCCTTGAGCGCCCGCGCCTCCGCCTCCCCTTCGGGCAGCACCAGGTCGATGCGCGACAGGCGCCCGACCTGTCCCAGCAGTTCCTGCGCCGTGGCGATGTCGCAGATAAGCACCGAGGCGAGCGCCACCCGGCTCACCTGGTCCGGAGGTTCCAGGAATCCGGCTAGCACGAGCTCTCGCCTGACGCCCGCGCTGTCGGCTGGGACAGAGTCGCCGCGTTTCAGGCCGAGTTCAGCGGCGGTCTCCGGGAGCATCAGCACCGTGCCGGGCCGGGTCATGAGATCGGTGAGCACGCCGCGGTCGGTGAAGCGCGAGGAAAAACTTCTCAGGGGAGGTTCGGCGAAGGGGTCGATGCCGATCACTTGGAAGGTGCGGCCAGAGAGCTGCAGATGGCCGGAGACTACCGGGGCAGACCCGCGCAAGCGCAGCTCGACCCGGATCCTGCGGTAGAGGTTTTCGTCCAGGCCGATGGGGCCGCCGACGACCTGGTGCGTGGCGCGCCCGGCGACCGTTTCCGCGGCGAGGCGGAAGGCCCTCTGCGCCGCCTCGTTGGCGTGGTCCACCGCGGTGACCACCGCAACGCCAAGCGCGACGCCGAGGACGGCCAGCACGGTGAGCCAGGGGTGGCGCAGCACGTTGCGCATCCCGGCGCGCCAGAGGATCATGCCTTCGCTCCCGGGACACCGGCCGCATCCACCAGGACGCCGTCCTTGATGCTGAGCACCCGGTCGGCCAGGGAGGCCACTTCGCCGCTGTGGGTAACGAGCACCAGCGTGGTGCCGGCCGGGCGCAACAGGCGCTGGAACAGGTCGAGCACCTGGTGTCCAGTCTCGGCGTCCAGGTTGCCGGTCGGTTCATCGGCCAGGACCAGCTTGGGGGCGTGCACCAGGGCACGGGCGACGGCGACCCGCTGCTGCTCGCCGCCGGAAAGCCGGTCGGGAAAGGCGCGCCCGCGGTCGGCGAGCCCAACTGCGTCCAGGAGCTCGGCGGCGCGGCGGCGCCCCGCCGGGGTCAGCATCCCGGACAACTCCAGGGGAAGCAGGACGTTCTCATCGACAGTCAGGGTGGGTATCAGGTTGTAGAATTGGAAGACGAAACCGATGTGGTTGCGGCGAAACAGGGTGCGCTCGCGTTCGGACAGGCGGGAGAGCGAGGCGCCATCGACCATGACCTCACCCCGGTCGGGAAGGTCGATGCCGCTCACCAGGTTCAACAGGGTGGATTTGCCGGAACCGCTGCGCCCGAACAGGAAGACCCAGGAGCCTGGGTCTATGGAGAGCGAGGCGTCCCGGAACACGACCCGCTCCCGGTCCCCCTCGTGAAAGCTCTTGCCGACACCCCTCAGTTCGACAATCGGTTCTGCCATCGCATGTCCTTTGCCTGGAGGGGAGGCGCCATCACTCTCCCTGCTTTCCTTGCTTCGCCTGCAGGGCCTCCTGCTGGGCCCGCTCCAGTTTCTTGTTGTTCAGGTAGGCGGCCTTGTCGATCTCCTTCAACTGGCGGGGGTACTTTGCGGTGAGGTCGTACCAGCGGTTCAGGCGCTGCTCGAAGCGCTGTCCTTCCGGGACCTTCATCGTATCCAGGTAGGTCTGCAGGGCGAGGTAGTAACGCATCGTGTTGCGCTCCACCGCGCCGCGCACACCGTCGATGTAGGTCTGTTTCCCGTCATCGCCGACCATGGTGAAGCCCACCTTGTCCCGCCCCAGCGTGGCGAAGTAGGTTTTGATCGCCATGCGCGCCATGGTGCCGTGGCTGTAGGTATAGCTGAAGTGCAGGAAAGTGGCCTGTCCCTCCACGGCGGCCGCCTGCACCCCGATGCGGTGATCACGGGTGCCGAACGGTCCTTCCTCGCCCACCAGGGAGAGTTCAAGATAATCCGGGCGGCTGGCGGTGACCCGGAAGCCGAGCTTCAGCGGATAGGCGTCTGAGGGAGGCTGGAAGTATTTGCGGCCGCTGTAGAGGGTCAACTGGGTCTGTTGCTTCACGGTCTTGTAGACGCAGGCCTTGATGTTGATGTGCAGGGGGGTGATTTCGCACCAGGCCGCGGGCGACTGCAGCGCCTCGTGGACTGTTTCGAAGGGGTAGCGGAAAACACCGTACATGTCGACCCGCACCGAGTCCTGCCCTTCCGTCGATTCGAGGAAGATGGGGGCGCCGAACTGGTTCTTGTCCAGTTTCGCCTTGATCGCAGCGTACTTGGCGAGGAGGGCGCGTTCCCCGGACGTTTCGGTATCCGCCGCTGCGGCGAGACCATGGCAGAAAAGGGCGATCAGCAGGGCTACAGCGAAAAGTGCCGCCCGTGTTATGCGCGTGCTAGCTACCATACGACAAAACCTCCTTTGCCCGCCCGCCTTCAAAGGCCGGGACCAAGGCGCGGGCATCAGGGAATTTCGGCTTCGTCCATCGCGTCGGCATCGGCCACGGCATCATCCCACAGCGAGAACATAACGGCGAAGATGACGGGACCTACGATCAGCCCAAGGATCCCCATGCTGACCACACCGCAGATGGCGCCGAGGACCACGGCGAGGGTCGAAATGTCACTGGAGGCGCCGATGGCAAGGGGGCGAATGGCGTTATCGGCGATGCCGACGAAGATGATGCACCAGGCGGCGAGGAGCCCCGCGGCGAGGTAGGAGCCGTTGAAGGCGAGGACGGCCACCAGCGGTACCCAGACCACCCCGGTGCCCACCACTGGGACCAGCGCGGCGATGGCGGTAAGGGCCCCGCAGAAGACCGGCGCCGGCACCCCCGCCACCCAATAGCCGAGGCCGGCGAGCACCCCCTGGGTAGCGCAGGTAAGCACCGTCCCCACCGTCACCGCCGTGGTGATGGAGCGGACCTGTGAGGCGTAGTGCTGGGCCTTGCGCGGATCAGGAGCGAGCCTGCCGATGAAGGCGGCAACGACACGTTCCCCGTCGCGGTAGATGAAGTAGAGGATGAAGAGGGCGATGGCAAGGGTCCCCAGGAAGCTGAACATGTTGCGCGCAAGGTCGGCAGCGAGCCCCAGGATCACGGTAGAACTGGTGGAAGCGACTTTGCCCCCAAGGCCAGCGAGGTCGATGTTGAACCGGTCCACCAGCGACATGATCTTTTGCACCACGGGAATGTGGCCGAAGTTGGTCGTGCCGGTCTTCGCCACCGTCTGGACCAGTTGCACCACCTGCTGGTACCAGTCAGGGGCGTTGACGGCCGCGGTAACCACCAGTGCGGCCACGGGCAGGACGAAGCAGACTGCGACGGCGAGCACCATTAACCCCGCGGAGCGGCCGGGATGCTCCGGGTAGCGGCGCAGCACGCGGTTGTAATGGGGCATGGTGGCCACGCCGATGATGAGACCCCAGGCAAGCGATTTCAGGACCGGGGCGGCTAAGATAACCATCAGGACGACGGCGGCGGCCGAGATCAAGGCCGCAAGAATGCTGAGATAGAGTCTTCTGTCCATCGGTCTCCCCTTGGAGGGTGGTATGGGCGTTGCTGGATTACCGGGGTGCTTCGGGAAGTGCCATGGCTGGACCGGATCGGTCATGATGTAGGCGGGCGCCGGGGGGAGCCCGCCTGACGGGTAAGGGTGACGTAGCTAACGCGTGGTTTCGATCTTGCGTTCCTTCTCCTCGGGGACGGCGCCGGGACGCTGCACCCCTTCGGGCTGGACCGACTGCTCGGTCTGAAACGGCAGCCGCTCGCGCCGTTCGTTGCCCAATGCAGGCGGTTCCTCAACGACCTTCCAGTTCTTCCCGATCGGGACCGAAAGTTCTCTCACCGGTGCCGGCTGTACCTGGGGCTGCTGATTGGCCTCGAAGATGGTGCAGGCGCTGAGTGTCAGCAAAGCGATTACAAGTAGCGTTGAACGTGCGTGTCTCATGGCGTCGACTCCTAAAGGATATGTTGCCGGTGAGCTGGATCAACGTCTGCTGTTGACCGTTCGTTCCGCACTCCTCGCCGGTCCTGAGAGTAAGGATAGCAAGACGCGGATATAATTAAAAGTTTTGTTTTGAACGGCTCAGCAACTGCAGCTATAGCAACAACAATTCCTTCTGATCGAACTGCCGCCAAAAGCACAACAAGGGCTAATTATGGCAAAAAACTTGGCGCGGTCAATATTTGACGTCACATGGCCCTGAAATCCGACAGCGGATAGACGGCCATTCCGGATAGGTCCGGCTTCAAAGTCGATGCCTCGACCGGCGCGTTCAACTGCGGTTCGTCGAAGACGATGCGGACCTCGCCCCCGGCGGCGCTACGGATCTCAATGGTTTCCGGAAAGGGAACGCCGTCGAGACTCTGGTACCCTTGGTAGCTCACCTGGTCACCCGAGGGGGCGACCTTGCGCTCCAGCATGCCGATCTCGTCATAGTAGTAGGTGGTCCCGGCGATCTCCACTTTCTGCCCGAGGGGCCCCGGGAGCGGCGTGGGCGACGGCGCCATCACCCACCGGAACAGCTGCAGGCTTTTCAGGGAACTCTGCTCCGGCAGTTCCGACAGGGTCCCGGTGAAGGCGACCTGCTGCGAAGGGATCACGCAGGTGAACCGGTCGCTCTCGCCGAAGGCCTCCAGCATGGTCTGGCCGAACGGGGAAAGGACGAGCAGATGGTACAGGTCGGGCGCCTGGTAGACCAGGTAGCCCCGACCGGCGCTGCTGCGATTTCCAGACGTGGCCGATAGGCTCACCGAGGACTGCAAAGTCGTGATGGTGCGCCCGGGCACCAGGCCGGTAAGGGGCTTCTTAACGGTGGCGCAGCCGGACAGGGCGGCGACGCAGATCAGGAGCAGGATCAAAAGGAGTGAACGAAACGAGTTAAGAGCGAACACGATAACCTCGGTGGGCAGGGATAGTTTGGGGTTTAGGGGGCGGGCTCGGCCTGAGCCATGTCATGCGCCACGAAACAGCCGCAGACAAAGCAGAATACTCCGGCGAGCGCCATCACCAGCGGGGTCGACAAGAGCGCGGTCCGGAGTCCCCACATGTCGGAAAACCATCCCAGGATGGACGGGGAGACGGCATCCCCCAGCGCATGGATGAAGAAGATGTTCACCGCGAAAGCCATGGCGCGCATGCGGGGATCGGTGACGTTGATGATGACGGTATTGAGCGGACCCGTATTCAGAAAAAGGAAGAATTCCGCCATGAAGATGGCCGCCATGCAGGAGGGGACGTCACCGGCCAGGATGGCCCAGGCGGCGAAAGGGGCGCCGATGAAAAAGCCCCAGCCCGATACCAGCAGGTACCCCTTGCTGCTCTTTTTCTGCCAGCGGTCGCCGAGGACGCCACCCACCAGGGTGCCGAGAATGCCGGCCACCACGGTCACGGCGCCGAACATGAGGTTCGCCTTCTCTACGTTGAGGGCATGGGTGCGGAACAGGAAGGAGGGTATCCACTGGGCGAGCCCTCCGATGGCGAAGGTCATGGCCGCCATGGCGAGCGTGTTGGTGACGAAGGAGCGGTTGTGGAAGAGTTGCAGGTAGCCCGCGAGTCCCTCCCCCTGCCCCGCCTCCTGTTCGGCAGAGGCGGCCGGGCGTTCGGGTGTGCGCAGGAACCAAAGCGGCAGGGCGATCAAAAGCCCCGGCAGGCCGACCATCAGGAAAGCCGAGTGCCAGCCGAAACGTTGACCGAGGACGCCCCCGAGGAGATAGCCGAGGGCGCTCCCCACCGGGATGGCGACGTAAAACCAGGAAAGGACGCTGCCGCGCTTCTCCTTTTCGAAGAAGTCGGCGATGAGGCCGGGCGAGACGGTACCGAAGCTCGCCTCCCCTACCCCGACGGTGGCGCGGGCGGCGAGGAGCGAGCGGTAGCCGGGGGCGAAGCCGGCCAGGATGGTGGCGAAACTCCAGATCACTACGCCCATCGAGGCAAGTTTGACCCTATTCCAGTGATCGCCCAACCAGCCGAAGACGGGGGCGATCACCATGTAGCTCACCATGAAGGCGCTCCCGAGCAGGCCGAGCTCGGTGTCGGTTATGGAGAGGTCCGCCTTGATCAGCGGGAAGACGGCGAACAGCACCTGACGGTCGATGTAGTTCAACAGGTTCACCGCCAGGAGCAACCCGAGGGCATAGCGGCGATAAGCCAGGGAAATGGGTTCCTTCATCCGACACACTCCTTCATCACAATCATCATTGAATTTCAGCCACTGCGGCCTGCGCCCGCACCACGATCTCCGCCGGCTCCTCGAACCGGAAGCGCAGAGGTTTTCCGAAGGTGACCGTCACCGTGCCCCGGTTGGGGATTGTGGTCTTTTTCGGGGGGAGGATCTTGTCGGTCCCCGCGATCTTCACCGGTACGATCGGGATCTCCAGCTCCTTGGCGATGATGCCCAGGCCGAGCTGAAAGTCCTGCATGGCGCCGTCGTGCGAATGCCCCCCTTCGGGGAAGATCAGCGTGTTCAACCCGCAGTCGGTGAGTTTCCCCATGTACTTCACGGCGGTGGAGAAGCCGCTGGTCTGCGGCAGCGGGAACAGGTTCAGGAACAGGGTCCCGTACTGATAGGCTGCCTGGCGCCACAAGCGCTCCAGCCCGTGGTAGTCGCCGAAGAAGAACTCCTCCCAGGCGGCGGTCGCGGTGCGGTAGCGCACCTCCCTGGGGAGCGCGAACATCAGCGAGGGCTGGTCGAAGTACCCCAGGTGGTTGGCGATGAAGATGACCGGCCCCTCCAGGTGCTCGACGTTCTCGCGCCCGCGCACGTCGAGCTTGGCGAAGAGGCGGTACAGCGGGTAGTTGAAGAGCGCGTCACCGAGCATGCGCAGCGCGCGCACCGGCGCCGAGTTGGTCCAGAAGCGGTAGTGGCCGCGCCGGTGCCCCTTCTCGCGCCGGGAGATGATGCGGCGCACCTCGGAGACCCGGGTCTGCGGCCCGATCTGGGAGTCCTCGATGTCGAGCCGGAACTCCTGCTCCAGGTAATTGACCAGCTCCAGCCGGCCGATGGAGGTGAGCCCGAGATCGGCGACCAGGAGGGAATCCTCCCTGATTTCGCCCGGGTCGGCACCGGTCACCTTGGCCAGGAGATTCACCAGGTGATCCTGGCTCGCCCCGGCGCCCCCCGCGGCGGCTCCCTGCTTCACCTGCTCCTTGACCTGGAACTTCTTGATCTTGAGCGTGGTGGTCTTGGGGAACTCCGGCTCGCGCCAAATGGTGTAGCCGGTGATCTGGTGCATGGTGTCCAACTGGGCATTGGCGCGGGCCAGGATCTCGTCGGACTTGGCGCCGCTGTCGTCCAGCAAGAGGACCGCGTGCACCTCCTCCCCCGCGCCGCGGTCGAGACCGATGACGCAGGACTCCTTCACCCCGGGGACCTTGTTCAGCACCGCCTCCAGCTCGTCGGGGTAGACGTTGACCCCGCCGCCGGTGACTATCAGCTCCTTCTCGCGCCCCTTGATGATGAGCCAGCCGTCGGTCGCGATCTCCCCCAGGTCGCCGGTCCTGAACCAGCCGTCGTCGGTGAAGGCGGCCCGGGTCGCTTGCTCGTTCTGGTAGTAGCCGGGAAAGACGTTATCCCCCCGGACCACCACCTCTTTTCCGTCCAGCCTGAGCTCGACCCCGGGAAGCGGCGGACCTACGGAACCGGCCACCTGTCTGTCGATGGTGTTGACGCAGAGCACCGGCGCGCATTCGGAAAGTCCGTACCCTTCCAGCACGGTGAAGCCCATGCTGTCCCAGAAGCGGAAGACGTCCGGGTCGAGCGGCGCCCCGCCGGAGACGAACACGGTGAAATGGGCGCCGAACTTCTTCTGCACCGGGAAGAAGAGCTTCTTCCTCGCCGGTTTGGAGAGACCTGCCCCAAGCTTCGCCAGCGACGCGAAGGCGCCCGAGAGATGCTTCTCAGCCAGTTCGCGCTCGATGGTGCTCTTCAGAAGCTGCATCAGGCGCGGCACGGACATGATGACGTAGACGTCTTCCTCGCCCAGCGCCTCCATGATGGCGGAAGGCTTCAGCGTGCGCGGGTAGATCACAGCGGCGCCACGGTAGAGCGGGGTAAAGAAGCCTCCCATCTGCTCGAACATGTGCGACAGCGGCAACAGCGAGAGAAAAGAAAACTCCTGGGTGATGATGGGAACCTGCTGGTTGATCTGGAGGATATTGGCCACCAGGTTCTTGTGGGTCAGTATTACGCCCTTGGGGTTGCCGGTGGTCCCGGAGGTGTAGATGAGTTGCGCGATGTCGTCGGGTGCAGGATGCACCACGTCTTGGTAAGGGGCGACGTCTTCCAGCAGGTACTTCAGGTCCTCCAGCAGCAGGGAGTTCTCGACTTGGAGCCGTTCCGGCTTGAAGCGGCTTTGCAGCACCACCTTGGCCTGGGTCAGCTTCAGGATAGATTCGGCGCGGCCGCGGTCGGACATGAAGTCGACGGGGACGGCGATGGCGCCGCGCATGATAATGCCCCAGTAGGCGACACCCCACCAGGACGAGTTCGGTCCCCACAGGAGGACTCGGTCCCCTGGCTCGACGCCGTTGCGCGCCAGCAGGGCCGCCATCTTCAGGGAGAGTTCAGACAACTCCCGGTACGAGACCGCGAAGCGACGCACGCCGGTGCGGTTGACCAGCGCTGTCTTCTCGCCCAGTGTGGCGAAGGTATGGAAAAGATCTACTAGTGTCCGCATATCTGACTCCCGTAGGCGGCGCATGTCAGTTGCAGCTTGATGACGTTAATCACAATCTGGGAAGCGACAAAGACCCGGCGGCACCACCTACTGACACTACTTCGCCCGTGTCATTATTCCCAAGGAAGCATTGTCACACGCGCGCATCGCTTTGGCAACCATACAACAGCAATGAGCAAGCAATCGTTACCTTGTGAGCAACGGCGGCGGGGATGCGAGTTTAACCGATGCCGAAGGTAAAAACCAATGCAAAAAGAGCAAATCCCCCCTGTCCCACCTTCGCAAAGGGGGGAACTCCAAGTCAACGTGTCCCGTTAGCTGCCAACACTCCACTCGCCCTTCTCACCCCATACCTGGCCAAAACAAAAAAAGCCGCCCCCGTGAGGGGGCGGCTTTTTGGACAAATGTAAGGGACGATCTAGGCGACCTTGGCCTTGGTGCTTACCTTGGGAGCCTTGGCAACTTTGGCCGGCTTGGCAGCCTTCACCGCTTTGGCAGGTTTGGCTGCCTTGGCGGCCTTGGCGGGGACGGACTTCTTCGCCTCGATGTTGGCCATACGCACGCCGCGCGCCTTGGCGAGATTGTCGGCCAGCCCGCGGTCAAGCGCCATTTTCCTGCGCGCCTCGGAGTAGTTCTTGGCCGCCAGCGGCTGCTTGCCGGGGATGCCGAACTGCTTCTTGTATTCGCCGGGCTTCATACCGTGCGCGGTGTTCAGGTGACGGGCCAAGGTCTTGAAGCCACCTTTACCGCAGAGCATACAGACAACTTCACCTTTCTTGAAAGCCTCTTTTACTGTCAAAGACGGCTTCGCTTCCTCTACACCCTCGACAGGTTCACCAGCTTCCAGGTTTTTGAGGGCACTGTGAACTTTGCTGATTTCAAATATAAGCTGATCAGAAGTCATCGGAGTGCTTGACGCGTGTGACGCTACGATCTGAGCCGCGATCTCTACCAAAGTTGCCATTGATTATCCCTCCATTGATCATTGCCTGCTTTTCAATATAGTGGCAGGTTTCCATGCATTGTCAAATCAACAAAAACAACTTTATTTGTGTCAGTGATTATAGCCACAGAGGCGAATCAAGACAGGCAGTGTGTATCCACGTTGTCAGTGCGGTGAGAACGGCAATCGATAGAACGTTCGGTGCCTCCGGCTATGTAAGAAAGAAGAAGAACGCAGCCCCACCAGATATAGAAGACATGGTCCCGTTTATCACAGACCAGCATCCGCTACGGAGCGATGCAGGTCGGAAGACCGGGCTACACCAGCGGCGCGGTAGGGAAAAGATTTACAGAAAATAACTTTTATTTTAGTCAAGAACTAGAGTTTTACCGTTGACAAAAGTGCAGTGCCTCAGTATTTATAAATAGCCTGATTAAAGCAGCACCCTTTACAACCGAATAGCATTACTTATCTAGAGCGATCGAGGGACTGGCCCAATGACATCGCGGCAACCTCCCCATGTGGGGAAGGTGCCAAATCCAGCGGAATGGAAACATTCCGAAAGATAAGGAAGTGCGGACGAGCCATAGATAAGTCCCCTTCCGACCCCGGAGGGGGACTTTTTCATTTGGAGGCTACGATGAACATCGCAACAACTGCAGCACAGATTGGCCTTGAGCGCGAGAGCCGGACCGGCGCTGTCACCGTCCCCATCTACCAGACCGCCACCTTCCGCCACCCAGGCCTCGGCCAGAGTACCGGATACGATTACAGCCGCTCGGGCAACCCGACCCGGCAGGCCCTCGAAGAAGGGATGGCCAAGCTTGAGGGCGCCAGCCGCGGGTTCGCCTACGCCTCCGGCATGGCCGCCATCACCAGCCTCATGTTCCTGTTCAAGCAGGGTGACCACTTGGTCGTGACCGAGGACCTCTACGGCGGGAGCTACCGGCTGTTCGAGAAGCTGTTCCAGCAGTTCGGCCTGAGCTTCAGCTATGTCGACACCAGCGACGTGGAACTGGTCCGCCAGGCGATCCGCCCCAACACCCGCGCCCTGTTCGTGGAATCGCTCACCAACCCGCTCTTGAAGGTTGCCAACGTGCGCCAACTTGCGGATCTGTGCAAGGCCAACGACATGCTCTGCATCGTCGACAACACCTTCCTCACGCCGTACCTGTTGCGCTGCCTCGACCTCGGTGCCGACATCACCGTCTACTCCGGAAGCAAGTACCTGGCAGGGCACAACGACGTAGTCTGCGGGCTCGTGGCGGTGAAAGACGCGGCCCTCGCGGAAAAGGTCTACTTCCACCAGAACGGGGCCGGCGCCGTGCTCGGGCCGCAGGATTCGTGGCTCACCATCCGCGGCATCAAGACGCTCGGCATCCGCATGGACCGGCAGCAGGAGAACGCACTGGCGCTGGCACAATGGCTTACCCGGCACCCGCAGGTGGCCCGGGTCTATTACCCGGGGCTCGCCCACCATCCGGGGCACGAGCTGATGCAGAACCAGTGCGGGGGCTATGGCGCCATGATCGCCTTCGAGGTGACCGAACCGGCGCTGGTGAACCAGCTCCTGATGAAGACGCAGCTCATCTCCTTCGCCGAGAGCCTAGGCGGGGTCGAGAGCCTGATCACGTTCCCCCAGGTGCAGACCCATGCCGACATCGAGCCCGAGAAACTGCAGCGGTTGGGCATCAACCACCTGCTGCTGCGCCTGTCGGTGGGAATCGAAGACAAAGACGACCTGATCGCCGACCTGGCGCAGGCATTTGAAGGAGAACACGCATGAAATTCGCCACCGAACTGATCCACGGTCTCGACCCGATCGACGCTGAGCACGGCTCAGTCAGCCACCCGATCTACCTCTCCTCGACCTTCGCGCAACGCTCCATCGACCATTTCGGCCGCTACGACTACGCTCGTTCCGGCAACCCGACGCGCGAGGCGCTTGAAGAGGCGGTGGCCGGACTGGAAAAGGGGGCCGTGGGCCTCGCCTTCGCCTCGGGGATCGCGGCTACCGCTTCGACCCTGCTCCTGTTCAGGCCGGGCGATCACCTGGTGGTGTGCGAGGATGTCTACGGCGGCACCTTCCGGCTCCTCACCACCCTGTTCAAGGGGTGGGGGCTGGAGGCGACCTTCGTCGACGCGACCGACAACGCCGCCATAGCCGCCGCCATCCGCCCCGAGACCAGGGCGCTCTACCTGGAGACACCGTCCAACCCGCTGATCAAGATCACCGATCTCGCGGCCGCCGTAGCGCTGGCCAAGGAACACGGCATCCTCACCATCGTGGACAACACCTTCATGACCCCGTACCTGCAGCGCCCCTTGGAGCTAGGCTGCGACATCGTGGTCCATAGCGGCACCAAGTTCCTGAACGGCCATTCCGACGTGATCTGCGGCTTCGCCGTCGCCAAGGACGCGGAGTTGGGGCAGCGGCTGCGTTTCATCCAGAACGCGTTTGGCGCGGTGCTCGGCCCGCAGGACTGCTGGCTGGTGTTGCGCGGACTAAAAACCCTCAAGGTCCGCATGGAGGAACATCAGGCAAGTGCCCGGAAGATAGTGGCTTGGCTTGTTGATCAAAAAGCGGTGCGGCGGGTCTACTACCCCGGCCTTCCCGACCATCCCGGGTATGAAATACACCAGCGCCAGGCGAGCGGACCGGGTGGAGTGCTCTCCTTCGAACTTGACAGCTACGACACCACCAAGCGCCTGCTGGAAGGGGTCAAGCTGGCGGCGTTCGCCGTCAGTCTCGGCGGCGTCGAGAGCATCCTCTCCTACCCCGCCAAGATGTCGCATGCCGCCATGCCGCCGGCGGAGCGTGAGGCGCGCGGCATCAAGGACACCCTGGTGCGTCTCTCGGTGGGGCTCGAGGACCCGGACGATCTCATCGCCGATATGGCGCGGTTTCTCTAGAAGCAGTTACGCAAAGAACGCTGAGTATCCGCGATGGCCGCAAAGAGAGGCGCTTAATGTTTAAACCCAAAAGCCTTCATCGCGTTCTTTGCGCCTGCTTTGGGTGCTTTGCGTAACACGCTTTTTCAACAAAAAGCCCGGGAAGATAATCTCCCCGGGCTTTTCTCATTTCCTATATCAGGTGTACGGTCCCCTGCCCTACCTCACCTTTTCCATTTGAAACTCACCGTCTTCACCCCTGGGATCGCCTGCTGAAACACGGCGAGCCCCTCGTCGGTGATGCTGTTGCCACTGCTGGTGAGCCCCTGCAACCCCTGCATCCCCTGCAGGTAAACCAGGCCGCGATCGGAGATGCTGGTCTGGTACAGGTAGATCCGTTTCAAGTTGGCCAGGGCCGAGATGCTAAGCAACGCGGCGTCGGTCAGTTCCGGGCCACAAAGGTAGAGCTCTTCCAGCGCGGAGAGGTGGACGATGCGGTCCAGGTCGGCGTCGCAGACGTCGTAGAGAAAGAGCGCCTGCAAATCGTCAGGGCTGAGCCCCTGCAGGGACTTCAGCTTCCGACTCGCCCCCTCTTTCACGTCCAGGCGCAGGGCCTGGTCCAGGTACACCTGAACCGGACCAATGGCGGGGCCTGCCTTCTTCCAGGAGTTGAAGCTTGTCGAGTTAAGGTCGCGAAGATAGAGCGTTCCGCAGGGAAGGTCGTTCGGGAATGAAACCACCCGGCTGCGCTTGGTTGCCCCCTGCGCGCGTACCCGCCACTTTTCACCCTGCAAGGCGGCCAGGCGCCGCTGGGCGCGCGCGATGTTGACCTCGGCTGCGGCCACCAGGTCGGCGAAGAGATCGCTCCCCTCCGCGGCGCTTTCATCGACGCGCAGCTTGAAACGGTGCACGTAGCTGCCGCGTAACTGCTCGACCTGCTCGTTGATCTCCCTTATCGCCTCGATCTCGACCGCTATCTGCTTTTTCAGCCGCGCCAGTTCGGCCCTCAGGTCGCTCTGCTCGGCCTGTTCCGGGAAATGCCGGCGCCAGTTCCTGAGGATCTCGCTCAGGGTGCGATGGTCCTCCTCGGCATAGGCTTTGTTCGCCTTCAGCATCAGCTCATGCCGCAACGAACCGGTGCCTTCCCCGGCCAGATCGGGATGAATGGCCTTGGCGACCTCGCGGTAGAGGGCCTTTATGTCGCCGGGATCGGATTTCCACACCCGCCCCCGCGCCTGCCCCTCCCCGCGGAAAGCCGTGCCGCGGTGGTAGGTCTGCCCATCGCTGAGATCGTCCTCGTCCCGCCGGCAGGATTCCTCCTCGGCGGCATCGTCTTCCGGCGCTACGTAACTGCCGGTGAGGCGGGCAATCTCCTCCTCCAAACTCTCCAGCTCGGCCATGCGCCGCCCGAGCGTCTGCTGGTAGCTCCTCTCAAAACCCGCGATCTCCTCGCGCAACCGGTGCAATACGGCGGCAGCCTCGGCATGCCGGGCACGCAGGGAGGCCAGCTCGGCATGCTTCTGCGCGAGTTCCACTTCCTCGGGAGACCGTTGTTGATAGTGTGCAGTCATAGGCGTCGCACGTCTCAGGCTTTATTGAGAAGCTGTCATTTTTGAGGCGACATTAACACGACCTGAGGCAGAGTTACAAAAGATTTTATCACACTGGGGGGAATGTAGATTGAAGAGGAATGAAAGACTGTGACAGTGGGGAGTGGAAGCGATGATAGTTGGAATATGACCGTAAGGCCCCTCACCCTAGCCCTCTCCCAGAGTGAGAGGGAACTGTTAAGGTCAGGGGGGGACAGTGAGTATCATGGGCGATCGCCGCGTACCATGCGGGTCAGGAGACGGTCCAAACCGGAAGCGAAACGCTGCCGGTCGGACAGGCTGAACTGCGGCGGGCCTCCCAGCAGCATGCCGTCATTGCGCAAGTCCTGCATCAGGTTGCGCATGGTGAGGCGCTCGCTCACGTTCTCCTCCGTGTAGAGCTCGCCGCGCGGGTCGAGCGCCACGCCACCCTTTTCGACCACGCGGGCGGCGAGCGGGATGTCGGCGGTGATGACCAGGTCGCTCGGACCGGCGTTTTCGGCGATATAGTCGTCGGCGACGTCGAAGCCGGCGGCAACACGGACCGAGGTGACCAGGGGGGTGTGCGCCCGGGACAGATCGGTGTTGGCGACCAGGCAAACCGGCACCTTCAGGCGCTGGGACGCGCGGAACACTATCTCTTTGATCACCCTCGGGCAGGCGTCGGCATCGATCCAGATCTTCATGTCTTACTACCTCGGTTTTCGGCATCAGTCCTGGACAGCAGCTCGCTGGCACAGCTACGGTTCCTGCCGTTTTCGGTCAGTCTCAGGTCACGGCACGCTACTACAGCGCGCCGCCTGTGTCAACGCAGCTATTTTGTATACTAAAGCAAAAAACTTTAAATCTAACTTAAAATCGGTTGACACGTGAAAAACCAGATGCTATGGTTACGCGTCCTCGAATACCCGAGGATTAAACCAACAAGAAGTAATATGGGAGAAGTAAGTAAATGGTAAACGGTACTGTAAAATGGTTTAACGACAGCAAGGGGTTTGGCTTTCTTGAGCAGGAGAACGGCGAGGATGTCTTCGTACACTTCTCCGCTATCAACAGCGACGGCTTCAAATCCCTCACCGAGGGTGACAGCGTGACCTTCGAAATCGTGAAGGGCCCGAAAGGTCTCCAGGCAGCCAACGTCAGCAGGGCTTAATCGCCCAACTCACATAGCGTAGAACTTTATGAAAGCCCCGGAGCAATCCGGGGCTTTCTTTATTGCACCCTTCCCTTCTCAGCCCCTTTGCGCGCCGCACTCCGGCGCCAGAAGGGACAGGCTCCTTTAGGTGCTTGTCCCTCTAGCGGAACGCTCCTTTCAGCTCAGCCACCTTCCCCAGGCACC
Source organism: Geomonas propionica (assembly GCF_016458235.1). Classification (GTDB taxonomy): domain Bacteria; phylum Desulfobacterota; class Desulfuromonadia; order Geobacterales; family Geobacteraceae; genus Geomonas; species Geomonas propionica. Next base: position 252,249 of record NZ_JAEMHK010000005.1, on the reverse strand, counting down.
AGGGGACAGGCACCTGGCGGAGCCAGTCCCCCTCCACCTCAAGTGCCGCACACGGGGCACCCCTGCATAGAGAGCGGCTTTTCCAGCCGGCACTCCCTGAGCAGCGCCTCGTCGCGAAAAATCTCCAGCGTGGGCCCGTCGGCCCGCACCACCCCTTGCGAAAGCACCACGGTCCGTTCGCAGACCTCCAGCACCATGTCCAGGTCATGGCTGGTGATGATCTTGCTGTGGTGGAAATCCTTCAGAAACCCGATCAACTGCCGGCGGGCGTACGGGTCCAGCCCGTTGGTCGGCTCGTCCATGACCAGGATGTCCGGAGACATGGAGAGGACCGTGGCGATGGCCACCCTTCTCTTCTCCCCGGCGGAGAGATGATAGGGTGCCTTGCCCGCCAGGTGCTCCGCATCGACCCGGCGCAGGGCACCTGCCACGCAGTTCTGCAACTCGGGGCCGGAGAGACCCAGGTTCAACGGCCCGAAGGCGACGTCCTCGTACACGGTCGGCATAAAGAGCTGGTCATCCGGGTCCTGGAACACCATGCCCACGGTGCGGCGCGCCTCGTCAAGATTGGTGCGGCACACAGGGACGTGGCCGATGCGCACCTCGCCGGAATGAGGCAGCAGGTGGCCGTTCAGGTGCGCCAGGAGCGTGGACTTCCCGGCGCCGTTGGCACCGATCACGGCCACCGACTCGCCGTGGCAGACGCTGAAACTCACCTCGCGCAAGGCTTCAGTGCCGTCGGGATAGACGTGGCGCAGGTGATCGATTTCCAGGATGTGGTGACTCATGACAGGTACCCCGTTACCAGCGACCCAAGCAGTTCGGCGCCGTTGTACAACCTCATTATGATGCAGAGCGCGCTCCAGAAGAGCACGAAGAGGAGTTCCCGCGCGCCGAAGCGCCCACACTCGGCGGCGAGGAAAGTTCCCGTGTAACCGCGGGCCAGCATCGCCATATGCATCCGTTCGGCGCGCTGCCAGGTGCGCAGCAGCAGGTGCCCCAGAAGCGAGGCGTAACTCGCGAGTCCCTTCCCCTTGCGTCCGAAGCTGCGCAGTTCACGCGCCCTGGAGGCCCGTCCGGCTTCCTCGGCGAGCACGAACAGGTAACGGTACAGGAAGAGGAGCTGCATGGCGAAGGTCTTGGGCATGCCCAGGCGCACCAGGGCGCGGCAGATAGGGGCGAACCCGGTCAGCGCGGTGAGGGTGAGCGCGGCAGTGACGGTAAGCGCGGTGCGGACGACGATGGAGGCGAAGGAGACCCATCCCCCGGATACCTCCAGCGGCCCCAGGTGCAGCAGGATGCCGCGGTCGAAAAAGGGGTTGCAGATGCCGACGGCGACGGCGAAGGGGGCGACCAGGGCGACCTTTCCGGCCAGGTAACCGGCGGGAAGCCGTCCGGCAGCGATCAGGCAGGCGGGGAAGATGAAAAAAGGGATCAGGGCGGAAAGCTGGTAAGGGCCGAAGGAAACCACGCAGACGATGAAAACCAGGGTGGCTAGCACCTTGGCGCGGGGGTCCAACCGGTGCAGGGAGGTGCCTCCCCTGGCGAGCAAGTCCAGCCGCTTCAAATCCAACAATGCCCCGTGTACCGATGCCATCAGGCTCCCATCCTCGCAGGCCGCAGCCCGCGGTGACCGCTACGCCTCGGGGGCTACCGCTGCCCGGCCGGACCGGCGCAGGATGAGCGCTGCACCCGCTACCAGCAGGACGGTAATGACGGTGCCCACGGCACCGGCGACCCCGCTTCCCTTACCGGCGACAGCCATCCCCTGGGGAGCGGTGCTCGCCGCAGCGGGTGCCTGACCAGGTGCGGCGGCAGGTGCGATCTGGTACTCCGGGAAGCGCGCGGTCTTATGCTGCAGCGCGGTCAACAGGGCAGGCAGACCGGCGCGGTGCTCCGGCAGGGAAGTCGCTCCGGTAAGCTTCGCTACCGACCACTCGAGCCCGTCCGGCTTTACCGAGGCGAAGCGGGACAGGCCGCCGGCAATCAGCAGGGCACAGATCAGGCAGCCGGCAAGCGTTAACCGCGTCGAGGTGGCGCTCGGACCGCTCTGCCTGGCGAGAAGTTCGGGACGGGCTTTGCGCAGGAAGCTGACCACGGCCAGAGTGACCGCCCCTTCGACCAGGCCGATGGCAAGGTGGATGGGCTGCATCAGCAGCAGGAACTTGTCCAGCGGGAGCGCGGAGATGCCCGAGGCGGCCGTCTCCAGCACCACACTGAGGGCACCCAACTGCATTGCGAGCAGCGCCGAGACAAAGGTCACCACCGTCTCGCGCAGGCGCCCGGGTGCGGTTCCGATCAGCCTGCGGTAGCAAAGCGGGTATACCAGGAGCGCCGGGACGATGCCGAGATTGAAGATGTTGCAACCAAGGGCAAGCAGACCGCCATCGGCGAAGAAAAAGGCCTGGATCATCAAGACGGAAGCAACGGTGAGCAAGGCGGCGCTGGGGCCGAGCAGGATGGCGAGGAGCAGGCCGCCGGTCAAGTGACCGCTGGACCCGGTGCCGGGGATGGAGAAATTGATCATCTGAGCGGCGAAGAGAAAGCCCCCGAGCACCCCCATGAGCGGCGCCAGGCGGTCGTCCCGCTCCCGGCACAGCCGCGCCGAGCAGAGAGCGACGCCACCCGCGGAGACGGCCCACATGGCCGCGCCTACCGTGGGCGAGAGCAGAGCGTCCGCCATGTGCATGATCTTCCTCCCGTGCCGTCCAGAGTGCGGTAGCACGTTTTTCATTTCAGTAACACGAAAATATATACAAGAAGCCCCGGATGCTGTCAACGCATATGGCCGGTGTCGCGGCCGCAATCGCGTATACATAATCGCGCACCCGAATAGGCTCTACCTGCCACTATGCGCGTGGCGGATCCCTATCTCATAGTAGGTGTGACACCCTGTTCGACAAGTGCGTCCATCCCTCCTCACAGTCGCCGCACCATAGACAGAGCGAGACAGTTACTCGATGAATGTTTTTAGGTGAATCGCGTACAATGTACTTCTCTTTCTCCTAAAATGATGTTAATGTGCGCAGCTGGTATTAGAGACAGTTGGCCGCGACCCGTTCGCGGAGCACGAGATCCTGATTTGGTTGCTGCGCAAGGAGCGCTTGCCATGACTGGTTCTGAGAAGCAAACAGTCCACTTCACCGCCAACTGCACCGTGCTGCTTGCCTTCTTCGTAGCGCTCATTTTCCCCCTTGGTTATTTCGCCATCAGTTACCAGTACGCCGTCGGCAGCCTCGAAACCGAAGCCGAGATAAACGCCCGGATCATTTCCGGCCTGGGCGACCTCGCCCCCGATTCGTGGCACAGCGAGGCGCACCGGCTGGACACCCTGCTCTCCCATCACGGCGCCCCCGCACACAAGGAAAAACATCGCATCCTGGACTCGGTCGGTAGCGAACTGGCCGCCAGCGGTAACGTCCCCGATGCCCCGGTCGTTGAACGCTCACAGCCGATCCGCTACGGCGACAGGGTGATCGGCAGCGTCGAGATCAGCCGCTCACTGCGCCCCATCCTGAAGAAGACCCTGGTGGTGGCGGTGATCGGGCTCGGCATCGCCGTCATCGTCTTCATACTGCTCCCCTTCCGTGCCATAAACCGCGCCAACCGTCAGCTGCAGGACTCCTACGACTTCCTGAGAAAGGTGATGGAGAGCAGCGCCAACGCGCTCATCGTGCTCAACCTGGACGGCACCATCGGGCTGCTCAACGGGCGCTGCACCGAAACCAGCGGTTATACCCCGGAGGAGCTTCAGGGCAGAGGCATCCCGGAGCTGGTCTGCCCGGAGTCACAGGACATGGTGATCGAGCAGTTGAACCTGGTGGCCAGCGGGGCCGAGGACCTGGTAAACTTCGAAGCCGACCTGATGTGCAAGGACGGCAGCACGGTCACCATCGCCTGCGGCGCCACCCCGGTCTACCAGGAGGGGCGCATCGCCGGCACCGTCCTGTCCGTAGTGAACATCACCGAGCGCAGGCAGGCTGTAGAAGCGCTCCGCAGCGCCAAGGAGTACACCGAGAACCTGATCCAGGCAGCCAGTGTCATGATCCTCGGGCTCGACCTCAAGGGGAGAGTGACCCTGATCAATCGGACCGCCGAGGAGGTGACCGGCTACAGCCAGGAGGAACTCGCCGGCCAGAACTGGTTCGAGACGGTGATGGGGGCTGAGGCCTTCTACAAGATGTGCGGCGGCCCGCAGATGCACGCGGACAACCCGCGCATGGACGCCTGCGAGGGTCAGATAGTGACCAAGGCCGGAGCCATGCGCACCATCTCCTGGCGCAACAGCGCCATCATCGAGAAGGGAGTGCACATCGGCACCCTCTGCTTCGGCATCGACATCACCGAGCACAGAAAGATCGAGGCGCAGTTCCGGCACTCGCAGAAGATGGAGTCGATAGGACAGCTGGCCGGGGGCGTGGCGCACGACTTCAACAACATGCTGAGTGTGATGCTCGGCTACGCGCAACTGGGCCAACTCGAGACGACCGAAGCCACGTCGCTGTGGATCTACCTGCAGGAGATCATCAAGGCTGGCGAGCGCTCCCGCGACATGGTGCGCAAGCTGCTCGCCTTCTCCCGCAAGGAGATCATCTCGCCGAGAGCGGTGAACCTGAACGAGCACTGCCTGGAAACGGAGAAGACCTTGAGCAGGCTGATCGGCGAGGAGGTCCGCTTAAGCTTCATCCCCGAACCCGCGCTGTGGACCGTGAAGATCGACCCCTCGCAGGTGGACCAGATCCTGATGAACCTCGCAGTTAACGCCCGGGATGCCATGCCCGAAGGCGGGGCGCTCACCATAAAGACGGAGAACGTGGTGGTCGAAGACGTCTTCTGCGATTACCGCCTGGACGCGAAGCCCGGCTCGTATGCCTGCCTGAGCGTCATCGATACCGGCACAGGGATGGACCGGGAGCTGGTGAAGCGGATCTTCGAGCCCTTTTTCACCACCAAGGAGGTGGGACGGGGCACCGGCCTCGGGCTCGCCACGGTCTACGGCATCGTGACCCAGAACGGCGGCTTCGTCGACGTGGAGAGCGAACCGGGACACGGCACCGCCTTCCGCATCTACCTGCCGAAACTGACCGGAGAACTGCTCCCCGCTGGGCACAGGGCGACCGGCACCCTGCAGGGCACCGGGACCGTGCTGGTGGTCGAGGACGACGACATGCTGCGGGCCATGGCGACCCAGATGCTCGAGAAGATCGGCTACCGGGTGATCCAGGCAGCGACTCCCCACGTCGCTCTCTCCATCTGCGAAGAACCGGCCCACGACATCGACCTGGTGCTCTCGGACGTGATCATGCCGGAAATGAACGGCCTGGAAATGGCGCGGGGCATCGCGGGGCTGCGTCCGGAAACCAAGGTGCTGTTCATGACCGGCTACTCCTCCGACATCATCGCCAAGTGCGACATGAGCGCGGACCGGGAGCTGCACTACATCCAGAAACCCTTCGACATGGAGGGGCTGCACGCGAAGATCATGGAGATGCGTGCCGCCTGTTGATACACGGCTTGGAGCGCCCCTGCCCGCTTTGCCTTGCCAGACGGCTTCTGCTAGACTGGACCGGTGGGGCAGAGAGCACCAAGCCTTAGGAGAAAGCTATGAAAAGGTTATTGATCATCCTGTTACTGGCAGTAATATTCCCGCTTACTGTCACTACCTCGCCGGTCCAAGCTCAATCGGAGCCCGGCTACTACCAGATCTCGGACCAGGACGGCTATGCCGACGCCGACCTGCTCTACCCCGAGGAACTGGACGACCTGCTGGCCCGGATCGCGCTCTACCCGGACCCCCTGATCGCCCAGATTCTGCCGGCGGCCACCTTCGTCGACCAGATCCACGACGCCGCCAATTTCGTCCGGCTCTACGGGGAGACCTCGCGCATCGACTATCAACCGTGGGACATCAGCGTGCGTGCGGTGGCGCATTACCCGCGGGTGCTGTACATGATGGACCGCGAGTACCAGTGGACCGCTTCGGTGGGGCAGGCCTATATCGAGCAGCCCCAGGACGTGATGGACGCCATCCAGAGACTGCGCCGCTTCGCTTACGACGAGGGGAATCTTTTCAGCACCAGAGAGCAGCAGGTTTTCTTCGAGGGTGACGTAATCCGCATCGTCCCCGCGCGTCCGCAGTACGTCTACGTGCCGGTATACGACCCGACCGTCGTGTACGTGGAACGCTACTACCCCAGCACCCCCTTCATCACTTTCAGCGTCGGTTTCACCATCGGCCCCTGGCTGAACCGGGACTGCAACTGGCGCGAACGCAGGGTCTACTACCACGGCTGGCGGGGAGACGGATGGGTCACCCGATCGCGACCCTACGTCCGCGACCGCGGCGGCATCTACGTCAGCAAGCGCGCCGCGACCATCACGATCAATCAGCGGGTGGTGCAGCGCGACACACGCAAATACCGGGAACAGCTGCGCGTGGAGAGCAGGCGGTATCGGGACGAAGGGAAGATGCCGCCGGTGCGGGTAGATCCGCGGCGCCCGCGGGTCGAGCAACCGCGCCCGGGCAGGGTCGAACAGCCAAGGCCCGGCAAAGTTGAGCAGCAGCGCCCCGGCAAAGTTGAGCAGCAGCGCCCCGGCAAGTTAGAACAGCAGCCGCCGCGAGGCGAGCGGCGCAGCGAGCCGTGGAACCGGCGTGAGGCGGCGCCCGCGCCGGGCGTACCTGCCCCCGTGACCACGCCGACCAAACCGGGTGTGACCCCACCCGCGGCACAGCGGCAGCCGACGCCGACACAGCCCAAGGTGGAATCGGTCCAGCCGCAGGCGCAGCCGGGCCGGCAGCGCGGCCCCCGGCAGCCCAAGCAGGAGCCCCAGGTCCAGACCGGAACGCAGCCGCCGCAGGCGGTCACCGGTGAGCCGACGGGACGCCCTGGCAAGGGAGAGAACCGGCGCAGGGAACCCCGCCCGATAAACCGCCCCGCCGTGCAGCCTCCGGCCGGGACCTCGGCAACGCCATCCGCGCCAGCCGCTCCTGCAGTACGAGGGGGCGCGCCCCACGCTCCGGCTGCCGAGCCGCCGGTCAAGGCAGTCCCGGCTACACCGGTACGGCCGGTCACGCCGCGGGTCGAGAAGCCGAGGGTCGCGCCGACACCGGCCGTAACGCCGGCGCCTCGGGCCGAGCCCGCTGAGCCCGCACGACCGGTGCGGGATTCCGAACCGGGACAGGGACGCGGACGCGGCGAATCGTCAGGCGGCAGGGGCTTCCAGAGAGGCGACGATCGCTGATCTTTCCCTGCCTGCTTGTATGGGCGAATAATCATTCGCCCGTCCACGCTCGCTCTCCCGTCTGGACAGGGACGGGCGAGGCATAACTAAAAAAGGGGCGCATCGCACGATGCGCCCCTTTCCTTTTGCTGGTACTGCCCCTACCCTACCCCATCGGGAGCAGGTCGCAGGCGGCGGCGACCAAGGCCTTCACCCCGGCCCGCAGCGTGGGCTCGGGGAGCGGGGCGTAAAGCGGCGAATGCTGGGACGGCAGCGACACTCCCTGACGCTCCCCCTCCGCGAAAAGCACCGGATCCGCAGCCCCAAGCCAGAACATGCAGATTGGAATCTCGCCACCAAGCCCCCAGGAACCGAAATCCTCACTCACCATCTTCGCCGCCGAGCGGACCACGTTGTCCGCCCCGAGCGCCGCCCGCAACGCGCCAGCCACGCGCTCGGCAAGGATCGGATCGTTGTAGGTCGCCGGATGGCAGGCGAGCACGGAGACGACCGGCGAGCGCTCCTGCGGCACCCCGGCAGCGAGGGCCACGCCGGCGCAGATGCGCCGCACCGAATCCAGGATCTGGTCGCGCACCCGGTCGTCGAAGCTCCTGATGCTCAGTTGCAGCACCACCTCCTCGGGAATCACGTTGCAGGCGGCGCCGCCGTGGATGGAGCCGACGGTGACCACGGCTGGCTGGTGCGGGGTAACCTCGCGGCTCACGATGGTCTGCAGGGCAAGTACCACCTGCGCCGCCATCACCACCGGATCCTTGCCATGCTCAGGGGCCGAACCATGCGCCCCCACGCCGCGCACCACCACCTCGACTTCGGTGAAGCTGGCCAGGAAGTTGCCCGGAGCATATCCCGCGCTCCCCGCCTTGAGGAACAGGGTGCTGTGCAGCGCCAGGGCGTAATCGGGCCTCGGGCAGAGCCGGTAGGCGCCGTCGTCGATCATGGCCTGGGCGCCGTCGCTCCCCTCTTCTCCCGGCTGCCCCACGAGCACCAGCGTGCCGGCCCAGCCGTCCCTGGTGCGAGCCAGTACACGGGCCGCGCCGAGCAGGCAGGCGACATGCACGTCGTGCCCGCAGGCGTGCATCACAGGCACCTCGTTGCCGTCCCGGTAGATCGCCCGCGCCGTGCTCGCGTAAGGGAGTCCCGTCTTTTCCTCCACCGGCAGCGCGTCCATGTCCGCCCGCAGCAAAAGGGTCGGCCCCGGTCCGTTCTCCAGCACCGCCAGGACGCCGAAGCCGGGCCAGTCGAACCTGCTGTACCTGCCGATTCCCTCGGTAACGGTGAAGCCAAGCCCTTTCAGTTCCCCCGCCAGCAGCGAGGCGGTGGCACGTTCCTGCCCGGACAGCTCGGGACAGGCGTGCAGGTGCTTGTAGAAGGTAACCAGCGACGGCAGTTCGGCTTCCACCAAACGGTTCACTGATTCAAGCTGCGATTGTGTCGGCATAAACTCTCTCACAGGCGACGATAAAGTACCGGTGCAGATTACTATGTCTGGCTTTGGTTATCAACCGAGATATGTCGTGGCAATGCCACAATCACCTGCCGCAGAGGACCCCGCCCACGGGGTAGACCAGAGCAAGATCGTCGCAGACCAATGGCATCCGAACAGGCAGAGTGATTATTTACTATGCAGGTGGTGCGCGTGGCCCGCCAGCCCCCATTCCGGTAACCACCCGTAAAAACAGCCCTCCCGGCGGTGAAGCCTTCGATGGCATGTTCTATGTAAAGCCGCAGCCCAAGGAGGAGCTGCCATGACAGAGATCATCGACGGAATTGCGCACGTCACCGCGGCCGAGGCCGCCAGCGAACTTGCCACCACCGAAACCCGGGTGCTCATGCTGCTGAAGCAGAAGACGCTGCAGGGGACCCTCTCCGACCTGGGATGGTTCGTCACCAGGGCTTCCCTCGACGGCTATGACCGCGACAGGGAAGCGGCACAACCGCACCCTACCTGCCGCACCGCCTGCACCGCGTCCAAATGCGGGTGCCACTAGGAGTTGAAATGGGCCTCACCATACTTGCTTCCGATCTCAAATACAAATACCCGAAGGCCACCCAGACACGGTTCGACGCCAAGTTCGCCGGTCCCGGCGATAACGTACCGTTCAACCGTGACGACATCTACGACATCCTGCCGCTGCTTACGGCGGTCATGAACGAACTGCAGCGGGACGACGCCCGTACCCTGCATTTCCTCGAGGACCTGATGAACCAGGACATGCCCCGCTTCCTGGTCACCCGCTGCGAGGTATTCGACTTTCTCGCCGGCTGCGGCAAAGAGATGCTCTCCTACCGATAGCGAGCACCGCCGGCAAGACGCAGGGCACAGCAGCCTGAAATTCCCTGACGCGCTGCAGCGTCAGCCACATAAAGGAGAGCGGCAATGAACAGCTTAGCGACCATGAAAGCGTCAACGACAGAGACGGCATGTGCCGGCTTGCACGAAACCGGCTTCACCATAGAGCGCATCCCCGCGCGTCCCGGAGGCTACCGCCTGGAGATGTACGGCTTCCTTGCCCCTGGCTGGAGCGGCAGACTCGCTGCAGGGCTCGCGGAGCACCGCGTCGGGATCGTGCGGGGGAGCGCCGAGAAGATCAACGCCAGCAGTTGGCGCTCGAGCTTCGAACTAAAGAGCGCGCCTTTTGCCGGGAGCCCGGAAGCCATCGACTTCCTGCGGTTGGCTGGTACCGAGCCCAACCACAATGCGGCACCGATCGAGCTCCTCTCCTTCACCATGGAGCCGACAAAGTGTCACGACGGCAGCCTCTTCGTCGAGTTGAAAGGGGTGGACCGGCTGGGGTTCCTCGGAGACCTGCTGGACTACTTCAGCATGCGCTGCCTGTTCCCGGTGAAGATGACCGTCGACACCCAGGGGGATGTCGCCGTCGACCGCTTTTGGCTCAGAGGCGTGGGCGGCTCGGTTCCTTCCGAGGGGATCTCCGACGCCATGAGCAAGAACCTGGAGCAACTGTTGGTGCGCTGACAACATCTCGCGCCGCCACCCGCGCATCGACAGGAGCTAAATAACGTGCGTCCTCCCGCCATTGGGAGGGCGCCGTCCCCATCTACCGCACCTGCCTCACTCACCCGATTCGCCCCTCTCAGTCACACGACCGGCCATGCCACTCACGGCATAAGGACGGCATCTTTACCAGACCCTTTCCGCTCCGATTGAGACAGCCGGTTGCAAATCGAAACAGATTCGCTAAAGTCTTTAATGTTGCTTAATCCAGGGGGTCACCCATGATCATCCACATAGTACGACACGCGGAAGCCATTGAGAGAACAGCCGAGGTACCTGAAGAGCACCGCTACCTCACCCGGCGCGGCAGAAGACGTTTCCGCAAAGCAGCCAAAAGCCTCGCCACACTCGGCATCGAGCCCGACCTGATCTTGACCAGCCCGCTGATACGCGCGGTGCAGACCGCCGACATCCTGGCCGAAAAATTGCGCTACAAGCGGGAGCTCATCGTGGCGCCCCAGCTCTCTCCCGGTTTCCGCCCGGACAAACTCGACGAACTGTTGAAGCTCTACCCGCAGGTCACCGAGGTCGCCCTGGTAGGACACGAGCCGGACCTCGGCATGGTGACACAGGCGCTTCTTGGCGAAGATGCCAACCTCACCCTGGCCAAGGGAGGAACGGTGTCGTTCAAAAGGAGCGCGAGCGGCAGCGGCGAACCGCTGTTCCTGCAACTGGTGACCGGAACCGGCAGGATCGTCACCTCGCGCGGCAAGGCCCTCGACCGCCTGCGACAGGGGGGCTGACCGGGAGGCGGCGCAAGACAAAAAAACGCACAAGGAGAGTCAAAGATGGTCCAGTCAGCAGCAGATTTCAGACGGATGAAAGGGGTCGGCCCGGTCTTGGGCAAGCGCCTGTACGATGCGGGATTCGACAGCTTCGCCAAGATCGCCGAGGCAGGAGAGGATGGCTTGATCAAGGTGCGCGGGGTGAACCGGCGCCATATCGGGTCGATACTGGAACAGGCCCGGGTCCTCGCCGGGATGGAGCTGGGCGATCAACAACCGCCCGCACAGCTCATGCAGCAACGGGTGGTCGGGGTGCGGGAAAAGGTGGAAAACCTGGCCCAGTCGACCCGGGACCGTTTTGCGGGCGAGATGTCCGAGAAGTGCGGCAGGAAACTCGGAGCCGACCTTGAAAAGATCGAGAACGCCCTGTTGCAGATGCACGATTTCGGCAACAAGCGGTCCAAGCGCATCGCAAAGATACTTAACAAGGCAGAAAAGAAAGTCACCGGACTGGAGGACGCCATTCTCAAGAAGGTCCGCAAAGGGTTCAAGAAAGCGAGAAAGGCAGTGCTTAAGGCTTTGGCGTAAGCGTCACCACTCCCGCCGGCACGGGTTGTCATAATCCGTCCAGTCCTGATACAATCTTACGATCCCATCATGCGCAAGGAGTAGCCGTTGAGACAGAACCGGCTGGCCGCCATCGACATTGGCACCAACTCGATCCGCAGCATCATCGTAGAGACCGCAGGCAGCGGCAAGTACAAGATCCTCGATGACGAGAAGGTGCTGGTGCGTCTGGGCGAGGGGCTGCACCAGACCGGCGCCATCTCCCCCGCTGCGTGGCAGCGCGCCATCGAGGCACTGTCACGCCAGAAGAAGATCATCGACGGTTATCGGGTCGCCTCCATCGAGGCGGTGGCCACCAGCGCGGTGCGCAAGGCCAGCAACGGGCCCGAGCTTGTCGCGGCCGTCAAGGAGCAGACCGGCCTGGAGATCGAGGTAATCAGCGGCGAGGAGGAAGCGGAATTGGCCGCCCTCTCCGCTCAACACAATTTCGAGCTCGACGGGGTGCGGCACCTGATCTTCGACATCGGAGGGGGGAGCCTCGAGCTGATTAGCGCGCTGGGAGCGCACACCGAGGAGATGCTTTCGCTGGAGCTGGGCGCGGTCTTTCTCACCGAGAGCTTTCTGAAAAGCGATCCCGTGCAGCAAGCGGAACACCAGAAGCTGCGCAAGCATGTGCGAAAGACGCTTAAGGCCTCCTACACCGGGGAACGCGCCGGGATGCAGTGCCTGCTCGGCTCGGGGGGCACCGTCACCTCCATCGCCGCCATGGTAGCCGCGTCGAGGGGCGAGAAGTTCGACTCCCTGCACGGCTACGAACTGCTCCGCTCCGAGTTGGTGCACCTTCTGGCCATGCTGGTGCGCAAGAGCGACAAGGAGCGCCGCGCCCTGCCCGGGTTGAACCCGGACCGCTCCGACATCATCATCGCCGGGGTCACCGCGGTCGACGAGCTGATGGACTTCTTCCAGGTGAACCACCTGAAGGTGAACGAGCGCGGCATCCGCGAGGGGCTCATCCTGCGCGGACTGCGCCGTCGCAACCTGCTGCCGGAAAAGAAGAAGCGCTCCTGGCGCGACAGCACGCTGGAGTTCGCCCGCTCCTGCCACATCGACGAGGGACACGCCCAGCAGGTCGCCAGGCTTTCCCGGCAGATATTCCTGGCGCTGGCCCAGCGCTATGGCTGGGGCGACAAGGAGCTGAGGCTCCTGGAAGCCGCCGCCATCATGCACGACGTCGGCTATTTCATCAGTTATTCCAGCCACCACAAGCATTCCTACCACCTGATACGCCACGCCGACCTGTTCGGCTTCACCCCCCGCGAGCGCGAGCTGATGGCCAACATCGCCCGCTACCACCGCAAATCCATGCCCAAGAAAAAGCACGACGAGTACACCCGCCTGTCGGCTGCGGACCAGCTCCTGGTGGCACGGTTGGGGGGCATCCTCAGGTTATGCGACGGCCTTGACCGGCGCCGAAACGCGGTGGTGCGGGAGATCGGCTGCGCCCTGGGAAAGGACGTCCTGCGGCTCACTTTGGGCGGTGACGAGGATATGTCGGTCGAGCTCTACGGGGCCAAGGCCAAAAGCGACCTGCTCCAGGAGTCCTGCCGCCTGAAGCTCGACCTCCAAATCCAGCCACACCAAGCGCCCCCCCTGTAGGGGTGAATAATCATTCGCCCTCTACTTGCGTGCCCCACGAAGCTGACGCAAAAAGGCCGGGAAAAGATTCCCGGCCTTTTTCTGTTTCACCTGCGCCGTATCCCGCCTGCCGGATACGTTATTCCCGCCATAAAAAACGGCGGCGGGAAGATACCCCGCCGCCGCACATTACAGCTTCAGCCGGTTAGGGCTGGAGAGCATTGTAGTTCTGACCATCGTCAACGATAGCATCGTTCTTGCTGTGAGGTACGCCGACGGTGACGGAACCGGTGCACGCGCCGCCTTGACCGTCAGCCGCGTTGAAGTTGATGCGGTAGACACGGCCGTTGCCGGTGCCGGAACGCTCCGCGCGCAGCAGGGCCTTGTCACCCTGGATCACCGCATCGGGGCTGGTATCGCCATCGCCAAGACCGTTGATGGTTTCATCCTGCGTGATGCCGGTAATGGTGAGGGTTATCTTGTCGTTGTCCGGGTCGCTGACGCCGGTGATGGTGACCGGAACCAGCTTGTGGTTGGGCGGCCAGAGTGCGCCGGGTACCACCTGGGCATTGACGCAGGAGGGAGGATCGTTGACGTTCAGGATGTGGACCACCACTTCGTCCGCCAGTTCGCTGGCCGCGAGGCCGTCATTTACCACCAGTTGGAAGGTGAGATCCTCGCCACCCATGCCCACCAGCGGAGCGGTGAAGGTCGGATTGGGGCTGGTGGCGTCGGACAGGATGACCGCCGGCCCGCCTACCTGGCTCCAGGTGTAGCTCAGGGCGTCGAGGTCGGGATCGCTGCTCGACGTACCATTGAGTGTGACCAGGCTCCCTTCGTTGTAGGTCAGATCGGTACCGGCATTGGCAACCGGGGCGTGGTTTACGTTCTCCACCACGATGTCGACCGTGTCGGTATCAGTGTCGATCCCGTCAGTCACGGAAAGCATGAAGGTGAGTCTCGCACCTTCGACGCCTACCGAAGGGGCAAGGAAGGTCGGGGACACTGCGTTGGTCTCGGCCATCGGCACCGCAGGCCCGGCTACCTGCTCCCAGGTGTAGGTGAGGTCTTCACCATCCAGATCCCAGCTTACCGAACCGTCCAGTTGCACCGGCGACTTCTCGGCGACCGTCTGGTCGTCACCCGCAATGGCCTCCGGCGGATGATTGATGTTCTTGATCGTGACGTTGACGGTATCAGGGGCGCTCGGGAAGTGGGTATCCTTGACGATCAACTGGAAGGTAAGCGTGCTCCCGCCCGCGGACACCAGAGGGGCGACGAAGTTCGGATGAACCGTGTCAGCCATGTTCAAGGCTACCGGGGTGCCCGCGATCTGCGACCAGGTGTAGGACAACGCATCCCCGCTGACAGAGCTACTTGCGGACCCGTCCAGGACCACGACGGTTCCCTCGTTGAAGGAAATGTCGGCGCCGGCGTTGGCAATGGGGGGAGCCGCCTTGGCGATGCTGAAGAAGGTACCGTTGCTCCCTGCGGCAGCGTACAGACCACCTCTGCCCCCGGCAACGGAAACAGTTCCGGAATTCTGCAGCGATCCGTAGAAGATCTTGATCCTGCCGCCGCCACCACCGCCGCCGCCGTCGTCCTGCCCGCACATGCCCGGCGTGCCGCAGCCGTAGGCCCCGCCACCACCGCCGTTGGCTTTGAGGCTTCCCGTGTTGACGATGGTGTTGCCGTAGAGGAGGATGCCCCCCCCTGCCCCGCCGCCGGTGGAGTCGTTGTAGTAAATTTTGCCGTCATCTCCGTTGGCAGAGATTGTTCCCGCGTTGCTGATGTTTTCAGCCTCGATCCAGAGTGCGCCGCCACCATTGCCGCCGAAACCACCGTCGTTGTACGAGTAATCCACGTAACCAGCCGCTCCGGCAGAAGATCCCATTTCGATGCTGAGCGTGTCCGCGCTCCCGTACGGTAAACCGCCGAGACCATCCACTCTCCATCCTCCATCGGTCACGCCGTTACCGCCTTTGCCGCCATACGCGCCACCGCCGCCGCCATCGATGCTCCCGATGCCACCAGCTCCCGGGCCTTCACCGGGGCTGTTGAACGCACCCCGGTAGCCTCTGCCATCGGCTATGATCGACGACGTGGCGTCGACGACGACCTTGTTCGCCTTGAGCTTCAAATAGCCCCCGGTCGACCCGTTGTAAGGGGCAACGTACAACTTGCCGCCATTGATAATACTGACATTGTCAAAGCTCTGCTCACCCGACAGGGTCTGCACCCCACCACTGACTACCAAATCGGCAGCGGTGGCAGGAGAAACGCAGGCGACTGACAGGAGAAGCGATACTGCAGGAAAAGCCGTCCATCTGTTGTGTGACATCTAGAACCTCCTTGAAGTGGTTTCTCGGGCCGCTCCAGAGGCAGGAGGCAGACAGCGGCAAACTCTCCCGGAAGCGCTTGCGGCAAGACCTCACAGCTACCTCACGGCATCGAGATGTCGGCGACTATATTTTCATAGGACACATTTGTCAATTTCAATTTAACAAATCTAACTTACGAATTGTCCCGACCGGCTATTGTCGCTGTAACGTCGGGAAATCTCTGGACCCAAAACGAGACAAGGCCGGGACGATAGTCCCGGCCTTGTTGTGTGTTGATACATGGCCTGTCGGCAGTCAGGTGCGCGAGGAGAGCCCGCTGCTACAAAAGGAAAAAGGAGATGATGATGATCAAGAGCCCGCTGGCGATCCTGAGCGGCATCGACGCGAGTAGGTGGCGTGTGCGCTTGTACCAAGGCGGCAGCACGTCCAGCACCAAATGGCATAGGACCAATACCAGGACGATGTAGAGGATACTTTCGTAGCCATAGCTCAGGTATTCCATCAGAGGGGCTCCTTACCCGGCCGAGTTTGCATGCTTTACGGAATTGGTGCGGTGCGCCACGGCCTGAGTTGTTAATAGCACAGACAGTGCCAGAAACGAAAGTGCCGTCCAGTCAGCGACAATAGTATTAACCCGCTGTTTTCGCGCCACAAAGCCGGCTGCCCCGGAGAAGGATGAGACGAGATGGCGGTCACCCGGCCAAAAAGTGTTCAACTTTCCGACACATCCTGTTCAAAAGGAGCCTGACCCGTCCCCGGTCGTGCACCGTAAAACGTTCACCGGCCTTTCCAAGCCCAATCCGGTCGTTAGTAAAAACGGGGGCCGACGTCATGCCGGTCCCCCGTCCTTTTCTCGATTCTTTCGCCCTGCCCCTCCCCTCCCCGGGGGAATGGGACTCTCCGTCGTCGTTACCCGAAATTGGAGAAGGCGTCCTGCTCGGCGCTGGTGAACATGCGGTCAAGCTGCAGCATGAGCAGCAACTGCTCGCCGTGCTTTATGACCCCGCAGATAAAGTCCTGGTCCACACCGCCCGCGGCGATGCTGGGCGGGGGCTGGATCTCGCCGCTGGAGATCCTGATCACCTCGGAAACGCCGTCGACGATGAACCCCATGAGCTTGCCGTCGATGTCCATGACCATGATCCTGGTGTGCTGGTCGTCGTCGGTGCTGCACATGCTGAACCGGTTCCTCAGCGAGATAATCGGTATCACCTTGCCGCGCAGGTTGATGATCCCCTCTACGCTGGGCGGGGTGTTGGGAATGTGGGTAATGGGGGTCATCCTGATGATCTCGCGCACCTTCAGCACCTCGACGGCGTACTCTTCTGCGCCCAGGTTGAAGCTCACCAGCTGGATCAGTTCGTTGCTCGACTCACCCTTTTTGATCGGCAGATTGGCGGTAGACATTTATTCCTCCGAAAGTTTCTGAATCAATCTCTCAACCAGCTTCTGACACGCGGGCTGCACAAGGTCCGGCTGTTACACCGTGTGTCTCGACACTTTGTCTGACGTATCGGCTGTCCCGAAGGAATCTTGAGGAGAAGTTGACGCAGTCGCGAGCTACCTTTCGGCCTGCGGGTCCACCGCGCGCAGGTGCCAGATCCCCTCGTTGTACTCGGTGATGGTCCGGTCGGTGGAGAACTTGCCGCTGCGGGCACTGTTGACGATGCTCATCCGGACCCACGCCTCCCGGTCCAGGTAGGCCTCGGCGGCCTGCCTCTGCGCCCGGACGAAGCTGCGGAAGTCGGCGGCAACCATCCAGGGGTCGCTCGGGCTCATGATCGCTTTCACGATAGGCTCGAAGATCCCCTTCTCGAACATGTTGAAGTGCCCGCTGGTGAGAAGCTGCATGACCCGCTCCAGTTCCGGGTCGGCGGCGACGATGCCGGCGGGATTGTAGGTGCGGCGCGCGCGCTCCACCTCCTCGGCCGTGAGACCGAAGACGAAGAAGTTCTCGTCCCCTACTTCCTCGCGGATCTCGATGTTGGCGCCGTCCAGGGTGCCGATGGTGATCGCCCCGTTCATCATGAACTTCATGTTCCCGGTGCCGGAGGCTTCCTTGCCGGCGGTGGAGATCTGCTCGGAGAGATCGGTGCCGGGGCAGATGACCTCCATGGCGGTGACGCGGTAGTTGGGAAGGAATGCAACCTTGAGCCGGTCCCCCACCACCGGGTCCTCGTTCACCACGCGCGCTACGTTGCTGATCAGCTTGATGATCAGCTTGGCCATGTAGTAGCCGGGGGCGGCCTTGCCGCCGATCAGCACGCAGCGGTTGGTCCAGCCGTCGGTATCGCCGCGCTTGATGCGGTCGTAGAGGTGGATCACGTGCAGCACGTTCAGAAGCTGACGCTTGTACTCGTGGATTCTTTTCACCTGGACGTCGAAGAGGCTGTCGGGGTTGAAGGCGACGCCGCACTGTTCCTGCACCAGGGCGGCCAGCCGCTCCTTGTTGGTCCTTTTGACCTCATGCCACTCCCTGCGGAACTCCGGGTCGTCGGCGAAACGAACCGCCTCGGAGATCTTGTAGAGGTCGGCCACGAAGCCGTCGCCGATCCTGGAGGCGAGCAGCCTGGTGAGCCCGGGGTTGCAGCGCCCGAGCCAGCGGCGCGGGGTAACACCGTTGGTCTTGTTGTTAAACTTCTCCGGCCACAGCTCGTAGAAGTCGCGGAACAGCCCCTGGACCAACAATTCTGAGTGCAGGGCCGCCACGCCGTTGACCGAGAAACTGCCGACGATGGCGAGGTAGGCCATGCGGACCTGCTGCACGTCCCCTTCCTCGATGATGGACATGTTGCGCAGGCGCTCGCTGTCGCCGGGCCAGCGGCTGGCGACCTCGCCGAGAAAGCGGGCGTTGATCTCCAGGATGATGTCAAGAAGACGCGGCAGGAGCTGTCTGAACAGGGGTACGGACCACTTCTCCAGCGCTTCCGGGAGCAGGGTGTGGTTGGTGTAGGCCATGGTCCTGGTGGTGATCTGCCATGCCTCGTCCCAGGAGAGTCCCTGCTCGTCCATGAGCAGGCGCATCAGCTCCGGAACGGCGCAGCTTGGGTGGGTGTCGTTCAACTGGAAGCAGTTGCGCTCCGCGAAGTGGTCGAAAGTTTTGCCCTGCCGCGAGATCCAGCGCTGCAGGACGTCCTGCAGGCTGGCCGAGGCCAGGAAGTACTGCTGCCTGAGCCTGAGCGCCTTGCCGTTTTCACTGGCGTCGTTGGGGTAGAGCACCATGGTGATGTTCTCCGCCTCGTTCTTCATGGCGACGGACTCGGTGTAGCTGCCGGCGTTGAACTCCCCCAGGTCAAAGACGTCGGTGGCAGCGGCCTTCCAGAGCCGCAGCGTGTTGACGGTCCCGTTCCTATAGCCGGGGATGGGGAGGTCGTACGGGACCGCGATCACGTCGTGGGTGTCGAGCCAGCAGAAGCTCACGGTGCCGTCCTCGTTGCGCCTGGTTTCGCAGCGCCCGCCGAAGCGGACCCGCTGGGTGTACTCGGGGCGCTCCATCTCCCACGGGTTGCCGTCGCGCAGCCAGTGGTCCGGCTCCTCGACCTGGCGGCCGTCCTCGATACGCTGGCGGAACATGCCGTACTCGTAGCGGATGCCGTACCCCATCACCGGCAGCTGCAGCGTGGCGCAGCTATCCAAAAAGCAGGCGGCCAGGCGGCCGAGACCGCCGTTGCCCAGGCCCGCGTCGATCTCCTGGTCGGCTAGCTCCTCCAATTGCAGACCGTACTTCTGCATCGCCTCCGCGACCGGCTCGTCCAGACCCAGGTTGAGCACCGCGTTACCGAGCGCACGCCCCATCAGGAATTCCAGCGAGAGGTAGTAGCCTGTCTTGGTGTTGGCGTTGATATAGGCGTAGCGGGTATTGTTCCAGCGCTCGATCAGGCGCTCGCGGATGGTGTAGGCAAGGGCTTGATAGTGATAGCGGGTGTTGCTGCAGAACTTGTCCCGCCCCAGGTGATGGAAGTAGTGGTGTTTGAAATCCTTGACCAGGCCTGCGGCGTCCATGGGGAGCGCCTCCAGTTCACAGATATCATCGGGGCAAAGGATATTCTTTTCCTTGTCGTGCATATGCGAGAACTCCTTTTGCGTTAATAAGTGGCGCCCCCCCGGGGGGGGCGGTACATTCTACACCTTTCGGCGTCAAAGTGCGGTTACTGAAGCGGGGAAAGGCGCGACTGGGAGCCGGCAGTTCCTTGCGCCGGTCTCAAGTCGGCTCGAAAAGCTTAGCGGCGGCGCGCATTTGGTCGGGGGTGCCCAGGAGAAGTACGATGTCCCCCTCCCAAAACTCCCAGACAGGGTCGGGGTTGGCGGCGATGTCGTCCCCCCTCTTGACCGCCACGACGGTGGCCCCGGATTGGGATCGAAGCATCCCTCCCCTTAGACGCTCCCCCTCTATGGGCGCGTTCCTGCGCACCCGGAAGCTGCCGATCTCGGCGCCGGAAAGAAAGCCCGCGATGCCGACGGCATGGCTGTGGCGCTTGCTCACACTGCGCAGCATGTCGTAGCCGTCGCGCCTGACCTCCGCGATGCAGTCCTCGATCACGTCCTGCGGGATCAGGAAGCGCTTCAGTACGCGAAACAGGATCTCCACCGAGGTCTCGAACTCCTCGGGGATGACCTCGTTCACCCCCAGCCGGAACAACGGCTCCATCTCCAGCAGGTACCTGGTGCGCACGATGACGTGAATGGACGCGTTCATGGACCGGGCCTGCGCCGCGATGCGCCGGCTGGCAGCGGCGTCGGAGATAGCCACCACCACGATGCGGGCCTCGTGGATGCCGGCATGCTCCAGGATCTCGGGCTTCGACGCGTCACCGAAAATGATCTCCTCCCCTTCCCTCCTCAGGCCGCGCACCGTAAAGGGGTTGGTCTCGACGATGACGCGCGGGATCTCCAGGTTATTCAAGGTACGCGCCAGGTTCTTGCCGTTGACGCCGTAGCCGACGATGATGACGTGGTCCCGGTAGCCGGCCTTGTCGCCGTTTTGCGCGAGGCTACTCCGGCCGCGAGTCCAGGAGTGCGGCAGCGTGGCAGTCAGAAAGTCAGCCACCGGCCCGGCCAGCTTCATGCAAAGCGGCGTGAGCGCCATGGTGGCGATGGAGGCACCCAGGAAGAGCTGGTAGGTCTCCGGGGTGAGCAGGCCGTACTTGAGCCCGCTGCTGGACAGGACGAAGGAGAACTCCCCGATCTGGGCCAGGGACAGTCCAGCGATGAGGGCGATGCGCATGGGGAGCCCGAGGGCGATGCCGGCCGCCGAGGCGAGTAGCGCCTTGACCACGATTATGGAAAGAACTAGGCCGAGCAGGAGCAGCGGGAACTTGAACAGGATGGCGGGCTTTAACAGCATGCCGACCGAGATGAAAAAGAGGCTCATGAAGGCCTCGCGGAAAGGCATGATGTCACTGAGGGCCTGGTGGCTGTACTCCGATTCCGAGATGGCAAGCCCGGCGATGAACGCCCCGAGGGCCAGCGAGAGCCCCACCTGCGCCGTAATCCACGCGGTCCCCATGCCGACGAAGATGATGGAGAGCACGAAGAGTTCGCGGCTCCTGGTCTTCACCACCTGTTCGAAGAGCCACGGCACCGCAAAGCGGGCGCCGTAGTGGGCGCCTACGATGACGGCCCCGGCCTTGGCCGAGACCAGGGCGATGTCGGCCAGCCCCTTGCCGCCACCGGCGAGGAATGGGGTGAACAGCATCAGGGGGACGATGCAGAGGTCCTGGAAGATGAGGATGCCGAGCGCGGCCTTGCCTTGCGGCGTATCCATCTCGCCGGCGTCCATCATCAACTTCATCAGAATTGCGGTCGAGGAGAGCGCCACGAGGAAGCCGAAGAAGACGGCCTGGGACAGCGGGAAGCCCCCCACCGCGCCCAGCCCGGCAACGGCGGCAATGGTCAGCACGAGCTGCAGACCGCCACCGAGCAACACCATGTGGCGGATGCGCATCAATTCCTTCAGGGACAACTCGATGCCGATGGTGAACAGCAGGAGCACCACGCCGTACTCGGCCATCTGCTCGACCTGGTGGGTGTTCCTGATGAAGCCCAGGGCATAGGGGCCGGCCAGCACGCCGGTGATCAGAAAGCCGATGATGGAGGGGAATTTGAACCTGCGCAGTACTACCACGGTAAACAGAGCTAGACCGAAGAGCACGACGATGTCGCGTAAACCGTGAAAATCCATGAAACCTCGCTCTATTTTCTATGCGGCGCGCAGCGCCGAGCATACCACTTGGCCAGTTCGAGGACCGGGACGATCGATCCCGAAGCAAGGATGATGCCCCCCCAGTCCGGCAGTGTCAAGGAGAAGGTGCCGAAGGGTCGGTGCATAACCGGCAGGTAGACCACCACCAACAGCAGACAGATCTCCCAGAGGACGGCGCGGTTCAGCCACCTGTTGGCGAAGGGGCGCCTGAAGATGGAATCGCGGTCCGAACGGAAGCTGTAGGCGTTGAAAAACTGTATCAGCACCAGCGACACGAAGGTAACCGTCATGGCCTCAGCGTCGGAACACCCGGATGCTCGGGCCCAGGCAAAAAGTGCCAGGTTGACCAGCGCGGACCAGCCCCCCCCCACCAGTACCAGCGTCACCACGGTACGGCTGAAGATCCCCCGTGAGGCGTCCCTGGGGGGACGGCGCATCAGGCCGGGTTCTGCGGGGTCGACCGCGAGCGCCAGGGCGGGGAGACCGTCGGTGGCCAGGTTCACGTAGAGGATCTGCACCGCGCCCAGCGGCAGTGGCAGCCCCGCCAGCATAGCGCCCATCATCAGTCCGATCTCGCCGGTGTTGGAAGCGAGCAGGTACATCAGGTACTTCTTGATGTTGTCGAAGATCGCCCGACCCTCCTCCACCGCGGCGACGATGGAAGCGAAGTTGTCGTCGGTCAGGGTCATGGCGGCGGCCTCCTTGCTGACCGCGGTGCCGGTGATCCCCATGGCGATGCCGATGTCCGCCTTCTTGAGCGCTGGTGCATCGTTGACGCCGTCACCGGTCATGGCGACCACCTCGCCCTGCTTTTGCAGCGCGGCGACGACCCGGAGCTTGTGCGCGGGGGAGACCCGCGCGTAGACGCTGATGGCACCCACCTCATGCTCCAGCGTCGCGTCGTCCATCCGCTCCAGCTCGGCGCCGGTGATGACGCGCCCCTGGTCCAAAAGCCCCAACTCCCGCGCCACGGCAGCGGCGGTGACCGGATGATCCCCGGTGATCATCACCGGGCGGATGCCTGCCTCGCGGCAGACAACGATGGCGGCGCGGGCCTCGGGACGGGGGGGATCGATCATCCCCACCAGGCCGAGGAAGGTCATGCCGCTCTCGGCCTCGGGGCGGTCGGTGTCGTGCTTGCGGGCAACGGCCAGTACGCGCAGCGCCCCGGCGGCCATTTCGGCGGCTGCCTTAGCGATCTCCTCAAGCGACGCCTGGTCCAGCGGGCGCTCCCCCTCCCCGGTCAGCTGAGTGATGCAGGCGGAGAGGATCACCTCGGGGGCGCCCTTGGCGCACGCGACCAGGGCCGGCCCCTCGGCGTGCAGCGTCGTCATCCGCTTGCGCTCCGAGCTGAAGGGGATCTCGTCCAGGCGCGGGTAGCGCATGGCAAGCTCGGCCTGGGACAGCCCCGCCTTGGCCGCGGCCACCACCAGAGCCGCCTCGGTGGGGTCCCCCTGCGCCGTCCAGCGCCCGGCAGCATCGTCCCAGACCACCCTGGCATCGCACGCCAGCATGCCCACGCGCAGCAGCTCAACCAGCGTCACGCTCGGTAACTCCGCCCTCCCCCGTGCGGAGAAATCTCCTTCCGGGGCGTAGCCGGCGCCGGAGAGCTCGTACCATTGATTGGCGCAGTACAGGCGGCGCACCGTCATCTCGTCTCTGGTGAGCGTCCCGGTTTTGTCGGAGCAGATCACCGTGGTGCTCCCCAGGGTCTCCACAGCCGCCAGGCGCCGCATCAGGGCGTGGCGCTTGACCATGCGCTGCACACCCAGGGCGAGCGAGATGGTGACCACGGCGGGAAGGGCCTCAGGTACCGCCGCGACGCCGAGGGCAATGCCGAAGAGGAGCATCTCCACGAACGCTTCGCCGCGCAGCAACCCGGCGACGACGATGACGCCGACCGCGACCAGGGCGGCGCGTGCCAGAAGATTGCCAACCCGGTCCAGGTTTTCCTGCAGCGGGGTCCGGCCGGTCTCGATGCCGGAGATCATCCGGGCGATGCCGCCGAACTCGGTCTGCATAGCGGTAGCGACCACTATCCCAGCGCCACGGCCGTAACTCACCACCGTGCCGGCGTAGACCATGTTGCCGCGCTCGGCAAGCGGCGTTTCCTGAGGGAAGAGCTGCGCGGCCTTTTTGTCGACCGGCAGCGACTCTCCAGTCAGCGCCGCCTCGTCGAGCTGCAGGTTGAAGGCCTCGGTGAGCCTTACGTCGGCGGCGACCCGGTCGCCGGGGCGCAACAGGAGCAGGTCGCCCGGCACCAGGTCCCGGGCCGGCACCGTCACCTCGGTCCCGCCCCGCAGTACGGCGGCATCGGGCGCCGCCATGCGTCGCAAGGCCTCAAGGGCCCGCTCCGCCCGGTACTCCTGCCAGAATCCCAGCAGCGCCGCGAAAACGACGATGACCGCGATGGTGACCGCCTCGACGGCATGGCCCAGCAGTGCCGAGAGGAAGGCGGCGATGAACAGGATGACGATGAGGACGTTTTTGAATTGCCGGAAGAAGACAGGCCAGGGCGAGATAGGCTGAGCGGCGGTCAGTTCGTTGGCGCCGAAGCGGGTAAGCCGTAGCGCCGCCTCGGCAGGATCGAGTCCCTCCGCGCCGGTCTGCAGGCGGCGGTAGACCTCGTCCGGCTCGAGGCTGTGCCAGGGGAGCTGAAGCTGCGCTCGCTGGTCAGGGCGGTTGCGCTGGCGTTTCCCCGGTTGAGTCACGGCTGCTCCTCCCGCACGAACGTGCGGCGGCAGACTACCTGATGCCCGGACGGACCACCTGTCCGGGGCTGACGAAGGAAATCCCCTGTCCGGAAGTGGCGCCTATCATGACCGATTCGATGATAGGGGCATTGATGGTGCGGTCTGCCTGCCACTTCACGATGAAGTTGGCGCCGAAGCCACCCGCCACGTCCTTCTCCTCGATGTGGACGTAGGTGCTGGCAAGCGGCGCTAGAGAGACCGGCTTGTCCTGGTAGCGGCGCAGGAGCTTGCCGCTGGTGTCGTAGTAGTCGATGGCGGTGATGCGCAGCCACGAATCCATATCCGTGTTCCTGATGCTCAAGGTAGCGGCCAGTTGGTACGGCAGGTTGCGCGGTCCGCTGAAGACGTTGGAGTAGACAGGGACGTACACCGTCTGCCCCTTGGAAAGGTGGACCTGGTCCGAGGCGGACCAGCCGGAAACCGGCAGGGCGAGCAGAGCGAACAGTAACAAAGACGCGGCAAGACGCATGGCTTCCTCCATATCCGGCGGTGACCGGAGCAGTATAGCAGGCGTGGCCTGGGGGGCTAGCGGTTCAGAAACGGAACCAGGCCACGCACGAGATCCATGGTGAAATTCACCCCAGCCAGTGCGCCCAGCGTCCCCACCACCCCGCATGCCGAGGAAAACATGGAGTTACGAACTTTCCAGGCGGCGGGAATGAGGCTGAACGACATGAGCAGGTAAAGGAACAGGGTGAGCAGGTGCGCGGAGAGGCGCAGATTGGCAGCGACGCTGAATCGGTCAGCCACGGTCAGTGTGACGGCGATGGCCGCGGCACGCAACAGCATCCCTCGACCGTCCGCCTTCAAGGCAGAACGGAAGACAACGATCCAGGCAATCGCCTTAAAGAGAATAGCAAAAAAAATCATGAAAGCTCCTTGCTGCTGTTATTTTGTTGCCATGAGGTCGTTGATCAGTGCGGTAGAGTAACATAATTCCTACCGGATATGGTTATTCAAAGGAGAAAGTGGTATCATCTAAGCCTTTGCGAACTAACGTGGTACTGAGACAGTGGCATCCTCGCGTCGTACAGCAACGGCCGCTCCTGATCCAGTATTTGCAACAGTTCAACTCAATCCTGACTATCCTCCCCCCACTCTCGCCACCCGCCCGTCGGGCCCGTCGCCGCACAGGAGAGAGACCGGGGCCAGAACTGCGCCTGGTCAGGTTTTCCCTTGACAAGAAAGGCTCAGGCGAAAGATAGTGATCCGGTGTCTACACAATCCGGGGCAGCTCCCAAGCGCCGTGTAGCACACCGAAATGCTGCCGCCCCAAGACTACAGGTGACCAACAATTATGTATAACGGCAAGGTGATCATTTGCGACGACGAGGTCGAGATCCTCAGGTACCTGAGCAAGATTCTATCGGCCAAGGGGCTGGAGCTCGAGGTGTTCAGCTCCGGCACCTCCCTGATGAACTGCCTGGAGAACCGGGGGCTTGACGACGGCGACCTGATGCTCCTCGACGTAAAAATGCCCGACCTGGACGGCCTGGAAATACTGCAGCGCGTGAAGAGGATGAAACTGGACGTCCCGGTGGTCATGATGACCGCCTACGCCTCCATCAATTCGGCCATCGAGGCGATGAAGCTGGGCGCCTACGATTACGTCACCAAGCCCTTCCCCAAGGAGAAGATCTTCGGCATCCTGGAAAAGGTGCTGGAGCGCAAGGAACTGCTCAAGGAAAACACTGCGCTCAAGGACGAGTTGGGCATCCCCTCGGCGGCGACCCCTCTCATCTTCAACTCCGAGACCTTCAGGCGGGTGCACGACATGGCCATGCTGGTGGCCCAGAGCGAGTCAAACGTGGTCATCCTCGGGGAATCCGGGACCGGCAAGGAGCTCATCGCCAGCCTGATCCACAACAACAGTCCCCGGGCGAAGGAACGCTTCCTCACCATCAACTGCGCCGCCCTCTCCGATACCCTCTTGGAAAGCCAACTTTTCGGCCACGTGAAAGGAGCCTTCACCGGCGCCATCAACGCCCAGAAGGGACTTTTGGAGGCGGCCAACCACGGCACGCTGTTCCTGGACGAGGTGGGCGACATGAGCCAGGCCATCCAGGCGAAACTGCTGCGCGTGCTGCAGGAGGGAGACTTCATTCCGGTCGGCGACACCAAGGCCAAAAGCGTCGACATCCGTTTCGTGGCCGCGACCAACAAGGACCTCGAAGAAGAGGTGCGCCAGAAGCGCTTCCGCGAGGACCTATTCTTCCGGCTCAACGTGATCTCGCTGCACCTCCCCCCTTTAAGGGATCGGGGCGATGACATCGAGCTTTTGGCCCGGCACTTCCTGGCCAAGTACGCGGCGCGCATGAAGCGAGACATCAGCGACTTCACCCGCGAGGCGATGCAGCTTCTGAAATCGTACAATTGGCCCGGCAACATCCGCGAGTTGGAAAATGCCATCGAACGCGCGGCCATCCTGACCCGCGGCAACACCATCACCGCCGAGACCCTGCCGGTCTGGCGCACCCCGCCCCAGCTTCCCGATACCAGGCAGGACGGCGGCAAGCGCCTGGTTTCCCTGGAGACCGTGGAGCGCGAACACATCCTGCACGTCCTCAAGGCCTCCGGCAACAACAAAAGTCGCGCCGCCAAGATCCTCGAAATCGCCAGGCGCACCCTGGACCGCAAGATCGAGGAGTACGGCCTTGAAGACGAGGGCATCCGCTGATGCTCAGGCGTTTCCCGATCCGGGCCAAGCTCACCGTCGGCTCCGTCGCCCCCCTCTTCGTCGCCTTCTTCATCTGCTCCCTGGCCGGCCTCTACATCATCAACGACAAGATCGCCAGCCAGGCGCAGGAAAAGGTGCGCACCGACCTCAACTCGGCGCGCGAGGTGTACCGGAACGAGCTTGAGCATATCCGGGAGTTGATGGACCTCACCGCCACCAACCCCTACAACGCCAACTCCATCGTGGCCGGCGAGAAGAACATCCAGTCCCTTTTGCGCAGCCGCATGGAGAACAAGCACCTCGACATGCTCACCGCGGTCGACGCCTCCGGACGTGTGCTCTTCCGAGCTCACAGCCCGCAGCTCAAAGGGGACCGGCAGACCTCCTACTTCGTGGAACAGGCGCTCAAGGGGATCGCCGTCACCGGGACCACGGTGCTTACCCCGGACGAACTGGGCAGGGAGGGGATCACCCTTACCAACCGCGCCACCATCCCCCTCATTTCCACCCCGCACGCCCGACCGCGCGCCGACAAGACGGAACGCTCGGGCATGATCATGGTTTCCGCCTTCCCGCTCAGAAACAGCGCCGGCACCGTGATCGGCGCGCTCTACGGCGGCATCCTCCTCAACAACAACAACGCCTTGGTGGACAAGATCAAGGAGATCGTCTACGAGGGGGTGCAGTTCAAGGGGACGGACGTGGGGAGCGCCACCATCTTCCTCGGTGACACCCGCATCGCCACCAACGTGCGCACCACCGACGGGGCCCGCGCCATCGGCACCCGGGTCTCTGAGCAGGTCTACAAGCAGGTGATCCAGGAGAAGAAGAAGTGGATCGGCCGCGCCTTCGTGGTCAACGACTGGTACTTCACCGCCTATGAGCCGATCATCGACCTGCGGGGGAAGGCGATCGGCTCTCTCTATGTGGGGATGCTGGAAAAGCCCTACACCCACATGCAAAAGAGCGTCAACTCGATCCTGTACCTGGTGCTCTTCGTCACCTCGCTGATCGGCATCGCGGTCTCCGGCTTCATCGGAACCCTCTTGGCGCGCCCGATCAAGGAACTGGAGAAGCTGGCGCACCGGGTGGCCCGGGGCGAGCGCGACCTGCAGATCGAGGTGCAGTCCACCGACGAGGTGGGCGACCTGGCCGAGGCTTTCAACCTGATGACCCGGGCCCTGGGGCGCCAGGAGGCTGAGATCGGCCTTTTGCACCGCGCCCTGGAGCTGAAGATCGAGGAGCGCACCGCGCAGCTCTCGGACAAGACCAAGCTCCTAGCCGAGACCCAGGCGGACCTGGCGCGCGCCGAGAAGCTTGCGGACCTGGGCATCGTCGCCGCCGGCGTGGCGCACGAGATCAACACTCCCTTGGCCATCATCCGCGGCAACACCGAGGTGCTGGAGATGTGCCTCCCCAACGAGCACCCCAACCGCGAAGAGGTGGAGATCATCAGCCAGCAGACCGAGCGCATGGCGAAGATCGTCGGGAACCTTTTGACCTTCGCGCGCCAGAAGTCGCTCAACCAGCGCCAGTTCATGGTGCACGAGGTGCTGGACGACATCGTGGCCCAGATCAGACACCAGGTCCCGATGGACACGGTTTCGGTGAAATGGGAATACGACCTGAACCTGGGACCGGTGACCGGGGACACCGACCAGTTGCGCCAGGTCTTCAGCAACATCATCCTGAACGCAGTGCAGGCCATGCTCCCCGACGGGGGGACGCTGCGGCTTACCACCCGCCGTCACGGCCCGGGCAACGGCTGCATCGTGGAAATCCGGGACACCGGCAAGGGGATCTCCCCCGAGCACCTGGAGAAGATATTCACCCCCTTCTTCACCACCAAGGACACCGGCACCGGCCTCGGCCTCTCGGTCTCCTACGGCATCGTCAAGGACCACGGCGGAGACATCAGGGTGTCGAGCACCCCGGGCATGGGTACCTGCTTCGAAATCGAACTGCCGGGGCTGGACCCACTAGCCCCGCCGGAAAACGAGCCCTGATGCTTGCGCAGCAACAGCGCCAAGAGCCCGACATTACTACAGCACCCAAACCAAAAAGGAGCGAGACATGAACATCGAGTGGACCACTGACCTCGCCATCGGCGTGAACGAGATCGACGAGCAGCACAAAGAGATTTTCAGGAGGTTCGACCG
This sequence comes from Geomonas propionica, assembly GCF_016458235.1. GTDB lineage: Bacteria > Desulfobacterota > Desulfuromonadia > Geobacterales > Geobacteraceae > Geomonas > Geomonas propionica. The sequence continues at coordinate 222,931 of NZ_JAEMHK010000005.1, read as the reverse complement.
CCTGTTGACGGCCTGCAACGAGGGGAAAGGCAACGAGGAAGTTCTGAAGCTGTTGCTCTTTCTTGAGGACTACGTCAAGGAACACTTCGCCGCGGAAGAGCAACTGCAAAAAGGGAGCAACTATCCCGACTACCCGGCACATAAGGCGCAGCACGTCGCTTTCATGGCCGACGTGCACAAGCTGACCAGCTCCTTCCGCGAGGAGGGGGCGACGCTCCCCCTGGTGATCCAGACCAACCGAACTCTCGCCGACTGGCTCATCCGGCACATCAAGAAGGTTGACACCGCTTTCGCCCGTTATCTGCGCGAGCAGTAAAGTGCGGTAGCGCAGCGTTTCCCCAAGCGAGCAATGGAGCAGCGAAGGAACTGTTCCGCCGCCCCCAACCCAAATAGAAAGGTCCCCCTCGTGCGTCGAGGGGGACCTTTTTTCGTAGGTCCGCAAACATGCTTTTATGCCCCTGACGCCCACATCCCCTCTACCTCCGGGAGAGGGTCAGGGTGAGGGGATCCGGGAAGAGGAAACCGGAAAATCAGGAAGGTTTCTTCGCGTCGCCCGCGCCCTCGGACTTGCGGGCGCCATCCTTGCTGTTCCGGAAGGATTTGCGGTGTCGGGAGCGGCTGCGGGGACGATCGCCTGCCGCAGGCTTGGCCTGCTGCTGAACGGCGCCCTTCTCCTTTTCCTTTTGCGGCTGGTTCTTCTGCGGCTGCTCTTTTTGCTGCTGCTCGGGGCGGTTAGGGGACTTGAGCCGGGCGATCAGGTCGCGCGCCCAGTCGGTGTCGCCCTCGCAGCATTCCTGCGCCACGTACTGCAGGTCCTCGGGGGTAGTCTTGGTCGACTTGATCTTGAAGAGCCGCTCGATCAACTCGCGGGACCAGTAGTACTCCCGGATGTATTTCTTGCCGTCGATCTCGTCGTAACTGTAATCGGTGCAAGGAACCACGCTCTTCAGCCACTGCGGAGTGACCTTGAGCCTGGCCGCGGCTGCCTCTTTTTCGTGGTGGTCGTGGTCCTGTTGCTTGCGCACGATGTTGCTGCTGCTCCCCTTTTCCTCGCTCACCGGCGCCGCCTGTGCCTGTTGTGCCAGGTTCTCAAGGAAACGGGTCAGATCCTCCAGTGCCGGAACGCTGAGGCGCGAGACGGGGGCATCGGAACGGTAAATCACGCCGGGACGATCGACGCGAAAATCGACAGTCGGTTCGCTCTCCCCCTCCTGGACCCCGACGCTCACTTCCAGATCGAAGGCGCCGCTGGCCAGTTGCTCGGCAAGATCGCCCTCCACGGCGTCGAGGATCATCGCGGTCAGGCATTCCTTGAGGGCGCCCTCCTCCACCCGGAAATAGGCGTGGCCATGGAGGCTGTCAAGCTGGTCGGTGATTTTCTGCAGATGTTGTGAGGTCATGTTGAAATACCATCCTACCATTCATTGTATTTCTGGTGGCCAGACGCAGGGGCTGCGGCCGCCGCTTGGAAAAACATTACCCTAGCACAAGCAGGGGCAAATCGCATACATCAATTTCGATTGACGCAGACGCGAAGGCCACTGTCGATCCGGTCGCAGCGGAAAACCGAAATGCGGTAATGCCATCCAAATAAAAAATGGGAGCCAAGACGGCTCCCATCGACACAACAGCATAATCAAATACATGGACTGCCTGCATGGCCTCGACGGCCACAACTTCTACAACTCCTGGATCTCCATCAAATAAAGCAACAAAGGTAATAGTTAAAAGAACATTGCATTCACCACATCACATCAACGCATTACATTTCATGACATAACAAGCATTGAAACGGATACAGAGCATTGCACCACAAGACACATCAAAAACATCACAAAACTGACAAAACATCATCGACATCAGCAACAAAATCAACATTCCAAAACATCAGCAACAAAATCAACATTCCAAAACATCAGCAACAAAATCAACATTCCAAAACATCAGCAGCATCAAAAACACAACAGAACATCAGCAGCATCGAAATTAAAGTCGCCGTTCAGGCAGCCAATGCCTGGTACAGCTGTGCGGGAAGAAACGGTTTCCGCAAAAAGGTGCTTCCTTCACTGTGCAGTTCCCGGGGAGGAGTCTCGAACTTGGAGTACCCCCCGCTGCAGAAGACGATCCGCGTGCTGCCGCCCATGTCGCGGATCTCGCGCGCAGCCTCCACACCGGTCATCAGCGGCATGTCGATGTCCATGATGGTAACGTCAGGGCGATGCTCGCGGTATTTTTCCACCGCCTCGATACCGTTGGCGGCCTCCGCCACGATAACATGCCCTTCCCTTTCCACCATGAAGCGCAGCATCTGCCTGATATCTTCTACGTCGTCAACTATCAGGACCCTTCTCTTCATTTCACACCTCAAAGCATTCAATAAAGCACCGACCGCTTCCAACGTACAGTTGCCTCTTATCTGCCGAAAACGTGCCCAAATTGTGCAAAATTCGCACATGTAAGAAGACGACCGGGTTTATTAGAATGGTCGCCGCAGTGCTTCCTGCCAACCGTAAGAAATTCTTGCCCATTTCCGGCCGACCTCTGTTGGAAATTAATACGTCCTTTTTGCGGTGCAACGGCGCCCGGCCGTCACCAGGCGGTAGCATGGGCCAAAGGTTTGGTCTTTACGCCGGATCTGGCTGCACCATGCGCGAAATGACGTAACCATGGGGGAGCGAAATGCCCCAGTGGCGGCATAGGTGCGATGACTCTTGCTTTTGGAAAGGATATGATTAGAATTTGCTAAGCCAAATCCGGAAGGGGAACAAGCTGGCTGAAGGGAGCTGAATCAAGAGTGTCGAATCCAAACACGACCAAAGGAGGATGGACAATGGAAAGGTTGCTGCTGACCAACGACAGTTGGACGGGAACGGTACTGAGAGTAGGACTGGGCCTCGTGATGTTTCTACATGGTGCCCAAAATCTGCTAGGATGGTTCTGGGGGCTGGGCTTTGAGCACGCAATGGCTGTGCTGACCACACAGCTTGGATTGCCGAAGATAATCGGCGTCCTGTTCATCATGACCCAGTTCTTCGGAGGTATGGCACTGATGCTGGGAGCCTACGTAAGGATAGCAGCCGTCGCCATAATCGTGATGATGCTGGCATCGCTTGGGGTGCTTAACTACGACAACGGATTTCTGACCACCTGGAGCGGCAAACAGCTCTCCCCGGGCGTGGAGTTTCCGCTGCTCGCCATCACGGTGGCGGTAAGTCTCGTGATCTGGGGCGCAGGCCGCTGGTCCCTCGATCGTGCACTGGAAAGCCCGCGCAGCAGGATAAACCGCGAGCGAGCGGCAAGAGAGGCGGAGCTGACCGTCCAGCCTCCCTCGCACCTCTGAAGCGCACCAGCGAACAAGGAGGATGAACCATGGTGAAGTTCTATGATGCCAAGAATGAAGCAGAACTGGCCCGCGTTGAGGCGGTGCTGAAACAAGGCGGTATCGAGTATTTCGTGACGGGCAAAGCCCAGGAAGATGTAACAGGTGAAATTGAGGTAGCGGAGGAAGACCTGCCCAGGGCGGAAGAACTGCTCCTCAAGACGCAGTAACGCTGTCAGCGGCCCGCACCCTAGCCGAGCGGGCGATCCGAATGAGCATCGGCAGTAAAAGCCATCACGCCTTCTACCCTGATCTCGAGCCTCCACTGCACCTGCGGCAATCCGGCAGGCTCGAGTTCAGGGGCATATCCGTTCAAGACCGCAGTATCGGTCGCCTTCTCCACCTTCCCCACGAACTGGTACCCGTTTCCCGCATCGTCGGCAACCACCACCGAAACGTGGGGGTTACCCTGCAGGTTTTTCATCGTGGTGGGGCAGAACCAGGACTCGAACACCAGACGATTCGGCTGGAACAGGGCAATGCCACGGCCCGCGGCGAGATGCGGATGACCGCCGGTATCGCAGGTCGCGACGAAGGCATGACCCACCTGCTCGGCCAGTTCCCTTATCTTGTCACTGATCATGTTGACGTACCTCCTCTTGCCGATGCGGATCAACCGGCGGTGCCAGCGCATCCTGATCGGCCACCTGCGTGAAGGATGCCGGTTCCTGCAACCGGGAGCGTTGCAAGTTCCAGCTGCAAGCAGTGGCGGGACCGCCGTTTTGATCAGCCTGACCCTGGATCGCATCCTCGTTTCTCCTTGGAATCAATCTTTCCGCCCCCCTTGATTTAACCGTCCGTCAGCACTAGGTTCTTTTAGCACTGCGATAAAAATAGTCAAGGAAGGCGGAGCCGCGGTTGGAGCGGCCGCCTGCAGGTACAAACGATGGAGCGACAAGAAGGCAAAACCTGCGGCGGCGCTTCCCATTTGTTGGTGACGACGCCGGAAGGATCTGACATACTGCCCGGCATGACCGAGGACCAGGATCATAGCGTAGCACCGCAGGACGATTGGCGAATCGTCCCGGTCTGGCGGGTGGAGGAACGCGGGCGAAAACTGTCCCTGCGCCAGGCCCGCCTGTGGGCGCTGGTGCTGGAATCACGCTTCATCGAGTGCCGGCTCGAGCCGGGACCGCGGGGGTGGCAGGTGTGGGTCGCCCCGGAGAACTACGACGCCGCCTGCCGCGAGTTGAACCTCTATGTGGATGAGAACCGCAACTGGCCGCCGTTTTTGCCACCGGTGCACCCCATGAAGGAGAACACCCTCCCTACCCTCTCCATCCTGATCCTGCTGGCCACCTTCCACAACCTCACCAACCTGGACCTGAAGATCCTGGGACACTATCCGGTTGACTGGCTCGACATCGGCAACGCCCACGCCGGCCTGATCCTCAAGGGTGAGTGGTGGCGCCTGGTGACAGCCCTCACGCTGCACGCGGACGCGCTGCACCTGGTGAGCAACCTGGCCATCGGCGGGGTCTTCATCGTCTACCTCTGCCGGGACCTGGGCTCGGGGTTCGCCTGGACCCTGCTCCTCGCCTCAGGCATCTGCGGTAACCTGGCTAACGCCTACGTCCAGCTCCCGAGCCATACCTCGGTAGGGGCTTCCACTGCGGTGTTCGGCGCGGTCGGCATCCTGGGCGCCCTCACCATGATGCGCTACCGGCACCACCTGCGCAGGCGCTGGCCACTCCCCATCGCCGCGGCGCTGTCGCTACTGGTGCTTTTGGGCACGGAAGGGGAAAGGACCGATCTCGGTGCGCACCTGTTCGGGTTCATGTTCGGCTGTCTGTTCGGGTTTGTAGCGGAACTGCTGGTGAGTTACTTGGGTAGGCCGGGGCGTCTGGCCAACGCCCTGCTCGCGCTGGCCAGCGCTTCGGTGGTGCTTTACGCTTGGTGGCTGGCCATCGGCCAGTCCGGCTAACGATGAATCGTGGATGCTTCTAGCTAAGCTTGCTCTGGTGAGACAAAGGGAAGCGGCTTTCCCGTTCGATATGCCAGTGCCTGACATACTGCTATGAGTATACCGTTCTGGTCGTGGACCTTTATGTCGTAGCTTGCCGTTTTCCTGGTGCTGTTGACTTCTCTGGCTTCAGCCCTTAGCCTCGCTCCCAATTCCGGGCTTGCCACGAAGTTCACCGAGACGTTGAGGGCTACCGTGACACAGCCGACGGTCTGGCACACGGTTTCGAAGGCCTCGTCGACGAGCGAAAAGATCGCGCCGCCGTGGGCCCGTCCGAACATATTGTTCATCACCCCCGCGTCGTAAGACATCTCCACGGCGGAAAATCCCTCCTCGAGCTGCACCAGCTCCATCTTCAAGGTCTGAGCGAAGGGCTCCAGTTCAACCTGCCGAAAAATAGCCTGTTTCAATTTTTCGTCCATGAAATAGCGACTCCTTTACGGTCATATCTGGCACTACCTGTTGGCGCAACCTAGCACAGGGGGAGTCGGCTGCAAAGACAAATGACGCCGGTTCCGGTTACAGGTTTATCGTCAGAAGGGTCGTCCTGCCTGCCCGTAGCCGGGCCGTCTTGACAGGTCGACATCCCACCCTATACTATGAATTTGTTTTAATTTTTCCACCAGATTGGCAGCTCAAGGGAGGCGGGGGATGGGCACTAACTTGGACCTCAGGGCAAAACTTATTGTCGGCTTTGGCATCAGCGCCGCGGTATCGGTGATCCTGTCCATCACCGCATTGTATGGCAACCGTGCCGCTTCCAGCGGCGCCCGCAGCCAAGCCGAGCGGCAGTTGGCACAGATGCGATCCATAGCGGAGATTGGTGCCGCAAACGCAGGCGCCGGTCAGCGCCTGGCCGAGGCGCTGACGACTGGAGGCATGTCGGACGCACGGTCCGAATTGAGCGCGGCGGCCGCCACCGAGAAGGGAATTTCCGACCAAGTCGCCAAACTGAAAGCGGCGCCATCCACCGACAAGGACAAAGCCCTATTTCAAACCCTCTCCACGAAGGTCGCCGCGGCCCAAGCGGCGCGCAGCAGGGCACTGCAGCTGATCAACCTCGGGGACAAGGGGCTGGCGCTCCAGGCGCTGCGGGACCTTAAGACAAGACGCGGGGAGATCCAGGGAACGCTGGCTCAACTTGCCGGTGCCATCGCTGACCAGGGGGCGGCGCAGGTGCAGGCTCCGGGAAGCGTGCGTGGCGTCAGGCTAGCCATCCTCGCCCTGCTGCTCGCAGCCATCGGCAGCTCTATTTGGGGGGCGATGTGGTTGGACAGGTGCATTGCAGCGCCGCTGCGCATCGCCGTGGCCACCGCGGGACGCATCGCGCAACGGGACCTGACAGCCAAGATCGAGGGTGACGAGTCGGCCGAAACCGGCCGTCTCATGGTTGCCATCGGCAACATGCTGCAGCATCTACGGGAAGTGGTGACGCGCACCGGAGACATCTCCAGCGGCATTGCGGCGTCGTCGAGCTTACTGCAGCGCAGTTCCGAGCAAATGGCCAACGGCGCGGAGCAGGTCGCCTGCCAGGCCCAGACCGTTGCCACCGCAAGCGAGCAGATGTCCGCCACCTCCAACGAGATCGCGCTCAACTGCCATGAGGCGGCCAGAAACTCAAAACAGGCCAGTAGCGCTGCCGAAACCGGGGCACAGGTGGTGGCTCAAACAGTCGAGGTGATGAACCGGATTGCGGACCGTGTCAACGCGACCTCCCGAACCGTGGAAAGCCTCGGGGAGCGCTCGGACCAGATCGGCGCCATCGTGGGCACCATCGAGGACATCGCCGACCAGACCAACCTGCTTGCGCTCAACGCCGCCATCGAAGCGGCGCGGGCCGGGGAACAAGGGCGCGGTTTCGCGGTCGTTGCCGACGAGGTGCGCGCCCTGGCGGAACGCACCACCAAGGCGACGCGAGAGATCGGCGAGATGATCAAGGCGATTCAGGGAGAAACCAAGGGAGCGGTGCTGGCGATGGAGGAAGGTGTGCGCGAGGTGCAGCATGGAACTGAGGAAGCCGCCAAGTCCGGCGCCGCGCTGCAGGAGATCCTGGACCAGATCAACGCGGTAAGCATGCAGGTAAACCAGATCGCCACCGCGGCGGAGGAGCAGACGGCCACCATCAGCGAGATAACCGGCAACATCTCCAGGATATCTGAGGTGGTGCAGGTAACCGTACAGGGATCACAGGATTCGTCGCTCGCGGCTGCGGAGCTGGCGAACCTGTCGGACGACCTGGGCACACTGGTGGCCCAGTTCAAGGTAGCCTAGAAATGGTGGGGCTGCAGCCGGCCGGTCTGAGGCTGCAGCGCCCCGTGAAGGTCTAGCGTTTCATTAGTCCGAGTTTGGACAGCACGTTGAAAAGCCCCTCTTTGGAGACCGGCTTCACCAGGTAGGCCGCCGATTGCGCGTTGCAGAAGGACTCCATGGCGTCGTTGGAGGAGTTCAGCGCGGTCAGCATGACGATGTTCACCCGCTTGGCCGGTTTCTGCTCCTTCTCGATATGCCTGATCGCCTTGGCCGCGTCGTGGCCGCTCATCCCGGGCATCATGATGTCCATGATCACCAGGTCGAACGGATCGTCGCCCGCCAGGGCGGTGTTGTATTTCTCCAGTGCCTCCATGCCGCTGCTGGCCTGGTGACAATCGGCCGTCGCGCTGAGCAAGGTGGCGACAAAGTCACGGCAAAAAGCCTCGTCATCTACTATCAAGCACTTCATAGCCTTCCCCCAGTTTAGGTGTGCGTTGGTGCCGACAGGCGCTCCTTTCAGAGTTTGTGCCCGGCAGCACTTTTTCCTATCGGCTCATGGGAACCATTCTTTAGCAGGATAATGAGAAAAAAAGGGAGAGCCCCCGGCCAGTGGAGGTGCAGGCGCGGGCTGTGGGCGGGAACAGAGACGAGACCAAGAGCAGCAGGAAGGGGAAGTGAACGACAGTGATGCGGGTGACGGGAAAGAACGAGGGGCAGGCCGAAGGCCCGCCCCTTTTCGGTTACATGAGGAGGCGCACCGGATTTTCCAGCACGTCCCGCAATTCGACCAGGAACTGTGCGGCATAGGCGCCATCAACCACGCGGTGGTCTGCGGAGAGGGTGACCTTCATTACCCTGGCGTTCCCCAGTACACCTGCGCGCAGCACGGGAACATCCACCACCGCCCCGACAGCGAGCACCCCCGCCTGGGACGGCGGGATGACGGCACTGAAGCTGCTGACCTGGAACATGCCCAGGTTGGAGACGGAGAAGGTGCCGCCGGTCATCTCCTTCTCGGTCAGGGCGCCGGACCTGGCCCGCTGCACCAGCCGGTCCGCCTCCTGGGCGATCGCGGGCAGGGAAAGGTCCTGGCAGCCATGGATCACCGGCATGAGCACCCCCTCGGGCACCCCCACCGCCACGCTTACGTTCACCTCACCGTGAAACTGCAGCCCCTCCTGCGCGAAGCTCGCGTTCAGTTGGGGAAACTTGGTCAAGGCGAGGGTAACCGCCTTGACGATGAGGTCGTTGACCGTGATCCGCATCCCTCCCTGTTTCAACTGGCGCCGAACCGACTCCGCCTCGTCCATGGCGATGTCCATGGTTACCGTGAAATGAGGGATGTGTGCCCAGGAATCCGCGACAGTCTTGGCTACCGCCGCCCTGAGCCGGGACATCGCCTTTACCTCCTGCACCAGTCTCGGCCCCGGGGTCTTGCTTCTCTCAGGCGCAGCCTCGACCTGCGGCCGGGCAGCCTGGTCCTGCGGTTGACCCGGCTCGGGCTGGACTGGCTGGGGGGCTGGACGCGTCGTTGCGCCGGTTCCCGCAATGTGACGCCCCTCCCCCTCCAAGTCCTGGAGCAGGATACGCCCCTCCGGGCCGCTGCCGTGAACCTGCGCAAGCTCGATGCCTAACTCCCTGGCGCGGCGGCGCACCACCGGAGCGGCCCGTTCTCTCCCCGGGGGTGCCGTTTCCGGAGCAGGACCGCCCGGGGAGGGAGCCCTGGTCGGTATGTACTGCTTTGGAGCACCCGGGGATTCGGTCGCCGGCTGGGTCGTTTCCTCTCCCGGGACAGGCGGGGCAGCGGGAGCTTGGTGTTCCCCCTCCTGCTCGGCCAGGTCCTCGGCGCGGGCCGGCTGGGCGGTAGGCGCGGCGCCCCCCTGGTCAGCGGGAGCCGCGGCCTCCTTGGGCGCCTCGGTCTCCGGGGCGGCGCCCGGCTTTTCACCCGCCTTGCCGACCAGAGCGATCACCGTCCCCACCTGCACCATTTCGCCTGGCTGCACCTTGATCTCCAGCAAGACCCCCGGAGCGTAGGCTTCCAGTTCCATGTTCGCCTTGTCGGTCTCCACCTCGGCGATTACCTCTCCGCGGCGCACCTCGTCCCCTACCCGCTTCTTCCAACTGACCAGCCTTCCCTCGGTCATGGTATCGGAGAGTTTAGGCATGACGATTTCGTTCATGGCGGCTCCTCAGTACGGTTCGTTGAGCAGGTCGCGTACTCCCTGCACGATCCCATCGACCTGCGGGATGCAGAGCTTCTCGATCTTGCGTGAATAAGGCATCGGCACGTCGAGGCCGGAGACGCGGCGTACCGGCGCCAGCAGGGTGTCGAAGCACCCCTCGTAGATGCGGGAGGCGATATCACCGCCAAGCCCCGCGCTTTTCCAGCACTCTTCGATCACCATGGCCCGCCCGGTCTTTTTCACCGAGGCGAGCACCGTATCCATGTCCAGCGGCGCCAGTGTGCGCAGGTCGATCACCTCGCAGGAGACTCCCTCTTTTTCCAGTTGCTGCGCGGCTTGCAGCGCGAGGATCGCCATCCGGCCGTAGCCCACCAGGGTCACCTGGTCACCCTCCGTCATGACGGCGGCCTGGCCGAAGGGAACCAGGAACTCCGGGTCTTCCGGAACCTCCCCCTTGCTGTTATACAGGAGTTCGTGCTCCAGGAAGATAACCGGGTTATCGTCGCGGATCGAACTCTTCAGGAGCCCCTTGGCGTCGGCCGGCGTCGCCGGGTAAGCGACCAGCATGCCCGGGCAGTGCATAAAGTAGCTCTCCAGACTCTGCGAGTGCTGGGCGCCCAACTGGCTCCCTCCCCCTCCCGGCATGCGTATCACCATAGGGACCGTGGTCTGCCCGCCGAACATGTAGCGCACCTTGGCCATGTGGTTCACGATCTGGTCCATGGCGAGCAGGGCGAAGTTCACCGTCATCAGTTCAGCCACCGGGCGGACCCCTGCCATGGCCGCGCCGACGGCGACCCCGACGATGGTGTTTTCCGATATGGGGCAGTCCCGCACCCGCAGCTCCCCGAACTCCGACAGGAGCCCCCGGGTCACCTTGAAGGCCCCCTCGTACAGCGCCACGTCCTCGCCGTACGTGACGACCGTCTTGTCACGCCGCATCTCTTCCTTAAGCGCCTGGTTGATAGCGTCGCGGTAGGTCATCTCAGACATAAATATCCTCCCACACCTCGGCGTCCTCGGGCCAAGGCGACTCCTCGGCGAAGCGAACGCTCTCCTCCACCCGGGCCAGGCAGCGTTTGGTGATCTCGTCGAGCCGCTCCTGGGTGGCGATCCCCTCTTCCAGGAGCCGGCGCGAGAGGTTGATAATCGGGTCGCGGCTTTTCCAGACGTCGGTCTCGGATGAACTGCGGTACTTGGCGGGGTCCGACATGGAATGCCCGCGGAAGCGGTAGGTGACCGCCTCGATGAAGTACGGGCGCTGGCGTTCCCTGACCCACTCGGCGGCCCGCTTGGTGGCCTGGTACATGGCGATAACGTCCATGCCGTCCACCTTTTCGCTGGGGATGTCGTAGCCGCAGGTGCGCCGGTGCAGCGCGGCCTGGGCGGAGGCCCGGTGCACCTCGGTGCCGATACCGTAGAAGTTATTCTCGCAGATAAACAGGACCGGGAGGTCCCAAAGGCGGGCCCAGTTCAGCGACTCGTGGAAGGTGCCCTGGTTCATGGAGCCGTCGCCGAAGAAACAGGCGGTGACCCGGTCCTCCTCGAGCAACTGCCCCCCCCAGGCGAGCCCGACCGCGATGGGGAACTGGCCGCCGACGATGGCGTATCCCCCCATGAAGTTGAGCTGCGGCGCGAAGAGGTGCATGGAGCCCCCCTTCCCTTTGCAGAGACCGGTCGCCTTGCCGAACAACTCCGCCATCACCTTCTTGGGATCCGCGCCGCGCACGATGGCTTGGGCATGGTCGCGGTAGGCGGAGAGGATGTAGTCCTTTTGCTGCAGCCCCGCCGTGCAGCCGACGGCAACCGCCTCCTGCCCCGAATACAGGTGCAGGAAGCCGGTGATGTGCCCCTTGGAGTACTGCTCGGCGCAGCTCTCCTCGAATTCACGGCAAAGCACCATCTGCTCGTAAAAGCCGATCAGTTCCTCCTCGGAGAGCAGCTCCCTCAGGGTGTCAGCCATGGTTCTCCTCCTTTACCAAATTGAGCAGCCCCCCCGCCACCAGTTCGCGACGCTCGCGCTCCGAGGCGTGCAACAGGGTCACAATTTCGGCGCCGCCGACCTGAATGGGGATCTCGGTGGCACCGCTCCCGGTCAACTCCCGCAGGCGCGGGATGGTGATACGGTCCCCCTGCTTGATCCGGTCGTAATCGGAGGGGTCCTTGAAGACCAGGGGCACGATGCCGAAGTTGATCAGGTTGGAGCGATGGATCCTGGCAAAGCTCTTGGCGATCTTCACCCTGATGCCCAGGTAGCGCGGCGCCAGCGCGGCATGTTCGCGCGATGACCCCTGACCGTAGTTCTCTCCCCCCACCACGGCGCCGTCCCCCTTCTCGGCCGCCCGCGCCGCGAACTCCGGGTCCGCCTGCTCGAAGACGAACTTGCTGATGGCCGGTATGTTGCTGCGAAACGGGAGCACCTTGTTCCCCGCAGGCATGATGGTGTCGGTGGAGATGTTGTCCCCCACCTTGATGATCACCTCCACGTCAAGCTGGTCCGGCAGAGCCGGGAACTCCGGGAACGGGACGATGTTGGGGCCGGTGACGATCTCGACCGCGCTGCCGTCTTCGGTCGGGTACTGGATGCCGGAGTCGTCCACCAGGTAGCGGTCCGGGTTCTTCACGTCGGGCCAGGGGAGCAGTTCCGAGAGCTTGCGCGGGTCGGTGACCACGCCGTAGACACCCGCCGCGGCGGCGGTTTCCGGTGAGCAAAGGTAGACCCGGTCCTCCTTGGTGCCGCTGCGTCCCGGGAAGTTGCGCGGGAAGGTCCTGAGCGACACTTGGTTGGTGCCGGGCGCCTGCCCCATGCCGATGCAACCGAGGCAACCGGGCTGGTGCACCTGGCCGCCGGCCAAGAGCAGCATCATGTAGCCGCCCTCGGCCACCACGTTCTCCAGCACCTGGCGGCTGCCGGGGTTGATGTGGAAGGAGAGACCGGGGGCGATGCGCCGCCCCTCGAGGATCTTGCAGGCGGTCATCAGGTCACGGAAGGAGGAGTTGACCGAACTGCCGACGATGACCTGGTCCACCTTGAGCCCCTCGATCTCGGCGACCGGAACCACGTTGTCCGGCGACGACGGGCAGGCGATCAACGGCACCACCTGGGACAGGTCGATCTCGTCGTATTCGTCGTAAGCGGCGTCTGGGTCGGCGGAAAGTTCGCGCCAGATCTCGCCGCGCCCCTGCGCCTCCAAAAAGGCGCGCGCGTTGTCGTCGCTTGGGAATACCGTGGTGGTCGCGCCCAGTTCCGCCCCCATGTTGCCGATGGTGGCGCGGTCGGTGGCCGAGAGGGTGGCGACGCCGGGGCCGTAGTATTCCATGATCTTTCCTACCCCGCCCTTCACGCTGTGGCGCCTGAGCAGCTCCAGGATCACGTCCTTCCCGGACACCCAGGGCTGCAACTGCCCGGTCAGTTTGATCCCGAATATCTTCGGGCAGGTGAGGTGGAAGGGGTGACCCGCCATGGCAAGCGCCACGTCGAGCCCGCCCGCCCCTATGGCGAGCTGCCCCAGTCCGGCGGCGGTGGGGGTGTGCGAGTCGGCCCCCAGAAGCGTGGTGCCCGGGACACCGAAGCGCTCCAGGTGCACCTGGTGCGACACACCGTTACCCGGCTTGGAGAGATAAACGCCGAACTTCTGAGCCGCGCTGGCGAGAAAGGCGTGATCGTCCGCGTTCTTGTTGTCGGTCTGCAATAGGTTGTGATCGACGTACTGCGCCGCCAACCCCACCTTGACCCGGGGCAGGCCGGTCGCCATGAACTCCAGCATGGCCATGGTGCCGGTCGCGTCCTGCAGGAGGGTCTGATCGATCCGGATCGCGATCTCCCGCCCCGGCACCAGCTCCCCTTCCACCAGGTGTTCCTTCAATATCTTTCTAGCGAGATTGTCTCCCATCTTAGCCTCCTAAACCGCGTACTTACCGCGGCCGGGAACTGGCTCCGTAGATGCCTGTCCCCCTGATCAGCCGATGCTGGAGTCGTCAATGAGTTCCTTCAGTACGACTGCGTTGTTGTGCTCCTCGTCCTTTGCCGCATAGAGCAGCGTGACGGTGTTTCGGGCGCAGAGCCCGGTCAACTCCTTAAGCAGTTCCCCCTGCCCCGCCAGTTCCTGGCGGTAGCGCGTCCGAAACTCCTGCCACTTCTCGGGATCGTGCCCGAACCAGCGGCGCAGCTCATCCGAGGGTGCCAGCTCCTTCTCCCAACGGTCGAGACGCGCGTTTTCCTTGGATATCCCGCGGGGCCAGAGCCGGTCCACCAGCACGCGCACCCCGTCCTGCACCGCCGGTTCGTCGTATATCCTCTTTAGCCGGATCATGGCTTCAACCCGCGACGGGGTGCAGCCCCGCCATGACCCGCTGCAGACTCTGCTTCACCGTGACCGAGAGCTCGTTCAACTGGCTGTTCCCCACCAGGGCAAGCCCCGCCACCGGGTCCATCACCATCACCACGGTGCGGGACTCGCTGACCGAATAGACGGCCACGTTGCAGGGGAGCAGCGTGCCGATGTTGATCTCGGCACCGAAGGCCTGGAAAGCCAAGCCCGGGTTGCAGGCCCCCAGGATATGGTAGTTGCGGAAATCCTTGTCGAGCTTCTCCTTAAATTTATGCTTCACATCGATCTCGAACAGCACACCGAACCCTTCCCGCTGCAACTCCTGGTGCACCCTCGGTAGCGCATCGGCAAAGGGGAGCGCCATGGTGATGCCGAAGGCGTATGAGGTCGCCAGCGGTTTTGCCTCTTGCGCTTCCATTGCTTCCGCTTTTTCTTTCAAGCTCATCACCTCTCTTTGGATCTGTTCCGGCAGGTCGCTTCTGATCATGCGCTCAGCCTGGTCGTCCTTAGGCGCCCACTCCACCTCGATGGTCAGCACCTGCGGTGCCACTGGGCTTTGCACCGATGACGGCACCACGCGGTTCACCACCCGACCCGTGAAGAGCGGGTGTTCCAGGAGAAAGTAGCGCACCTCACCGTGGGGCTTGTCGAGAACCACCTTTTCCTTGATCAGGAGCCCTTCGCCCCTGATTTCACGCAGCAGACCGTTGCCGTAATGCTGCAGGGTGCGCGACTGGTTCACCCCAGGCAGGTAGGAATGTGGCTGTTCCATTTTTTCAATAAGAAGCTTCCACACGGTATCAAGCGCAGCATGTACTTCGCAGCTATGAGAGATCTTGCGCATGGCGTGCACCTCCCGCTCGCTCTGCCCCGCAGGGCTCATTAGATATTGTATTCTCCAAGTGAAACAACTGGAATACTTTACCCGATTGTCGAGGTGCAGCAATGGCTTTTCCAAGCTTTTTCATGGGAATTACTTCGGCGATGTGCCGGATCACAACGAGGGGGGCCGCAAGCAAACGATGCGGGTGAGGCAAGCTACGCCTTGTGTTGGGCGACGATCTAAATTAATATAGCGCCCGCAACAGCGCGACTGCGCCCAGGAGGAAGAAAATGGAGAAGTGTGCCCTCATTACAGGAGCATCGTCGGGATTTGGCGCCGCCTGCGCCCGGGCGCTGGCAGAGCTTGGCTGGAAACTGGTGCTGACGGCGCGCCGCACAGAGAAACTGGAGGCGCTCAAGCAGGAACTGGCCGGCAAAACCAAGGTGCATACCTTGACCCTGGACGTGCGCGACGGTGACGCGGTGGCCGCCGCTTGCTCCGCGCTGCCCCCCGAGTTCGCCGAGGTGGATCTGCTGGTCAACAACGCCGGGCTAGCCCTGGGGCTTGAGCCCGCGCACCAGGCGTCGCTTGAGGACTGGGAAACCATGGTGGACACCAACGTGAAAGGGGTGATGTATTGCACCCGCGCGATCCTGCCGGGCATGGTGGCCAGAAACCGCGGCCACGTCGTCAACATCGGGTCGGTCGCGGGGAGCTGGCCCTACCCCGGCGGCAACGTCTACGGCGCCACCAAGGCCTTCGTGCAGCAGTTTTCCAGGAACCTGCGCGCCGACCTCCTGGGGACCGCGGTCCGAGTCACCAACATCGAGCCGGGCATGGCGGAAACAGAATTTTCCAAGGTCCGCTTCAAAGGGGAAGACGAAAAGGCGCAGCGAGTCTACACCGGGACCGAACCGCTGCGTCCGGAGGACATCGCCGACATCGTGGTCTGGGTGGCATCGGTGCCGGCACGGGTCAACATCAACAGCGTCGAGGTGATGTCGGTGCACCAGGCCTGGGGACCTTTGGCGGTGCACCGCTCGTAAACCTCTCCTTCCCAATTGACGCAAAAGGGGAGCCCGGATCGGTCCGGGCTCCCCTTTATTTGTCATTGCACAGCTCTTTGCGTGGCAGAAAAGCAGCTACGGCTCGCCGTTTTCGTCCCCATTCCCGCCGCTGCCGATTTGGCCGGTATCTTTCAGGAACTCGATAAATTCCTTGTCCAACTTGTTGAAGTGCGAGCGAAGCCACTCGCACATGGCAGAGATGACAGCCACGATCATCAGGGTGTTGTCCCCCTGCTCGGCGTGCAGCGATTCGAGGCGCAGCACCTCCCGGAAAAAGATTTCATGCTGGATCTTGTGAGAATGGTAGCCGGGATAGCCGGCTTCGAGCATCAGCTTCTCCTCGTCCCGGAAGTGCCACCTGACGTATTTCTTCAGAAACCACATCAACCTGCCGATCTCTTCAGCGCCCTTCCTGCTCTTCGCCCCCTTGAGCAGATCGTCAACACGCCGCAGCAGTTCCTTGTGCTGCTTGTCTATCGCTGCGCTACCCGTCGCCATGTCATCATGCCACTGCGTCAACATTTTCCTCTCCTTGTCACGACACGGCAGCTCTCAGCACCACCGAACCCGCAGAACCGGTTTCTTATCCGGTTGTCAATTAGATCGGCAGACGGGCCCTCCTCCTTGAGAACTTTCGTTAAAAAAAAAGGCCCCGGATCGCCCAGGGCCTTGAAAGTATTGATGCGACCAGCTAAAGCTAGGCCTTTTTCTCCTCGTTCAGCTGGACCACGTCCTCGCCGGTGGAGGCCTTCTTGAAGTTCTTGATGCTGCTCCCGAGAGCCTGGCCGAGCTGGGGGAGCTTGGCAGGACCAACGACTACGAGGGCAATTACGAGCACGATGATCATTTCCGGCATACCGAATCCAAACATTTACCTTCTCCTTTGAACTCCCGCGCCGGGGAGCTGTTGCGTTGACGCCTCTTGGTTCAGGCAGCCCCCTGGGCTAGGCCTGCGCTTTGTGTGCTTGCTCGGCGGCCGCGAGGCTCTCGATGACCGCCCTCACCTTGTCGCCGTTTCTCAACTCGTAATATTCTTGCGGGGTGTTGATGTTGCTGAAGGAATCGAACTCCGGATCGAATCCGGCCACCTCGCCGGCAGAAATCTCGTTCACCTTCAACTGCGGCAGGATGGAGACGATGCGCCGCTTTCCCTGGGTGAGGCACTCTTCCATCGCGGGGAGCGCGCTCTTGTTGTACAGCGCGTGCAGCGGCTCGTAACCATGCTCGCTCTTCGGGAGCACCAGGTCGCAGTCACCGCGGCGCCCGGCGATATACCTGATAAGCGACGGATCGAGGTGCGGCATGTCGCAGGCGACGGTGAAGACGCTAGGGGTGTTCGCCTGGGCCAGTCCAGCGTGGATGCCGGCGAGCGCTCCCATGCCGGGGTAGAGGTCGGCGACCTTGCGGCAGGGGAGAAACTGGTACTGTTCCGGGGTGTTGGTCACCAGGATCACCTCACGGAAGATCTCGGCAAGCTCGCGGTAGATGCTCTCGATGAAGCGCCCCCCCTTGTGCGGCAGAAGGGCCTTGTTGCTCCCCATGCGGCTGGAAGCGCCCCCGGCGAGGATCACGCCGGTAACGCCGGCGATCTTCGCGGAGCCGGACATGCTGATCGCTTCGGGATGGGTGTAGACCTTGAAGCTGTCGGCGCGCACATAGCCCACCAGGGTGATGCCGGCCTCCTCGGCCATCTTCACCGCCATGTCGGTGGGCGAGGTGCGCGAGGCGATCAGGTCGATCCCCAGAAGCGAGGCCTTGGCGACCAGTTCGGTCGAGACGCGGCCGGAGGTGACCAATATGGTTCCAGCCAGCGAGATTCCCTTCAGAAGGGCCTCGCCGGCGATTCTGTCAATGGTATTGTGGCGGCCGATGTCCTCGGCATGCAGGAGCAGCGTATCGCTCCCCACGCCCGCGGAGTGCATCCCGCCGTGGTTCTGATACCCTTCGCACTTTTGAGCCAGTTGGTTCATCAGGGCGAAGATCGTTTCGGGTGCGTGCACCCGTGACGGGCCTGACTTCTGGACCGGCTTGGGCATGTTGAAGCTGATCCCGGTGCCGCAACCGGAGGTGAGCACCGGCTTCAGGCGCTCGGGGAGTTCGCCGCGGATGGTGACGCTGGCGGCGCCGAAGTCCTGGCAGATGGCCAACGCCAGGAAGTCTTCGACCTGGGAGACGAAGCCCTGCAGGCGCAGGAAGCCGGCGACCAGGAAGCGCAGATCGTGGGGTGAAGCAATCAGGGTCGCCATCTCGCGCCCGTTCACCACCAGCTGCAGGGGGTACTCGTTGACCACCCCGCCTTCCACCTGCTCCATGACGCCCTTCTTGAAACTGTAAATGGTTGCCACCTGCGGACTCCTTGAATCTAGATCTGAGCTTGTGTCGTCCCCGTCCCTGCCCCTCCCCCGCCTTAAGCGGGAGAGGGGACTATGGGAGGGTTTCATCGTACTTCTAAGCTGTTACTTGGTAAGATTCAAACTGTTGCTGCAACTTTCACTAAGCCTTGGCGGCACCGTGTGCGTGGCCTTTCTCGGTCTTGCGGAAGTGGTCCGGGATCGAGTAGTCGACGGTCTCCGGGTGGTGCTCGAAAATCGGGAAGTACTTGGCGATCAGCACGAAGAACAGAATGTGCGCCGCGATGATGCCGATGGTTACCACGGACTCGATGAAGGACGGGTAGTAGAAGGTTCCCGGAGCCTCCATGCCGAACATTGAGACGTTGAAGCGGTTCAGGATGACGCCTGCGATCACGAGCCAGGCGGCGGTGGCGCGCAGACGGTTGTTCTCACGCACGTTGCCGTTCATGAGCATGACCAGCGGCAGCAGGACCCCGCAGACGACCTCTACGGCGAAGAGCACCAAAAGGCCGGGACGGTTGAAGAGCGGCCCCTGGGTGAGTGCCACCAGGGAGAACACCTTCACGGTCAGGTACACGGTGATGACCCAGGGAAGGATCTTGGCAAGGGTCTCGAGCAGTTCGCTCTCGTCCGGCTGCCCCATGTACTTGTGGCTCATGGTGGCCTCCACGATGATGATGGAGATACCGGCGCACATGGCGGAGAGCCAGAAGAGCAGCGGCAGCAGCGGGTTGTACCAGAGGCTGTGCAGCTTGTCGACCGCGATCAGGAAGAAGGTGCCCAGCGACGACTGGTGCAGCGTCGAGATGGAAGCCGCAGCAACGACCAGTGGCATCTCGATAGTGCGCAGCAGGCGCAGCGGTACGTGGTAGCCGAACTTCTCGCACACCGGCGACAGGAACTCGAGGAAGAGCACGGTGGTGTAGGCGGCGATGCACATGGAAACCTCGAACATCGGGGAGTGCGGGTTCCAGTACACCATGGTGTGCCAGCAGCGCTGCGGCTGGCCCAGGTCGAGCAAGAGGCCTACGCAGACCAGGGAGTAACCGAGGAAGCCGGTCACGATGGCCGGACGCACCAGCGGCTCGAGCTTCTTGATGTGGAAGCAGTGCACGATGGCCCCGAGGGTGAAGGCGCCAGCCGCCAGAGGAACAGCGGTGACGACGTCGAAGGAGATCCAGAGACCCCACGGGAAGGTGTCGTTCAGGTTGGTGGTGACGCCCAGGCCGAAGACGAAGCGGGCCAGGGAGGCGAGCGCGCCCAAGGACACGAGGACGATCAGGAACTTAACGAAGCGGTGGTATCCCTTGATCTCGTTAACGATTATCTTTGCAGCGGTCATCTAGCTCTCCTCCTTCGGCGTAGCGCCGGATTTTCTCTGCTCCTCTTCCTTGGCGATCCTCTCCTTCCTATGGTTGAACCAGGAAAGCAGCGACAGCGAGCTGCCGACGGTCAAGAAGATGCCCGGGACCAGGCGCAGCGCCTGCCAGGTGTAGGACGGGAGCGGACGCTTGGTGACCGGCTTGAAGCCCAGTTCGTCGAAGGGAAGCGCGGTCAGGTAGATGACCGAGGTGCCGCCCGCCTCTTCCGCGCCGTAGAGCTTCTTCAGGTACTTCTCGGGACGCGCCGCGATCCTCTTGTTGGCTTCCTTGATCATCTCGTCGCGGTTGCCGTAGGTGATGGCGGAAACGCAGGTGGTGGCGCAGGCAGGCTTCTGCCCTTCCTTCACCCTGGAGTAGCAGCCAGTGCACTTTCTTACCAGCGGCAGCGCCTTGCTCCACTCGTACTTGGGCACCCCGAACGGGCAGGCGACCATGCAGAAGCGGCAGCCGATGCAGCGCTCCGCGTCATAGGTGACCGGGCCTTCCTTGGTCTTCTTGAAGGCGCCTACCGGGCAGACCGATGCGCAGGCCGGCTCGTTGCAGTGCATGCACATCTCTTTATAGAAGGCGAACTCGTTCTGCCCGTTCTTCTCGTAGTCCCGGAACTTGATACGGGTAAAGGTGTATTCCGACATGAGCGGCGGGTTCTGGTAGCCTTCGCCGGTGAAGAACTCGGTCTTCTCGGCGCCCAGCTGGTTCCACTGCTTACAGGCGACCTGGCAGCCACGGCAGCCGGTGCACTTGGTCATGTCGATCAAGAATGCTTTGCTTTTGTTGAAATCTTGGTTCTCGCTGCTCATGCGCGTTTACCCCCTTTCTCGATGTTGCAGAGGAATGCCTTGAATTCGGGGATGCTCGTGTTCGCGCAACCGACCGACGGCGTAAGTACGTTGCCGGAGTCGCCGGTAGCAAGACCTGCATAACCGAAGTGCCAGGGGAGACCCACCTGCTCTACCTCTTTCCCCTGCACGCTAAACGGCTTCAGCCTGGAAGTGACCAGGGCCTTCGCCTCGATGGAGCCGCGCTCGGTGGTCACCTTCACCATATCGCCGTTGCTGATCCCCTTGGCGCGAGCGAGCGTCTGGGAGATCTCGACGAACATGGTCGGGACCAGTTCAACCAACCAGGGGAGCGAACGGGTCATGGCGCCTGCCTGCCAGTGTTCGGTCATCCTGTAGGTGGTGCCGACGAACGGGTACTTCGCCGTGTCGCTCGACATGTTGGCCGGGATCTTGACGGCCGGGTTGGTCTGGGTCTTCGACATGAGGTTCTTGGCCGGGCTTTCCACCGGCTCGTAGTGCTCGGGGAACGGACCGTCCTTCATGTCCAGGGCGTAGAGACGACCGTGGCCTTCGGGCAGCATGATGAAGGGGTACTTCCCTTCCTTGGCGTCGTTCATCGGCGGCCAGGGACCGTCGGGCACGTCGCCCTTCCATTTCTTCTCAAGGGCGTCCCAGGTGATGACGGCGCGCTTGGGGTTGAACGGCATGCCGTCCGGGTTGACCGAACCGCGGTTGTAGATGATGCGGCGGTTTACCGGCCAAGCCCAGGACCACTTCGGGTACAGGCCCAGGCCGGTCGGGTCGGCCAGATCGCGACGCGCCATCTGGTTCCCTTCCTTGGTGTAGGAGCCGCAGTAGATCCAGCAGCCGGAAACGGTGGAGCCGTCGTCCTGGAGGTACTTGAACATCGGGACCTGGTCGCCGGCCTTGAACTCCAGGGTCTTGTCCTTGTCGACGATGGTCATGTCCTTGGTGAAGTAGCCGTTGATCTCCTTGGCCACCATGTGCACTTCCGGCTCCTCGCCCTGGCCGTAGTTCCAGGAGAGCTTGGTGATCGGCTCGGGGAAGGTCCCGCCTTTCGCGTAGGCCTTCTTCACGCGGGTGGCGAACTGGTTGATGATCCAGAGGTCGCTCTTCGCATCACCGACCGGCTCGGCGGCCTTGTAGCGCCACTGGGCCCAGCGGCCGGAGTTTGAGATGGAACCTTCCTTCTCGACGGAGGAAGCTGCCGGCAGCATGAAGACCTCGGTCTTGATGTCTTTCGGGTTGACGCCGGGGCGCTTCCAGAAGATGGAGGTCTCGGTCTCCCAGAGGTCGACGGTGACGAGCCAATCGAGCTTGCCGAGCGCCTCGCGGGTCTTCAGCGAGTCCGGGCCGCCCACGGCCGGGTTCTGGCCCATGCAGATGAGGCCCTGCAGCTCGCCCTTGCCCATCTTCTCCATCAGCTTCATGAAGGAGTAGTTGCCACTTCTCTTGGGGAGGTAGTCGTAGCAGAAACCGTTTTCCTTGGTGGCGTTGTCGCCGTACCAGGCTTTCAGGAGGCTCACGGTGTACTTCGGGGTGTTGCCCCACCAGTTGGCGCTCTTCGGGTCCTTGGTCTTCGGGGTCCATTTCTCGAGGTAGGCCTTCAGGTCGACGTTGTCGAACTCCGGGGACTTCAGGTAGCCCGGCAGCAGGTGGAAGAGCAGACCGTAGTCGGAGGAACCCTGGACGTTGGACTCGCCGCGTAACGCGTTGACGCCGCCGCCGGCGATGCCGATGTTACCGAGCAGCATCTGCAGCATGGCGGTCGCGCGCACGTTCTGGGTGCCGTGGGTGGACTGGGTGATGCCCATCGCGTAGAGGATAGTACCCGCTTTGTCCGGACGGCCGGTGGAGCAGAAGGCCTTGGCAACGGCGATGTAATCTTCCTTCTTGGTGCCGGTGATGTTGCAGACCATGTCCACGGTGTAGCGGGAGTAGTGCTTCTTCAGGAGCTGGAACACGCAGCGCGGGTCCTTCAGACTGTGGTCGCGCTTGGGGTTGCCGGCGCCGTCGACCGCGTAGGCCCAGGCCTTCGGGTCGTAGGTCTTCTCCTGGTCGTCGAAGGAGCAGAAGATCCCCTCGTTGAAGTCGTACTTCTCGTTCACGATGAAAGCGGCGTTGGTGTACTCGCGCACGTATTCCTCATGAATCATGTTGTTCTGCAGCGCGTAGTTGATCATGCCGCCCAGGAAGGCGATGTCGGTGCCCGGACGGATCTGCGCGTAATGGTCGGCTTTGGAGCCGGTCCTGGTGAAACGGGGATCTACCGCGAGGAGCTTGCCGCCGTTGTCCATCGCCTGCTCAATCCATTTCATGGAAATCGGGTGATTCTCGGCCGGGTTGCAGCCGATGGCGAGGATCGCGTCAGCGTTCCTCAGGTCAATCCAGTGGTTGGTCATTGCCCCACGTCCAAACGAAGCCGCCAGACCGGCGACTGTAGCGGAGTGTCATATTCGGGCTTGGTGTTCGAGGTTAGCGACCCCCATGGAGCGGGCGAACTTGCTCCAGAGGTAGCACTCCTCGTTGTCCAGACCTGCGCCGCCCAGGAATGCCATACCCTCGGTGCGGTTAACCACGTACTCTTTGTTGTCCTTCTTGTTGATCTCTTTGGCCTTGAAGGACTTGTCGCGCGTATCTTTCATCTTCTGCGCGATGCGCTCCAGGGCCCAGTCCCACGACTTCTCTTCGAACTTGTCGCTGCCGGGGGCGCGGTACATCACCTTCTGCAGACGACGCTCGTTGTTGGCCACCTGGAACAGCGCGCTGCCTTTCGAGCAGAGAGCCCCCTGGTTGATCGGGTGCTGGGTGTCCCCCTCGATGTTGACGATCTTGCCGTTCTTGGTATGAACCACAAGGCCGCAGCCCACCGCGCAGAAAGGACAGATGGTGGTCGAGCTTTTCAGCCCTTTGGTGCGCATCTGCGAGCCGTCTGCTCCGCCCGCTTCCGCTTTTTTGCCGGAGAGGATCAGCGCTGCAGCAGCCGCCCCCCCCTGCAGAAACTCCCGTCGTGAAACAGCCATGTTGAATCTCTCCTTTTTCCATGATAAACGTCGTCGACGCTTAATAAGCACCGCGTATACGGCAATAGGCATGCCAGCCCGTAAACGTTTACGGCAAAAATAGTTGTGTACCGTAAACCTTCGAAATGATAATGTTGTCTGCGCCAGTCGGGAATTTCGACAAGATTAACTTTAATTAACAAATGTGTCGTTTTGTCAAAATGTGTGACATTTTGTCCAAGACGGGACCTTCAGCAACGGCGCGGGAAAGAAGCGAGGAACGCCCCAAAATGACACAAGAAAGAATTCTGATCTGCGATGACGAGGAAGGTATCCTCATCTACCTGAAGAAGCTGTTGCAGACCCAGGGGTACTCGGTGGAGACCTTCAACGCCGGTTCGCAACTGTTGCGCCGGCTGCGCGAGGGGGACCCCGGCGACGCGGACCTGCTTTTGCAAGACGTCAGGATGCCCGACCTCGACGGCATCAGCGTGCTGCAGGAGGTGAAGCAGATCCGCCCCTCGCTCCCCATCATCATCATGACCGCATTCGGCACCATCGACGCCGCGGTGGAGGCCATCAAGCTTGGCGCCTACGACTACGTGACCAAACCTTTTCCCAAGGAAAAGATCCTGAGCGTCCTGAAGAACGCCCTGGAGAAGGAGCAGCTCCTGCAGGAAAACAGGGCGTTGAAATCCGAGCTGGGCAAGCCCATCCTGCAGGATGCCATCATCTTCAGAAGCGCGGTGTTCCAGGAGACCTACGATCTCACCCTGCAGGTGGCGGCCAGCGAGGCCAACATCCTGGTGCTGGGCGAGTCCGGCACCGGTAAGGAGCTGATCGCAGGCGCCATCCACTACAACAGCCCCCGGCGCGAGCGCCGCTTCCTCTCCATCAACTGCGCCGCCCTAACCGAAACCCTCCTGGAGAGCCAACTCTTCGGCCACGTGCGCGGTGCCTTCACCGGCGCCATCACGCACCAGAAGGGGCTTCTCGAGGAAGCCGACGGCGGCACCCTGTTCATGGACGAGATCGGCGACATGAGCCTCCCCATCCAGGCGAAACTCCTGCGCGTGATACAGGAGCGCGACTTCATTCCCGTGGGCGCCACCCGCAGCAAGAGCGCCGACATCCGCTTCGTCGCCGCCACCAACAAGGACCTCGAGGAGGAGGTGCGCTCCGGAAGGTTCCGCGAGGACCTTTACTACCGGCTGAACGTGATCAACATCCCCCTCCCCCCGCTGCGCGATAGAAGGGACGACATCGAGCCGCTGGCCCAGCACTTCCTGAAAAAATACAGCCTCAAGATGAAAAAAGAGGTGACCGGCGTCACGCCGGAGGCGCTGCAGATTCTGTGCGGCTACGACTGGCCCGGCAACATCCGGGAGCTGGAAAACGTCATGGAGCGCGCCGTCATCCTGGCCCGCACCCCGCTGGTTACCCCGAAAGAACTCCCTATCTGGCGCAGACAGCAAAAAGTCGCGGCGGCGCCCGCCGAGCCGCAACTGGTTTCCCTGGAGAACATGGAGAAGGCGCACATCGAGCGCACCCTGCTCGGCACCGGCTACCACAAAAGCCGCTCCGCCGAGATCCTGGGCATCTCCAGGAAGACGCTGGATCGTAAGATAGCGGAATACGAGATCACCATCCCCTCATGAACATCCCCAGGCTCCGTTTTCCCATCAAGACCAAGCTCACCGTCGCGACCCTGATCCCGCTGGCGATCGCCATCCTGATCTGCTGGATGGCCGGTGTCTTCATCCTGAGCGCCAAGGTGGCCGCCCAGGCGCAGGAAAAGGTGCGCTACGACCTTTCCGTGGCGCGCGAGGCGTACCTGAACGAGTTGACCCGCCTCTACGACGCGGTGAAACTCTCCGCATCCTTCGGCAGAACCTCGGAGACCGTCGCGGCCGCGGACCAGCGCGCCCTGGCGGCCACCCTCTCGCCGGTACGCAAGAGTGAGCACCTCGACATCCTGGCGGCGGTGGACGCCTCCGGCAAGGTGATCTTCCGCGCCAATAACCCGAAGCAGTTCGGCGACGAGAAGCTGCGCAACCAGTTTGTGGCGCGCGCGCTCAAAGGGGAGTTGGTAAGCGGCACCACCATCATTCCGACCACCGAGCTCTCCTTGGAGGGGGAGGACTTGGTGCGCCAGGCGCACGTCCAGGTGGCCGGTATCAAGTCCGACCCGACCCCGCCCGCCCCGCTCAACGGCGCCATGTTCCTCTTCGTTGCCGCGCCGGTTAGGGACCCCGTCGGCAACGTGGTGGGTGCCCTCTACGGCGGCGTGCTGTTGAACAACAACAAGAAGCTGGTGGACAAGATCAAGACCGTGGTCTACGAAGGGGCCAAGTCAAACGGCCGCGACGTGGGCAACTCCACCATCTTCCAAGGGGACGTGAGGATCGCCACCAACGTCCCCAACACCGACGGCAGCCGCGCCATCGGCACCAAGCTCTCGGCGCCGGTGTACGACCGCGTCCTGTTGAAGGGGGCCAAGTGGGTGGGACGGGCCTTCGTTGTCAACGACTGGCACCTGACTGCCTACGAGCCGATCCTGTCGCTGCAGGGGGTCCCAATCGGGGCGCTCTACGTGGGGATGCTGGAGAGCCACTACTCGGCGGTGAAGACCGACATGGCCGTCCTCTTGAGCTTCGTGCTCCTTTTGAGCGGGCTCACCGGGGTCTCGATGTCGGGCTTTCTGGGACGTAAGCTGGCGCAACCGATCAAGGAACTGGAGCTTCTGACGCGGCGGGTGGCGGCGGGCGAGCGGGACGTGAAGAGCACCATCGATTCGCGCGACGAGATCGGCGACCTGGCCGGGCGTTTCAACGACATGAGCCAGTCGCTTGCCGAGCGCGAGGACAGCATCATCGAGCTGAACCGGAACCTGGAGCAGAAGGTGCAGTTGAGGACCGCAGAGTTGGAGGAGAAGAACCGGCTCCTGGTGCAGACGCGCGAGGAACTGTTGCGGGTCGAGAAGCTGGCGGCCATCGGCGAACTGGCGGCGGGTGTGGCCCACGAGATCAACAACCCGATGGCGATCATCCGCGGCAACACCGAGCTTTTGCAACTCTCGGTCCCGGAGGACGCGCCCAACCGGGAGGAAGTGGATACCATCTTTCAGCAGGTGAAGCGGGTGGAGCGGATCGTGTCCAACCTGTTGAAGTTCGCCCGACGCGAGCAGATGGAGCGCGGCGAGGTGCACCTAAACGAGCTGTTGCACGAGATCGTTGGGCAGATCGGGCACCAGGTTTCCCTGGAGAAGATCGAGGTGTTCGAGTTCTACGCGGAGGAAGTCGCCGTCGTCGAAGGGGACCAGGACCAGCTACGGCAGGTGTTCACCAACCTGATCCTGAACGCGGTGCAGGCGATGCCCGAGGGGGGCGTGCTCGACATCAGGAGCGCGCCGGTGGGGAGCGGGGACAATTACGAGGTGAAGGTTTCCGACACCGGGGTCGGTATCGCGCTGGAGAACCTGAGGCAGGTGTTCAACCCCTTTTACACCACCAAGGCCAACGGCACCGGACTGGGGTTGTCGGTGAGTTACGGCATCATCAGGGAGCACGGCGGCTGCATCGACGTGGAGAGCATACCCGGTCGCGGGAGCAGTTTCACCGTGCTCCTCCCCTGCGAGCACTGAGTCCCCTCCCCCACACAAAAAAACGGCCGCGAGCGCCAAGCGCTACGCGGCCGTTTCAGTTTTAGATCTGTTGCAGGTCCACAGCGTCCACCAGGTCTACTGGGTCCATGTCCCCACCAAAAGCGCACACGCCCCCGGCAGTCGGCCCAACTACACGACGACCTTGTCCCCCGGCCGCACCACCCCGCCCCTGAGCACCCGGGCGAAGATCCCTTCCTTGGGCATGACGCAGTCGCCGGCCTGGTAGTAGATGGCGCAGCGGGTATGGCATTCCTTGCCGATCTGGGTCACTTCGAGGAGGGTCTCGCCCAACTCGATCTTGGCCCCGATGGGGAGGCTCACCAGGTCCACCCCTTCAGTGGTGATGTTCTCGGCGAAATCCCCTTCTTTCACATCCAGCCCGAGCGCCTGCATCTTGGCAATGCTCTCTTGGGCCAACAGGCTCACCTGGCGGTGCCAGTCGCCGGCATGGCCGTCGCCGACGATGCCGTGCTCCTCGCGCAGAGTGACCTCGGGTACCGGGGTCTTCCTCTCCCCTTTGTTCTTGCTGATATTGACGGCGATTATCTTTCCGATCATGCCTTCTCCTTCTGCCTTACCCGCCTACGCGGGACATGGCGAATGGTTTGGTTTCAACACCTTCGTCGGTGACCTCGTGCCGCCCCGGTTTGGCCGCCACGATACGCCGGATTTCCTTGCCTAACAGTTCGTCGTCACCGGTCGCCAAGACCGGTTTCAGGTCCACGCCCGCGCCGGAGAACAAGCATCCCTTGGCCACCCCGGAGGCGGTCACCCGCAGGCGATTGCAGCCGTCGCAGAAGTGCCCGGTCATGGCGGTAATGATGCCCAGCGACCCAGGAGCACCCTGGATTTGAAAGTTCTTGGACGGACCGGAGCGCTCGCTGTTGGTGCTCTCCTCGATGGTGTACACGCGGGCGATGCGCTCCCTGATCTCGGCACCCGGTACCGTGAGATCGCGCCAGTCCGCGTCGCCGCTGGTGGGCATGTACTCGATGAAACGCACCGCGTAGGGACGCTTCAGGGTCAGAGCTGCGAAATCGAGGATCTCGTCATCGTTCACCCCGCGCATCACCACCACGTTGATTTTGTGCGGCGGAAAACCGACCCGCTCCGCTTCGTCGAGTCCGTCTAAAACACGCTGCAGCTCTCCGCCGCGGGTGATGGCGGCAAAGGTTTCGGGTTTCAACGAGTCGAGGCTCACGTTGAGCCTCTGCACTCCGGCCTCCTTGAGCCCCTGTGCCATCTCCTTGAGCAGCAGGCCGTTGGTGGTCAGCACCAGCTCCTTCAAGCCCGGCAGTGCGGCCAGGCGCGCCAGGAACTCGACGATCCCTTTGCGCACCAGCGGCTCCCCCCCGGTGACGCGGATCTTCTCTATCCCGGCGGCGACCGCTTCGGCGGAGATCCGGAGCAGATCCTCGTAGGAGAGCATCTCGCAGTGGCTCAGCTTCTCGACGCCCTCTTCCGGCATGCAGTAGCTGCAGCGCATGTTGCAGCGGTCGGTAACCGAGAGGCGCAGGTAGTTGATGCGCCTGCCGTAGGTATCAATCAATGACATAATATTTCCTGATTACAGGTGGTTGAACCGCCAAACGTCGAGCGGCAGGTGCCCCCGGCTCACGTTCTTTGCTGTGGGTTAAAAGGGCACGCTAAAAACCATACCTTGTTTGTCAAAGGGAAATCAACCACTTTAATGAGCCAGTCACGAAACCAGCCACAGAGAATCGAAGAAAGTATACAGCAACCTGTCGTAACGGGTTCACCAGTGAAACCAACGGCATCACGCGGCGTTGCGATACCACCAGGGCAGCGGCGGCGGCCACCCTTAAGCTAAAATAATTGTTTATTTCCCGGCAAATATGCTATGCCTTTGGGAAAATATGCAGAACATCTCCGAGCGGCGGCCGTCTAAAGGGAAACTCCCCAGGGCACCGCGGCCGATGGGTGCTGCCGGAAACGGCACCGCCTCCCTCTTGGAAAGGAGAAGCACCGACGCACGAGCGCACGGGCCCCTCTTCCTTCAGGGAGTCGGGCCCTTTTTCGTTATTGCCATTACCAAGAACAAAGAGGAAGAGATGACGAACTACGAGCAAGCCAGACGCATGGTCATCGACAAGGTCGCGCCCGCCGGCGTGGAAAGGGTGCTGTTGCTGGAAGCGCCCGGACGGGTGCTGGCCGAGGACTACGTGGCGCCCAAGGACATGCCGCGCTGGAACAACTCCGCCATGGACGGCTTCGCCGTCAGAAGCGCCGACTGCGCGCCGGGCACCGTGCTCAAGGTCACCGACTACATCCCCGCCGGTGTTAGCTCCGATGACGCGGTGACGCCTGGGTGCGCCGCGCGGATCATGACCGGCGCACCCATCCCCCCCGGCGCCGATGCGGTCGTCCCCATCGAGGAGACCGAGAACACGGCGGAGACCGTGAAGCTGCTGCAACAGGTGAAAAAGCACGACCATATCCGTTTCCAGGGCGAGGACGTACGCGGCGGCGAGGTGATCATGACCAGGGGAACGCTGATCGGTGCACCCCAGGTGAGCCTGCTGGCCTCATTCTCGTCGGTCCTGGTGCCGGTTTACCGCAGGGTTCGGGTCGCCATCCTCTCCACCGGCGACGAACTGGTCGAGATCGGCACCGAGCCCAAGGAAAGCCAGATCGTCAACAGCAACACCCTGGCCCTTGCCACCGCCGTCAAGCTCTGCGGCGCCGAGCCGGTTATCCTCGGCATCGCCCGCGACGACAGGGACAGCCACCGGGCGCTTCTCTCCGAGGGGCTGAAGGCCGACGTCCTGATCACCTCGGCCGGGGTCTCCGCCGGCGACCGCGACCTGGTGCGCGAAATCCTGGCGGAGCTCGGCGTGGTGGAACAGTTCTGGAAGCCCGGCATCAAGCCCGGCGGCCCCACAGCCTTCGGCATGAAAGGCAACGTCCCGGTCTTCTCCCTTCCCGGCAACCCGGTTTCCACCATGATCACCTTCGAGGAGTTCGCCCGCCCGGCGATACTGCGCATGATGGGGCACGAGAAGGTGTTCCGGCGCACCGTGCGCGGGGTCCTCAAGGAAGGGGCACGCAAGAAAGTGGGCAAGGTGAACTTCCTGCGCGTTCACGTCTCCATCGAGGGGGGGCGCTTTGTCGCCAGCACCTCGGGCGACCAGAACACAGGCATACTGAAGACCATGCTGCGCTGCAACGCCCTTGCCATCCTGCCGGCCGAGGCGACCGAGTTCGCCGCCGGCGCGGAAGTAGATCTGCACCTGCTCGATCCCACCTTGGAAATGGAGGTTTAATATGTCGTTCAACCACTTCGACGCCAGCGGCAACGCCATCATGGTCGATGTAAGCCAGAAGACCCCCACCATGCGCACCGCCATAGCCGGCGCCATACTGACCCTGAAGCCGGAAACGGTACATTCCATAGTTGCCGGCAAAATGGCCAAGGGGGACGTTCTCGGCGTGGCGCGGCTCTCCGGCATCGCCGGCGCCAAGAAGACCCCCGATCTGATCCCCCTCTCCCACCCGCTCGCCATCCACCACGTGGCCATCGAGTTCGCAGTGGACGAGGCGAAGGGGACCATCGGCGTCATGGCAACCGTGCGCGCTTTCGAGCGCACCGGCGTGGAGATGGAAGCCATGACGGCCGCCACCGTGGCCGCGCTCACCGTGTACGACATGTGCAAGGGGACCGACAAGGGCATCGTCATCTCCGACGTGAAGCTGCACTACAAGGAAGGCGGCAAGAGCGGCGTCTTCAAGCGCGAAGACTAAAGGAGAAACACCACATGCGAGCAGCCATTCTCACCCTCAGCGACCGCTGTTCCACCGGAGAGCGTGCCGACGGCAGCGGCCCGGCGCTTCGGGCCTGGCTCGAGGAGCGCGGCGTCACCGTCGCCTGCACCGACGTCATCCCCGACGAAGGGGCCCTCATCTCGGCCAAGCTCGTGGAATGGGCCGACAGCGGACTCTACGACCTCATCCTCACCACCGGCGGCACCGGCGTCTCCCCGCGTGACGTCACCCCTGAGGCCACCGAGCGCGTCGTGGAGCGCCTGCTCCCCGGCTTCGGCGAGGTGATGCGCATGGAAAGCCTCAAGAAGACCCCGCACGCCATCATCTCCCGGGCGGTCGCCGGCATCCGCAAGAACGCACTCATCATCAACCTCCCCGGGAGCCCGAAGGGCGCCACCGAGAACATCGGCTTCGTCTGGGCTGCCGTGCCGCACGCGGTAGCCAAACTCCAGGGAGACCCCGAGGAGTGCGGCACGCCGCTCCCCCGCTGACCGCCAAGGCGGCTTTTTTATTGACCGATCCTGCCTGCTGGGTTATATAACTAACGCGGTTTTATAATTCAATTACGGAGGAACGCTCATGCCGTTGATTAAGCAGATTCACGAGAAGGCGAAATCGAAACTCAAGACGGTGGTATTGCCGGAGAGCTACGACGAGAGGATGCTCTTCGCCTCCCAGCAGATCGTGGAACAAGGTTTGGCCAAAATCGTGCTTCTGGGCAAGCCGGACGCGATCCAGGCTGCGGCCGCCGCCAAGGGAATCAACCTGGCCGGCGTGGAACTGGTAGACCCCGCCACTTCGCCCAAGCTCGACGCTTACGTCGCGAAGCTCGTGGAACTGAGGAAGTCCAAGGGGCTCACCCCGCAGCAGGCCAAGGAGATGCTGACCGCGCAGGACAACCTCTACTTCGCGGGAATGATGGTACGCGAGGGTGACGCCGACGGCGAGGTGGCCGGCGCCACCGGCACCACCGGCGACGTGCTGCGCGCCGCCTTCCAGACCGTCGGTCCCGCACCCGGCATCAAGACCGTTTCCTCCTTCTTCCTGATGGCGACGCAAACCCCGAACTTCGGCGAGAACGGCGTCATCCTCTTCGCCGACTGCGCGGTAAACCCCAACCCGGACGCGCAGGCCCTGGCCGAAATCGCCGTCGCCACGGCGCGCAACTGCAAGTCCTTCCTCGACGTCCCGGCCCGCGTCGCCATGCTCTCCTTCTCCACCAAGGGAAGCGCGAGCCATACCGATGCGGACAAGGTGCTGAAGGCGCTGGAAATCGCCAAGGGTATGGATCCCGAGCTCTCCATCGACGGCGAACTGCAGGCGGACGCAGCCCTGATTCCCGCGGTCGGCGCCAAAAAGGCACCGGACAGCGGCGTGGCCGGCAAGGCCAATGTGCTCGTGTTCCCGACCCTCGATGCCGGCAACATCGCCTATAAGCTGGTCGAGCGTCTGGCCGGCGCCAAGGCCATCGGCCCGGTGATCCAGGGTCTCGCCAAGCCGGTCAACGACCTCTCCCGCGGCTGCTCGGTGCAGGACATCGTCGACGTCACCGCCATCACCGCCGTGCAGGCACAGGGCTAGGCGGCGACTGGTACTACGCAGTTTTAAAAACAAGAAAGGCCGACGGGGTTGCCCCGCCGGCCTTTTTGCTATCTTACCCTCGCCTTGCCTCACTTCCTGACAAAATCGGGCCTGGAGAAGCTGTAGGTGAAGTTCATATGGTCGGTGTAGCTGCCATCCAGGATGGCGGCCACGTCCTCGGTGAACACGAGTTCCTCGTCGGTGGGGATGACGTACACCTTGACCGGGCTGTCGTCGGTGGTGATCAGCGTCTCGCGCTTCCTGGTCATGGCCGAGGCGTTGCGTTCCTTGTCGAGGATGATGCCCAGGTGCTCGAGCCCGGCGATGGCGCGCTCACGGATCGGCGCCCCCATCTCCCCTACCCCGGCGGTGAAGACGACCGCATCCAGCCTCCCCACCACGGCCATGTAGGTGCCGATGTACTTCTTGAGACGGTACGCCTCGATGTCCAGCGCCAGCGAGCAGAGACGGTCGCCGCCGTTAGCGTTCTCGATGACGTCGCGGCGGTCGGTGAAGCGCCCCGTGATGCCGATGACGCCGCTCTTCTTGTTCAGGATGGAGTCGATCTCCTTGGCGGAAAGGTTCTCCTTCTGCATCATGAAAGCGGGGATGGCCGGGTCGATGTCGCCGCAGCGGGTACCCATCATGGCGCCTTCCAGCGGGGTAAGCCCCATGCTGGTGTCGACCGAGACCCCGTTTTTGATGGCACAGTGGGAGACGCCGTTGCCGATGTGCATGGTGATGACGTTGCACTGGTTGGCGGGCTTGCCCAGGATGGCGGCGATGCGCTTGGAGACGTAGAGGTGCGAGGTGCCATGGAAGCCGTAGCGGCGCACACCGTACTTTTCGTACCACTCGTAGGGAAGCGGGTACAGGTAGGCATGCTCCGGCATGGTCTGATGAAACGCGGTGTCAAAAATGGCGATCTGGGGAACGCCGGGAAGAACTGCCATGGCGCCTTCGATGCCGGCGATGTTGGGCGGGTTGTGCAATGGCGCCAGGTGCTGCACCTCGGTGACCGCCGCCAGCACCTCGTCGTCGATGAGCACGGACTTGGTGAATTTCTCGCCGCCGTGCACGACACGGTGACCGACCGCAGCTATCTGCTTGATGTCTTTAAGGACGCCGTGGTTCGGGGAGGTCAGGGTTCTCAGGATCAGGTCAACTGCGGTCTTGTGATCCGGGCAGTCGGAGTCTTCCCGGTAGGTCTCGCGCCCCGGTACTTCATGGAGGATGAAAGAGTCGCCGATAACCACGCGCTCAACCATACCCTTCGCGACAACCACTTTTTTATCCCAGTCAAACAACTGGTATTTTACAGAAGAACTTCCGCAGTTAAGTGCCAGAATATCCATCGATTAGCGTCCCCCGTGACTGAAGTTTGCCCAGTGAAGCAAGGCATATCCTCATTGAGCAAATAACACGTAAATAAAACCTTTTTTTATATATACCGTAGAGTGGCTCACAGTTCAAGATTTTTCTCCCGATTAGGAGTTTATTGTCTACAGCTTTATAGTGGACTTTTGGCGAGCGCTGTGCTAGTTTTCGGGGCAACTTTTAACTCCAGGTAGAGGAGGTGAATACTTTGGCACATAACATCAGCGACGAATGCATCAACTGCGGCGCCTGCGACGATTCCTGCCCGGTCAACGCTATCAGCGAGGCTGGCAGCAAGAGGACCATCGCTGCGGATACCTGCATCGACTGCGGCGCTTGCGTCGACACCTGCCCGGTGTCCGCAATCTCCCCGGCCTAATCAGTAACCGCACGAAAAGAATCATGTAATGCCATGGCCTGCAGCCGGCTCGTCCGCTGCAGGCCTCATTTTTTGCAGCCAAGCAATGAAAAAGGAGGGCGCCCCCGGGCGCCCTCCTTTTCTTTTTCAATCTGCACT
This sequence comes from Geomonas propionica, assembly GCF_016458235.1. GTDB lineage: Bacteria > Desulfobacterota > Desulfuromonadia > Geobacterales > Geobacteraceae > Geomonas > Geomonas propionica. The sequence goes on along the minus strand of NZ_JAEMHK010000005.1, from coordinate 188,472 downwards.
TACTGCAGCTACTTGGCCAGGGTGGCGATGGCGCGCTCGATGCGCTTCCTGGTCTGTTCCAGGCCGAGTACCTCGATCATCTCGTAGATACCCGGTGACGCGGTGGTCCCGGAGAGAGCGAGACGCACGGCCGGTCCGACCTGCCCGAGCTTGATTCCCTTCTCAGCCATGAGATCCTTGAAGGCCTGCTCGATGTGCGCCTGGTCCAGCGCAGGCAACGCAGCCAGCTTCTCGACCAGCGCGGTAAGGAGCGCCGGGGTGTCGGCGTTGTACGCCTTCGCCACCCCCTGCTCGTCGTAGGAGAGCTCGTCGCGATAGTAGAACAACGCCCCATCGGCAAGTTCCAGCATGGTCTTGGCCCGCTCCTGCAGGGTCTTGATCACGGCAACCAAGTCCGGTCCCCCCTGGGAAGGATCGACGCCGCGCTCCTTCAAGAAAGGGAGCAGGAGGTCGGCCAGGCGCACCGGGTCGCCGGTCTTGATGTAGTGGGCGTTCAACCACAGGAGCTTGTCCGGGTTGAAGACGCCGGCGGAGCGCCCGACGTTCTCGATGGAGAATTTCTCGATCAGGTCCTGCAGCGAGAAGATCTCCTCGTCGCCGCAGCTCCACCCCAGGCGCACCAGGTAGTTGACCATCGCCTCGGGGAGGAAGCCCATGTCACGGTAGGCCATGACCGAGGTGGCGCCGTGACGCTTGGAGAGGCGGGCCTTGTCGGCGCCAAGAATCATGGGGACGTGGGCGAAGACCGGCACCGGCGCACCGAGCGCCTGGTAGATCAGGATCTGGCGCGGAGTGTTGTTGACGTGGTCGTCGCCGCGGATCACGGTAGTCATCTTCATGGTAACGTCGTCGATGACGACGACGAAGTTGTAGGTCGGGGTGCCGTCGGTGCGCTGGATGATCAGGTCGTCCAGTTCATCGTTCTCGAAGGAGATCTTCCCCTTGATCAGGTCGTTCCAGGTGGTGGCCCCTTCCTTGGGGGTCTTGAAACGGATCACGTAGGGGCGGCCGTCATCCTCCTGGGGCGGCAGGTCGCGGCAGGTGCCGTCGTACTTCGGCTTGCCCCCTTCCGCGAGCGCCTTCTCGCGCTTCGCCTCAAGCTCCTCGACGCTGCAGTAGCACTTGTACGCCTTACCTTCGGCGACCAACTTATCGATGTACTCCTTGTACACCGGGAAGTAGTCGGACTGGAAGAAGGGCCCCTCGTCCCAGTCCAGCCCCAGCCACTTCATTCCTTCGAAGATGGCGTCGACCGATTCCTGGGTGGATCGGGTCACGTCGGTATCCTCGATCCTGAGCACGAAGGTGCCGTGCTGCTTCCTGGCCAAAAGCCAGTTGAAAAGCGCCGTGCGCGCCCCTCCAACGTGAAGGTAGCCGGTCGGACTCGGGGCGAAACGGAGACGTACTTCTGACATGAAAGGCTCCTTTGCTGCTTTGATCATTGCATGCTGCAATAAAATGATGTGTCTTAAGAGTTGGGCGAAGCGATCAGCTACTCGTCGTCCTCATTGTTGTCGTCGTGCTGCGGTGCCTTTTCGCCTGGGATCCGGTATCCTTCGCTGGCCCATGTGCCGAGGTCGATCATCTTGCATCTCTCCGAGCAGAAGGGTCGGTACGGGTTACCGGCCAAAGGGGCTTCCTTGCGGCAGTGCGGGCACTTAACGGTCTGTATGGCGCACATGTGGCTTCCTCAAATAAATACCTCCAGCGCCCGACGGGGCTGGAGGGTGCGTGGTCCTGGTCAGTTTGCGGTGCGACCGCTTAATTGAGCTGGTACTTGCGCTCCCTGAACTGCAGCGCCCTCTTGACCCTGGTGATCAGGGTTTCCTCCCGCACCGGCTTTTCGATGAAATCGAAGAACCCCTTCTCGAAGGCCTTCACCTCGTCCTCCGGTTGCAGCGAACTGGTGATCAGTATCACCGGTGTCGCGTTGAAATCCGGCACGCTGCGCAAGGCGTCGAAAAGCCCGAAACCGTCCAACTTAGGCATCATCAGGTCGGTAAGCACCACGTGCGGCTTCTCGGTCAGGACGGCCTTATAGGCCTCCAATCCGTCCGCGGCATGGATGACCCGGAACCCCTCCCGCCCGAGGAAGTCGCCGAACATTGTTGCGATCAGCTTGTCGTCCTCGACCACCAGCACCGTGTGTGCGGCCGCGCTGGAGACCTCCTTCTGCAGATAGTTCTTGCAGATGGCGGCGTAGATCTCCTTCCTGGTGGCGATGAAGGGAGTGATAGTCAGCCCGAGGTTGGCCGAGATGTTGCGCACGATCCGGGTTTCGGTAGGATCGGCCATGGCGAGTGCCAGTCTTTTCTCGTCCAGCTTGAGCGGGAAAATGTGGTTCTGCATGGCAACGTCGACCGAGATGGTCCTCAGCAGTTGCGGTGAGAAGCTGTAGCCGGCAAAGTTGCTGGCGACACGGCAGCCGTACTGTGTGGCCAGAGCCTGGGCCAGTTCCTCGCCGGTGACCAGCTCCAGGTCCTCCAGCACTGTGCCGAAGCGCTTGCCGAACTTCTTGGACACCGTCAGCATGCGCTCGACGGTTTTCTCGGAAAGTAACCCGTTCTCGACGAATATTTCGCCCAGTTTTTTGCGTTTTTCCATTGCGAACTCCCCATCCCGGGATGAACTGCAGCTCGGGGAGAAAAAAAACCACCTGGGGCGGAAAAGCTATTCCGCGACCACCGTCGCCCCGCTCCCCACCTTTGCGGCCAACTGCTGCGCCTCTGGCCTGGAGAGGTGCCGCCCTACCCTGATCCGGTACCAGACGCCCTTGTCCTGCAGCTTCGATTCCACGAGGTAGGCGGCTACCCCCTTGGCGACCAACTTGGTCCGCACCGCGTCGGCCTCCTTCTTGTCTTTGTAGGAAGCCACCTGCACCAGGTAACGCGCCTCGCCACCTTGTTTCTCGGCGGCGGTCTTGTCTGCTGCGGCGTCCGCCCCCTTGTCGCCTGCTTTCTCCACTTTGGCCTCGGGGGCCTTGGCGGGGGCGGCGGCGGGCGGCTTGGCCGGCGACGGCACCACTGCAGGCGCTGCTGTGGCACCCGGTGCCGGAGCTGCCGTCTTGGACTGCACCTCGGGAAGCTTGGTGTTCATGCCGCTCCCCATGGCCCCCTTGCCACCCGAGGGAAGGGTCTTGTAAAAGGTGAGCGGAACCTCGGGGGCGGGCTGGCCCGGCTGGCCGGGCTGAGCGGGCGTCGCAGCCTGCGGGGCGGGTGCGGCCTGGGCCTTGGGCTGGGCGGCGGCCTGCGCCGCGGCGAGGGCCTTCGGATCGATCTTCCCCTTGAAGAGAAACCATCCGGTCAGCACTCCGGCGCCGTACCCCAAGGCGAGCAGCAACAGCCCAACCACGGCAAAGGTGCCGATCGGCTCGCGGCGCGGGCGGTTCTTCTGCACGGGTTTGGGGCGCTCGGCGCTCTCCCGGACCGCCTTAATTTTCTCGCTGTAGTCAAGCCGCATGCGCTCCTCCTACATCCTCTCCGGAGCCGATATCCCGAGCACGGTCAGCGCGTTCTTCAGCGTAACCGCCACGCAGTGCAGGAGGAACAGGCGGGCCTGGGTAAGCTCGGGCTCCTCCGGCGTGATCACCCTGCTCTTGTTGTAGAAGCTGTGGAACTCGCCGGCCAACTCCTGCAGATAGTAGGTAATCCGGTGCGGCTCGAAGTTCACCGCGGCCCCTTCCAGGATTTCCGGGTAGAGGGAGAGCTTCTTGATGAGGCTCATGTCGTCGGCGCTCTCCAGAAGTTCCAGGCGCACGTTCTGGAAATTCGGCTCCACGCCGCGCTCCCGGGCGGTTTCGAAGATGCTCCTGATCCTGGCGTGGGCGTACTGCACGTAGTAGACCGGGTTGTCGTTACTCTGGCGTTTGGCAAGCTCCAGGTCGAAGTCGAGCTGGCTGTCGGAGCGGCGCATCAGGAAGAAGAAGCGGGCGGAGTCGCGGCCGACCTCGTCCACGACTTCCTTCAGGGTCACGAACTCACCGCTCCTGGTGGACATGGCCACCGGCTGGCCGGCGCGCAGAAGCGAGACCAGCTGCACCAGGATGATGCCGAGGTCGTCCGCTTGGCGCCCCAGCCCCTGCACCACGCTCTTCAGCCTGGGCACGTAACCGTGGTGGTCGGCGCCCCAGACGTCGATGACCCAGTCGAAGCCGCGGGCGTACTTGTCGCGGTGATAGGCAATGTCGGAGGCGAAGTAGGTGGTGACGCCGTTACTTCTCACCACGACGCGATCCTTGTCGTCGCCGAAGGCCGTGGTCTTGAACCAGAGCGCGCCTTCCTGCTCGTAGATGTGCCCCTTCTCCTGCATCTCGGCGATGGCCGAGGTGACCTTGCCGTCGTCGAAGAGGGACTGCTCGGAGAACCAGTTGTCGAAGCGGATGCCGAAGTCCTGCAGGTCGTCGTCGATCCCCTTCAGGATCAGGTCGCCGCCCATTTTGGCGAAGAAGGCAACCCCTTCTTCCTGGGGAGCCTTGAGGAAGCGGTCGCCGTGCTTGGTGATGGCGTCGCGCGCGATGTCCTTGATGTAGTCGCCCTGGTAGCAGTTCTCCGGGAAATCTATCTTCTCGCCCAAGAGTTCCTTGTAGCGCAACAGGCCGGAAAGCCCGAGGGTGTTCATCTGGTTGCCGGCGTCGTTGATGTAATACTCGCGCTGCACGTCGAAGCCGGCGGCGGAGAGGAGCGAAGCGACGGCATCACCGGTGGCGGCACCGCGGCCGTGGCCTATGTGCAGCGGCCCGGTGGGGTTGGCGCTGACGAATTCGACCTGCACCTTCTTGCCGGCGCCGACCGTGCTCTTGCCGTACTGGTCGCCGGCGCGGTCGATCACCGTGAGGATCTCCCTCCAGGCGGCGTCTTTAACGAAGAAATTGATGAAACCGGGGCCGGCGATCTCGACGGACTGGATCAGATCCGACGCCTCGGCGAGCTTCTTGACCAAGGCCTCGGCGACGGCGCGAGGCGCCTTGCGCTCCTGCTTCGCCATCTGCATGGCGACGTTGGTGGCGAAATCTCCGTGCTCGGCGTGCGCCGGCTTCTCAACGTTGATGGCCGGGACCACACCAGAGGTGAGCGTGCCGTCGGCGAAACACCCCTCGATTCCCTTCAGGATGCATGCGCGCAGCTGCTCCTTCATATCTTCTCCTCCCTTTCCTTATCCTTTTCCGCGTCGGGCACGGGTTTTATGGTCACGTCGCGTGTGAAGTCCGGGCAGTGGGCGCCGCCGTCGGGCACGCAGAATTTCTTGGAACAGTGTTCGCGCCAGGCGCAGACCACGCAATGTTGCTTTCCAGCCTGAGTCATACTTTTTCCCTCATACGTTACTTACCGGAACGCGCCGCGGGTCGCACCGGTTGGGCAGGGCGTGCCGCCGCTGGCGCAGTCGCTCCTCCCTGGGTTGTGGGGGCGGCGGTCCCAGCACCTTGCGCCCCAGCTTCCGCCTCGGTGTTGGCCGCAGCGGGCTTCCCGGCGCCGGGCGTGAACTGGTAGATCACCTCATTGCCGCGCACCAGGCCGAAGTCGCGGCGGGCGATGCTCTCCAGGTAGCGCCGGTCCGACTGCAGGGCGGCAATCTCCCGCTTCAATTGGTCGTTTTCCTCTTTCAGCTCGTTCAGCCGTTTCTGCGTCTCGTCCAGATCGCGGTGCAGATGGTTGATGCGCAGCAGCCCCCGGTCACCGAAGACGGTGAAGCAGAGAATGAAGATGATGACCGCTGCCGGTACTAGAAAGAATCGTTTCTGCATGCGTTCCTATGCCGAGGTGAGGACGGAGCGGAAATAGTCGATGGTTTGCCTGAGCCCGTCGTCCACGCTCACCTTTGGCTCCCAGCCGAGCATCTGCTTGGCGAGCGTGATATCGGGCTGCCTCTGTTTGGGGTCATCCGCAGGCAGGGGGCGGTAGACGATGCGCGAGGTGGACCCGGTGAGGTCGATGATCTTCTTGGCGAATTCCAGGATCGTGGTCTCGGCCGGATTGCCTAGGTTGACCGGGCCGGTAAAGCCCGGAGTCTCCATCATGCGCATCATCCCTTCCACGAGGTCGGAGACGAAGCAGAAAGAACGGGTCTGTTCCCCTTCGCCGTAGACGGTGATGTCCTCTCCCTTGAGGGCCTGCAGGATGAAGTTGGAGACCACGCGGCCGTCGTTCTCCGCCATCTTGGGGCCGTAGGTATTGAAGATCCTGATGATTCTGACGTCCACGTGGTTCTGACGATGGTAGTCCATCATCAGGGTCTCGGCGACGCGTTTCCCCTCGTCGTAGCAGCTTCTCAGCCCCAGGGTGTTGACGTTGCCCCAGTACGCCTCCGTCTGCGGGTGCACCTGCGGGTCCCCGTACACCTCCGAGGTCGAGGCCTGCAGGATCCTGGCCCTCACCCTCTTGGCGATCCCCAGCATGTTGATGGCGCCCATCACGCTGGTCTTGGTGGTCTTGACCGGGTTGTACTGGTAGTGGATCGGCGAAGCGGGACAGGCCAGGTTGTAGATCCGGTCCACCTCGAGGAGGATGGGCTCGGTGACGTCGTGGCGGATCAGCTCGAAGCCGCGGTGGTCCAGCATGTGTGCGATATTGCGTTTGCTACCCGTGAAGAAGTTGTCGAGGCAGATGACGTCGTGCCCCTCCTTCAACAGCCTCTCGCAAAGATGTGAGCCGATGAAACCGGCGCCGCCGGTGACCAAAATGCGCATTGAAACCTCGGAAGGTAAAAACCGTTCTACGTTCTATGTTCTACGTTCTATGTTAACTGCCACCGCCAGGCCCACCGAGGTCGCCCCCACTGCAATGCCCACGGTTTAAGAAACGTAGAACCTAGAACATATAACGTAGAACAGCAGTTAGTCGTTATTCCATCTCGCAGACTGCAGCGCCGTTTCTACCGATCGGGTGGTACTCGTAGCCGATCTCGCGCATGCGCCCGGGCTGGTACAGGTTCCTGCCGTCGAAGATGAGCGGGTTGACCAGGAGCGTCTTGATCCGGTCGAAATCGGGGTTGCGGTACTCGTTCCACTCGGTGATTATGACCAGGGCGTCGGCACCCTTGAGCGGCTCGTAAGGGTTCATGTGGTAACCGATCCGCTCGCCGAAATGCTTCTTCGCCTCGTTGAGAGCCTCGGGATCGTGGGCCCGCACCGTCGCGCCCAGCTCAAGGAGCCGGTTAATGATGGTGAGCGAGGGAGCCTCCCTCATGTCGTCGGTGCGGGGCTTGAAGGAAAGACCCCACACGGCGATGCTCTTGCCGGCCAGCGGCTTGTCCCCACCCTCCCCCAGGCGGCGCTCCAGCTTGTCGGAGAGGATGCGCTTTTGCCGCTCGTTCGCAGCCTCCACCGCCTTCAGCAGTATAAAGTCGTAGCTGCACTCGTCGGCAGTCCTAACGAGCGCCTTGACGTCCTTCGGGAAGCAGGAGCCGCCGTAGCCGACGCCAGGGAAGAGGAAGTCATAGCCGATGCGGGAATCGGAACCGATCCCCTCGCGCACGGCCATCACGTCGGCACCCATCACCTCGCAGAGGTTGGCGATCTGGTTCATGAAGGTGATGCGGGTCGCCAGCATGGCGTTGGCCGCGTACTTGGTCATCTCGGCGCTTCTGATGTCCATGACCAGCAAGCGGTTGGACTTGCGCATGAAGGCGGAGTACAGCTCTTTCATTATTTCCGCGGTCCGCACGTTGTCGGTGCCGATCACGACGCGGTCGGGTTTCATGAAGTCGTCGATCGCCGCCCCTTCCTTGAGGAACTCGGGGTTGGAGACCACGTCGAACTCGATGTGCACGCCGCGTGCATCGAGCTCTTCCTTCACCGCTGTGCGCACCTTGTCCGCAGTCCCCACGGGGACGGTGGATTTGTCCACGATGATCTTGAAGCTTTCCATGGCGCAGCCGATGTTGCGGGCCACGGAGAGGACGTACTGCAGGTCGGCGGAGCCGTCCGCGCCCGGCGGGGTACCAACGGCGATGAAGCAGACCAGGGATTCCTTGACGGCCGCGTCCAGGTCGGTGGTGAACTTGAGGCGTCCCTCCTCGCCGTTTTTGAGCACCATTTCCTTCAATCCTGGCTCGTAGATGGGAATCACGCCGCGCTTGAGACCTTCGATCTTGGCCTCGTCGACGTCCACGCAGATGACGTCATTACCGCTCTCGGCGAAGCAGGTGCCGGCAACGAGGCCGACGTATCCAGAACCGATCACGCATACTTTCATGAGGCGCACTCCTCCGATGATAAAAAATTAGCGTTCTTATATAGCATACTCATGTGTGTTTATGCCAGAGTTTTCCCGGAGCACAAGTCCCTGGATAGCGCCGCGAACTCTTCCAGCGCCAGGGTTTCCCCGCGCCGCAGTCCATCGATGCCGCAGCGAGAGAGCGCGGCGGAAAGCGAGCCGTCTCCGTCATCGAAGCCGGAGGAGCGCAGCGAATTCAAGAGTGTCTTCCTGCGCTGGTTGAAGGCCCCCTTCACCAGGCGCCGAAACAGTTCCTCGTCCCCCACTTCGGCCCGCGGCGCGGCAAGCGGTGTAAAGCTGAGCACGGCGGAGTCGACCTTGGGGACGGGGCGGAAGGAGCCGGGCTTGACGATGAACTCACGGCGGATGTCGAAGTGCAGCCTGAGCAGCACGGTGAGGGCGCCGTACTCCTTACAGGCGGGAGGGGCGGTCAAGCGGTCCCCCACCTCTTTCTGCAGCATGAGTACCAGGGATTCGAAGAGGTCGCAGTGCTCCATGAACTTGAAGAGCACCTGGGAGGAGATGTTGTAGGGGAGGTTGGCCGCCACCTTCCACTTCCGCCCGGGAGCGCGCGTAGTGAGGATCTGGTGCAGGTCCACCCTGAGGATATCGCCGTGGCCGATCTCGACGCGGTCGTTGCCTGCGAACTCGGCGTGCAGGACCGGGATCAGCTCGCGGTCCCACTCGACCGCAACGAAGCGCGCGCCCGAGGCCACCAGGAGCCGGGACAGCGCACCCCGCCCAGGCCCCACCTCGAGAATGCAGTCGTCGCTGGTAGGCGCCACGCAGGAAACGATGCGGTTCAGCACGTTGTCATCCACCAGGAAGTTCTGGCCGAACTCCTTTTTGGCCTTGATCTTTTTCTCCATCACTTCCCTCCCTGGAAACGTGCCGCAAGCTTATCCAGCGGCCAGACCGGGAGCGCATCCAGGTCGAAACCGCTTCGGTACCCGGCCTCAAGATAGAAGTCGCCGGGAACCGCGATCATGGCCGCGTTGTCGGCGCAGAGTTTCGGCGACGGGATGGAGAGTTCCACACCGTTCGCCTCGGCGTACTGGGCCATGGAGCGGCGCAGGCCGCTGTTGCAGGCGACCCCACCAGCCACCACCAGCCGCTTGATACCGGTCTCGGCGACTGCCGCCGCCGTCTTCTTGGTGAGCACCTCGCAGACCGCGGCCTGGAAGGAGGCAGCGAGATCGTTGATGCCCGCCCCTTTCGCCTCCGGGTGCTTGCCCACGTGGGTGAGCACCGCCGTCTTAAGCCCCGAAAAGCTGAAGTTGAAGGTGCCGTCGTGCAAGAGCGGGCGCGGGAACTTGATGGCCTGCGGATCGCCGCTAGTGGCGAGACGGTCGATGGCCACGCCCCCGGGGTAAGGTAGACCGATCAGCTTGGCCACCTTGTCGAAGGCCTCGCCGGCGGCGTCGTCGACGGTCTGCCCGAGCGTCTTATAACGGCCGATGCCGTCGACCCGGTACAAGTGCGAGTGCCCCCCGGAGACCGCCAGGGCGATAAAGGGGAACTCCACCGGCCGCTCCAGGAAAACGGCCAGGAGGTGCCCCTCGATGTGGTTCACCCCGACCAGCGGGATGTTTCTGCCAAAGGAGAGCCCCTTGGCGGCGGAGACCCCGACCAGAAGCGCACCGGCCAAGCCCGGGCCCTGGGTTACGGCCACGCCCTCGATGTCGGTGATCCCCAACCCTGCTTCCTGGAGCGCCTGTTCCACCACGATGGAGACCGCCTCCAGGTGCTGCCGCGAGGCGATCTCGGGCACCACCCCGCCGTACTCGGCATGGGTGCTGATCTGGCTTGCCACGATGCTGGAGAGGACGGTCCTGCCGTCTTTCACCACCGCCGCCGCGGTTTCGTCACATGAAGATTCCAGCGCAAGTAAAAGCATAAAAAAATAGAGAGGGCACCAGCAGCGTGCCCCCTTTTTTCTCCCGTTGTAAGGTTTTGGCGTCGTTACAGCAGGTTCGCGGCCAGTTCGGCCAAGTCGCTGCGTTCCCCCTTGGTCATGGTGACATGGGCGGAGATGCTCTGCTCTTTCAGGCGCTCGACCACGTAAGTGAGGCCGTTGCTTTCTGCGTCCACGTAAGGGTTGTCGATCTGGTACGGGTCACCGGTCAGGATGATCTTGGTCCCCTCGCCGGCACGGGTAACGATGGTCTTGATTTCGTGCGGGGTCAGGTTCTGCGCCTCGTCGACGATCATGTACTGGTTCGGGATGGAGCGCCCCCTGATGTAGGTGAGCGGCTCGATCTCGAGAATCCCCATCGCCATCAGCTCCTTGTACCCCTTGCTGTGGCGTTTCTCCCCTTCATGCCCGCTCAGAAGGAGCTCGACGTTGTCGAAGATCGGCTGCATCCAGGGGGAGAGCTTTTCCTCGATGTCGCCGGGGAGAAAGCCTAGGTCGCGTCCCATCGGGAACACCGGGCGCGAAACCAGCAGGCGGTTGTAGACGTTCTCTTCCGCGGTCTTTTGCAGGCCGGCCGCGATGGCGAGGAGCGTTTTGCCGGTGCCGGCCTTCCCCACCAGGGTCACGATCTTGATGTTGTCGTCCAAGAGGGCGTCCAGCGCCAGGGACTGCTCCAGGTTCCTCGGGAACAGGCTCCAAACACCTTCCTTGTCCACCTTGCTGAGCGGCACCATCCTGCGGGAGACATGGTCGAAACGCCCAATCGCGCTGTGCGAGGGGTTGCCCGCTTCGTTGAGGAGCAGGTACTGGTTGGGCAGGTAGCCGTTGTCCATCTCCAACCAACCCTGGCTGTAGAAGCGGTCGATGACGTCCGCCCCGGCCTCGAGCGTGGCGCAGCCCGAGTAGAGGTCGTCGATGGCGACCTTGTCGGATTCGTAATCCTGGGCCGCGAGCCCGAGGGCATCGGCCTTGATGCGCAGGTTGGTGTCCTTGGTGACTAGGATGACCGGCATCTCTTTCTGGGATTCCATGAGGTCCACGGCCACCGCCAGGATGCGGTTGTCGCCCCTTTCCTCACGCAGCTCAGGCGGGAGCCGCTTCATCACCTTTTCCTCGTAGATCTCGATCTTCAAGGTGCCGCCGCTCTCCAGGGCGAGTCCCTGCGACAGCGAACCCTCCTTGCGGAAGGCGTCCATGAGCCGGGATACCTGGCGCGCGTTGCGGCCGGTCTCGTTCATGTCCTTCTTGAACCGGTCGATCTCCTCGATAACCGTGATGGGAATGATGATGGCGTTGTCTTCAAACTTGGTGAGAGCCTGCGGGTCGTACAGAAGTACATTTGTATCAAGAACATAGATTTTCTTCATATCCACTCCCTGTACGTTGCTGCCTTCAGAAAAACCGAATTCCTCATCCCTGACCAACAAAGCTGAACGTTTCGTAGTATCCCCTTCCACGGCCCTTTTGCCGTCTATTGCTCATTAATTGTAGGGGCGAATAATCATTCGCCCAGCGCCCTTCCCATCGGCAACGCCCCTTGCTGGCTCATGCAGAGAGGTGACGTGCTGCGCCCGGCTCATGAGCCGGAGCCGCGCTCATGATATTATCTCACGCAGCGCCTTAATAAAAAAGTCGATATCCGATTCGGTGTTAAAAAAGCCGGGGCTGACCCTGACGGTTCCTTCGGGGAAGCTGCCGATGCTGCGATGCACGTCCGGCGCGCAGTGCAGACCGACGCGAACGCTGATGTCGTACTCGCTGTCGAGCAGGTAGCCCAAGGCGGCCGGGTCGTGTCCCTCCACGTTGAAGGAGACGGCGGCGCCGCGTTCGCCCTGGAGCGGGCCGTACAGCCGCACCCCCGGGATGGCGGAGAGTCCGGCCAGGAGCTGGTCGACCAAGGCGGTTTCCCTGGCGCGGATCACGTCGAGGCCGGTCGCCTCGATGAAATCCAGTCCGGCCTTGAGTCCGGCGATGGCCGGAGTGTTGATGGTGCCGCTTTCCAGCCGCTCGGGCATCTGCTCCGGGGGCTCGGGGTTACTGGCGCTGCCACCGGTGCCGCCCACCTGCAGCGGCTCCAGGGTGATGCCGGGGCCGACCGCGAGGATGCCGGTACCGGGGGGGCCGTACAGCCCCTTGTGGCCCGGGGCGGCCAAAAGATCGATCCCCAGCTGTTCCACATCGATGGGGAAAAAGCCGGCGCTTTGCGCTGCGTCCACCAGGAAGAGCGCGCCCCCTTGCCGTGCCACCCGTGCGATCTCGGCGATGGGCTGTACCGCGCCGGTGACGTTGGAGCAATGGGCGAGCGCGACCAGCTTCGTGTTGGGGCGCATGGCGCGGGCGATGTCCTGTTCGGAAACCATGCCGCAGGCGTCGGATGCCACGAAGGTCACTTCGGCGCCGCGCTTGGCCGCCAGGTGCAGCGGGCGCGATAACGCGTTGTGCTCGACGCTGGTGGAGACCACGTGATCGCCGGGCTTTAGCAATCCGAAGACCGCGATATTTATCGATTCCGTGGCGCTGTGGGTGAAGACGAGGCGGGAGGAGTCCGAGACTCCGAAAAAACGGGCTAAAGCGGAGCGTGCTTCGAAGACCATGCGGGCCGCGGCAAGCGACTGGCGGTATCCTCCCCTGCCCGGTGCGACACCGATTTCCCGCATGGCAGCGTCCATCGCCTGGTACACGGCGTCCGGTTTCGGGAATGAAGTCGCTGCGTTATCAAGGAATACGGACATACCGTATTTACTAGCATTTTAAGGGGGCTTTGGCAACCGCTTTCATGAATTGTTTACGGGACTAAGGCTAATGGTGGATCGGTCACATCGAGCTCGGCGAGGAACCTCTGGGTCAGCACCGTTTCCAGTTCCCCGACCTGCCCAGGCGCCACATTATCGACCTTCCCCCCCGCCATCATGCCGTGGCCGCCGGCGGTGCCGATACCGGCCACCAGTTTGCGAATCAGCTCGCCGGCATTGATCTCCTCGCTGGTGGTCCGGATGGAAAGGACCAGCTCCTGGCTGTAATGCCCCAGGCAGAGGACCGTCTCTGTCCCCTCCAGCCGCACCAGGAGATCGGCCAACTCGGAGACCACCTCGGGGAACTGCACCCCGTCCAGGGAAGCGACCAGCACCTTGCCGTAGAGGCTCGCGTGCTCCAGCGCGCTGTGCAGCGCGATGAAATATTCCCTGGGGAGGTTGGGCCGGGTGATGCTGTTGAGCAAGGTCTTGTTGGCCAGCGGGAAGAGGACCAGGTAGGCGTCACGGTCCGGGCGGGCCGCCTCCCGCCCAAGATCCTGGGTCTCGGACTTGATGGCGTAGAAGAGCGCCGTGGCCAGTTTGGTGCCGACCGAGACCCCCTGCACCTTGAGGTATTCGTAGATGATGGTCGCAGTGGTGCCGTAATTAGGACGGATGTCTACCCATCGGCAGGAGGCGCTTGACTCCCGCATGGGATGATGGTCGATGACGATATCGGCGCGCACGTCCAGGGGGAGCGAGTTGTTGCCGGTGCCAGGTTGGGTGTCCAGCAGGCAGACCACCGGGAAGGCCTTGAAATCGATCAGCGGGAACGGGGTGAGCGGGATTTGCAGCAGCTTGGCCATGGCCAGGTTCTCGCTCCTGCCGATCATGCCGGAGAAGGCAATCACCGCCTCCCGGTTCAGCCGGACCGCGAAGAGGTGCCGAAGCGCCATGGCGGAAGCAAGCGAGTCGGGGTCGGGGTTGTCGTGCACGACGATCAGGATGCGCCCTCGCCCGCTGACCCAGGTGAGCATGGCGTCGGTATAGGAAAGCAAATCCGAGCGAGTTTCGATTTCCGCCAAAGGGCACCCCCGGTTTGGTGAGCTGTAAGCCCGTGTAGTTTATCCCACGGCCGGCGCGGGTGCAAAAAAAAAGGGAGGCGTAAGCCTCCCTTGTGGTTCGTGTCGCTGGGATTGTGTGATCAGAACTTGCCGCGCAGCAACTCGGCCATGGCGACGATGTTGCTCTGCCCCTTGGCGTTCCCTTCCCTGATTTCAGGGTGGATGGTGGGGATGGCGAACTTCACCTTGCCGTTGTCATACTCCGCCAGGGAACGGGAGGTGGTGACCGCGCCGTAGACAGCACCAATGATGACACCGATGCCCGCGCCGATGCCGACGTTCTGCAGGTGGTCACCGGGCTTATTGGTGAAGGCAAGCGTGGCCGCACCGACCAGGCCGCCGGCGAGACCGCCGTAGAAGGAATCCTCGAAGATGGTCCTCATAGCGTTTTCTTCGGCGAGACAGGGAGTTGCTATAGAGAGAAGGGTTACTACGATAGCCAAGGTGCGCTTCAGGTTCTTCATTACAGTCCCCTTTTCCGGTTGATGCGGCGAATCGCCGTCACTGGTGCAATTCAGGGGCCAAAAAATGCAAGACTTCCCACTTCAACGCTAAGTAGCTTATTTAAAACGAAATACAAACAAAGACCAGCACAAAGCAGCTAATGGGAATCTGGAGGCAGGCTCTTTAATGTGCTATAAACGCCTCACATAACAGGCGCTTGTGACAAAAAACGTTATTTACCGGCATTTTACGTCACCACCGTGAAAAGACGGGAGTGTGGCAAAAAAGCCACAGCTACGATTGCAGCTCGCGCACCAGGCGGATCTCGTCGTCCTTGCTGGAGACCTTTCCGTTCATCCTGGCGCTCAGTACCGCGTCCAAAAGCTCCCGGTAGATGGGGCCGGGCTTTATGCCGAGTTGCTTCAGGTCCTCGCCGCCGATCAGGGGCTGCATGCCGTGTAACTTGGTGAAATACAATGAGATGCAGCGCTTGGTCTCCGGGTTGCCGCTTTTGGCCATGTGGTAGAGCAGGATTTCGACGGGAAGCCCGCGCAGGGTGAAGTAGATCTCGCTGTTCTCCAGCCGTTCCTGCCGCGCGAGCTTGCGCTCCATCGCACCGACCAGTTCCTCCCCTTGCCGCCGCATCTCGGCCAGGTGTTCCCTTTGGTTTTCGCTGACGGCAAGCCTGGTGCAGGTGGCCCAGAACTGCTCCGGCGAGAGCAGCTCGCACAGGGCGAGGAAGTAGACCGCCCAGCGCTCGTAAGGGCGCTCCAGGTACAACAGGTCGAACCAGGAGACGACGTAGCGGACCTCCTCCAGGGCGGCCTGCAGCTCCAGGGTCAGTTCGATGGAAGGATGGATGAAACGGAGCAGCCCGAGGGTCGCCATGCGGCTGATCCCCTGCAGCGGTTCCTTCTCCCTCAGAATCTGCACTAGTTCAGAGAGGAGCCGCCTTCCACCCAGCTTCACCAGAAAATCCATCTTCACCGCGTTCTTGATCAGGTCCTCGGTGTGCTTGGCGATCTTGAAATTAAGCCGCTGCTCGAAGCGGATGGCACGGAACACCCGGGTCGGATCCTCAACGAAGGAGAGGTTGTGCAGTACCCGGATCACCTTGGCCTGCAGATCGCGGTAGGCACCGAAGTAGTCGATCAGCTTCCCGAAGGACTGGCTGTTGAGGGCGATGGCCAGGGTGTTAACGGTGAAATCGCGCCGGTACAGGTCCATCTTCAGCGAGGAGCGCTCCACGGTGGGAAGTGCCCCTGGAGAAACGTAGTACTCCAACCTGGTGCTGGCGACGTCGATCTTGAAGCCGTCGGAGAAGACGATCACGGCGGTGCCGAACTTTTCATGGCTTTTCACCCGACAGCCGTACTCGGCCGCGAAGGCCTCGGCGAAAAGGATGCCGTCACCGTCCACGGTGACGTCGACATCGGAGTTGCGCTGTCCGAGCAGCAGATCGCGCACGAAGCCGCCCACGGCGTACACCGGGAGATCGAGCCGGTCGCCCACCCGCCCCAGGTTGTGCATGATCTCGACCGAGCTCTTGGGGAGGTAGCGCTTCATCATGCCCTCGACCTCGCGGTTCTTCACCTGGATGGCGTCGCGGGACAGGTCGTAGATCGCCTCGCTCCCAAGGCTGTAGCGCAACAGGTCGGTGCGGGTGATCACCCCCACCAGTCGCCCCTGGTCGAGGACCGGCACCAGGCGCGAGTCTCCCCCTACCATGTAGCTCTGGATCTCGCTGATCGGGGTATCCGGGTTGGCAGCGTAAAACTCGGAGTGCATGTAGTCGGAGATGGGGACGGTGTTGAGGTTGTGGTAGAGCGCCTTTTCCACGGTCTTGCGGGAGATGATGCCCAGCACCTGTTCGCCGGAGAGCACGGGCATGGCGCTCACGTTGTAGCGCACCAGCCGCTCGCGCGCCTCAACGATGGTGCAGTCGGGGGGAAGCGTCTTGACCGGCGAGGACATGATGCTGCGCGCGACACGGATGGGATCGACCCGCTTTTTCAGCACGGCGTCCAGCTGCTCCAGCACCTGGATCAGGGTGAGCCCCCGCACCGTGGCCGACGCCGCCGTGGCGTGCCCTCCCCCCCCCAGCTCGCGCAGGATCTCCCCCACCCTCACCTCGGGGATCCGGCTGCGCGCGACCACGAAGACCCGGTCCTGCATCCCCACCACCAGGAAGAGGACCTGCAAGTTCTCCATGTCGCGGATCATGTGCGCCAGCGAGGCGATGTCGCCAATGTAGCGGTCCACCGAGGCATGCGCCACCGAGACGTCTACCCCTTTGAGCGAGCTGGTTTTGAGGGAGGTAAGCAGGTCGTTCAGCAACGAGACCTGTTCCACGGTCAGTTCCCGCCCGATGGAATCGGCGACCTCGTTCAACTGCGCGCCGCGCTCCACGAGCCAGGCGCCCACGGCGTAGTCTTCAGCGGTGGTCGAGGGAAAGGTGAGGTTGCCGGTGTCCTCGTGGACGCCGAGCATCATCATGGTGGCTTCCGCCGGGCTCACCTCGATGCCGCGCTGCATGAGCAGAGTGGCGAGGATGGTGGTGGTGGAACCGCAGGGGCGGATGATGCCGCCGTCGGCTTTGAGATCGCCTGAACTGATCGGGTGGTGGTCGTAGATCAGCAGCTCGACCCCCTCCTTCTGGGCCAGTTCGGCGAACTTGGCAAGGCGGGCGGAGTGCTGGCAGTCGACTACGATGAGGCGGGTTACGGCGGAGAAGTCGATGTCCTTGACGCGCAGGGACTCGAACTCAGGATGGGGCGACTTTTGGAAGAACTCACGCACCCCCTTTTCCTGCGCTCCTGAGAACACCAGGACCGCCTCGGGATGCAGCTTCTTGGCGGCGACCATGGAACCGATGCAGTCGAAATCGGCGTTGATGTGGGTGGTAATTATCTCCATCAGGAAACCATGAGGGCGGCGTAGGCAACGACGCTGCGCTGGTCGCCGTTCACCTCGCCGCTGTTGGTGTAGTGCACCAGGCGGCAGGCACTGGCTCCCATGATCTTGGCCGCGACCAGGAGTGCCGTGGCCGGGATGACGCCGCACATGGTGATGTTTTTCTCGCGGCAGACCTTCAGGAGCCCCTCCGGGTCCATGTCGGCCAGCCTGGCCAGCGCCTGGTCATCCTTGACCTTGGCAGCGGCGGCGGATTCGTAGTGGGTCATGTCTGAGCTGGCGACGATAAGGACATCCTCGCCGTAGGCGGCGATGGCGTGGGCGATCCCCTCACCCACCTGGGCTATGGAGGGGAAATCCGGCAGCGCGAGGCAGAGCGCGGCGATGGAGACACCGGGATTGCGGTACTGGAGAAAGGGGACCTGGACTTCCAGCGAGTGCTCGAAGCGGTGCGCCAGCGGGTCCTCCCGGACCAACGGGGCGTTTTCGAGGATGAGTTGCGACAGGCGCCGGTTCACCGGCACCGGCCCCAGCGGCGTGAGCCATTCATTCTCGGGGGCGAGCGCAGCGGCGACGCCGGCGCCGGTGTGGTTCGGCCCGAGGATCAGCACGGTGTCAGGCACCCGGACCGCAGCGTAGACTTTGCCCGCCGCCTTGCCGGAATAGACGTAGCCCGCGTGCGGGGCGATGATGCCGATCGCCAGCTGCGTTTCCTGCTGCGGCATCATCTCTGCGAGCTCCTGGCGAAGCTGATCCGGGTCGCCGGTGTAGAACTTACCAGCCACTGCAGGTTGCCGTACCATATGAGCCTCCTTTTGCGGAAATGCTAATGAACAGCGCACCAGGCAATATTCTAACTCAGCAGCGACTACCCTTCAACGGAGTCCGAGGAGTCAACGAATTCGACAGCATCTGCGCCAGCCACGGAGTCAGCGGAATCGGCGGAGTCGGCGGAAAGCGCTGTCCCCAGCGGCAGTGCCGGTTGGTCGGCGAAGGGATCAGGGGGCACCAGTTCGTGGATCTCCTTGAGGCTGGGGAGCTGGTTCAGATCCTTCAGGCCGAAGAGTTCGAGGAACTCACGGCTGGTACCGTAGATGAGCGGCTTACCGGGGACGTCCTTCTTGCCCATGATGCGCAGCAGCTTCTTTTCCAGGAGGCTCTTCATGACGCCGCCGGAATCGACGCCGCGCAGGTACTCGACCTCCGCACGGGTGATGGGCTGGCGATAGGCAACGATAGCGAGGGTTTCCAGTGCAGACTGGCTGAATTTGACACCCTTGGTCTTGTTGAGCCGGCGAATGTAGTCGCCGTGCTCCGGGCGGCTTCTCAGCTGGTAGCCGCCGGCAACCTGGGTCAGCACGATGCCGCGCTCGGCGGCCTCGTAGTCCTGGATCAGCTCGTCCAGCGCGGCGCGCAAGTCGGCCCGGTCGTACTCCTCCAGGATGCCGGCCAGACGGTCCAGCGTAAGCGGCTGGTCGTGGACGAACAGGATGCTTTCAACGATTCCTTTTAGCGACTTTCCCGACAACAGATTCCTCCGTGATTCTAAAAGACAAAAGCGGGCGAATGATTATTCGCCCCTACAGGTCGTTGTTGTCTTCCGCAACATCATCGCCCTTAGCTACCGCCTCGGACTCACCCTCTCCTTCAGCCTCCCCTTCCTCCTTGGCAGCCAGATGGAGCCAGATGGAGCCGTGATTGTCGGTTTGCACCACCTTGATCAGCTTCAGCTTGCAGAGTTCCAGGATGGAGAGAAAGGTGACCACGAGGAGATCGCGGGTCATGCCGGTGTTGAAAAGAGAGTCGAAACAGACAGTCTTTTCGGCATGCAGGACCGAGAGCACTTCGCCGATGCGATCCGCGATGGAGATGCCGTCGGCGACCACGTCGTGGAAGGTATCGACGGAGACGCGGGCCAACACCTTCTGGAAGGCCTCGATCAGCTCGAAAAGTTCGACGTCGGCCGGTTCTTCTGCTTGGTCGAGTTCGCCCAATTCCGGGGAGTCGAACTTACGGGCAAAAATCTCGCGCCCCAAGAGGTTGCGGCAGTTGAGCATCTGCGACGCGTCGCGGTAGCGCTGGTACTCCAAGAGGCGCCGCACCAGTTCCGCGCGCGGGTCCTCTACCTCAGCGTCGCCGTCCTCCTCCGGAGTGACCGGCAGAAGCATGCGCGACTTGATCTGCAGCAGCGTCGCCGCCATCACGAGGAACTCACCCGCGATGTCGAGGTTGAGGTCCTTCATGATCTCCATGTAGTCGAGGTACTGCCTGGTGATGGCAGCGATGGGGATGTTGTAGATGTCCACCTCGTTCTTCTTGATGAGGTGGAGCAGGAGGTCCAACGGTCCCTCGAACTCCTCGATCTGCACCCGGTAAGACTGCTCCAGGGCTTCGGAGAAAAGGTTGCTTTGCATCTCTTCGAGCGACAAAAGTTTCTCCTAAAAAACTAAAAGCAGTTACGCAAAGAACACGGAGCATCCGCGAAGAACGCGATGAAAAGCTTCAGGGGTTATATTCCGTTTCTCTTCGAGTGCTTTTCGGATGCATTGCGCCCTTTGCGTAACGGCTTTAGACTCACCTTTCTTAGACTTTCAATGCAGCGCGGGCCTCGTCCATGGTCTGCTTGGCGACGACTTCGGCCTTGCGGCTACCTTCGGCGAGGACCTCATCAACCAGGCCCGGCTTCTCGGTCAGCTCCACGCGCTTCTCACGGAACGGCGCCAGGGTGTCGACCATGGCCTGGGCCAGGATCTTCTTGCAGTCGACGCAGCCAAGCTGGGCGCTACGGCACCCTTCCACTATCTCGGCGCGCTTGTCGGCATCGACATAGAGGGAGTGCAGGGTGAAGGCGACGCAGCGGTCGGGCTCGCCCGGATCACGCTTGAAGGGGCGCAGGGTGTCGGTAACCATGGACATGACCTTCTTCCTGGTCTCCTCGGCGTCGTCGGAGAGGAAGATGGCGTTGCCGTAGCTCTTGCTCATCTTGCGGCCGTCGATGCCCAGCACCTTCGGGGTCTCGGTGAGCAGCGCCGCCGGCTCCGGGAAGACCTCGCCGTACAGGTAGTTGAAACGGCGGGCGATCTCGCGGGTGATCTCCAGGTGCGGGATCTGGTCCTGGCCGACCGGCACGCGGGATGCCTTGTACACGATGATGTCCGATGCCATCAGCACCGGGTAGCCGAGGAAACCGAAGGTGGAGAGGTCCTTGGTGGTCAGGTTGTCCTGCATCTCCTTGTAGGTCGGGTTGCGCTCCAGCCAGGAGACCGGGGTGATCATGGAGAGGATCAGGTTCAGTTCGGCGTGTTGCGGCACCCGGCTCTGCTTGAAAATCACGCTCTGCTCAGGGTCGATTCCGAAAGCGAGCCAGTCGAGCACCATCTCGGTGATGCTGTCCTGGATACCGTCCGTGCTGGCGTACTCGGTGGTCAGCGAGTGCCAGTCGGCGGCAAAGAAGAAGCACTCGAAGTTGCGCTGCAGTTCCATCCAGTTGGACAGAACCCCGTGGTAATGCCCCAGGTGCAGCTTTCCAGTCGGTCTCATGCCGCTAACGATACGGTTGTTGCTCATAGAATCGAACTCCTTTTTGGTTTCTGGTCCCGCTCTACCCTTTCATCATCAACTTGGTGACACCGAAGACCAGGTTCGCGTAGGGACCGGCCAAGAGGTGCACGCCGAAGTTGAGGGCGGGTGCAATAACATAACTAAAAGCGTTGGTCAAAAAGACCAAGGCCACGATGATGATCATGCCGAAGGGCTCCACCCTGGCCAACGCCATGGAAGGACCGTACGGCAGCAGCCCGACCGCGACCCGCCCGCCGTCCAGGGGAGGAACCGGGATCAGGTTGAACACGCCGAGCAGCAGGTTGATGTAGACCGAGAACGCCAGCATCAGGGTGATCGGATCAGCGAAGGCGGCCATCATGGAACCCTCGGCGGCGCCCTGCGTGCCCGCTATGACGGCGCGCATGACGATGGCCGAGGCGGTCGCCATGCAGAAATTGGTGATGGGGCCGGCGGCGGCGACCCAGATCATGTCCCTCTTGGGATGACGCAGGTTGCCGAAGTTAACCGGCACCGGTTTGGCCCAGCCGATCCCGACCACGAAGATCATCAGCGTGCCCAGGATATCGAGGTGTTTCATTGGGTTAAGCGTCAGGCGCCCCAGGGACCTCGCCGTGCCGTCGCCGAACTTGTCGGCAACCCAGCCATGGGACACCTCGTGGCAGGTAATTGCCATCAACGCGGGGACCAGCATAATGGACAACTTGATGAAGAACTCTTCCATGTCTTCCTTTAGGCCGGGTTAGCTACAAGCCCTATGTCTCTAGCAGATCGGTGTCGGAAAGTCAACGATAGCAGGCGATTGGGAGTGAGTAGACTAGACGGCCGGGTCGTTCACGAGGAGGTGCACCGCACAGCAGTACCCCAGCGCAAAGGCTCCGGGAGAAGTCCTCGTTAGTGGAGTTAGCTGTCCTCGAAGCACTGCACGTGAACAAGCGTCCCCCCCTTTGCAAAGGGGGGACAGGGGGGATTTAGCCGAGGTAGCCAAGACATCGAGACTTGCAAAGGGAGTTCAAATCCCCCAGCTTCCCCCTTTGCAAAAGGGGGAAGCTGGATCAAGCTGAGAAGAGCTTGGAGGGCAATCTTCTCGAGGATTGTGATGACTTTATACTTCTGTCACCGTCTCGTGCCGCGCCTCGTGCCCCCAAAGTTGGAGGATTAGGCCGCCGAAGAGCAGAACCGCGCCGCCGAAGCCTTGGAGGGGGGTGATGCTCTCGCCGAGCAGGACAATGGACAGGAGCACGGTGATCAGCGGTTCCAGCATGCTGATGATGGAGGCGTTGGTGGCGCCGATCAGGCGCAGGCCGGCGAAGAAGCCCATGACGCCGAACAGGGTGGGGAAGACGGCGATACCGACGATGGAAAGCCAGCCGCGCGGGGTAAGGTCCAGGATCAGTTCACCTTTAGCGGCGCCGTAGCAGAGAAAGGCAAGCCCGGCGGCGGTGCAGACCCAGAGCGAGGTAACCATGGGATCGATGTTCTTGAGGATCCGGTTACCGATGATGATGTAGCAGCTGTAGATGACCGCCGCCCCGAGCACCGAAAGCACCCCCTCCAGTTGCGCCCCCTCGAACGAGGCCCCCAGCAGCAATACCAGCCCGACGGAGCAGACCACGAGCGCGATCCCTTTGGGGGCATTGAAACGCTCGTCGCCCACGATGAGGGCGAGGATGGTGACCAAGGCGGGATAGGTATAAAGGAGCATCCCGGTGAGCGAAGCGGGGAGGAAGTGGATGGCGTTGGCGTAGAGCCCGGACATGCCGCCGTAGCCGACGGCGCCCATGAGGATCAGCTGCATCGCGGTCTTGCGGTCCAGGCCGCACTTGACGCCGCGGGCGCGCAGGATAACGAAGAGGAAGATGCCGGCGAGCAGGAACCTGCCAGCCAGAACCGTGCTGATGTTGGCGCCGCCGACGAAGGCGCTTTTTATAAGAATGCCGAGCGTGGCAAACCCCGCCGCCGAAGCGGCGATGAACCAGGCTCCACGATGTTTGTTATTCATCAATAAAGATCCTCTGGGTTATAGCTCCTCCCCCCGGAGGGGGGAGGCTGGGAGGGGGGAAGTTGTCGCAACTAAAGGTAACTGTAACGCGAAAACAAATTGTATAAGTTAGGCAATCTGTTTTTGTTATTTTTGCGTGTCATTTAAACGGCTTGGGGCAGAAAACGCACTTGTCCCTAGCAAGCGGTCATCTGCCCCTTTATATTACAAAATCACCTTTCCTACAACTGCCATGCTTTCGCCTTTTAACGGCGATTCAATCGCTCGATAATCCCTCTTTAAACCTAGATTTCAAACACTCTGACCACAGCTTTGACACAACTGGGGTCAACTGCTATAGTCCCTTCATGGAAACGTGGGACGGCATAAGTACTGGCTATTGGCTAACGGCAGTGGTGATGGCCCTTATCACCCTCTTGTTCATAGTTTGGGTAGCTGGTTTTTGGCTCGGCTGCATCATCTTTTTCCTACTCTTTCTGCCCTTATCCTTATTTCTGTTCCTTCCGGTGTCGATACTCGGCGGCATCATGGGTGGGGTTGTCGGTTGGGCTTTTAAAAAACTACATAAACGCAACGTCTATCATCTATCTTAGCCATGGACATTTTCTTTCTAATATTCCTTGCTATCGTTACTTTTATCGCACTCTTTTGGGTTTTTGTGTACCCGGCCCTTTTGCTTGTAAGTTCCCTATCCGCAATTTTGTGGGGTGGTTGGAACGGCCTTAAAAAGCCCCACAGCTCTTGATTGTCCCTAGGCTAGCTCATCAGTTCCAGGCCGTCACACCCGGAAGACAGGGGAAATCCTCTGTTTCGCCATTCGATTTGACCCTCTTGGTTATAAAGCTGGGGCCACACATCCTGCAGATTGATCCTTCGACGTACCATTTCAAATGCTCATTACATCTTCTTGAAAAGCCCCCCTACTAGCTTCTCCAAATCGAACTTTTCCCGATCCCATATCTTATCACCCGCCCTCTTAGGGTTGTCTCTGTAGTACTGGTTTCTTTCCTCAAAATGCTGGGCGATGGCATCTTGCATTTCTTTGACCGACTGGTAGTCACTGTTACAGATCACCGCACGTTTCATACCGCAGAAAACAGCTTCTATGACGTTTAGGAACTGGGAATTAGCAGGCAAAGGAACAACTTCAATAGCAGGCCCGACGCGCATCTTGTTGTGTTGCGAGATCCAGCCTTTGAGCAACCTTGACGAGTGCACGCCTATAGCATCCCAAGTCAAAAATATCCTCGTGCACGTCGAATGCTTCGTAACAAGCTCTTCAAGTAGAGCTATTAGCGCTTCGCTGCCTTTGCTCGGGGTAAATAGCCAAGTCACTTGGTTGGATAAGGCCTCAAGACTTGCTACGAATTGCACCGTACCTTTGGAAGGCTGAACTGCGGGGATAATCCGAGTCTGCTCTTCGAGGCCCAAGTATTTGCCGCCATATTTCTTAACCTTATACGGCCCGACCTCATCTATAAAAAAGAATCGTTCACCGGCCACAAGCCCCCTGAGCGTCTCAAGAATACGCTCAACCTTTGCCTTATATTCAGGATCAGGGCTAGTCAAGACCGTGCGGGCGTGTTTCCAACTATACCCCGTACCCTTGATGATGCGTAATAATATGTCTTTGGAGATCGGACAGCCATATTCCTTCTGATACGCTTGTGCGATGGCCCCATAGGTCCAACTGCTTCTATTGATTCCATAAAGGGATGGCATCTTATGCAGTATGTCAACGATCCTGGTCGTCCTCAGCTCCCTTACGTCAATCCTGGCTTGGCTGAATGGCTTGGTTTGGATGAAATCTAGCCGTTTGGCGTTGAATTCGTGGAGCCATCTGTAGATGGTCCGCTCAGCGGCATTCGTTGCCAAACCGATTTCCAGCATACTCTTACCTTCACTCATCATCAATATGGCAGTCGCCTTGGCACTATGCTTCTTATGGTTCCCAGCCTGATACCGCTTCAGACGATGTCTTTCATCCTCCAGGAGCGACGATTGCAACTTCAAGGGAGTCCGCTGGCTGGCGAGATCACATATGCGTTTGAAGGCGTGAACAAAAGGGGCTTTTGCTTCTTTGGATATGAAGGCACTTGTCGCAATGATCTTTCCGACTTCTACCAATGGGGCGAGTGTTTTACCTGTTACAATATCAATTGTCACCGATAACGTGTACCGTGTGCGTTTTTTCTTTAATTGTGGATTGTGACCGCTTTTTAGGCTGTGATTGCCATATTGAGGTACTAGCCCCTCAATTCCTTTATCCCTGTAGACTCTCAGCCACCTGTAGAAAGTCCTTAGTGTTATGTTCTTAATCGTGCAGTAGTCATTGGTTGCCGCGTTGACCCTGAATTCGGAACCCAACCTTTTGGCTTCGTGCTTGAGAAAAACGTTTAGATATTCCTTCACAAGAAGAAAACGTGCCTCAGCACGTATTCTTTGAAAATCCGGAAGGTCTCTGACCTTCTCTAATTCGACACAGTATCTAATCCTTGGATCCAAAAAAACCTCCAAAAACAACAATGAAAACATTATATATGGCCTTTCATAATGCTGAAAGGGTTTTATCTTTGCTATGTGTTATCCAAGGCAACTTCCCATAGGAGCTATCGGGAATTCTGTGATTAATATCCTAGCCCCGTGACCGCTAGGGCGACTTTATTTTGAATATCTATCCCTTCCATTCTCGGTTCATTATTTCGCCCGATTAGCGGCACATAGCCGGGGTCTCTCGGGCGGTGCCCCTGGTGGCCCATCAGACCCGTCCTCAGTAATTCATGGGGGCGGGGCTGCGTCCTATGGTCCACCTTGTCTCGGATCGCAGCGGCTCAATCTTTTGCCGCTCTATCAAGAAGGCTTGAAGCGCTCCGTTTAGGCCAACTTGATAAGAGTTGCAGTCCTGAAAGGTCGATCACCGACCGTCGAGTGTTGATTGAATCATGTGGTCGGCAAGGCTCACGCCCATCTTCCTACAGATAGCGACAGTCTCACGGTCCATCTTCTGTTCGCAGATGTAATCCTTTACAGACTGCGGAATGTTAGGGTCGGATAGCTTCAGCATTTCATCGTTGGTAAGTTTCATGAGATCTCCTGTTGTATATGGAGCGCTACAGCTCCGGCTTTAATCCTGCGTCTTTCATTTTCGTTGCCCAATACTCCAGAGGCTCCACCTGCAAAAGGCGGCAGCACTCCAACTCCTCCGTAGTCAACGGGGCGCGAGCTTCGGCCTCTTTCAACGCCTGCTTTTTGATCTTTTCGCGCTGGTCGCGGGGGATGCCCATGAGCCTGGCAACTTTTTCTTCAGTTCCAATAGAGGCATCAGCGTTCAGTGCCACAGCCCGAGAACTGAATTTCGCCTCGATATATGCATGCTCGTTAATCCCCATCTGCTTGCATATTCTTTCCTCCTCTCTCGTCAATGCCAGTCCCACTTATTACCTCCTTTTTCACGGTTTTGTTGGCAGCGTCTGCTGCATTTTGCCTTTGCTGTC
Organism: Geomonas propionica; assembly: GCF_016458235.1. Classification (GTDB taxonomy): domain Bacteria; phylum Desulfobacterota; class Desulfuromonadia; order Geobacterales; family Geobacteraceae; genus Geomonas; species Geomonas propionica. The sequence goes on along the minus strand of NZ_JAEMHK010000005.1, from coordinate 162,077 downwards.
GTTGTTGTCTTCTAAAAAAGCTTGGATTTCCGTTCAATATTGTCCAATCAAAGCGTAGTGACTGTATTTTGTTGGCCCATCCCCTCCTTCCCATTTCTATCCTCCTAGCCCTTACCGCTTCACCTCAAGCCGTGCCTTCTCAAGGCAAACAGCGGCAGACTGAAGCAGCTTGCCAACCTCCTGGTTCTTCTTGGTGTACGTTTCCGCCATCCGCAGAACCCGCGCCTGCAAGCCATAGAGGGCCTTTCTGACTTTTTTCTGAGGGGCAGGCTCACCGCCATTTTCCGCTCTCATCTTGCGCACGATGGCACTTACGGAGACATGGGTTATGCCAAAGCGTGTAGCTATGTCCATGACGGCCTCTCCTTTCTGGTACAAAGACCAAATCTGGGTGTCCCGCTCCGTCTTGCAGGTTGCTTTCGAGGGGAAATAGATACTCTTCCCTTGCCACTTCGCGCAGAAAACTGCGGCGAGGCCCGGTGCTGCTTCTACCGCGTCTGCCGTGGCAACTCCATGCTTGATAAGCATCCTTGCCAGTTCCATTGTGAAGCACTGAGCTGGAGCATCAGCGGTCCGCCTCGGCGGTACCGTTTCTTTTTGAGTCTCCTTAAGGATGTTGTAGGCGTGAACCTGGCTGATACCATGCCGAGCGGCCAGCTCCCTCACCGACTCTTTCCCGTTCTTAAACTCATCTCTAATAGCTGAGTTTCTATTTTTTGCGGTCTCTACCGTGTACTTCGGGAAGTAGACATTCTTCTTTTCGAAAAGCCGCATTACCCTTCCTGCGAACTCATTCCCACCACGTTGAGCCACTTGCCGATCTTCGCCGTAACGTATCAGAATTGCCGCTGCTTCTTCAGAGAGAGTGTTAAACAGGCTCTGCCATTTGTCCTCGTAAGATTTAGCCAATTACTTTACCTCGAAGCCACGAGCCTTTAAGGCTCGGTTGTCATTGTAGCGGGGAGAAGTCCGCCAGCCGCAATTGAAGCAGCGGTAAACATCCTCATCCCTTTCATCGAACTGTCTCTCCCTATCGTTCGTCATGTAACCATCACAGCGCGGGCAGCGCCCCGTCAAGATTGCTCGCCTTGCCCTTCTTTCTGGTGGATCTTCGAGATACACCGGCGGCCTTGTTTCTTCTCGCACCTCACTTTCTTCGTTCATGAACACGTCGGCCAGAAACTCATCAAGCTCGTCATCGTTCAAGCCGGAGGGGTCCATGTGGCTAACAGGCTGAACCTCTTCCCCCCGCTCAACCTGGTGCATAGCATCGTCGCCGTGCAACACCTCCTCGATGACGAGCGCTAAAGAGCAACTAAGGGGCAATCCAGGTGTCGGCTCCTGGTCGTGCAGTCCGTTGCAGCCGGAACAGCGGAGATCTCCGGAATGCGAATCAGAATGGATGCGGTTTGCATCGCAGGCATTGGGGGAGAGCCACGAACTAAGCCGATGGCAGTAAGAGGTGTGAAGCTTTATCCATTCGTCAGCATTGAAAACCATGTGCATCTTTAGCGCTCCAGCAGGCGCTTGATGCGCTTGTCGAGGGCTTCTATTTCTTCCGCCTGGCTATCAACGGCATTGACGAGGCGGTCGTACGACTCCTTGTCCATGACAACCAAACCAGCTTGCTCGAAGCAGTGAAGCACACGGGCGATTTTCCCCTTCATAGCACCCCTCCTCATAAAATTGGCCTCGCCCATCAGTGCCGGGGCGGCCATATCCGACAGACCGGGATTTCTCCCGGTTTCGCGTCAACTATTTTTCGTCTAACCCCATCGCTCGGCGGAGTCGCAGCCTATCCGCTTCCGGCAACTTGGCTGCGCTCTGGCGGAATGACAGGACCCGCCGCACAAGAATGACAAGAAACTCCAACCACCCTCTTAACCAAGAACCGCATTTAAACCCCATTTAAATCCCCCTGTATCCTGTTTTCCCTGTCATCCCCAGCCCCTCGTATGCCTCAGCGCTGACAGCGGCTCAAATCGCCTTTTTCGCCCTTTTGGCTTTGCCCGCCGCTTTCGTCGCCTTCATCGCCTTCATCGCCTTCAGAGCGTTCAGCACCTTCCCGGCTCCGGCAACATCGAGGAAGCGCAAATCAGAGATCTTGGCGATGCGCTCGATAAAATGCCTGAGCGCCATTGCCCGTTCGGCTGGCTTATCCGTCCGACTCACAGCCTTCCATTGCGCCTCAATCTTCTTGAGCTGTTCCGCGCTCGCCATGCCGGGCCGGTCGCCAAGGTCGTCAAGCCGGTTCCTCTTATCGACTGCGCGCTGCCACACCCCGGAGTCAACTGCCACGGTCTCCATATCTTCTATAAGCACTCCCGCCTCGGCCTGGGTAAGGTCTTTGCTGCTCCTGGCACCGAAAAGCTCACGCAGCAAATCGCGGTATTCATCATTAGTGATCGCCATAGCGTTCTTCAGTGCATGGATCTTCTTTATTTGTGCGGTGGTGATGGGTGCTTTGTTCCGTTCATTCGTTCTCATCGCGGCCCTCCTCTCTCAAAGCGGCTGAAGTACCCATTTCACGCGACCGATGATGAAGCCCTCTTTGACCTCGTTGAAAGGGATACTGAACTCTGGGAACTCGGCATTATCTGAACAGCAGACAATAGCCTTAGCGCCCACATAGATACGTTTAATGGTTTTCCCCTCGGGAGGAAGCCACACAGCGTAAACTTCCCCACTTACGACTTCCCTTTCGTTCGTATCAATCCAGACATACGAACCGTTTTGGATCGTGTGGCCCATCGACCTGCCTGTGAATTGAAAGGAGGCAATCCCTGGGGTGCGCAGTTCCCTAAGTAGCGTGGCGCTGCCTACTCCGGAAACCTCAGCGCCGTCCTTCTCTACCTCAACGACGGGTTGACTCACTGCCAGTGCCTTAGCCGCCTTCTGTGCCTTGGTTGCGCCCTTGTCCATTAGAACCTGCACCCGTTCATGGCGATGTGGTAGCCAATCCGTGCCGCCCTTTTCGTGGACCACCGGCGCTCGTGCCTGAATGCCAGCTTTGCCACCAACTCTTCTATAATTCGCTTTATTTTCATGCTTTCAGGCTCCTTTCGTATTTTTGATATGCGAGGTCAACTGAGCAAAGAGCGTCCTCAGCTCTCAGTGCCAGTTCATTGCACAGTTCGGAAATCTCCGTTATGTGAGGGATATTTTCGCTTTGTTTCGAGCCCTCTGTGGTGACGATGGCCAAGTCAAGAATGGTGGTAAAGGTAAACATCGCCCTGGTCGCCTTGTGGGCCTCAAAGATCCGTGTCTCAAGTTCGGAGAGGTTCATTTTCCCAGCCTGTTCCATTACGCTTCTCCCCCCAAGTCTCGCCATGCTGCTGCAATATGCTCTTGCGTCGACGCTCCGCTTCCTGCCAGCAGCGAGGCAAGCCGCAGGGTCTTAACCAGCCCCCTCAGCGCGCCCGGCTTCTCGCTGATCCCCTTCAATATCGCAAGTTCCTTCTGACCGGTAATGCCGTATCGCCCGGCTATGGCGGTAACGTCCTGGCTGCTCGCCTTGGTCAGCCGTAGCCTCTTGCCTACCCGGCTGAAGAGCTGCGCGAAGTTTGCCGCCCTGGCCCCGCCCGTCAGCCGGGTGTACACCGACTCGTTACCGCAAAGCACCACGCCGACGCCGGTTGCATCGTGAATGGATCGGATGGCCTCGATAGCGGCCACGGAAGCGAATTGAGCCTCATCAATAATCAGAAGCCCACCTGTCCCTTTAATCTTCTTGCAGATCTCGCGGGCAAGGCGGTTGGGCCAGTTGGACCGGACGCCCATTACGTCCCCGATCTCCTCCAAGGCCGCAGCGAACGTCGCGGTATCGGGCCGCATGGTGACAACCCAGACGTTCGGATTAAGAGAAGCGTAGCGCTCGATGGTCATGGTCTTGCCGACACCGGCCCCGCCGTAGATGGCGCAGAGGTCGGCAAGCAATTGTGCTAAGTTGAGCGTGGCCATGATTTTCTTGCTGGTCTCGGTCTCGATATAACCGGAGTCGGCAAGGGGCGCGGCTACGCTGATTTTGCGTTCCCGGCTGGCAAGCCAGCGCAGCACCTTTTCAGCAACGGCCTCGTTGTCCCCCTTGTACTTCCCCTGAAGCCACTGATTCAGTGAGCTGGTGGAGATTCCCGCTTCCTTCGCGGCCTTCTCCTGCGACATTCCGGCCTGCGCGAGGTAGGCGGTGAGATGTTGTCTCAATGCATCCGGGTCCGCGTACTGCTCTTTGAGCCTTGCAAGTGTCTCTTCCATCTGTTAATGTTCCTCCTCTGTTGTGTGTATCTCCCTGGCAGGGGAGAGTGAAGAGCCGGGGCGGCTACCTCGGCTTTTCTTTTGTAAAGGCTTGACGCTGTTTAAATGACGGGCCTACGTGCTTCCGCAATCTCTTTAATCCTTCTCTGTAAATTCTCCTCCATCTCCGGTGGCAGTCCCTGGCTGTCATCGTTGACGGCGATTAGTGGTTCTTCCGCCCTGGTCTGCCTGGCAGTCAGCATCCGTGTAACCTTTCCAGCCTTCGGCTTTTCTGGGTCCGGTACGGTGACGGCCTGTGCTCTTGCATTGGCAGCGGATATGAAGCCTTCCTTCTCTGCTTTCTGTTTCACGATCTTCTTGAGGTGTCCCATACCCCTCGCAACTTCCTTGGCAGCGGCCGCATCCTTAAAGCCGCCTTTGATGGTCGCCTCTGCGTAGCAGATCTCATCACCTGAAAGGGTTTCCACAAAAACGCCCCCGTGCATGTCGGCGGGGTCGAATCTCACTGTTACCTTTTGTCCCATACGAGCTGTAAGCGACTCATGCCAATAACGGTTCCGACCAAATGACGCCGCGCCAGCTTTGAGGGTTATGCTTGCATCGGCGGCGCTTACCGTTACAACCTCGGCAACGCACATGCAGTATTTGCGCTGTTTCTCGGTCGCTTTGGTGATTACTGCGTCCGAGTACAGCTCGTTGAATACCTGGTCAAAGCTCTTACCCTTTACCGCTTCGCCTTGACGATCCGGGCGCGCGTTGATCTCGTTGACGAATGAACGGAACTGCTCCTCGATCTCCTCAATGGGTATCGGGCGGCCCTTAGTGCCGCGTCCGATGAACACCGGCAGAGCGGCAAAGTCGAGGTAGCCCCCGATTCCATGAATCCTTTCGACCGGCTTACTTCTGCCGTGTCCGGGCAGGGTGTATTTCAACTCACTACCGATCAGCGGTATAACCCCTAGCGGGTCAGTGTCCTTGATCTTGAAGCGGTAGCGGTTTGGGACTCCCCCGCTGATTTGTTTCGAGGTTGCCGCTCGTGTATTGTCCAGGTAGATGTAACGGGGAACTCCCCATTCCGTAATTAAGTCAAGGGTCGCCAGCCGTATCAGCTCCGAGTTCTCGCTAACGTCCATCCGCCATGACAGCACCTTTGAGGAGCGGATATCCTGCCAGCTCCATACAGTGGGCTTGCCGATTACGCCGTTGCCGAAATCCGCCCACAGCCCCACCTCAAATCCGTCGCCGTTGATCGCTTCCAGGACATCGAACATTTCTTTATTGCGCTCCATGGCTGGGAAGCATTTTTCAACTGCCTCCATTCCCTCACGGCGGTACTTCACCACCATCGGGTCGATGTGCCGCTTGATCCAGTTCTCAACGGTCCTCTTTACCGGGACCGTCCATCCGTTCACCTTTGCAGCGTTCTCCAGGCGGCGGAAGCAGGCCGCTATGGACGGTGGGCTCCCACCCGGCACTCTCCGCAACCAGTCGCGTTTGAAGTACGTCCATGCCTCCGGCGTAAATTCCGCTTCCACGGTACAGCCCACATGCTGGCTGGCCAGGACGGTAACGCGGTCAGTCCGGCCAACGAGCTTGCTCTTCTTGACCCAATTTCGGATTGTCTGCGGGTGCTGGCCGAATTCCAGCGCCGTTGTTTCGATAGCAGCCTTCTCAGTCATGCCCTGGCCATGCCTGCGCTCTTCAAAGGCCATCACCGCCTTTAGGCGCTGTACGCCCTTGTCGCGCTGTTTGTTGGTTCTCTTGGCCAACTGGTCCCAGAGAAATTCCCGGTCTTCTTGAGTGTCAAGCGGCTGTTCCGCTAGGGCCAACAGCTCCTTCTTGTGCTCCTTACGCAGCTCTTCAAGCTTCGCGGCCTGCTTTTGCTGTTTTTCGTACGCATTTACTGTGGTCTGGTCGGCTTTGGTGAGGAGCCGGAACGGATAGAAAAGAGTATTGTTGTTCTCAACTATGCGAACCTCAGCTTGGTCCTTGATGCCAGAGTAGCGCCGGCGGACGGTCGTATCTTTCCCGCAGCCCATTACCTCAAGCTGCTTCGCGGAATATGCTTTTGTCGGTCGTCCTGGTCCTTTGCTCATCAACCGGTGATCCTTACCTTTTTCAGTTGCTTCAGCTTCGAGGCAAGCTCACTCATCTGCGATTCAAGACGGCCTATCTCCGCCTGCCTGACCTCATCGCCTGCGTACACCTTGCAGCCACGTTTACGGGCCAGGAATTCAGTAATGGCAAAGGTCTCGCAAGCCACTTCAAAGGCGGCGGCATATTCAAGAGGAAACCGCCACGCCTCGCGACTCTCGGCGGTCCAAGCGTTGAGCATCGAGATTGAAATGTTGTGCCCCACCAGCTCGCTCATCCTAGCGCAAACCTCGAAGCGGCTTTTGGTGGTCTGTTTGAGGGCGGTGGACAGGAGGTGTCTTATCTCGTTGCCGGTGTCCAGACTGGCCGGGGTCGGCTCTACCGGGCGCGGCAGCTCGAACAGCTCATCGAGAGTCATCTGACGCGGATCGTGGCTGTTCTTTCTCATAACGCCCTCAGCACCTGTTCCAGATCCTTCCGCTCCCGAGCTTTCATGATTTCCCTCCCTGCTGCTTTAATGAACGTCCCGATTGTGACTGAAAAGGTGGGTTCTGTGATATGTCTAATCAACAAGGTGCGGTAGACATTGAAGCCAAGAATTATTTGTGGTACTTTTCCGGTCGCGGGTACCGGGGAGAATGCTTTATGGGTCTCCCGTCCTTGCCGTACCGCTCTGGCCATATCTCTTGCGGTAGCATAACAAGCCGGTCAGCTATGGCTTTCTGCATCTTCGGATAGGATACGTTCTTGGTCAGTTTGACAGCATCCTTTGTGACGCCGATCTCTTTGCCGAGTCCGGTTAGCGTATAGCCCTTCAACCGTAATTGGTACTTGACCCATTCCCACCGCAAGGTGGATTCTTTTGGAATGTCAATTATCCTCATGGGCCTATACATAACAAGTACACTTTGCAATGTCAACAAGTTTTGTTTGCATCACCTGCCAAATTTTCATTCGGACACCCAAGCGAGAGGGCGTCTTGCAAACAATAGTTGTGATTATAATGCGTTACGATGGATGCGCCACCCATGCTTTAGTTGGTTGCGCAATGCGTGACCGAAAGTTTGATTTGGTGGTGCAACTAAGGGGGGTAAATGAACTTTGCTACTCGATTGAAAGAAGCGCGTGAATCGTTAGCTTACACACAACAACAAATGGCTAAGGCTGCATCTGTGAGCGTACAAATGTGGCAAGCTTACGAGGCTGGACGTAGCGTCCCAGGTGGAAAACCCCTCATGGAGATCGCTAGGCTTGGCCTAAACGTGAATTATTTATTAACGGGAGTGGGGCCGCTTCGATTTAACGAAGAGGAGATGAAGAAACCTGTTTGTGAAGAGGCACATGAAAAACTTAGGGAGCGCATCGAATATCGTTACAGGCTAAACCGGTTCAAAGAATACAACATCAATGGCATCACCAATGATGAAGTTGATAGGTATTTAAATTACAAATACTACCCCACAAAAGAACAGCTTTATGAATTGTGCCAAAGGGCAGGCTCCCCTTGCTTTGATCCTGAATTTATTGAAAAAGTCACTAGTGTAGATCCTGCTGAAATGCGCAAATGGCATGATAAACAGGCCTATTTTTATGATCTAGTATCTACAGGCAAAGGGCCAATGGCAGAAAAAATTAAGCAAATACGTGGAGAGATGGCACTTCATGAGTTTGCAAAGAGATTTGCTCATAATGAACAAGCGATTTCTAAAGTAGAGACTGAAATTAGAGCAATCGAAGAGGGGGAAAGAGAACCCCACTGGATTATGTTATCTCAGATATGTCATGAGTTTGGCATCAATTCAGCTTGGCTAATAGAAAATGAAGGGCCAATGCTAAAGAAAGAGGTACAGTCAGTGCAAAGCGTTGAACCGACTCTAAACATAGCAACCCTGACTGAGATCCTTACGGAAGCTGAAGTATATGAGTCAGCCAGTCCTGGAAGCCTGGTTCCCGGCAAAAAGGCCAAGATCATAGCAGAGCTGTACGAAATGAGGCTGAAGAGAAACAAGAAAATTCCATCCTGAACGCTCTAGATTCGCTGATAATGTACCCACTGGGTACAAAATTGGTGACATTGCGGATTTTCTTGATTGGATTCGGCAGGCGTATTGAGGCAGTGATATCGGCAAATTGAGGACTTTACCAAATCGTGGAAGTCCTTTTAAATGCCCTTTGAAAGGTTTTAAGAGGATTTGATAGACTTCTGTTAAATATCACGTTCACCTTTCGCAAAAGAAGCTTTTCCCAACAATCGACTCGCGAAACGTTATAATTTCCCTTTCGCATACCACACGCACATGCGCGGGTGTAAAGTTGGCTCGTGCGGTCTCAATGCTCAAGATTCCCACAACTTATCCCAAACCTGAGCACAACTCCCACAAGTCGATCCCTAATATTATCAATTACATATTCACCTTTCCCTTAACAAGGTAACTGAGCCCCCTCCCTACCCCTCCCCCTCCGGGGGAGGGAACTTCAGTTAATCCAACTGGATAGTCTGATCGGTGATCTCGGTGAAGCTGACGTCGTGGCTCACCAGGAAGAGTTGGTCGTACCAGTGCTCGGTAACTTCCTCCTGGCCGACATCAATGGCGCGGAAGGCCTTCGCCAAGTTCTCGCGTCGCTCAGCATCGAGATTAGAGGTGGGTTCGTCGAAGAAGGCGATGCGGGCACCTATGGTCTGCAGCAGGGCCAGGCGCAGGGCGACCACGGCGCTCATCATCTGGCCACCTGAGAGTTGGTCGTCGCTACGCTCCCTCATGGCGCCGTCCACCATGTCCTTGAGGACGATCTGGTAGTTGTCGCCCCACAGGAGCTCCTCGTCTGACTCGCAGATGCTGCGGTAGATGCGGTCGGCCCGGAAGCTGATCTCTTCGCGGAACCTCTCGGAAAGCTGCGCGGAGACGTTCTTGAACACCTGGTTGCGCAGGAACTTGACCAGGTCCGCCTGATCCTTCAGTTTCTCGATCGCTGCCAGCTTCTGCTCTATTTCAGCGGCAACAACGCGCAATGCTGCGGTTTCCCCCTCCAGCCGTGACACCCCTTCGGCAATGGCACCGATCTCGGATGTGAGCCTCGTCGCCGTCATCACCAGCTGTTCACGCTCGGTCTTCGCCGCCTCGTGCTGCTCAGGACGATAATCGGCCACCAGCTTAGCCAGCTCCTCCTGTTTGTCAGCCAGATTTGAGAGTATCGTTTTCAAGCCCTTTTGATATCTCTCCAGCGTCTCCTGGTGTTTACCCAACTCTTCCGCCGACTTCTGGTTGGCTATGTACTCATCACGCGCCGGCTGGAATCGGACCAGTTCCTCCTCCGCGTCTTTCACGCTCCGCTCCACGTCGGCAAAGGTGGCGATCTCGGTTTTGCGGGCACCGACCTCCGTCAGCAATGTGGTAAGCCGGGTGTTGTGGCGCGCTACTGATTGTTCGCGCTGGACCGCCCTTTCCTGGGCGGAGGCGAGCTCGCGCTCCTTCTGGCTGTGTGCCTCCCCCCGCGCGGACAACTCGGCCAGTTTGCGAGCGGATTCCTGAACCGGTTCGGCCGCCTGTTTCACGCGCTGGTCCAGGGCGTTTTCCAGCTTGGCGATCACGCCCTGCCAGGCGTCGGTGGTCTGTGCCAGCGCGTCCCGGCGCTGTTGTGGGGCCGCAGCCAAGTCAAGTTCCAGGGAAGGCAACTCGGAGGGTGAAACCGTGGCAACGCCGGCAGTTGCCAGCCACTCTTCAAGCGGAACACGAAGTGCCGGCACGGCGATCTGGGCGTAGTTGCGGCTGAATTCCTCCTCCTGCTTAGTCCGCTCCCGCCCAGCCTTGGCGAGCTCAAGGGCCACCTGCTCCATCCCCGCCAGTTCGCGAGCAGCCTGCTGCGCGACGCTCACCTGGACCGCAAGCTCAGCGGCCTCCCGGTCGAGCCCGGCGATCTCGTCATCCAGGGCGGCAATGCGGGCTTCAAAGAGATCGGCCGGATCCGCGCCCTGGAGGTTCTGACACGGCTCCTGGAAGAAGGGGCAGGCGCCGGCCCCGATCTTGTCGCGCCCCTCGACTAGCGAATGCCTGCGTCCGGCCAGTTCCGACCGCTGCGTCTGGATCTGCTCCAGCCGTGCCTGACGCGCGGCCAACTGCTCCGCCTCGGCCTTCAGGGGCGCGCTTCCCGCCAGGACACTCTCCCGTTCCCTAATCTGGCGATCAATCTCTTCGATCCGGCTGAGGGCGACGTTGAGGTAGGGCAGCGTGGCCTCCATGTTGTGCATGGGGAGCTTGCGGAACATGAGTCGGCTCTGCTCCGCTGCAGTCAGTCCCTGCGCCGCCACGGCCTCCAGCTTTTTCTGCTCCACCAGGGCCGACGTCAGGGCTTCCTGGTCAAGCTTCAGGCGTTTCCGCTCCTCGGCCATCGAAGCCTTGGCGAGATCAAGCTCCCGGCTCTCACCGTCCAGCATCGCCTGTACGGTTCCCTGTTCCTTTTCGAGATCGGCAAGCTTCTTTTCCAACTGGTGCTTCTGCTGTTCCTGCTCGCGCAAGGCCTTGAGTCGTACTTCAGCCGCGTCGTATCCCTGTTTCCCGGCGGTCGACGCTGCGACCACAGCCGCCGCTTGCCGCGATTGTTCGACCAGGAGTTGCTGTGTGGTGACGTAGTTCTTGCCGGACTCGACCCGCTCCTGCAGCCCCTGCACTTCCTGCTGGACCGACTGGATCGCCTCCTTTTTGGACTCCAGCGTGTTCAGTAAGATCGAGGCCTGATCAAGCGCCGCCGTCTTGATCGCCAGTTCTGCCTGCTTGATCTCGCCCTGCGTCCGCAGGCTAGCCAGTTCCTCTTCCTTGGCGGGGAGGACGGCGACCTGCTCCGACTTGCTATCCACCTCGGCCTGCAGCACATCGAGCTTTGCCTTAATGGTGCTGGTCAAAACCTTCGTTTTGTCTTGGGTCTTGCGCCAGGCATCGATACCGAGGATCTCGTCAAAGGCATCCTGACGCTTGGCGGGCTGCTTGATCACGAAGGGGCCGAGGAAGTCGTTCTGGAATGGGCCGATCACCAGCTTGAACTGCTCCGACAACGGCCGTGCGCCGGAGAGGCCGAGCAGTTGCGCGATGCGCGCCTCGGTTTCCTCCATATTGGCGTGTTCCTCGACTTCGAACTCGCCGCCAATCTCTTTGGCCAAAAGCCACTTGCCGGCGGCACCCACGGTCCGCGTCACCCGGTACAGCTCGCCCGGCGCCGGCTCGAACACCACGCCGATTTCGCCGCGCTTGGTGCCGATGGTGAGGAAGCGTTCCGCGTTGGAGACGAAGTCCTTGGCGTCGACGCCGAACAGGGCGTAGCCGATGGCCTCAAAGATGGTGCTCTTGCCGGAGCCGTTGGCGCCGGAAAGGACGTTGATCCCCGGCGAGAACACGAGTTCCTTCTCGCGGTGCGACTTGATGTTCTTGAGATGGACCGAGACTATGCGCACTGGTCACCTCCGGAGGAAAGCAGGCTCAGCAGCTCCTCGCCTTCCACGTCGCCCTTGAGCACCAGGTCCCGCAGCGCCAGGCTCAGGCGCGTCAACTCGTCCACGCGCCCCTGGTACTGGCTGTTGGCTCCGATCAGCTCGCCTAGGACGTCCCGCTCGATCTCCGCGAGGCTCTTCTTAACCTTCTCCTCCCCTCCCCCGCCTGCAACCAGCGAGAGGTGGTTCTTGATCTCCAGGTGCAGCGGCTCGCAGATCTCACACAACGATGCGCGCAGGCGGTCGCGGCTCAGCTCGAAGGGGTGGAAGCCAACCTTGCCCGCCAAGCGGACCTCGATAAGCGGGGCCCGCTCATCCCGGCAATCGGCGAGCTTCTCAGCCATCTGGCCCTTGAATAGTTCCAGGGCGTCGGTGGCGTTGCCTGCGCCGTCCAGGTTGGCGGTTACCACCAGCATCGGACGCGGCGTGGTGCGGCGGAATTCATGCCGCACGGTGCCATCCTCATCGAGCGCGGCCAGGTAGTATCCCTTGTCGTAGCGCTCCTCCCCGAAGTTGACGCAGTCAGGCGAGCCGGGGTTGAAGGCGTAGGGGCGGCCATCGGCATCGTTGACGATGTACGGCTTGTGGCCGTGGCCGAGCGCAACGTAGTCAAAGCAGGACGCCAGGGGCTGAGCTTCCTCCGGTTTGATGTTGCCGATCTCCACCGGAGAATAGGTCCAGACACCGACGTGAAAGAGCAGAATGTTTCGTTTGGTGGCGATGGCGTCGCAGATGCGCGGCACATGGTTGCCCGCCTGGGAACCGATGTACCCGAGGCCGTAGATATTGACCCCTTTGACCTCGGTATGTCCCCCACTCCCCTGCTCGGGATCAAAGGGGTCGAAAATGTAGCCGCCGTCGGCGCTCCTTGAAGGGCGCAGCAGGGAGATGTAGCCAAGCTGCGAGAGCGCTTCCATCCAGGAGACACTGTCGCGGCGGTGGATCCAGTCGTGGTTGCCTTCAACGGCGAGACAGGGGATGCCGGCATCCTTCAGGGGCTGCAGGATCTCGATGGTCTTGGCGAAGGTTCTGGGGAGGATCTGGCCGGTGTGGAACAGGTCGCCGCCGATGAGGACGAAGTCGACCTGCTCGCGCACCGCGTCGGCCACGATGGCGGCGAAGGTGGTGAAGAAGTCCTGGTAGCGCTGGGCGTCACAACCGAAGGCGCGGTAGGTCTTGCCGAGATGGATGTCGGAGGTGTGGATGAAGCGAACGGGCATGCGTGCTCCGGGAAAAGTAATTGCACAGGTATACCGCCGCCCGCGGGGGCAAGTCAAGCTCTCTAACCCGGCAGCTTCTGCCTAAACTCGAAGTACCACGGCCACGGCTTCAAGGGCAGTCCGGGCGAGGCGCCCTGTCGTTGTAGTAGCCGGCCAGCAGGGAGCCGAAGGGTCGCCCGGCGCCGGACTCGGTGAAACCGCCCACCACGAACTCCTGACTGGGCGCACTTCACCTTGAGCCAGCTCTTGGTCCGTTGCGCGTCCTGCGGTCAGGGTGCGCCGAAGATCTCGTTGAAGAATATCTTCATCGCCTCGAAGGAGCGCCGGTCTGCCTTCTCGTTGTAGGCGGCTCCCTTGCTGTTGTCGTTGCCCGACTTCGGATTGGTGAAGCTGTGCACGGCGTTGCCGTACATGTTCATCTGCCAGTCCACCTTGGCATCGCGCATCTCCTTCTGGAAGGCGGCGACCTCATCGGGTTTCACGTAGGGGTCGTCGGCACCATGCAGCGCTAGCACCTTGCCGCGTATGTTCCTGGCATCGGCCGGGTTCGGAGTGCTGAGGCCACCGTGGAAGCTAACGGTGCCCAGGAGGTCGGCGCCGCTTCTGGCCAGCTCCAGTGCGGCGGTGCCACCGAAGCAATACCCCATAACGGCCAAGCGCTTCGGGTCGACTTGCGGGAACCCTGCCAGCTTCTCGAGTCCCGCCGCGGCGCGAGCGCGGATCAGGCTCCGGTCGTTGCCCCGGTACTTGGCCGCTTCCTTGGCTGCCGCCTCCGGACCGACCGGGCGCACGCCTTTGCCGTAAATGTCAGCGGCAAAGGCGACGTACCCCAGCTTGGCAAGTTGCTCGACACGCATCTTTTCATAGGCGCTGACACCGGTCCACTCATGGATCACGAGCACCCCGGGCCGCTTCACCTTGATGGCGTCGTCATAGGCCAGGTACCCCTCTAGGATCGTGTCACCCTGCCGGTACTCGACGTTATGCCCCACCACCGCGGCGCTGGCTCCCTGGGCCACCAGTGTCATCATTAATGCTAGAAGGTATTTTTTCATGATTTCCTCCGCGCTGCCACAACCAATGAGATAGGTTGAGGCAGCTGAAATGGAATGGGATCCACTCTCATTAGCAACAGAGCTGAGTGTCTTCATTTTACCAAAAACGCGCCCCCCTGCGCGCCCTCTTATCACCTTTTACTTGCTGCGGCTTGGCTGACAGCCGACGTTGTTTTTGTTCGACCACGCGCGTTGACACCTACATCACATTAAGTACGATTATCCAATCGCAACAGCATAACAGGAGCCTGTCATGAGACAACTGAACTCACCTCGTCCTTTGGGTCAGCTGGCAGTAGTCCTCATTGGGATTTCCTTGACGGGATGCACGTCCTGGTGGGGCGGGCGGCAAGGAAGTAGCGCGTCCCTGCAGACTGTGCAGGATGACCTGCAGTACGCACAGCAAAAGACCCAGGAAACACGCAAGGCGCTCGACGACGTGAAATTTGCCGACGCGGCCGACCTGCCCCGGGCTTATCGCGCTTTCAGGGAAAGGGTGAACACCATGACCGGCGCCGGTGAAAAGCTGGTGCAGCACGCCAATGGAATGCACTATCAGGGGAACTCGTACCTCGTGGAGGGGGAAAAATCAGCCGGGCAATGCCGCTACCCGAGACTGTCGCGCAATGCACGGTTGCCGCGCATGGAGTTGGGCGACGCCTTCGAGCCGATCGCGGAGCAGGGGCAGGCGTTGCAGCGCGCCTACCGCGCCTTCGAGTTCGACATCAATGCCATCGATGAGCACCTGTCCCGGGAGTTGAGCGAGCAAGGGGTACGGGACATGGAACTGTTCATGCGCAAGAGCGAAGTGGACGGGGACAGCCTGTTGTATGAACTGGAAGCGGAGTTGTCGGTGGTAGACAGGGCCCAGCGGGCATACAGCGAGACTACGGAAGGAAAGGGAGCAGGCACTCCCTAGAACTTGTCACCCTTGTCGGCGTTGAGGGGGAGCTGGCAGTGCAGGCACTTGCGCAGGTAAAGCAGCGCCATCCCCTGCATGTGGTAATAGTTGCGGCAGCGTGGGCACCGGGCGGTTGCGGAATAGAACATCACGCAGAGCAGCACGGCGAACCAGGCGAAAAACACCGGCATAGAACCGCTGAAGGAATGGGTAATTTTCTGGGTCAGGTACATGGTGGGGAGATAAACGATGAGAACCATCCAGAGACACCAGCGGCGCTTGCGCACGGCGGCCAGTCCGCGGGCAATGGCAGCCGGGTCTGTGGCTGCAGCAGCCTCGGCACCGTCGGCAGCTTGTGCAGTTCCAGCAGCTTCAGCAGTTTGATCTACTTCGGCTGCGGCAGCGGCCCCTTCGACTTCGTGATGGTCCAAGCGAACCTCCCTTAGCCTTTAGTGCTGGACGCTTTCCCGGTACTTCATGGTCAGCCCCTTGAGGAAATTGCGCAGCATCTGGTCGCCGCAGGGCTTGTAGTTCTCGTGTTCCTTGGCACGGAACACCGCGCTCAGTTCGGATTTGGACACCGGGAAGCTGGCCAACTTGAAGATCGCCAGCATCTCATCTTCCTTCAGGCTCAGCGCAATACGGATCTTCTTGAGGATGTCGTTGTTGGTCAGTTGCTCGGATGACGGTGCCGCTTTGTCATCTGCCCCTTCACGCTTCCCCCGCTTCAGGGCGATCAGGCCGTCCAGGAATGCCTGCAGGACCTCGTCGCCGCACTCGCGGAACCCCTCCTCGTCTTCCTTCTTGACCAAGCTGGTGATATCCGCCTGCCCCATCTTCATGCCCGAAAGCCGGAAAGCCTCTACCACAGCCTGGTTGTTGAGGTTCAGCGCGTAGCGCAGTCTGCGGAAAACATCATTGTTGGTCATCGGGTACTCCTCGGTTCGAATGGGCCTGGGCCAGGCTCTTTCATAACATCGATCGGCTGGGGGGGCAAGCTTTTGCTGCTGGTGGGAAAAGCGAGGGGGGACAGGCGCTTGGTGCAGAGCGCGCCGGTCCCCCCGGTTGTTTTCAGGCTGGAATGTTTAGGCTGCCGCGGATACCGGCTCGTCGCTGTCGTCGTCCCCGGATCCGAGGATCGCATCGATCTCGCCGGCATCGAGAGTTTCCTTGACGACCAGTTCCCGGGTCAGCCGCTCCAGGGTATCCATGTTTTCCTGCAGCAGGGTAACGACGTCCTGGTAGCAGCCGCTGACGATGGAGCGGATCTCGTTGTCCATCTCCCGCGCGGTGACATCGCTGAAGCCTTTCTTCCCACCGTTATCGGTGTTCTCGTTATGCCCGAAGGCGACCGGACCGAAGGCACGCGACATGCCCCATTCGCTGACCATCCTGCGCGCGGTGTCGGTGGCACGCGCCAGGTCGTTGCCCGCCCCGGTGGTAGTGGTGCTGTAGATCAGCTCCTCGGCGGCGCGCCCCCCCATGAGCACCTTGAGGTGGGCGACCAGCATCTCCTTGGTATAGCAGTAGATGTCGTCTTCGGGAATCTGCACGGTGACCCCCATCGCCCTTCCCCTGGGGATGATGGTCACCTTATGCACCGGGTCGGCGCCCGGGGTCAGTTTCGCCACCAGCACGTGGCCCGCCTCGTGGTACGCGGTGGAAAGCTTCAGTTTGTCGGAGAGGACCATGGACTTCTTCTCGGCACCCATGAGCACCTTGTCCTTGGCCAGGTCGAAATCGATCATCTCCACCACGCCCTTGTTGGAGCGCGCGGCGAGTATGGCGGCCTCGTTGACCACGTTGGCCAGGTCGGCGCCGGAGAAGCCGGGGGTGCCTCGGGCGATGACCATCAGGTCGACCTCGTCGTGCAGCGGGACGTTCTTCGCGTGCACCTTGAGGATGGCCTCACGCCCCCTGATGTCCGGGGAGCCCACAGTGACCTGGCGATCGAAGCGCCCTGAGCGCAGCAGCGCCGCGTCGAGGATCTCGGGGCGGTTGGTGGCGGCCAGCACCACGATGCCGGAGTTCACCTCGAAGCCGTCCATCTCGACCAGCAACTGGTTCAGGGTCTGGTCGCGTTCGTCGCTGGCGCCGCCACCGGCTGCGGCGTCACGCTTGCGGCCGACCGCGTCGATCTCGTCGATGAAGACGATGCAGGGTGCCGCCTTCTTGGCCTGCGCGAACAGGTCCCTGACTCGCGACGCACCCACGCCGACATACATCTCGACGAATTCCGAGCCGGAGATGGAAAAGAAGGGAACGTCGGCCTCACCCGCGACCGCACGTGCGATCAGGGTCTTGCCGGTGCCCGGAGGGCCCACGAGGAGCACGCCGGTGGGCATCTTGCCGCCCAAGGTGGAGAACTTCTCCGGATCTTTCAGAAACTCGACCGTGTCCAGCAGTTCCGCCTTGGCCTCCTCGGCACCGGCCACGTCACTGAAACGGGTGGTCGATTCTGAGTAGTCGACCACGCGAGCACGGCTTCTCCCCATGCCGGTGAAGCGCCTCAAGATGACAAACAGGAAGATGCCGATGGCCACCAGGAAGCCGATCTCGAACCAGTTCGGCCCGCCGGAAGGAGGTGTCGAGGAAAAATCGACCTTCTTCGCGATGAGCAGATCGCCCAGGTAGGCTCCTGCCGGGAGAAAGAGGTTGAACTTCTCGCCGTTTTTAGCGTTGGCGGTGATCTCGTCGCCGACGATCCTCACTTTGGCTATGTTGCCGCCCGAGACTTTCTGAATGAAGGTTGTGTAGCTGATTTGCCTGCTCGTATCCGCGTGTGATTGTTGCCAGGAATAGAGGCCATAACCGGCCACGGCCAAAAAGCTCAAAGACAGACCCAACAACAGAAGCTTCTTGTTTCTCGTGTTCCCCATAGTTCTCCCATTACTACTGAAGTAGTAATAATGTTACGGCTTATACAATCTTATATGTAGCTATGCGAACCGTAACAGTGAAAAGTGCTTATTGTTATTGCAGCATACAAATAACAATTGGCACTTGCTAAAAACAATAAAGGTCGTTTCTAAAAAATTTAATATCTATTTTTACTGCATCCGGAAGTTTTTTGTACACACAATTTTTTTTCATTTATAAGTGCGGGAATGGGAGCGATTGGGGGAGATGGTGGAGACGGGGTGGTTGTTGATTTTAGGCAGGGTATGGGGGCGAGAAGCAGCGCAAATCCCCCCTGTCCCCCCTTTGCAAAGTGGGGAACGTGAGGCTCGGACGGTGCTCGTAGGGGAGTTCACTCATATAAATCGCGGAAGTTAAAAAAAAGAGGCGCCCTTCTGGGGGCGCCTCTTGGGGCAACAATTAGTAGTACAGCGGCTACTTGCGCAGCAGTTTCACGATGGCGGAGAAGTCCTCTTCGCCGCGGCCGTCCTTCACGGCCTGATCGTAGATCTCGGAGACGGTCTTCGCGGCGGGAAGATCGAGTCCCAGTTTATCGGCCATCTCCAGTACACGGCGCATCTGCGAGTCGACGTATTTGAGCGCCAGGTTGCGGCTGAAGTCGCCGCGCGCAATGGAGCGCCCCTTGGAGTGGAACAGCGGCGAGGCAACCCCGCCGGAGTCGAGCACCTCGAGGATCTTGTCGGGTTTGAAGCCCATCTTCTCGCCGAAGACGAGGCCTTCGGAGAGGGACTGCATCATCTCAGCCTGCAGCAGGTTCACGATCAGCTTCATGCGGGTCGCGTCGCCGATCTTGCCGATGTGGATGATGTTAAGACCGAAATAGGAGAACGGCTCGCGGCAACGACCCAAAAGGGCCTCATCGCCACCGGCCAGGATGGTGAGCAGGCCGTTGGCCGCGTGCTCCTTGCTCCCCCACACCGGCGCCTCCAGAAACATGACGCGGCGCGCCTTCGCTTCCTCGGCCATGCGCTCGATGGTCTCCAGGCAGTGGGTGCCCATGTCGACTAATATGGTGCCGGGATCGATCCCTTCCAGGACGCCGTTCTCGCCGAATACCAGGTACTTGCTCTCGGGTACGATCACGATGACCAGGTCCTGCCCCTTGGCGGTCGCCATCGGCGATTCGCCGACTTTCACGCCCAGCTTGGCAAGCTCTGCCATCGCATTCGCGTCTTGGTCAAACACCGTTAATTGGTAGTCCGACTTGGCAAGGTTAGCTGCCATGTGAACGCCGACGGTGCCCAGACCGACGAAACCTATCTTCTTAAGCATAATCCCCCCAGAGTGGCTGATGCTCTGCATCAGCGGATAGCATTTTTGCTTAGTTCACAAAAACTCAAGGCCCCATTATACTCAAAGAGCGAGTTTGTGCAACACTGTTTTATCTTGATTTAGCAACTGACACCCTGTCGCACAGATCGTACAACGGACAAGTCGAGCATCTCGGTGAAAGTGGCGTACACTGGTTCTGGCCGAAAGTTACCAGAAGATCGTTGATTATGATCCAGTACTCCGCAGGCAGCTTCTCTCTCAGCGCAAATTCAGTCTGTTCGGGCGTGCGGGTCTTGACGTAACCCCAGCGGTTGCAGATCCGGTGCACGTGAATGTCGACGCAGATGCCGGGTTTGCCAAAACCGAGGGTGAGCACAAGATTCGCCGTCTTCCTCCCTACCCCCTTGAACTTCAGCAGCGTTTCCAGGTCATCCGGCACCGCTCCCCGGTACAGGTCGCACAAAGAGCGCGAAATTTCGAGAATCTGCTCGGCCTTGACGCGGTAGAAACCGACCGGGTAGATGACCGCCTCGATCTGCGGCACATCCAGGTGGACCATCTTTTCAGGGGAATCAGCCAGCGCAAAGAGACGGGCCGAAGCCTCGGCTGTGGTCTGGTCACGGGTCCGCAGCGAGAGGATGCAGGAGACCAGCACCTTGAAAGGATCCTTCCCCTGCGTGGCGACGATGGTCACCGCAGGACTCACCCACGCCTTGACCGCCTCGGTGAGGATCGCTATCGCCTGGTGGACCTGGTTGTCCTTCATGTCACAACCTGTTGTTGATCACACGCATTACCAGTACGCCCATGATGGAAGCAAGAAGCCCTACGCATACCAGCAGGATGCCGATGCTGCGCCCCTCCCCCCAACCAAGCAGATCCTGGTTCTTCATAAACGCTATGAGCCCCAAACCGGTGAAAGTGAGAATCCCCCCTATGATGAACGTCGACAGTGCGAATACCGCCCCTGCCATACCCTTGCTCTTTGCCACACACACCTCTGTCAGTCTTTAAAAGTAATGCTTCCTTATACAAGATGGCACCAGTCAAGGCAACTGCTAACTGCGTCCTTCCCTATTGCACAAACGGGAGAACCCCCTATAATGGCCTGATCAAATTCGAGGGAGTTACATGAGAGAACTGGTAGATCTGCATTTGCATTCGACATTTTCCGACGGGGTGCGCACCCCGACTGAACTGGTGGCCATGGCCAAAAGACTGGAGCTCAAGGCAATCGCGCTGGCGGACCATGATACGGTGGACGGCATCGACGAGGCCCTTGCGGCAGGCGCGGCCGCCGGTGTGGAGGTGCTGCCCGCTATCGAGTTTTCCGTCGCTTTCGGTTCCTTCAAGGACGTCCACCTGCTCGGATACCTGCTCGATCATCACGATGCGCAATTGCAGTCGATTCTCAAGGAGTTCAGGGACCGGCGGGAGGCCCGCGGCGACGCCATCGTGGACCGGATCAACGAGAAGCTGGCCACTGAAGGGAAAGCAGCCATCTCCAGCGCGGAGGCGGCCGCCCTTGCCGGAGGGGCACTGGGACGCCCCCACATCGCGCAGGTCCTGATGGGCAAAGGGTACGCCCGCGACATGCAGGACGCCTTCGTGCGCTACCTGCTCCCGTGCGACGTCCCCAAGCGCTACTTCCCGATGGAAGAAGCCCTGGCGACGGTGCAGAGACTCGGCGGGGTGGCGGTACTCGCCCATCCCACCACCATCACCAACGACCGCGACACGCTGACCGGGATCATCGACCAGCTCTGCGCCATGGGACTGGCCGGCGTCGAGGCCTTCAACAACGTCTGCAACGACCAGGAAAGCGCCTTCCTGGTATCCAGCGCCGTGAAGAAGGGGCTCATCTGGACCGGCGGCTCCGACTACCACGGTATAGAGGAAGGGATCAGCATGGGTACCGGAAAGGGGAGCATGGCCATTCCCTACAGCTGCGTGGAAGCCTTGAAACGGGCGCAAAGCCAGAGGGCCTAGAGGCTCAAAAAACAAAGGGGCTGAGGGCTAGGGGTTGGGGGCTGGAAAAACCGAATGGTTTCCGCCCCCCGCACCTACGCTCCCAGCCCCTTCTTTTTTATGCGCCGGTCCCTAGTCCCTAGTCCCTAGTCCCTAGTCCCTAGTCCCTGCCTCTAGTCCTTAACCGGCTTATAGCTCAGCACATCAAGGTCGCTTTCGACGTCCGTGACACCCTCGACCGATCTGGCCAACTCGACGGCTTCCTCGATCTCCTCCTCGCTCTGCACGTGA
Organism: Geomonas propionica; assembly: GCF_016458235.1. GTDB lineage: Bacteria > Desulfobacterota > Desulfuromonadia > Geobacterales > Geobacteraceae > Geomonas > Geomonas propionica. The sequence goes on along the minus strand of NZ_JAEMHK010000005.1, from coordinate 140,627 downwards.
CCGGCCAGGGTGACCACCCCATCTTCACAACTGATGCAGAACTTCAGAGCACGGGCCAGAGACGACTTGAGCAGCTCGGCCTCGACCCTCTTGGCGATGATCAGGTCTTCGAGCAGCGCCATGGACTCCTCCTCCCCTTCCTTGAGGCGGGCATCCTTGGACGCGGCGATGACGGCTTCAATCATGGCGTGCTGGCTGGCAGCCTTGGTGTTGAAGATAAGGTCGTAGTTCAGCGGGTCATTCCAGTCGCGGTCGAAGTAAAAATGGATGAAGCCTCCCAACTGGTGGTCGCTCCTCCTGATCAATTCGCGGGCCAGATCCGGATCGATCCACTCCCTTTCGGCGAACTTTTCCACGCGATCTTCAAACTGCCCTATGAAACGGACCCGGAGGACGTTGGTCAGCACCTTGATGAGATCCTGCGCGCCCCTGCCGTAAAGAATCACGTTACCCTTCTTGGCGCAATCCAGCAGGATGAGCTCCATGGTGGCAAGATGCGCGGCTTGGAGGCGGTCCTCGGCGGTCCGGTAGGAGGGGGGCTTCTCGTCCACCCTTTCCAGGATCTCGGGGGTGAGGCCGTATGCAGGGGCCAGTTCCTCGATCTTTACCCGGTCAACGAGGGTGTACTTGAGCTTCTTTGCCAGTTCCTTGGCAATGGCGTAGGCGCCGGTACCCATCTCCCTGGAAATTGTGATGATTGCCATGCAAGCCTCCTTTGCTAATGAGAAACCGCCGCATCATAGCATGTAAAGTCGGTCGTATACAAGGGATTTTGCGATCCGGGATGAACTGCACGCAGCGTAGAGGCAGGCCCAACGGGGGTGAAGCGAAACAAAGGCGGGGGAGAGCAGCTCTCCCCCGCCCCGGCAGGGTTAGTAGTTCTCGACAACACGCTCGAAATACGCCTTGGGGTGATGGCAAACCGGGCAGATATCCGGCGCAGCGTTACCCTCATGGATGTGGCCGCAATTACGACACTTCCAGCTGGTGGGAGCATCTTCCTTGAAGACGGTCCCCTCTTCTATCGAGGCAAGCAGCGCCTTGTAACGCTCCTGGTGCGCCTTCTCTATGGCGGCGATGCCGTCGAACATCGCTGCGATGGCGGTGAAGCCCTCTTCCCGGGCCTCCTTGGCCATGCGCGGGTACATGTCGACCCACTCGGCGTATTCCCCAGCCGCCGCTGCCTTCAGGTTGGTGATGGTGTCTCCGAGGCCGCCGAGTGCCTTGAAGTGTAGCTTGGCATGCTCTTTCTCGTTCTCCGCCGTTTCGAGGAACAGTGCCGAGATCTGCTCATACCCTTCCTTCTTGGCCACCGCCGCGTAGTAGGTGTACTTGTTGCGCGCTTGCGACTCGCCGGCGAATGCTTCCTGAAGGTTCTGCTCTGTCTTGCTTCCTTTAAGTTCCGCCATGCTCTGTTCTCCTTTCCCTTGTTGCCTGCTCTGAATAAAGGGGCATCTCGCGATCAGTCAATTCCGATCCTCTTGACCCCTTCCACTACGCTCAGCCGCGCCATGAGGTCGGCCGAGTTGGATTTCTTGGGCTGCTTGACCTGGAACTCGAGGAAGATCACGCCATGCTCGATATCCTTTTGCAGCTTAGCGTCCACTCTCTGGATGCCGGCACCGCTGAGAGTCTGGTAGACCCGGCTGACGAAGTCGGCGCGATCCTCTCCCCACACCTTGACCTGTACGTAGGTATCGCGGGTCAGCCTCTTCTCCACTTCTTTCAGTAACAGGAGGTTCGCCAGGGCCACCAGCGTTACGGACACGGCGAGCCAGAAAAGGCCGATGCCGCAGGAGACGCCAAGGGCAGCCGCGACCCAGAGGCAGGCGGCGGTGGTCAGGCCGCGGATCGAGGCGCGCTCCCTGATGATGGCGCCGGCGCCAAGGAAACCGATGCCGGTGACGACCTGGGCGGCCACGCGCCCGGGATCGACCCCGACCGCTCCACCGGTGAAGTTACCGAAGATGCGGTAGATCTCGATGGAGGTGATGGTGAAAAGACACGAGCCGAGCGATACCAACAGGTGGGTCCGGAACCCTGCGGGGCGGCCGTGGATCTCGCGCTCAAGGCCGATCAGCCCTCCGAGGAAGGAGGCGAGTAACAGGCGGCACAGCAGGTAGATGTCGAAGTCGGGACCCAAGGGCTACTCCTCGGAAAGGCCGAGCGACAGGGTCAGCACCACGGTCTTTTCCCGGTCGCCGCTACGGATGGTGAGCGGGACCCGGATCAGGTCACCCGCGGCCACGGGGTCGCCGGCAATCTCGAGAGAGAGCGGCTCTTCTTCGGCAGATGGCGCCGGCGCTGCAGGGGATTGCACGGGAGCGGGCGCGGCTGTGGGGCGCGCGGACGCGGGTGCGGCAGGGTGAGCCTCCACCGCGGGGCGTGCCGGAGCTGCGGCCGGTGCCGGACTTTCCACCATGTGTTGCAGCGCTTCGCCGCTGGCTATGGCGTCGGTCCCTTTGGCGCGCAGCCCGGTCAGGACGCTCTTCACCAGCGCCATTAGCCCCTGCAGGACCCCCTCGCCAGTCTGGCTGCTGGTCTTGAAGCTCACCAGCCGCGACGGGTTCAACTGCTGCTCCAGTTCGGCTACGGCAGAGGCGTCGGCCAGATCGCTCTTGTTGTATTGAAGGACAGTGGGGATGGAGGTCAAGCTCTGCCCGTAGCCCTTCAGGTACTCGACGAGCTGCCCCAGCGCGGCCTGGTTGTCAGCCAGCCGCTGCGGCGCGGAATCGGCGACGAAGACCACCCCGTCCGCTCCCTTCAGCACCATCTTCCAGGCCGCCGGGTCGACCAGCGGCCCCGAGACGGTGTAGAGGTGAAAGCGGACCCGGAAGCCGTCGACGTTGCCGTCACCTGGCGGAGTGAAGTCAAAGAACAGCATGCGCGCGCCCTGCACGCTCATCACCTTCAGCGCGCCGCGGAACTCCGGCTTGAGTTTATTGAAGACGTGCCTGAGGCTGGTTCCTTTACCTGCCTGACCGGGCCCGAAAAAGACTATCTTCGCGTTGATTTCACGCTTTGCCTGGTTCACCAGAGCCATTCGAGATCCCCCTGAGTTACCGTTTTTCCTGCTTGATCGTCAGGATCTTGCGCGCCTGAGTCGAGATAATGGTGTTGACGTTCTTGCTTTTGGCGAGGCCGGCGAGATCCTTCTCGCCCAAGCTTGGCAGAAAGCGCAGTGCTTGCGGTAGAGGCGTCTTGTGATTTTCCACCAGCGCCTTCCTGATCTGAGCGTTCTTGATCCATTCCTTGTTAGCGCAGATGACCCGCATGATCTCGTCGTTTTGTACCTGTGACTTCGCGACGGTAAGCACCTCCGACTCGGTCATGCGCGGGTTCTTGATTGCCGCTCCGGAGACCAACTTGTTGTTGTCCTTGATCAGGATGGCGCGCCATTCCTTGTCCCCGGTCATGGCCATCTTGATCTTGTCGCTCACCCCCATTCCCTGGGCCATCTGGTACTTGGACTGGTACTCCTCCTCGTCGATGGGTTCGTCGTCATCGGGAGGGATGGTCTCGTCAGCCTCCTCCAAGTCGTGCTCTTTGCGGGGCGCCGCGGGTTGCGGAGCGGCGGCTGCACCCTGCGCCCGGAGAAAAGCGGCGGCTTTCTCGCTCAGGCTCGGGTGCCCGGCCAGAAGCGGGGCAACCTCCTGTTTCCTGCCGTGCAGCTGCACCAGGGCGTCCAGGATCTGAGGATGCAGCTCGCCATCGGAGAGGATTTGCTCCAGCACCGGCAGTTCCAAGGAGCGTAGCGATCCCATCGCCTGCTGCTTCACCTCCTGGTCCGGGTCGTGGCAGAGGTAGTACAAAAGCAGTACCAGGTCGCCCGGGGGGAGTGGCACCCGCCCCGATGCGGCTTGCAGCCGGTTCTCCCTGGGCTTGTCGGCCCCGATGTACGGGGCCGCCGCCGCGGTTATCCTGAAGGTGACTTTGGACGACACTGAGCTTATTTACCTGCCTTGACGACCTTCGCGGAAAGGCCGGTCTTCTTGAGGTTCGCCGCCGCCTTCTCGGCGCTGGTCGGATTGGCGAAGCTTCCGCCGCGGACCTTCACCACCGTCACCGGGATGTTGGCCTTTTTGAGCACCAGTCGGACTCCCTTGTCATAGAGACGGTCCTGCTCCGTGGCAGCCTTCCCTTCCCTCATGAACGAACCGGCATAGACCGAGTAGCGGCTCCCTTCCTTGAGCATGAACGCGTTGGGTGCCACACCTTTCAGTCGGCCCAGTTCCTCGGCGGCCTCGTCGCGGCTGGCGAAATCTGCCAGGAACAGGCGGTGCATCGGCTCGCCCTTATGGGTTTTGCTGGTAACAACCGGCGTGACGCCGGCCTTCTTAAGCTTCGCGGTCACCGAAGCGACCTCGCTCTCGGCGACCTCGCTGTCCAGTTCGAGGGCGAACGCTCCCGGCTTGACCTTGGCCTTGGCAGCTGCCTTGGTCGCCGGTTTGGCAGTCTTGGCCTCTTTATTCTCCTGTGCGGGCTTCGCCTCCTTGGCGGCGGCGGGTTTCGCCTCTTTGCCTGCGGGCCTGGCCTCTTTGCCAGCGGCGGCAGGTTTTGCTTCCTTGCCGGCGGCAGGCTTGGCTTCTTTCGCAGCCACGGCAGGCTTGCTCTCCTTGGCAGCGGCGGCGGGAGCGGCAGCAGGCTTGGCCGGCTGCGCCGGTGCCGCAGGCTTCGCAGCCGGAGTTCCAGGTTTGGCAGCCGGTGCCGCCGGATGCGCAGGCGGTGCGGCGGGGGAACCCGGCTTGGCTGCAGGCGCAGGTTTCGTCTCCCCTGCCTTGGCGGCCTCACCAGGCTTGCCCGGAGCTGCAGCCGCAGGCTTGCCTGCCGTGGCAGTCTCTCCAGGCTTGGCCTGAGCTCCAGCACCAGGCGTGCCGGCCGTAGCCTTGGCGGAGGTCGGAGCATCAGCAGAGGGAGCGCGCGGCGGCAGCGGTTTCTTGACCAGCGCCGGGGCAGGCGCGGGCGGAGGTGCGGACGCCTCATCCCGAGGCTTGATCAAACCGGTGAAGAAGTAAAGGTACGCAAAAAGACCGATGAGCAGCAGCAAAAGCAGAAGGAGTCGCTGTTGGGAACGCTTCTTGTGGTCTACGGTTTCATCTTCATCGGGTGTAAATTCCTTCGCCATCTGGCTCATCCTCCTGGTCTTGTCATTCGAATCAAGCTGCCCGGCAAGCCACATTCCGCCAAGGCTTCGTGGGGCGTGCCCACCGTAGCCTTGGCGAAGGTGGGCCGGGCAGCCTATTTAAAAATTCTGTTAAGCACTCTTATGGTTGTTGTTCTTCTGGTCCTGCGCCTCGGCGATAATCTTCTGGGCCAGGTGGCTCGGGACCTCCTCGTAGTGGGAGAACTCCGAGGAGAACATGCCGCGGTCGCTGGTCATGGAGCGCAGGTCATTGGAGTATGTCAGCACCTCCGACATGGGCACCACGCTCCTGATGATCTGCGAGTTTGCCTTCGGCTCAACCCCGACCACCTTGCCGCGCCTGGAGTTAAGATCGCCGATCACATCGCCCATGTTCTCGTCCGGCACCGTGATCTTCATGTTCACGATAGGCTCCAAAAGGACCGGCTTGCACTGCTCCATCGCCTTCTTGAAAGCCATGGAACCGGCCACCTTGAAGGCCATCTCCGAGGAGTCGACGGTGTGGAAGGAGCCGTCGAAGAGGGCCACCTTGAAATCGACCACCGGGTTACCGGCCAGGAAGCCTTCCTTGGCGGCCTCCTGGATCCCCTTGTCGACCGCCGGGATGTACTGGCGCGGGATCACCCCGCCCACGATCTTGTCCTCGAACTTGTACCCCTCGCCGCGCGGCAGCGGTGCGAGTTCGATCCAGCAGTCGCCGTACTGGCCGCGCCCGCCGGATTGCTTCTTGTATTTCCCCTGCACCTTGGCCGAGCCGCGAATGGTCTCGAGGTACGGTACCTTCGGTGTCTTCAGGACGACGTCGACGCCGAACTTGCGCTTCAACTTCTCGACCACTACTTCAAGGTGCACCTGCCCCATGCCGGAGATGATGAACTCGCGGGTCTGGGGGTCACGGTGGCTCTCGATGGTCGGGTCTTCCTCGATCATGCGCTGCAGGGCGCCGTGGATCTTGTCCTCGTCGTTCTTGGTCTTGGGCTCGATGGCGTACGAGATCACCGGCTGGAGTGACTGGGCCGGCTCGTAGACAATCGGCTTCGACTCGTCGCAGAGCGTGTCGCCGGTGACTGTCTCCTTCAACTTGGCCACGGCGACGATGTCGCCGGCCACCGCCTGCTTGATCGGGTGCTGTTTCTTCCCTTCCAGCTCGAAGATCTGGCCGATACGCTCCTGGACCCCCTTGCTGGAGTTGTAGACCAGCGAGTCCGAGTTGAGCACGCCCGAGTACACGCGGAAGATGGTGATCTTGCCGGTGTAGGGATCCGAGGTGGTCTTGAAGACCAGCGCCGAGAACGGCTCGCTCTCGGAGGGGGCACGTTCGATGACTTGCTCGGTCTTGGGATCGAATCCCACCGACTTGGTGCGATCCAGGGGCGATGGGAGGAAGTCGCAGATGCCGTTCAAGAGCTGCGCCACGCCGATGTTCATGGCAGCCGAGCCGCAGAAGACCGCGGTGAAGGTGCTGCGCATGGTACCGACCCTGATGCCGTCCAGGATCTCTTCTTCAGAGAGCTCGCCTGTGTCGAGGAACTTCTCAGTGAGTGCGTCGTACGCCTCCGCCACCGTTTCGACCATCATCTCCCGGAGGCGCTTCGCCTCGTCGAGGTGTTCGGCCGGGATCTCACCCTCGGTGAACTTGCCGGAGAGGTCCTTCTGGTAGCGGTACGCCTTCATGCGCACCAGATCGATGACCCCTTCGAAGTTCTCCTCGGTGCCCAGGGGCATCTGCACCGCGACCCCCCTGGCGCCCAGCGCCTTCTCCATGTCGTCGATGGCGCGCAGGAAGCTGGCCCGCTCGCGATCTATCTTGTTGACGAAGGCGATGCGCGGGATCTCGAACTCGTTGGCCCACTGCCAGACCTCCTCGGTCTGGACCTTGACGCCGGAGATGGCGGAAAGGATCACCACCGCGCAGTCGAGCGTCCTCATGCAGGCGCGGGTATCGGCGATGAAGTTGCCGTAACCCGGGGTGTCGACGATGTGGATGGAGTGCCCGCTCCACTCGCAATGGTCCAGGGAGGAGGTGATCGAGATGCGGCGCTTGATCTCTTCGGGCTCGAAATCCATGGTGGAGCTGCCGTCGTCGACCCTCCCCAGCCGGTCGATCATGCCCGTATCGAACAGGATCGCCTCAGCCAGCGAGGTCTTGCCGGCACCGCCGTGAGCTACAATACCGAGGTTACGCAGTTTTGCCGTTTCATACCGTCCCATAGTGCCCTCCCTTTAGAATGAAGATCATTAATGACCTACGCTTCAATGAGAAACCGACTTGAGTAAAGCAGACGAAACAAACAACGAACTACCAACTACCTGGTTGAACTCTCAATGGATTGTCGCGTACCTCCCTCACCCGCCTGCGCGGCGTGTGACCCTAGGGCTTGTTCCTCTTGTAGATGATGCGCAGCCCCTCGAGGGTGAGGAACTCGTCCACCGCCTCTATGGTGCTCGATTCCGGTGCGATGAGCGAAGCAAGGCCGCCGGTGGCGATCACCTTGACGCTCTCCTTCCCCTCGGCCTTCATGCGCTGCACGATGCCGTCCACGAGCCCCACGTAGCCGAAGAAGATGCCGGCCTGCATCGAGTTCACCGTGTTCTTGGCGATGATGCTCGGCGGGCGGGCGATGTCCACCCGCGGCAGCTTGCTCGCCTTCTGGAACAAGGCCTCCATGGAGATGGCGAGACCTGGGGCGATGGCTCCGCCGCAGTACTCCCCCTTCTTGTTGACGTAGTCGAAGGTGGTGGCGGTGCCGAAGTCCACGATGATGAGTGGCGAGCGGTACTTCTCGAAGCCCGCGATGGCGTTCACGATGCGGTCCGCCCCCACCTCTTTCGGGTTGTCGTAGTGGATCGGCATGCCGGTCTTGATGCCGGGCCCCACCACGTAGGGGGTGATCTTGAAATACTGGCGCGCCAGTTTCTCCAAAACGCCGGTCAGGGTCGGCACCACCGAGGAAACGATGATGTCCTTCACGTCCGAGAAGACGATGCCCGACAGGCGGAACAGGTCGTGGAACAGGATGCCGTACTCGTCGATGGTCTTTGACTTGTCGGTGGAAACCCGCCAGTCTTGAACCAATCGTTCCTCATCGTAAATCCCGAGAACGATGTTGCTGTTCCCGACGTCGATCACCAAAAGCAAAGAAAACCTCCCAACTGCGCCTCACGCAAAGCCGCAAAGGCGCCAAGCAAATACCAGAAACTAACTGAGAATGTCACACCACAAAGACTTTCTATTCTTTGCGCCTTTGCGGCTTGCGTGAACTGATTTAAACCAGCGCGACGTCGCCGGAGAGCACGGTCTCCACCTTGCCGTCGGACAACTGCACCAGCAACGCGCCGAAGGAATCCACCCCCTGCACCATGCCCACGAACTCGCGCTCGCCCTGGCTTACCTTGACATTGCGCCCCTTGATCGCGGAACGCTCCAGCCACTCTGCACGCACCGGACCTTCCCCCTCGGCCAGGAACACCTCGTACAGGCGATCCAACTCCAAGAGCAGCGCACGGGTGAAGGCGAGCCGGTCCACCTCGGCGCCCCCTTCCTGCAACAACGAAGTGGCCGGGTGGCGCAAAAGGGACTCGGATATCGACGACATGTCCAAGTTGAGGTTGACCCCGATGCCGAGCACCACGAAGTTCACCTTCTCGGTCTCCGCATTCATCTCGTTCAGGAGCCCCGCCACCTTCTTGCCATTGATCAGGATGTCGTTGGGCCACTTGATCTGCGGCTTCAGCGCGGTGCAGCTTTCGATGGCGCGGGCCACGGCGACCACGGAGAGAAAGGTAAGCTGGCAGGCGGCCATCGGTGCGATGGCGGGACGCAGCACCACCGAGCAGTACAGGTTGACGCCGGGGGGCGACAGCCAGATGCGCCCGAGCCTCCCCTTGCCGGCGCTCTGGGCGTCGGCGATGACCACGGTCCCTTCGGCAGCGCCTTCCTCGGCCAGCTTGAAGGCGACCTGGTTAGTCGACTCGGTTTCCTTGAGGCAGATAATGCTGGAGCCGATCCTCCTGGTGTCGAGGCCGGCTGAGAGATCCAACTGGGTGAGAACTTTGGGTGAAGAGAGCAACCGGTAACCCTTGGAGGGGACGGCTTCGATCAGGTATCCGCTGGCGCGGAGCCCCTTGACGTGCTTCCAGACTGCGGTTCGCGACACACCCAGGAGTCGGCTCAGCGCAGCGCCGGAAACCACCCCGTCGCCGGAGCGGAACAGCTCGATTATCCTGCCGTCGACCCCGGAGTCTTTCAAACGCCCTCCATCAGCATTGAAATGTCGGTCGCGCGTACCGAGTGGGTGAGCGCACCGACCGATATGATGTCCACACCGGTCAGGGCTATGGACCTGATCGTTTTCAGGTTCACCCCCCCGGACGCCTCGACCAGCGCCCTCTTATTTATTATCTGCACCGCCTCGGTCATCTGCTCCAGGGACATGTTGTCCAGCATGATGATGTCGGCACCCGCTGCGAGCGCCTGCTTCACCTCGTCCAGCGTCTCGGTCTCCACCTCAATTTTCAGGGTGTGCGGGATGTAGGCGCGCGCGGCGCGCACCGCCTCGGCGATGCCCCCTGCGGCGGCGATATGGTTTTCCTTGATGAGCACGCCGTCGTAGAGGCCGGTGCGGTGGTTGGTCCCCCCACCTACCCTAACCGAATACTTCTCCAGCACACGCAGCCCGGGGGTGGTCTTCCTGGTGTCGACGACGCGGGCGCTGGTCCCTTCCAGTTCCTTCACGTAGGCGGCGGTCTGGGTGGCGATGCCGCTCATCCTCTGCAACAGGTTCAGAGAAACCCGCTCCCCCTGCAAGAGCGTGGCGGCGTCCCCCTCCATCACAGCGATGATGTCGCCCTTGTTGAGCCGCGCACCATCCTGAAAGTGCGCGGTGAAGACGATCTCAGTGTCGAGTTTGGCAAAGACGCGACGGGCCACCTCGATGCCGGAGAGGACCATATCCTCCTTGGCGACAAGCCTGGCGCGCATCCGGCGCGGGTTGGCGACCACGGAGAGGGTGGTGATGTCGCCGGTATGGATGTCCTCGGCGAGTGCGTTGTCTATTATGTTATCGATTTGGTTCATATAATCCGGATTCTCCCTAAGTTAAGCGGCAGTTTTTTATAGCACAGCTTAACTAGGCCCGCAACCGCTAATAAATTCCGCCAGGAAGCTACTGACGCCACTCTACGGGCACCGCGGCCTGGGCGGCGGCCAAGTCGAGCGCTGCGATACGATTGAGCATCTCGCTGATCTTGGCGTCCACGGTGGAGACCTGCGCCTGCATGGCGTTAATGGCCTCGCGGTCCCGGGCGCGCTGGAAGATGGTGCGCTTGCGGCGCAGTTCGACCAGTTGCTGCTCCAGCCCGGTGCGCTGGTCCTGAAGGGCCTTCAACTCGACCCGCAGCTCCTTGAAGCGGTTGCGCCACCAGCGCTCGTCGTGCCCCCCGGGCTTCGCCGTGACAGTGGGTGCCGGGCGGGAAACGGCATTGGCGTCGGGAGACACGACAGTCGGCGCGGTATCGGAAACCTCGACTCGGTGTGCCTTCTCGCGATATTGCGTTGGGATGTGGTTGCGGTTGTCGGTGAAGTGAACGACACCCTCGGCGTCGGTCCACTGGTAGAAGGCGGCGGGAGCAGCGGTTGGCGTGAGCAAAGAAAGCAGCAAAAGGGAGAGCCAAATCGTTTTCATCTTCCCTCCTATGACAGGGGCCTGAACGGCCAAACATAAAAAACAATCAATAGTTTTGAATTGACGATGCCCTTTGCGATGTGTATATTATCCCGGCTATTGCCCTATGGATAGCAAATAAACAGCCAGAAGGAGTGTACCATGCAGTTTCGCCTCGCCTTGCTAATGGTTCTTATCGTCTGCGCGTCACCCATTGCGCTTTTTGCCAAGGAGACCAAGGACGTCAAGTTTCCTCTTAAGAACGGGGACGCCGTTGTCTTCAGTCACGATGTGCACCTGCTGAAATATAGCAACAATTGCAGGATCTGTCACAACGCGATCTTTGATCTTAAGGCGAAGCGCCACTACACCATGGCTGAAATGGAAAAGACCAAGTCCTGCGGTGCCTGCCACACCGGCATCAAGGCTTTTAGCGTAGCCGATGAAAAGAGCTGCGTCAAATGTCACAAGGGCAAGCCGCGCAACGTAGAGTTTAAAGTCAAGGGTCTGGGTCAGACCACCTTCAATCACTCCGTCCACCTCGCTAAAGTCAGTGACGGGTGCAAAGCCTGCCACAACGGCACCGTGATCACCGGCAAAGATCGCCGCGTGACCATGGCCCAGATGGAGAAGGGCAAGACCTGCGGCGCCTGCCACAACGGCAAGCGGGCCTTTACTGTCGCCGGCAACTGCGGCAAGTGCCACGCCGGGATGAAGCCCCGCGAGATCACCTGGAAAGCCAAAGGGGTGACCGACGCCAAGTTCAGCCACGACTTCCACCTGGAAGCCTTCAGCTGCAAAGACTGCCACACCAAGCTCTTCGCATTCAAGGCCGGCGCCAAGCACTTCTCCATGGCCGAGATGAACAAAGGCAAGTCCTGCGGCGGCTGCCACAACGGCAAGGAAGCGTTCTCCGTGGCCGGCGATTGCAACAAGTGCCACAAAGGCTACAAGCCCGGCAACGTCATCTTCAAGAACGAGGGCGGCGAAGTGAAGTTTAGCCACGACTTCCACCTGGAAGCTTACAAGTGCGCTGACTGCCACAACAAGATCTTCCCGATGCAGGCTGGCGCCAAGCACCACACCATGGGCGACATGGAGAAAGGTCAGTCCTGCGGCGCATGCCACAACGGCAAGGACGCCTTCACCTCCAACGGTGACTGCGACAAGTGCCATAAGATGTAACCAGCAGCACACCACGAACACCAAGGCGGGACCGAAAGGTCCCGCCTTTTTTTATGCCCGCAGCAGGAGCTCGTCAACGTGACCAGCGCCCCTTCGTACCGTATCGACATCGCTGGAAAGCTTCGTCAGGTCGCTCCTGAATTTTTCACCGCTAACGGTAAAACGAACGACACCGCATTTTCATTTGGTGTGCCCTGCTGCAAATCATCTCCCCTCACCTTTAGCGTTGGTGGCGTGCCGGGCAAGCTAAACGAGGTCGTGTTTAAGAAAAACATGGTCACGTTTAAATTAAACATGGTCACGTTTAAATTAAACATGGTCACGTTTAACTTGAGCAGGGTCGTGTTTAACAAAAACAAGGTCGTGTTTAAGATAAACAAAGAACCTCATTAGAGTGACACCCCCTCATGGAGATCAAAATGGGGGGCAATACGCCACGATACAGCAGGAAAATCCGAAAAACCGGGGGCAACGAAATAAAACAGCCTGCCCACACAATCGAAGATCTCTATTATGAGGAGGAACAAGACCGGAATTGAAGCACGTAACGCCTATTTTAAATTACAGCGGCCCTTATTTATTTTAAATGCCACCTTACATTAGAAAAAGCAGGTCTGCTTTATTTTAAATCACCCTCCACATTAACATCTGACGCCTTTTCTGCCTCCACCCCGCCTCCACCTTGGCCCATGCTGCTGCATCGGGTATACTTGCCGAGTTTGAAAGTTTTAACCTCATTAACAACGAGGTCACATTGCCCGCAGTAGGTGAGACAACGAGAAGGAGGCCGCACATGTCACCGTCACGCTCGTTCCTGGTAATGCTGGTCCTTTGGTTCTCGCTGTTCAGAGTCTCGACAGCCTCTGCCGATAGCGCTCTCATCGGCCACACCGTCATGGCTGCCATACCTGTGTCCGCCATCGCGATCGCCTTCTTCAAGCACGACACGGAAGGAGAGAAGCAGTGGCTACGTAACCTCGCCGCCAACCAGGCCCTCACCTCGGTCGCCAGGCTCGGCTTCAACGAGACCGATTGGGGGCGTCGTCCCAACGGCCATCCCTATGGGTTTCCATCCGGCCACGTCGCGTTCGCGGGATCCGGCGCCGCCTTTCTCAGCGAACGCTACGGCTGGCAGTACGGAGTGCCGGCCTGGCTCGCCACAGCCTATGTGGCCTATAACCGCGTCGACAACAACGATCATCGCTGGCGTGACGTCATCGCCTCAGGCCTGCTCTCCTTTGGGGTAGGCAAGCTCTTCGTCACCCCCGAAAACGCGACCCACATAGCGCCGGTGATCGGACCGGACTGGCTGGGCATGCGCTGGCAGCGTTCCTGGTAAGGAGGAGGTACCGTCATGGCTAAGCTTTATCTCGGCTGCAGCGGTTTCAGCTACAACCACTGGCGCGGCAACTTCTACTCGGCGGAACTCAAGACCAAAGACTGGTTCGAACACTACCGGTCCGTCTTCGACACCGTCGAACTCAACGTGACCTTCTACCGCACCCCCTCTGCGGCTATCTTCAAGCATTGGCACGACGAGAGCGAGCCCAACTTTTCCTTTGCGGTGAAAGGGAGCCGCTACATCACCCACATCAAGAGGCTTCACGATATCGAAACGGCCGTATCGAGATTCTTCACGCCGACCCGCGAGTTGCAGGAGAAACTGCAAGTCGTCCTCTGGCAGTTCCCACAGCAGTTCAAGATCGACCTGGGGAGACTGGAAAAGTTCCTGAACCTGGTGGTGCCGTACCACGGTAGGCACACGTTGGAGTTCAGGAATGAAAGCTGGCTGACCGACGAGGTAGTGAGCCTGTGCAAGAACCGCAACGTGTCACTGTGCATGGCGGACCATCCGGTCTTCATCGACGCGCCACCGATCACCGCGGACTTCGTCTATATCAGGCGGCATGGCATGGAGGGGAGTTACAACGGGTTCTACACCAGGGAACAACTGGAGAAGGACGTGGTGAGGATCAGGAAATATTTAAGCCGCGGTTTGGACGTCTATATCTATTTCAACAACGACATGGGCGGCGCCGCGCCGCAAAACGCAAGAGAGCTTGCAGCGATGCTGCAGGCTCCCCTCGACAAAGAATGACGCTACCTGCTCCCCTTGCCGGGTCGGACCAGATCATCGGTCCGGCCCTCCGATTTTCCCTCGCCCTTCCCTTCCGGCACCAGCACGAGGTCCAGTCGAGCTCCTTTAGCCCAACGCTTTGGATAGTGCTGCGTCACCAGTCCCTCGAAGCCCTTCACGTCCGCCAGGATGTGGATGTGAGGCGGGCGGTTGGCGTAGGGGACGGCCGGAAATGTCTGCAGGCGATAGCGCCCTTTACTGTCGGAGTAAACAGTGGCGCGGTAGGCATCGTCGTAACGGCCGTCGGGACCGGCCTGCCAGAACTCGATGCGCGCCTTGTTGATCGGAGTGCAATCGGCGGAGGAACGGACCGTACCGCTCAGGAGGTAACCGTTTCCGATAGTGTCGCGCACAGGCGCGTTGGGGCGGTAGAAGGGGCCGATTTCGTCCCACGGTGTCGGTGGGCAGGACTTGGCAAAGGCGCTAAGTGAAGCGGAAAGGATGAAGAGCAGCATGAACGGTGGAATGAGAATGAGAAGGTGCCTGGAAGTAGCCATGGCGTCTTCCTCCATCTCCCCGCTCAAGGACTAACGAGGGGGGCCGCAGATGTTTTTTAAGCTGGTCTCGATGGTCTGGCCGTCATAGGTCAAGTAGATGTTGTCCTCTGTGACAGTTATCGACCAGTTGATCACCCGATTCAGCTTATCACAAAGCTGCCCCAGGAATGTGAAGTCGAGGCAGATCACGGTCAGGTTCTTAACCTGCGCCAGCTTTGGCTGATGCTGCGTGAGCCAGCGGCTGACGTTGGCACCGAAGGTGAACAGGAAGGCGCGCTCGACGTGGCGGCAGGACTTGGCGAGTCGTTCCGGATCAGGCTGCCCCACCTCGACCCAGAGCTTTACCCGCCCGTCCGGCCCCTTGCTCCAGAGATCAGGCTCGTCGCCCGAGCCGATCCCCTTGGTGAAGGCCAGATCCTCCTCGTAGCAAAGCGCCAAGGCCAACAGCCGGGCCAGCAGCCGCTCCGCGGTCTCGGAGGGATGTTGGGCGATGGTGGTCTGGATGTCGGCGTAGACCTGGCGGTCCAGGTCCGAGAGTTGCACCGACGCGCGGTATATGGTGGAGGGTAAAGCCATCAGTAATTTCCTTTCAATCTTTTATGTCCACGTCCACTGTAGGGGCGAATAATCATTCGCCCGCCGTCCCCGCCCAAGCATTCCAATTGAACCCTTCGAAGTCGATCATCAGCGCCAGCGGAATCAAGGTATCCAGCTCACTCACCCTCTGCCCGAGCAGCTTTTGGGTGAAGTCCCGAAACAGCGCCACCTCCGCGCGGAGGATGGCATCGAAGGGTGCAGTAAGAGCTGGCAGTTGCAGCGGATCGACCTCGGTGAAGTTCATGGTGCACCACTCGTCGTGCATCACCTCCCCCTCCGTGTCAACCAGCGGGATGCCGTGCAGGCGGCAGGTCATGGGGCGGTGGTCGTAGACCAGGCAGCGGCCATCATCACCAAGGAGCACGCAGGGCGTCTCGTCCTCGTCCGGCATGAGCAGTTCCCAGTCCTCTTCGGGGCGGTAGTTCAGCACGAAGGGATGGTCGAATTCCGGCCACTCTTGCTGCATCATCGCGAGCCGTTCCCGGCACTTCGACAGCACCGCCGCTCTGACCGCAGTTGGCAGCAGGTCGAAACCCTGCTTCAGGTAGTACGCATCGACCAGGGTGATGTCGAAAGTGCTCCGGCAGCAGCCTGAGCAGCCGCTTTGACAGGCGATGTGCTCGGGGTAGGCCGCCGTGCAGCGGGCAAACCAGTCGTCCACCTGGGCCAGCAGTTCATGATTTCTTTGCAGGATCTCTTTCATAAAACCTTAAGTCAAAAGCGGAACACAGAGGGCACAGAGGATCACAGAGGTCACGGAGAAAAACAATGCGAGGGGGAAAGACGAACCTTAAGGCCTCTCCTCTGTGACCTCTGCGCACCTCCGAGTCCCCTGTGTTCCGGGGTACGGGTTAAAAACAAAGGCGGCAATAAACAATTGCCGCCTTCAGGATAAGCACGTATCGATCAACTGCTACGCGAGGATCTCGGCCTTGGTGAAGATCGACTTCAGCCAGTACCCTTCTGCCTCGATGTTCTCGCGGCCGCCTTCCTCACGATCCACCAGAGTGACCACACCCAGAACCACCAGACCTTCTTCCTCGGCACGCTTGATCGCCTTGATGGAGGAACCGCCGCTGGTCACGACGTCCTCGACGATGACCACCCTGGCGCCGGGCTTCAGGTTCTTGCGCCCTTCCAGCCATGCACCGGTGCCGTGCCCCTTGGGCTCCTTGCGGATGATGAAGCCCGGGACCGGTTTCCCTTCAAGGAAGCTGACCACTGAGGTCGCGGTTGCGATCGGGTCGGCACCCAGGGTGAGCCCCCCTACCCCTTCAACACCTTCCACGCCCTTGATGGCCTCGAAGAAAAGCTTGCCGGTCAAGTAGCCGCCCTCGGGGTGCAGCGTGGTCTGCTTCCCGTCAAAGTAAAAATCGCTCTGACGACCGGAAGCCAAGGTCACGTTCCTCTTCTCGTAGGACAGCTCAATGATGATCTTCTTCAGTCTTTCCTTTTCGGTCATTTCTCGGCAGTCTCCTTTTCGAATAGTCCCATCTGCGGCTCTTGCTGGTCCATCAGACGCGGGAATTTAACCGGGTATCCCCCGGTAAAGCAGGCGGTGCAGAAGTTGGCGTTATCGGCGCCGACGGTAGACATGAGACCTTCTTCGGAGAGGTAACCGAGAGAATCGGCGGTTATGTAACGGCGGATCTCGTCGATCGAGTGCGACGAGGAAATCAGTTCCTTGCGGTTGGGGGTGTCGATGCCGTAGTAGCAGGGGTAGCTGGTCGGGGGCGAGGAAATGCGGACATGCACCTCGGCCGCGCCGGCGTTCCTGATCATCTTGACGATCTTCCTGGAGGTGGTGCCGCGCACGATGGAGTCATCGATGACCACCACGCGCTTGCCCTTTAGCACCTCGCGCACCGGGTTCAGCTTGATCTTGACGCCGAAGTGGCGGATGGCCTGCTGCGGCTCGATGAAGGTACGACCGACGTAGTGGTTGCGGATCAAACCGAGCTCGAACGGGATGCCGGATTCCTCGGCGTAGCCCAGCGCCGCGGGGACGCCGGAATCCGGAATCGGGATGACGATGTCGGCATCGACCTTGTGTTCGCGGGCCAGCTGGCGCCCCTGCTCCTTGCGCACCTGGTACACGTTCTTGCCGAAGATATGGGAGTCGGGACGCGCGAAGTAGACGAACTCGAAGATGCAGGGAGTCGGCTGTACCTTCTTGAGCGGGAAGAATGAGGTCATGCCGTTCTTGTCGATGACGATAACCTCGCCCGGCTCGATCTCGCGGATGAACTCGGCGTCGATGAGGTCCAGGGCGCAGCTCTCGGAGGCGACCACGTAGGCGCTCCCCTGGCGACCAAGGCAGAGCGGGCGGAAGCCGTTGGGGTCGCGCGCCGCCACCATGCGGCTCTCGGTCAGGAAAAGGAGGCAGTAGGCGCCCTGGATCCTGTTCAGGGCATCGGTGATGCGGTCGAGCAGCGAGTTCTGCTTGGAGGTGGCGAGCAGGTGGACGATGATCTCGGTATCCATGGTGGTCTGGAAGATGGAACCGTAGGCCTCCAGCTCGTCCTTGATGATCTGGGCGTTGACGATGTTGCCGTTGTGGGCGATCGCGATAGAACCGCGGGAGTAGTCCACGTTGATGGGCTGTACGTTCTTGATCACCGAGGAGCCGGTGGTCGAGTAACGCACGTGGCCGATGGCGGAACGGCCGGGCAGCGTCTTGAAGATTTCGGGGTTGCCGAACACGTCGGCTACGAGCCCCATGCTTTTATGTGCGTGCAGGCTGCTTCCGTCCGAGGAGACGATGCCGCAACTTTCCTGTCCCCTGTGCTGCAAGGCGTAGAGCCCGAGGTAAGTGAGGTTCGATGCCTCCGGGTGGTTGAATACACCGAAAATGCCGCACTCTTCTTCGGGCCTGCGCATCATCATTTCTTCCACGACTGCTCCTTATAAAAATGGTGCTAGAAGTTCTCTTTGACGTACTTCGCCGCGTTCTTGAAGAAGATCAGGCCTGCGCCTTCTTCCGGCAGTTCCTCGCGGGTCCAGCGCGGGTGCTGGGTGCGGTGCACGAATGCTTCCGGGTGCGGCATGAGCCCCATGACCCTGCCGGTCTCGTCACAGATGCCGGCGATGGCGTTTAGGGAACCGTTCGGATTCTCGGGGAACTCCATGGTCGGAGCCGCGTAGTCCTTCCCGGAGTACTTCAGGCAGGTGAGGTGCTTTGCCTCGATCGCCTCCAGGGTCTTGGCATCGTCCACCAGGAACTTACCCTCGCCGTGGCGCACGGGAAGGTAGACGCCCCCTTCGATGCCGCGGGTGTAGAGCGACGGAGAAGCCGGATCAACCTTCAAGTAGCACCAGCGATCCTGGAAACGGCCGCATTCATTGTAGGTCAGCGTCGCGGTCTGGTTCAGGTAGTTGCCGCCAAGTGCCGGGAGCATTCCCATCTTCACCAGGAGCTGGAACCCGTTGCAGACGCCCAGGATCAGCTTGCCGTCCGCGATGAAACGGGTGATCTGGTCTACGAGGCGTTCCTCTTTGCCTTCCACCGTCGCGTAACGCAGGCGGTTGGCTTGGGCCTTGGCGCTGCCTAGGTCGTCGCCGTCGAGGAAGCCGCCGGTCAGGTTCAGGAAGTGGTAATCGTCCAGGCTCACCTCACCGGTGAGAAGCTCAGCTATATGGGCGATGCGCGCCTCGTCGAAGCCGCCCAGCTTGCAGGCGTGGGCCGCCTCGGTTTCGCAGTTGGTGCCGTTGCCTGTTATGACAAGCGCTTTAGCCTTGGTCATCAATAAGTCCTCTATCGGATGGTTAGTAGCGGGGCACAACGGTCCTCATTATTGCACAACCCGCTTTTTTTCTGCATATAAAAGATTCGCTATCTACAGGTCCTTGAGCGGCTCCTGCCAGGCGGCTTTCAGCTCCGCGTTGGCGGCGTTGACGACCACGTTGCCGGTAAGGCCCTTCACCTTTAGGGTCGGCTCGGCGGTCACCGCGCCGATCTTGGCGAAGGTGGTCCCGGCCATGGCCTTCTCGAACTCGGCCGCCTTCTCGGCGCACACCGTCACCAACAGGCGGGAAGCGGACTCGGAGAAGAGGAGTACGATGTCGCTCCTGTCCGCTGCTTCACCCTGGTATGCCACCTGGGCAAGATCAAGCTCCATACCGAAGCCGCCGGCGAAGGCGGACTCGGCCGCGGCAACAGCAAGGCCGCCGTCGGAGAGGTCGTGGCAGGAGGCGACCAGGCCGGCCTTCAGTGCCGCACCGTAGGCGCGGTAGGTGGCGAGCGCCGCCTGAGCGTCTACTTTCGGCACGTTGTTGCCGACAAAGCCCTTCTGCGCCAGGTACTCGGAAGCGCCCAGCTCGTTGGCGGTGGCGCCCAGGAGGTAGACCTGGTCGCCGGCTCGCTTCACGTCCATGGTGACGGCGAGACGCGCGTCCTCCATCTTGCCGATGACCGAGAAGAGCAGGGTCGGCGGGATGGAGATCTTGGTGGTGCCGTCGTAGAAGTCGTTCTTCATCGAGTCCTTGCCGGAGATGAGCGGCATGGAGAAGACGGTGCAGTAGTCGTAGAGCGCCTTGTTGGCGCGCACCAGCTGGGCCATCTTGTACGGGCCGTCCGGAGTCCGCTCGGACAGGACCGGGTCGCTCCAGCAGAAGTTGTCCAGGCCGGCGACGAGGTCGAGCGAGCCGCCGACGGCGACGTAGTTCCTCAAGCCCTCATCGATGGCGTTGGCCGCCATGTCGTAGGCGTCGATGTCGCTATAGCGCGGGCAGATACCGTGACCGACCACGACCCCCTCGAAGGAGTCGAGGATCGGGCGCACCACCGCGGCATCGGAGGGGCCGTCGTTGTCGACGCCGGTGAACGGCTTGACGACGGAGCCACCCTGGACCTCGTGGTCGTAGCGACGCACCACGCTCTCCTTGGAGCAGATGTTCAAGGAGGAAAGAAGCGCCTTGACGTCGGTCGTGTAATCCGCTGCCGGAGCGAGCTTCGGCTCCTCGTGTACCGGTTTCTCCCAGCGCGCCGGGATCTGCATCGGCGGCAGGCCCGCGTGCATGAAGGAAAGCGGCAGGTAGGCGACCGTCTTGTCGCCGTAGAGCATGTGGAAGATGCCGGAATCGGTGAAGGTACCGAGCACAGTCGCCTCGACGCCGTAGCGCTTGGCCATCTCCATGAACTCGTCGATCTGCTCGGGCGGGACGGCGAGACTCATCCGCTCCTGCGCCTCGGAGATCAGGATCTCCCAGGGAGCGAGGCCCGGGTACTTGAGCGGCGCCTTGGAGAGGTCAAGCTGGCAGCCGCCGCACTCCTCGGACATCTCGCCAATGGAGGAGGAAAGCCCCCCTGCCCCGTTGTCGGTGATGAAGCGGTAGAGCGCCTTGTCGCGGGCGCGGATCAGGAAGTCGAACATCCGCTTCTGGGTGATGGGGTCGCCGATCTGCACCGCCGAGACCGGCGAGTTCTCGTTCAGCTCCTCCGAGGAGAAGGTGGCGCCGTGGATGCCGTCCTTGCCGATGCGGCCGCCGGTCATCACGATCAGGTCGCCCGGGATGATCTTTTTCTTGTGCGACGCCTCGCCCTTGATGGTGGCGGGCATGAGGCCCGCGGTGCCGCAGAATACCAGCGGCTTGCCGGCGAAACGCTCGTCAAAGACCAGCGAGCCGTTCACGGTCGGGATGCCGCTTTTGTTGCCGCCGTGCTCGACACCCTCGACCACGCCCTCGTAGATGCGGCGCGGGTGCAAGAGGCGCTTGGGGAGTTCCTTCTCGTAGAAGGGATCGGCGAAGCAGAAGACGTCGGTGTTGAAAATGAGCTTGGCGCCCTTGCCGGTGCCGAACGGGTCGCGGTTGACGCCGACGATGCCGGTCAGCGCCCCGCCGTAAGGATCCAGTGCGGACGGGGAGTTGTGGGTCTCGACCTTGAATACCAGGGACCAGTCGTCGTTGAACTTGATGACGCCCGCGTTGTCCTTGAATACGGAGAGGCAGTAGTCCTTGTCGCCCTGCGCCGCGCGGACGTCGGCGGTGGTCTTCTGGATGTAGCTCTTGAACAGGGAGTTGATCTTCTCGGTCTTGCCGGTGCCGTCATCGTAGGTGACGTCGGCGGAGAAGATCTTGTGCTTGCAGTGCTCCGACCAGGTCTGCGCCAGCGCCTCCAGTTCGACGTCGGTGGGAGCCGCGCCGAGCCCCAGGCTCTTGCGCTTCTCGACCACCTGCGGGTCGCGGTAGTGCGCCTGGATGATCTTCATCTCGTCCAGGGTGAGCGCCAGCACGCCGTCGCGGCTGATGCGCATCAGTTCCTCGTCGGAGACCTCGAGGTTGACCGTGTTCACCTCGACCTTGGCCTCGACCTGAACCTTGGGAACGAAGGGGGCGACGCCACCCTGGGCCTTGAAGGTGGCCGCGTCGAAGATCTGGTAGCGCTGGATCAGCGTGTTGCACAAAAGCCCGGTGGCGATCTTCTCGGCGTCTGCCTGGGAGAGCTTCCCGGAGATCAGGTACTGCACGGAGGTGTAGACCCCCTCCCCTACCGCCAGCGGACGTCCCAGCAGGTAGCCGATCGCTTCGCCTGCGGTGCGGCCGACGTTGTCGGTGACGCCGGCACGGAAGCCGACCTCGACCAGGTAGTCGAAACCTGCCGCGGCGGGCTTGTCGATCGAGTAGTTCTGGATGACCGGATCGCTGAAGGGACCCGCGGCAACCTGGGTCAACTCCTCGGCGGAGAGTGCAGCGTCGACCGTGTACACGTCGATGGTGCGCACTTCAGCCACTTCGAGATGGAGGAAGTGCGCGATCTCGCGCTTGATGCGCTCGCCGCGCGGGTCGCGAACTTCGTCCTTAAGGGTGATCTCAATCCTGTGGGGCATTGTTAGTGTCCTTTTCGTGGATAACCGTACGTGTCGGGTACGGGATGGTGATGCCGTTGTCCTGGAAGCACTGCAGGAGAGCGCCGTTGATCTGGTCGGTGGCCGCGACGGTGTGGGTGTAGTCGGCGACCCAGAAGAACAGCGAGAGGTTGAGCGCGCTGTCGCCGAAGTTCATGAAGAAGGCTTCCGGCTTGGGCTCCTTGACCACGTCGGGCACCGAGAGCGCGGTCTGCACCAGCAGTTCTTTGGCGCGCGCCACGTCGCTGTCGTAGCCGATACCGATGTTGACCCGCCCCTTCACCCGGACGTCCGGAAAGGCCATGTTGACCAGGGTCGAGTTGCACAGCTCCGAGTTCGGGATGATCAGGAAGGTGTTGTCCGCTCCCTTGATCTTGGTGCTCCTAAGGCCAATGTCGATGACGTCCCCCACCTGGGCGCCCAGCTGGATGCGGTCGCCGATGCGGAAGGGACGGTCGATCATGAGCGTGAAGCCGGAGACCATGTTGGCCAGGGTGTCCTTGGCGGCGAGACCGATGGCGAGAGAGCCGACGCCCAGGGCGGTGACCAGCGACAGGATGTCGTAATTGAAGTGTTTCAGGGTGATGATGAGCGCGGTGACCACCAGGAAGATGGTGCACAACTTCTCCACCAGCGGCATGATCTGGCGACTCACCTCGGCACCGGCCACCCGCGCCCCGTACGCCTTCAGGAGTTCGTCCAGCACGCGGTAGGCAATGACGGTGAGGATGGTGATGTTCACCACGAACAAAAGCCCGGCCGCGGCGACGCCGACCTTGTCGTGCAGCGGCAGGCGCTTGATGGCCAGGTACAGGCCGGCGCAGTTGACGAGAAGCATGGCGGGTCCGGAGACCCGCTCAAGGATCCTGTCGTCGAGGTCCGTCTCCGTGGCGGCGCACAGGCGGGTGCCGATCTTGGCGATCAGCACCTGCAGGAACCTGGAGAGGAGGTAGAAGACGGCGATGATGCCGACCGATATGAGTGCCTGCTTAGCCCAGAAGAGATAGAACGGGTCCATCTCGTCCGGTTTTAGGTAGTAGAGGATGCTATCCACCAAAGACCCTCGTGAAAATAGTGTCGACGTGCTTCATGTGGTAACCGAGGTCGAATGCTTCCTTGATTTCCTCGGCGGGCAGGAACGAGGTCACTTCCTCGTCGTTTAAGAGCTCGGTCTGGAAGTCCTTGCCCTCTTCCCATACCTTCATGGCGTTTCTCTGCACCAGGGCGTAGGCCTTCTCGCGGGAGGCGCCGGCCTCGGCGAGCTTCAGGAGCACGCGCTGGGAGAAGATCAGGCCGCGCATCTGGTTCAGGTTGCGCATCATGTTTTCCGGGTAGACCACCAGGTTCTCGATCAGGCCGATGGCGCGGTTCAACATGAAGTCCAAGGTGACGGTCGCGTCCGGGCCGATGATGCGCTCGACGGAAGAGTGGGAGATGTCACGCTCGTGCCACAGCGGCACGTTCTCCATGGCGGAGACCGCATAGCCGCGAACCAGGCGCGCCAGGCCGGTCAGGTTCTCGGAGAGGACCGGGTTGCGCTTGTGCGGCATGGCGGAGGAGCCTTTCTGCCCCTTGCTGAAGTATTCCTCGGCCTCGAGCACCTCGGTCCTCTGCAGGTGCCTGATCTCGACGGCGAACTTCTCAATCGAGGAAGCGACGATGGCGAGGGTGGTGAAGTATTCGGCGTGACGGTCGCGCTGCAGCACCTGGGTGGAGCAGGGAGCCGGCTTCAGGCCCGCCTTCTTGCAGACGTACTCCTCGACCTGCGGGTCGATATTGGCGAAGGTGCCGACAGCGCCGGAGATTTTGCCGTAGGAGATGGTCTCGAGGGCCGATTCCATGCGCTTCAGGTTCCTGGCCATCTCGTCGTACCAGAGCGCCATCTTGAGGCCAAAGGTGACCGGCTCGGCGTGGATGCCGTGCGAACGGCCCATCTGCGGGGTCATCTTGTGCTCGTAAGCGCGGGTCTTGATTACGGCCATCAGGCGCTTGATGTCGGAGATAATCAGCTCGCCGGCTTCTTTAAGGAGCATGGCGAAGGAGGTGTCGAGGATGTCGGAGGAAGTGAGCCCCAGGTGAACGAAGCGGGAGTCGTCGCCGATGTAGTCGGCAACGGAGGTGAGGAACGCGATGACGTCGTGCTTTACGGTGCGCTCGATCTCGTCGATGCGCGCCACGTCGAAGCTCGCCTTGGCCCTGATGCGGGCGACCGCCTCTTTCGGGATGCGCCCCATCTCGGCGTGGGCCTCGCAGGCGTAGATCTCTATCTCGAGCCACTTGGCATAGCGGTTCTCGGGTTCCCAGATGCGGGTCATTTCAGGACGGCTGTAACGTTCAATCACGAATTCTTCCCCCTTGCTGATTTGTCTGAATTTTTATGGCAAAAACAGGAGCATCCCCTCTAAAGGGGACTGGCTCCGCGAGGTGCCTGTCCCCCTTTTTACCAGGGACGCCCCAAGTAGCCTGTCCCCTTCATCAGGGGCAAAAGGGGACAGGCACCTTACGGAGCCAGTCCCCTGCGAAAATTACGCAGAGAATACGCCGCTGACCTGGTGCTGGCACCCCAGAAAGAGGTCCGGCCCGCACAGGTTCTGGCGGCTCAAAAGCCCGCGCGCGGCGGCTAGCGCCAGCGCCGGGTCGTTGTTCACCTCGGAGAGATGGGAGAGAAAGACACCCTGCAAGTCGCCGTGCAGAAGTTCCTCCAGAAGGTTCGCCCCCTCGGCGTTGGAGAGGTGCCCGTGGCGGGAGCGGATGCGCTGCTTGAGGTGCCAGGGATACGGTCCGTCCTGCAGCATCTGCTCGTCGTGGTTGAATTCCAGCACCAGCGCGCGGCACCCCTTGAGCTTTTCCTGGGTGAGCCGGGTGGCGATGCCGAGGTCGGTGGCGAAGCCGATGCACCCCTCGCCGCTCTCGATCCGGAAGCCGACCGGGTCGCAGGCGTCGTGCGTCACCGGGAAGGGATCGATGGAGATCCCCTTGAAGGTGAAGCATGCGCCAGCCTCGAACTCGATGCACTCGGTCTTGCCGATCACGTGGTGCGCCGCCTGCAGCATGCGGCTGGAGCCGAGCACCGGGATCTTCAGGCGCCGGGCCAGCGTGCCGACGCTGCGGATGTGATCGGTGTGCTCGTGGGTGACCAGGATGCCGTTTAGCGTGGCCGCGTCGACGCCGATGGAGGCGAGCCGGTTAGTGGTCTCCCGACCGGAGAGGCCGGCATCGATCAGCAAACGGCAGGAATCGGTTTCCAGAAACAGGGAATTCCCCTTGCTGCCACTTGCCAAGAGGCTGAGCCTCATGCATCCCTCCAAACTAGCGCGAATCAAGCCCCACAGGGGACTCATGAACGGCAGAAAAACCTTATTTTTATACAGGAATTGGCGGGGAGATTCAAGATGAAGTTGCTGAGATTTGATTAACGCAAAAGCCTGCTGTAGTCCGTGCTTCCCTCGTTCAGCCCGGGGGCGACGGGGAGCAGGATGTGGAAAGTGGAACCGGGGAAGCGGTCCGGGTTGTAGCCGGTGGACTCGACCCAGATCTCGCCGCCATGCATGTCGACGATCCCCTTGGCGATGGAGAGGCCGAGACCCGCCCCCTTGGCCTTGAAGGCGACCTTGCCGCTGGAATGCTCCTGAATGTTGCCCACCTCGTAGAACTTGTCGAAAACGCGCAACTGGTCCTCACGATCGATGCCGATACCGGTGTCGGTGACGGTGATCTCCAGGAACAGGTGGTGCTCCCGCCCCGCCGCGCTCTCGTCGCTGCCGGCCGGCCCGCGCAGCAGGTACTTGGCCGAGGTGCTGACCGTGATGCGGCCGCCGTCGGGGGTGAACTTGATGGCGTTGCCGAGAATGTTGGAAAGAAGCTGCATGAGGCGCAGCGCGTCGCCGCGGATAGTCGGGAGCGACTCGTCCAGGCCGAGCACCACCTCCTGTTTCCGCATGGAGAAGAAGAAGCGCAACTCGTTCACGCTCGCCTCGATGAGGCGGTTCAGCTGGATGTCCTCGACCTTGAGCTGCAGCCGCTTCTCGTCGATCATGGACACATCCACCATGTCCTTGATGATGTTGTCCAGGCGCGCCGCGGCGTTGGCGATGTTGACCACCATCTCCAGCACGGTCTTGTCCACCTTGTCGGCGAGGTCGGTGGTGATCAGTTCGGAGTACCCCATGATCACGGTGAGCGGCGTCTTCAGCTCGTGCGAGGCGAGCCCCAGAAAGGAGTCCTTCATCCGGTTCAGGCGCGCGAGGTCGGCGGAGCTCTTCTCCAGGTTGAGGATGATCTCGCGCTCGCGGGTCACGTCGCGGAAGATCGCCTGCACCAGGGTCTCTGAGCCGCTCTTTATGCTGGAGGCGTGCAGCATGGCGACCATGGCGCCCCCCTCCTTGCGGCAGAGTTGCATCTCCTCGGCTATGTGCGCCCCTTCGGCCGCCTCGCGGAAGATCCGGTGCACCTTGGGGATGTTACCGATGTTCAAAAGCAGGAGCATCTTGGTGAGCGGCAGGCCGACCAGCTCCTTGGCCTCGTAGCCGAAGAACTCTTCGGCCATCTTGTTGACCATGCGGATGCACTCGTCGGAGCCGATCACCACGATGGCGTCGCTGGCGTCCTCCATGAGCGACTTGTACAGCTCCTCGGAGCGCTCGAGATCGGTGGAGAGTTTCTCCAGCTTGCGGTAGGAGGCCTGCAGCTCGTCGAAGGTGCGCTCCATGTCCTGGTAGTTCTTCTTGATCTCGGCGTCCCTGTTCTTCAGGAACTGGGACATGATGTTGACGTTGCGGGCCAGTTCGTTGAACTCGTAGACCTGCACCTCGCCGATGTGGGTGTCGAAGGCCCCCTCGGAGATCTGCTTCACCCCCTTGAGCAGCATGGAGATGGGCTGCATCACGTATCTCTTCATAAAGAGCATGATCAGGGTGAAGGATGTGATCAGGGAGATGCCCAAGAGGAACAGGGTCTTCAGCACCATCCCCTTCATCTTGTCGAAGACGACCTGCTCGCTGAAGCCGACGTGGGCCTGCGCCAGCGGCTTGCCGTACGGGCTCATCACCATGACGGCGTTGTCGTAATAGGAGTTGGTCGAGCCGTCCACGGTCATGGAGATGCGGCGCTTGTAGACCGGCTCTTCCCCGAGGCGCGCCTCTTCCTTTTGGGATTCCTGGATAGGCATTGCCATGAAGCGCGGATCGCTGGCGAAGAGCACCTTGCCGTTCAGCTCGGTCACCACGCAATAGGCGATGTCCGGGTTCCCCTCGATGATCTCACGGCACTTCTCGGACACACCGGTCATGTCCTTCAATTCCAAACCGAGGTTGATGACCTTCTCGATGTTGGATTTGAGAGCGACGGCAAGTCCCTTGGAACGCAGGCTGAGCGCGTTCACCTGATCCTTGCGCAACGCCATTATGTCCATACCGGAACCAATGAAGATGGTAAGGAAGAGGATCAGGAAGGAAAACAGTAAGATGCGTTTTTCCAGTGTCATTTTCATCTATAGTCTATTTCCAGCAACGGCGTGGAGAAAAAAATGCGCATCATGGGCAACGCCAGCATAATTTATAGTCCAATAAAAAGTCAATTATTATGTGGATTTATTCACCGATAATTTTCCTGTCACAAGCCCGCGAATCGCGGTCATAAGGATCGCTTCCGGTGCCCATTGACGCTATCGACCATAGCAGAAAAAGCTTGAATAAAATCTTGACGCCCACCGGTTCGGCTGTTAGTATCCTCAATTGTGAAAGAATACTTAATTAACAGGAGGGGGACATGGCTTTAAGAGTAGCAGTTAATGGATTCGGCCGCATAGGACGTTGTGTACTCAGAGCTGCTGCACAGTCGCAAGATTTCGAGTTCGTTGCAATCAATGACCTCACTGATGCTAAGACTCTGGCGCACCTGTTAAAGTATGATTCTGTTCATGGGAAATTTCCTGGTGAAGTGTCCGTCGACGGCGATCAGCTCATCGTCAACGGCAAGGCCATCAAGGTTCTGGCGGTGAGAAACCCGGCGGAGCTCCCCTGGAAGGACCTGAAGATCGACATCGTGCTCGAATCGACCGGCCTGTTCACCGCGCGCGACAAGGCCGCCCAGCACCTGACCGCGGGTGCCAAGAAGGTCATCATCTCCGCGCCCGCCACCGACCCCGACCTCACCGTGGTCCTCGGCGTCAACGACAAAGAGTACGACAAGAACAAGCACCACATCGTCTCCAACGCCTCCTGCACCACCAACTGCCTGGCTCCGGTCGCCAAGGTCCTGCAGGACAGCTTCGGCATCGAGAAAGGCCTGGTCACCACCGTCCACTCCTACACCAACGACCAGAACATTCTGGACCTGCCGCACAAGGACCTGCGCCGCGCCCGTGCCGCCGCCCTCTCCATGATCCCGACCACCACCGGCGCCGCCAAGGCGGTATCCCTGGTGCTCCCGGCCCTGAAGGGGAAACTGGACGGCATGGCAATCCGCGTGCCGACCCCGAACGTATCGGTGGTCGACCTGGTGGCGACCCTGTCCAAGTCGACCGATGCCCAGCAGGTCAACGCGGCGCTCAAGGCCGCCGCCGACGGGCCGCTCAAGGGGATCCTCGGTTTCTGCGAAGAACCGCTCGTTTCCTGCGATTTCAACGGCAACACCCTCTCCTCGATCGTCGACGCGTCCTGCACCAAGGTCATCGACGGCAACATGGTAAAGGTCCTCTCCTGGTACGACAACGAGATGGGCTTCTCCAGCAGGGTGGTCGGTCTGATGAAAATCATGTTGTAAGAAGCTCTGAAATTGAATACATATTGCGGGGGGGGAGCTTTTCTCCCCCCTCGTTTATTTTTTTGCGTCTAGGAGGAGTCATGTCAATTCGTTACATCGATGAGATCGAAAACCTTGCCGGGAAGAAGCTGTTCATGCGCGTCGACTTCAACGTGCCTTTGGACGACCACCAGAACATCACCGAGGACACCCGCATCCGCGCCGTGTTGCCGAGCCTGAACTACGCGCTAGACCAGAAGGCGAAGATCGTGCTCGCCTCGCACCTGGGGCGCCCCAAGGGTGAGCGCAAGGAGAAGTACTCCATGGCCCCCGCCGCCAAGCGCCTCTCCAGGCTCCTGGGCAAAGAGGTGAAGCTGGCCTCGGACTGCATCGGTGACGACGTGCGCGCCATGATCGACGCCATGCAGCCGGGCGACGTGGTCATGCTGGAGAACGTCCGCTTCTATGCCGGCGAGGAGAAAAACGACGTTGACTTCGCCAAGGCCCTGACCAACGGCTGCGAGGTGTACGTGAACGACGCATTCGCCGTTTCCCACCGCGCCCACGCTTCCGTCGAGGCGATCACCGACTTCTTCCCGGTGGTGGCTGCGGGCTTTTTGATGAAGAACGAGATGAACTACTTCGAGAAGGCGATGAAGAACCCGATCCGCCCGCTGGTCTCCATCCTGGGGGGCGCCAAGGTTTCCGGCAAGATCGAGGTGCTCGACAACCTGTGCGACAAGGTCGACAAGATCATCATCGGTGGCGGCATGGCCTTCACCTTCCTGAAAGGGATGGGTTACAACGTCGGCAAGTCTCTGGTCGAGGACGACCTGATCGACACCGCCATGAAGGCCTACGAGAAGGCGCGTTCCATGGGCGTCAAGTTCTACCTCCCGGTCGACTGCGTGGTCGCCGACCAGTTCAACCCGGCCGCAGAGACCAAGGTCTGCCCGATCCAGGAAATCCCGGAGGGATGGATGGCGCTCGACATCGGCCCCGCCACCGTGACGCTCTTCGCCGAGGCGCTGCAGAACGCGAAGACCATCGTCTGGAACGGCCCGATGGGGGTCTTCGAGATGGACGCCTTCTCCCGCGGCACCTTCGCCATGGTCTCCGCGGTGGCCAACTCCTACGCGCTCACCATCGTCGGCGGCGGCGACACCGACGTTGCGGTGCACCGTGCCGGCGAGTACGCGAAGATCAGCTACATCTCCACCGGCGGCGGCGCCTTCCTGGAACTCCTGGAAGGAAAGAAACTGCCGGGCATCAAGGTGCTGGAAGACAAGGGACACAAGTAAGTAGCAGGTTGAGGTTAAGGTTGAGGCTGAGAAAAACCTCCCCGGTTTTTTGCCTCTCCTTAACTCGACCTCAACCTTAACCTGTTTTTTAGGAGGGATTAGATGCGCAAGCCGGTCATAGCAGGCAACTGGAAACTATATAAGACAAAGGACGAGGCGCTGGCCCTGATCGAGGAACTGGCCCCGTTGGTGGCCGGGGTTGACAGCGTCGAGGTGGTGGTGGCACCGGTATTCACCGTGCTCCCTTCCCTCCCCGCCGCGCTTGCCGGCACCAGCATCAGCCTGGCCGCCCAGGACGTATTCTGGGAGGAGGAAGGGGCCTTCACCGGCGAGGTGTCGCCGCGCATGCTGCTCGACGCGGGCGCAAGCCACGTCATCATCGGGCACTCCGAGCGCAGGCAGTACTTCGGCGAGACCGACCAGACGGTCAACAAGAAGATCAAGGCCGCGCTCAAGGGCGCACTGGTCCCCATCTTCTGCATCGGCGAGACCCTCGATGCGCGCGAAGCCGGCGAGACCTTCAAGGTGCTGGAGCGCCAGGTGCAGGGAGGGCTGGAAGGCCTGACCGAGACCCAGTTCGCCCCGGTGATCATCGCCTACGAGCCAGTCTGGGCCATCGGCACCGGCAAGGTCGCCACCGACGAGCAGGCGCAGGAAGCGCACGCATTCGTACGCGGCGTGGTGACCAAGATGTTCGGCAAGACCGCCGCCGACAAGGTGAGGATACTCTATGGCGGCTCGGTCAAACCCGACAATGTCAAAGGACTCATGTCCTGCACTGACATAGACGGCGCCTTGGTCGGCGGTGCCAGTCTCAAGGGAGCCTCTTTCGCTTCCATCGTCCGTTTCGGCGAATAAAGGCTTGGTTATTTTTTGCAAATATGCTAAACAGTCTCTTTGGCAGTCTCGTGAACAATCTCGGAGGTTAGGTTTTAAATGACTTATTTACTGGTAACCCTGCACGTCATCGTCTGTTTCGCCCTCATCGTCGTGGTCCTGCTGCAGTCCGGCAAAGGGGCTGAGATGGGCGCATCTTTCGGCGCCAGCGGCAGCCAGTCCGTGTTCGGCGCGGGCGGCGGCAACACCTTCATGAGCAAACTGACCACGTACGCAGCGGTCATCTTCATGCTGACCTCCCTCTCCCTGGCCTTCGTGTCCGGCAAAGGCGGCGGTTCCTCCATCATGTCCAAGGCTCCCAAGGCCAAGCCGGCACCGATGGGCGGCATGCCGCTGCAACAGCCGGTCAAACCGGTGGCACCCGGCAACGCGGCAGCACCCGCGGCTCCGGCCGCACCTGCAGCTCCGGCTGCGCCCGCTGCACCCGCCGCTCCGGCAAAGTAGTTAATTAGAGATTTGCTGTTGACATCTCTGGCGTCAGATGATACAAACTGGGTTCTTCTTGCCGAAGTGGTGGAATTGGTAGACACACCATCTTGAGGGGGTGGCGGGCGATAGCCTGTACGAGTTCGAGTCTCGTCTTCGGCACCAGCTAAACATCGAAAGCGTCCTGCTCCATGAGACAGGACGCTTTTTTCATTCCCTACGTTCCGAACGTGGCGCCCTTCCCTTTTCCGAAACCGCTGCTGCCAATAAAAACTGTCATTCCGCTCTCTTAATTCTTGACTTCGGACTCAGCAGATGATAAAAACTGGGTTCTTCTTGCCGAAGTGGTGGAATTGGTAGACACACCATCTTGAGGGGGTGGCGGGCGATAGCCTGTACGAGTTCGAGTCTCGTCTTCGGCACCACACAAACAAAAAGCGTCCCAGCTTCAGCCGGGACGCTTTTTTGTTTTCTGGTCACCCTCCCCTGCAACAACTGTCACAACCGAAGCGTTACCGTTACACCAACGCTCATCCCCCTTTGATCTTTGGGCAGGACGTATTACACGTCGCTCATCCTCCTTATTCGTCGCGACACTCCCAATTTCCACTGGCATTGCGCAGTCACAGTGGTCCGGTTGACAACCAAACAACACCCCATATAATGTTTACACCGATGACTTTAATGATAATCAAGGGAACAGGGGGTGTGAATGAAAGACATGCAAGACGCACTGAAACAGGCCATCCAGACCGAAAAGAACGCGATGAACTTCTACCAGATCGGCGCACAGCATATGAAGGACAAGGAAGCCAAGCGACTGTTCGAACAGTTGGCCCGTGAAGAGAAGGAACACGCAGCACAGTTCTTCAAGGCCTATCACGGCAACGATCTCGGTTCCTTCGAGGAGTTCATCACCTCGCCGCCGCAAAACGAGGCGCTGTGGGTCACCTCGATCCAGAAGGCCATCGACTCCGACTTCACCGAGCAGAAGGCGCTCGAGTACGCCATGGAGAAGGAGACCCACCTGGAGAAGGCCCTGCGTGAGACCGCCGGCAGAATCACCGACCCGGGCATCAAGGAAATCTTCCTGTGGAACGCCAACGAGACCCACAACCACTTCCTCACCATCGAGGCGGAGTACGCGCGGATCATG
Source organism: Geomonas propionica (assembly GCF_016458235.1). Classification (GTDB taxonomy): domain Bacteria; phylum Desulfobacterota; class Desulfuromonadia; order Geobacterales; family Geobacteraceae; genus Geomonas; species Geomonas propionica. Next base: position 108,039 of record NZ_JAEMHK010000005.1, on the reverse strand, counting down.
GCCATGGTGGACGAATCCGACATGGACACCTACGTCAGGGAATAGCCTGTGACATCGATAGCAGCAACCTCAAGGGGGGCTTCCGAGCCCCTCTTTTTGCATCCGCCGTTTTTTTAATAATTTAGGCGGCCGCCCCAAAAAAGATAATCATTCAGGCATTTTTTTCTTGCACAGGAAGGGCTCCTTTGCTATAAGTAGGTCTCTCGCAAGCCGGAGTGGCGGAATTGGTAGACGCGCTAGATTCAGGTTCTAGTACTCGCAAGGGTGTGCTGGTTCGATTCCAGTCTTCGGCACCAATCAGAAATAACCTGTTGTAACTATTGCAGGTTGCTGAAACTAAAAGGGTTTTCTCGTAGATGTCCACATTCTGGGGCACACGAGGAGACCCTTTTGTTTTACCTCACCAAGATCAACAAGACCTACCAGTTCCGCCTGCGCATCCCCAGCGACCTCCTGCCCCACTTCCAACAGAGAGAGATTCGTCGTACACTGCGCACCACCCGCTACAGGGAGGCAAAGACCCTGCTGCACAAGTTCACTGCTGAGACAGAGAGGATTTTCACCTTGATTCGTTCCAACACCCTCCCCGACGATGTACTCCAGAAGATCATCGACACCTACCTGAACGCAAGCATTACCCTGTTCGAGCGCCAGCGTAACCGAGAGCCTATATCCGCAGACCCCAGACGGCAGCATCGTGTCCAGGATGGTGACGATCTGCTTAGTCAGGTAATCGAATCAGACGAGGGATTCGACCTCTACCAGGAGATGATCGAGAACGACATCGCCAAGAGCAAGAGGCTCCTGGGGCGCAGAAAGGGACAGGAGGTGCCGCAGGTTGTCCGGGCGGCTGATATGTTCATGAAGAAGTTTGACTTGGATCTGGGGAACGATTCGCCGGAGTACGCGAAGCTGTGCAACGAGTTGCTGAAGGCCAAGATCAAGGCCGACACGGTGAACAACGAGCACCTGAACGGCAACTACGACACCGATTACGATGTGGAGCGCCGGAACCGGAAGCAGTCCAAGTCCCTGAAGGAGCTGATTGACATCTACGAGAGGGATAAGATGGACACCTGGAGCAGCCCTAAACGGCTCCAGTCCACTCACCGGCAGATACTTCACATCATTGGAGACGTTCCGCTTGATGCCATAGACCGGGAAGTAAGCATAGACCTTCGTGATGCCCTTAAAGAATATCCGCGCAGCCTACAGAAAAAAGATATGTCTGCTCCTTGGCGTGAACTAGCCAAGAAGCGTAAGGGCCGTCTCTCAGGTGGTTCACAGCACTTTATCCTGACAGAGTTCAGCACACTGATAGACTACGGTAAGACTCACGAATACGGTATCAAGGGAAGTCCCGCAGACGGCCTAGCCGGGAGCAAAGACGACATCAAGCGCATGAAGATTCGGACGCCGTACACCCAGGAGGAGTTGCAACGGATGATCGGCGTACTGGCGGGGGTGGATCGTGAGAAGGAGCCGGAAACATTCTGGCTTCCCCTACTCTTCGCATACACCGGGGCGCGAGCCAACGAGGCCTGCATGTTACGCTGCGCCGACATCGAACAGCGCGGCGACGTGTGGGTGATCTGCTTCCGTAACCGCGAGGAGTTCCACCAGAAGACCAAGAACAGCAAGGACCGGCAAGCACCGATACACCGCGATCTCGTGCGCCTGGGATTCCTGAAGTACGTGGAGGCGCAGAAGGCCAGCGGCAAGGATCGACTGTTTGACAACCTCGTCCTCTACGAGGGAAAGTGGAACAAATACTACGGGAAGGACTTCAACAGGACGTTCAAACAAAAGTTCCTGAAAGGCTACATCAAGGAGCAACTGGCAGAAAAAGACCTGCACAGCTTCCGCATGACAATGATCTCGTGGTTTGTGCAGCGGAAGGACTTGGCGACCGTGCCGAACATCTCGATCCTCCAGAGCATCATCGGCCACTTTGAAGCAGCGGATCTGACGAACAAAATGGAATTTATCAAGGACGCGCAGTTGACACTGGGCACCTACGGCGGCGGGTACGGCAAGGAGCACGAACAGAACGAATTGCTGCAGCACCTTGATTACGGCCTGGATCTGTCGCCACTGCTAAGTAACTGACTTAATTAACTTTTTCAAAAATCCTACGAGCGGGTGGGCAAAAGGGGTCTCGCGTGGGGGCGCTCGGCCACGCTAAGACCGCCCCTACCCCCTCCGAGAATCGCTTCTAGAGGGACTTTAGGACAAGGTGAAGGGGTAGACCTGGGGGTAAAATGCACTTACTGTTCTTCGGGGTGTTGATCTTGATTCATGCCTGCGCTGCTGTCTGGTTCTACCGGCGAGGGTCGCACACCTGGGCGATGTTTAACGGCGGGTGTATCAGCTTGTTGTTGTGGGTGCTGTATCAGAAGCTGTAGAACGAAGAGGGCCACCCCGATCCAGGAGTGGCCCTTCTTGCGTCTACAGTTCCCCTTGGAGGAACAGGTCTTGGATCTCGCTGTCTGCAATGCACAGGTAGTGGAGGGTCTGCCGCTGGCTACTGTGCCCCAGTGCCACCATGATCTCTGGTAGATCGCGCTTGAACGTCACCCGCTGATGATACCCCCACGTTTTGCGTAGTGTGTGGGAGCCGTAGTTGCCCGGCAAGTTGCACCAAGAGCACCACTCTTTGACCAAGCGATTCAGGGTGGAGACTGTGAGCGCCTTGTCTCCCTTCCTGCCGTTGAAGATGGGTACATCGTCTGCGGCATCCGGCATGATCGTCAAAAGAGCCTGCAGCGCATCGTATGCGGCCTTGTTCAACGTCACGTCCCGCTTCTTGCTGGTCTTCTGCTCCCTCACGGTGAAAGTGTCGCCCGGTTGCAGGTGGCGCACCTTCCCCACCGTCAGGGCCAGGAGTTCTGATGCCCGGTATGCGGTGTTGATGCCGACCACGAAGAGGGCGTAGTCGCGGGGCTTGTCGGCCAAGGCCTTCTTGATGAGGTCTATGTGTTTCCGACTCCTGATCGGTTCAACAGAGATGATGCTGCCCTCTTTGGGGGAGTTGCTTGCGCTCTTCGGATTCCACATTTGTAGGCCCTCCATAAATATCAAGTAGCAACCTTATACACCAATACTTGATATTCAGTCAAGCCCAAATTAGAGCCCTTCGGCACCAAATCACACAAGTCACTGTTTTGTAACGGTAATATCTATTTTACCAATATCAACTTCTGCGTAGAAGTTGATATTCACTCCATTTGGGGTTGCGAACGACTTATGCGAGGGTAAATTTAAAGCGACTCTGTCAGAAGGAGAAGCATCTGTGGATTTGACTTCACCGCTATTCACTCTGTTGGGTACGCTGTCAGGAATGTGGATCACCAAACATATCTCACACTACACCCTTACACTGAGTGCCAAGCAGAGGTTCGCTTTGGCATTTGCTGATGAACTGGCAGTGCTCAAAGGTGGATCAGTCGCCATAGAGTGCACAACTGTCATCATGCTTGCGAATGCTCTACCGAAACACCAAAGGGCCTACGTCGAACTCTGGTGCGTTCTTGATAGGGCAGGCAAACGTCAACTTGAGAAGAAATGGAAAACCTATCTCTACGGTCAAGGGAACAGGTGGAACAAGGAGAAATTCATATATCTGGCTTCACCGCATTATGGCACCGAAGAGAGCAGCATGGAACTCGCAGTGCACCACATAGAAAAACTAGTCTCATAACCCGAAGGAGGGTACAGATGAACGGCCTACCGAACTGGTTAAGATGGGTGTTTTTCATCCCCGCAGCAGTCACCACACTGCTCGTGTCCTATCCGGTAATACGCATAGGCAACGACCTATTGAGTCCTGTTACGCACCAACCGATAGGCGTCTGGGCTTCTACCATCATGGCGTGTTTCATTAGCTCGTTCGGGTTCGTCTGGGTAGGAGCTGCTGTCTGCCCGAAGCGTCAAGACATCGTGGCTATTACCCTTACTGCGGTGTACGCACTCGTGGCCGGGGCATGTCTTGGTGGAAAATTTCTGCTCCCGCACAGGGTGTCTACGTCCTGGCTAGAAATATTAGCAATGGTTATACCCGGCACTCTGGGCGCGATCATAGCGTGCAATACGTTCAGAGGTCATCGCTTGATACAATCTGAAGTGGATTGATATTCCCTCTCACCCTGCGCCCCTTCCGATTTGGGGTCCAGGCGGACGCTCTTTGCATATCGCGTGCCACATTTACAGATAATGATTGACAAGATCGGTTTTCAGTGATAAAATGGGGAAGTTCCGGTTCGGAACGACTATACCTGTAGAGTATAGACGTAGATCTGAGCCAATCCCTCCCCGCAACAATCTTGGGATCGCGCGAGCGAAGCGAGCGTGCCATTCCACTCAAGAATCTTTTTTCGGAATCCCACACAACTTGCTATGACAAACAAAAGGCCCCGCCTCTATCTGAGGTGGGGCCTTTGTCTTTCCTGGGATCTACAGGCTACAAGCTACCTTGTCGTGGTCATGACGGCGCAGCCAGTACACAGTTCCCGTTGGGCAATGTCGTAAGTAACGAGTCCTTCTGCTACGAGTTCTTCGGCTTCGGGGCGGTTCTCCAGGTTCTTAGGGCAGGCGGTGCAGGGGTCGGCAGTGGTGTTCGGCATCGGGATCTCCTGGGCGTTGTGGTGGCGGCTACCCTAGCATTAGAGAAATCGACAGTCAAGTCTAATTAGCTAAACCCAATAATCTTTCCACTACTGGAAACGTTTGCAGAGGTGGAATACTGGGTCTGCTCTGTGACGGCGGTGCCTGCGCCCGGTTACTCTTCCCACGGTACGCTGTCAATGTCGGCTGCGGGATCGTGGATCGCGTCGAGCTGGGCACGATACGGGGCTAGTTCGTCATGATCTCGGTGCGGGTCTCGGTCTGCGAGGCCGTCGAACTGCGGTTTGTAGATGTCCAGAGTAGACGGCGGGAGCTTCCGGCGCTTTGTCGGCCTGGGCCGTTTGTAGCTGTTCTCGGATGGATTCCAGATGCCACACCGGCAACGGGTGCCGGGGGTGAAGCCGTAGGACCCGCAGAAGGGGCATTTGTTACGATCACCGGCATACGGGATCTCGATGTTGCGGCGCTTCGGAGCGTGGAGAGTGTGTTCAACAAGCATGATTACTTATTTACCTATTTACCCTATACCTCGGTATGGGTCTGAGAAAGAAATGCCTCTGTAGGCGAAATTTGGAAGCCTCAGCTAGAGGACTGCAGTGACTGAGAGCGGGGTTAGATGCTGGATCATGAGCCAGGAGCGGACCACACGTTCAGCTACCGTTGATGAGATAGCCGGGACGGTGACTTGCCGGGTGACGGTGCGGCCTCTGGATTGGATCGAGTAGAAAACCGGGAAGAGCTGCAATGGATCTCCTTGAACGACAAGAGCCACCCTTTTCGGGGGCGGCTCCTGTGTGTTTGGTCTGGGGTGTCGGTGGTGCGGGGTTAGGCAGGCCCCAAAGCGACCACGGATACGTCCTCGCAGTCAGGGCCTAACTTGGAGCGGATCATGCCAGCGACGAGGGAGCAGGCCTTGTTCGGATCTTCGGCAGGTACGGCGACAGTGCCGCGCCGGGTGGTGCCGTCTGTGAGGTCTGCAGTCCAGCCGACGAGGAAGTCTTGCTTAGGCATTGGCTACCTCCTGGGGGATCGGGATGAGGTAGACGCTGTAGACGTTCTTGCCGACGAGGGTTATCTTGCCAACGGTGAACCGACGGCCTACCGTATCGCGCACGATATGGCCGGGGTCGATCTCATAGAGCGGGTTAGTGGTGAAGACCTCGATGGGGCTGAGGTCGGCAGGAATCGTATCGAAAGAAGAGTTGCCAGTTGTGATGTATGTCATTTGTGTTCCTTTTAGTTTTCGATATGTAGGCGGCGAGGGGAATGACACCCTCGCCGCCTCGGAGAACCCGGCGCATCCCCGCCGGGTGGGCCGCAGTTGCTGAAGCTGCGGAAGCGGTTAGCGTTGGTTCGCCAGTACGCGGAGGGCCTTGACGATCTCAGTCATGGTGACCGTTGCTATCATGGTGTCGGCCTCTTCATTGGCGTGTTGGCGGGTCTTGTCCAGGATCAACGCCTTTAACTCGAAGTCGTCCAGGTGAGCGACTGCTTCGGGATCTTCTTTGCGGATCTCTTTGGCGGTGCGGTCGATGTAGGCTTTCAGGTTGGGAGTCATTACGCCGCTCCTTGACGGAGCTTGAGAAGATCCTGCTGCGGTAGACTCTCGATCTCTTCCAGGATCACCCGGCCTGCGTTGCAGAGGTAGTTCCGCACGTCTGCGCGGTCTTCGTACTTCTGATCGAGAGCGGCTTTCACTGGGGCAAAAGTCTCAGCACCCAGAACAACCTGGGCGGTGATTGCCTTGATGAGAGTCACAGCGTCCTCGCGGATGGCTTCAGTGAAGGCTTCGCTGGCCTCGAAGTCCTCAGTTGCGAATACGGCGGAGGTCTTCTGTTTGGTCGGCTCGTTGTCGATGATCGGTTGCAAGAACATCCTCGTTTGAGAAGAGGCATACTTCAGTACCTTGCGGATGTCGCTTTGAACTTCGGGCTGGGCCGAATACTTGTTGATGATGCTGCGGATGAGTCTGTCGTGGTTCATGTAGTGCTGCTCCTTCTGAGGTTTGCCAGGAGTCTGGCATCGTAGTAGTTAATGTCTGCGGTGGATACTGCGTGGTTTTCAATGTAGTGGCCGTGCCACTCTGGGACATAGGGCCGGAGGTCCAGTGCGTCCCGATGTGACAACAAGCTGCTTCGTGTGGAACGGAGACGTTCGAGGGTGTGGGCTGGATCTCCCAGTGCTCCAGGATCTGCTGCTAGGATCGCGGCGTGTAGGTGAGCGTGAGAGTCACCAGTGTGACCGTAGGAACTAACTGAGATTGACCCGACGCGGGTGTGTAGCAACCTCGTGATGGGCCTGAGAACATGTTCGATGAACAGCGAGTGGCCGTCAGTCAACCGTCGATCTCTGGGAAGTCTCACCGTAGCAAACCAAGTCCACTCCCACGGTTCAAGCAATCCATGTATGTGATTTACAACCAATCTCCTCCTCCAATTCAGTGGATACAAGTATGTCGTCATGGTCACCCAGCACAAGCCAGGATTCCGAGCACTTTGCCGACTCGCACGGCCAAGCGGCCCTCTGGAGGGGCAGATGTTGCACCTGATCGCGGCGACCTCCACCGAGTGCAACGATGGAGCGCATGGCAATTGTCAGAAATTTCTCCTCTCATAGAAGCTATATACATTTGAGAGGTCAAATTTTCCGCGAAAATTTAAATTTTTCTTCGTCTCATACTTTTATGTACAAACAAGCGGTCACTTTCTGCCGCCGATTCAAAAAAAAAATCTGTGACGGGGCAGGCTAGTAACTTCTGGCTAAGGAAAGAGGGCGTGTGGGAGTTCCCCGTCTTGGCTGGAGTCAATGTAGCTGGGTGACGTGTACTAGATCTGGGAGGAGGATGTCGGAGCGGAGAGAGTCAGGGTAACACCTGACACATAACAGACATTCATATATTTATATTATTTATCAGATGATTTGACGGAGTTGCTATCGGGTGATGATCGCTCAGAGAGCTTATTCCACTGTTGACACGCTGCGTTTTACGTGGTATCTCTGGGGCACAATTTAGGGCACACAAGAAAACTTGTGTAGTTTCTATACCTCGCAAGATCAAGGGCTTACAAAGATTGGTTTCGTGTCCAGTCTTCGGCACCAAAAGATCAAGAGGTTGGGCGTTAGCCTAACCTCTTTTTTCTTCCTTCGATCCGCGAGAGACAATGGGGCTGTAGCTCAGTTGGGAGAGCGCTTGAATGGCATTCAAGAGGTCGTCAGTTCGATCCTGATCAGCTCCACCATCAATCAAAAAGGTCCGGCAACTCGCCGGACCTTTTTTTGTTCTCCGACGACTGTCTTTTCCCGTTATCGCCCCCCTACTCCACCTGCCACTACCTTGTGATAGCCGAGCCACTTCTGCGTCTCCTCTGCCTGGTCCCTCGCCCGAACAGTTGGCAGAGGTTATTACCCCAACCGCATGCTAAGAAGGCGTAAAATCAAAGGAGTGTGATGAGAAGCTCGTGAGGCAGGAGGCGGAGCGAGGAGGTCGATCATGAAAAGACACGGTCACCAGCAAATCAGGCACGTAAACCCTGCGGCGGAACTGGACCGCCAGCACCATGGATCGATAGGGGGACAACACTTGGCCCAGCAATTGGTATCAACCTCCCACGAAGGGAAACCCTCCAACCTGCAGCCAGTTATCAACGAGGATTTCACCCCGGGGCGCGACCCGGCGGAAGGGCCCGATGTGGCGTTGACGGCGCCACTACACGAGCGGTGGGCGCAACACACCGCCGAACGTGACCCCACCGAGGGGTCTGCATTGACGGCGACACCGTCCGGCAAAGTGAAACGATGACACCGTCTGCAACCGGAAGCGGGACTGCTCTGTAGCTGTCCCGCTTCTTCATCAGGTACCCGATAATTCTAACCGCACCACTTTGACCAGCCCCGCCACCTCATCCTTTCAATATGTTGCCTACAACCTCGACGCGTATATAATTACCAAGCTCTAATACACCCAACACCATCCCAGTTCGTCAGACCAGTCCACCCATCACAGCAGTCTTTACAACAGGCGGATCTTCGTGACCCCAGGGCGCCTCACCTTCACAAGGCCGGACCGGTCCTTCTACGCAGTGATAGTCGTTGTGGCCGCCCTGCTCGGGTTGCTCAACGTCTTCGTGTATTTATTTTCCCCGCCGACCAGGTTCGAAGTGGTGCAGTGGTATCTGCCGACGGTGCATACCTTCGTTGCCCTTTGCTCCTTCTGTGTCGCTTTCCTTGCCCTCGGCCGGCACCAGGTGCTCAGGTACCCGGCACCCTTCTGGATCGGGATCGCCTATCTCGCCCATTCCATATTCTCAATTTTCCGCCTGTTGGTATTCCCGACCCTGCCGGGCAATCGCGGCATCATCGAAACTATGCCCAGCGTGTCCCCCTGGCTGGTGAACCTGCAGATGGCGAGCCTGGCGGCATGCGTGATAGCCGCTCCCCACATCCCGGTCCCCCGGGACAGACGTTCCGCCTGGATCTTGGCCGTGACGGCAATGGGGGCGGTCACCTTGGCGGCGGTTGCCCTGGTGAAATTCGATCACGCGCTCCCCATCATGGTGGTGGCTGGGCGGTTCACGGAGGCGGAGGTCGCCCTGCTGCTTTTTCTGGCGGCAATGCTCTTCACCAGCGCCGTGGTAGCCACCGCCACCTACCTCGATACCGGAGACCGCCTTTTCGCCTTTACGGCTTTGTCACAACTGGCAGCCACCTCGTCCGTAGCCATGAACGCGTTGGGGGCGAACTGGTTTAACCTCCCCTTCTACCTGGGCCGTAATATCGTCGTGATCGGCTCACTGGTCATGCTGTTCGGTCTCCTTGCCGATTACGTGCAACTGGCGCGCAACGAGCAGGAAAAGAGCGAGGAACTCGCCAAGCGCTCCGAGGAACTGGCGCGCAGCGAGGAGAAGCTGCGCTACAACGAGGCCACCCTGCAGATGGCCATCAACGCCACCGGCATGGGCACCTTCGAATTCGAGCCGCAAACCGGCAAGCTCACCTGGTCCGACCAGGCTAAGAGAAACTTCGGGATGTCACCTGATGCGACGGAAAGCTACGAGTTGTTAATGTCTGCGGTCCATCCGGAAGACCGTCCGGAGGCACAGGAAGCGCTCAAGAGAGCACTGCAGCCGGATAGCGGCGGCTTTTACCGAGCGGAATACCGCACCATCGGCATCGAGGACGGCAAGGAACGCTGGCTCATGGCCAGGGGACAGGTGTTTTTCGACGCCGCTGGAAAGCCGACACGGGTGATCGGGGCCACCCTGGACATCACCGAGCCCAAGAAGGCAGAAGCTCGTCTGCGGCGGATCTTCGACTCCGGCATGATCGGCCTCATCTACTGGAACATGCACGGGGACGTCCTGGATGCCAACGACGCCTTCCTCAGAATGCTGGGACGGAGCCGCGCCGAACTGGAAGCAGGCACGATAAAGTGGAGCGAGCTCACCCCACCCGAGTTCGACGCCCTGGACCAGTACGCCTTGGGCGAACTACGGGCGACAGGCCTGGACACGCCGTACGAGAAGGAGTTTTTCCGCAGCAACGGCACCAGGGTTCCCATCATCATAGGTGCTGCCACTCTGCCCGAAGCCCCTGAGGAAGGTGTCGGCTTCGTGCTGGATATCACCGAGCGCAAGAAGGCCGAGGAGGACGTCCGTCAAGCCAGGAACAGCCTTGAGGTGCGGGTGCGGGAACGTACCGAGGAATTAAGGCGCGCCCTGCAGGACCTGAAAAACGAGACCGAGGAGCGATTGCGCGCCGTCGATGAGCTCAGGGTCAAGGATCAGATGCTCATGCAGCAAAACCGGCTGGCCGCCATGGGGGAAATGCTGGTCAACATCTCGCACCAGTGGCGCCAGCCCCTGAACGTGCTCGGACTCATACTGCAGAACCTGGCCAGGAGCTACGAACGGGGCACCCTGTCCGTGGAGATAGTGCGGAAAAGCGTGGGCCGCGGCACCGAGCTCATCGAACACATGTCCAAGACCATCGAGGACTTCTCCGCGTACCTGAACCCGGACAAAACGAAGCTCCCCTTCGACGTCGGCGAGGTTATCAGTAGCGCACTATCGATGGTGAAGGAAACTCTGCGGGGAATCGAGGTGGAGGTGCACCACCCAGAGGCCGCCGTGCTGGCGGAGGGTTACCGCAACGAATACGCACAGGTGGTGATCAACATCCTGGTCAATGCACGGGACGCGCTGCGTGAAAAATCTATCACCAATCCGAAGGTTACCGTCAGGATCAGCAGACAAGACGACAAAAGCGTGGTGACGGTTTCGGACAACGCGGGAGGGATTCCCGCCGACGTACTGGACAGGATCTTCGACCCCTATTTCACCACCAAGGAGCCCGGCAAGGGGACGGGGATCGGCCTATTTATGTCCAAGGCGATCATAGAGAAGAGCATGGACGGCAAACTGACCGCGCGGAACACGGATAGCGGCGCCGAATTCACCATCGAGGTATGACATGCCTACAGCCAGAGAACGGGTAACGAGCATCCTGTATGTGGAAGACGATGTCGAGGCACGGGAGCTGATCGGCAACTTCCTTATCGAGGAACATCCCCACATCACCGTGTTGATAGCGGCTGACGGAGCACAGGGGCTGGCGCTGTTCAAGGAGCGCCGGCCGCAGATCGTTATCACCGACATCAGGATGCCGGCGATGGACGGCCTCACCATGGCGGGCCACATCCGGGAAGTAGACCAGGAGGTCGACCTGATAGCGGTGAGCGCCTACAGCGATACCAGCTTCCTGGTGCGCGCCATTGAGCTCGGTTTCAGCAACTACATCTTCAAACCGGTAAATTTTTCCAAACTGCACGCCGCCGTAACCGGGATCGTCAAGGTGAGGGAACTGAAGCACCGCTTCACCGAACAGAACGAGCTCCTGCGCAAAAGCGAGCAGCGTCTCCAGGCAACCTTCGACCAAGCGGCGGTCGGGGTCGGGCACGTCGCGATGGACGGCACCTTCCTGCGCATCAACGACAAATACTGTGACATCGCCGGGTGCAACAGCGGTCGCGTGCCGGCCACCATCTACGACTTCACCCATCCCGAAGACCTGCCGGTGTGCCGAACGCACCACGAGCTTCTGCTGGAAGGAAAGCAGCGCAGTTACTCTCTGGAGAAACGCTACGTGCACGAGAACATAACCGTGTGGGCGTCGCTGACAGTTTCCATGGTGCAGGACCGAAACGGCAAGGACACCTTCATGGTGGCCATCATCGACGATATTACCGAGAGAAAGCTCCTGGAGCGGGAAATCGCCGAACTGAACCGGGCACTGTCGGCACGGGCGGAGGAACTTGAGAACGCCAACCGGGACCTCACCGCCTTCAACTACACGGTGGCCCACGACTTGCGCCAGCCCTTGAACCTGATCAGCGGCTACTGCCAGGCCGTCAGCATGACTTGCGGCGGCCTGCTTAACGACGATTGCCGCGACTTCCTGCAGAAGGCCTACGAGGGTACCGTGAAGATGAACAAGCTGGTCAACGCCCTGCTTCAGTTCGCAGAAATGGCACACGCGGAACCGAAGCAGGAAACGGTCGACCTCAGTCGGGAGGCGGAGGAGCTTGCGGCAGAACTGGCGCGGTCGGAGCCGCAGCGGCAGGCGACCTTCATCATCGCCCCCGGCCTGTCGGCACAGGGGGACAACCAGTTGCTCAGGGCGGTCCTTGCCAACCTGCTCGGCAATGCCTGGAAATATTCGGCTAGCCGCCAGGAGACGCTGATTGAATTCGGCAGCACCATGCGTGAGGAGCGGCGCGTTTTTTACGTCAGAGACAACGGCATCGGCTTTGACGCGGCGCAGACCAAGGAGATTTTCGTTCCCTTCCGGCGTCTGCCGGGGGCACAAAGGGCGGGAGGCTTCGGTATCGGGCTGGCGACGGTAGAGAGGATCGTCAAGCGGCACGGAGGCGAGGTTTGGGCGGAAAGCGAACCCGGCCAGGGCGCCACCTTCTATTTCTCCCTACCCTGAACCCAAACGACAAGGAGCGCTGGTGCGTCAGCTAAAGATCCCTTTTGCTTTCCAGCAGGTCCAGGAAAACTTTGAACAGCGCGCTGCGATAGTCGTTTTTCCTGGTTACGATCAACAGGGTCCGTTGCAGATCCACCGGATTCGCCACCTCGCACAGCCACCCATGGTCGAGTTCACGTTGCACGGCCATGCGCGAAATACATCCCACCCCTAACCCGGCCTCCACAGCCTTCTTGATCGCCTCGGTGTGACCCAATTCAAGAGCCACCGCGTAGCTTATTCCTGCCCTCTCCATGGCGGTCTCAAAGATCTCCCGTGTTCCGGATCCCTTCTCCCTCATAATCCATGCCGCGTCCTTGAGCATGTCCGGCGTCGCCCGCCCTAGCGATGCCCACGGATGATCCTTCCCTACGATCAGCACCAATCCATCCCGCCTCCAAGGCGCAGCCGTGAGGGATGGGAGGTGCTGCAGCCCCTCGATGAGCCCCAGGTCGAGTTCGCCCGCCTCGACCCCCTGCTCGATCTGCAGCGCGTTGCCCACTTGCAACAGGGGCTTTGCGCCTGGGTTAAGACGCGAGAACTCGCCGACCATGGCCGGAAGAAGATAATTGCCGATGGTGGTGCTGGCACCGACGATGAGTGAGCCCACCGGTGTCCCGATCGATTCCTCCAGGAACTGCTCAATCCTGCGTACCCTTGCCAGCACCTCGCGTGCCTCGGGGAGCAACTGCCGCCCGCGATCGTTTAAAAAGAGCCGCCGTCCAGAACGCTCGAAAAGCGGCGCCCCCGCCAGCCTCTCAAGTTCCGCGAGCGCCATGCTCACCGCGGACTGTGTCAAGAGCAGCTGACCACTGGCCTGGGTCACCTGCCCGCACACCGCCACCTTCTCGAAGATCTCCAACTGCCTCAACGTGATCGCCATGTCAGCCCCGTCACATAAGTTTAATTAATGTTATACAAATATATTACTCATTTTTATTTATATATCAAGAGCGATATGATCCGACCATGATTTCCACATACGGGAGGGGAAAATGCGGAGAGTAGATATTCGGAAAGTAGTCCTGGGATTGTGCCTTGTAGCAGCCGCCACACCATGGGGCGGCACTGGAATCTCCCTCGCCTTGGGGATTGCCTATGCCCTGACCTTCGGTAGCCCATGGCTGCCGTGCACGGCACGGTTGAGCCGGATCATGCTGCAGCTTTCCGTGGTGGGACTTGGCTTCGGACTGGAGATAGGGGAAGTACTGCAGACAGGGAAGGCGAGTCTGGTTTACACCATCATCGGCATCTGCTGTACCCTCAGTGCGGGGTGGCTACTGGGAAAATTCTTTGGCAACGACAGCAACACCTCGGTGCTGATTTCCGCAGGGACCGCCATCTGCGGAGGCAGTGCGATAGCCGCGATGGCTCCGGTGCTGGACGCCAGGGACGACGAAACCGCGGTCGCCCTCGGCACCGTCTTCACGCTCAATGCTGTCGCTTTGCTGCTTTTCCCTTTCATCGGACACCTACTCGCCCTCCCGCAGGACGTCTTTGGAACCTGGGCAGGCCTTGCCATCCACGACACCAGCAGCGTCGTCGGTGCCGCCTCAGCCTACGGGGCTGAAGCCCTCAAGGTCGGCACCACGGTCAAACTGGCCCGTGCCATCTGGATCACGCCGGTCGTACTGTGCTTCGCGCTGTTGAGGGGATCGAGGGAGAGAATCAGCATCCCTTTTTTCATCATCGGGTTTCTTCTAGCGGCAACTGTCAGGACCGCTCTACCGGCCTATGGAGCACAATGGGATCAGGTCGCGGTATTGGCCACACATTGCCTCAAGATATCGCTTTTCCTGGTGGGGTTGGGGCTGAGCAGGGAAGTGTTCAAGAGAGTGGGACTACGTCCCATGCTGCAAGGCGTGACGCTCTGGGTCACGGTAAGCGGCGCAACCCTGGCGGCGTTGTTGGCGCTGGGGATTGCCTGAAAAGAGCTTACAAAGTACAAAGAGCCCCGGCATCGCTGCCGGGGCTCTTTGGGTAAGGGACGCCCGCCTCGTTGGAGACGGGCTAAATTCTGCAACCTTCTTTGCAGTGCGATACAGGGCGAATAGCAAACTTAGAGGTCCACATAGCCTGATCTCCTTTCCCGAAATAGAAGTTATCTACTTTTACACCGCGACGACAGTCGAAGTCAACATAAAAAGATCAATTCGATCCTTTTTGACTGAGTCGGTTCAATGCACAAGGTCAAATTAACGGCTCATGTGGCACCCTTCACAGGTAGTCGGTCCTTCCATCTTGCCTGCCTCGGCTTCGTGACACCCGATGCAGACCCGGTGGGCGTAGGCCTTGCCAAAACTCCTGATGGCACCGACCCCATTTTCGTGACAGTAGTTGCATTCACCAGAGGCAAGCTTCTCGTGCTTTGCATGTGAGAAGATGACCGTCCCCTTGCTATTCCGAAACTCCATGAAGTCTTTGCCGTTGGCAAAGGCAACCCCGGCAAAGCCGGCAAGAACAACCGGCACCAAAATCCATTTCATGACACCATCCTCCATCCTCATTGCATTGCACAGTTGCCCACACGGACACTATCTAGTACCTTTCAAGATCTAAGTCAACATTTTAGGCTGGCGGCACCCGTAATATCTCATACGATGTCAGACTATGGTAAGGCAAGGAGGAAGCAATGCGCGATATCCCAGATCTTCTCGATTCACTGAAAAGGACACCCAACATTTTGACCCAGTTGGTCCGGAGCATTCCGGAGCAGAAACTCGATGTACGCAGAGGTGACGGCTTCTGGACCATAACCGAGCACGTCAGCCACCTGGCCGAGGTGCAGCCCATGCTGCTGCAGAGGATCGAGCGTTTTCTGAAGGAGGAGCACCCGGAATTCGTCCCCTACCTTCCCGGTCAAGGGGCGGAGGAACCGGACACTCCGGCGCGCTTGGAAATGACGGCGGCTTTGGAGCAGTTCGGGAATTTGCGGACCAGGCAGTTGGAACTGCTGAAAGGGTTGGACGAGACAACGTGGCGCAGGACGGGAACCCATCCGGAATACGAGGCGTACTCGCTGTACACCCTCGTCAGGCACATCCTCATGCACGATCACTGGCACATGTACCGGATGGAAGAGCTCTGGCTGACCCGGGACGCCTACCTCACCCGGCTCGAATAGGATGTTTTAGTGGAGTTGCCCACCGACGTCCGGGCACACCCAGATCACGATGCGCGGATTTCCTTCACCTTGGCGGCGATGAGAGCGGCGGCGTGGTCCACCTCCTCCGCGCTGGTGAGGCGGCCAAGGCTTAGGCGCACGGCGCCAAAACCCTGCGCCCGGGAGAGCCCCATCGCCTTGAGCACGCCGGACAGCTCTCCCTTACCGTCGTGACAGGCGGAGCCGGTAGAGGCCGCGATCTCCGGAAGGCGCGCCAGAAGGTCCGCTCCCACGACACCCTCGAAGCTCACGTTCAACGTATTGGGCAGGCGCTCCTTTTCCGGTCCGTTTAGGAACACGCCGCCGGCCAGCTCCTGAAGCTTGGCGTGCAGGCGATCCCGTAAGACTGCTACCTTCCCCGGCTCCCCGGCGGCGATACGCTGCGCCGCCAGTTCCATCGCTTTCCCAAGGGCCGCCATGTAGGGGACATTCTCGGTCCCCGCCCTCAATCCCCCCTCATGTCCAGCGCCGTGCAAGTAGGGCGCCACGCGCACCCCTTGGCGAATGTAAAGGGCGCCCACCCCTTTGGGGGCGTAGAGCTTATGCCCGGCGACGGTGAGCAGGTCCACCCCCAACTGGTCCACCAGGGTCGGGATCTTCCCCACCGACTGCGCCGCGTCCGTGTGCAGCAGGACACCGCGTTCCCGGGTGATGGCGCTGATCTCCGCGAGCGGTTGGATCGAGCCCACCTCGTTGTTGGCGTGCATGACGCTCACCAGGATGGTCTGCGGGGTGATCGCCTGGCGCACCTGGTCGGGATCGACGCACCCAAAGCCGTCCACCGGCAGGTAGGTCACGGCGAAGCCCTGCTCCTCAAGCCAGCGCAGCGGTTTGAGCACGGCGGGGTGCTCCACCGAGGAAGTGATGATGTGGTTGCCGCGCTCCCGGTTCGCGAAGGCGGTGCCGATCAGGGCCTGGTTATCGGACTCGGTGCCGCCGCTGGTGAAAATGATCTCGCAGGGGGTGCAGCCGAGCGCCGCCGCCACCCTCCCCCGTGCCAGTTCCACCGCGTCCTTCCCTATCTTGCCGTAAGGGTGGTTGCTGGAGGGGTTGCCGAAATGCGTGGTGAGAAAAGGCAGAAGCTCATCGACCACCGCCGAATCAACCGGAGTGGTGGCGTTGTAGTCGAGGTAGATGGGGTCCATAGGTTGTCCTCCGGGAGGCTGCGGCCAGGCGGCAGGCTGGTCCGACCGATCGATCTGCGAGATGGTAAAACAAAAGAGGCCAAGGGGCAATGTTTTGCAGACCTTGGCCTCTTCGTTGGCGTCGCTAGATGCCGGTGCCGTCGTCGCCGTACCCCTTGACCGGGGTGGTCCCGCGCTTGAAGAGCAGGATGCTTACGCCATCGCCGCTGCGGTCGAACTCGAAAGCGAGCTCATGGTCGTAGGCCAACTGCGCCACAGGCTCGAGCTGGGACAGATCCCGCAACCGGATCAGGATGCGGTTCCCCTTGCCCAGGTAGTCGTGGATGCTCTGGGCGAGATCGAGGATGAACAACCCCTTCTCCTCGGTCAGGTCGACTACGTTCAGGTTAGTCGCGGCCACGGCATCCAAGGTGATGTGCCGCGGAGCCCACGGGTTGCTCTCCTCTGCCGACAGGTGTGCCCGCTGCGACTCGTCGGGGGCGTTGAGCACCATGCCTGCCGCCACCGTCGCGTTGGTGAAACGGTCAATAAGAATGAAGCTGCCGGTGTCGCGGTTGGCACCGTAGGGATCGAAGGAAACCGGGCGGTCCAGCTCGATGCGCGCCAGGCCGATCTCGTTCAGCCCCAGCGTGGAGACCTGCTTCTGCTCCAAGGTATTCACGTCCACCGCGTATTGCACCGCGGTCACGCGGCCCGGCGTGATACCGGTGGCGGTCTTCACCAGGTAGAGCTGGCCGGGCTGCAACGGCTCGTCGTGCATCCAGACCAGGTGCGCCTCGGGGTGCCTGGTGTAAAGCGGCGGCGCCTCGGGGCGGGTCAGCATGTCGCCGCGGCTGATGTCGATCTCGTCCTCCAGGGTGAGCGTTACCGCCTGCCCTGCCACCGCCTCATCCAAGTCGCCGTTGAAGGTGACGATACGGGCGACCTTGCTGGTCTGGCCGGAGGAGGCGACCCTGATCTCGTCGCCGGGACGGACGGTGCCGGAGGCGACGGTGCCGCAGAAGCCGCGGAAGTCGAGGTTGGGACGGTTCACCCACTGCACCGGGAGGCGGAAAGGCTGCTCGTCTCGGTCGTCCTCGACCTGAACCGTCTCCAGGAAGTGCAACAGGGGCGGCCCCTGGTACCACGGGGTCTCGCCGCTCTTCTCGATGATGTTGTCGCCGTTCAAGGCTGAAATCGGGAGCGCGGTGATGCTGGTAAAACCAAGCGGCGCGGCGAAGTCGCGGTAATCGGCCTCGATGGCGTTGAACTTCTCCTGGTCGTAGCCGATCAGGTCCATCTTGTTGATGGCCAGGACGATGTGCTTGATCCCCACCAGGGAGACCAGGAAGCTATGGCGGCGGGTCTGGGTCAAGAGCCCCTTGCGCGCGTCGACCAGGATCACAGCCACCTTGGCGGTCGAGGCGCCGGTGACCATGTTGCGGGTGTACTGCTCGTGCCCGGGGGTGTCGGCGACGATGAACTTCCTACGGTCGGTGGAAAAGAAGCGGTAGGCGACGTCGATGGTGATGCCCTGCTCGCGCTCGGCCTGCAGCCCGTCCAGAAGAAGCGCGTAGTCGATGGCTCCCCCCTGGGTTCCCACCTTCTTGCTGTCCGCCTCGAGGGCCGCCAACTGGTCCTCGAAGACCATCTTGGAGTCCCACAGCAGGCGCCCGATCAGGGTGCTCTTGCCGTCGTCAACGCTGCCGCAGGTGATGAAACGGAGCAGCGACTTTTCCTCCTGGCTCTTCAGGTAGGCAAGGATATCTTTCTCGATCAGTTCTGATTGATGTGCCATTAGAAGTACCCTTCCTGTTTCTTCTTCTCCATCGAACCGGCCTGGTCGTGGTCGATCAGGCGCCCCTGGCGCTCGGAGGTACGGGTGAGCAGCATTTCCTGGATGATCTCGGGGAGCGTGTCGGCCTCGGACTCGACCGCGCCGGTAAGCGGATAGCAGCCCAGAGTGCGGAAGCGGACCGACTTGTACTCGACCTGCTCGCCCGGCTGTAGTTCCAACCGGTCGTCGTCGACCATGATCAGCATGCCGTCGCGCTCGACCACCGGACGCACCGCGGAGAAGTACAAGGGCACGATGGGGATCTCTTCCAGGTGGATGTATTGCCAGATGTCCAGTTCGGTCCAGTTGGAGAGCGGGAAGACGCGGATGCTCTCGCCCGGCTTGATGCGGGTGTTGTACAGGCTCCAGAGCTCCGGGCGCTGGTTCTTCGGGTCCCAGCGGTGGTTGGCGCTACGGAAGGAGAATATGCGCTCCTTGGCGCGGGACTTTTCCTCGTCTCGGCGCGCGCCGCCGAAGGCCGCGTCGAACTTGTATTTGTCCAGCGCCTGCTTGAGCCCCTCGGTCTTCATGACGTCGGTGTAGAGCGCGGAGCCGTGGGTGAAGGGGGAAACCCCCTTTTTCACCCCGTCCTCGTTCACGTGCACTAGGAGTTCCATGCCGGACTCCTTGGCCATGCGGCCGCGGAAATCGATCATGTCGCGGAACTTCCAGGTGGTATCGACGTGCAGCAGCGGAAACGGCGGC
Organism: Geomonas propionica; assembly: GCF_016458235.1. GTDB lineage: Bacteria > Desulfobacterota > Desulfuromonadia > Geobacterales > Geobacteraceae > Geomonas > Geomonas propionica. Next base: position 88,562 of record NZ_JAEMHK010000005.1, on the reverse strand, counting down.
GGTGCCGGGTAGAAGGCCTTGCGGGCCAGGTGCAGCATCACCGCGGAATCCTTGCCGATGGAATAGAGCATCACCGGGTTATCGAACTCGGCCACCACCTCGCGGATGATGTGAATGCTTTCGGCTTCGAGTTGCTGCAGATGGGTCAGATTTTTCTTCATGGCATTATCCCGTATCGATCTTCGTGTGCCGGTACATTAACAGCACCGGGCGCGTCATCCCCTACCCTGTTACCTGCGATGCAGGCCGCACTCCTTGTGCTCAGGGTTTTCCCACCACCAACGCCCGGCACGGGCATCTTCGCCCGGCTGGACCGCCCTGGTACAAGGGGCGCAGCCGATGGAGCGGTAGCCCTGCTTCAGGAGGCGGTTCTGCGGCAGGCGGCGCTGCTCGACGAATTGCGTAAGCTGCACCTCGCTCCAGTCCAGCAGCGGGTTCAGTTTCAGGATGCCGCCGTTCAACTGGTCCAACTCGATGGCCTTCAGGTCGGTGCGGGTGACGTTGTGCTCGCGACGCATGCCTGTGATCCAGCCGGCGAGCCCTTGCAGCGCGCGACCCAGCGGCTCCACCTTGCGGATGTGGCAGCACTCGTGGCGGTTGTCCAGGGATTCTCGGAAGGAGAACAGCCCCTTCTCGCGCTCCAGTTTCTCCACCGCCTCGTGCTTCGGGAAATACCAGTCGATCTGGATCCGATAGCGTTCGGTGAGGGCGTCGGCCACCTCGTAGGTTTCCTCGTTGAGCCTGCCGGTATCGAGGGCGAACACGCCGATCTCCAGACCGGCCTCCTTGGCCAGTTCGATGATGGCGACATCCTCCAGCGAGAAAGAGCAGGCAAGTTTCACGGGACCATGGGCGGCTTCAAGGCCGAGGCGAAGGATCTCCTGGGCGGTTGCGTTGGCGGGGACTTCAGGCACAGCAGTCATTGGGGCTTCCTTTCCAGATGCGATTCGGTTCCATGAGCGGCAGTCGTATAAAACCACCGATGTACGCTTGAGTGACGTTGTAGCTTATTCAACCAAAGCAGTCAAGAAAATTTATCTTAATTGCACAGCACAGTGGTAGGTTTTTGTATTACTCTGTTGTCGCGATTGGCAACGGGAAAACAACTTAACTCATAACACACTGTTTATGAACAACATTATGAGACAGGACGCTGTCAAACGGAGGCTCGTACTGGGATATAAACTTGACGGAGAGGAAGCTGCAGAGGCCGCTACAGAAGAGGATACTACAGCAAAGGCAGGGGGGAATGGCGGTGACTGTCCGGGGCAGCCTCAGTGCGAGTCGTGCAGCACCTGGATCGTTCTCCAGGCGCCGGAGCGAAAGCGCAGCGACCAGATTACGGCGGTGAATAGGACGAAGCAGGTGGCCAGGGTCCACTCGGCAACCAAGCCGGGCATAAAACTGTCGATCAGCCACAGGAAAAGCAGGAACCCCGCGGAGGAATAAACGAAGGTGCGGGCGACCCAGTTGGTGTCGCCGGCGGAAGAGAGGACGCAGCCGGTCATGACGTTAGCGGCGTCGAAGAGGCAGTAAAAGGCGACGAACTTCATGATGATGGAGCCGGTCTCGACGATGCGGACAGACTCCGGGCCGTGACCGGCGAAGACGGAGATGAGCGGCGCCGAGCAGGTGGCGAACAGCACCGCCATCACCAGCATCCAGACCTCGCACACCAGCAGCGACTGCGAGGCGATGGCTGGGACCTCGTCGTCCTCCCCTGCCCCGCGCGCGTGCCCGACAAGAATGCCCGCCGCCTGGCCCAGACCGAGCGCAGGGAAAAAGGCCATGCCGTTGATCCGGAAAGCGATGCTGGAGGCAGCCAGTTCCACCGTCCCCAACCGGCCGAGCACGACAAGGAACAGGGTCCAGGCCAAGAGCTCGCCGCTTATGCGCAGTCCCATTGGCATGGCGAGTTTCAGGAAGCGGGAGAATTCAACGCGGTCCAGGCGCCGGGCGCTGCGGTCGGAGTAGCCGCGGCCGACCACGAAGATGGCGGCGTAGAGGAGCGCGGCAACACCCTGGGCCGACACGGTGGCGAGCGCGGCGCCGGCGATCCCCAACCGCGGGAAACCCCAGGCACCCAAGACCAGTCCCCACGCCAGGAGCGCGTTGATCACGAAGGAGAAAAAGGTCACCGCGGTGACGATGACCGGGCGACCGATGCCGGAGAGCCAGCCGGCCAGCGCCGAACTCAGTACCGGAAAGAGTGAGCCGGCCATGCAGATGGTGAAGTAGCTTATCTCGTCGGCGGCGACGTCAGGGGTGTGCCCCGCCAATCGGAACAGCTGGCCGACTGGCCAGGCCACCGCAATGGCGAGGCCCCCGGAGGCGAGAGCGGTATGGATACCGAGCCAGGCCGATTTGCGCACTCCGGCCGCATCGCCTCGCCCGTGGCTGTGGGCCACGAAGGTGCCGGCATAGCCGGCCGTACCGAAGAGAAAACCCTGGAACAGGATCACAGCGAGTCCCGCGGGACCGATGGCCGCCACCGCGGCGCTGGAATACCGGGACAGCACGATGGCGTCCACGATCTGCATCAAGGTGATGGCTGAGGTGGAAAGTATCATGGGGCCTGCCAGCTTGAGCAGGCGCGGAACGTGGTTGGTCACTGGATAGGGCTACCTTTTGATCTCAGAGTCAGAATCGCAGCATGGGGCTCATCCACAAATTGACGGGCGGGAGGCGGTCCGAACCGCAAAGATAACGCCAACGGCCTGAGAAAACAAGACCGTTGCCGAGAGATACTGCAAAGGATGTTTCTTGCACAGTGAGAAAAATTCATTACACTTAAAATATTTTAATACATTTAAGGAGGGCCTTATGAGTTGGCAACTGTATGTCAAGGCTGCCCAGAGCGTTCTCGACTCGGCGCGGATTCCGTCCTCAGTGGAACTGATATCACTGATCAAGCGTGTGAATCCCACATGCCTTAAGCTTCCCGAGACTGACAGGGAGTTTGGCTACCGTATCAAAAATCGGCTGCAAAACCTGCTTCTGGAGACCTACGGAGAAACTTTTCACCTGGCGCCTCATCCCTGCAACACTGACACAATCCTCATCAAGCACAATACCCTGCCCTCCATCGACGCCTGCCATGCAGATCTCAACGCCCTTTCGATGAAGGCGCTTAACACCGTAGGCAGCATCCCCTCTGCAGCAGCGTCTGCCCCGACAAACAACGACGCGAAGGGGTCGAAATCCAGGAAACGGACTGCCAGCGGTTCGCCTAAGGAAACCCTGAGAAACGCGGAACTTCTGCTTGAGCAGTACGAGTACCCTCAGGCAGAGGAACTCCTGGCCGCCATTCGAATCACTGTCCACGGGGATTTGCCGACCCTGATAAAAGCCGCGAGGATCTTGACGGAACAGATCGGAGCATACCAAAGGGCTATCGAGTTCTTACTGGCGCAGCCCAAGCACGTGCTTAAGGACAAGGTCGTCCGGGAACTGCTCGCCATGACCTATTACGGTAACGGCTCGATTGCCGAGGCGAGGGCTCTTTTCGAATCGGGAGAGCCTGGGGATCTCGAGAAAGGCTCCCTGTATGCCTACGCCGACATTTCCTTCAAGGATGGGAACTTGTCAAAGGCCTACTATCTTCTGAAGATGGCAGACGAAAAAGAGGGATTCGTGACCGCCCACACCAGCTTGAGAAAAGAGATAGAGGCGGCCATGCTCAAGGAAGCCGAGCCTTATCTGCAAAAGGCGGAGGTGGCCTTCGCCCGCACCGATCTCAGCCAAGCGCAGTCCCTGCTTCAGCGAGCCCTTTCCCTTTACCCGAACTTCAAGAAGGCGCGCGAACTGGCCGGAGAGGTTGAGTCGAGGAAGACCGGAGCGGAAGTAGAGAATCTCTGGCAACGATTCGGGTCCAGCGGGAAGGGTAACGAAAGGCTCAATTTACTGGCGCAGCTTCTGGAGCGGGACAAGGAGAGAGGCGAGCAGATCAGGAATCTTATGGCAGAGGAAAGGAATCGCCAAAAGAAAGAGGCGGTGAATAAGCACCTCGACACTCTCCGAGGACTCGCCGCGCAGGAACGTTGGGAGGAGTGCTACGACAATCTGCTCTGGCTGTCGCGCCAAGGGGAGGAGACGGATTACCATCAGGCCTGCGCCATATCTCCTTATTTTTCTGTCCTCTGCCACAACAAGGGGCTTCGGAGACTCCCGGACGGAGATGCCAGGGAGCAGTGGCTTAGGTTGGTCAGACTCAAACGGCAGGTGCAACAGGGACAGGCGGAAGGTTGCTGGGAGGTGGTGCAGGACCTGCAGCAGTATTTTCACTGCTACCCTCTGTTCAAAGAGCTCTACGACACCCTCTTCGAACACGAGTCGGCGAAGGCGAGGCGAGAGGCAGAGCAATTGCTTTCTTTGATGGATGAACTGGACGAGTGGGAGGAAAAAAGCGACGCGTTGACCACAGCGAGAAAGCTCTACGCCCAACTACAAAAGCCGTTAGCGCTACTGCCTGCGGCGGAGAGGGCAGACTACAAGGAGGACGCGAAACGCGTAATGCACCGGCTCGAGCCGGAGACGGAGTGCGAGTGGGACCCACTGGATTACCGGGAGGCCCTGGTATTGGGAAATTCCACTAAAGCGGCACAACTCAGAAAGACATTGCCCACCCCCTTAGTGGCACAGTTGCTTGATAACCTCGACAACGAGGTTGCGCAAATGTTCGCTATTTCCGCCGAAGCGATCCCGATAACAGTTTCGCCGGACCTGGTCGTGGATCTTTCCTCGGAATGCGCCCCGTGCCTGGAAAAAATCAGCTCCACCGACCGGCACGTACTGTTGCGCGAGAATGAAGAGACCATCGTCGTCCTCCACATGTGGCGCATGAGTGCCACCAGGTACCGATCGCCTAACTTCAAGGATCTGGACGTGATAGATTTCTTGCCAGACAAGGACGTCTTCCTCTTGGTGAACACTCAAACCAACAACACTGTGTGGCGCGCCACACTTTCAGAAAAGGAAAGCCGATTCACGGCTGTTTTCGACATCAATCAGCACTTCCAGTACGTGGAGGGCGCATCATTTGAGGGCATATATATGTCGTGCAGTAAGGAGAATTCCTACTACGCCGTCATCCGGGAAGGCAGCACTTTCAGAGTCGTGAAGCAATCCATCGACCTCGTCAGCAGTGTGGTGAGAACCTATGAGGCACCGTGCGAGAGCGTGGACGCTTTCCGGCTGTCATACCAGCCGGACAGATTCGTGGCGATTACTGAAAGTTACACCCATGTTTTGGAGAGCAACCTGGACCCGCCGAGAGGGTGCAGCAGAATAGGCGCAAGCCATGGGCTCAATTGCCTCGGTATCGACGCGGGCAAAAGCCAGATCTATGCTCTTGGGGACGGCGTCGTAAACGTCCTAAATACCAAGTTGCGAGCGGTGAAGCAGTATTTGAATGCGGCAACCGTCGCGCATATGAGTATTTCGGTATTAGCCGGGATCTGTCCCGAAAAGGACATTGCGCTTCTCACTCTCAATGGGAGGAGTTTGTTCTACAACTTGAAAAACAACAAGTTCAGCCAAAAGTTCTCGGGTAAGCGTGTACTGTCCACAGAAACCCCGAGCCGATGGTTTTACACCGAATTCGATACCACAAACCTTGCCGTGAAGGTGAAGGATATCACCGACGAATTGGACAATCTTCTGGAATGGCAAGTCTTTTTCACACCTGGTGGCGACGAAGCCGCTGTCATCGAATTTGTCGAGAAGTTGGAGAATCCCGACTTCTTCAGCATCGTGCAACCAGCCTCTCCCAGAGAAGACACCCCTATACATGACACCAATTGCTAATGGTCCGGTGGAAGCATGTCGACCATGCACGAAGGGCTGCCCCTGAACTCCGCTTTGTGGGTGTTGCAAGCTCATTGGCCAGGGCTGGAAGAAACAGTGCGGGCCTCACTCGTGACGCAGGGCGTCGATGGGGTTGAGGCCGGCTGCCCGGCGCGCCGGGAAAAGACCAAAGATAACCGCAAAGGCCGCAGGAAAGAAGAAGAATAGCAGGTGGATCTAACTCTTTTTCTTTGCCACATCTGCTGCGAGTGAATTCGCATATCATCCGGGCGAGAAATTGCTATAACTCTTCAAAACACAACCGATAAGTAGAAAGAGAAGCAGCTACTGAGTTGCACCGTCTTTCTCACAAGTGACGAGGCTTCGCATAGACTGACCAGATGAGGCTGGCAGGATGGGCACTGGAAATAAAGAAGGGCCCGCCATTCTTGGACGCGCCCTTTCCTTATCACCACGCGCCAGGCTTGGGCCTGGCGCACCGACTCGCGCCTAGTGCCTGTTCAGCACGCGCAGCGTGTCGTTGGCTTCCTGCAGTTTCTTCTTGAGGATCTTCAGCTCTTCGACTGTGTAGGTGCTGGCGCCCTGCTCATTGATAGCGACCTGCAGCTTCCTGATCCTGTCCTGGATGCTGTCGACCTGGTTGTTGCAGTCTTTGATGAGCATCGCGCATTCCTTCTCGCACTGTGCGTCGCCTGCTTTGTGCATGCTGCCGTGGTTGGCCTCGTCAGCCAGGACCGGGGTTGCCGCCGCGAAAAGGGATACTGCCATAAGGACCAAAAGTTTCTTTTTCATCGTTACATCCTCCTTGATCAAGTTTTTTTTGTAGCGCGTCGTTGCGCTTCTGTCTAACTAAAAGCATCGAGCGTGCCAACTTGTAACCGACTGTTTTTTCGTGGGTGAACTGACCAGGCAGCAACATCATTAGAGAATATTCGACAACACTCGTGGTTTATTCAGCAGGTTGCATGTATGGACCGGAGCCAGGGGCAGCGCCACGGTCTACGTGGATCAATCCCCGGCAACAAGGAGCAAATGATGGCACAACTGTTCGAGGAAAGTTGTATCGGGAGCCTGCGGCTGGGAAACCGCTTCCTACGCTCGGCGACGTGGGAGGGACTGGCGGACCAGGACGGCTCGGTCACGCAGCGGCTCACCGACATGATGGTCGAACTGGCGCAAAACGAGGTCGGCCTGATCATCTCAGGCTACGCCTTCGTCACCAAGGGGGGGCAATCCACCCCCTGGCAACTGGCGGCTTGGCACGACCGCTTCCTGCCCGGACTGCGCAGCATGGCCGCTGCCGTTCATGCGGCCGGTGGCAAGATCGCGCTGCAGCTCGTCCACGCCGGCCGCTTTTCGTCGGAAGAGCTGACCGGTGAGCGTCCCCGCGTCCCTTCGAGCGACGGCCCACTGAACCAGGCGCTGACCGGCACCGAGCTCGAGGCACTGATCTCGGCCTTTGCCGATGCGGCGGCCCGGGGGAAAGCGGCCGGGTTCGACGCGGTGCAGCTGCACGCCGCACACGGCTTCCTGCTGAGCGAATTCCTCTCCCCTGCGTTTAACCGGCGCGAGGACGGCTACGGCGGTTCCTTGGAGAGCCGCGCCAGGCTGCTCTTGGAGGTGGTCCATGCGGTGCGGTTGCGCGTGGGCAAGGATTACCCCATTCTGGTGAAGATGAATTCCGATGATTTTCTCGAGGACGGCATGGGGGCGGAGGAGGCGCTGCGGGTCGCCAAAATGCTGGAGCGTGCCTCGGTTGATGCCATCGAATTTTCCGGCGGCACCCCCCTTTCCAATGACTTGATCCCGGCGCGCCTTGGCGAGCTGACCAGCCGGGAGCACGAAGTCTACTACCACGGCGCCGCCCAGGAGTACCAGCAACGGATGGGGATTCCGCTGATCCTGGTGGGGGGGATACGTTCCTTCGAGGTGGCGGAGGAGTTGGTGCAGCGGGAAGAGGCACAGTTCATTGCGCTGAGCCGCCCCCTGATTGGCGAACCGGACCTGGTCAGGAGATGGCACCAAGGAGACCGGGGCAAGTCTCTGTGTCTTTCCTGCAACGGCTGCTGCGGACCGGCGCTGGAAGGGCTGGGACTGCGTTGCGTGATCCTCGATCCAGAACAGGAGCGGGCATAAACCAAGCCCCCCGCGTCTAATACCGCCGGGGGCTTGGTTTGCCATCGTTGGTTTTAAGGGGACAGGCACCTGGCGGAGCCAGTCCCCTTAGGCCGGGATGCTGACTAGGGCAGCCACCAGCCGCCTCCCCTCCGCGTCGCACAACACGTCAAAGGTCACCTCTCGGGCATCGGCGCCCGCTTCCTTGCGCTTCACCCCCATCCGGTCCACGATCAGGGTTTCCTTCCCCACCCACAGATACTCCTCGGCCCGCCCCAGCACGTCAGCCACCACACCTAGGTAGACCTCCAGCATCTTGTCGTCCTTCCCCATCGCCAGGAGCTGCGCCTCGATCTCGGCAAGCTTATTCTCCAGCCCCGCCACATCGGTCTCGCCCCCGGAACGGGGATCGAATCCAAAACCGCCGCGCTGCAGCAGGGAGAGCTTGGAGTTTAGCAGGGTACGGTGCTTTTCCAGGTTGCCCCGCTTGGCCTTCAGCTCGGTGATCCGCCCGAGGGCTATGCGCAGCAGGTGGTCGTACGCCCGGCGCTTCAACTGATAGCGGGTCTCCTCCTCGTTGCCGTTCAGGTCCATGAGCCGGTGTCCCTCGAAGCTAACCGTCACCTGCGGCACGTCGCGCAGCACCACGTCCCCGGAAAGCGATGCGCCCAGCATCAGCCGCTCCCGTTTTTCCATGAGCAGGAGCGCAGTCGCGCCATGCTGCAGTCCGGCCCGCTTGCCGCGCAACTGGGCAAGGTTTGGCTCATGCTCCAGGAAATTCCCCAGTTCGGAGGCGGTTACGAAATAGGTGCGCAGGTTGGCATTGTTGTCGTAGCTTTGTGGGTCGAGTGGCAGGATGGGGCCGGTGCCGTCCACGAGGGCGATGACGTGGCCGATGGCATGGACGACGGCGGGGCGGAGCTTTTTCTTGTAGGAGAAAACGGCACGGATCCAGGGATCGGTGCCGTCGACGGCGCGCTCGATGGCCTTGTTGACCAGAGCGTCGGGCACGGCACCTCCCTTGGTGCCGCGCCGGAAGATGGACTGGAAAAATCTTAGCAACTGCTGCCTCCGTACTTATTTGACCTCGCCGGTCTGACCGATGTCGTAGTCGCGCTTCATGGTGTACAGGCTCCGGATCAACTCGTATTCGAAGGGCGACCCGGTCTGGCGGTACCTGAAAGGGATACGGTGCCGGCGATCCACGGCATAGATGCCGGAATAAGCATAGGTGAAGGTGCTGTCGTTGATCCATGCCACCGGGCCAAGGTAGTTCGAAGTGGCCACATCCGCCACGAGGCCCGTGGTGTCCCTGACGTTGGAGGCGCCCAGCACCGGGAGCATCAGATAGGTGCCGCTGCCGCTGCCGTAATGCCCCAGCGTGAGCCCAAAATCCTCGGTCTGACGGTTGAGCCCCATCTTTTTGGCCTGATCCCACAGGCCGCCCACGCCGATGGTCGAGTTGATCACGAACCGGCTTACCGTGATGCCGGCGGCCTTGAGATTGAACTGCATGAGATTATTAGTCAAGTTCGTAATTTCACCGAGGTTGTCGATCGCGTCGGAGACGCGGTCCTCGACGTAGTTGGGCGTGATGAACTCGTACCCGCGCACAATCGGGCGATAGAGGTACTCGTCGAAGTAATAGTTGAACCGGTAGCTGCCGCGGTTGAACCCCTCCACGGAATCCTTCACGTCCAGCATGTTGGGCTGCCCGGGCTTGACCAGGTCCTCGTAGCGCCTGAGCGGCGGCTCGACCGGACCGGTCACTATGGGCGCGGTACTGCAGGCGGAGAGCAGCAGCACAGCCAGCAGCGGCACCAGGAGGCTTCCCTTGGTAAGGAAACCGGCGCTCCGTTTCGCTGTTGCATAAGCCATCGAGCACGGTATGTGATCTCTGTAGTTTTTCATGATCACTCCTCCTTCCCTTTGAGAAAGCCGGTGATGGCAGAGACGACGTCTGGGTGGAACATGTTGCCCATGTGACCGCCGCTGGGGAAGATCCAGGCCCGGTCGCCGAAAACCCGTTCCAGGTACTCGATGTCCCCGGGGACCAGGATGATGTCGTCCTCGTTGTGGATGAGCCCGAACTTGCCGGATCCTTTCAGGTATCCCTCGAGCGAGCGCAGGGTTTCCCGCCGCAGCAGTTCCTCGCGGGTCAGGCCCGGCTCCATCTTCTGGTAATGCGGGAACAGCCACTGTTCGAAGTAATCGATGAAGCTGGTCTTGTAGGCAACGGTTGCGTAGCGGGTGAGCGAGGTGGTCGAGGTGAGACGGACGTTTTTGGGAACGATGTAGCCTCCCCCGTTCATCACGTCCGCGGTGAAAATCATGTCGGCCGCGTTCATGCGCGCCGTCAGACCTATCAGGGCCGCCAGGTTGCTTTCGCTGGGCTGCATCCGCTTGTAGGTGCGGTACATCGACTCGCCGCTCAACCCGCCCGGTCCCCACGATTCGGTCAGGTGCATGGTCTCGCTGAAGACGCCGCGGAACCAGGTGTCGAAGTTGTCCATCCCCCCAGGGACGTTCTGCACCAGCAGCCGGTCCAGCGCCGAAACCGAGTCGTACAGGCAGACCGGCGGGTTGATCAGGAGCACGCGCTTGAAGTCGAAGTGGTGTTCCCGATCGTCGAGTTTGGCGACGAAAGCGGCATCGAAGCCGCCCAGGCTGTAGCCCGCAAGCAGGAACTGGGAGACCTGGATGCGATCGCGCACCTTCTGGTAGGCCAGGTCCATCACCCGGTACAGGTCCTTGGCGTCATCGGTGGCAATGCCCGGGAGTCCGCTGGCCGCGTTCACCACGAAGTCCATGTGGGTCGGCGAGGTGATGGAGATGACGTGGAAGCCCGCCTGGTAGAGTACCTTTTGCAACTTCAGCATGCGCGGCACGTCGAAACGGGAACCTGAGCCGGCAACCAGGAAGACCAGCGGGGCCTTGTGTTCCTGGTACACCAGCGAGCAAGCGAGCCCCTTCTCGTACCAGAACACCTCGGGGATCTCCCGGTGCGGGAAAGGACGGATCACGAACTCGTAAACCGGGACCTGGTCCGGTAGCCGGACCTCGAATTCCTTCGGGAGTTCCATCACCGTCGCCTCGTACGGGTTCACGAACGGGTAGAAATAGGATTGCGGGGGAGCCGCGGTGGCAGGCCGGTCGGCGAGCAGGGAAACGATCAGCAGGGTCAATGCCAGTAAACGTTTCATGGATACCTCCCAGAGCCGGTGCTAGGGGATCAGGCCGGACTCTTTGAAATAACGGGCCGCCCCTGGGTGCAGGGGGATTACGGTGACCTGGGCCGCCTGCTCCTGTGTCAGATCCTGAAGAATGGGGTGCTGACGCCGGAACAGGTCGAGGTTGCCGAGGATCTCGCGCACCACATGGTACACGGACTCGTCGGACTGGTCGGCAGAGGTGAACAAGACAGTACGAACGCCCAGGCTCTGCACGGTGCCGCTGACTTGCACGTTGGGGTAGAAGCGCATGGGGATGAGCACCGGCGCGAGCAGCGGGTTGTTGGCGGTCACCTGTTTAATCAGGGTTTCGTCCAGCGGGACCAGGAGCACCTTGCGGTCACCGGCGCTTGCCTCCAGCACCGTCAGGTTCGGGTGGCCGACGATGCAGAGATAGGCGTCGATGTCGCCTTTTTGCAGCAGTTCCGGGGCGATCGCCGTGGAGTGCTGGGAGCTGATCACCTCACCGGGGTTGAGTCCCGACATCTGCAGCAGCGCATTGGCGTAGGTGTTGTCGATGGAGCCGGGAGCGCCGATATTGAGCCTTTTCCCCTTCAGGTCAGCGACGCGCTTTATGCCGCTGTCCACCGCCGCCACGATGGTGACCGTTGCCGGGTAGAGCCCGAGCACCGCCCGCAGTTTCCCTCTTGCCTTACCCTCCCAGGGACGTACCCCCTGCATCGCCCTCTTCAAGAGTTCCGTCTCGGCGATGCCGAAGGCCGCCCTCCCCTCCGCCACGGCGTCGATGTTGGCTACCGACCCCGCCGAAGCGACGGTAGCGAGCCTCATGCCGTACACCGCACTCTTTTTGTTGAAGATCTTGGCGGTGGCGCTGGCCGCTGCGTAATAGGAACTGGTGGTGGTGCCTGAGGAGATGGTGAAGGATTGAATAGAAGCAGCGAATGAACTGGATGGCAATAAGGGCAGGACTGCAACTGCGAGGAGTGCACAAAAGCGCGCGGCCGGTCGACAAACTTGCATGGGGTCCCCCCGTGAAGCCGATTTCGACAACAAGCTTAAGTTATACCATCTTTTCTCACCGTCACACATTAGACCTGGCTGGATACGGCGCAGCGGCGCGGGGAAACTCTAGTGCTTGAGAAGAAAGTGGACCAGGTTGACCGGCCACTCCGGTTGCGGTTCGGGAGCGAGTGTGTAGTAGGCGACGATCAAGGCGAGGGCGGCGATGCAGCAGTAGAGAGTGAGGCGTGCACGGGACAACGGGGCTCCTTTCGGCCACAGGGGATTCGACACAGTTCGCCCCCCTGCGCGGGGTACTGCTTCCCCGGGCCGCTACCGGCCCGGGGCTGTTTTGTGTCTTACTTGCTACCGCCGCCCAGTACCTTGTACAGGGTGACCATGTTGTTCAGTCGCGCGAGGCGGGTGGTGATCAGGTTCTGCTGGGCCGCGTACAGAGAGCGCTGCGCGTCCAGGACGTTGAGGTAGCTGTCGACCCCGGTCTGGTAGCGGGCCTGGGAGAGACGGAAGGTCTCGGCGGTGGCGCCGGTCAGGGACTGCTGCGCCGCCACCTGCTCGTCGATGGTGCCGCGCTGCGCCAGGGCATCTGCCACCTCGCGGAACGCGATCTGGATTGCTTTCTCGTACTGCGCCACTGCTATGTCGCGGTCCACCTGGGCCACGTCGAGGTTGGCCTTGTTACGCCCCCCCTCGAAGATCGGCACGGAGATGCTGGGTGCGAAGCTCCAGGCGAGGTTGCCTCCCTTGAACAGGCCGGAAAGCTGATCACTGCCAAAGCCCACGCTGGTGGTGAGGGCGATGCGCGGGAAAAATGCGGCGCGCGCTGCACCGATATTGGCGTTGGCCCCTTTCAGGTTGAACTCGGCCTGCAGGATGTCGGGCCGAGAGAGGAGCACGTCGGACGGAAGCCCGGGCGCCACGTCGCTGACCGCGGTCAGAGCCTCGGTCAGCGACTTGGGCAGGAGATCCTGCGGGACGTCGGAACCGACCACCAGGACCAGGGCGTTCAGATCCTGGGCCACTAGCGTGGTGTAACGGGCGATGTCCACCCGGGCGGAGTCGACGCTGGTCTGTGCCTGCTGCAGGTCCAGGGCGGAAGCAACCCCTGCTTCGAACCTGCTCTTGCTGAGCCGGTAGGACTCCTGCTGGTTGGCCAGGGTATCCTTGGCAAGTAGCAGGCGCTCCAGGTCGGAGCCAAGGGTCAGGTAGGCGTTGGCCACCTGGGATACCAGGGTGATCTGCACGCCGCGCCTTGCCTGTTCGGTGGCGAGGTACTGCTCCAGGGCCTGGTCCTTCAGACTCCTGATCCTGCCGAACAAGTCCAACTCGTAGGAACTGATGCCGACCGAGACGTTGTAAGAGTGGCCGACGCCGCCGTTGCCGTTCTGGGTCAGGTCGTCCGCCGTCTTCCTGACGGAAAATGCGCCGTCACCGGTCACCGTGGGGAGGAGGTCGGCGCGCCTGATCTGGTACAGGGCGCGGTAGCGGTCCATGTTCAGCACGGCCACCTTGAGGTCGCGGTTGTTGTCCAGGGCGAGCGTGATCAGTTTCTGCAACTGCGGCTCGACGAAGAATTCCTGCCACGGGATCTCGGCCAGCGGCTTCTGCGCCACCGGCTCCGCCTTGTAGGCCGGACCTGCCGGCCAGTTATTGGCGACCGGAGGGGCCGGCTGGGTGTATTTGGGTGCCATTGAGGCGCATCCTCCCAGGAACAGGAAGGCGGCCAGGGCAAGTGGTCTGGCTATCGTGCGTGTCATGCTAGTGCACCTCCGCAGCGGCAGCGGCTTTCTTGGCCGATCCGTGCTTCTTGGTGAACGTCTTCGTCACCAAGACGAAGAAGAACGGTATGAAGATAAGGTCGATGAAGGTCGCCGACAACAGACCGCCGGTGACCGCGGTGCCGATGGCGTTCTGCGCTCCCGCGCCCGCCCCCTTGGTGAGCGCGAGCGGCAAGGTGCCGAAGAAGAAGGCGAGCGAGGTCATGATGACCGGACGCAGCCTGATCTTTACCGCGGTGAGCGTCGCCTCGACTAGTTCGTGCCCCTGGTGCATCTGGTCCTTGATGAACTGGATGATCAGGATGGCGTTCTTGGTGGAGAGGCCCACGGTGGTCAGAAGGCCGATCTGCAGGTAGATGTCGTTCGGGAGCACCCTGAGCGTTACCGCGGTCACCGCGCCGACCAGGCCCAGGGGGAGCATGAGCAAGTTGACGAACGGTATGGTCCAGCTCTCGTACAGTGCCGCGACCGCCAAGAAGACGACCAGCAGCGAGATGGCGTAGAGGGCCGGCGCCTGCTTGCCGGCGGCCTTCTCCTCGTAGGAGAGTCCGGTCCACTCGTAGCTGATCCCGGCGGGGAGCTTGGCGGCCATGGCCTCCATCTCAGCCATCGCCTCGCCGGTGGAGATCCCCTTGGCGGCGTTACCCATGATCTCGGTGCTGGGGATGCCGTTGTAGCGCTCAAGACGCGGGGAGGCGTGCTCCCATTTGGCGGTGGCGAAGGCGGAGAAGGGGACCATCTCTCCCTTGTCGTTTTTCACGTACCACTTGTTGATGTCCTCGGGGACCATGCGGTAGGCCGCGTCGGCCTGCAGGTACACCTTCTTGACCCTGCCGTTTTGCAGGAAGTCGTTGACGTAGGAAGAACCCCAGGCCGTGGCCAGGGTGTTGTTGATGTCAGCGAGCGACACCCCCAGGGCGCCGGCGCGGACGTCGTCGATGTTCAGCTTGAACTGCGGGGTATCGTCCTGGCCGTTGGGGCGCACCGCCATCAGCTTCTTGTTCTGGCTCGCCATGCCCAGGAGCTGGTTCCTGGCGTCCATGAGCGCCTGGTGCCCAAGGCCCGCGCGGTCCTGCAGGTGGAAGTCGAAGCCGTTGGCCTGGCCCAACTCAACCACTGCCGGCGGCGAGAAGGCGAAGGCCATGCCGTCGCGGAACTTCGAGAAAGCACCCATGGCGCGGCCGGCTACGGCGGGGGCTTTCAGGTCCGGGGTGGGACGCTCTTTCCAGTTCTTCAACTTCACGAAGGCGAGGCCCATGTTCTGGCCACGGCCGGCGAAGCTGAAGCCCGCCACCGTGATCAGGGAGTCGACGCTCTTCTTCTCGTTTTCCATGAAGTGCTGTTCCACCTTCTCGAGCATCTTGAGGGTGCGTTCCTGGGTGGCGCCGGCCGGAAGCTGGATCTGGCAGACGATGAAGCCCTGGTCCTCATCCGGTAGGAACGCGGTGGGGAGGCGCAGGAAGAAGAAGGCCATAATGCCGACCAGGAAGCCGTAGAAGGCCAGGTAGCGCAGGGGCTTCCTGAAGGAGTTGCCCACGATGGACTCGTACTTGTGGCGTGCCTTGTCGAAGATCTTGTTGAACCAGCGGAAGAAGCCGCAGAACCAGCCCGATTCGCAGGCCTCATGACCCTTGACGACCGGCTTCAGGAGGGTGGAACACAAGGCCGGGGTCAGGATCTGGGCGGTGAAAACCGACAGAATCATCGCGGAGACGATGGTGATGGAGAACTGGCGGTAGATGACGCCGGTGGAGCCTCCGAAAAACGCCATCGGGATGAAAACGGCGCAAAGGACGGTGGCGATGCCCCACAGGGCCGAGGTGATCTGCCCCATCGACTTCACCGTGGCGTCGTGTGGTGAAAGCCCCTCCTCGGTCATGATCCTTTCCACGTTCTCGACCACGACGATGGCGTCGTCGACCAGGAGGCCGATGACGATGACCAGGGCGAACATGGTCAGGGTGTTGATGGAGAAGCCCGCTGCGAAGAGCACCCCCAGGGTACCCAGGAGCACGACCGGCACCGCGATGGTCGGGATCAGGGTCGCCCTGATGTTCTGCAGGAACAGGAACATGATGATGAAGACCAGGCACACGGCCTCGATCAGGGTCTTCACGACCTCCTCCATGGAGATCTTCACGAAGGGCGTGGTGTCGTAGGGATAGACCACCTTGGCACCGCCGGGGAAGAACTTCTCCAGCTCAGCCATCTTGGTCTTGACCCGCTCCGCGGTGTCGAGCGCGTTGGCGCCGGCGGCAAGGCGCAGCGCCATGGCGGCCACCGGCTTGCCCTTGTAGCGTGCCAGCGTGTCGTAGTTCTCGGTGCCGATGTCGATCTTGGCTACGTCCCTGAGCTTCACGGTGGAGCCGTCGGGGTTGGTGCGCAGCACGATCTCCTGGAACTGCTCCTGGTTCTGCAACAGGGTGCGCGCCGTGATGGTGGCGTTTAACTGCTGCCCCTGCATGGCCGGCATGCCGCCGAACTGGCCGGCGGAGACCTGCGCGTTCTGGGCCTGCAGCGCGTTGGTGACGTCGGCCGGGGTCAGCTTGTAATTGTTGAGTTTTTCAGGGTTCAACCAGATGCGCATCGCATTCTGGGAACCGAACACGGTCACCTCGCCCACGCCCTCGATACGGCTCACGATGTCCTGGACGTTGGACACCATGTAGTCGGTCAGCTGGTAGCGGTTCAGGCTGCCGTCCTCGGAGACGATGCCGACGATCATCAGGAAGTTGCGGGTCGATTTGACGACCTGGATCCCCTGCTTCTGCACCACCTGCGGCAGAAGCGGCGTGGCGAGTTGCAGCTTGTTCTGCACCTGCACCTGGGCGATGTTCGGATCGGTCCCGGCCCTGAAGGTCAGGTTGATGGAGACCGCGCCCGCGGAGTCACTGGTGGAGGACATGTAGATCAGGTTGTCGATGCCGTTCATCTTTTGCTCGATCACCTGGGTCACGGTGTCCTGAACCGTCTGGGCCGAGGCGCCCGGGTACATGGCGTTGATCGAGATCTGCGGCGGCGCGATGGGCGGGTACTGGGAGACCGGCAGCGACTTCATGGCCAGCAGGCCAGCCAGCATGACGGCGATGGCGATAACCCAGGCGAAGATGGGTCTGTTTATGAAAAACCTGGACATGGAATAAGCTCCTTAAATCTAAAGGCGACGTTCTACGTTCTTATGTTCTGCGTTCTACGTGGACGTCTGCTGTGTGCGCCTGTGTGGTTCGCCGATTACTTCTTCTGGGATTGTGCCGGGGCTGCGGGTGCTGCCGGGGCGCCCGGGGCTGCCGAAGCTGCCGGCTTGGCGCCGGTGGCACCTGCGCCGCCCTGCCCGGCCGCTGCCGGACCACCCTGGCCTGCCGCGCCGGGAGCTGCACCCGGGCCGCCCTGCCCTTCGGGGGACTGGAATGGCACCACCTTGACCTGGGTGCCGGGACGCGCCTTCTGCAGCCCCTCCAGGATTACCTTCTCGCCCGGCTTCAAGCCGGAGCTCACCAGCCAGGCGTCACCCACGGTGCGGGCCACCTGGATCGGCCTGGGTTCGACCTTGTTCTCGGCGCCCACCACCATGACGATGGCCTGGCCTGCCGCATTGCGGGTCACGCCGCGCTGCGGGATCAGGATCGCGGACTCGTTGATCCCCTCCTCCAGGATGGCACGCACAAACATGCCGGGGAGCAGGGTCTGCTTCGGGTTCGGGAACACCGCGCGCACGGTGATGGAGCCGGTGCTCTGGTCCACGGTCACGTCGGAGAACTTGAGCGAGCCGGTCACCGGGTACGGGGTGCCGTCTTCGAGCAGGAGCTTGACCCGGGCCTGGCCGGCCTGGTCGCGCTTCAAAAGCCCGGTGGCGAGGCTGCGGTTCAGTTTCAGCATGTCGGAGCTCGACTGGGTCACGTCGACGTACACCGTGGATAGCTGCTGGATGGTGGCCAGGGCGGTCGGCTGGCTCGCGGTCACCAGCGCGCCGTCGGTCACGGTGGAGCGTCCGATGCGGCCGGAAATGGGGGCGGTCACCTTGGTGTAGGCCAGGTTGATCCGCGCCGTCTCGACGGCTGCCTTCGCGGAGGCGACGTCGGCCTCGGCCTGCTTGAGCGCGGCGTAGGCGGCGTCGTAGTCCTGCTTGCTGACCGCGTTGATCTTGACCAGTTCGCGGAAACGCTCCTCCTTCAGCTTGGCAGGGAGGACGTTGGCTTCGGCGCGCGCCTCGCTGGCCTTGGCGCTGGCGTAGGCGGCCTGGTAGGTCGCGGGATCGATCTGATACAGCACCTGGCCGGCCTTGACGTCGCTCCCCTCGGTGAAGACCCGTTTCAGGACGATGCCGCTCACCTGGGGACGGACCTCGGCGATCAGATATGGAGAGGTGCGCCCCGGAAGTTCGGTGGTCAGGGCGACGCGCTCCGGCTTCACCTCGATGACGCCCACCTCGGCCGGCCCCATCGGCGGGCCGGCCTGCTGCTGTTTCTTGCCGCACCCGGCGAGAAGCAGTGAGCCGCTCAGAACTACAACGACGGATAACAACTGTGCCCTGTACTTGATCTGCATGAAAACACCTCGTGTGGTTGGTTGTTGCCGTTAAAAAGGATGCAAGCGGCGCCCCGCGGCCCGCCCGGTTATTTGCGCTTAAAAGTGACTATCAAGACGATGCCGCCCCAAGTCAGGGCGCACAGGATCAGACTGAGTTTCATCAACATCGGAAAAACCTCGCGTTACTTTAGGAATGAACGATCCGTCAACGCTAGCGACGCAGCGCGTCCCAGCAGGCGCCGACCACCTGCTCGATCAGCGCATCATCCAGCTTGATGAACCCCAGGATGTGGTCGCGACAGATGTCGATCAAGGGACCGAAAAAGAGCGCGAACAGGATGGCCAGCTCCAGCGGCTTGAAGATTTGCTGCTCCACCGCCTCGTGGAACAGTTCGCTGATGACGTCCTTTCTCCCCTGGCCGAAGATCTTCTCGCGCCGGTGGTCCACGCCGTAGGGGGAGTTGTGGAACTGCTCGACGAAGCGCAGTTGCAGCGGCTCGCTGATCAGATGGCGCACCAGCGCCGTCCCGATGTGCACCAGGCGCTCGCGCACCGGCCCGTCCTCGGGATACCCCTGCATCATCACCTCGACGAAACGTTCTTCGACGTTCTTGTAGATCCAGCGGATCAGGTCGTCCTTGTTCTCGAAGTAGCGGTAGATGGTCCCGGCGCCGACGCCGGCCTTTTCCGCGATCATCGCCATGGGGGCACCGTGGAAGCCCTGCTCCGCCACCAGTTCGAGAGCCGCCTGGATGATGGCTTCGCGCTTCTCGGCGCACTTGTCTGTCTTGTCACACTTGTGGGATTTATCCATCATGTCTCTCCTGCGGAATGAACCTTCATTCCTTATATTCCCCCTCCCCCATTCCTGTCAATAAGGCAAAATGGCAAAAACGATTAAAACGGGTGAAGGTTAGCTGTCTGCAGGGGGAATGGACGGGAATCGGTGCTCAACACGGACGGTTTGACTGCGACAGGGATTTGGAGTAGATTCCCATCTCTGTCACAGCGCAGCGCGCCACCACACTGAAAAGGGAATGCCATGATTGAACTGTTACGCAAACGCCGCAGCATTCGAAAATTCACCGATGAGCCGGTATCCACCGAGGCCGTCGAGACACTGATAGAGGCCGCGCTGAGAGCGCCCGCCTCACGCAGCCTGAACCCGTGGGAATTCATGGTGGTGGACGACCCCGAGCTGCTTCAGCAACTGGCGGCATCCAAGCAGCACGGCTCGGAGTTCGTGGCCCGAGCCCCGCTCGCCATCGTGGTCTGTGCCGACAGCACCAAATCCGACGTCTGGATCGAGGACTGCTCCATCGCCGCCATCTTGGTACAGTGCACCGCGTTGTCGCTGGGGCTTGGGAGTTGCTGGGCCCAGATCCGGGAGCGCAAGCACGACGCGCAAAAGAGCGCGGAAGGGTACGTGCAGGAACTGCTGGGACTCCCGGAACAGGTGAAGGTGGAGTGCATCATCGCCATCGGGCACCCGGCGGAGACCCCGAGGCCCCTGCCCGCTGACAGGCTGCAGCGCGAAAAGGTGAAGCGCAACCGCTGGTCCTAACGCGACAGACTGCACGGCTATGCGGAAGATCCTCGCAATCCCGAGACTTCGTCCCCCCTCCCCTTGCGGGAGGGGGTAAGGGGGTGGGGGATGATGCCATCATCACCAAAAGCTTGCGGCTTCACCCACCCCCCGCCCCCCTCCCGTCAAGGGAGGGGGAGGAGGATGTGCGAATAAAGAAAGGCCCGCCCCAATGAGGGGGCGGGCCTTTTCTTGTATGTTGCGGAGCCAGATGAAAAAAAAGGCACACCCCGGAGGAGGTTAACAAGGGTGTGCCAATAACACCGTTTAGCCGCCGTTGATTTCGGACTTTATGTTGTTCAACAGGGAGCGCAGCGATTCGTCGATCTGCTGCTCCAGGAGCCGACGCTCCTCGCCGGTCAGGACCTGGGGACGCTGGTGCGGGTCGGCAGCAGCGACCTCGCCGGCCTCTTCGGTGGCGGCCGGCAGCGGACCACCGCCCGCTATCTGCTCGTAGTGAACGTGAGGACCGGTGGACCTGCCGCTGTTACCGGAGAAGGCGAGCACCGCCCCTGCCTCGACCAGTTCCCCTGAACGCACGTTCAGTTTCGAGTTATGCCCGTACAGCGTGCGGTCCCCGTTGTCGTGCGCCACGATCACGGTGGCACCGTAGCCGCGACGCTCCCCGGCGAAGATCACTTTCCCGCCACGCGTCGCCCGTACCGCCGTGCCGGTGGGGACGGCGATGTCGATGCCGCGGTGAAAGGCGAGTTTGCCGCTACCGAAAGGATCGAGCCGCCAGCCGATGCCCGAGGTGACCACGCCATCCACCGGAAGGGCGCCGCCGGCCAGCGCAGGCAGGGGGGCGCTGCATAGAAGGATGGTCAGGATGAAAAGCAGGTAGCGTGTCACGCGTGATCCAATCAAAAGAAGATGTGCTGCACAGGACAAGGGGGCTATATCAAGTTACGTGCCGGTTGCTCCGTCCGCAGCTAACCAGCCGATTTTACGGCCTTCCCGCCAACCATAGTTCCGCTGCCGGGCACAGGTGTTGGAGAATATTCCCTGACAACTGCGGAATATTCGGCAACTTTGGATGTATGCGCGTGAATAAGCGGAAAGTGACGGGCGAATGATTATTCGCCCCTACAGGTGACGGACCGCCTCTCTCTCCGCAAAAAAGGGTCGGCTCTAACCGGAGCTGATCCGTAAAAAAGGGACCGCGATCAGGCGGTCCCCCGTACTGCGCGATAGTGTCTTGTCCGTCACTGGTCCCGGAAGCGGTAGGGCCAGGCCATGATGCCACCGTCCATGAACTTGACGTCGGCGAAGCCGGCCGCATCGAGAATCTTCTGCGCCTCGTATCCCCTGAGGCTGATCTTGCAGAAGGCGACGATCTCCTTGTCCCTCGGGAGCTCGTCCAACCGCTCGCGCAGCGCTCCCAGCGGGATCAGTTTCGCCCCCGCGAGGCCGATCTCGCCGTGCTCGGCGGGGGAGCGGACGTCCAGCAGGATGAAGTCGTCCCCGTCGTCGAGCTTTCTTTTCACCTCCCGCGCCGAGATGCCGCGAGCGTGGCCGGCAAGCTTATTCTTCATGATGTCGGCGGCGACGATGAGGTTGTCCATGGCGGCGCTGTAGGGGGGCGCGTAGGCCAAGTCCAACTGGGACAACTGCTCCACGCTGGCCCGGAAGGTGATGGCGGCGGCAGCCGCGTCGAGCCGTTTGTCCACGGCCCCCTCACCCGCCGCCTGCAGCCCGAGGAAACGGCCGGTGCCGCGCTCGGCGACCAGCTTCAAGAGGATCGGCTTGGCGCCGGGATAAAAATGGGCGCGGTCCGGCGCCGGGGAGAGCACGGTCTCCACATCGAACCCCAGGGCGCGGGCCTCGTTCTCGGTGAGGCCGGTCTTGCCCGCGTTGACGTTAAATATCTTCAGGATGCTGGTGCCGATGACGCCGGCGAAGGTCGCTTCCCCGCCCGCCGCGTTGATCCCGGCGACCCGCCCCTGCTTGTTGGCGGTGCTCCCGAGCGGGATGAACACCTTTTTGCCGGTGACGAGGTGCGTGGTCTCGCAGCAGTCGCCGCAGGCGTAGATGTCGGGGTCGCTGGTCGCCTGCCGCTCGTTCACCGCGATGGCACCGGTGACACCGATGGCAAGCCCTGCGTCCCGGGCCAAGGCCACGTTCGGCCTCACCCCGGGGGCGAGCACCACCAGGTCGGCGGCTACCTGCTGCCCCCCGGCGATCACCTGCTGCACCCTCCCCTCGCCGGCGAAAGCGGTGACCGCGCTGCCGGTCAGCACCGTCACGCCCTGCAGTTTCACCTGCTTCTCAACCACCGCAGCGACCTCCGGGTCGAGGACGCCCGGCAGGAGTTGGTCGCGCATCTCCACCAGGGTCACCCGCATCCCCTTGCCCTGCAGCGCTTCCGCCGTCTCCAGGCCGATCAGCCCCGCGCCGATGATGCACGCCGCGGCACCTGCTACGGCGCGTTCCTTGAGCAGTTCCGCGTCCTCGATCGACTTCACCGTGAAGACGTTGGGCAGAGAAACATTCTCGATGGGAGGCACCACGGGGGAACTGCCGGTCGCCAGCACCAGCTTGTCGTAGGAAAGCTCGGTCTCCGCGGCCCCCTCACGCAGGCGGACCACCTTGCGCTCCCGATCGATGCCGATCACTTCGGTGTTGGTGCGCACCGAAACGCCCTTGACCTTATTGAAGAAGTTGGCGTCGCGTACCACACCTACCGGGGTGCTCATCAGTTCCTTCAACTCCTTCACGGTGTCGGAAAGGTAGTACGGGATGCCGCAGGCGCCGTACGATATGAAGTTGCCGCGGTCGAGCACGATGATCTCGGCCTTGGGATTCGTCCTTCGTGCCTTGGCGGCGGCCTTGGCCCCGGCGGCGTTAGCGCCGATCACCACTATTTTCTTATTCATCAGATCTCCTTGCTGCTTCGTCTGCAGGGCTCCGCGCCCCCGCCCCAGCGACCAACCGTTCCCTACCCGCGCCCGCTACACCGCATCACGACTGGATGGGGGTGTCCACCTTGCCGCGCATATCGATCACTACCCGACCGGCCAAAAGAGCGAAAGGCCAGGTGTGCCAAAAGAGGTCGAATATATCCAACGGCCGCACCAGGGTCCCCGACAGGAGCATTTTCACCTTCTCCACCAGGTGCGGCTCGGGCACGAAAGGAGCGCAGCCCAGCAGCACCGCGATGGGAATAAGGGTGCCGTATCCCGGCAATTTCAGCTTGGTCATATCGTCCTCCCCCCGGCAGCCGGCCCCGGTCCTCTCGCGCGGTCGCAGCCGCATCGGCACAATACACATTCGGCTTTTTGCATGTCAAGTTAAATCCTGCGTTTGGCGTGGCACCGTAGTTCCAGCGGCGCCAGGTGCGAGCGAGGTGCAAAAAAAGAGGAGGCCGCGTGGGCCTCCTCTTCTCGACTTCGTGCAACGCCCAACTGGGCGGCCGGTCAGAACCTTCAGCCGCCGCTGTGGCACTTCGTTTCCGATGTGTTCCCCGTCGCGAAGGTGGACATCGCCTTGTTGACGGCGGCTGAACCGCAGGTCGGGCAGTTGCACGCGGCCTCCGCACCCCCTTTGTGCAGCTTTTCGAAACGGGTTCCGCAGTCGTTGCAAACGTACTCGAAAATTGGCATCGCAGCTCTCCTGATCTTTGATTCAAAGTTTCGCATATAGTATAGCCGCTATTATTGCGTGTCAAGGGATGATCGCGCTACCCCTTCTTGCGTCAGCACTTTCCAGATCCGCTCCGCCGCCCGGCCGTCCCAAAGCGGCGGGACCTGCGCCGTGTTCTTCTTGGCCAGGCTTTGTTCGAACCCGTTGAGAATCCCACTCGGCGAGGTTCCCGCCAGGACGTTGCTACCGATTGCCACGGTGATGGGGCGCTCCGTGTTTTCCCTGATGGTGACGCAGGGGACCCCCAGCGCGGTGGTTTCTTCCTGGAGTCCACCGCTGTCGGTCAGGACCGCCTCGGCATCCTTCCACAAGAACAGGGCCTCCCGGTAGCCCAGCGGCGGCAGCAGGACCACCTTGTCCGAGAGGCGAACGCCGTGTTCCCGCATCATCTTGGCGGTGCGCGGATGCACCGGGAAGATGATGGTCCGACTCTGGGCGAGCCGATTCAGGGCCTCCGCTATCCCCGAGAAGGTTTCGCGGCTATCGACGTTGGAGGGGCGGTGCAGGGTGAGGAACAGGTAGGGGCGCGCCTGCTCCTTCAGTCGAAAGCCGTTGAGCAGCGTCTGGTCCTGGCGCGAGAGGCACCCGACCTGGTGCAGGAGGTTGTCCACCATCACGTGCCCTACCGCATGGATGCGCCCGGCGGGCTTCCCCTCCCTGAGCAGGTTGTCGACGCCGCTCTCCTCGGTGACGAAGAAATGGTCCGAGATGGCATCGGTGACCATCCGGTTGATCTCCTCGGGCATGGCGAGATCGAAACTGCGCAACCCGGCCTCCACGTGGGCCACTTCGATGCCGCACTTCTTGGCCACTATGGAGCAGGCCAAGGTGGAGTTCACGTCCCCCACCACCAGGACCAGGTCGGGACGTTCCTGGAGGCAGACCTCCTCGAAGGCCACCATCACGGTGGCGGTCTGGGCGGCATGGCTGCCGGAGCCCGCGTTCAGCGAGTAGTTCGGCTTCGGGATCTCCAACTCCTGGAAAAAGGTGCCGGACATCTCCTGGTCGTAATGTTGGCCGGTATGCACGATGCTGCAGCGCACCGACGGGCAGGCAAGGGAGGCGCGGTAGATAGGGGCGATCTTCATGAAATTGGGTCGAGCACCGGCAACCAGCAGGACGTTCATGGCTTCCTCTTCGGTCAGCAGCCCGGGTGAAACGGCGCGTTGCAGGACTGCCGCATGGTTTTATTAGGGTCCGTAAAACATTGTAAGTTTTTAACATTGGCGCCTGCGATTGCAATCTTTCAGGGGCTTGCGACGCGACAATTCATCAAAACATGATTCTATCGATGAAATTAATTTTAGTTGACCTCCCGAAGGTTAACCAATAGTATCGGAGTGTTTCCGGCTGATTACCTTTTACCAGACCGTTTTATTTTGATGTACACAGGTTTTACCGCCACTTGTCACGCTTCGAGCCTGTTACCAAGATATGCAGGAAGAGGAACAGCCATTTGCCACTGCAAATCCTCATCATCAGCGACAACGAATCCTTCACCGCCTACCTGGGTGAACTGCTGCAGCGCGCCGGGCACGTCGCCCGTTCCGTGGAGCGGGAAAAGGAAGCCTTCCCCGCCATCAGGCGGCAGAAGCCGGACCTGATCATCCTCGCCATGGAGGCGTCGAAGATCGCCCCCCTCGCCATCGAGCACCGGGTACAGACGCCGTCGGGACCGCGCTCGGTCCCGGTCATCGTCATCTCCGAGTGCCTGAGGCTCGAGGCGGAACTATTGCAGGTGTTCGACTTCATCGGCAAGCCGCTCGACGTGAAGCGCCTTCTGGACGACGTCTCCGCGGTGGCGCTCAGAAAGGCGGTGCCGCCCCAGGAGCAGGAGCTTGACAGCCGGCTGGCCGCCTCCTTTTCCCGGCACATCCTCTCCCACAGCGGCCTGCACTTCGACAAACGCAACCAGCCGGCCCTGACCCGGGGATTACTGAAACGGATGTCGGCGCTGCGCCTGACCGATTTCAAGGAGTACCTGCAGTACCTCAAGGAGCACGGCGAGGACCGGCACGAGCTCCAGAAGCTCTTGCAGTTCCTGACCGTCGGCGAGACCTACTTCTATCGCTATCCGGCCCATTTCGACGTGCTGCGGGAGCGCTTCGCGGAGCAGTCCGCCAGCGCCGCGCCGATCCGGATCTGGTCGGCAGGATGCTCAACCGGCGAGGAGCCCTATTCCATCGCCATGGCCCTCATGGAAGCGCTTCCCGACTGGCGGCAGCGCGACATCAGGATCATCGCAACCGACATCAACAACCGCTCGTTGAAAAGGGCGCGCGAAGGGGTTTACTCCCCGTGGTCCATGCGGATAACGACGCCTGAGCAGTCGGCGCGCTACTTCAGGCGGGTCGGCGAAAGTTTCCTGATCCGGGACGAGGTGAAACAGCTGGTGCAGTTTTCGCACTTGAACCTTTCCGTCCCGTGCCGGGAGCCGGTCTGCGACCAACTGCGGGAACTCGATGCCGTCTTTTGCCGCAACGTGCTGATCTACTTCACCCCGGACACCGCCGCTGGCATGCTGCAGCGTTTCACGCAGGCGCTCAAACCCGGGGGCTTTCTTTTCCTGGGACATTCGGAGACCTTGCTGCAGCGGGGGTTGGAACTTGAGTTAAAGCGCAAGGAGCGCAGCTTCTACTATGTAAGGAGCGGCGTGGGAGCACCGACCGCGGCCGCTGCCCCGCCGCGCCAGCCCCTGCCGCAGGATTTCGACGACGGCGCCCCCCTCACCGAGGATCAGATCCGGCTGGCGAGGGCGTGGCTCGGGGAACAAAGGCCGTGGGGGGAAGATGCCGAGCCGCATTCGGCCCCGGCGCAGGTGTCCCCGGAACCGGCGCCCCCCGCCCCCACTCCGGCCGCTCCCCAGCCGCCAGCAACCGACGACGCCGACCTGCTGCGCTCCGCGCGCGAGCTTTTCGACCGGGAGGAATTCGATCCTGCGCTGGAGCTTTTGGAACTGGTGCTGCAGCGCCGACCGGACCTCCCGGAAGCGCTGGTGCTGAAGGGGTTCATCCTGGCGGGAAAAGGGGCACTGGAGCAGGCGCTCGCGACCAGTGAACGGGTGCTCGTCCTGAACGACCTCCTCCCGGAAGGGTATTTCCTCAAGGGGGTGCTCCTGGACGCGGCGGACCGGCTGGACGAGGCGGCCCGGGAGTACCGCAAGGCGCTCCTTTTGGACCACGACTTCATCATGCCGCGCTTCCACATGGGGCGGCTGCATCTGCGCCAGGGGCGCATCGCCGAGGGGACGCGGGAAATAAGAAACAGCATCAGGATCCTGTCCCGCTTTGGCGATCAGGAGACGGTCCCCTTCTCCGGGGGGCTCACCAGGGCCGTCTGCATGCTGCAACTGCAGAACACGCTGGCACGGGTGGCCTAGGCGCCGCCGCTGCCGCCATGAGAGGTACTTAGATGGGAGACGACAACAGCTACGACATCCGCACCATCCTGACCCAGATGCGGGAAGAATACTGGCAGGCGCTCGCCGAGGAGGAGAGCGAGGCGAAGGAGATGCTGGAATGCCTGGTGTTCACCCTGGGTGGGAAACGCTACGCCTTCGAGACCCACTACGCCTGCGAGGTGATCCGGGTCCCCAAGCTGGTGCGCGTGCCCGCGGTGCAGAGCCTCATCAGGGGGATCTTCAACCTGCGCGGCGAGATCACCGCGGCCATCGACATCCGTCCCATGCTGGGAGTCCCCCAGCCCGAGATCGGCGCCACCGGGCGCATCCTGGTGGTGCGCGCCGAGAACTTCGCCACCGGAATCCTGGTCGAGGCGGCGCACGGGGTACAGGGGCTCTGTTTCGACTGTTTCGAACCGGTCGCAGCCGGTTCCGGCGTCAAGGCGCAGTTCATCAGGGGGCACTTCAACCTCGAGGAGGGAAGCGTGATCCTGCTCGACATGGAGGCGCTTCTCGCGGCCCCCGAGCTGGTGGCGGGAGACGCCTGAGGGCGCGGGGACCCGTGCGCCAAGGGACCTTTCAGCAGCGAAAACGGTTACTAATCGGCACTAACTTTGATATTGGGGTTTCGACATGTCCAACAAGCTATCGGTAAAGATCGTCAGCGTCCTGATCATGGTCATGGTGGTTATCATGACCGCCTTCTCGGTTTACTTCGTCCGTTCGCGGCGCGCCAACATGGAGGAGGAACTCCTTTCCAAGGGGCGCATACTGGCGCAGACCGGCGCCCGGTCCATGGAACGGATTCTCGAGGAGGCGGTTGCCAACGGGACCCTCACCCAGGAGCAGCTCTTCGACGAGCGCTACGTCCCGATCCCGAACACGGAGCCGCAGAAGTTCCACACCCAGTTCGACCACTTCATGGACCAATCGGTGCAGTCGCTCGAGGACGAGTTCCTGAAGGACGACCAGATCGTCTTCGCGGTGCTCACCGATAAAAACGGTTACATCCCGACCCACAACACCAGATACTCCGCCCCCCTTACCGGCGACCGGGACAAGGACAAGCTCAACAACCGCACCAAGCGGATGTTCAACGATCCTGTCGGGATCGCCGCATCGAAGAACGTGGAGCCGATGCTGAAGCAGGTCTACAAGCGCGACACCGGCGAGACCATGTGGGACCTCTCCGCCCCGGTCTACGTGAAGGGGAAACACTGGGGCTCCTTCCGGATCGGCTTCTCCATGGTGAAGACCGAGCAGAAGGGGGCCGAGCTCAGGAACCAGATCGTGGGGAGCATGGCGGTCATGCTGCTCGTGGCGAGCATCACCATCCTGGTGGTGGTGAGCCGCGCGGTGCAACCGTTGCGCAAGCTGACCGAAAAAGCGCACAAGATCACCGGCGGCGACCTGGACGAGACCATCCCGGTGGAGAGTAACGACGAGATCGGTGAACTGGCCGAGGCCTTCAACGTGATGACCACGGTGATCGTGCGGGACCTCAAAGACGAAATCGGCCGCTCCGGGCGCCTGATCGCTTCGGTCAAGGAGGCGGTGATCCAGCTCTCCAGCGCCGCCAATGAGATGATGGCCATCAGCGCGCAGCAGGCCTCCGGCTCCACCCAGCAGGCGAGCGCGGTCCAGGAGGTGACCACCACCAGCGAGGAGATCGCCATCACCGCCAAGATGATCACCGGCAACTCCAAGAGCGTGGAGGCGGTCGCCGAGGATACCACCAAGAACTGCAACAGCGGACGCGAAGACGTCACCAACGCCATCGAGGGGATGGGCCAGGTCAGAAGCCAGGTGCAGAGCATCGCCAAGAGCATGCTGGAACTGGGGGACAACAGCCAGAAGATCGGCGGCATCGTGGAGATCATCGACGAGATCAGCGACCAGACCAACCTCCTGGCCTTGAACGCGGCCATCGAGGCGGCGGGCGCCGGCGAGGCGGGCAAGCGCTTCGCCATCGTGGCCCAGGAAGTGAAGCGGCTCGCCGACCGTACCGTGGAGGCGACCCGGCAGATCAAGGGGCTGATCGGCGAGATCCAGCGCGCCACCAACAACACCATCATGGTCACCGAAGAGGGGACCAAGGCCGTCGACGCGGCGTCGCAGATGGTGGACAAGGTCCAGTTCTCCTTCGCCTCCATCATGTCCACCGCCCACGAAACCGCCCGGACCGCCAAGGAGATCACCCTTTCCACACAGCAGCAGACCTCGGCCTGCGAGCAGATGGCGGAGACCATGACCGAGGTGCGCGACGTGGCGCAGCAGGTGGCGCTCTCGGCGCACGAGACCGAGAAGGCGATCGCCGAGATCCTGGAACTGGCCGAGCGCCTTAAGGAGATCACCGAGGAAGAGGCCTAGATGGCGAACCGTTACCTGGAGATCTTCTGCCGCGAGGCGGAGGAGCATCTGGCCTCGCTGCAAAGCGGCCTGCTGGTGCTGGAGAAGAACCCGGCCCGGACCGACCTGTTGCACGAGCTGCTGAGAAACGCGCACACCCTGAAGGGGTCGGCGCGCATGGTCGGGCTCGCCGACATCAGCGCCATCACCCACACCATGGAGGAGCAGCTGAAGGGGATGGAGCGGGGCGAGCGCACGGTGGACGCCCAGGCCATCGACCTGCTCTTGCGCGGGGCGGATGCGGTGGCGGTGATCACCGCGGCGCTCATGCGCGGCACCGCGCCGGAGCTGGACGTGGAGCGCTTCGTCGCCGAGTACGAGCGGGGGGAGTTGGGGCAGCACCTCAAGGCCGAATCCAAGGAGGCCCAGCCCGAGGCGCTCGCGGACACGGTGCGGGCCGACGTGAAGACCCTGGACCATCTGGTCAACCTGGTCGGCGAGCTGATCATCAACAAAAAGCGGCTGGAGGCCAAGCTCGAGCGCCTGAAGGAGATCGGCCACGCCCTCCCCGCTGAGCACGCCGCGCCGCTGACGACCTTCCGGGGCGAGCTCGAGGAGGACGTCCTCTACCTCGACTACCTGATCCAGGAATTGCACGGCAAGGCGATGGGGCTGCGCATGCTGCCGCTGCGGACCATCTCGGACGGGCTGGAGCGCCTGGTGCGGGACCTGGCCCAGCAGTTGGGACGCGAGGTGCAGTTCCAGATCGTCGGGCAGGCCATCGAGATGGACCGGGTGCTCCTGGAGGGGCTCAAGCCGATCCTGATCCACCTCCTCACCAACTCCCTCAGCCACGGCATCGAGGCGCCGGACGCGCGTGCCGCCGCGGGGAAGCCGCGCCGCGGCACGGTGCTGCTGTCGGCCCGCCACCAGGGGAACTCCGTGCTAGTCGAGGTGCGCGACGACGGGCGCGGCATGGACCCGGCCGGCATCAAGGCCGCAGCGCTCGCGCGCAGGGTGATCGACGCGCGCGAGGCGGACCTGCTCACCGACGAGGAGGCGCTCTACCTCACCTTCCGTCCCGGATTCTCCACCGCCGAGATCGTCACCGACGTCTCCGGGCGCGGGGTGGGCATGGACGTCGTGAAGAAGAACATCGAGCGGGTCAAGGGGAGCGTCACCCTCTCCAGCGAGCCGGGGAGCTACACCCAGATCACCCTGCAGCTCCCGCTCACCCTTTCCGTCCTGGACGCCCTGATCGTGGCCTGCGGCGGCGAGACCTTCGCCATCCCCACCACCTACCTGCAGGAGATCGTCAAGGTGCGCGCCAGCGAGATCGACACCCTGGGTAGCGGCGAGGTGATCAAGGTGCGCGGGGCGACCACGCAGCTGTACAGCCTGCCGGGGATGCTGGGCCTCCCCGAGCGTCGCGAGGCCGGGAACGCGACGCTCTCGGCGGTGGTGCTCAAGCACTGCGACCAGCGCATCGCCTGCGTCGTGGAGGCCCACCTGGGCTACAGCGAGGTGGTGGTCAAGGGGCTCGGGAAACAGTTCCGCAACGTCAGGTTCCTGTTTGGCGCCACCATCCTCGGCGACGGCAATCCCGCGCTGATCCTGAACGTGCCGGACCTGTTCGAGTCCGGGCGCGGCATCCAGCGCGCGCCGCTCTCGGCCGAGGAGGCGCAGGCCGCCCAGCGCCGCCTCAAGGTGCTGGTGGTGGACGACTCCATCACCACCCGCACCATGGAACAGAGCATCCTGGTGAGCCAGGGTTACGCGGTGGTCACCGCGGTTTCCGGGGAGGACGCCCTGGAGAAGAGCGCCGGGGAGCAGTTCGACCTGGTGATCTCCGACGTGGAGATGCCCGGCATCAACGGTTTCGAACTGACCCGGGCGCTCAGGGACTCGGAACGGTACCAGGAAACGCCGATCATCATCGTGTCGTCGCTGTCGCGCGACGAGGACAAGCGCCAAGCGCTGCAGGCCGGGGCGCAGGCCTATATCGTCAAGGGGGCCTTCGACCAGGGGCTGCTGCTGGAAACGGTGCAGATGCTGATCGGGTGAGCAAACGGCAGCCGCGGGCACGCGCCGGCGCCAAGGAAGGATAAGCTACTATGACCACGAGGGTACTGCTGGCCGACGACTCCCTCCTCGTACGCCAAATGCTCAAGGACATGCTGCAGGCGGCGGACGACATCCGCGTGGTCGGCGAAGCCTGCGACGGCAAGGAGGCGGTGGAGCTGACCCAGGCGCTCCACCCCGACCTGGTGATCATGGACCTTCTCATGCCGGTGCTGGACGGTCTCGACGCCATCGAGGAGATCATGGCGCTCTGCCCGATTCCGGTGCTGGTCCTCTCGGCGGCGGTGGAGGCGAGCGAGGTGGACCGCGCCTTCGTCGCCATCAAGCGAGGCGCGCTCGACGTCATGGAAAAGCCGAGGCTGGACGGGGACGGTGGGCTGGACGGCTTCGCCGCCACCCTGCGGGAAAAGGTCCTTTTCCTCTCCCGTATCCGGGTAATCAGGCATCCCCGGCGCAAGCTGCGCCTGAGCGAGCCGCTCGCCCCCCTGGCGGCGGGGTGCGGCCACAACCTCCTCGCCATCGGCGCCTCCACCGGAGGGCCGAAGGCGGTAATGCGGCTCTTGAAGGCCCTGCCGGCTGACTTCCCGGGGGCGGTGTTCGTGGTGCAGCACATAGCCCAAGGGTTTGCCGCCGGGTTCGCCAACTGGCTGGACCGGGAGTGCGCCCTGCCGGTCCGACTCGCCCGCGACGGCGCCAGCTTCCGCATCGGGGAGGCCCTGGTCGCCCCCGATGGCAGCCACCTGACCGTCGTCGACGGGATGATCCGGCTCAACGACGCCCCCGCGGTCAACTGCTGCCGCCCCTCCATCGATGTATTGTTCGACTCGCTGGCCCGGCAGCGCTGCGACCAGGTGGTGGCCGTGCTGCTGACGGGAATGGGTCGCGACGGCGCCCTGGGAATGCTGCACATCAAAGAGGCCGGCGGCACCACTATCGTCCAGGACGAGCCGTCCTGCGCGGTATTCGGAATGCCTAAGGCCGCCATATCCCTCAACGCGGCGGACGAGGTGGCCCCCCTGGACCTGATCCCCGCCGCCCTGGAGAAACTCTTCGCGGCGCAACGCCCCGAAACGACAACGACCGGTGCCTCCGCGCCGTAAAACCGTAAAAATAGGAGACGCGCCTTGAACGAAAAGATCCTCATCATCGACGACAGCGAACTGGTGCTCGCCATGGCCAAGGACGCCCTTGATCAAGCAGGCTACCAGGTGCTGACCGCAACCAACGGCATAGAAGCCAACCGCTTCATCTTCTCCAAGGACAGGCCCGACCTGATCATCATGGACATCATGATGCCCATGCTGGACGGCAACAAGAAGGCCAAGCTGTTGAAGGAGAACGAGGTGAGCCGGGACATCCCCATCCTGCTCCTCTCCTCCAAGAGCGAAGCCGAGATGCGCGAACTCGTGGAAGAGGCCAAGGCCAACGGCTACATCCTGAAGCCCTTCACCCCGGCGCAGATCGTCCAGGCGGTGCGGGAGGTGCTGGCCCGCTGAGGCGGCGTGCCGGGCCCACTGTAAAAAAACGAACAGTTCCTTTTTTTACAGCGCCCAGGTAACCCCTCGTGTTACCGGCTTTTTTATGTGACGGGTCAGTGCAACTGTAAAAAAACGCACACCCGTCGGCCGCGGTGGCACCTAATCATCGCTTCGCAAAGTACTGATCTACGTGAGTTTTACCCTGGCAATCTTGGCATGGATATTGGATTACCGTGAGGTGTTTCAAGTCACTGCAATGGGGAGAAAACCATGGACCACCAGTACAGCATCATCAATCAATGCCTACAACTGCTCAAGCAAAGCGACCTGCCCACCATCAAGAAGCTGCGCGTCGAGATACAGCTGATCCAGATGAAGCGGCTGCTTTTGAATGACCGGCTCACCACCGACATGGTCACGGGAACGTGCGGCGAAGATGTCTTCGAGGGGTTATTGAACCAGATGCGCAGGATCTGCGGCGAGGGGTCCCAGGGTGATGCGCTAACGGACCTGATGGAGCGGATCGGCGGAATGCTGACCGTGCTGGGTGGCGAGCACGCCCACCACTGAGACCGGGGCGACCGGCAGTACCACCGTCGCCACCGTCCCCTTGCCGAGCGCGGAGTGGAGCTGCAGCCGGCCGCCGTGCTCGGACACGATGAACTGGGAGATGTACAGCCCCAGCCCGCTCCCCCCCAAGTCCAACTTGGTTGAATAGAAGGGTTCGAACAGCCGCTCCATGGTCTCGGGGGCGATGCCGACCCCGTTGTCGCGCACCTCGACCACCACCTCGCCCCTGGCGGCGTCATGGCGGGTGCCGAGATGAACCTCGCCGTTGCGTCCGGCGCAGGACTGCATGGCGTTGAGGATCAGGTTGATGAGCACCTGCTCGATCTGCTGCTGGCTGCCGGCGATGGCGGGGATCGAGATTGCCAGCGACGTATGCAGTTGCACATCCCGTTTCATCTGACAGGCGAGCACCGACAGGGCCGCCGAGACCGCGCTGTTGATCTCCAGCCTTTGGCGCAGTTGTCCCCCTCCCCCCACCCCGTAATCCCGCAGCCCCTGCACCACCTGGGCGATGCGCTCGGAGTTCTCGACGATCTTGCCGGCGTTCTCGGTGAGCACCTGCCGCGCTCTCTGGTACGGCACCCCCCCAAGGTAGAACTCCCCCTCTTCCTGCCATACCCCGTCGAGAAGGGGCAGCGCGTCGCCGAGCATCTTGCCGATCATGTGTCCGGAGAAACGGATCGAGGCGTTGGGATTGTTGATCTCGTGCGCCATGGAGGACAAGAGCAGGCCAAGCGAGGTCATCTTGTTGGTCTGGATCAGCCGCGCCATGACCAGCTTCTTCTCCTCCTGCACCTCGAGCCGCATGGCACGCAGCAGTTCGTCCTGGAGCGCCTGGTTTTCCAGCTCGCGCAGCTCCAGCGAGGCGGCCATGGCGTTGATGGCGTTGGCGGCCCGCCCCAGCTCGTCGTCGCCGTCCAGGCCCACCCGGGCGGAAAGGGTGCCGTTGCCGATCTTCTCGATGCCGCCCAGGAGCAGGTTGAAGGAACTGGTGACGCGCTTGAGGATCTGGTAGCACAGCAGGGAGACCAGGATCCAGAAGAGGGTGCCGATGCCCAGCGAAGCCGCCACCAGGGTGACCAGGCGCTCCCGCGCCCCGGTGGTATCAAGCTTCAGGTGCACCTCCCCGATGACCCGCTGCTCGTTCCCCTGGGACTGCCCTAGGAGCGCCGACTCAGGGGAGAGCACGCCGCTGGGGGAGCTGATGGGAACCTGCATGTCGATCACGTCGGCGTCCACCGTCTTGGTTTTTACCTGCTGGGCGAGAAGCCTCCTCTCCCGGTCCACGATGGAGACCGAAAGCACCGATGGGTAGCGCGCGGTCCCCTCGGCCAGGATGCCGAGCGCCTCCCGGTTTTCCGCGAAGAGCGGCAGGCGCGCGTTCTGGGCCAGGACGGTGGCCAGAAGCCTTCCTTCCCGCTCCATGTTGGAACGGTAGGCGTTCAGTTCAGTGAGGACATAGAAGGTGACGAAGGCGGCGGTCAAAAGCGCAATGGTGCCGGTGAAGATCAGGTAGAGCCGGAACTGGAAGCTCTTGGCGTAGGGAGGGAGGCGGAGTTTCTTCCTTCTCATATCAGCGCCCCACCAGGGGATTCAGTCTCAACTGGCGCACCACCCCCTCGTTGGTCCTCATGACCATCCTTCGAGGCGGGTCACCACCATCTTCCGGCTGGTTCCCATCCAGCACGTTCTGCGCCAGCTCGGCCAGCTGCCTGCCGATGTCGTTGCGATCGATGGTGAGCGCCACCGCTCCTCCCATGGAGAGGTAGACCTCGGCGAAGGTGATCACGGGGACCCGTTCAGCCTGGGAAAATAGGAAGTAGGCTTCGGTAGAAACCGGGGAAACAGCGGTCGCGTCGGGCAGCATCCAGAGCGCGTCCACCTTGCCCTTCAAAGAGGCGAGCATGGCCGGCGTCTCCTTGGCCGCGTGCACCTCGCGCAGCACCAGCCTGACACGGGTGCGCGCAGCCAGGGCCAGGGCGCGCTTCACGTAGGCGCCGCTTCGTGCCGGATCGTAGAGCACCCCGACCCGGTCGCACCCCAACTCCTCCAGCACCGACAGGTACTTTGCGGGGTCGAGCAGCATACTGACCCCCACCGCCGACCGGCGCGGCTTCGCGTTCAGGGCCATCATGTAGAGCACCGGTGCCGCGTGCTGCTTTTGCGCCAGTTCCAAGGCGCGGTCGCCGACAGCGATGATCAGCTTCGGGTGTTCCTCGCGGGTGATGCGGGTCAGGTCGAGTTCGGCGTAATCGGTGAGCACGATGCGACGCACCGAGCCGCGGTAGTCGCGCTTGAAGCCGCGCACCGCCTCGTCGTACCCCTTGTCGTGCATGGACTGGAGCAGCAGTACATCGTAGGCCAAGGCAAGCGTTGGTGCCAGGGTGAACAGCACCAGGAGCAGGAGTCTCAGAAGTGACATCTTACCCCCGCTTCCGCCCAGCGCCCCGTGTTCTTGTAGAAATCAGAAAGATACTGTTGACCGTTAAAGATGTTTCTAAGCGAGCCGAAGATTTCGATGGACCCGAAGTCGCTGTACTCGAAAGCCTTGCTGAGGTGCAGGTCCCAGAGCATTCCTCTACTCTTGCCGGTGGGCGCATCCCAATCGATGTAGTACCCGGTGACTTGCGCCTGCAGCTGTGAGGGGTCCCGGTAGCGCAAGCCAAGCTTTAGAGTCTGCATTGGTATCGAACTGACCTGTGGCCCGTTGGCCCCCTCCGTGGCGTGGATGTAGGTGTAGCCGACGCCGAGAGAGGTGTGAAAGACCGGAACGGTGCGCAGCTCGAACTCCCCCCCCAGCTTCAGCTGCCGTTTCTGGACGGTATTCCTCTGTTCGTTGCTCAGAACGTCCCAGGTGTCGTTTCTAAAAAGGGTGGCCTTGAGCCAGAGGTAGGGTACTTCTCCGGACTCGATGCCGAACTGCGAAGTCCACACCTTTTCGGTGGAATCGGCGCGGTTCAGCGAGGTGAGGCTGTACCCACGGGCGGTATAGCCGCGCAGCAGGCTGTTTTCGCTCAAGGCATAGGTGATGCCGAAGCTTGGGCTGAAGCGGTTGCCGCCGAAGCCTGTCCAGTCGAAACGTGCACTGGGGGTGACGGCGAAGTCGCCGATAGTCAAGGTGTCGTTGAGATAGACGCCGATCCGGTCTGCGCCCCTGGCAGCCTCCCCAGGCAACAATCCGCCCAGCATGCGCACCCTGACGTGGTCGTAATCCACCCCGGCTACGATCAGCTGCCACTCTCCTTGCCAGGAAAGTTTCATACTGCCGCCGGTGCTGTTGTCTTCCTCAAGGCCGCTCTGCAGAAGGGCGCCACCGGGCGTGCTGACCACGAACATCTCCATGTCGCTCTGCCGGGTCCTCAGCGCAGCGTCAAGGGTAAGGCGTGTATCAACCGGCAACTGCAGGGCAAGCGACGAGACCAACTCACGCTTTTGGTCGTTCACGTGAAGCACGGGAAGATCGATAATACCGGTTTTTTTCGTGGTGTAGAGGGTGGAGAGGGTGATCCCACCGCGTACCGGAAGTTCGTAATGGAGTTTGCCGTACAGGCTCTTGAGGTTGGACTGGTTGTTGGGGCGCAGGCCGTCCGAGCGCAACTGCCCTGCCGTGAGGTAGTAGCCAAGCCGATCCACGGTACCGGTGGCCTCTACACGTCCGTCAAGTGTTTCCCGAGTACCATAGGAGCCCGAGACGGTGCCGCCAATGGCGCTGTCCTGCTGCGGCATCTTGGTGATCACGTTGATGACGCCCCCCAGGGCGCTCCCCCAGGAACTGGAAGCCGCCCCCTTGACGATCTCGATGCGGTCGATGATCTGGGCCGGAATGGCAGCGAGGTCGGGGAAGTTGTCGGAGAGGCTGTTGATGGGGACGTTGTCGATCAAGACCAGCACGTGGTCGAAGTCGGAGCCCTGTATCTCGATGTTGGTGTTGGCGCCTGGGGTGCCGATTATCTCAAGTTGGATGCCGGTGATGGCGTAAAGGATGTCGGGCAAGTTGTGCGCGTTCAAGGCTGCGATCTCATCAGCCGTGACCACCGTAATGTTTTCCGCTGTTTGCGAGGCTGGACGCGGAGACCTGCTTGCCGACACCAACTCCGCACCGGAACCGTTGAAAAGCTCGACGGTACTCACGTCGTCGTCGCATATGGCCGGCGCCACTGTCAGCAGACAGAGCGCAACAGTCAGCAGCATCGGCTTGACTGCGGCATACACTGACAAAACTGCAGACCTTTCCCTCACACCCCCTCCTAATAAAAAAAACCAAATTTATTATTGCAGTCCAATTAGAGTTGTGTTAATTTATCACAGCAGGTTAAATAAGTCCAAGATTTTTAACACACTCAAAGGAGGAAGTCGCTATGGCTACAGAAAACCTCGCAGTGGAGATTCTCGACGAAGGCAACACAATGTCTGACATGTCTGTTATGAACGGGTTGGGTTGCTGCTTCTACATGTACATCTGGGCCAACGGTTTATGATATGCCCCCATGTCTCGCCTTCCTCACGCGGGGGAGGCGAGACCCTGGGCGATCCTTTTCAGACAGCTTTTGTTACGGGTAAAAACCGAGTT
Organism: Geomonas propionica; assembly: GCF_016458235.1. Taxonomy (GTDB): domain Bacteria; phylum Desulfobacterota; class Desulfuromonadia; order Geobacterales; family Geobacteraceae; genus Geomonas; species Geomonas propionica. The sequence goes on along the minus strand of NZ_JAEMHK010000005.1, from coordinate 50,453 downwards.
GATACATAGGTGTGAATCACCATGAAACTTTCGCGCTATCTCAAGACCTTCCCCTCCCCCGACCGTCCCGGTCATGTTCTCCTCTACTCAACCATGCGCGGCTCGGTCGCCGCCATCTCCGCCGAGACGCTGGCGGCCCTGCAAGCCGGCGACGTTCCCGCCGAGGGGTGCGAGGCACTGGCGCGACTGGGCATGCTGGTAGAGGACCCCGACGCCGAGAAAGAACAGATGCGCGGCCTCATCGCGCGCGCCAACGCAGAGACGCGCGATTTCAAGGTCTCGGTGGTGCTGAACCTCGACTGCAACCTCGACTGCGGCTACTGCTTCGAAGGTGAGTTCCGCTGCGGGCACTACATGTCGGAAGCCACCGCCGACCTGCTGGTGGAGACGCTGGTGCAGAAGCGGATGGCGCAGGGATGGGACGTGACTGTTTCCTTCTACGGCGGGGAGCCGCTGCTGTCGCTGGACCTGATCCTGCGCATCTCGCAGCGACTACACGCCGCTGCCCAAAGCCACGGCGTGCGCTACGCCTTCACCCTGGTGACTAACGGCACCCTCCTGGACCGGAACACGGCGCTGCAGCTGATCCCCCTGGGCCTGCAGGGCGCGAAGTTCACCTTGGATGGCCCCCAGGAGATTCACGACGTGCAACGTCCGTATGCCTCCGGCGCCGGCAGCTTCGATGTGGTAGCGAGAAACCTCGCACAGGTCTGCAACCTGATCTCCATTCAGCTGGGGGCAAACTTCAAGCGGGAAAACTACCGTGAGTTCCCGCGACTGCTCGACCAGCTTCCCCTTTACGGCATCACCCCCGACAAGCTCGCCGTGATGATGTTCACCCCCGTCGTCTCCACTGGGGGGTGCTCGGACTTCAACTCCGGCTGCGCCATGTCGGAGGAACCGTGGCTTCTGGAAGCGGTCCCATTTCTACGCGAGGCGACCCTGGCCCGCGGGTACCGTGCCCCCACCCTCAAACCGTCGGCCTGCGTCGTGGAACTGGACAGCACCTTGGTGATCGACTGCACCGGGAAGTTCTACAAGTGCCCGGCGTTCATGGGGTGGGAAGAGCTGAGCGTGGGGAGTCTGACTGAGGGATTACGGGACTTTCGCGTGTCCAACGGGATCGGGAACTGGCAGATCGATGCCTGCCTGGAGTGCAGCTACCTCCCCTTGTGCTTCGGCGGCTGCCGCCTGGTGACCAAGCTGCAGGGGAAGCCGTTGTCCGAGGTGGACTGCAGACGCAAATTCTACGACGCCACCCTGGAACAGACAGTGCTGCAGAACCTCACCTATCTTGCCCCAAGGAAAAAGGTCGCAGCCCAGACCGCACCCGCCCAGGCAGCCGTACCTTCCTACTGACGCTCCTGCTTCAACCGCTTGTTCAGGGTCGGCCTGGTCAACCCCAACAGCTCCGCCGCCTGGGTCTGGTTGCCGCTGGTGAGCTTCATCGCCTCGGCAATCAGGTACTCCTCCACCTGCACCACCGTCGGAAACTTGCCAAAAAGTGAAAACAACGGGTTGCCGCCGCACTCAACGGGCTGCGGCGCCCGCACCGGCACCGCGGCCACCCCCGGGAAGTCCGCGACCGACAGGGGTGCCCCCTCGTTGCAGGTAACCGCGTGGTGCACCATGTTGTAAAGCTCGCGCACGTTGCCCGGAAAGGTGCACTGCTGCAGCGCCGCGATCACGGTGTGCGGCACCCTGGGCGCCGGTTTCCCCTGCTGCGCCGCGATCTGGTCCACGAAGTAATCCACCAGCGCCTCCAGATCCTCGAGCCGCTCCCGCAACGGCGGCACCCGAAACTCGTGGGCGCACAGGCGGAAGTAGAGGTCGTTTCTGAAGGAACCGGCGGCACGCAGGGCGGCAAAATCCATGTTGGAGGCGGCCACGATGCGGGCGTCGCTCTTCAAAAGCAGGTCCGAGCCGAGCCGGTAGTACTCGCGCTCCTGCAAAAGCCGCAACAGCTTGATCTGTGAGGCGAGGTTCAGGTCGCCGATCTCGTCCAGGAACAGGGTTCCCCCGGCGGCGGCGCTGATCAGGCCGTCGCGCTTGCTGTCCGCGCCGGTAAAGGCCCCCTTCTTGTGGCCAAAGAGCGTGTCGGAGAACATGAAGTCGTCCAGCCCGGCGGCGTTGAGCGAGATGAACGGCCCCGGCACGCCCGAGACGTCGTGCACCGCGCGCGCCAAGAGCTCCTTCCCCACACCTGTTTCGCCGGTGATCAGGACCGGGAGCCTAGAGCTTGCGATCGCCTCGATGTACTGGAAGATGCCGCGCATCTTCTTGGAGGTTGTGATGATGCCGGCGAAGGCGTCGGGGTTACCCAGGGTGTCGGCCAGCAGGTAGTCCTTGAGCTTGCGGTTTTGCTGCCCGAGCTCGCTCACCTGGAGCGCCTTCTTGACGCTGGCCACCAGTCGGTTCGGGTCCACCGGCTTGGTGAGGAAGTCGAAGGCCCCCTGGCGCATGCAGGTCACCGCCGTCTCGACATCCCCCATGGCGGTCATCACGATCACCGGGATCTCGGGATGCTCCACGGTCAGGCTCTGCAGGATCTCGGCGCCGGTCACGTTAGGCATCACCCAGTCCAGGATCAACGCGTTTACCTTGTGTTCCCGTACATAGGTGAGCACCTGCCGGCTGTCGGAGATGGTGGCCACCCCGGGAATGTCGCTGGAGGCGAGCAGCAGCGACACCTCGGTGAGGATGCCCAGCTCGTCGTCCACGAGCAGCGTGTGTTGTTGTGTGGTCATTTTGGCTGTCATCGCACCGCCATGGATAGAAGTATCTATTTAAAGGATTCACATCATATCCGGTCGCGTAGCGATATTCAACTCTTTCTTGATGCGGTTCGAGAATGCTGAGTTGGGCGGAAACAGCCAGGGGAGCGCGCCAGGGTTGCAATCGAAGGACGAATCGGCATAATCTATAGCCTTGATGCGGACAAAAACCTAATTCGGAGGCAGATTTTGAATCCCAGGGCTCTACTAGAGAAATACTTCCACGACAACAGCCAGGGACTGGACATCGTCTACCGGCACAGCCGCAAGGTTGCCGACAAGGCGCTCGCCATCGCCGAATGCGCCGGCAGGAACGACACCGAGATGCGTTTCATCGAGGAGGCCGCCCTGTTGCACGACATCGGCGTCGCCCGCACCTATGCCCCCAAGCTCAACTGCTTCGGCAAGGCCCCCTACATCTGCCACGGGGTCATCGGCCGGCAGATGCTGGACTCGGAGGGGTTGCCGCATCACGCCTTGGTCTGTGAGCGCCACATCGGGGTCGGCCTCACCGCGCAGGACATCGTGGAGCAGAAGCTGCGCCTGCCGCTGCGGGAGATGTCCCCCGTCACCGACTGCGAACGCATCGTGGCCCTGGCCGATCTGTTCTATTCAAAAAAGGGGGGGGAGCTCGACCTGGAGAAGAGCACGGACCAAGTGAGAATCGACCTGCTACGCTTCGGCCAGCACAAGGTGCGCATCTTCGAGGAGTGGCTCCGGGAGTTCAGCCTCGACAGCGGCGCTCCGGCCCCGTCTAATTAGCTCCCCGCCCCTCCCCAACCAACGAAGTATGCTATACTCTAAACGCCCAGCCTGACTGGGCATTTCTAATCATGTGCATGCCATGGAAGGTGTTTTCATGGGTAAACCGCTCCGCGTGCTGATAGTGGAAGACTCCGAGGACGACGCCCTGCTCCTCATCTTCGAGTTGCGCCGCGGCAACTACGCTCCCGTTTCCCGACGGGTCGAGACGGCCGATACGATGCGTAAGGCGTTGGAGGAGGAGGACTGGGACCTGGTGGTCTCCGACTACGTCCTCCCCGGCTTCACGGGGCTTGAGGCACTGCAGGTCCTGCGCGACTCCGGCCTGGACATCCCTTTCATCATCGTTTCCGGCAAGATCGGCGAGGACACCGCCGTCGGCGCCATGAAGGAAGGCGCCAACGACTACCTGATCAAGGGGAACACCTCGCGCCTCATCCCGGCCATCGAGCGCGAGATGCAGGAAGCGCAGGTGCGGCGCAAGAAGCGCGAGGCGGAAGCGGCGCTGGTGAGAAGCGAGCGGCGCTACAAAAGGCTGGTGGCGGCGGTAACCGACTACATCTACACGGTGACCCTGAACGAGGGCACGGTGACCCGCACCTCGCACGGCCCGGGCTGCCTCTCGGTCACCGGCTACAGCGACGAGGAGTATCAACAAAATCCCTTTCTCTGGTACCAGATGATCCACGAGGAGGACCGCCCGGCGGTCACCAGCCTCACCGAGGAACTACGGGCGGGCAAGGAGATCCCCTCGGTGGAGCACCGCATCCGGCACAAGGACGGTTCGCTGCGCTGGGTCATCAACACGGTGGTGCCCCGCTACAGCGAACAGGGGGAACTGATCGCCTATGACGGCCTGATCTCCGACATCTCCGAGCGCAAACGGGCCGAGGAGTCGCTGCGGGTGCAAAGCGCAGCCCTGGAAGCGGCGGCCAACGCCATCGTGATCACCGACAGGAACGGCATCGTGCTGTCGGTCAACGAGGCCTTCACCCGGATGACCGGCTATACGCTGGCAGAGTCGGTGGGGCGCGACCTGAGTTTTTTGAAATCGGACCGGCACGACGCCGAACTGTACCAGGACCTCTGGTCCACCATCATGGCGGGCAAGATCTGGCACGGCGAACTGGTGAACCGGCGCAAAAACGGCGAACTCTACCCGGAGGAGCAGACCATCACGCCGGTCATGGACCAGGACGGACTCATCAAGCACTTCATCTGCATCAAGCAGGACATCACCGAGCGCAAGCTGGCGGAACAGGCGCTTTTGCAGAATACCAGCATGCACAAGGAGATGGAGATCGCCCGGCAGATCCAGCTCTCGCTCCTTCCCGCCGCCCCGCCACTGTTGACCGGGATTGACTGCGCCGGCCGCTGCGTCCCGGCGAGCCATATCGGCGGCGACTACTACGACATCCTGCTTCACGGCGAGAGGCTCGACCTGGTGATCGCCGACGTCTCCGGCCACAGCGTGGGGGCGGCCCTGATCATGGTGGAGACCCGCAGCGTGCTGCGGGCCCAGATGCCGGCGCTCGATGGCCCCGCCCAGGTGGTCGCGGCGCTGAACGAGATCCTGCACGACGACCTCTCCCGCGCCGAACTCTTCATCACCATGTCCTACCTGAGCTATCACCGGACCTCCGGCAGGCTGCGCTACAGCAACGCCGGCCATCCCCCTCCCCTGCTCTACCGCCCCGCTGAGGAGCGCTTTTTCGAACTGGACGCCGAAGGGCTGATCCTGGGGGTGCAGCGCAGGGTGGCCTTCGACGAACCGGCCGTGCAGGTAGAAAAGGGCGACCTGCTGCTGCTCTATACCGACGGCATCACTGAGACCCAGAACCCCTCCAGCGAGCTCTTCGGCGTGCAGCGGCTGAAGGGGGTGCTGGCGCGTGAGCACCGCAAGCCTTCCGTCGCCATCATCGACGCCGTGCTTGACGCCCTGCGCGCCTATACCGGCAATACCAGCTTCGATGACGACATCTCCATGCTCATGCTGAAATTCCTCCCCTGACGCGCCTCCCCTGCCCGTATTACTTTTCTTGACGGCACACTCCGTGATGGTGTAAACATACGCCATCCATACAGGGGGGTGCACATGGCGAAAAAGATCTTCGTTGCGGCGACCGGACAAAACTGTGGCAAGACGACCATCAGCATTTCGCTCATGCACCAGGCCAGGAAAAAATACCAGCGGGTGGGGTTCGTGAAGCCCTTCGGCCCGAAAGTGCTGCTCTACGACGATTTCATGGTGGACATGGACGCCCTGCTCATGGCCAAGGCTTTCGGGCTGGAAGAGGATATCGCCCTCATGTCGCCGGTGGCGCTGTACCGGGACTTCACCAAGGATTACCTGGCCGGCAAGTTGGACGACCTCTCCCTGGCGGACTGCATCCTCGAGGCGGTGCGGGAGTTGGAGCAGAAATATGACTTTCTCATCATAGAGGGGGCGGGACATGGTGGCGTAGGCGCCGTCATCGGCCTCTCCAACGCCAAGGTGGCCAAGCTGATCGGCGCGCCGGTCATGATCGTGAGCGAGAGCGGCATCGGCAAAGTGATCGACGCGGTGCACCTGAACCTGGCTCTGTACGAGCGCGAAGGGGCGGATGTAAGGGGAATCATCGTCAACAAGATGATGCCCAGCAAGAAAGAGGTCACCAGCAAGTACCTGAAGCGCGCCTTCGAGCCGCAGATCAAGGTGATCGACGGCTTCAACTACTCGCCGATCCTGGCCAACCCGACCTTGAGTCACATCTCCAAGCTTTTCGACCTGCCCCTGCAGGGGAACATGAGCGAGAAAAGCAGGATCATCCACAACATCCAGCTCGGGGCGGCCTCTTCGCAGCGGGTGATCGACGGGTTGCTCGACTCCACCCTGATGATCGTGACCAGCTCCCGCGACGAGTTGATCGTGACCCTCTCCTCGCTGTACCACATCCCGGCCTACAAGGAAAAGATCGCCGGCTTGGTGGTATCGGGGCACGTGCCGGTATCCGAGGTGAGCCAGCAGATCCTGCACGACTCGCACATCCCCTACATCCGCGTGGAAGAAACCACGGCCGAGGTCTTCACGGCGCTTTCCGACGACGTCGCCAAGATCACCTACGAAGACCAGGAGAAGCTGAACTGGATCATGGCCAACGCCGAGCGAGACGTGGACTTCGCTGCCATAGACGCGCTGCTGTAAGAACAAAAACAGGGGCTAGGGCTGGGGGCTAGGGGCTAGTAACAACCAGCCCCTCCCCCTGCTCCCGAGCCCCTGCCTTTATGTCGTTCCCTAATCCCTAGCCTTAACGCCTTTCGCCAGCCCCTAGTCCCTAGTCCCTGCCTTTCAGATCTTGTTCCCCGGCGGCTTCGCAGGTATCTCCTGTTCCATCTGGCATTCCACGCAGTACGCGGTGAAGGGCATCAGCTTCAGTCGCGGCAAACCGATCGGCTCGCCACACCCCTCGCAGGTGCCGTAGGTCCCCAGTTCCACGCGCCGCTGCGCTTCCTCCAAGGCGGTGAGCTGTTGCCACCTGATGTCGGCCACCGCCAGCCCGGCGTCCGACAACACGTCCAGCATGCTCTTCTCGCCGGGATCCTGCGGGATGTCGTACTGGGTCGCCAGATCCTCGCCCCCCTGTGCAAACACCTCCTCGCGCAGGTCGGCCCAAAGCCGGCGTTTGTACTCCGCCAGCAGGTTCCTGAATTCAAGCTGATCGCCTTCCAGTTTTTCCAGCATGTCGTCCTCCTAGAACCTTTCGCTCTCCCGGCTACCAGCGCCTTACCCCATGAGGGGATCAATCACCGCGTCAGGGAATGTCCTCGATGTCGCAAAGCGGGCAGAAGAGCTCACCGCTCTCCTTGTCTCTTTGCAGCGGCGAACCGCAAATGGCGCACAGTTCCGTCGCATCTTTCACCACCACCGGTTTGTCCTTCAGGATCTCTTCTTCCACGCTCATCCTTCTCATAAGGCCTCCTTTGGCTGACCGCCTGCGAGCAAAACAGGCCAAAGTATACCTTAAAAACAAGAAAGGGCTCGATCACCGCCGCTTTCCAGGGTAATCAAGCCCGTACTATTTTTCCGAAGAACCGCTGGCGATGGGTCAGCAGGAATGTCCCATGGGAAAGCCGGCGTCGATGCAATCCAGGAATTCCACCACCGCGGGATCCTGCCTGCGTTCGCTCTTCACCACGATGCTGCGCCGCCGCGACTGCTCAAATCCAGCGACTACATGTGCCAGCAGCAGCCCGGAGTCCAGCTCCCGTGCCGCGATGCTGCGGGAAAGAAAGGAGACCCCGCCGCCGGTAAGAACAGTCTCCAAGGCGAGGCGGAGGTCATCGACCACGACTACGGCTTTGAAATCATCGACGGTACGGCCGCAGCGCGACAGGTTCAGGTCCAAGAGCCGCCGCGAGGTGCAGTCGGGTTTGCGAGCGATGAGGCAGTTGTGTAAAAGCCGTTCCAGTTCGACCTCTCCCGGGGGGAGCCCCAGGAACGGGGCGCTGACGAAAACCAGCTGGTCGCTCGGGAGTTCCACGACGTCGAAGCCGGGGACCTCCATCACTTCGCAATGCTCGATCACCGCCAGATCGAATTCGTTTTCCTGGAGTTCCTTCACGGCGCGGTCCAGCGAGTGGAACATGAAACGGAGGTCGACATTGTCCGCCTTGCGTGACATGAACTTCTCCATGACCTGCGGCAGGAACCCGACGCCGAAGGTCGGCGTACAGCAAATGGCTAAGCGGGTCTTTTCCCCCCTCAGTTTCAGGTCGTTGGCGAGCTGCGCCTCCAAAAGCAGGATCTGCTCGGCCCGTTGCACCACCAGCCGGCCCGCCTCGGTCAACAGCAACAGCTTCCCGGACCGGTCCACCAACTGGCAACCGTAATGGTCCTCCAGGTACTTGATGCGCTGCGACACTGCCGACTGGGTGATCGTCAGATCGGTCGCAGCCTTGGAAAAGCTCCCCACCTGCCCTAACACCACCAGCGTTTTCAAATACTCAGTTTGCATTCAGTTTGGCCTATATATAATAATATTGATCCAGGTATACGCTTATAGCATGCCGGGTACGGGCATAGCAAGGTTCCTTTCCTGGAAAACTACGGCACCTGAAGAAAGTATCTAAATTATCGGCATAAATGCCGCACAGCCTGAGCGGAAATATAAGGCGACAAAAAAGCCGGATGCGGGAAGCATCCGGCTCGGGGCGAGAAAGGCGTATGAGGCGGGGGCGTCAGGTCTCCTGGTACTCGATCTCCTCGCCCAGGTAATTGCGCACCCAAAGGCGGCTGCCGTCGGCGCTGAAACGGGCCGAGGCGACCTCGACCTTCCCTTTCCCTCCCGGCAGGTCGATGACGTAGTGCGGCACGGCGAGGCCGGAGGTGTGACCGCGCAGCGCGGCCATGACCGTGATGCCGTCGGCGACCCTGGTACGGAAGTGGGCGGTCCCCTGGACCAGGTCCATCTGGTGGATGTAGTAAGGACGCACCCGGATCGCCAACAGGCGCTGCATCAACTCGCGCATCACCTGCGGGTCGTCGTTCACCCCCTTCAAGAGCACGCTCTGGTTACCGAGCTGGATGCCGGCGTCGGCGAGGCGCGCGCAGGCACGGGCCGACTGCTCGGTTACCTCGCGCGGGTGGTTGAAGTGGGTGTTGACGTAGAGCGGCTGGTGACGTTTCAGCATGCGGGCGAGCCGCGCCGTGACCCGCTCCGGGAAAGTCACCGGCACGCGGGTGCCGATCCGGATGATCTCTACGTGGGGGATGCGGCGCAGGGCAGTGAGGATCTGCTCCAGGCGGTCGTCGGAGAGCAGCAGCGGGTCGCCGCCGGAGAGGATCACGTCGCGGATCTGGGGCTGAGAGGCGATGTAGGCCACCGCTTCGTCCAAGGGCGCGGCGTTCATCCCCTGGCACCCCACCCCGCGCTTTCTCATGCAGAAGCGGCAGTAGACGGCGCAGGCGGTGGAGACCAGGAACACGACCCGGTCCGGGTAACGGTGGATCAGCCCCGGCACCGGGGAGAGGCGCTCCTCATCGAGCGGATCCGGGGACTGGGTCAGGTCATCCAGTTCCGCCGGGTCCGGGACGCACTGGCGCCAGATCGGATCCCCCGGCTCGCGGATCAGGCCGAGGTAGTACGGGGTGATGCGCATCGGGTAGCGCCGCACCACGTGGGAGAGATTCTCCCCCTGCGCATGAAAAAGCCCGGCAAGCTCCTCCGGGCTGGTGATGCAATCGTTAAGGCTGTGCTCCCAGGCTTCCATCAGGCTTCAAGGGCCCCAATCAGGGAGCGGACGCTTTCGATCCCCTGCTCGACCAGGTACTGTTCCATCTCCTGCGCGATGCGCTGCGCGGCAGAGGGGTCGAGGAAGCTCGCGGTGCCCACCTGGATGGCGGTGGCGCCGGCCAGCATGAACTCCAGGGCGTCGCGGCCGTTCATGATGCCGCCGATGCCGATCAGCGGCAGCTTGACCGCTTTTGCCACCTGCCAGACCATCCTGAGCGCGACCGGCTTGATGGCCGGGCCGGAGAGGCCACCGGTGACGTTGGCGAGCACCGGGCGGCGACGGTCGAGGTCGATGGCCATCCCGGTGAGGGTGTTGATGAGCGAAAGCGCATCGGCGCCGGCGTCGGCGCAGGCTTTCGCCATGAGCACCACGTCGGTGACGTTGGGGGAAAGCTTCACGATGAGCGGCTTGGAGGTGTTCCGCTTCACCAGGGAAACCACCTCCTTGGCGGCGCCCGGATCGGTGCCGAACACGATCCCCCCCTGCTTCACGTTGGGACAGGAGATGTTGACCTCGATGCCGGCCACGCCAGCCAGGCCGTCCAGACGGCTCGCCACCTCGCCGTACTCCTCCAGGGTGTTGCCGTAGAGGTTGGCGATCACCGGGGTGTTCACGTTCTTCAGGTAGGGGAGCTTCTGCTCGATAAAGGCGTCGATGCCGACGTTCTGCAGGCCGATGGCGTTGAGCATCCCCCCCTGCGTCTCCACGATGCGCGGGGTCGGGTTGCCGGCCTTGGGCTTCAGGGAAAGCCCCTTGGTCACCATGGCGCCGATGCTTTCCAGGTCGAGGTAATCGGCGAATTCCGCACCGTAGCCGAAGGTGCCGGAGGCGGTCATGACGGGGTTGCGCATCGGGATCCCGGCGAGGACCACGGACATGTCAGGTCGTTGCATTGCTAACTCCATTGCAGTTCAAAGCTGTCGAAGACGGGGCCGTCCTTGCAGACGCAGCGGTAGTCGGGGGTCTCGTCGCTGTGGTTGGCACCCTTCATGACGCACCCAAGGCAGGCGCCCACGCCGCAGGCCATGTACGCCTCCATGGAAACCTGGCAGGGCACGCCCAGTTTTTGAGACATCTTGGCTACCGCGTTCAGCATCGGGGTCGGGCCACAGGCGAAGATGCGCATGCCGGTACCGAGGTGGCGCTCCAGCACCTGGGTCACGAAACCGCGCTCCCCGAGGGTGCCGTCGTCCGTGGCCACGTAGGTCTCGACACCGAGCCGCTCGAATTCGGTGATGCAGAGGACGTCGTCGCGGTTGCGTCCCCCGGCGAAGAGGCGCACCTTCTCGCCGCGCTGCTTCAGTTCCTTGGCAAGGTAGTACAGCGGGGCAAGGCCCACGCCGCCGCCCACCAGCACCTTCTCCTCGCCGGCGGGTCCCATCTGGAACCCCTTGCCGAGCGGGACCAGCAGGTCGACCAGGTCGCCGTGGTGCAGCGCGGAGAGGATCTTGGTCCCTTTCCCCACCACCTTGTACAGGATCTCGCAGTACACCTGTGTGCCGCAGCCGGCATACTCGGGGACGAAGCTCCCCACATCGAAGAGTCCGAAGGGGCGCCTGAGCAGCGGGTCGATGGCGTCGTTCACCTTCAGCATGACGAACTGCCCGGGGACCGCGGAGGCGAGTTCCTCCGGAGCGCTCATCCTCATCCTGAAGTAGTTGGGCGACACCTCGACGTTAGAGATAACCATGGATTTAAACTGCATCGTTTTCCTCTACTTGAGCTATGGATAGGTCCATCAGAATGGCATCGTCGCCATTTTCGTAGTAGTTCTTGCGGCGCCCCACCTCGGTGAAGCCCAGGCGCCGATAAAGAGAGATCGCCTCGTGGTTGCCCACCCGGACTTCCAGGCAGAGCAGGTTCAACTTGTGCTTTCGGCAGAAGGCGACGCCCCAGTCGACCAGCGCGCGACCGATGCCGCCCCCCCGGAAAGCGGGGCCGACGGCGACATCGAGGATCTCGGCCTCGTCCAGCACTTGCTTCAGACAGAGGTACCCGGCGACCTTCCCGTCACCGGTCACGGCCACCACCGGGAAGCTGCCGGGACTCTCCATCTCGTCCAGAAAATGGCGCCGGGTCCAGGGGCGGGGAAACGATGCCGACTCGATTTCGAGGACGCTGTCTAAGTCCTCGTTACGCATGGCACGAAGTGCTATTTTGTTCCCCGAGGCTGACACAGCAAGGCATATTAAGCAAAGGACCTGTCGAAGTAAACAACTTTTTCACTTTGACTTTTACGGGGGAATGGGATAGATTTCGTCTTTACTTTATCGGAGGTTTAGCCTTGAAAGAGAAGAATATCACATATAAAGACGCCGGGGTAGACATAGACGCCGGCAACACTTTCGTCAAGATGATCAAGCCGTTGGTGAAGGCCACTTCCCGTCCGGAAGTCCTCGCTGACATAGGCGGATTTGGCGGTCTCTTCTCACTGAACACCGGCAAGTACAAACATCCCGTGCTCGTCTCCGGCACCGACGGTGTCGGCACCAAGCTGAAACTTGCCTTCCTGGCCGACCGTCATGACACCATCGGCATCGACCTGGTAGCGATGTGCGTCAACGACATCATCGTCCAGGGCGCCGAGCCCCTCTTCTTCCTGGATTACCTGGCCACCGCCAAACTCGACCCTGAGAAAGGCGCCTCGATCATCAAGGGCGTTTCCGAAGGTTGCGTCCAGGCAGGCTGCGCCCTGATCGGCGGCGAGACCGCCGAGATGCCCGGCTTCTACACCGGCGACGAGTACGACATGGCCGGCTTCGCGGTTGGCGTTGTCGAGCGTGAGAAGATCATCGACGGCTCCTCCATCACCGTGGGCAACAAACTGATCGGCCTCTCCTCCTCCGGCCTGCACTCCAACGGCTACTCGCTGGCCAGGAAGGTCATCCTGGAGCACATGGGGCTGGACATCAACGACGAGCTCCCGGGCCTTGGTAAGACCGTGGCCGAGGAGTTGCTCACCCCGACCCGCATCTACGTCCGTTCCGTATTGAACCTGCTTCGTGACTTCAACATCAGCGGCCTGGCCCACATCACCGGCGGCGGCCTGCTGGAGAACGTCCCCCGCGTGCTCCCCAACGGCTGCAAGGCGGTCATCAAGAAGGACACCTGGGACGTTCCGGAGATCTTCAAGATCATCGAGAAAGGCGGCAACATCGAGGAGAACGAGATGTTCCGTACCTTCAACTGCGGCATCGGCATGGTCCTCGTGGTCCCGGAGAAAGAGGCCGACGACATCATGATCAGGCTCACCGGCCTCAACGAAACAGCTTTCGTCATCGGCGACGTGGTCAAGTGCGAAGCCGGCAAGGAGTGCGTGGAGCTGGTCTAGTCCGCGCGGAAACCTCATGGGGAATGAACTCAAAATAGGGGTACTGATCTCGGGCAGCGGCAGCAACCTGCAGTCGATCATCGACGCCTGCGCAGCCGGTACCATCAACGGACGCGTGGTCTGCGTGATCAGCAACAAGGCCGACGCTTTCGGGCTGGAACGGGCCAGGAAGGCCGGCATCCCTGCGCTGCACCTGGACCACCGCGCCTACACCGGCCGCGAGGCCTATGACGAGGCGGTGGTCGCGACCCTGCGCGAGTTCGACGTGGAACTGGTGGTAATGGCGGGCTTCATGCGCATCATCACCTCGGTGCTTTTGGACGCCTTCCCGATGCGGGTCATGAACATCCATCCGGCGCTCCTGCCCGCTTTCCCCGGGCTGCACGCCCAACGCCAGGCGCTGGAGTACGGCGCCAAGGTCGCCGGCTGCACCGTCCACTTCGTGGACTGCGGCACCGACACCGGCCCCATCATCATCCAGGCGGCGGTTCCGGTCTTGGAGGGGGATACCGAGGATAGCCTCTGTGCCCGCATCCAGAAGGAAGAGCACCGGATCTACCCGGAAGCGGTGCGGCTCTTCTGCGAGGGGCTTTTGCAGGTGGACGGCAGGGTAGTCACCGTCTCGGCATAAGCATCCCGCTCAAACAGAACACAAACGCCCCCTGGCAATGCCAGGGGGCGTTTTTATTTGGTACTGCCCGCTCTCGCACCATTTTTCTTTACCGTGGCGCCCGTCCGGCGTTTCTGCTATAACCACGCCATGCCCTTCCCTCACGCCGCCAGATTGCTGCTGAGCTTGCTCCTGACCGCCCTGCTGTGCGGCTGCTCCATCTCGCAGGCGCTGCGGGTACGGGACGGCGCCACCGTGGACGTCGACACCATGATCGCCGACATCTCGGGCGCGCCGGTGCTCTTTATCGGCGAGCGGCACGACGCGGCAGCCCATCACGGCCTGCAACTGCGGGTGCTTCAGTCCCTCAAGGCCCGTGGCAAGGACGTCGCCATTGGCATGGAGATGTTCGAGCTTGTGAGTCAGCCAGCGCTCGATGCCTGGAGCGCCGGCAGGGTGCCGGAAGATGCCTTCCGCAAGGTGTACCAGTGGAGCTGGCACAACATCCCCTGGGGCATGTACAGCGACATCTTTTTCTTCGCCCGCGACAACCACATCCCGATCGTGGCGCTGAACGCGCCGCGCTCCGTGGTGCAGTCGGTGGCGCAGCGCGGCTTCGCCTCCCTCTCCCCGCTTGAACTCGCCGAACTGCCGCCGGACATTGACGCCAGGGTGACCGACGAGTTCGTCAGATTCATAGGCAGCTACTCCTCCAACCACGGCAGAAATTTGGAATCATTCCGGCACATCGCCGAGGCGCAGATGCTGCGCAACATGGTGATGGCGAGGCGCATCACCGGCTACTTGGCGGCACACCCGGAAAAGGTCATGGTCGTGATTGCAGGCGGGGGGCATGCGCGCGGGGTGGGAGGCGTACCTGCGGAGTTGAAGGGGAACCTGGAGTACCGGATCGTATTACCCCCGGTCCCGCCGCTGGACAAGGAGCACGTCACCGCTGAGGACACGGACTACCTGCTGGTGGAGCGCTTCTAGCGCCAAGCGGGGAAGTTTAAAGCTGCCGATCCAGTTGCTGGTCCAGCGAGTAGAGCCAGGCCAACAGTTCGGCGACCGCCTGGTACAGTTCCGGCGGGATTTCGGCGTCAAGATCGACCTGCATCAGCATGGCGACCAGTTCCGCGGACTGGTGCACGTACACGCCGTGCTCCTTGGCGAGCGATATGATCGCCTCCGCGCTGATGCCAGCCCCCTTGGCGACGACGCGGGGAGCGCCACCCTCGTCGGGGCTGTAGGCCATGGCCACCGCGCGTTTCATGTCGGAGGTTTTCCTAGTCATCCTTGGCCGCCATCTTGTTCAGGTGCAGTCCCTGGGCGGCCAGCGAGGCGCGCAGCTCGCCGCTGGCCTGGCGCATCAATTCCGACGCACCGGGACGGTCACAGACCAGTTGGACGTTGATCCCCTCGGGCGTGAAACGAAGCGACGCCTTTACCCCGCCCAGGCGCGGCAGGTCCAGAGAGAGGTTCGCCTCGATCCCCTGTTCCCACTGCTCCGCGCTCCCCTCGCCCACCACCAGCCTCATCTCCTGACCGGGCCAGGCCTCCCCCTGCCAGGCGAGCACGCCGGTATTCAACAGGTGCAGTTGCTCCTTGATGAGCGGCAGCGTTCGGCTGTCGGCGATGGCGCCGCCAGCCTGCTCACCCGCAGCATCCCCCTCCCCCTCCGACAGCAGGCGGGACAGCTTCCCCTGGGGTTCCTTGAGCAGCTCCTTCAGGGGGAGCCCCCCCAGCGCCCACTGGGCCAGGTGCGATTCGTAGAACATCCCGTTCTGGGTGAGGCTCGTCTTCAGCCTGCCCGCGAGTTGTGCAGCGGCCTGCTCAGGATGCTCGACCAGCGGTTCGGACGCCGGCGGCAGCCCCGGCGCGTTCTCCACCACGTCGGCAAGCCACTTCCCCATGGAACTCAGCTGCACCGACTCGGTTTGGGGGCGCAGCATCTGGAAGGTGACGCGGGGATCGGCAGTGACGAAGGTGAGGTCCAGGGTTTCCCCGGGCTGCACGTTGAGCGGGATCTCCAGCTTGTAAAGTTCCCCGGCGACCCGGGCCATGTACATGCTGTTGGGGAGGTTGGCGATGATCTCTGCCTTGACCTGCTGGCCGGGGTTCAGCTGCAGCAGGGAACTGGCGCGCTCCTGCACGTCGGCGGCCGGGGTGACCGCCGTCTTGGCCAGGATGGTCAATACCTGTTTTTGAGCATCGTCGTTGATCAACATGCCGCTAACTCCACCAACATGAAAGACGTTCTAGGTTCTACGTTCTAAGTTCTACGTTCATCTTCTACTTTCTATGTCTAGACATTGTCGTTCTAGAAAGTTACGGTCCCGGTTGCTGCGCCGGCACTTTCTTCCGAAAAAACTCCCGACCCCTCTGCACGGCGCGGTCCATGTAGTAGTAGACCACCGGCGTGATGTAGAGCGTCAAAAGCTGCGACACAAGGAGGCCCCCAACGACCGCGAGCCCCAAGGGGCGCCGCCCTTCCGAACTGGCCCCGATGGCAAGGGCGATGGGGAGAGTCCCCATAAGCGCCGCCATGGTGGTCATCATGATGGGACGGAAACGAACCAGGCACCCCTGGTGGATTGCCTCCATCGGACTCTTTCCCTCGCGCCTCTGCGCGTCGAGCGCGAAGTCGATCATCATGATGGCGTTCTTTTTCACGATCCCCACCAGCATGATGATGCCGACGAAGGCGTACAGATCCAGCTCCTTGTGAAACAGCATCAGCGTCAAGAGCGCGCCGAGCCCGGCGGAGGGGAGCCCGGACAGGATGGTGATCGGGTGCACGTAGCTCTCGTAGAGGATCCCGAGCACCAGGTAGATCACCACCACGGCCGCCAGCAGCAACAGCGTCAGCCCCTTGGTCGAGGACTGGAAGGCCTGCGCCGCTCCCTGAAAGCCGGTATTGATCCCGGGGGGAAGCGTGCTCGCGGCCAGCTTCTCAACCGCCGCCACCGCCTCGCCCAGGGGTACCCCCGGCTTTACGTTGAAAGAAACGGTGACGCTGGTGATCTGCCCCAGATGGTTCACCGACAGCGGCCCCAGCGACTTGCCGAGCGCGGTCATGGTGGACAACGGCACCAGCGCGCCCGTGGACGACCTCACGTAGAGGAGCCCCAGGGCGGAGGGGTCGAGCCGGTACTGCGGCTCCAGTTCCAGGATCACCTGGTACTGGTTGGTCGGGGCGAAGATGGTGGAGACCTGCCTGGAGCCGTAGGCGTAGTAAAGCGCGTCCTCGATCTGCTGCGCCGTCACCCCGAGCGCCGTCGCCTTGTCCCGATCGATCTTCAGGTCGACCTGCGGGTTCTTGAGCTGCAGGTCGCTGGTGACGTCAAGCAGTTGCGGCACCTGCTTCAGCTTCTGCTCGAAGGCGGCCGCGCTGTCGTAGAGCACCTGGGTGTCCGGGCTCTGCAGTACGAACTGGTACTGGCTCTTGGAGAGCTGCGCCTCCAGCCTGATCGGAGGCGGGTTCTGCATGAAGGCCTGGATACCCGGCACCTCTGCCAGTTTCGGGCGCAACTGCTGGATTACTTGGTCGACCGAATCATTCCTTTCACTTCTCGGCTTAAGCGTGATAAACATGAAGCCCGAATTAGAACCGACCCGGGAGCCCGAGGCACCGACGGTGGACATGAACCCCTTGATGTTCTTGTTGCCGGCGATCCTTTTGGCAAGCTCCTGCTGATGGATGACCATCTCCTCGAATGAAGCCCCCTGCGCCCCCTCGGTGGTGCAGTAGAAAGAGTCCAGGTCCTCACTGGGGAGAAGCCCCATGGGCATCACTTTGAACAGGTACACCGTGACCGCGGTCATGATCAGGGTGATGACGAGGGTGGCGCGTCGGTACCTGAGTACGGCGCTCAGGGTCCGGCTGTAGGCGGCGAGCAGGGAGTCGAAGCAGCGTTCCAGAAAAAGGTACATCCTGCCGTGGCGCTCCTCTGCTGGGGGATGCAGGAAACGACTGCAGAGCATCGGGGTGAGGGTCAGGGAAACCACGCCCGAGATCAGAATGGCGCAGGTGATGGTGACGGCGAACTCGTGCAAGAGCCGCCCCAACATGCCCCCCATGAAGAGCACCGGGATGAAGACGGCCACCAGCGAGATGGTCATGGAGACGATGGTGAAGCCGATCTCCCTGGCCCCCTTGAGCGCGGCCTCCATGGGACGCTCACCATGCTCCATGTGGCGCACGATGTTTTCCAGCATGACGATGGCGTCGTCGACGACGAAGCCGACCGAGAGGGTGAGCGCCATCAGGGTGATGTTGTTCACCGAGAAACCCAGGCCGTACATGGCGGCGAAGGTGCCGATAAGCGAGATGGGGAGCGCCAGGCTCGGGATCACCGTGGCCGAGAGGTTCCTGAGGAACAGGAAGATCACCATGATCACCAGACCGATGGTGAGCACCAGGGTGAACTTGACGTCGGCCACCGAGTGCCGAATCGCCTGGGAGCGGTCGTAGAGCTCGTGCAGGGTGACCGCGCCGGGAAGCTGGTCCCGGAAGCCGGGCAAAAGTTTCTTGATGGAGTCCACCACCTCGATGGTGTTGGTGCCGGGCTGGCGCTGCACGGCGAGGATGATGGCCCGCTCGCTGCCGTTGAACCAGCCGGCGATCTTGTCGTTCTCAACCGAGTCGACCACGTTCCCCAGGTCCGACAGCCGCACCGGTGCGCCGCCGCGGTAGGCGACGATGAGCGGCCGGTAGGCGGCCGCGTCGAGGAGCTCACCCTGCGACTGGATCGCGAAGGACTTGCTGGCGTCCTGCAGGGTCCCGGTGGGGAGGTTCACGTTGCCCCGGGACAGGGCCTGCGAGACCTCGTCGATGCCGATCTTGCGGGAGGCGAGCGCCATCGGGTTCAGCCGCGCCCGGACCGCGTACTTCTGGGCGCCATAGACCTGCACCTGCGCCACCCCGCTCACCATGGAGATGCGCTGCGCGATCATGGTGTCCGCGTACTCGTTCACCTGCGACAGCGGTAGGGTCTTGGAGCTGAGCACCAGGTAGAGCACCGGCTGGTCGGCGGGATTGACCTTCTGGTAGGACGGGGGGGACGGCATGTCCTGGGGGAGTTGCCGGCTCGCCTTAGTGATGGCTGACTGCACGTCCTGCGCGGCGGCGTCGATGTCGCGCTCCAGCGCGAAGCGAAGCGTAATGCGCGTCACGCCCTGGCCGCTGGTGGAGTTCATGGTGTCGATGCCGGCGATGGTGGAGAGCTGGCGCTCCAGCGGCGTGGCGACGGCGCTGGCCATAGTCTCCGGGCTCGCTCCCGGGAGGTTGGCGGTGACCTGGATGGTGGGGTAATCGACGCTGGGGAGATCGTTCACCGGGAGCAGCTGGTAACCGATCAGTCCCGCCAGCACGATGGCGAGCATGACCAGGCTGGTCATCACCGGGCGCCGGATGAAGAGTTCGGCGAGGTTCATGTGGGCGCCCCGCCCTTCACTGCCACCTTGCCGCCCGGCACCAGTTTCACCTGCCCGTCGGTGACCACCGTGTCACCAGGGACGAGCCCCTTCTCGATCACGGTGAGCCCATCAAGGGAGGGGCCGGTGCTGACCGGGCGCACCTCCGCCGTGGCGTCGGGCTTCACCACGTAGACGAATTCACCCCGCTGGCCGGTCTGGACGGCCCGGGTGGGGACCACGGTCGCGCCCTTCCTGGTATCGAGGGTGATGGCGACGTTGACGAACTGCCCGGGCCAGAGGGTCTTGCGGGCGTTGGCGAAGGTGGCCTTCACCTTGATGGTGCCGGTGGCGGGATCGACGCCGTTGTCCAGGAAAGTGATCGTCCCGTGCTCAGCGATGGCGCTCCCCGCGACCCTGGCCTGGACCGGCAACCGGTCGCTCATCCTCCCCTTGACGGTGGCGAGATCTTTTTCGGGCAGCGAGAAGGTGACGTAAAGCGGGACGATCTGGTTGATGGTGACCAGCGCCGTGTCGTTTTCCTTCACCAGGTTGCCGGCATGGGTGGTAAGCCCGCCGGTGCGCCCGGGCATGGGGGAGCGGATGAAACAGTAATCGAGCTGCAGCTTGGCGTTGTCCACCGCGGCGCGCAGCGAGGCTACCGAGGCGGAGAGGGAGTCGGCGTTGGCCTGGAGCTGGTCGTACTGCTCACGGGTTACGATCCCCTCCTGCCAGAGCGCGGCGTAACGCTTCGCCTGTTCGCGGGCGTTGTTGGCGCTGGCGAGATCGCGGGCAAGGTTGGCCTGGGCCTGCGCCAGCTGCGCCTGGAACGGGCGCGGGTCCACGGTGAACAGCAGCGACCCTTTGGCGACGTCGTCCCCTTCTTTGAAGCGCACCCCGGTGATCATCCCGGCGACGCGGGACTTGAGCGCCACGGTGGCGTAGGGCTCGACGTTGCCGATGGCGCGCAGCTCGATGGGAACGTCCTTCTGCGTGGCCCGGGCCACGCTGACCGGCGCCGGAGGCTTTGTTTTCGGCTTCTCTGTCTGTTTGGAGCAGCCTGTGCCAAGGGAAGCGGACAAAAGCACAAGCAGCAGGATTTTGGGCAAGGGACGGGCAAGAGAAAGGATGTGCACGCTGTTTTCTCCTTTGTGGCGGGTAAGCTGGCAAGATTCATAGCATACTCCGCCGGCAATTTGTAGCCAAAGAAGCGGCGTACACACTCTTTCCTTTTTTGATAAAAATGATGACGCAGCTAAACCTATCAGGGCAGCCGGCCGATAAGGAGGTGAAGGAAGGTTGCGAATCAGATGCACCGACGCGAGGGGCAGATGAAACATCCACTGCGCATCCTGATCGTAGACGATTCCCCCGAGGACACCATCCTCATCGTCCGGCACCTTCAGAAGGAGTTCTCGCCTATCTACGAGCGGGTGGAGACCCCGGACGAGATGAACGCGGCGCTGGACCGCGGGGGATGGCACATAGTCGTCTCCGACTACGTCATGCCCCGTTTCAGCGGCCTGGGGGCGCTGCAGCTCATGCACGAGCGCGGTGTCGACCTCCCTTTCATCATGGTTTCGGGCCAGATGGGGGAGGATGCGGCCGTCGAGGCGATGCGCGCCGGGGCGCACGACTACCTGATCAAGGACCGCCTGTCGCGGTTGATCCCGGCCATCAGGCGGGAGCTGAAGGAAGCGGTGGTGCGCCGCGAGCGGCGCGTGGCGGAAGAAGCCCTGTCCGCGACCGAGGCGCGTTTTCAGAGCCTGGTGGAGCAGTCCCTGGTCGGCATCTTCATGCTGCAGAAAGACATCTTCATTTACGCGAACCCGAAGCTGGGCGCCATCTTCGGCTATGCGCCGGAGCAGTTGATCGAAAAGCGCAGCCTCCTCGATCTGGTCGCCGACGAAGACCATGTCCGGGTGCTGGCCGAGTTCCTGCGTCCGCTCAAGGAGGGCAGCGAGCCGCTGCATTTCTTCTTCCGAGGCAAACGGCAGGACGGCTCCGCCATCGACCTTGAGGTGAACGGCACCAGGACCCTGATCAACGGCTCGGATGCCGTGATCGGCACGCTGCTCGACATCACCGAACGCCGCCGCGCCGAGGCGGAACTGAGCAAGTTATGGCGCGCCGTCGAACAGAGCCCGGTATCGGTGGTGATCACCGACCTGCGGGGTTGCATCGAGTACGTGAACCCGAAGTTCATCGAGGTCTGCGGCTATCCCGAGGCCGAGCTGATCGGCGTCAAGACCAGCGTCCTCAAGTCCGGCAACATGGACGAGGAGTTCTACCGCGACCTGTGGCAGACCATCTGCTCCGGCAAGGAATGGCACGGCGAACTGCACAACCGGAAGAAAAACGGTGACCTTTTCTGGGAGAGCTGCTCCATATCCGCGGTCAAGAACCCGGAGGGAGAGATCACCCACTTCGTCGGCGTGAAGGAAGACATCACCGAGAGAAAGCTGGTCGTGGACCAGTTGCGCCAGGTTCAGAAGATGGAGGCTGTGGGCCAGTTGGCCGGCGGCATCGCCCACGACTTCAACAACCTGCTCACCGTGATCAACGGCTACAGCACGCTTTTGATCCGGGCCCTGGACGAACAGTCGCCCATGCACAAGGAGGCGGAACAGATCCTGCGCGCAGGGGAGCGGGCCGCCGACCTCACCCGGCAGTTGCTCAGTTTCAGCCGCCGGCAGATCATGGAGCCGCGGGTGCTGGACATGAACCGCCAGGTGAAATCGGTCCAGAAGATGCTGGAGCGGCTCATCGGCGAGAACATCCGGCTGGTCACCGACCTCGCTCCCGATGCCGGGCTGATCAAGATGGACCCGGGGCAACTGGAACAGATCGTCATGAACCTGGTGGTGAACGCGCGCGACGCCTCCGACACCGGCGGGGTCATCACCGTGGAGACCATGAACTGCGAGCTGGACGAAGCCTATACGCATCGCCACCCGGGCTCACAGCTCGGCAGCTTCGTCAGGCTGAGCGTCACCGACCGTGGCCAGGGAATGACCCAGGAGGTGAAGCAGCGACTTTTCGAGCCGTTCTTCACCACCAAGGAGATGGGGCGCGGCACCGGCTTGGGACTTGCCACGGTGTACGGCATCGTGAAGCAGTGTGGCGGCTACATCGAGGTGATCAGCGAACCGGGGCAAGGGGCGCGCTTCGACATCTATCTGCCCCGCACCCTCCAGGAGGCGGAGTCCCAGTCCAAACAGCAGCTCGACGAGGCTATCGATACCGACCACACCATACTGGTGGTCGAGGATGAGCCCGGCGTGCTGAACCTGGTGGTGCATACCCTGAGAATGCGCGGATTCAGGGTGCTGGAAACGACGGACCCAGAACAGGGCATCGTACTGTTCGAGAAGCACGCCGACGAGATCGACATGCTCCTGACCGACGTGGTCATGCCCTTTATGAGCGGCCCTACCCTGGCTGAGCATCTGCTGGCCAGGAAGCCGCAGCTCAAAGTACTTTTCATGTCTGGACACACAGACAACCGGACCAGCTTCGAGAAGACGCTGGAGAGAGGGATGCAGTTCCTGCCCAAGCCCTTTGCAAGTGACGCCCTGATCAGAAAGGTGAGGGACACGTTGCAGGGGACCGGGTCGCAAGAAGCGACGCGGGCGATTCCAGGAGGTAGCAATTGAAAGGGAACATACTCATAGCCGACGACGAGGACATGATCAGAGAACTGATCAACATCACTCTGTCCAAGGAAGGTTTTACCTGCTTTCAGGCCGGCAGCGCCGAAGAAGGCCTCGACATCATCAACAGCCAGCAGTTGGACCTGGCCCTTCTGGATATCATGATGCCCGGTCGCTCCGGCATCGATCTACTAAAGGACATCAAGCAGGTCACGCCGGACACCACGGTGCTGATGATCACCGCGATGAACGACATGGACACTGCGCTTTCATGCATCCACAACGGGGCCGAGGACTACATCACCAAGCCCTTCAACCTGGACCGGGTGCTTTTGACCGTGAAGAACACATTGGAGAAGCGGCGCCTGATCATGGAGAACAAGGAGTACCAGGCCAACCTGGAGCTCAAGGTCCGCGAACAGACCCAGGTGATCCGGGCCGTCATGGGCGAGATCAACCAAGCCTACGAGCACACGCTGGCGGCGCTGATCCGGGCGCTGGACGCGAGGGAAAAGGAAGTCGGTTCGCACTCGGAACGGGTGATGGCGTACACCTGCCTGCTGGCGGAGAAAGCGGGTATCGGGCCCGAGGAGCGGATCATCTTGGGCAAGGGCGCCCTCTTGCACGACATCGGCAAGATCGGCGTATCCGACAACATCCTGTTGAAGCCGGGGAAACTGGACGACGAGGAATGGAATGTGATGCGCCAACACCCGAAGATCGGCTACGACATCCTGGCCGGGATCAAGTACTTCACCGACGCGGCCGAACTGGTGCTGTTTCATCATGAGCGCTACGACGGCGCCGGCTATCCCCATCGGGTGGCCGGCGAGGCGATACCGATCAGCGCGCGCATCTTCTCACTGGTTGACACCCTGGACGCCATGACCTCGGATCGTCCCTATCGTAAGGCCCTCACCTTCCAGGCGGTGCTGGACGAAGTGGTGCGCTGCTCCGGACAGCAGTTCGACCCGAAGCTCGTAGACGTGTTCCTCTCCATACCGAAGGAGGAGTGGGAGAAGGCGGCGGGTAAGACGCTGTAATCCGACCCGTGCCACTGTAGGGGCGAATAATCATTCGTCCAGCGATGACACACCAGGGTGGTCCACGCAAGGCAAAGTACAAGGGCGAATAATTATTCGCCCCTACAGGAAGATAAAAACAAAAGAAGAGCCGGCTGACCATCAGGTCGCCGGCTCTTCTTATTCATGCTGTTACCGCCTGATTGCTAGGACTGTTCGCCCATCCCGATCCGGTAGCGCTCCAAGCGGTCGCGCAAGGTGTTGCGGCTGATACCGAGCAACTTGGCGGCGAAGACCTGGTTGTTGTTACTCTTCTCCATGGCCATGTGGATCAGCGCCTTCTCGAGCCCCATGTTGACGCTCTCGTAGATGGCCCCCTTGTTCTTCTGGCAGATGCCGTCGAAAACCGGCTCCAGCATGCTCCAGAACACCTCGTAGTAGTCGTCCCCCACAACGTCGAGGTCGACCTCCTTGAAGCCCGCCTTGGCGGTCAGGAACGACTCAAAGTCGCCGGAAACAAGGATGTCGCCGCGGCAGAAGACCACCGCCGAGTTGATGACGTTCTTCAGTTCCCTGATGTTCCCTTCGAACTGGTGGCTCATCAAAAGCGCCATGGTGTCGGGGGCGACCCCCTTCACGTTCTTGCCGTATTTCTTGGCGAACTTCCTCACGAAGAGGTCGACCAGGAGCGGTATGTCCTCGGTGCGGTCCCTAAGCGGCGGCAGGAAGAAGTTCACCACGCGCAGACGGTAAAAAAGGTCCATCCGGAAGGACTTCTCCTTCACCGAGGCCAACAGCGACCGGTTGGTGGCGGCGATGACCCGGACGTCGACCTTGATGGTCTCGTTCCCGCCTACCCGCTCAAACTCCTGGTTCTCGAGGACGCGCAGGAACTTGCCCTGGTTGGCGGGACTCATCTCCCCGACCTCGTCGAGGAAGATGGTGCCGCCGTTGCATTGCTCGAACTTGCCGATGCGGCGGGAATGGGCGTCGGTGAAGGCCCCTTTCTCGTGCCCGAACAGTTCCGACTCGAGCAGTGCCTCGGGGAGCGCGGCGCAGTTGACGGCCAGGAAGGGACGGTTCTTGCGGCGGGAGTTGTTGTAGATGGCGCGCGCCAGGAGCTCTTTGCCGGTGCCGGATTCGCCCTGGATCAGGACGGCCGCGTCGGAATCGGCGACGGTCCCCACCATCTTCCAGATCTCGATCATCTCGGGCGAGGAGCCGATCATCAGGTCCTCGGTGAGATCCTCCTCGGCCTGGGGACGCTCCTTGGTATAGCGCACCTTGCGGCTCAAGAGGTTGCACTCCAGCGCCTTCTTGACCGCCCCCTTCAGCTTGTTCATGTCGAACGGCTTGGTGACGTAGTCGAAAGCACCGTGCTTCATGGCCTCGATCGCGTTCTGGGTGGTCTTGTAACCGGTGGCCATGATCACGGCCAGGCCGGGATCGATCTTCTTCGCCTCCTTGAGCACCTCGATGCCGGACTTCTGGGGAAGGCTGATATCCATGATCGCCACGTTGGGACGATCGGCGATGACGCGCTTCAATGCTTCTTCACTGTCGCTTTCCAGCAGCAGTTCGTATTCCTCGCCCGTGAAGATGGTCTTCAGCATGAGCAGGATGTCGTGATCGTCATCCAGAATGAGCAGTTTAGCAGACATGGCCGGTCCCCCCGATGGGCTATTATAATCCGCGCCGGTCTATTGCCAAGACCGGACGTGGGAAAGATGAATAAGTCCTACCGGTGATACCAAAAGAACCGCCTGAATAAAGCGGTTCTCCCGGTTGTACCTCTAAAGAGCGAAGCTGTTACTGGTCGTCGTCTTCGTAATCGTCGTCATCGTATGAATCAAGGTCGTCGGCGTCCTCTTCCTGGTCCTCGTCATATTCCTCGTCGGCCAGGTACTGCGGACGATCGTCCTCCTCCTTGATGGCCTCGAAACGGGCCAGGATGGCGGGATTGGTGCAGTAGCGTTCGACCTTGCAGGTGCAGGTATCGAGGTCGCAGAGGTCAAACAGCTGGATTTCGCTGCACAACCTTTTGGTGCTAGTAGTCATTTCTTACCTCTGGAAATCTGGTTAATACAATTATCGCCATACCGCTTGATAACTTTAGCGGAAAACGCCGCAGTACGGCCAATGTTACAACAAAACGCTAACCGTTGACAAACGATGCCGCAGCGGCCGGTACGCCTTTGTGCTCGGCGAGGAAATCGGTGGCTGCCTTCACGTCGGCCTTGCAGCCGATGTAGATCGGCGCCCTCTGGTCCAGCGACTCGGGAACGATGTCGAGGATCGGGATATTGCCGTTGCTGGCGGAGCCGCCGGCGTGCTCAATGATGAAGGCCATCGGGTTCAACTCAAACAGGACGCGCAGCTTGCCGTTGGGCGAGCCCTTGAGCGCCGGGTACATAAAGATCCCCTTCCCTTTCATCAGCACCTGGTTGATGTCCGGAACGAAGCCGCCGGAGTAGCGCAGCTTGCACCCCTTGGCTTCCAGGTGGCGGATGAACTGCTCGTCGCCGTCGTTGTATTTGTTCCGCAGGCCGCCCGGGGCATAGATGTTCCCCTCTTCCTGCATCCTGATGTTCTCGCGGGTCAGGGTGAACTCCATCAGGTTGTTCATGGTGAACTCGTGCACGCCGTCGCCCACGGTGTAAACCAGGGAAACCCTCGGCCCGTACAGGATGTACATGGCGGCAACCTGGTTGCGGCCCGGCTGGAGCAGGTCGCATCCTTCGTAGATGGAGACGATGGTGCCCACGGCGAGGTTGACGTCGACCAGCGAGGAACCATCCAAGGGATCGTACGCGACCGAGTAGAGGCCGTCGGCGCTGGCCTGGGCCTGGTAGATCTCGTCCATTTCCTCGGAGGCGATGTTGCAGACTACGCCGGAGTGGATCAGGCGCTTGCGCATGATGCGGTCGGAGAGCACGTCGAGGGCAAGCTGCTCCTCGCCGTAAAGGTTAGAGGTACCGGCGACGCCCAGGTCACCGGTGCGCACCGCGTTGATGACATACTTGCTGGCCTCGGCAATCTCACAGATGAGGTGCACGAGGTTGTCACTGATGTTCTGACCGCGCAGATGACGGCGCAGTTCTATCTGGAATTTCGACGTTCCCGGTGCAGCAGGCATAGGACCTCCCAAGATTAAATTAAAATTATTTTACGACCCGGTAGATTATGTCAAAAAATGCCACAAATCAAGAGAAAAAAGGGTGAATTCTGTAAACCGGAACAAGGAAGTTGGTAAACAAAATTGACCACATAGTGAGAGCAATAGGTTATGAGTTTCCACCTCCACGACGTGCATTTGGAGGAGGAATTGAGAGAGGGAGTTGGGACGCGAAAAAGCGCCTGCACTCATAAAAGTGCAGGCGCTCAAGTCATTCCCCGCCCCCGGAGGGGGAGGGTCAGGGAGGGGGCCTCTTTCGGGCTCAGACTGCCCCCCACCCAGCCTCCCCCCTCCGGGGGGAGGAGTCTCCGTTCCTTACGCGACCCAGTCGTCGTCCTCCTCGACCGGTGCGAAGCCGCGGCGCATGGTGTTCTCGGTGACCACCCTCGGGTCCATGAAGTGCAGCAGGTAGTCGTGCCCGCCCGCCTTGGTGCCGACGCCGGACATCTTGGAGCCGCCGAAGGGCTGGCGGCCGACCAGAGCACCGGTGTTGTTGCGGTTCAGGTACAGGTTGCCGACGCGGAACTCGCGACGGGCCTGGGCCAGGTGCTCCGGGCTCCTGGAGAAGACGCCGCCGGTGAGGGCGAACTTGGTGGAGTTGGCCCACTCGATGGCCTGGTCGAAGTCCTTCGCGCGCATCACGGCGAGGACCGGTCCGAAGATCTCCTCCTGGGCCAGCCTGTGCTCCGGCTTGATGCCGCCGATGATGGTCATCGGGACGTAGTAGCCGCCGTCGCTCGGCACCTTGCTCTCGTAAAGCACATGACCTTCCTTCTTGCCGATCTCGGCGTATTCCTTGATGGTCTTCATCGCCTTGTCATCGGCGACGGCGCCCATATAGTGGGCCGGGTCCTCGGAGGGGCCGACCAGCGTCGCCTGCGCCATGGAGACCAGACGCTCGATGAACTTGTCGTAAACAGCGTCCAGCACGATGACGCGGGAGCAGGCCGAACACTTCTGCCCCTGGAAGCCGAAAGCGGAATAAAGAACGTGCGGCACCGCCTCGTCCAGGTCGGCGTCGTCGTCGATGATGATGGCGTTCTTGCCCCCCATCTCGCAGACGATCTTCTTGACGTTCTCCTGGCCCGGGTGGACCTTGGCGGCGCGCTCGATGATCCTGAGGCCGACTTCCATGGAACCGGTGAAGGCGATCAGGGAGACGTCGGGGCTGTCGACCAGGAAGTCGCCCATGACGGAGCCGCGGCCCGGGGTGTAGTTGAAGACACCTTCCGGCAGGCCCGCCTCGCGGAACAGTTCCACAATGTGGTAGCCGATCACCGAGGTGAGGCCGGAGGGTTTGAAGACCACGCAGTTACCGGCCACGATGGCGGCGGAGGTCATGCCGAGGCTGATGGCAAGCGGGAAGTTCCAGGGTGCGATGACCGCGGCGACTCCTTTCGGCTCGTAGAAGTAGTGGTTCAACTCGCCCGGTGCGTTGCCCACGCGTTTCGGGGTACCCAGGGTGATCATCTCGCGAGCGTAGTATTCGAGGAAGTCGATCGCCTCGCAGACGTCGGCGTAAGCCTGGTCCCACTGCTTGCCAACTTCGAGCACCTGCCATGCGGACAGTTCGAAGATGCGACGGCGCGCCACGGCGGCAGCCTTGATCAGGTACTGTGCGCGATCCTTGGGCTCGGTGTCGCGCCATGCCGGGAAGGCCTTCTTGGCGGCCGAGATGGCATCGCCCACTTCCTTGGTGCCCGCCTGGCAGATGACGCCGACGGTCTCGGACGGCTTGTTCGGGTTCACCGACGGGATGGTGTCGGCGGTCTTCACTTCCTTGCCGTTGATGAAGAGCGGATAGGTCTTGCCCAGTTGCTTCCTGACCGCAGCAATCTCGCTCGGGAACGCGGCACGGTGGTCGGCGCGGGTGAAGTCCACCATGGCCTCGTTGTAGAACGGCTTCAGACCACCGGGCCCCTTCGCTTCCGCCTTCTTGGCAGCGGCGCGTGCTGCGCGTTCGCGCTGTGCGGTGACCTCCGGATCCTCGAGCAGGCGCTCGATCTGTGCGTCCTCCGCGAAGCTCTGGCGCAGGAAGGACTCGTTGGCGGTGTTCTCCAGCAGGCGGCGCACCAGGTAGCCCATGCCCGGTACCATGTCGCCGTACGGGCAGTAGAGGCGGATGCGGCCGGCGACCTTCAGGATGCCCCTTCTGACCGGCTCGGCCATGCCGTAGAGCACCTGGAACTCGTAGCGCTCGTCGGGAACGTTAAGTTCTTTAGCCATCTCCATCACGGCGGAGATGGTCCTGATGTTGTGGGAAGCGCAGGCGAAGTGGCAGATATCGGAACTCTCGAGGATCATCTTGGCCTGACGCTCGTAAGCCGCGTCGGACTCGGCCTTGATGGTCCAGACCGGGATGGCCCAGTCGTTCTGCTTCGCCTTGACGGTTTCCATATCCCAGTAGGCGCCCTTCACCAGGCGGATGGAGATCTTCACGTTCTTCTGGCGCGCCCAGGTGAGGAGTTCCGGCAGGTCCTTGTCGGTGTCCACCAGGTAGGCCTGGAGCACGAGGCCGAACTGGTCGTAGTTGGGGAACTCGAGCTTAAGCCGCTTGTACACCTCGATGATGATGTCTTTGTGGCGGTAGGACTCCATGTCGATGCAGAGGAAGCCGTCCAGCTCCATGACCTTCTGGGCGATCTTCCGGACGCGGTCCAAAATGGCGACCACCGAGCCTTCAAAGTCTTGCGGGTTGGCGAGACAGAAGAGCGCGGTCGGCTTGACCGCGACGTTCACCTTCGGTGCATGGCCCCAGTCGAGGTTCGCGTCGCCGCCTTTGCCCGGCAGCGGTTTCCAGTCCTTGTATTCCTTCTTGAGCGAGTCGAGGAGCTCGAGGTAGGTGTTCATGTAGAGGTCCGCTTCCTTCTCGGAAAGCGTGGCCTCACCCAAAACGTCCACAACAAACGCGAAGCCGTCCTTCCTCAGACGTTCCATGTTCTTGATGGCTTCCTTGGTGTTCTCGCCCACGATGAACTGGCGGGCCATCTCCTGGATGTTGGTAGTGAGGAACTTGTTCAGCATCGCCCCGCCGAAGGAGCCGAGCATGCCGGCAACCTTGGCGCCGGTGGAGAGGACCGGCGGCATATCCTTCTCTTCGCCGAAGTATTCACGAATGTGGTCGGTGAGGAGCCTGCCGGTGGTGAGGGACGGGAAGACGTCGACAAAGCGGAACATCTGGATCTTGAAGGTTTCGTTCTGCATGCTCCAGTCCATCACCTTGCCCATCCATGCGCCCTTGTTAAAGAGGGACGGCTTTTCGCCGGAGATGGTGGAGAAGAATTCCTTGCCCCGTGCAATGACTCTGTTGTTCAGTTCGGTGTTGTTCATCCAAAGGCTCCTTTATTACAGGTTGTTCCAAGAGGAAATCATAAACGTGTAAAGCTAGAGCACAAGCTGTGCCAGACAGTATACGATTTCGTTCCTGGTGGAGACGTGGAGGCGGCAGGCAGGATCAAACAGCCGTGAGGAAAGGCGCTTCATCCAGTTAAACAGCCGGAAGTATTATAGCATTGCGGGGGAGAAAGGTAATGAATGAGGTAGAGTTTTTATAGATTGAAGATGGAAGAACCAATCCTAAAGCGGGAACAATACCCAGAACGGCCGAGGCACAATATGCAGCATTGCATACGACACAGTGATACGCGATCGCCAAGGTCCACTGTAGGGGCGAATAATCATTCGCCCCCCCATGCCGCACCAGCACCGCCCATGGTACCGGCAATCGTGGGGCACCAGCGCTGGGCGAATAATTATTCGCCCCTACAGGGTTATGTCACCTAAACCAACAAGCCTAAGCGATCCCATGTTTCTTCAACTTCCTGGCGATGGTCGACTGGTTCACCCCCAGCGCCTCCGCCATGCGCACCTGGTTGCCGTGTTTGGCGAGCGCCTTTTCCAGGATCGCCTTTTCCACCTTATCCAGCGTCTCCTGCAGAGTCACCTCGTCATGCCACACGCCCCCTGCCCCGGCCGAAGGCACGCTCCCCGCGGCGATCTCGGCAGGCAGATCCTTGACATCTACGAGGTCGGTTTCGGTCATGACCACCAGCCTCTCGCAGATGTTCATCAACTGCCTGACATTGCCGGGGTAATCGTAGGCCAAAAGCGCGTCGGACGCGGCTCGGGTCAGACGCTTGCGGATCGAGTCGCGCGCGCCGAACAGGTCGACGTAATGCCGGACCAGCGGCAGGATGCAGTCGCGCCGTTCCCGGAGCGCCGGCACGTGGATCGGGATCACGTTCAAACGGTAATAAAGGTCGAGCCGGAAGGTGCCGTCTTTGACCATCTGGTCAAGATTCCGGTGCGTTGCCGCCAGTATCCTGACATCGAGCGTGCGCGCCTTGGTCCCCCCAAGCCGCACAACGCGTCCGTTTTCAAGAAACCGGAGCAGCTTCACCTGTGCGGCCTGCGGCAGTTCCGCGATCTCGTCCAGGAACAGGATCCCGCCGTCGGCCAGTTCGAGATAGCCCGGTTTACCGGCGACCTGCGCGCCGGTAAAGGCGCCCTTCTCGTAGCCAAACAGCTCTGATTCTATAAGGGATTCAGGAATGGCACCGCAGTTGATCTCGATGAGCGGTTTGTCGGCACGGCTGGAATTCTTGTGGATCAACTCCGCGATGAGCCCCTTGCCGACGCCCGACTCGCCGAGGATCAGCACGGTCGAGTTGACCGCGCTCACCTTGAGCGCCTGCTTCAGCGCGTTGACCATGAGCGGACTGCGGGCAATGACGCTGCGCGAGGCGAGGTCGGCCTGCTGCATCTCCAGCATATGGCTACGGAACTGGTCTCTGAGCGCCTCCTGCTCTTCAAGCTCACGCTGCAAGTTGTCGATTTCGGTAACGTCCCGCTCGCTGACCACGACCCGGATCACCTGTCCGTTGGCATCCAACACCGGCGTCCCCGTGGAGATCAGCTTGCGCCCCTGCCGGTTCTGCAACTGGCTCACCACCTTGCCCGTGGTCAGAGCCTCGAGTGCCGCCGAGCGGTCGATGAAGCCCTGGTCCAGCAGCTCGTGCATGTTTTTGCCGATAACCTCGGCAGCGGTGATGTTGTTGATCCGCTCCGACGCAGGGTTGATGCGGATTACGACTGCATCAGCATCGCAGATCCAGAGCCCATCAGATGACGAATCGATGATGGCGTCGAGCTCCCGTGTCAGATCCTGGAAAGCGCGCATCTGCCGCGCCATCTCCTCCAGATCAAGTGCTCCCAGCGTCTCAGTCACAGCTTCAGTCACAAAAACCTCCCGCTCAAGTAGCGCCGGCGACCATTATGCACAAATGCATTCAATATGCAACGGGGAATACACGAGAGAGGTGGCTTATCTGAAATTGACGATACAATCTCGGTATGGTACTTTTAATCGCACCATGAACAGGGCTGGAAAGGATACTAAAGAGTGAGGTGAAGCAGGATGTCATCCATAAGCGCGAACGAACTAAAAACCAGGGGTGTTGCTGCCATCGAGGCTGCATTGTCCCAAGATTCGGAAGCTATCATTTCCGTCCGTGGTAAGACCCGGTATGTCGTGATGCCGATCGAGCACTTCAATTACTTGCGGGAGTGCGAATTGGAAGCGGCGCTTGCACAAAGCAATGAAGATGTTGCCGCAGGGCGTTTCGTAGTGTCGACGCCAGAAGAACATTTGAATAGAATAAGGGCAGGTGAGGAGGCATGAAGTATAGGCTTGTCTTTACAAAGCAATATGAGAAGCGAGCTCGTCGTTTCCTGGTTAACCACCCGGAACTTGAGTCAGCATATTTAAAGACTCTGAAACTGCTTGAAGCAAACCCTTTTCATCCCTCGCTCAGGCTGCACCGTCTAGCGGGTCGCCTGAGCGGTCTTCACTCCATATCGATAACCCTTTCCTACCGGATCACCCTTGAATTCCTTGTTACCGACCAAGACATCACACCTATCAACATTGGTGATCACGACACAGTGTACTAAGCTGGTACTTTACGCTCTAATAGAGCGATAGGCGTGAAGGGAATAAAGTGCGAGCCCGGCCCAGATGAACAGGAAACTGATCAGGTGGGTGTGGGTGAAAGTCTCGCCAAAGAGGGTGATGGCGAGCAGGAAGTGCATGGTGGGCGTGATGTACTGCAGAAAGCCGATGGTGGCCAGGCGCAGTTTCTTCCCGGCGGCAGCAAAGAGCAGCAAAGGGATGGCGGTGACCACGCCGGACATCGGGATCAGCACATCCAGCGCGAGTCCATGGGTGAGGAAGATGCCGGTCCCCTTCTGGTTCAACTGCACCAGGTAGAAGAGCGCAAACGGCATTAGGAGCAGCGTCTCGACAGTGAGCCCGACCAGCGGCTCGACGTGCAGCACCTTGCGGATCAGCCCGTAGAGCCCGAAGGAGAGCGCGAGGAGCAGCGAGATCCAAGGCACGCTACCGTACTGAATGGCGAGGTAGAGGACGCCGGTGAAGGCAAGGACGAGACTGATCCACTGCGGGCGCTCCAGCCGCTCCCGCAGGAAAATGAAGCCGAGCAGCACGTTGACCAGCGGGTTGATGAAATAGCCGAGGCTCGACTGAAGCACCTCTCCAATGCTGATGGCGTAGATGAAGACCAGCCAGTTGGTAGCGATGAGGATGGTGGTGACAAAGAGGACGGCGAGCGACTTGGGCTTTTTGAGCACTTCTATCGTGGCAGGCCACCCGCCTTTCCAGGTGATGAGCATGATAAGGAAAGCGAGCGACCAGACGATCCGGTGCGAGACCATCTCCAGGGGCGGGACGACCTTGACGCTCTTGAAGTAGACCGGGAAGAAGCCCCAGCAAAGGTAAGCCGCCAGGCCGTAGATGACGCCCTGGCGGCTTTTTTGCGCGGCGGTGAGCTCGGTGGTGTCGGAAAGGTTGCTCATGTGGCAGATGTCCTTGGACCGTCTACTCCTCCCCCCGGAGGGGGGAGGTTGGGAGGGGGGAACCCTAAACAAGAAAGATGCCCCCCTTCCCCCTCCCTAGCCCTCCCCCTCCAGGGGAGGGAACTAGAGCGAGCGGAGGGAAGTGGGGTACTGAACAAGTTAGATCACCTTGAGGCCGCGCAGCAGGATGGCGGTAATGGTGATCGGTGCGACGTACTTCACCAGGAACAAGAAGATACTGATGATGGCGCCATTTTTCAACTGCCCGTCGTTGGAGAGGGCCGCCCTCACCTTCTCGTCGCCCCAGACCCAGCCGACGAAGAGGCAGATGAACAGGCCGCCCACTGGCATCAGGAAGTTCGAGGTTACGAAATCGTAGAGGTCGAACATGGTCATGCCGAACAGCTTGAAGTTGGCCAGCAGACTGTTGGAGAGCGCAGCGGTGGAACCGATCAGGGCCAGCAGCACCACGGTCAGCACGGTCGAGCTGAGGCGGGACATGCCGAAGCGCTGGTGCAGGTACGCGACCGGAACCTCGAGGATGGAAAGCATAGCGCCGGTGGCGGCGATGGCGCCCAGCACGAAGAAGAGCACCACGAAGATATTGCCGAAGGGCATCTGCGAGAACACCGCCGGAATGGTGATGAAAAGCAGCGACGGCCCCGCTTCCGGTTTGAAACCGTAGGTGAAGACGGCCGGGAAGATGGCGACGCCCGCCAGTATGGAGACGGTGAGGTCGGCGAGCATGACGCGTAGCGCGGTCATCGGGATGTTCTGGTCATCGCGAAAGTAGCTGCCGTAGGTGATCATGGTCCCCATGCCGACAGAGAGCTTGAAGAAGGCGAGCCCCATGGCGGTGAGGACGACGGCTCCGGTAACCTTGGAGAAGTCCGGGCGGAACAGGAATTCAAGGCCAGCCGCAGCGCCGGGAAGCATCAGGCTCCGGATGCCGATCATGACCAGGATCAGGAACAGCACCGGCATGAGGCGCTTGGTGGTCTTCTCGATCCCTTTCGAAACGCCGGCGATGATGATGGCGCCGACGAAGACCAGCACCAGGCACTGCCAGAACACGGACTGCACCGGGTCGGTGATCAGCTTTTCGAAGCCGGCGGAGGTGACCTTGGGGTCAGCGGAAAGGATGCTGCCGGAAGCGGCCTTGAAGATGTAGGCGAAGACCCACCCCGCCACCTCGGTGTAGAAGGCGAGGATCAGGAAAGCGGAAAGGACGCCGGCCGCGCCGATAAGGGCCCAGGTGGGATTTTTGGGGTGCAGCACCTTGAACGTGGTGAGCGCGTCGGACTTGGAGCGGCGCCCCAGCATGAGCTCGGCGACCATGACCACGAGGCCGGCCATCAGGGTCGAGAGCAGGTAGACGATGATGAAGGCGGCCCCGCCGTTCAGACCGGTCAGCGCGGGGAATTTCCAGATGTTGCCCAAGCCTACCGCGGACCCGAGTGTCGCGGCGATGACTCCTAAACCAGAGGTGAAACTGTCCCGTGCCTTGGTTACTTGTACGTTTTGCATGTCGTTGCCTGTGTCCTTTGCTCTGCTCTCTGTTGGTTTAGCGGCATTGCCGCGATTGCTTGCTCTGATACGGCGGCTAAGCCGCCTGGGCGAATAATTATTCGCCCCTACAGTGGCCCCACTGTTAACGCGGGCGGCGCCTATTTTTTGATGGCGGCAATCTGCCCTGCGGTGATCTCGCAAAGCTGCTCCGGGGTCAGTGCGAACACCGCGTTGGGTGTCCCGGCGGCGGCCCACAGTTCCTGGTAGCTCAGCAGGTCCTCGTCGATGAAGGTGGTGAGCGGCGCCGGATGCCCCACCGGGGATACCCCGCCGATGGCGTAGCCGGTCTGCTCGCGCACGAAATCCGGCGTGGCCCGCTCGATCTTCTCGCCCATGAGCGTTGCCAGCACCTTCTCGTTCACCATGTTGGCGCCGCTTGCCACCACGAAGACCGCTTTGCCGCTCTCCTTGCCGCGGAACACCAGTGACTTGACGATCTGCCCGACCTCGCAGCCCACTGCGTTAGCCGCATCGACTGCCGTTCGGGTACTCTCGCCGAACTCCTTGACCCGGCAATCGATACCGAAGCCGGTTAGTGCATCCTGTACCCGTTTCGCGCTTGCGCTCAAAGATGAATCCATTGCTGCCTCCAAAGTCAGAATCAAAACCTTTCACAGGGAGAAAATCTGAGGAAATCTGAGAAAATCAGAGGAACCGTTTAAAGGTTTGCCTCTCTCCGTAGTTCTCAGATGTCCTCAGATTTTCTCCTTGTTAACGGTTTACCGGTTTATCGTTTTTAGCAGTTACCCTCGTGAAGAGGTACAGCCCGGCGAAGATGATGGACCCGCCGATCGCCTGGCGCGGCGTAGGATTCTCGCCGAGGAACACCGCGGCCCACACGATCGCCCCCAACGGCTCCCCCAGGATGCTCACAGAAACCACGGACGCCTGCACGTAACGCAATACCCAATTGAAAACGGTATGCCCGAGGATGGTGCAGACCAAGGCCAAAGCCACGAAAATGAGCCAGTCCCGCCCGGAATACGGGTAAAACGGCACCCCGCCCACGGCAGCCGCTGCGCTCAAGGTAACAGCGCTGGCGCCGTAGGTGACAAAGGTGTAGCCGGTGAGCGGCACGCCGTGGCGCAGCCTCCTGCCGATGAGCAAATACCCGGACACCATGACCGCGGCGAAGAGCGCCAGCAGGTCGCCGACAAACGCCCTCTCTCCCAACTGGAAGTCGGTGGCGCCGATGACCACGCTGCCCACGAAGGCGAGGAAGCAGCCGTAGAGCGCCTTGCGCGGCACCCGCTCCTTGAAGAAGATCCAGGAACCGAACACGACGAAGAGCGGCTGGGTGGTGACGAGCACCACGGAGCTGGCGATGGAGGTGTACTTGAGAGAGATGAACCAGGTGACGAAGTGCAGCGCGAGGAATACGCCGCTGGCGGCGGAGAGGCCGACCTGGCGCGCGGTCATGCCGCGCAAGGCGGGCGCGCCGCCCCAAAGGGTGAAGGGCGCCAGGAAGCAGAAGGTGAAAATGAGCCGGTAGGCCGCGATCACCAGGGGGGGAGCCGTGCAAACCCTCACCAGGATGGAGGAGAAGGAGACAGCAAAAACCCCTACCAGGATGGCCAGGTAGGGGTTGATCCAAGGTTTGGTTGTGGTGTCAGACACCCTACTCTCCCAGGTAAGCCTTTCTCACTTCGGGGTTCGAGGCAAGTTCCTTGGCGTCGCCCTGCAGCACCACCTCACCGGTCTCAAGGACGTAGGCGCGATGGGCGATGGAGAGCGCCATGTTGGCGTTCTGCTCGACCAGGAGGATGGTGGTGCCGCTGGCGTTAATCTCCTGGATGATCTGGAAGATCTGCTCGACCAGCATCGGGGCGAGGCCCATGGAGGGCTCGTCCAAAAGGAGCAGCTTCGGGCGGGACATGAGCGCCCGGCCCATGGCCAGCATCTGCTGCTCGCCGCCGGAAAGGGTCTTGGCCGGCTGCTTTTTGCGCTCGTTCAGGCGCGGGAAACGCTGGAAGATCTTCTCCATGTCGGAGCCGACCTCGTTATCGCTTCTTGTGTAAGCGCCCATCTCCAGGTTCTCGAGCACGCTCATCTTGGCGAAGACGCGACGCCCTTCCGGGACTTGCGAGATGCCCAGCTTGACGATCTCGTGCGGCGGCAGTTTGGTGATGTCCTTGTCCAGGTAGGTGATTTTGCCAGCCACGGACGGGACGATGTTGGAGATGGTATTCAGGATGGTGGTCTTGCCGGCACCGTTGGCGCCGATGAGGGCCACGATCTCACCCTGGTTGATCTGGAAGGAAACGTTTTGCAGCGCCTTGATGGCGCCGTAGTTCACGCTGACATTCTCTACCTTAAGCATCCGCTGCTCCTTTGCCGAGATACGCCTCGATGACCTTCGGGTTTTTCCGGATCTCCTCCGGAGTGCCCTCGGCGATCTTGACACCGTAATCGAGAACGGCGATGCGATCCGAAATTCCCATGACGAACTTCATGTCGTGCTCGACCAGGAAGACGGTGATGCCGGTCTTGCTGATGGCCTTAACCATCTCGGCGAGGACCAGCTTCTCCTGCGGGTTCATGCCGGCGGCCGGCTCGTCCAGCAGGATGATCTGCGGCTTGATGGCCAGGGCGCGGGCGATCTCGAGGCGGCGCTGCTCACCGTACGGGAGGTTGCCGGCCAGTTCGTAGGCCTTGTGGGTCAGGTCCACCTGCTTCAGGCAGGACATGGCCAGTTCCTTGAGTTCGTTCTCCTCGCGACGGACCCACGGGAGGAACTTCAGGGTCGCCCCGGTCAGGTCGAAGGACCCCTGGGTGTGGGCGCCGATCAGGACGTTCTCGAGAACGGTCAACTGGGTGAAGAGCCTGATGTTCTGGAAGGTCCTGCCGATGCCGGAAGCGGCGATCTTGAAGGCCGGCTTGCCGGAGATGCTCTCGCCCATGAAGGAGATCTGCCCCTCAGTCGGGGTGTAGATGCCGGTGATCAGGTTGAACATGGTGCTCTTGCCGGCACCGTTCGGCCCGATCAGGGCCATGATGTCACCCTTCTGGACTTCGAGATTTACCTTGTCTACGGCGACCAGGCCGCCGAAGCGGATGGTGACGTTATCGAGTTTAAGAATAGACATGCGTTACTCTCGTTTCGTGAGTTATTTTCGTAATTTACTTGCCAGCCGGCTTCCTGCCGATTGCCCGCAGCAGCAGTTCGGTGACGTTCACGCCGCCGAGAAGCCCGTTGGGGCGGAACACCATCAGGAATACCAGCAGCGCGCCGTACACCAGCATGCGGTACTGCGACATGAAGCGCAGGAACTCAGGCGCCGAGGCGAGCACGGAGGAACCGATCACAGCACCCGGGACGCTGCCCAAGCCGCCCAGAACCACCATGGCCAGGATATCGACCGATTTCAGGAACCCGAAGTCGGAGGGGTTGATGTAGCTCAGGAAGTGGGCGTAGAGACCGCCGCCGATGCCGGCCATGAAGGAGCCCAGCGCGAATGCCTGGATCTTGTAGCGTGCAGTGTTGATACCCATGGCGTCGGCCGCGATCTCGTCCTCGCGGATCGCCTTCAGCGCGCGCCCGAAACGGGAGTTCTGCACGAAGGTGACCAGGATGATGGCGAGGATGGCGACCACCCATACGTAGATCGGCATGGGGATCGAGGTCTTGGCCTGGGGGACGGTGAGGCCGAGCGCCTTGTTGGTCGGCTCGAAGTTCAGGAAGAAGACCTTGACGATCTCCGCGAAGCCAAGGGTACAGATGGCCAGGTAGTCGCCGGTGAGCCTCAGGATCGGGAAACCAATCGCCGCGGCCACGATGGCGGTCACCACACCAGTCACGGCGAGGTTGGCGAAGAAGGGAAGGCCGGTCTTGATGGTCACCATGGCGCTCGTGAAGGCGCCGATGCTCATGAACGCGGCGTGCCCCAGGGACAATTGCCCGGTGAGACCGGTGATGACGTTAAGTCCCAGCGCCAGCACGATAGCGATGCCGACGTTGACAAGGATCTGCAACATGTACGGGTCGACCGAGCCGACCAAGCTGTTCAGGAAGTCTGCCATCGAATCTATACCTTCTTTGTAATTTTTTGGCCAAGGAGGCCGGTCGGCTTGACGAGGAGGACCAGCACCAGGATGGTGAAGGCGATGGCGTCACGGTAAGACGAGTAGCCGATGGCGACGCCGAAGACCTCGGAGACGCCGAGGAGCAGACCGCCCAGCATGGCGCCCGGGATGGACCCGATCCCGCCCAGGACCGCGGCGGCGAAGGCCTTCAGGCCGGCCATGAGGCCCATGTTGAAGGAGACCGCGTTGAACAGCACCCCTACCAGAACCCCGCCGGCCGCGGCGAGCGCGGAGCCCAAGGCGAAGGTGAAGGAGATCACGCGGTTCACGTTGATCCCCATCAGGGCCGAGGTGTTGTAGTCCTCGGAGGTGGCGCGCATCGCCTTGCCGATCTTGGTCTTCTGGACGATGAACTCGAGGCCCATCATGAGGACCGCGGCAACGCCGATGATGAGAAGCTGCAGGGTGGAGATGTCTGCGCTACCCACCTTGATCTGCTGTACCGGGAAAGCGCCGTCAGGGAAGCCCTTGGCGTCTGCACCGAAAACCATCAGCGCCAGCGAGGAGAGGAAGATGGAGACCCCGATGGCCGAGATGAGCGCGGAAAGGCGGGACGACTTCCTCAGGGCGCGGTAGGCGATCAGTTCGATGATCACCCCCATGATCATGCAGAAGATCATGGCGCCAAGGATGGCAACGAAGACGTTGACCTTGAAGAAGGAGACCAGCAGCAGCCCGATGAAGGCGCCGACCATGAAGATCTCGCCGTGGGCGAAGTTGATCAGGGTGATGATCCCGTAGACCATGGTGTAGCCGAGGGCGATGAGCGCGTAGACGCTCCCTAGGGCCACGCCGTTTACTAGCTGTTGTAAGAACATGTCGACTTCCTTCCGACTGGATTTGTCTGACCAAAAACTTCGACCCGCTACAGGGATGAAATTCAGGTTAAAATTTTCTCAAAATAAAACACGGGAATAGCTTCAGATGTATACCATAAGCATTTGGAAATAAGCAAGCTATTGGTAAACCTGGCACTACTTGAAAAACGGAGCGTTAGTCGAAAATAAAACAAGAGCCGCACTTCTAATGAGTGGCCTGACCCTCGACCGCGCGACACTTTACAACAGCTCGCTCTGTTTCGCAACGTTAAACTTTTGATTAAACCAAAAAAC
Source organism: Geomonas propionica (assembly GCF_016458235.1). Lineage (GTDB taxonomy): Bacteria > Desulfobacterota > Desulfuromonadia > Geobacterales > Geobacteraceae > Geomonas > Geomonas propionica. The sequence goes on along the minus strand of NZ_JAEMHK010000005.1, from coordinate 9,801 downwards.
GGCCCCGCTTTACGCGGGGCCGTCGTCGTTCAATATCCTTTTGCTGATTTTAAAACAGTGGCTGAATCGGCCACCGCGATTGCGTTTACATCGATATCGGGTCTTGCTCGCCCCGGCGAGGGGAATTTGTTGGAAAAAATGTGCCGTGACCGGAGGAGGAGGGGCGGCCACGGCACCATCACATAACAACAACCCGCTAACTCTCCAACTGTTTGCCGTCCAAAATCAGCCTGAAGCTGCGCACTCCTTCCTTGAAAGTTGCAGAGCCGAAAAGCCCGGGGCGCCGTTTCTCCGCCTTGGCGCTGTACACCGGTTCGACCACCAGGGTGTGCAGCCGCCCCTCTTCAAGCGTGATGCTGCGCTTCACGCTGACGCCTTCGTCCGGCAAGGCCACAACCATCTGGTGCGTTCCCGCCTTGAGCCGCAGCGGCTTGAAAAAGCGGTACCTTACCCCGGCGCCCGCTTCCGGGTCGGCGAGATTAAGGAACCGCCCTCTTTCCTCATGCAACGCCCCAGGCCAGGCGTCGGCCTGCCCATCGATGGAGACCTGCAAACGGAACTCGGGGGTGCCGTGCCTGTCCGGGAAGAGGGACGGACGCGCCTTGTGGGTCTTCAGCATGGCCGCCACGTCCAGGCCCGCCTCCCCCGTTTTCAGCCTCGCCTCGCCTCCCCTCACGTCGAAGACCTTCTCAAAGCCGGAAGAGGACACAGGCCGGACCAGCGCGGATGTATCGGCGCAACCCGCGAGCAGCGCCAAAGAGACCAGATAAATCAAAGCACTCCATTTCATGTGTTGCCTCCTTTTTGTGTCACTGCATTTCAGGCTCGGGTTGTTTCTTCTCGAACCAACCGTACACGGCGGGAATGATCAACAGCGTAAGCAGTGTCGAGGTAATCAGGCCTCCCACGACGACCGTGGCCAAAGGTTTCTGGATCTCCGAACCGGTCCCCCCGGCGAAGAGCATGGGCATGAGGCTGAAGATCGCTATGGACGCGGTCATGAGGACCGGCCGCAACCTGTCCACTGCCCCTTGGCGCACGGCTTGGTCGATGGAGAGCCCCTCTTCACGCAGCTGGGCAATCCTCGACACCAGCACGAGGCCGTTCAAAACCGCTACCCCGAACAGGACGATGAAGCCGACCGATGCCGGTACGGAGAGATACTGACCGGACAAGAACAAGGAGAAGATGCCCCCGATCAGCGCGAAGGGAAGGTTCGAAAGCACCAGCAGGGCCAGGCGTATCGAGCGGAAGGTCACGTAGAGCAGAAGAAGAATCAGCGCCACGGCCACCGGACCGATGATCATCAGCTTGTTCATGGCGCGCTGCTGGTTCTCGAACTGTCCGCCCCAGGTAAGGTAGTAGCCGGCGGGAAGCTTGACCTGGTCCTTTATCTTCTGCTTTGCCTCGGCAACGAAGCTCCCAATGTCCCGGCCGCTCACGTTCATCTCGATGCCGATCCTTCTCACCCCGTCCTGGCGGCTGATCTGCACAGGCCCCTCCACCATCTTCACCTCGGCCAACTGGTCGAGCGGTATGTTCATGCCCGACTTGGTGGAGATGAGGAGGTTCTGGATCGCCTCAAGCGAATTCCTCTTCTCCTCCGGCAGCCGGACCGTGATGTCGAAGCTGCGGCTCGCCTCGTAGAAGGTGGAAGCGGCCTTTCCCGCCACGGCGATCTCGATCACCTTCTGCACGTCGCTTATGTTGAGCCCGTAACGGGCGATCTTTGCGCGGTCGATGGTGACGGTGAGGTACGGTTGCCCGGACACCTTCTCGGTGTTCAGGTCCGTGCCGCCGCGCACCGTCCCGAGCACCTTGGCGATTTCCGCGGACTTGTCGCGCAGCACGTCGAGGTCTTCGCCGAACAGCTTCACGATGAGCTGGGCGCGCGTGCCCGCCACCAGCTCGTCGATGCGGCACTGGATCGGCTGGCTGAAGCCGAAGCTGATGCCCGGGATGGTCTCCAGCGACTCCCTCATCTCGTTGGTCAGCTCCTCCTTCGAGATGTCGCGCTTCCACTGTTCCTTCGGCTTGAACACACCGACGTAGCCGGTCTTGTCGGGACCGCGGGTGTCGAGGGCGACGCCAGTCTGGCCGATACGCCCCACCACCACGTCCAGCTCGTCGAACTTCTTCAGCCTCGCAGTTGCCAGCTGGTTCACCTCGAGCGCCTTGGCGAGCGACACGCCCGGGAGCATGGCGATGTCCATGTCGAAGGAGCCCTCGTCCATGATGGGCATGAACTCGGTGCCGAGCTTCGTGACCAGGAAGAGGGAGAAGACGAGCAACCCTCCCGCGACGCCGAGGATCACCGTCCTTTTATTCAGCGCGTACTCCAGGAGCGGCAGGTACTGCTCCTTGGCGTAGACCATGATCCGGCTCTCTTTCTCAGCCTGAGGTTTCAGGATGATGCTGCAGAGCACCGGGATGATAAAGATCGAGAGGAGCAGTGACGCCAAAAGAGCGATGGCGACCGTGATGGCAAGGGGGCCGAACATCTTCCCCTCGATCCCTTCCAGGGTCAGAATGGGGATGAAGGTGAGCGCGATGATGAGCTCGCCGAAGATGCTCGGCTTGCGCACTTCCATCACCGCCTTCAGGACCGTCTTCAGTTTCGGCTGCCCCTCCGCGGTCTCGCTCAGGTGGCGCTGCACGTTCTCCACCTGGATGATGGTGGTGTCGATGATCATGCCGATGGATATGGCAAGGCCCCCAAGGGACATGAGGTTTGCGGTGATGCCGGTCAGCTTCATGACGATGAAGGTGGCCAGAAGCGACAGCGGCAGCGCCAGGAGCACCACGATGCTGCCGCGGATGCTGTTCAGGAGCAGGTAAAGGACCACGAGAACCAGCAGGGCCCCCTCTATGAGCGCCTTGTTCACCGTGCCGACGCTCGCCTTGACGATGTCGCTGCGGTCGTAGTACGGCACGAGCTTCACGCCTTCGGGGAGCATGTTACTCTCGTTGATCTCCTTCACCTTGGCCGCCACGCGCGCCACGACGTCGCGGCTGTTCTCGCCGCGGAGCATCATCACGATGCCCCCTACCGCCTCGCCGGCGGCGTCCTTCACGGCGGCGCCCATGCGCACGGCCTCGCCGATCCTCACTTGGGCCACATCGCGCAGGTAGACCGGCGTCCCCCCCTGAGATTTGAGGACGATGTTCTCTATGTCGCCCGTGCTCTTGATCAGGCCTACTCCGCGCACGATGTACTGGTCGCTGTCACGCTCGAGCACGTTGCCGCCGACGTTGCTGTTGTTGCTGCCGATGGCGTCGTGTACGTCGTCCACGGTGACGCCATATTTGAGCAGCTTGTCCGGAGCGACCACCACCTGGTACTGCTTGAAGTAGCCACCGAACGAGTTGATTTCATTGACGCCCGGGACGCTCTTCAACTGCGGGGTGACGACCCATTCCTGGACGGTGCGCAGATCGGTCAGGTACGCCCTTTTCGCCTCCGGGTCCAGCGGCACCTTCCCCTCCAGGGTGTACTGGTAGATCTCCCCCATGGCGGTGCCGATCGGCCCCATGGTGACCTCGACCCCCTTGGGAACCTTTTCCCGCGCCTCCGCCAGCCGCTCGAAGACCAGTTGCCGCGCGAAGTAGATGTCGACGTTGTCCTTGAAGACCACCGTCACGATGGACAGGCCGAATTTGGTGACCGAGCGAAGCTGCTCGATGTCAGGGAGTCCGCGCATCGCCATCTCGATCGGGTAAGTGACGTTCCTCTCGATCTCGACCGCCGAGAGCCCGTCGGCATGACTCACCACCTCGACCTGAATGTTCGTCACATCAGGGAACGCGTCGATAGGCAGTTTTTGATAGGAATAGAAGCCGAAGACCACGATCACCAGCGCAAGGAAGATGACCATCCCCTTCTGCTTCAGCATGAATGCGACTGTTTTTTCAAGCATGGGTGCTGGTCTCCTTAGTGGTCGTGTCCCGCGATCTCGCCTTTTTGCAGCTCCGACTTCAGGACAAAGCCCCCCTTCACGGCCAGTCGCTCGCCTTCCTTGAGCCCGGAGAGGACTTCGACCATGCCGCCGGAAGCACGCCCAAGCTCAACCTTGCGGGGCTCAAACGCGGCATCACCTTCGGCGATGAAGACGAGCTTTTTCCCCTCCAGTTCCACGACGGCCCCTTCCGGGACGGCGAGTACCGCTGCTGCGTCCGCTCCGGTGGCCAGCTCCACGGTGGCGAACATCTCCGGCTTCAGCTTGCGGCCGGGATTGGCGACCTCGAGCCGCGCCTTGATGGTGCGGCTCGCAGGATCGACCACGTCAGAGAGGTAGGTGATGCGGCCGCGAAACTTCGCCTCCGGAAACGCGCTCACCGACACCGTCGCCGTCTGCCCCCGGCGCACTTTCGCCAGGTCTTTTTCATGGATATCCACCAGCACCCAGACCGAGGAGAGGTCCGCGACGGTGTAAAGGCTCTTGGCCGGATCGGACAACTCGCCGACGATGGCATGCTTTTCGGTAATGACGCCGCCTATGGGCGAGCGCACCGGGAGGAGCGGCCTTTTGTCCCCCTTCAGGTCCGCCGCGGAAACACCGTACAGGGAAAGACGCTCCTGGTCGGTGTGCAGCTCCGTCTGCGCCGTCTTGTAGTCGGTCTCCGCCTGGAGGATCTCCTTTCTTGCGGCGATCTTCTTATCCACCAGGGCTTTCACCCGCTCCATGTTGGACTGGGCCAGGGAAAGCCTCGTCTTCGACTGGTGATAACGGCTCATAGCCTCGCCCAGTTCCACACTGTCCAGGGTCGCGAGCACCTGTCCCGCGCCCACGCTGTCCCCAAGCGACGCCCGCACCGCCACGATCTTGCCGGAGATGCGCGGGGATACGTGCGCGATCCTGTCGGCATTGGCCTCGACCTTGCCGGTGGCGCTGATCACGCCGGGCATCTGCGCTTTCTTGGCAGTAGCCACCGCCACGCCGTTTTGTTTTTGCACCTCAAGGGCCATCTTAACGAGCTTTTCGCCATGCTCGTCGTGCCCCTTCTCTTCCTTCCCCTCGGCGTGCCCCCCCTTTTCGTCCGCGTGGGCGCCCTTCTCTTCTGTGTGTCCCGCTTCTGCATGCTCGCCCTGTTCTGCGTGTTCGGCACCGCCAGGGGTGGTGATCAACCGGTAGGCGACGCCGCCCCCGAGCGCTATGGTCAGGACCAACCCGATGATGATTCCCTTCTTGTTCACTGCGCACCTCCGTTGATGTCAGCGGCAACTGCCGATTCGAGTTTGTTCAAAGCTATCTGCCTGGCATGCAGGGCGGTGAGGTAGCCGTCGCTCACCTCGAAATACTTCTTCTGCTCCTCGATCACCGCCAGGATGCCGACTTCACCCAGCCGGTAGGCCTCCTGCGTCAGTTTGAGGTTCTCGTCCAACTGGCCCAGGATGTTGGAGCGGTACAGGGACAGCACGGCCTCGGCGTTGATGAAGCTCACATGGGCCGTCTCCACCTCGCGTTCCACGGTGGCGGCGGCGCCCTGGAGTCGGATCTCGGCGCTGGAGCGTTTGGCGCGCGCCTCCTGCTGCCCGGCCTGGTTCCTGTCGAACACCGGGATCGGCATGGAAAACTTCACGCCGACGGTGTAAGAGGTCTCCCTCCCCTCGATGCCGCCGATCTCCATGGAGGAGGCTTCGCGGCTCAGGGCAAGGCCGGCGGTCAGGTTTGGGATCCCTTCCGCCTCGGCAAGGGCGACCTCGGCGTCGCTTTTCTGCAGCGCGGCATGGAGCGCCTTCAGGTCGGGTCGCTGCAGCATGGCAAGCTGCTTCAGGTCGCCCACTCCTTTGGTCGGCGCGTCCACGCTTTTCAGGCTCCCGCTCAAAGCGGGGGATTCGCCCGGCGCCAGAGCCATGAGAGTAAACAGTTTCGTCCTGCCGTCGAGCAGGCCGCGCTGCAACTCGATCAGGCTCCCTTCGCTGCGGGTCAACTCCACCTTGACCAGGTACATCTCCAGTTCCGGGATATCGCCGGCAGCAAGCCTGGCCTCGGCAACGGCGAGCAATTGCCGGTTCAATTCCACGGAATGGCGGGCGAGGCCAAGCCTCTCCTGGGCGAGCAGCACGTCGCAGTAGGCGCCCTGCACCTGTTCTTTAAGGGCACGCTCGCGGTCGGCCAGGAGCCAGCGATATGCCGCCTGATCGCGCTCGGTTACAGCGCGGCGCTTGCTGCGCTTGTCTCCCAAAAGGATCTCCTGGGAAATCCCCAGGGAGAGAGTGTTGTCATCGCTGCTGCCGGTCAGGGCGCCTGTCGCGACCTCGACCTCCAGCGTCGGGTTGGGGAGCAGGCCGGCACGCATGGCAGCCGCGTCCAAAACGCCGGCCTCCTTGCGCTGCGAGGCGAGATCCGGGTTGTTGCTAAGCGCGGTGACAATGGCTTCGCGCAGCGAAAGGGGCTGCGATTCCGCAAAAACGGGCGCGACGGACAGCAGACAAAGGGCTACGGCCGCAAAAAGGCGCGAACCCTTCAGGGAGTTAGTTCCCAAGGAAAACCTCCTGAATCAGATTGTGTAAAGGCGAAGAAAGGTGCACAGGCCACGGCACGATGCAACCGGAGGACGAGCCTCGGCTCAGGACGTACTAAGGCCGTAAGGGGATTATGCGTTTAACTGCGGGGGAACGAACTTGGAGAGAAATACTTCCGGCAAGAAGGTGAAGCGATCAAAAGTCTGGAGTTGGGAGAAGACGGGTTTGTAGTGCAACGAGAAGGGGTTGGCGCTCAGAGAGACATGGCAGGCACAATCACAGCAGAAGTCACAGCCGTCATGCTCATCCTCCCCCTGGAGGGGGCAGTTGGGTGTCTCGCAGTCGTCCCCCTCATGGGACGCACTTTGCGCACAGCTGACAAAACTGCCACCGGCCTCGGTGGCATGTGCGCTGTCACACACGCCACTAAAGAAGGCGCAGAAGATGACTGCGAGAAGCAGGAAGGAAAGAAATTTTACGGGTAGGAACTTTCGCATGAGTCAGTGAAGATACCGAATGAGTAGAGACAGTGTCAATACAAAAGGGGCGAGCTACTCGCCCCTCATGTCAGTGTCAAGGTGTGGCTCATGCAGTTTGACGGGCTTGCCGCGCCTCACCCTCAGGTTCAGCATCTCCACCATCACGGAGAACGCCATGGAGAAGTAGATGTAACCCTTGGGAATGTGCATCCCGAAGCCCTCCCCGATCAGGGAGACGCCGATCAGGAGCAGGAAGCTCAGAGCCAGCATCTTTATGGTCGGGTGCTTTTCCACGAACGCGCTGATCTTTCCGGAAAAGAGCATCATGAAGCCGACGGCGATTACCACGGCCGCCACCATGATGAAGAGCTGGCTCGCCATGCCGATCGCGGTGATGATGGAGTCGAGCGAGAAGACGATGTCGAGCAGCAGAATCTGCACGATTACCGCGCCGAAGGTGGCGCCGACCGTCGACGCCTGCACCACCTCTTCCCCTTCCAGTTTCTCGTGGATCTCCATGGTGCTCTTCCAGATCAGAAAGAGTCCGCCGCTGATGAGAATCAGGTCGCGGCCGGAGATCTCGTTGCCCAGGAGGCTGAAAAGGGGTGCGGTGAGTCCCATGAGCCAGGTGAGCGAGAAGAGCAGCGCTATACGGATGAACATGGCCAGCCCCAGGCCGGTCAGCCTCGCCCTCTCCTGCTGGGCCGGGGGAAGCTTGCTCGCCTGGATGGAGATGAAGATGATGTTGTCGATGCCGAGCACGACTTCCAGCGCGCTCAGGGTAACCAGGGCCATCCAGACCTGCGGGTCGGTAAGCCAGTCCATTGTGTCTCCTATTATTGAATTAATGCGTGGATCCGCCGCCACTGTAGGGGCGAACAATCATTCGCCCCCCTTTGCCCCACCACCGCTTTAGGCCTTGGCACCGGTCGGGGCACCGGCGGCTGGGCGAATAATTATTCGCCCTACAGATAACCTCTCTTGGGGCAGAGGAAGAGCGTACAGGTTACCGCCGTACCGCCATCTGCTCCAACCGTGCGATGCGGTCCTCCATCGGCGGGTGCGTCGAAAAGAGCTGCATGACGCCGCCACCGGTGAGCGGGTTCACAATGAACATGTGCGCTGTTGCCGGACGCGCCTCCTGCATCGGCAGCGCTTGCGAGCCCATGTGCAGTTTCCGGAGCGCCGAAGCGAGCGCCAACGGGCGGCCGCAGATCTCGGCGCCGGTGGCGTCGGCCAGGTATTCGCGGGAGCGGGAAACCGCCATCTGGATCAGCATCGCCGCGATGGGCGCGATGATGGCCATGGCCAGCGAACCGACCAGACCGCCAATGCCGCCCCCCTCCTCATCGTCGCGACCTCCGGCGAACATGGCGCCCCACTGCAGCATGTTGCCGATCATGGAAATGGCGCCGGCGAAGGTGGCCGCGATGGTCCCGATCAGGATGTCGCGGTTCTGCACGTGGGCGAGTTCGTGTGCCATCACCCCTTCCAGTTCCTCCGGAGAGAGAATGCGCAGGATACCTTCCGTTGCCGCGACCGCCGCGTGTTCAGGATTGCGGCCGGTGGCGAAGGCGTTGGGGCTGTCGGAGGGGATGATGTAGACCTTGGGCATGGGGAGCCCCGCGCCGGCAGCCAGGTTGCGTACCAGGTTGTAGAACATGGGATGGTCCTGCGGACCGATCTCTTGGGCGCCGTACATGCTCAGGACGATCTTGTCGGAGAACCAGTAGGAGAAGAAGTTCATCCCCAGGGCCAGAACGAAGGCCATCATCATGCCGGACCGGCCACCGAGGGCCTGTCCCATGGTCACCATGAGCACGGTGAGAAGAGCTAGCAGAAAAGTTGTTTTCAGTCTTTGCATGGCATTTACCTCTACGAATGTTGTATCCCGAAGGAGTTGGTTCGGCCGAGGATAAATAAAAAGACCCTTACCCTCGGCATAAAATTACCAGGATAAAGGTCTTGTTGACAGGTTAACTGTCCCGGCTCCGGGTCTTACGACCGTATTGACGAAGCTCGGGTCGGCCATTTCTCCAGCCGATAACTACTCCCCTTTAACGATTGAAAATATAATTTTTCCTATGACAGTTGTCAAGGGTAATCGATAACGGCAAAGACTGCCCCCCCAAAGACATAAGCGAACAGGGATAAAAGGGATGAAGGGGATAAAACCAAATGACTGACCTGTCTTCGCAATAGAGGACACGTTAAAAACCCTTATGCTGCCATCTTAAACTCCTGCTGTTCGAACTCTTCGGGGGAGCAGTAGCCGATGGCAGAGTGAAGCCTCTTGCGATTATAAAAACCTTCGATGTAGCAAAAAATCCGGCTCTGCGCTTCCTGCCGGGTCTTAAAGGAACAGTGGTAGATCATTTCTCTTTTCAGGGTTGAGAAGAACGTTTCCGTCACAGCGTTATCGTAGCAGCATCCGGTGCCACTCATGCTTTGCACTCCGCCAGAGTTGCTTACCATGGCACCGAACCGCTTACTGCAGTACTGCGAACCGCGATCACTGTGAAAAACGAAGCCGCCTGCTGGACGCCGCTTCATCGTTGCATTGGCAAAAGCCGTTATGACTAGGTCATCTGTCATTCGATCGCTCATGCTCCAGCCAACGATCCGGCGGGAGAACAGGTCTAGCACCACTGCCAGGTACAACCAGCCTTGAGCTGTCTCAATATAGGTGATATCTCCGGTCCATACCCGATTAGGGGCTTCGGCATGGAACTGGCGCTGTAAAAGGTTTGGCGCGACAGGCCGTTTGTGATCCGAGTTAGTGGTGACTTTGAATCGCCGCTTAGTCTTCACTCGCAGATCATTTTCACGCATCAGGCGCCAGACGCGGTTCTTTCC